>JALHQH010000014.1:98376-245583 GCA_022842065.1 Caldilineaceae bacterium
AAAAATTGGTACGCAGACGTACCAATTTTTCGCCTGTGCCGGGGACGTAGTGCAACTGGCCCCTTTCTTGGGACACACCCCCCGATTCAGCGGGGAAGCTACAATTTAACGTTGTCCTACTGCTTAAGCACGATCAAGCGAAGGCCCCATAAGTTTACGCCACGCGTTAACTTGTGCTACACTACCCACCTTCATTGCCGCAGCACAAACTGATTCGTAACCCGCCTGATAACCACCTACAAGGAAAATTTTATGATCGTCAAGTTCCTCCAACTCCTTGCGATTCTCACCGTTCTGCTCGGGCTAGCCCCCTGGCCACCCGTCAACGCGCAAAGCAGCAAACCGGCCACCCGCGAATGGCTGGTGATGCTCTATCAAAATGCCGATGACCCCATCCTCGAAGGCGATATCTTTACCGACCTGAACGAGGCTGAATGGGTCGGCTCCACGCCAGCGGTGACCATTGTCGCCCAACTTGATCGCTATGATGGTGGATTTGACGGCGATGGCGATTGGACCGGGACCAAGCGCTTTCTAATCGAAAAGGATCGCGACCTGACCACGATTGGCTCAGCGGAGCTAGACGATTTGGGCGAGGTGGACAGTGGCGCGCCCGAAACATTGGTCGATTTCGCCGTCTGGGCGATGAAGACTTACCCCGCCAAAAAATATGCGCTGATTCTCTCTGATCATGGCGCTGGTTGGGTCGGCGGTTGGAATGATGACGCCCCCGACGAGGGGAGTTCCTTGACGGTCAACGAAATTGACCAGGCCTTGGCCGCCATTTTGCAAAAGACCAAGGTCGGGCAATTGGACCTGCTCGGCTTCGATGCCTGCCTCATGAGCGAGATGGCCGTGCTGGCCGGGGTGGCCCCCTACGCCCGTTACGCCGTGGCGTCGCAAGAGACCGAACCGGCGCTCGGCTGGGCCTATGCCAAGTTTCTCGGCGCGCTCACGGCTAAACCGACCCAAACCGGCGGCGACCTGGCCAAGAGTATTGTCAGCAGTTACATTACCAGCGACCTGCGCATTGTCGACAACGCCGCCCGCACTAGCTATCTGGAAGAGTTGGGGGAGGAAGCGCTCACGGCCAAGGCATTGGCGGCCGAGATGGGCCAGGATGTCACCTTGACCGCGATTGACCTGAGTAAATTTACCGGGCTGATGGCCGCGCTCAATGACTTTGCCTTTGCCCTCACCACGGTTGACCCGACCGCCATTGCCCAAGCGCGCACCTATGCGCAAGCCTTTGAGACGGTCTTTGACCCCGCAGCACCCTCACCCTATCTGGACTTGGGTCACTTTGCGAAGTTGACCGCTGAGTTTGCCCAATCCGACGAAGTCGATGGGGCGCTCAAAAATTTACAGAAAGCCTACAAGGCGGCGATCCTGGCTGAGATCAGCGGCAGCCAACGGCCTGGGGCCAGCGGCTTTTCGATCTTCTTTCCCACCCCGGATCTGCTGGTCGCGGTGGGTACGGCGGAGAGCGAACTATCGTATACGGGGTATGCCAGCCGCTTTGCCGGCGCGTCGCTGTGGGATGATTTTCTCCTGTTCCATTACACCAATTTCGATCTCGACCCCGAAGCCGTGGATCTTGAGTTGCTTGGCGCCCAAGGTGCCACCGCCGATCTAGAGGATTATGCCGCGCCGCTCCTATCCGAGGTGGCGGAGATCACCACGCCCGGTGTAGAGACTGATCTGGCCATGAACCCGTTGGAAATCAGCAGCGAAGAGATCACGGCGGATGAAACGGTGCTCTTGGCGACGCAGATTGCAGGGGAAAATGTGGGTTATATCTACATCGAGGTGACGCGCTGGGATGAGGAGAGCGAAGCCTACATTCTCGAAGACATAGACTTTATCGCCAGCGAGGAGAGCGCGGAAAGTGACGGCGTGATCTACCCGCTGTGGACCAACGCCGACCTGGACGATTTTATCTACGAGTGGTCACCGACCATCTATAGCTTGAGCGATGGGGTTGATGAAGCGTTTGCGCTCTTTGAACCGGAAGTCTATGGTGCCGGCCAGGCGGACACCGAATATGTGGTGCGCGGCATCTATACCTACGCCGATAATGGGGCCGAGCGGTATGCCCTCATGCATTTTGACGGCGATCTCAACTACAAGTACACCTTTGGTTTCGCTGACCTTGATGGCACCGGCGCCCCGCGCGAGATTACCCCGCGTGAAGGTGACTACTTCACCATTTTGGAGCAACGCTACATTGCCGATGAGACGGGTGATGACTGGGTAATCAGCGAACAACTGGGCGACACGCTCACCTTCTCCGGCAAACCGTTTACCGCGACCGCCTATGAAAGTTACCCAGGCGAATATTCGCTGGGGATTATTGTCGAGGATCTGCTGGACAACAGCATTGCCGAGTATGCGACAGTGTACGTAGTGGAATAGTAGCAAACTGTCAACGAAATTATGCTCTTTTGGCACTCGGATCAGTCACGGAGTGACGGCAGCAGGTAGCCGCAGGTTTCAACCTGCGGCTACCTGCTGGACCCCAGCCTTAAAAGGCTGGGCTACCTGCTGCCGCCACTCCGTGGCTAATCGCGCATAACTTACTTGACAGTACAGTAGCATACTCGTCCCATAAAATAGAAGTAAAGGAGCGCCCATGCGTACAGGCACGATAGTTCGTGCCTGTACGCATGGGCGCTGCGTCTGTCCAGAGAAGATTACCTATTGACAAACTACTATTTTCTCTTTATACTAACCATAGTTAGCAACCATAGTTAGTATATGATAAAAAGGAGCACAATTATGTTTTTCTCACTTACCAAACCCACCCAAGCGCAGATCGAGGCGATCATCAGCCGCAGCCAGCCATTGCCGTATAATTATCCCGACGTGGGCGCAACCATGCCGATGACGACGCAGCCGGCCCTTTCCACCACTTATGCGCTGGATCACAATCGAGTAAAACTTGGTGCGGGGGAGAGGATCTTTCAGCAGGCGAAGCAGGCATTGCAACAGTGGCGCATGTGCAACCTGGGCTGGGCGTCGATCTGTGGGGTTAACCAGCCGATTGCGCCCACTACGGTGATTGCCTGTGTGCCACAGATGTTTAACCTGTGGCTGATTAACCCTTGTCGCGTGGTCTACAATGTGGATGAAAGCAGTGCCGAGATCAGCCGTTTTGGCCTGGCCTATGGCACGCTCCCCGGCCATGCCGCGGCGGGCGAAGAGCGGTTTATGGTCGAATGGCACCATGCCGACGATACGGTCTGGTATGATATCCTAGCCTTTTCGCAGCCCGGCGACCGCTTAGCCAAGTTGGGTTATGGGGTGATGCGCCACTTTCAAAAGCGCTACGGGCGGGATTCGGCCCAGGCGATGGTGAAGGTATGTGTAAATAAAAACCGTTTGACGAGTTCGCAGCCGTATGCTAAAGTTTCCGGAAACGTTGCCAGCGTTACCCTGCCCCGTCACGAATACACAGCAACGCAATGGCACGCGGATTGAGCCGATTAGGCTAATTTTCGCGGATTCGGTTAAGATCTATCCCATCCGTTCAATCCGCGTTCTATACTTGTTGATTTCTAGAAAGCAGTCCCATGCCCGTTGCCTATCCCGCAGCCCAACGCCCAACCAACCTCGACCATATCACCATCTACTACAACCGCGATGAGTTCTGCGGCTGGCCCTTTAACCATGGCTTTTGGGCTTTTGACGAGAAGGAACTGCTAATCAGTTTTTCGCGCGGGCCGTGCAGCTATCAAGCGCCCTATGACATGGGGCACAGTGTAGTCGATGCGCTGGGCGGCGAGTATGTGACCTTGCGTTCGACCGATGGCGGGCAAAGTTGGCCGGTGGACTCGGTGCAAAGTTTGGGGACGCGGCTGGCGTTTGATCGCCAACTGCTGGGTGGGTTTGCCCCGCAAGCACCGCCGACGCCGCTCGACTGGACTTCACCCGATTTCTGTCTCACCGCGGGCTTCGGCATTCCGCCCAAAAGTCAACAGAGTGTCGGTTATGTGCAATACTCAAGCGACCGCGGCCACACCTGGGAAGGACCTTACCACGTGCCGGCCTTTGGTTTTAGCTGGGTGCAAGTGAAGCCCGACTTACTGGTGCGCCCCGATGGGCTGGTGCTGCTCTTTGTGACGGTGGGGCGCGGTGATGGCCGTCCTGGGGATCGCTTTGTGGCGGTTTATGGCTCGCCAGACAATGGATTAACCTGGAATTACCTGAGTGCGATCCAACCAACCACGCCTGACGCCGGGTTTGTCAACCGCTACTACGCCAGCCCCGTGCTACTGCCCGATGGCCGCATCCTCGCCGCCTTGCGCTGCCAGATCGACGCCCGCAACGCCTGGCCGGAATTGGTCGAGTCTGACGACGGTGGGCGCAGTTGGCACTACGTCACCCGCATCAGTGACTGGGGTGGTCCCACCCATCTGCTGCGTCTGCCCGATGGGCGGCTGTTGGCGAGTTATGGCTACCGGGTGGTGCCTTATGGGATTCGCGCTAAGGTCTCCGAGGATGACGGACGGACGTGGGGGCCAGAGTTGATTTTGCGCGATGACGCAGGGTCGTGGGATCTTGGCTATCCGCGCGCCGTGAATTTGGCCGGTGGCCAGGTGATGGTCGCCTACTACACCAACCGCGCCGATGATGCGGTACAATGTAACGGCGGCGTACGCCACATCGCGGGGACGATCTTTACGCCCTAAGCGGTAGCACAGATAGCAGTGACGCAAAGCGGGCTGCGCATCTCGGGACCGCGGCGAGTACACGCGTCGGGTACTCCCGTGGCCTTGCGGGGGATGCGCAGTACACTTACCCCTATGCGCTGACGACGCCCACTGTCACGGCGCAACCCCAAAAGTCCTCTCCAATTGTGTGGCCAAGTGAGCGGTGATCTGTTGCCAACGATAGCGCGCTTCGACCAACTGGCGGGCATAGAGCACCATTTGCTCGCGCGCCAGGGGATTCCGCGCTAATTCACAAATCACGGCCACAAATTGGGCCGGCGATTGGGCCAGGCAACAATGTTGCCCGACCACTGCCCCCGCCAGCCCCATCAGGGCAAATTCACTACCCACCACACAGACGCCGGTCGCCATTGCTTCGACTACGCGCAGTTTGGTGCCGGCCCCACTTTGCAATGGCAAAACCAGCAGATCCATTTGGTGGAGATAGGGGCGTACATCCGCCACCGTCCCCGTCAGTGTAATCCATGGATAGGGGCTCTGCGCCACCAGTTCATGCAGCCATTGCGGGGGATCACGGCCAACGATCAGCAGGGAGACCGCTCGTTCCGGCAAGTGGGCGATGACGCTGGGCAGAATCTGTTGCAGCAAAGTGCGCACGGCCATTTGGTTAAGTTCTAGATTTAATGAACCCAGAAAGCCAAGCACCAACGGTTGGCGTGCGGTGGTAGTCTCCGCCAGTTGTCCAGGACGGCGGGCGGCGAACCCATAATGGTCGGTGTCAACCCCATTCGGGGCGACAAAACAAGGGGTCGCAGCCGGCAGCAGTTGGCCGGTGATCGACTGATCGACTTGGGAAACGGAGACAATGCCGGCCACTTTGGGCAACAGTTGCTGCTCCATCCGCAGCACTTTGGCCAGGTTCCAACGGGCGATGAGTTGACGCCAGGAGTGTTCAGGGTAGAAGGCAACTTTATGCTGCCAATAGACACGGTCCACATTGTGTTGATCCCAGATGACAGGCACCCCACGCGCCACGCCATAGGGCAAGGTAAGCATAAAGTGGCAATAAATCAGGTCATATTGTTCAGCAGCGAGCAATCGATTGACACGCTGCTCGATATTTTTACGATAGTAGAGAGCGACATGATAGGGCCAAGTTGAGGCAAGACTTTGCAGTTGCTGAGGGCGGCCGGGCGGGAACCAGGGCACTTCAACCGCGCGGAAGGGGGCGTTTGCCAAGGGTTGCGCGCCACTGAGGCCTAGCGACTGATCAACCGGCACCACCAGCGTCAACTCGCAATGGCGCGCTAAGCCATGCGCAATATGCCAAATGCGCACCCGTTCGCCGGCATTCATCGGCAAGATGGGGGTGGGCGAGATCATCAGGATGCGCAATCGCGTCGATTGACTCATCCTAGACGCGGGTTTCTGATTGACGACTGACGACGGACGAGGGTAAATGGCGGTCGGTCGTCGTGGGAAGCGCGAGCGCGCGTTGGCGGCTGGCCTGATCAACCCGAGCTTGGCGCAGCTTTTCCACTGGGTTAGCAATCAGCACATTTAACAGCCCCGCGGCGACCAATGAGCACAACAGCGCCAGGGTCCCTTCGGCCAGGCCAAGCTGGTCAACGCCAGGGATCACGCGCAACAACATGATGATCAAAAAATGGACTAAATAGACGGGATAGGACAACTCACCCAGCCAGCGATCCACCTTGGAGGTGGCTGTGGCAAGAAAGGCAAAGGGTAAACCCAGCAGAATGAGCAGGTAGTGGCTCCAAAGTTTCAATTCCTCATTCCCCAATGGTGCGGGTAGCAAGGGATAAAAGATGGTTAACCCCAAGATGAGTAGCGTAACGACCCACGCCAGCGCATGGGGCCAAGCTTGGGGTTTGAGCCATGCATAAAGGCGATAAGCCAGCGTGCCACAGAGAAAAAAGGCTAGTTCGGTCGGGAAAAAGCGATAGGTCCACGGGTCAAAATGCCAGTTGAGGCCATAATAAATATAGATGCGCAGCAACAAACTGAGCAGAACAAGCGCGCCAACTTGCACCACGTTGCGCCGCACGATGAACGGGGCCACGAGATAAAAGGTGATCTCCAACCCAATTGACCAAGCTTGTGGGACAAGCAGAAAGGCATAGATCGGTACCGCTTGGGCCAGAAAATCGTTCGTCCAAAAGAGGGTGCCACGTTGTGGGTCCAGTCCCAAAAAGAGCAGCAGATCCTGGCCGACAATCGCAACGTTGGTCAAGAGCAGATAGAGCCAGGTCGGGCCGCTGAGTTCGTGGCGCCAGAGCACAAAAGGTGCAAGTTGCAGCCAGTGGCCTAGCGCAATGCGATAAACCAGGGCACTGGCGATAGTCAGCGCCAGGATCACCCAGTAGATGGGGAACAAGCGCAAAAAGCGATTGCTGATAAAGAGCCAATAGCTGCCCGGCCCCACATACTTGGTCTCCAAAATCAACGTCATGTAGAAGCCGGAGACCATAAAGAAGGTTTGCACCGCACCGACACCGCCGATTAAGGGCATCCCCAAAATCGGCGTGGAATGGGCGATGACCACGGCGACCGCGTGTAAAAGACGTAAAAGGCCCATTTTATAATCCTGGCACGGGCGAAATGTAGCACACGGGTAGACTCACAGCCGCGGTTGGCAGGCCAAACATCATGCGAATAAAGGGATGCAGGAAGGGTTGGTAGGGCAAGAGGCGATCAAGCCAGCGCAGCACCAGGTTGGACAGCCGAGTGCAATAGCGGTGATCGCGTAGTCGATCAAACCGCTCGATGAGCCAAAAGGTGGCTTGGAATGGGATAAATGCAAGCCGCTGCCCAAGAGGTAGATGGGTTGCATAAATTTTTAACAACTCGTTTGTACGTTGCCACCCGCCGTTACCCGACTTGTGTTGCGCATGATGGCGATAGAAAGCGACATTATCGGGCAGTGAGGCCAGGCGAATGTAGGGGCCACATTTGAGAAAGAACTCCCAATCAAAGGCATAATGGAAACTTTCGGTGAGTGGCCCAACCTGGGTAAAGAGTGTGCGCTGCCACAAACAGGCCGGCTGATCAAACTCCATGGTCAAACGCAAAGTTTCGGGATGGAAGGCTGCGGGCAGTGGTTGGCGCAGGTAAGGAGCATCCAACGTATCACCGAAATGGGTACATGCGCCGTGGGCGAAATTGGCGGCAACTGGTTGGGCGGCAGTGATGAGTTTGCGTAAGGCATGGGGCGCATAACAGTCGTCGCTGTTGAGCCAACCGAGCCATTCACCGGTGGCCTGGGCAAAGCCTTTGTTGATGGCATGAGCTTGGCCGCGGTCACGCTCACTCACCCATGCGGTCAACCACGGTTCATATTGTTGGATAATCGCAACGCTGTTGTCGGTGCTGCCGCCATCCATGATCAAATATTCGAGATTGGGATAGCCTTGTAACAGCACGGAGCGAATCGTCTCGGCCAAGAACTCGCCCTGGTTATAGGAAGGGGTGACAATCGTAATTTTCGGCCAGCAGTCGCCATTCGGCATGGCGGGCGGCAGCGGCGGTGACGCAATGGTCCACGGCCAGCCACTTTTGCCCGCCGGCGCTGGTGGTAATTCGTGTAATTCAGGTGATTGCATCGCTTACCCTTTGGCTGCTTGCAAACCAAAGACCACATGATCTTTGGCACCATTAAAGAGGCGCGGCTCGGGCCAGGTTGCCGCATTTTTGAAGCGCGGCACCAAACGCAGCAGGGTAGAGAACGCCGTGGGTCGCGCTTGGTGAAATTGCCAATAGGCAAAATGTTCGATCTGTTGGCGGAGCACTTCCCGGCGCGGCACCTGGTAGTGCGGCGTTTCCTGCCAAAAGGCCAGTTTCATTTGCAGATGAGTCGCCAGGAACCGCGCATGGGCACGCCCCAACATACAGAGATGTTCAAAATAGCGAAAGTACCAATAGTTGGCTAGATCCGGCCGGCAAGCGCGTGCATCGGCGTTGCCGGTGGCGATCACCAGGTAGCCGCCTGGCGCTAGCCGGCTGGCGACTTCTTCTAAAAGTGCGGTCGGCTGGTACAAATGCTCAAACACATCATGCAGAATGATGACCTGAAACCGCGCCGCTTGCCATTCCCCATCAGCCAACATGTTGATACCCCGGCTCTGCGCCACCGCTGCGGCCTGGGGATTGATCTCCACCCCATAACAATCATGGCGAGTGGTCACAGTTGCCAATAGCCGCCCAATGCTACAGCCGAAATCCAAAATTTTACTACCTTGCGGCATGCGCTGGAGAAAATTATAGATAACCCCTTCAGTAGGGAAGAGCGCGCCGCCATCCCACTGCCAGAAATCAACATTTTGGTAATACCTGTCCATCTCCGCAGGGGGAAGGACAACGGTGCGATAATAGAGTCCACAAGTAGCACACAGGCGAATGCGATATTCGGGTTGGCAAAAGCGTTCATCGGCACGCGCCAGGCAAAAGGATGTCCCAATATTACCAACGATATAGCCCGCGGTACTTCCACAACTTGGACAGTGGGTAATCTTCATGCGCTTTCCATTATTTCAGTAGTGACCACACGTTCTGGCTTAACCGGAATCCAGGGGTTGACAAGATCGCCCTGGGCTAAAGCCGCAGGGCTACCGAACAACGCCGGGTAAACCCGGCTAAGGGAGGGGGGTACCCGGCGTTGTTCGGTAGCCCGGGTGCCCACGGGGCGCGTTGACGGCGGGGTGAGCTTGTCAACCCCCGAAGATCCCATTGACCACGCGCTCTTTCAGCAGCTGCGCCGGTACACCCGCCACAATCGTAAAGGGGGCGACATCATGAGTGACCACGCTGCCCGCCCCGATCACCGCGCCTTCGCCAATCGTGACGCCGGCCATGATCATGGCATGGGCACCGATCCAGACATCAGCCCCAATCAGAATCGGCTTCATGATCACAGTGGCGTGCATATTGGGGTGGGTATAATCATGGGTCACCGAGCTAATGGCCGCATGGGAGCCGATCATGGTGCGCGCGCCGATGCGAACCCCACCCGCGCCCCAGATGTGGACATAGGCCGCAAAGGAAACATCATCGTCAATTTCCACCATTTCCGGCTGGGCGATGAGCACCGGTTGTTGAAAGCGTACGCCCTGGCCACACGCTTTTAAAGGCCCTACGGCTTCTTCGTATAAGTGTGCTTTTACACTGTATGCAAATTCGGCCACGGCATATTGGCCCAAGCTCGAATCAAGGAGACGCTGAATGATTTTCACCCCGATGCGCCCCACAGTGCGCCCCACGGTGCGACGGAAGCTCATTGGATCGGCCTCATGGTTGTGCTAGCCAAGTCGCGAGCTGATGCTTGCGCTGCGTGGTGGCATTGAGCAAGGGATCGCGCCGCCAGAGTCGCCAGAGTATGTAGCCATAACGCACGACTAGATCTTTGCAACGCACAGGATAATAAAAATAGAGCTTGCGTGAACTAGGTTCTACCCCGTACTCTTGGCTGATCAGGGTTGGTGAAAAGAGTCGTGCCCAAATCAGTTGGACTTTTTGGCGCAACGATTGCGTTTCCCACATCTGAGCAAATTCAGTGGAAACGATTTGGGCGCTGCGCTGTGCGGAAAAAAGTTGGCAAACCGCCTGCGCCACCACTGTACTCTCCACCCCGGTTGGTTGCAACTGGCAGAGAACATTGGCGGGAATCGGTGTCGCCAGCAATTGCTGGGCGAGGGTCAAAGCCAGCTGGAAGCCTTTGCGCCAGCCCCATTGGTGGGCGCGGCTTTGCAAGGCAGCCCAATCAAGCACAGCTTCGTAACGACGGACAATGGCATCAATGTCACAGAGAAAACGACTGCCTTGCTCAAACAGGTGGTGATAGGTGGCATGTTCACAAATATGCAACAGCAGATCTTCCGGGCAGAGGGCCAACACCTCCACCCCGGCAATCGTTACCGGCTGGGCTCGCGCCCAGAGATCAGCCATTACAATCGGATACGCTTTATGCGGATAAGTAATCTGCCAATGCACTTCAAAGGTAGCCTCATGCGCGGCGTGAGCAAAGCGTGGCAAGTGGTGCTCGGCGGCAAAGTGGCGTTCGAGTACCACCGCCTCGTCCGGCTGATAGCCCATTGCCCCCAAGAGTTCGGCGACGGCGGGCACATCGGCCTGGGCAAAGAGCAAGTCAACGTCGTTCATCTGGCGCAGCGCTTTATTGGCATAAATCACCGCACCCAAATGGGCACCCTTCAGCACAATCACGCGGATCTTTTGGTCACGTAGCCGGCTGAGCACCGCCCCCACTTCATGGTAGAGGCGCAGATTTCCGACTGTAAATTCATAATATTGCTCCTGCAGCGCTTGTCGCATTGCGTCGGGGATTAGCGGCGTCAGGCCGTGTATTGTCAGCCGCTGCCAGAGCAGCGATGAAACCCGTTGATCAACCGCAAGTGCATAGAGTTGCGCCCACGCCGTAGCCGATAACTGGGCACATTGGCTGTAGGTTTCAGCCTGATATTCAACACGTAAACAAGCCAGCAACAGCGCCGGCAAACCAGCTTGATCCATCAAAAGTCCATCAGTCGAGCTAGCCATAAAAATACATCCAAGCTGGACGACGTTTGTTGAGCTGTGCCAATATCAGGCGCAGAAAGTGGGTCGAATTCAAAATGTTTTTGGCCAGGGCAAAGGTCGCATAAAAGGCTTGATTGCGCATAAGCCTTTGCCAGCGCTGTTGCTGTTCGGCTACTTGGCTGTGCAATTGTTCAACAGCAAGCGCTTGCGCCAGCCATTCCCTGTAGTTGGCGAGAATTTGCCGTTCCTCACCACCAACCTTGAGCAACCAGTGATCGACGATGGCCAGGTCATCTACCATAAAGCGCGCTTCCCCCCTGCCCGATTTCTGCGCCGCGTGTAGCCGAAAGCTAGCAAGTTCAGCGCCGATCAGCGTAGGTTCAAAGTGAGCATAGGCCAACTTGCCCCACCGGTCCAGATCCATCGAGTAATGCAGGGTTTCGTCAAGCGGTCCGACCGTCTCATGTACTCGGCGCGACCAGAACGAAACCGGTTGCGGACAGAAGAGACCCGACCCACGAAAACAAACTTGGGCCAGCCAGCGCCGCCCACCCCACTGTTCCGGATTGTTCACTGCGCTAAAGGGCGTTGGTGCAGTTGTGCCCAGGTCAGTGCCATTTTCATCGATCCAACAGAGCACGCCAATGATCCAATGCGTTTCCGGTTGCCGGCGCGCAGTGGCAGCGACTTCATACAAGGCATTCGGCACATAAAGGTCATCGGCATTTAACCAGGCCAGCCAATCACCGGTCGATTGGGCAAAGCCTTTATTCAGCGCATGGGATTGGCCCCGATCCGGCTCGCTGCACCAGTAAGTTAACCAGGGCGCATAGCGGCGCATAATTTCGACCGTGCCATCACTGCTGCCCCCATCGATCACAATGTATTCCAGGTTCGGATAGCCCTGGAGCAGGACAGAGCGGATCGTCTCTTCGATAAAGGCGGCCCCATTGTAAGTAGGGGTGACCACCGTCAATTTGGGCCATTCAGCAGCGGTGGTAAGCGCTGGCACCAAGTCAGCAACAAAGGGGGGACTTGCCTCGGTCCACGGCCAGCCACTTTTGCCCTTTGGCGGCGCGGGGAGTTCATGCAGGGTTGGGCAACGCATGGTCCCTCTGCTTGTTTGTAGTGCGCACATGATCGATCACTGTCTGGTAGAGGGTGATCAATCTTTCTTGCATGATCTGTTCGTCATATTCTTCAACGATAACTTGACGTGCGCGCGCGGTCTGCTCGCGCCACGCGACGGGAAAACCATTGACAATCTGGATCATCCCCGCCGTCAACGCCGGCAGGTCATTCGCTTCCACCTGTAGACAATACTCTTCAATAAAGGTGCCGCGATAGCTGGGTAAGCGCGCGGTCAGGATCGCACATTCACAGGCCGCCGCTTCAACCAAGGTCGAAGGGAAAGCATCATTCTGCGGATAGCTGACCACAATGTCGGCCAGCCCGTAGATGGTGGGCATTAGCTCATAGCGCAGATCCGGCAGCCAGCGGATCTCCGTCTCGATGCCCGCGTCCGCCGCCCCTTGCGCGATGCCGGCTTGAACAGCTTGGACTTCTGCCGTGGATTCACCGCGGCTCATTTTCACAAAGGCCAGCATCGTTGGCTGGGTAAACTGCGCCCGCGCCGCAATATAGGCCGCCAAGATCTTGTCGTGGTTATAAAAATTCCCTAAGCCGCGCGGCGAAAGAATAACCACCGTTTCCGGTGAGATGGCAAAGGCGCGCCGCGCATGTGTACGCTGTGCCGGTGTAGCAGGCCGAAAACGTTGCGTATTCGCCCCCAAGGGAATGACGGCCGGGTGCGGCGGTGGGCGGCGTAAGCGGTGGGCGACCGCTAATAGTGCCGGCGCTTCGACGATTAAGCCCTCGGTCTCATCCAGGATCTTTTGCATTTTGCGCGAAATCGTGGCACTGCTGTCTTCTAGCAGATCGTTAAAATTACCCCAGATCGAAACGACCAGCGGACGCAAGCCCCCTTGTGCACAGCAGTAGGCGCCAAAGCCGGTAAAGTGGGCATGGATCACGTCGATCTGTTCCCGCTCGATCAGTGCGCGAATTTGGGCAATGCCCTGTTCATAGATCGCCGGATCGGTCTTTTCCGCCCCATCGTTGTCTGATTTGTGTTTGGCATGTTCTGCCGGGAAATCAACAAAGGTATAGTTGGGAAAGTGCTCCTCGGCATAGGGATCATAGGTGCCCAGCCACCAAATTTGATGGCCCAGCCGGCGCACCCAATCCAATGGGCGCTGCGCGGCAATAATAAAGCCGGGGCCAAGCATCAAAATTCGCATCGATAACTTCCTTATACGCTGCGCCAAATGATTTTCACCGTACCTGCAGCCACAACGCACAAATATCAGCAAAGCGCGTCTGCGCCAGTCCAACGCCTTGAGGCTTTTGCATGGTCACGACATCCCACCCACTGTTACCTTCCAGCAGCACTGGCCCTTGCAGCGTAAAGGCCACATCCCACCCTAAAAAGAGATAGCCAGGGAACAGTTGATGCGCCTGCACGGCCACGGCTAATGCCACCGACCAATCGGGCAGTATGGCCCCCGTGATCATGGCCCCGGTGACCGGATGCGTATCGTAGCCTGGACAGACCGGGTGATAGCTGTAGGCGCGCCCCAAGCAGCCGGTCGTCAGTTCGATTGGGCTATTTAACCCATGTGTATTGATAATGCTCGGTTGCCAGGCCATTTTGAAGGTAGCGGCGACCGTTTCCACCGTGCCGGTCGGCGTGCGTCCGGTCACAATACGCGCCGTCGCCAGTGCCCCTGGCGAGAGCGCAGCAATCGCTGGGTGATTCGGCAAACAAGGCTGGACCAGATAGGCTTGCTGTTGGCTTAGTTCCTCAAGTTCGGTAACAAGAGCAGCCCAGGTGCGTAGATTACCCCTTTGGTCTTGAAATTGGTCGGCGGCCAAGCGCTGCCAGTGCATGGTGTCTTCACCTCGCACCCCATCACGCGGTTTGACAAAAATATCGGCACGCACGGGGGCCAGCCAGATCGACTCGCCCGCGACACAGTACCCAAGGGTGGGCACAGTTGGCAGTTGATGCTGGGTACAAAGTTGCGCAAATTGCGCTTTGTCCACCATCGCCGCATGCTGGTAATCCTGGTTAAGATAGGGCAGCAAAGCGCTGGCCTCGTGTTGATGTAAATAGTGATCGACCCACCTGCGCCGTTCAGGGCGATAGAGTTCATAAGTGTAATAGGCTACCGGCGGTAAGGCATGAATCAACCCAAACCAGAGTTGCTCCATCACCTGCCAGCTGCGCGATTTGCCGGTACGGCTAGTGATCGTTGGGGCAAAAGCACACATGGTTTGCCCAACCAAATGCAGCAACCGGCATGGCCAGGTTAGGGTCAAAAGCAGC
Organism: Caldilineaceae bacterium; assembly: GCA_022842065.1. The sequence continues at coordinate 112,987 of JALHQH010000014.1, forward strand.
AGAAAGAGCCACCGCAAAGCAGGCCAACGCCCACGCGCTTGACAACGGCTGGCCAATTGGCGCAAGGGCAGGTTTACCAACGTGCTTGACCAAGGATGCCACCCAAGATAAAGCGGACAATAATCTGCAATGGCCAGTCGCTGAAGCCGTTCTGTCAAACGCGGCATTGCTGACTATGCTCGCAACGCGGTTGTTTGGGCAATCCCGTCCCTTGCCAGATCGGCCAAAATGGCTTGCCGGACGTCGGCCAGGGCCGCGAAACTATCGGGGTAAAACAGTTGTTTGACCGGCGTCTGGCGTATAAAGTGCGACCAGAAGCGCAGACGCTGTTGCTGATCAACCAGCTGCTGATTGGCTTCATAGAGAAATGCTTGTTTCATCAGCGCATAAAGCGCTTGCGCCGGTGACAACGCCTGGATTTCAACCGCTTGTCCAGCAATGGCGAGATCACGCCGTGCGGGTAGATAGCAAACGGCGAACCTTTGCGGCGTGGTGCAGAATTGCCCAAAGCTGTCTGTCCCAATCCGCAGTCGGCGCTTTTCCCCTTCCGGGTACAAAAGGGGCAGATCAGCGTAGACACCAATGGCATAAGTGGCGGTTTCCGGCCACATGCGCATTTGGGGATAACCAGGCAACGCCCAGAAGTGTTCACCCTGCTGCCGGATGGCCAGGTTATCATCGGTCAACAGCGGATAACCGGCCCCCACAAAGGCGCTGGCCAGGGTACTTTTGCCGCTGCCACTATCCCCCAGAAAGACAATGGCCCCCGGTGGCGTTGACACCGCCGACGCATGCAGCACAGGCAGCCCCTGGCCTTCCAGCCAAAGCGCCATGACAGTCCCCAAGAGACGAATCTCGATCCAGTGCCGCTGTGCCGCCTGTTCCTGCGCATCAACCGGCACGGGATGACAGAGAAGCTGTGTCGGCCAGAGATAGAAGTCGGCGATGTTTGGACAGCGCACAACATCACACCCAGCCAAGCGATAAAAACGCCAGATGCTCTCCCCCGCACCATTTAGATGAGGGCTGCAACAAAGGGGCTGTTGGTGCTCCCAATCCACCGCAAACGGTGCCTTGTCCAGACAGGTAAAGGTTAGATCCCTCACCCCCGTGGCCGCGGCCAAAGGGGTGAGGAAGGGCCAATCGCTAGCCATGTTAATGCCATAGAGTGAATAGATCGCCATATTGTGCTGCACGCGCGATGCCACTTTGGCGAGCAGCCGTCAACACAACCGCTTGACTGGCTGATTGCTGCTCACCAAAGCTGCGTTTTAGCTGGCTCGACCATTCTTACCAGCGCTCGCTGTCGTACCTGGTCGAGTTGTCTGACCAGTCAATTGCTCCACCTTGCCCAGCCGGGTAAAGCTGGGAGTGTGATATGGTTTGGGGGTTGTTTGGCCGGTTGGTGCATTCGTCACGCGTTGGCCATTGTGTGAAGTGGTTGATTGTTGCATCTTACTTCCTTTCTAAGCAAAGCGCATGGGTAACATGCGTAATTGCGCGAATAACGATGAAAATAATGGTTTTAACTATAGTAAAGCGGCAAACAATTCGTCGGGGAAGGTAGCATATTGTTGCCGTACGGTCAGGATTTCATTCAAGGGTTGCCCCTCATACTCAAGCCAGGCATGAGCCTGAAAGCGCCCATCCAACATCCGTACCCCAATGCGCAAGTCGCCGTGAACTCCACAACGGCTCAACAACCACCAGAGTGTCAATGCGCGTGATAAGCAGTTGCCGGGATGCAGACCATAGTGGATCGCCCGGTTCAGCGCCTGCACACACTGGGTAATGGGGGCCAAGGGTTCTGCCGGCGGGGCGGGTTGTCCCAACCACGCAGAAAGACGTTGCAGCAGCCGGCAGCCGCGTTTAAAGCCAATACAGCGTACGCCGCCATGGGCTAACGGTAACCAGCACAACGCCTGCCACAACAGCCGCTGCTCAGCCTTGGGTAGCTGTCGAAAACGTTTAAACTGATGCCCCACCGCGTACAATTTTCTCATCAGGCAACATGTCCTACCGGCACAGATAACGATGAAAATGGTGCGTAGGTCATCGCCTCAGGCGTGACAAGCTTGGTCGTCACGCCTGAGGCGATGACCTACGATCAGGTTATTTTCAGAACAGTTTTTAACGCTAGCTGCAACAATAAAAATAGAACGCGGATTTTCCGGATTTAGCCGATTTTCGCTGATTTTCATGGGCTTTATCCGCCTAATCAGCGTTCTATTTTCATGAAAGCCATTACGCGCTTGTCATCTTAACAACACCAGCCGCCGTCATCCGTTCGAGTAAGGTCGCTAGATCTTGACGCAACCGGGGTTCGTCCACTGCGTACTCGGTGAGCATCTGGGCGATCACTGGCTCGACTGCACCCAGTTCGGTGAACAATTCCCAAAGCCGGGTGCCGACATCATCCAGCCGGTAATAGGCGTCGTCACGCAGGTTAAGCATGATCGACTCATTATCAAGTGCTTGAAAGAGCACGTCGTGTGATACAGCAATCTGTTGCGGCAAGCGCGATGCCATAGAGTTGCCTAACTCCTCACTAATTATCAATGATGGGTAGAAAGATCCGGCTGCTGTTGGCCGCAGTTGGATCAATGACAAACTCGTAACTGTCAATGAGTGTATCATCAGTCACACCAGCCGCGGTTACGTTCGCGGTATTGGCATAGACACTGACCCGCAGCGAGAAGGTATTGCGTGAAAGCAATCCAATGGTGAAGTTTTGTGTTAGATTTTGGCCGGCTTCCCACTGATTACTACCGGGCAGGCTACTGTTGGCAACGCTTAATTTGCTACCAACCTGGCCAGGCACCTGGTCGGCGTTGAGCAGCCAATTATTGTTGGTCAACGCCGTCACTCGGTAATAGACGTTGTGCAACGCCCCACTGCCAGCTTTGTTCTGCAGCACCAAACTGGCCACATAGACCCCCTGGGGGGATTGCGCTGGATAGGTCGCATCCGGGGTAAGCACCGAACTGACCTTGCCAAAACTAAGTTGGGTGAGTTGGGGGCTGACCCTGTTGCTCTCCCACTCAAACGCACCAATGTCATGGGCCGCCCCTTGTGGACGGGCGATCCCGCGCTGATCGGTTGTTAAGCCCGTTGCACCACCAGCGTCAATCGCCGGGCTGCCAAAGACCAGCGCATGGGTAAGGGCAGGTTGCGTATTAGAGGCACCGTTGCTCGCGGCAGTGCTGTTGAGGATCGCGCTCAACGCAGCAGGGATTGTACCATCACTGGTGGCGGTGAGGTCCGTAGCGCCTGGCGTAAAGCCACTCAACGCCTGGGCGATGGTCCGGCCACTGTGGCCAAAGAGGTTGTAGTTGTTCGCCGTGACGGTGCCACTGTTATTGAAGAGTTCATGGCTACCGCTCGTCGCCGTATTGCCGGCAATCAAGCTGCGCAGCAGGGTAAGCGAACTGGTCGCGCCCACTAAACGAATGCCACCACCACTGTAGAGGCTGCTGTTACCAGTGACCGTGCTGTTATTCAAAGTCAGCGTACCATTCGTGCTGACCGTGATGCCACCGCCTTTATTATTGCTCGCAGCCGTGGTCGAACTCACATTACCGGTGACGGTGCTGTTGTTGAGCGTAACGAGGGTGCCGGCAATGAAGATGCCACCACAGGTCCCTTCGCCGGTATCAATGTTGCTAAAAACAGTGCTGCTGTTTAGCGTCAACTCGCCGCCGGCTAAATTGAGCGCGCCCCCCATGCTCCCTTGGATCAGGCTGTTGGTTAAGGTGACCGTGCCGCCGCTGCTGTAAATGCCACCACCGCCACCGCTGCCGGTTGTGAGTTTGGAGGCATTACTCACCAATTTGACATTGTTAACAATGACGGTGCCGCCTAGGTTCGCAATCCCCGCGCCTCTGCCCTGGATCGAGCCACCTTGCAACGTCAGGTTGTTCAGCGTCAAGCTACCGGTACTGCTCACATAAAAGAGACGGAAACCGGCGGTCGTCGTATTAATCGGGCGATTGATCGTGGCATTGTTGCCATCAATTGTGATATTGCTGGTAATTTGTGGCAACCCATTTCTGATACCATCACTGCTCGTATTGTTAAAGGTCGTCAGCGTATGGGTGGCGTTACTGGCCAGGATGATCGTATCGGCACCGCTACCGGCGGTGCAGCCACCGGTAGCACTGTCGCTATTCGCCGCGGTGATGGCGTTGACCAGCGTACAGGTCGTCCCATCAACGGTGATGCTCGCCGCGTAGAGTGCATGGGGCCGGGCGCAGAAAAGCGCGCCGGCGATGAATAGAGCCATCACTAGTCCGGTCATCCGGACACTGCCTGGCGTAGGCCGTCTGCCGCGCAGCAGATCGATAGCCAACAGCATGGCGGAACGGGATAAGCGCATAAAATCTCCTTTTACACATCGCACTGATTACGCAGCGGCGTTTACCCAACAACAAAAACGCTACTGCTCAATTCAACCGCAGTCTGGATAAATCAAAAAAATGACCGATATCTGCTGCCTCGGTTCAGCATTACGGCGCGCGGGTTTACCCTAGCGACACGTTAGAAAAGCCGAACAACGGGCTTGATATGACAGAAGGGCAAGCTGTGGTGGTGGACCAGAACGCAATGAAAAGCATGAGGACCAGCAACTGCCAAAATACACATCGCATATAAGTTTAAATGTAACTACTCAGGCACCCCCTCCTAACCTCCCCCAGGTTGGGGGAGGAACCGTAACGGTTCCCTCCCCAGTCTGGGGAGGGGTAGGGAGGGGTGAGTAGTTACGTTTAAATCAAAGTAAACAACATCAAATGACACAATCATTTCTGTGCTCATCTATTATAAAAGGTCTAGAACATCTGTCAATAGATGGCACAAAAAAATCTGTGACGAAAGCGTGATCATTGCGTGATCGTTTTGGGGTCCAGAAAAGATGCCATGAATTTTCGTAAGGTTTCGCCCGTAATGGGTCTTCATGTACCCTCTGGTGCAGAGAGGACGGAGTGGAGTGCCAAGGCCAGCGCTTCGTCCAACGTTAGCTGTTGCCCCCCAGCCCACGCGGCATCAAAGTCGGTGGCGGAGAGTTGGGTGCGGGCGGCATCGAGGGCGTGTTCGATTAGAATGTTATTAAATAAGTAGGAACTGTGCCACAAGGCGTTGCTCGCCAACAAACGCACGGCTAGCGCGGCTGCGCCTTGCTGAGATTGGCGTTGGGCATACCGAATCACCAGGTGGATCACACCCGTTTCGACACCACGGGTCTGGTAAAGTGCGACAGTTTCCGCACAATAAGTGGCGGCGCGTTTGTAATCGCCTTGCCGGATGGCCAGATCACCTAAGCTGGCGAGGAGATAGGAAATCCCGGATTGTAGACCAACCGCGCGCAGCACAGCGAGCGATTGTAAATAGACAACATTGGCACCGCCATCATCGCCCTGTAATGTCAAGAGGTCAGCCACGTTATAGAGCGCGATGCCGACCAGCCATTGGATGCCGGCTTGGCGACGCCAAGTCAAGGCATCCGCAAAATAGCGGTGGGCAATGACATAATCACCTTGTTGCATGGTCATATAACCCAGCGATTGATAAGTCTTGCCTAGAATGAGTGGATCTTGCCACTGCTGGCCAAGCCGGAGCGCCTCTTCATGCAAACGCTGGGCGGCAGCGAAGTCGCGGCGTGCCAGGATCAGCGCGCGACCCCAAAAATTTAAGGTGTGAGCGAGGATATAGGGGGCGGTGGCCTCACGCACCAAGGCTTCCTGTTGGTCACAGAAGGTGCAAATCGCTTCCGCTTCGCCGGAAAAAAGCATGACATAGAAAAGCCAACTGAAGGCTTCACCTAATTTTTCGGGATCATGCACTGCCTGCCAACCGTTAATGCTCTCGACCAGGAAAGGGCGCGCCGCTTGCTTGGTGTGTAGATCGGCAGTGATCAAGCCCATGCCAAGCAGTGCCAAAGCGCGCGCATAGGTCACGGGGATCGGGTTGTAGAGCGCCAATACCCGCTGATACCAGTTTTCGGCAATGGTGAGTTGATCGCTAAAGGTCCAGTACCAACGCAGCAACCCAGCCAGTTCACTGGCAACGGCGGGATCATGCCCACAAGCCCAGGTCAACGCCGCTTGCAGGTTGTCATGTTCTTGACGCAGCCGGTGTAGCCATTGCGTGCGTTGGTCGCGCACGAAGCCTGGTTCGCTCGCGGCGGCCAGCTTTAGAAAAAATTGCGTGTGGCGCACGCCGAGCGCGTCAAACTCGTTGGCCGCCCGTAATTTCTCTAGCGCATAGGCGCGCAGCGTCTCCAACAGGTGATAGCGTGGTGCGTTGCCCTGTTCATCCAGGACGACAAGGGATTGTTCAACTAACCGCAGAAGACAATCTAATACAGATGCAGACGCAAGCCCAACGTGCTCGCCGGGAAGAGCATACGCGTGGAGAGGATCGGCACAGATGGCCTCAGCCGCTTCGAGCGTCCAACCACCCCCAAAGATCGCCAGCCGGCGCAGCAGGATCTGCTCGGCTGTACTAAGCAGATCGTAGCTCCAATCAACCAATGCACGCAAGGTTTGGTGGCGGGGCAGGGCGGCTCGGTTGCCGCTGACCAAAAGCTGAAAGCGATCATCCAGGCGGGCGGCGATGGTTTCGACGGGCAGTGCCTTGACGCGCGCAGCAGCCAGTTCAAGCGCTAACGGGATACCATCCAAGCGCTGACAGATCTCGGCAATGGCCGGCGCGTTGGCCTGCGTGATAGAGAAGGCCGGCTGCACAAGCTGCGCACGTTCGCTAAATAAGCGCACCGCTTCGTATTGGGTCAGCGCCCGCTCAGCCAGCGGCGTGGCGGTTGCGACGGGGAAGGCGAGGGCCGCCACCTCGTAACGCAATTCCCCGGCAATACCCAGCGCTTCGCGGCTGCTGGCGAGAATGGAGAGGCGCGCGTTGGTGCGCAAGAGCGCGTCGGCAAAACGCGCACAGTCCGCAAGTAAATGTTCGCAATTATCGAGAATGAGTAAGAGCTGTTTATCCGCCAACCATTCGTTGAGCGTCATCGACAACGGTCGATCGGCCTCGGCGCGCACGCCCAAAATGGTTGCAACGGTAACGGCTAACAAGGTGGCATCAGTCAAGGCAGCTAGTTCAATCAACCAGACACCATCACGAAAAGTCGGCAACACTTCGGCGGCGACCTGCAGGGAAAGGCGCGTTTTGCCTACCCCGCCGGCACCAGTTAGGGTAATCAAGCGCCCGACAGCAGCAGTTTTCGCTACCGCCATCGCGGTCAGCCAAGTTTTTAATTCGACCAGTGCGGCTTGGCGACCGATAAAACTGGTCCGCTGGTGGGGCAGATTATGGCGAGGCGGCTGCCGCGCGACCGGCGGCGCAACCGTGGCCTGGGATGATGCAGCTAAATTGCCAAGTGGCTGGGGCATCACAGCAAGACAGCTTTGGGCAAAACGTTCGGCATAGTGATTTTGTTGATTGTGCAGCCAGGCGGTAAAGGCAGTGCTATCCACCGCTGAAAAATGGGCGAGCAAGGGGCCTTGATAGAGGGCAATTGCCTGTTGCAAGCGCGCCCGGCAGGCTGGACATGCAGAAAGAGCCTGATGATCATGGCGTTGGCAGGCATCAAAGAGTTCGTTAAACCGCAGCGCATCACACCAAATAAGATCGGGATCAACCAACAGTTGCACCGTTTGATAGTCGGCACGCAGCAGGTCGAATGGGCTCAGCACTTCACGCAGATTGGATAGGGTTTGGCGTAAATTGGTGCGGGCCGAGTTTGGGGTGTAATCCGGCCACAGTAGAGCGGCCAACGTGGTGCGCGCAATCGGCTTGGACTGGGCGAGCACTAGATAGGCCAGGAGCGCGCGCACCTTGTTCGAGCGAAAAGCAGTAACGGGTTGTCCTTGCAGGGTTACTTGAAACGAGCCAAACAAAAAAATCTTTAAGGGATACGTTGCTGTTTCTGACGTCAACATTGAGGCAAAAGTGCCATCCATTTGTGTTTTTCCAGCCATATTACCAAGGATGATCGCAGTACGGTTGTACTCTACTGATTATACTAAACATTACTTGAAATGTCACCCACATCAACGCCTTGGGAAACCATCGGGGGGACCACTTGCAGCTGTTGACGCCAGGCGGTGGCATAGTGGCCGTTTTGCGCTAACAGATCGTGATGGGTGCCCGACTCGATCAACTTACCCCCGGCCATGACGTGAATGATATCAGCCTGCATTGCCGTGGTAAAGCGGTGGGTAATAATAATGGCGGTCCGCCCGCCGGCCAGCATACGAAAGCGGCGCATCCAATCGGCCTCGCTCCACATATCCAACGCGCTCGTGGGCTCGTCAAGTACAATGATGGGGGCCTGGCGCAAAAAGGCGCGCGCCAATGCCAAGCGCTGCCATTCCCCCCCACTCAGTTCTGTTCCCCCAAACCAGTGGCCGAGCACGGTTGCATATTGTTGCGGCAGCCGCGCAATCGGCAAGTCGGCGGCGGCCGCGCCGGCGGCCTGACGGATCTGCGTAGCGGTGGGTTGTGCGGTCAGGGCACCAAGGGCAATATTGGTCTCCGCGCTCTCTTGGTAGCGCACTGGTTGCTGAAAGAGCACGGTGATCTGTTGGCGCAATGCAGCCTGGGCAAAGTGGCGCAGATCAATGCCATCCAGCGTAATTTGGCCGGCCGTCGGATCATAGAAGCGACAGAGCAATTTTAAGAGGGTACTTTTGCCCGCCCCATTTTCGCCCACGATTGCCACAACCTGCCCGGCGGGGATGGTCAGATTAAAATTTTTCAGGGCGACGCGTTCACTGTTTGGGTAGTGAAAGGTGACATCCTGAAAGCGAATCCCCTCACGCAGCGGCTGGGGCACCGGCAAGGGGGAGGCGGGTTCAGCCAGTTGTGGCTTAATGTCGAGAAAACTAAATAAATTCGCCAAGAAGAACAGATTACTATAAATTTCCAGCATGTTCCCCAACAGCACATGCATCAGCGCTTGGCCTTGGCTGAAAATTTGATAAAAGAGCACCAGCGTGCCCAACGAGAGCACGCCCTGCACGACCTGCCAGAGGACCCACATGTTGGCCAATGTGCTGACAATTAACGCAAAGGTGCCAGCCATAAATTCGCCGCCGGCTTGTTTGCGCACCAACGCAAAGCGCTCGGTGCGCAATTGCCCCCGCAGGCGCTGAAAGGCGTGACGAAAATAGTCACCAAGATTGAACAGTCGCAACTCGGCGACGGCCGCGCTGTCAACCATCAGCTCATCATAATAGTTGACGCGACGTCGATCAGTCGTCGTTCGCTGGAGCCACTGATTTGCGCGCAGACTCTGGCGGACAACCAACCCCAGCGCCGGTGCCACCCCAATCACGAGGATGAGCGGTAGCCACCAACCAAAAGTGAGCAAAACACCGGCCATCGCCACAAAGGTTAAGCCACTTTGGAAGAGATTACCCAGATTTTCCAGCAATGCCACGGGTCGCTGCTGTGCATCCACCTTGGCCTGGAAGAGGCGATCATAATAAGCCGGTGTTTCGTAAAAGGCGAGATCGAGCGCTAGCGCCTGGCGGTGGATCTGGTTGTTGATCTCGTCTTGGACTAGTTCGCCTTGGACGGAACGGACCCAGGTGCTGAGGCTATTTGCCCCCATAGTAACCACTTGCACCACTGCCCCCAGGGCCAGCACCAACAGCGGTTGCCGCAGATTTTCCCAGTTGCTGCCGCCCTGTAAAGCCGCCTGTAATGAATCTATCTGCGCCCGCGTCAGGTAAACACTGAGCACAGGCAGCAGACCTTGCGCGATCAACAAGAGCACCCAGGCCACCATCCAACCGTGTGCGGCCTGCCAGATCAAGTGCAGCGTGCGCGGTAAGTAGCGCAGGTTGGCCAAAAATTTTTGCAATTTTGCGAGCATGGGTGCCGGCCTAGTGATTTCCTGCATTTGGTCGCGCAAAGCAGCGGGTAAAGGAGCCGAAGGATTGCAGCGCGACGGTTGGGGTAAGTACACTGTAAATCAAGTAACCCAGTATTACCGCAGGGGCATGCGGTGCGGCGAGACCAATTCAACGTCAGCGGCCCAAATATGCTGCGCCGCACTGCGTGCCCGTCGTTCCAAACATCAGAAAACTTCATTTACATTGTCGTAGTATAGATTAGCACAGATTATGCTACAGGTCGGCACAGATCAGAAAAAGCGGCGGGAGGAAAACTATACCCCTACCGCCCACGAACGATTACCGTGGGCATGGCCAACGGCGACTCCTGCAGTGGGGCTGGCGAAGCAGTCACCAACGGCGATGTGGGCTGGCTGCGCGCAGCCGAGCGATCACCAAAATAGCTGATCGCCGCCAGCACCAGAATCAGCAGCGCAATGGGGAACAATTCCTTGACAAGCGTCGGTGCCCTGCCCCAGCCCACCACAATGGCCCGTCCTAGTTGGCATAGCCGGGGCAGCAACCAACGATAACTTACCAGCAGGCCATGCCCAAGTTGTCGGCTAGTGGTAACCAGCCAGTGATAGCAGCGGACCGTGACAGGTAGCACATTTTGCCTGAGCTTGGCGAACTTGAGGATCACGAAAAGCGCCACCAGCAGCAGCGGCCAGTAACCATCAAGCAGCAGCGTGAAGACAATCGGCGCAAGATAGAGAAAAGCCAAAATTTTCAGCACATTCACCACACACCCTGGCATCCCCGTGAAGCTTGGTAGGTTCGACAGGGTAGGCGCGCTGGGTGGTTGGGAAGCCGGGCTACCTCCACCTTGGTTAACGGGTACGGGCGTTGGGGCCAGCTTTGGCGGTAGCGCGCAAACTGGGCAGTGTTCCAGATGATTACTATACCAATGCTGAGGGTGATGATCACATTGGATTAGATTCAGCCCAGCTTGGCCCAACGCCTGCGCCCAAATCGCTGCGGTGGGCCGTTGGGTCGGCTGTGTGTAACCGTTCAGGAAGCTTTGTAAAAAGAGATGGCGGATCTCTGCCGGCAACCAGGTAAAGGGCGGCGCAGCGGGCGGCGGCTGCACCGCCGTATTGTTACTATATGGAAACAGCCCTTGTTGCAGACAGTGCAGCGACAGTTGATCGATCTCGCTTAGCGCCGCAGTCAGCGGGCGACCAGTAAAGGGATGATAGCCTTCCATGAGCAGTTGAAAAAGCAACACGCTCAGCCCAAAACAGTCGTGATAGGGCTGGCGGTCGCTGGCCGCCAGCCCCTGCCCTTGCAACTCGGGCGCGGTGTAATCGGGCACGCCAACACCACAGCGGTAGCACTGGCCGTTATGGTCGCGAATCTGAAAGGAATCGGTATCGACCAGGGTCACCAACGCGTTGGCCTTGACCAAGATATTCTTCTGGTTGAGATCGCCCACGACATGGCCACGGCTGTGCAGCGCGGCCAGCAAGGTTGCCAGATTTTGGGCCGTGCGCAAGAGAAAGCGGCGGTCGACGTGGGGGTACCGTTGGCGACGCAACTGCGGATTAAAGAGCGCCACCAGATTGGGGCTGCGTTCGATGCGCGGCATCAGAAAACCGGCAAAGGCATCGGCAGCAAAGAGCAGATCGGTGGGCCAGGCCAGCGACACGTGCGGTGGCACCAGCGTACCGCCTTCATCCAACGACGGCTGCATCACCATGGCCGTCAACTTGGCTTGGCGCGTATAAGTGCGCAGGGCTGGGTGGTAAATTTTCGCCACCAGATCACTGCGTCCCGCCACCCGATAAACCACCCCCTCACCACCACGCCCCACCTCCTCGGTGGTCACAATCGTTTGCCGATCACGGTTCGTATAAACAGCCATAAGGATGATCCGTTAAATATTACAAGCAGGATAGAACGCGGATAAATCCGTTAAATCCGCGTTCTATCTTCCCCTTGACGCCACTTGCCCGAGCAAGGCCAGGGTTTTGTCATCGTCAGAGCGGCGGCCCAGCCGGTCGGACTGGAGGAAGGTGATCAACGCGGCTTCTGCGTCCCTGCGATTGATCGGCTGACAAATTTGGGCAAACAACCCCACAAAGAACGGTTGATAAGGCGCGTAGTCAGTCGCAGCCAAACAGAGGGACTGGACGCCGTCAGTAAAGAGGGCGAGCGCCTGCACTGATCCTGGTCGGCAAAGATAGTTGACCTTTGCCAATGCGGTCGGAGTGGTCAATGGCTGGGTTTCGTTGGCAAACTCACCCCGTTGCGGTTTACTCAAGGTGACCAGGGTGCCATCGACCAGTTGCCCGACTACTGCGCCATCACCCACTTGCCCCACCGCCAGCCACTGTTTTGTCACCACAGCAACAATCAAGGTGGTGGCATAGTCAGCAAGCGGACGTTGTTCTGCCGCGGCAACAGCAACCAAGGCAGCCCGTGCGGCAGCAAAAGCCTCTTGCAGGAGGAGCAACCAGGCGCGTTCTTGCCTGGGTAGCCGGCGATTAAGCGCAGCGCAGAGGGTAGTCACCACCTCATCCACCGCCACTTGTGCGCCCCGTTCGGCCAGGGGCGCGGAGCCTAGCCCATCGGCTACCGCCGCTACCATGCCGCCCTTGGCCAGCTCCTCCACACAATGAGCATCCTGGCAGCCCATCCCCCGGCGCAGATGGCTGCTACCGGGGACTGAAGCTGCAATCATTTGCCACACCGGTTACACCTCTGCCCAGCTGAGGGGCGACGGTAAGGGCACCTCTTGGGTCGGGGTGGAATGGGAGACACTGGTCAAGCTGGTCGAGAGCCAGCTAAAGAGCTCACGAAACTTCAACGCCTGCAGGTGCAGCGGTTGACGCAGCGAAAGTTGGGCCAACCGCTGCATATCCGCCCCCTGGACCCCAACGCTGAAAAAGGCGACTTTCTTCTTGCTTTCGGCGTCCTTGACGCGCAGCGCCACATTCTGCCAGACCGTGCCGTCGGTCGGCTGCCCATCGGTCATCAGAAAGATCCAGGGGCGGTAGTAGGTCAGACCGTTGTTGCGGTAGATCTGCTTGCGCACTTCGAGCTGATCCAATGCCAGTTGGACCGCTCCACCCATTGGCGTATCACCACCGGCGCGCAGGGTTGGTGGGGTGAACTGACCAGCGTTGACAAAGTCCTGCGCCAGTTGCACTGGACCAAAAGTGACAATCGCCAGGTCAACACGCAAGAGGGCAACTTCATCTTCAGCCAGCGCACTTTGCAAGGCGGCTAACCCTTGATTGAGTTGTGCAATCGGCGCGCCGCTCATCGAGCCGGAGGTGTCGAGGACTAACACACAGGGGCAGCGCGGCTCTGGATTGCCATCATTTAGTTGGACTTGCTCAAAATTGATCGTCATCATGCTCTCCTCAGGGAAATTAACAGCGCTTAGATTAGCCCTGTTGCCGACCGGTTCATTGTGAACTATCCGATCAACAGTCATCAGCATAGTCCAAGCGCTGGGGCCTTGCCTGATGGGAATCTGACAGCGACGTGAAGGGAATCTGACAGTGCGCAGCCAAGCTGTCAGCCGGCGACCAGGCTGGCCACCGGACAAGATGACAATTGAACTTCGTCGCGAAAAATTAGAGAGGATCTAATGTAAGGTTTGTTCAAACCCAGCTTGACCGATTATACTATATAGTCGGCTTGTTTGATCCTGATTGCCGGCCTGATCTGGGTTTGACTGTTCTGAACCTTAATGGAATACTACTGCAATGCTTACTTTTTCATTGGCTAGATTAGCCCAACCTTCCATGAGACAGTTACGGTTGTGCCAGTAGAAATGGTAAGTGCATGGCCAAGCTCATAGTAGATATATTCTTAGCTTACGCACCTATGCGGATTTTAATAGGTATAGGAGAACAGATGGACGCCGTAACACCGTCTGTCAGTATTGGATTGCCGGTCTTCAATGGGGAAAATTTTCTCGAGGAAGCGCTGCAATCAATTTTATGCCAAACCTACACAGACTTTGAATTGATCATTTCCGACAATGGCTCGACCGACCGTACCGCGGCAATCTGCGCAGCGTATGCCCAGCAGGATCCACGGATTCGCTATTATCGCAATGAGACGAATGTCGGGGCTGGACCAAACTTCAATCGCACCGTCGCCTTAGCTCGCGGGCAATATTTCAAGTGGGCAGCCCATGACGATCTGCTAATGGCTGACTATTTAGAAAAATGTGTTGACGTGCTTGATCACGAGCCAAGCGTCATCTTATGCCATTCCTTGGCCAAAGAGATCAGCGCCAATGGCAGCTTCATCAAACATCATGCGATTGAAATGCCGAATACCGGTGCGGACCATGTGCAAGCACGCTTTGCGGATGCCATCCTGATTCAACATCCCTGTTTTGATGTCTTCGGCTTGATGCGCATTGACGTGCTGCGCAAGACGCGCATGATTGCCAGCTTTATCGGCTCTGATCGGGTGCTATTAGCCGAGTTAGCGCTGCATGGCCGTTTTTACAAAATCCCCGAATATCTCTTCATCACACGTAGCCATCTCCAACAGTCGATTCTGGCGCTGCCGATCCATCAACGCCGCCACTGGTTCGACACAACGCAAAAGGATGGCAGATCCTTCCCCCACTGGCGCTATTGGGTTGAATATTACCATTGTATCGAGCGGGCACCACTGAACGCGGCGGAGAAAAAGGCTTGTTATCGCCAACTGCTCTGGTATCCAAGCGGCGCGGCCTTGCTCATGCTGAAGGATTTGATTACAGCGATTAGCCCAACTTATGTAGAGGCAGTTAAACAAAAAAATCCCAGTTGGCTCTGCCGGTTGCGCCAGGCCGAAAAGGCGATCCACGAATTTTTCCATCATGCGCAAGGTAAAGAGAGATTTTTTTGACCCACTCAACATCTTGGAATCACATGGTCGATTTTGCGCAGGCCGTGTGCGGGGTCACTAGCCTGCGCAAAATGATTGTCACTTTGCAGGGGCGCGCAACTCACCACAGATAGCCATCCTGCGGCTCTAGCTTGGGGGGCAAGTTCGGTTCATCGAGCAACTCAAGCAGGTCGCGTTCGATGAGCCGACAGTAAGCCGAGAGCGGCACATCTGTAATGCGGTTCGCAAAAGGTTCTTCGTTGACGGCACCTGTGCGCTCAACGGTGGTGAAGAGGAATGCAATCAACCCTGATAGTGGGATCACCAACCAGGGCACACCATCGGCGGCCACGGTTTTCAATAAGAAGAAGGGCAGCACGATCACAAACAGGCGCACAAAAAGCCGGGTGAAGTAATCATATTGGCGCGGGATCGGAATTAACTTGATGCGTTCACAAGCGGCTTGATAGGTCGCCAAGAGCGCGAGTTGCCCTTCCAGTTGAAAACTATCAAACCCCTGTAGCGTGCCAGTAGCCATAGCCGCGTAGATCTGCTCGCCTTGCAGTTTGAGCAGATAAGCCGTTTTGTGCGCTTTGCCTTGTAGCCGTTGGCGGTCTGCCTCACCCAGAAATTGCCAGACCTCGTCCCAGCCTTGCTGTTGACGCAATTGCAGGCGCAAGGCGTTGACCCACGCCAACTGCCGCCGAATCATCTGCTGCTTGAACGCCGTCGCGGTTTCCGCATTGTAGGCCGGCGTATGGCTATGCGCATCAACAAAGGTACAGATAAGACGACCAAAAGTCCGGTTCGCACTGACAATATTTGACCAGATCTGCGCTGCTTCCCCCCAACGGGCAAAGGAGGTATTTGCTCGAAAAGCGAGAAAGATCGCCAAGGCTGAACCGAGTACGCCTAAGGGCGCAAACGAGAGTGCCACTTGGGTAATGCCGAAAAAGGTGTAGGCGACATAGATCACTGTCGCTACGACCAAGGCAATCGTCACATCGCGCCAGACATAGGTGACAACCTTACGTGGATCAAAATTACGTTTCACAATCACAGTAGTTTTCCCCAATTCACATTGAAGGATAGAGATTAAGCAAACAGTTCGGTATCTGATGTTCACCCGGCGATAAATCGCTCGGCTAGCCAACGGCACGGATGAATCGAGCGCTGTTGGCTAGCCATCGGCTTCAGCCGGGGCGGATTACCGATTTGATTGCTTGCCCTTGATCACTCAACGCTGTAGATCAGCGATTTGACCTTGTCCATTAGTCCAAATTCGTCAGCGCCGCAACTAACCCGACCGGATCACGTAGGAAGGGCGAATGCCCCGTATCAAGCGTAAGCACCTGATCAACCGGCGTCGCTGCCAGCATCAACTTTTGCAGCTGGTTACTCACGGCATTGTCCTGCAAGGTTTCGATATAGACTTTACGCACGCGGCCAAAATTTTCTGCGGTTACGGTTACCGGCGTATTCATCGGCCCGAGTGGCTCGGGCACGATTCGTTCTTGGGTGCGTTGCTGCATTTCCCCTGTGCAATCGTTGCAGAAGATTTTGACAACATCGTCAGCCAGCACACTGGCAGTGCTATAGTCAGGCGCGATGATGAAATTCTGATCATTGAAAGCCGTGCCCTGATCCTGTGCCGCCAACGATGCAAGTGTATCGCCAGTGATGGGCAGGTAGGCGGCCACATAGACCAAGGTCTCGATCTGATCGGGAATGGCCTCGGCAACCAGAGAGATGGTAATGCCGCCAAAGCTATGGCCGACCAGAATCACTTTGTCGGTTTGCTGGTTGATCAGATCAATTACGGCATCACGGTGCTGCTCCAACGTAATTTCGGCAGGCGGCGTCGTGTCGCCGGCGCGGCCCGGCAGATTGAGCGTCAGCACGTTATGGCCTTGTGCTTCTAACAAAGGTACCACTTCCGACCAGGCCGAGCTATCCTGAAAAGCACCGTGGACCAATACATAGGTCATTGCGGCAGTGGGTTGATCGGACTGCGCCGCAGGTGCCGGTTGGATTGGCACACAGGCAACGAGGGTTAACAAGGCGAGGGCAGCCACACACAGGGTACGCAACCAGTGGGAATTCATCGGTTTTTCCTTTGCATAAGAATTTATGAATTTGCTTAAACGCCTAACCCCTCCCTAACCTTCCCCTGGTAGGGGAGGGAACCGTTGACGATGTAACTGTTCCTCCCCTTAACAGGGGGAGGTTAGGAGGGGGTGGTTTGGTAGTTACAATTTGCTTAAACGCCTAATGCCTCAATCACCAATTTAGCGGCCGCCGCGCCAGAGTACTGTTGTTGCCCTGTGATCAACCGGCCATCGCGGATAGCATGGGCTTTGAAACGACCGTTGACGACAAAGTTGGTAGCGGGCAGTTTGCGCGCCTCTTCTTCGATCCAGAAGGGTTGAATGCGCTTGCCGACAAAGCTGTCGGCAAATTGTTCTTCGCTGTTGGCGAAACCGGTCCAGGTTTTACCCTCCACCAATAACTTGCCGCTGGCGAGGCGGGTCTTGAGCAGCGTACAAGTGCCGTGGCAGACAATCGCCACGATCTTACCGGCCTCATAGAAATCGGCAATGAACTTGTGCAGCCGCGCATCGTTGATCATTGTCACCATCGGCGATTGGCCACCAGCGACAAAAAGCGCGTCATAGGTCGTCGGGTCAACCTCACCTAAACTTGGCGTACTCTGTAACAGGGCGGCATGGCTGGGCGAGGTCAAAAAGCCCCAACTAATCAAGTCATCAGCCGAATAACCACTGGCATCACGCGGGTCACTGTAGCTGTCGATGAGCAGATCACCACCGTTGGGGCTGACAATCGTTACTTGATAGCCCTGTTCCACAAATTCCCAGTAGGGATGGGTCAACTCGGCGGCCCACACGCCAATCGGCCAACCGGTGGTAGGGGAAACGGCCGGGTTGGCGGCCACCATTAGCACACGTTTCGGCTGGTCGGGGTTCATTGTATCAATCGCTGCACTCATGATCTTACTCCTTTTATCCTGCGCTCCAGCAGTTGGCAAAACAACTGCAATTACTTGTCATTCACACTAGAACAAAATACAGAGTTGCGGTACAATCGTCAAGTATGCACTTTTGGGGAACGTAGTATCAAAAAAGTAACGATGGGAGTAAAAGCGCGATGAAAGTGGCTGTTCGCCAACATGAATGTCCGGTAGAAACCGGCATGGAGTTGCTCAGCGGCAAGTGGAAACCGCGCCTGTTGTGGAAGTTTTATAAGCAAGGCACATTACGCTTTGGCGAGTTGAAGCGCGCCATGCCGGAGATCACCGCCAAGATGCTTACCCAGCAATTGCGCGAGTTGGAGCACGATGGGCTGCTCCAGCGCAAAGTCTATGCCGAAGTACCGCCCAAGGTGGAGTATTCGCTCAGTGACTTTGGGCGTACCCTGGGGCCGATTCTGGATCAGGTCGCGGCATGGAGCAGCAATCAACAGCGAACGATTAGCCAGATTTTGGTCGGGCAAGAAGAGTTGCAGCCGGCGTTGGTGGATGAATAGTGGACGCGGTGTGCAAGCCATATTTGTTCATCGTATATCAGCGGTTGTCATAATTTAACCTTTTCTACACGAGTAAAAAGGTTAAATTATGACAGAGCCGAGGATACAACAAGTATGGCTTGCACACCGCGTCTATTTTATTTAGTAGGGGTGAGGCCCACCGCTAGCGCCTTTTAGCAAAATAGGCGACCACAAAGCGCAACTGGTTAATCTTCACAACACAAGTTTTGGCCTTACCACGACAGGCACCGCCCCAAGCCACAAATTTGGAATCGGCCGCCGGTTTCGCGGTGAGGGCAACCTGGGTGCCGGTACGCACCGTCATGTTGCACTGGCTACCACAGGTGATCCCCACGGGCCGACTGGTGACCAGACCGGAAGCACCGCCGGTCGCACTAATCGAAACATAGAGTGGCATGGTATTTGTTGATTTTTTATGCCAAGCCGCGCTGTTGAGTCGACCAACCCGCGTCAACTGGGTTGCCGTTGCAGTTGTTGCCGCGGCTGTTACTGGGGCTGTTAAGGGCGGCACCGGCATGGTGAAGAGGTCGCTATCGGCCCCCAAGACGCCCCAGGGATAGCCAATCAGGGTGAGTTGCGTGCCATCGGGGGAAAATTCGGGCGAGAAGGGCGAGAGGACATTGGTCGGCGTCACATCGGTTTGGTTGCTGCCATCAGCATTCATCATCCAGAGGCTGCTCACATAATTTCGGTTAATGAAAGTAATCAACTGCCCATCGGGTGACCATTCGGCCTCAGAATTGTAGACCAGCTCATTGCCGCCGGTTAAAAACGCTTCCGGCCCAACACCGGCCGCATCGAGCAGTGCAATCTGGGTCCCGGTCGGGCGCGAGGCAGTGTAAAGCAGCTTGGTGCCATCGGGTGACCAGGACGCGTCATAATCATCCCATTCAACCGCTGGATACCCCGCATACTCATAGGTTGGCTCACTGATAAACATGTTGTGGGGGTTCGAGCCGTCAGCATTGATTACGTAGATATCAAAGTCCCCCTCACGCACGGTGGTAAAGGCAATCTTCGTGCCATCGGGCGACCAATCCGGTTCGTTGTTGACAATAAAAATGCCCAAACCTTCCGGATCCTCTTCAAAGGTCAGTTGGGTAGGATTCGTGCCATCCGCATTAATCGCCCACAGGTTGCTTGGCGAAAAGTTGGCCAGGGGATCGCCATCGGTAAAGACAAGCCTGGCTCCATCCGGTGACCAATCAGGCTGCGACTGGTGCAGCGCAGGCAACGCATTCGTAACATTGAAAAGTCCTGTGCCATTGGGGTTGATGGTGTAGATATCAAAATCACCGTCGGCATCGCTGCTAAAGGCGATTTTGCCATTGACGGCGATGGCAGCGGCGGCGATTTGCGGCACGTACAGTTCCAGCAGCGCGGCCTCAGCCAGTTGGACTTCCGCCGGGACTTCCGCATCGGTCACCTCATCAGCAACTTCATCGGCGACTGCCACTTGTGCGTCAGTTGCAGAGATCAAGGGTAAAAAGAGCTTGGTGATAATGTTATCAGCCTGGGGTGTTGTGGGTGGAGCAGACTGCGCCAGAGTGGGCAGGACAAGAACCAACAGCAGCAGCAACGCGAATAGCGCTGCACCAAAACGATTTTTCATTTTGTGTTCCTTTCACGTACATGGGTGAGACGGCATGTTCACAGACATTGTGAAATTAGTCTCAAAGCTAGAGTGCAGCGTCAGCATGCGAAAAATACATCACGATTTCGTTTTGTAGGGACGCATAGCGATCAGCGTCGCGATGCGCTTACGCCAGCCAGCGGGGGCCTCACTAAAGGGCATTTCACTTTGGGGGCAAGCCGTGTGCGACACACGAGTGGGCGCAGAAACGCAGCCACAAAGTGAAATGCACACGCCGGCCGCGCAAGATGACAACCGCCCCAATCTCTGCTATACTCAGCTGCGGCAATGCTCTGGTCCATTGATCAATGATCCTCATGCCGGGCCGCCACACCAAAGGCAGTTACTCGCATACCCTCCACGCGAGCAACGGTAATCCGAATCAATGATTCTTCCCATTTGCACAACCATCACTCTAGCACAACATTGAACCTTGAAGCGCTTTTCTGTGCAGCGTCATTGTTTTGGACAATTCAGTCAACAAATTTCTAAAGGAGAAGGTATGAAGCGACAAACAAAGCTAGTAGTCATCCTGGGATTCTTGTTAACCACGCTGTTGCTGGTTGGCGCCTGTGTTGCCCCCGCCGGTGACAGCGCCCCCGCAGCCGACGCAGGGGCCGACACCGCCGCGGCGACCGAAGCGCCCGCAGCTGAAGGTGGTTACGTCATCGGTGTGAGCAACACCCTCGTCGGCAACGGCTGGCGCGAGCAGATGATCTGCGCGATCAAGGCCGAGGCCACCGCCAGCGGGCTGGTCGATAGCGTGGTCGTCGTCAACCGCAATGGCGGCCCGACTGAACAGATCGCCGATCTGGAAGGGCTCATTTCCCAGGGCGTCGATGCGATCATCCTCAACCCGACCGATCGTGAAGGGTTGAACGCGGTGCTTGAGGCTGCGATTGAGCAGGGCATCGTCGTGGTGGCGGTTGACCAGGCCGTCACCGCCGCCGGCGCGTATGTCGTCACCAACGACCAGACGGCCTATGCCCAGGTCGGGGCCGAATGGCTCTTTGAGAAGATGGGCGGCACCGGGAATGTGGTAGAAATGCGTGGCATCGACGGCGTCCCTGCTGACACCGACCGCCACAACGGCTTCCTGGCCGCGCTGGAGAACTATCCCGACATTACGGTCGTGGCCGAAACCTTCACCGGTTGGGATCCTTCGACTGGGGCGCAGCAAGCGCTTGATCTGATCTCGACCCAAGAGATCAATGGCATCTGGACCTCCGGCACCGACTACACCGTGGTGGAACAGTTCCAGACCGCCAATGTGCCCTTTGTGCCGATTGTCGGTGCGGACAACAACGGCTTTGTGGGCCAATTGCTCGAATTGGCGGACGACGGCTTAACCGGCGCGGCGGTCACCAATCCACCGGCCATCGGCGCGGTTGGTTTGGCAATTGCGCTTGACGCCTTGACCGGCCAGAACCCGCCGCAGGAAACCTTGCTCACGCCGACCGTCTTCTCCACTGACGACCCCGCCGGGCTGGAAACACTCTATGCCCCGGATCAACAACCGGGCTGGAGCACCTATGTAAACATTGAACCCTACACCAGCTACAGCGGCAGCGCTGATGTCTCGGCCTGTAAGGGTCCGGGCGAGTAGATGACAAGGTGAGGGGGTGAAGGGGTGAAGGGGTGAAGGGGTGACAAGGGGACGGGGAGAGCTGCAATTGCGGGCTTATCACTCCTTACTCGGTCACCTTGTCACCCCTTCACCCCCTCACCTTGTCACCCCTTCACCTTGTCACCCTGTCCCCCTTCATCCTGTCACCTTGTTAGTTACTTGAGGAATATGAACGAGTTACAGCCACTCCTTGCCACCACCAATATCGCCAAAGCCTACGGCCCGGTTGTCGCCCTGAAGGCGGTTGATTTTACCGTGCGCCCTGGGGAGATCCATGCCCTGCTTGGTGCCAATGGGGCCGGCAAGAGTACATTGGTCAAAATTTTGGCCGGGGTGCAAGCAGCCGATAGTGGCCAGGTGCTGGTAGCCGGGCAAGCCAAACGCTTCCGCGCCCCAGCCGATGCCATCAACGCCGGCATTGCCACCGTTTTCCAAGACCCAGCCTTAATCCCCGATCTTACCGTCATTGAAAATCTGCGCCTGAGCCAGATCGCGCGCCCAACCTTTCAGCGTTGGTTGGAACGCTTTAACCTGGGGCAGCTTGACCTTAACGCGCTGGTGCGTGAATTACCGCTCGATTCGCTGCGGATGGTCGATCTGGCGCGGGCGATCTCGCGTGATCCGCAGGTGTTGCTGCTCGATGAGATTACCGCCGCGCTGACCGCGGATCAGGCCGAACGCGTCTTTGCCCTGCTGACCGAGTGGAAGGCGCAAGGCCGGTCGGCAGTGTTGATCACTCACCGGCTGGCCGAGGTGATGCAGATCTGTGACCGGGCCACCATTCTACGCGATGGGCGTAATGTCGCCCTGTTGGAAACAGCCCTGGTCAACAAACATCAATTGGTCGAAGCCATGCTCGGTGGGGTCGCAAAAGCAGTGGCGGAAAGTCAGCAAAGCAGCCGTGACCACGGGGAGATTGCCCTGGAAACACGGGGCTTGAGCGCACGCGATCTGGTGCGCGACGTCTCTTTCGCTGTGCGTAAAGGCGAAGTGTTGGGGGTAGTTGCCTTGGAGGGTCAGGGACAAGATCGCCTGTTTGATCTGTTGGCCGGCGAGCGCCAACCAACGGCGGGGGAAATCTATGTGGGCGGGCAACCGCGGCGCTTTCGTTCGCCCTACGATGCCGTGGGCGAAGGTGTGGTGCTGGTGCCGGGGGATCGGTTGATTGCCCTGTTGCCCAATCTGCCCGTGCGGCAAAACCTGGCGCTGCCGCTTTTTAACCGCCTGCGCCATTGGGGCCGTGTGCCCGCGGACGAGCTACCGCGCGTGGGGAATGCGATTAGTCGGCTCTCGATTGACACGCGCGCGGCAGCCCAGGTCCGCCGCCTTTCCGGTGGCAATCAGCAAAAGGTGGTCATCGGACGCTGGCTGGTTGCCGGCTTTCGCACGTTGCTCTGTTTTGATCCCACGCGCGGGATTGACATCCAGACCAAACGGGAAATTTACGCACTACTCCGCGAGCTAGCAGCCAATGGCGCGGCAATCCTGCTCTACACCAGCGAACTGGCCGAAATTCCCCTCGTCTGCGACCGGGTGATCATTATGCATGGTGGCCGGATTGTCGATGAACAAGCGGCAGCCACCGCGACCGAGAGCTCCATGCTCACCGCCGCGCATGGCTTAGAGGCAAGGGGATAAATCAGTGGTATTGGCAGAACTCTTTTTACAGCGCCATGAGGTGCTGTACAATTTTTGGCTGAGCGGGGTCTGGGAGAGTGTGCCAGAAAGTTTAATGCGCCAGCGCCCCCATCCGCGGGTCAACTCGATTGCCTGGAATCTGTGGCACCTTGCGCGGGTTGAAGATGCGGGGCTAAACCGCTTTGTGGTGGACCGCCCCCAAGTCTTGGATGACGGTCCGTGGCTGGAACGGATGAAGCTGCCCTGGCGCCATCTTGGCGGCGAGATGACCTTTGCCGAAGTTGATGAATTGAATCAACGGATTGAATTGGCGGCCTTGCATGACTATACGCAAGCAGTCCAAGCCCGTACGCGCGAAATCGTCACACAAATCGCGTTGGTCGATCTGGATGCCACGATGACAGCGGATCACCTGCAGCTGATTTTAGTGGATGAAGGGTTGGCACATTCACAGGCGGCGGGCTTCCTGGCAAATTATTTGGGGTGGACAAAAGGCAAGTGTTTGATGAACTTTGGTCTGACCCATCCCTATCAGCATGTTGGCGAAATTGGTGTGATCGCCAGCCTACTGGGCGTGGAATTCGATTAACTCATGTTATGCAGACGACACTGTCAACCGATTTTGAGAACGGATTTAGCAGAGGGCATGGGCCAAATCCGTTCTTAGGTAGCTAGTAGAACGGATTTTGGTAAGGTGAATCCGTTCAATCCGTTCTGAAAATAGCCACCGCCAAGGTCGCGAAGAGCCGCAAAGAAAAGCCTTCCTTCGCGCTCTTGGTGTGCTTCGCGGTAGAAAAATTTTCATCGTTAATGGTGCCTGTTCTCAAAATCGGTTGACAGCGTGTTTAAGGACTGACTGCGTAACATCGGTGATTAAACTAGACAATTCAAGTTGGGCGGAAAGGGCGAGGTTGCGGCATGGCGAGTGCTGTTTTATCGGGAAGTACCATGGCTAGACGGCGTACGGCGTGGCAACGGGGGTTGGCGCGCAATGGCTGGGCGCTGGGGGTCTGGCTCCTGCTGGCCGCGCTGATCTTCTGGTATGCCACGCTGATTCCCAAATTTGGCGCGTTCCAAATCTCATCGATCAGCAAAAATAGCCTGCCCCTGGTCTACCTGGCGATTGGGCAGGCGATCATCGTCATTGCTGGCGGGATTGACCTTTCGCTCGGTTCGCTGTTGCTGCTGAGCAATGTCATCGCCGCCCGCTTCATGGTCGATCAGCCGATTGGGGTGGTGGTGCTGGTGGCCTTGGCGGTGATCCTCTTGCTCAGTGCACTCAACGGGTTGACCGGCTATGTGATCAACCTCTCCGGCGTGCCCGATATTGTGGTGACCCTGGCGACGAGTTATATCTGGTCGGGGCTGGCGTTATGGATTTTGCCCTCACCCGGCGGGGGCACGGCCCCGGCATTTCGCTGGCTCTTTACCGGATCAGAGTCAGGGATTGGTGGTAACTACCTGATCCCCATTTTGATGATGTTGCTCCCCGCGCTTGCCATCTTTTTCTTTTCGCGGCGCAGCCGCATTGGGCTGTCGATGTACGCGTTGGGCAGCAGCCCCGTCGCGGCGCGGCTGGCCGGGCTGGATACGCGACAGGCAAAGATTGTCTCGTATGCGCTGGGCGGGGCATTGGCCGCCTTGGCGGGGCTAGCCACCATTGCAATTACCGGCACCGGCGACCCGCGCTTTAGTGTGGGGGCCAATGCGACCTTAAACAGTGTGGCGGCGATTGTCCTCGGCGGCGTCGCCCTCACCGGCGGCACCGGCTCGGTGTTGGGGGTGGTGGCCACTTCTGTGATCTTGATTATGCTCAATCCGATTCTAACGGCCATGGGTATTAGTGCCAACAGTGCCCAGGTGATCCAGGGCGTTTTGATTGCGGGGGTGATGATGATTGGTGGGTTGGTGACCTTATCACGGGAGCGCGCCGCATGAGCCACTCAACCCTACCGGCCCCACCTGATCAACCCAAAGCAACCCCTGGCCTGGCCGTGCGTTTCCAAACGTTGCTGGCGGAAAGCCCCACCCTGATCCTGAGCGCGGTACTGATCATCCTTTTTCTGATCACCGGCACCATTCAGCCGAATTACCTGTCGGTGAGCGGCGTGCGCAACACGCTGCTCCAAGCGGCCCCCTTAGGCATTTTGGCCGGCGCGCAGACCATTCTGCTGCTCACCGGCGGCATCGACCTTTCGATCACCATGATCGCCACTGCATCGGCCTATGTGGCCGCCAATCAATCTCCAAATGGCGCGGCGGTAGCGATTCTTTTTGGCCTGCTGGTGGGACTCATTGTGGGCACCGCCAATGGCATTGGCGTGGCGGTCTTCCGGGTCAACCCGTTGATCATGACCCTGGCGATGGCGGCCATTTTATTGGGGCTCTTTACGGGGTGGACGCAGACCATTCTGCAAGGCTCCACCCAAGTCGCCGACTTTATTCGCCTGTTGGGGGGCGGGGCCTTTCTGGGCAATCGGATTCCCTACAGCGTGGTGGTGTGGCTGGTGGTGGCGCTCATCCTGCTCTGGATACTGCGGCGGACCGGGTGGGGTCGGCTGCTCTATGCGATTGGCGACAACGAGGTGGCCGTGCGGCTGGCCGGGGTACGGGTCTGGCAAGTGCGGATTAGCGCCTATGCCGCAGCCGGCATCCTCGGCTCGATCGGCGGCCTGCTGTTGGGCGGGCGCACCGGCATGGTCGATCTGCAACTGGCCGGCGCGTTTCTGTTGCCCTCGATTGCCGCCGTGGTCATCGGTGGCACCTCCACCTTTGGCGGCATGGGCGGCTACACCGGCACGATCCTTGGCGCACTGATCCTTAGCGTGCTCAACTCGATGCTCACCTTCCTCAATGTGGGGCAGGCGCTCCAGCAGGTGGTCTATGGGGTGATTGTGTTAGGGTTGGCGTGGGGGTATGCGGGGTTGACCAGGCGGGGGTGATTGACAACTTGCTTGATGCATGGCATTCTGTCTCCAAAACGGAGACGGAATGCGTATATTGAGGAAAAAGAGATTGCGCGACGATTGGGAACTACATCCCCAAGCCGAACAACCTTTGAAACGTTGGCATGATTATGTGCGGAAGGCAGAGTGGTCTTCGCCAACTGACGTTAAGCGAGATTATCATACAGCCGATATTCTTCCCGACAACCGAGTAGTTTTCAACATCGGTGGTAACAATTATCGTCTTATCGTCAAGATTGAATATCGCTTTCAAGATGTATACGTTCGTTTTATAGGAACCCATACCGAATATGATCGCATTGATGCAACCAATGTCTGAACCAGTGACGGTAAGGCTGATCAAAACCGAAGCTGATTATGAAGCGGCTTTAGCAGAACTCGACGGCATGATCGGCCAGGTTGAGCCTGGTACACCTGACGGCAACCGCTATGAGTTGCTAGTTGCGCTGGTCAAAGCCTATGAAGCGGCCAATTATCCGATTGCAGCGTCTGCTGACCCTATTGCCATGCTTGAATTTGTGCTCGAAGCACGCGAGTTAACGCGCAAAGACTTAGAACCTTACATCGGTACGCGTCAGCGTGTCTGGGATATTATGGAAAAGCGCAGACGGCTTACCTTACCGATGATTCGCCGCTTAAGTCAGGGGTTAAATATCCCAGTAGATGTTTTGATCCAGGAGTATGAATTACTGCAGCCTGCCAACGACCTGGAACCGACCTGCGCTACGCGCTAAGCGTCAGTGGAGTAAATTTGACCACCCCGCTGTCGGGAATGGCCTTAAAGTTCTTCAGGCGGAACGATTTGACCGCTAGCGCATCACGCGCTTGATCAACCCCCTCGCCATATCGCGATAAGCATTTTGCGCCGCCACCTTGGCTGTCTCCGGCACCAGGGGAAAGCTGTTGAGGATGTGGGCAAATTCGACTTCGGTCAACCCGTAACTGCGGGTGATGAAGACAAAAAAGCGCTGGCAAAAAATTGGTAAACAACTAGTTTCTGTTGCGAAAGGCGATATCTTTCGCAACAGAAACTAGCCACGTCTAGTACAGTGCCGCCTTCCCGGTGGCGTTGAACAGATCGATCTTGTAGCGGCAGACGACTTTCATGGCGTCGATGCACGGCGGGTAGATCGAGTTTGGCTCCCACAGGTTGGGATTGGCGAGCACTTCACGCGCTTTTTTGTAGAAGGCGTTCTTCATATCACTAGAGATATTGATCTTGCTGATCCCCAGCTTCACCGCGGCCTGCATCTCGTCGTCGGGGTTGGCCGAGCCGCCATGCAACACCAGAGGGATCGGAGTGCGGGCCGCGATCTCCTTGAGCAAGTCGAGCTTTAACTCGGGCTTTTTATCCTTGGGATAGATGCCATGCGCGGTGCCAATCGCCACGGCCAAAGTATCAACCCCTGTCGCCGCAACATAGGTGACCACATCCTCGGGATCGGTATAGGTAATCTCATCCGCCCCCGCTTCGGCTTCCGGGCCTGTCGAGCCAATGGTGCCCAATTCCCCTTCCACCGAAACGTTGACGGTGTGGGCCAGTTCCACGATCGGCTGAGAGGCGGCGATATTTTGCGCCAGCGGCAGATGAGAGGCATCGATCATCACCGAGGTAAAGCCACACTGAATCGCCTGCATAATCTGCGCCGGCGAGGAGCCGTGATCCAAATGGACACAGACGGGGATCGGGGCGCGGATCGCTTCGTCTAGCACCGCCTTGACAAAAGAAGTGCCCACAAAGGTTAACTCAGTCGGGTGGATGGCAATAATTACCGGCGAATGCTGCTCCACCGCGGCCTCCACCGCCCCTTTCAGCAGCATACTACTGCTAATGTTAAAGGCCGGCACCGCAAATTGATTGGCACGGGCCACGGCCAACAGATCTTTCATATTGAATAACATTGGTTACGCTCCATCCATTTGGTACATGTTTTTATTGCAAGAGAGTAAATCAGTAAATCGGGATATCGGTAAATTGGTCGCTCAGGCCTTGCGTTTGCAACAGCAATCAAAGTATAAAAGCAAGGCGGGCAGAGATCCAAGAAGCGGCAACGTCATCTGCGCATTCCCAGCCTTGTCGCGCAATAAATTTTCCTCAGCCCGTTACGGCCTGGCTCATGTCGGCGAGGAGTATCTGGTCTATAGGTTGATGATGATCGGGTCGATCTCTACGTGGGGATCGAGCTACTAGTCTTCAGGGTGGAGTGGTTTAACACCTTGGCGGCAGAGAGTGCCGTAGGAGAGCCGATCAAAGGGGGCAGTATACGCCACTTTGCGTCGCCCTTCGGGTTGGAGTCAGTATTGTACTTGCGGCGGGAGTGACGTAACCGATTCACAAATCACATTGCTGGGATACAATAGGCAGGCTGATCTGCAATCTTTGATGCTATACTGAAGTCAAGTTGAGAACCGGAGTTTTGCTGGCTAACGGGATCGCGTGCGTCGCACTGACCGCCAACTGTTTCCAGTCCGCTAGATTCTTTGGTCAGTGCGACGCACGCTGACCGAAACGAGGGGTTTCATTCTGATTTGAGTATAGCACAAGTTTATGCAGATTTGACCTACTCCCACCAATCTGCTGACAGCCCACTCCAGATAGGCCAACCCTATGTCCCTGCAAGAATCTGCATATACTTTTATTTTATCGCTAAAGGCGGTGGTGACATAGCCACAGAGGCCCGTAACCGCGGTCGTGTCGGGCGCAAGCGGTCCGAAAACGAGATTGGCGACGGCCTCCTGTGCCATCGCTTCCTGGAGGATGGCGGCGGCGGCAAAGCGGCTGAAATGCGGACAACGGGCGATGCGTTCCGGGGTCGGAAGCGCGACGGTAGCGGTCGGTTTTCTCACGAGAAAGGTCGCCAGCTGCGCGCCGGCGCGCCCTTGTTTGAGGTGAACGAGTTCGACTACATAGCCGGCAAAGTCATAAGCAAAGGGTTGTGCAGGGGTAAAACTGACATTAAAGCTAAGTACTTCCCGTTGATCGCCCTGTTGCAACACGAGCGTGCCCTCCGCCAGCATCACCGCACAGTCATTGGCGGTAAGACAGCCCGAATCTGCGGTCAGTGAGCGTAGGGTAAGTTGAAAGTCGGCCTCGGCAAGGGTACCGGTCTCCCCCACCTGTAACACAAAAGGCGCGTTGAGCGTCGGCCCTCGTCCTGGTCGCTGGTCAGCCGGCACACTGGGGGTTGCCGTCGGAACAGGAGGCACATCCGAGCTGAGTAGTACGGTTTCATGGTTGTCACTGGTTGGCGTGGGTGGTGGCAATGGTGCAGTTAGCCAAGGGTTGACCCCGCTACTGGCCTGGAGTGGTTGCACCATAACAAAGGCAAAAATCGTCGAGCAAAAGATCGTGCAGCACAAAAGTAACGTTCGCATCAGTTCGGTTCACCCTGTTTGAGCGCCAGCGACAAGCTGGGTTGGATTATTTCACTGGTTACTTGTCATGGGGTGGTGGACGAATTAGGCCAGTGCCCCATGACTGAATTTTCTGTAATGATACCAGTAAAAGCATCACCGCGGTATGCGATACACGGCAGGCGAATTGTGTGCTAAGGCACAGGAGAAAATAGCATGCGGATTTGGCAGAGGCAGCCATAACATAGCCGGCCACCACTTTGCTGTAAAGTGGTGGCCGGCTATGACTTGTTGACTGCTACGAACTCAAGGGCGCTGACTCATTCCCAGGTCACGCTATTCCAACTGACGCTGTTCCAACTGACACTATTCCAGCTCACCGAATTCCAACTGACCGAATTCCAACTCACGCTGTTCCAACTGACGCTCCCCCAGACGACGGGTTGCGTACCAGTCCAGAGCAGCTGACTGGCGGCAATGTTGGTGTTGGCGCTAAGGGTGGTTGTGCCGTTGACCGCGGCAACGATATCCAGATAGCCCGCGCCCGCTTTTTGGGCTGTATACCCACTCCAACTCTTGTTGGCCGTCGCCTTTAAGCGATATTTCACCTGATCCGGGGTCAGATTAGGTTCGTCTTGCAACAATAGCGCCACTGCCCCAGCCGCCACGGCTGATGCCATCGACGTGCCCGACATCCGGAAGTAGTTCGCACCATTGCTGGCAGCGACTCCGTTGTTGGGATGCGCCAGCACCAGGTTGCTGTCATCACTGGCAAGCAAACTGACGATGTTGCGCCCCGGTGCGACCAAATCGGGTTTGGCAAAACCATCGACGGTATTCCCATAAGCCGAGAAGCTGGGCATCAGGTCATCTGTAATCGCAACCGTACCCCGGTCATCAGCTGCGCCGACCGTAATCACAAAGGGATCATTGGCCGGGGGATAGATCACGCCACTGGCGCTGCTGCCATTGTTACCGGACGAGACAACGACGGTTACGCCATTAAACCAGAGTATCTCCAACGCCGCATTCAGGGGACTGGTGTGATAGGACTCGGCAACAGTGCTGTTGAGCGATAGGTTGGCGACGCGAATGTTGTAGGCGTTGCGGTTTTGATAGACCCACTGAATGCCGGCGACTACATCCGACATACTGCCGCGGCCCTTGTCATCAGTCACGCGTACGTCGACCAGGTTGGCATTGGGCGCAATCCCCACATACACGCCACCAGATTTGGCACCGTTCCCGGCAATCGTCCCGGCGATATGGCTGCCGTGACCATTCGTATCATCGACTGAGGTAGCGCCGCTGACAAAGTTGACGCGTGCCAGCACGCGGTCGCTCAGCAAACCATTTTGGCTATCAAAGTGCGGGGCAATCCCACTATCAATCACCGCCACGGTCACCCCTTGGCCTTGCAGCCGGGGGGTGCCATTCCACAGATTCGTCGCCCGAATCGATTGGGCATAGGCACCGCCGAGGATCGAAGTGTTGATGCAATCAACGCAGGTGCTCCACCCGCCCAATTCCAAGTTAAAGGAGAGATCATCACTGTTGGGTGCCGACTGATGCACTTCGACGGCGATCACATTTTCGCCGTTTTTCAGCAGTGAAGGGGAGAGAGCATACGAAGTCCAGGCCATCTCCTCGTTGCGGTTACTGATATCACGGCTCGCCCTGGTTTGATAGGTGATCGTGCCGGTGGGCAGATTGTCGCGCAACACTTCGTTGCCGTTGAGGTAGACGACCACGCCATCATCCCGCACAAGATCAAGGCTTAGGTCAGAAAACTGGGCAACATCGGATACGTGAAAAGCGCGCCGGAAGTAAACCGTGATTGGTTTATTATTCGGGTCACTACCATAGTTGATACTCCCGCCCTCATCATAGTCCCCATAGCCCAACTCCGAGCGGCCAACGGGCCAACTGCCCGCGTCAAAGCCCGGCTGGCGCCAGGCCGTGCCTTGGTTAGAGCCGTTATCCAGATAGCGCCACCCACTTTGGTAGCTGGGAACCAGCAGCGAAACCGTCGATCCACTGTCGATGCGGCTATAGTAGACCATGATGTAATCGAGGTTAAAGTACTCATCACTACTGGTATAGCCGGCAGTGAGTCGGAAGCGCACACGGAAATTTGCGCTAGCAAAACGGCTCACATTGTAGCTGCGGTTCAGGTAGGTATTGCCGGTGATGCCGGTGAAGGTTTCGAGGATCGTATACGAAGCCCCACCATCTTTAGAGACTTCCACCACAGCTACGTCGCCGGCATCCACCCCCAGTGAGGTGAAAACGCCAAAGTCAAGGATCGCACCATTCACGCCATTGCCCAGGTTGGCCCCGCGCGCGGCACTTGGCTTGTTGCTATAGTTGCCAGAGTTGTTGAGGCGCAAGTCGCTCCCCACCACCTGAACACGTCCCACTGTCGGGCCGACACCACCCGAGGCGGGTTCGTTCTCCAGCCAACTGGTCGACCAATTTTCCCAACCAACATTGCCGTCAAAATTGTTGGTATCGAAGATGTCAGTTACATTGCGCAGGTTATTGCGCTCGGCAGCTTGGAGCGTGGGTTCCCCTGGCAGGGTAGCAGCCGCCGTATCGCCATCACCGCTGACTAGCGGTAGAAAGACGCGGTTTTCCCCTACACTCTCAATTGGTGCCGTGTCAGGGATCGGCGTATATTCGACCTGAATAAAGTCCACATAAAATTTGTCAGTGACGTCAAAAGCTTCCGACGTGAGAAAGCGCAAGGTCAAATCCTGCACCCCAGCAGTGACATAGGGCGTCAGATCAAGCTGGGTGACTTCGATTTTATTATCCGTGGCCGGCCCACTCAGTTGTTCGAGAATGGTCCACGTAACAGTCCGGTCGGTCGAGATCGCCACGGTCACATAGTCGTTCGCGTCATCAAAATCCTTGCGCCGGTAGGCATAGGTGAGCGTAGCAGCGGCGGCCTCAGTCAGCGGCACGATACTCACCAGCCCGCGCTCACGATTCTGTAAGCGCAGTCCTTGGGCCGTGCCACCAAAGAAGGTGGTTAACGCCACGTCACCGGCAGCAGACCCGTCACTTTCACCAAGCTCCTGCCAGGATTGCCCCGACCAGGTACCTAAACCGGCAAAACCATTGGCGGCCGGCACAACGACGGCGTCACTAAAATCTTCGCGCAGGGTAACCGTCTCTTCACCCGCCAAGGTGCTCGATTTGTAGAGTTGACTATCAAGCGAGATCACCCGCACCGCGGGCAATTGGGCCAAGGTAGGCAGCGCTTTGGCCGGCATGGTCACCGCGAGGGCATTGATCATGGTGAGCGTATGGCGCACCTTGCCACCTAATGCCACCACTTGCTGCGCCACCTGATCCGTTTGTTCACCCTGCTGCACAATCAGATCAACCATTAACGCAGGTTCCTCGATCGCCAGTTGGCGCAGGAGAGGTTGAAGTTTCTCAATCGCTACCGCCCCCCAAACGCCGGTCGTGGGCACTAACCCACCGAGTAAGGTAACAATGACCAAGAGATGGATTGCCCGTTGCAGTAGGGTCCACTTACCAGCTGAAAAGTATTTGCACATCTGAATTTTTCTTCCTCTCATGCTGCTAAATCTGGACTTTTAGAGACATAGTAGAAGTACGACCTTGGCCGTTATACGCTATTACCTCAGTTTAACCGCGTTAGGCTTACGAAAAAATGACAGATTCTTTACTAATTAACAAATATACCTTCTAGTTTTTCAATTTCTGATTAACTTGAGAGCAATCTTTCCATTATTTGTTATATAACGCCACTACAACATTCTTCGTATCTTGCTTTACACACTGCCACTATTAATATTCTGTAATAAAAAAAAATATTATTTACGCTCTACAATCAGGTGAAACAAGATTTATAATGATTGAGCCATGCGCAGCTACACCCCTGCAGGGGTGTAGCTGCGCATGGCTGATATTCTCAATAATAAGGAGTAATGATTCAGTGGATAGAAATCGTTTACATCCGATACTGATTGTGACTTTATTGATTTCCCTACTATTGCCACTGCGGGCTACGGCGCAGTCGGCCTCGACTAATATTGGCGTAAGTAAGATTCAGGATTATCTGCTGACCCTAGCCGTGACCGACCCCAATGAACTGGTGGCGGTAATTGTCCAGAAAGCCGGGCAAAACAGTACGGCAGAGAAAGCAGTGGCATCTGTTGGTGGGCGTGTGACCAAAAGCTTCCCAATGATCCAATCCTTTGCCGCAGAGTTGCCGGCGTACGCCGTCACAGCGTTGGCTACCAGCCCTGCCATCAAATGGATTTCCTTAGATGCGCCGGTTATGACCACAAATAACACTGGCCTCAGCGCCGCTGATGACTTTACCGACGTGACCTACAACGGCAGCAGCGGCAGTTATGGCTGGGCCGGCGCCTGGCAGGAGGTTGGGGAAGCAGATGGAGCGGCCCTGGGTGATGTTGCGGTGACCCCTTTCTGGGGCGGCGCTTTACAAGGGCTACGGTTGCAAGGCGCGGTCAAGGGCGCGTGGCGACAGGTTGATCTGGCACAGGCAACGGACGCCACGTTACATCTATCCTACCGCCGCAAAGGCTTTGAAAGCGACCAAGATTTTGTGCTGATTGAGCTATCACCTGATGGTGGCAATAGCTGGCAGGAAATCGGGCGTCTGACCGG
Source organism: Caldilineaceae bacterium (assembly GCA_022842065.1). Next base: position 147,184 of record JALHQH010000014.1, read on the forward strand.
CCCTGTCACCGATGCTGAAATCCAATATGTCAGCTATGATCTTGCGGCCTATCGTTCTGCCGCAGCCACTGTGCGTGTAATCACTTCGCCCACCTTTAGCGAACCGGCGCGCTTTTATCTCGACACCATCAACATCGACCTGATCCCAGCGGCGAGCGACCAACCGGTGGCCGCCACCCGGCTTTATTTACCACTGGTGAACGTTGGGGCGGATGGCAATTTGACAGCGGATGCAACCGAGGCAAGTTTGTCAAAAGCGGAGCAAATCGCACGGGCTGGCGACAGCGCCAGAACAACTTGCAGCTATCACTGCATCGACTTGACCAAAATGGCGAACACCTTTGTCAAGGCCATTCGTGCCGATCAATTATGGAATGTCGGCCTCTACCGGCGCGGCTGGGCTGTGACGGTAGCCGTCGTCGATAGCGGCATTGCCAACCATGTTGATCTAAATAATTATACAGGCACCAGTCGCCTCGCCGGCCAAGTCAATTTTGTTCCCGGCGCCTCGACACCCGATGATTACTATGGTCATGGCACCCACATTGCCGGGACGATTGCCGGTTTGGGTGATAGCTCCGGGCGTGTTTACATGGGGGTGGCGCCGGAAGCGCGCTTGGTGGATGTACGGGTGATGAATGATCGCGGCCACGGCAATACTTCCACCGTGGTTGAGGGGTTGCAATGGATCTACAACAATCGCTCGAACTATAATATCAAGATTGTCAACCTGTCGCTCAACAGCCGCATCCCTGAATCGTATAACAAAAGCGCCTTGAACGCGGCATTGGAAGTGCTGTGGTTTAATAAGATTGTGGTCGTTGTCTCTGCCGGCAATGGTGGGAAACAACGGCTCTATCCGCCTGCCAACGATCCCTTTGTGATCACCGTTGGCGCAGTCGATGACAAAGGGACTGTGAGCATCACCGATGACACCCTGTCGCCCTTTTCGGCCTATGGCATGACTTCCGATGGTTTCTTAAAACCGGATTTAGTGGCCCCCGGCAGCAATATCGTCAGCGTTTTAGCCAGCGATGATAGTAATCTGGTTGTAGCCAACCCCAGCAACACAGTGACCGCGCCCAATAACAGCCGCTATTTCAAAATGTCCGGCACGTCGATGGCGGCGGCGGTTGTGGCCGGCGCGGTGGCGATTCTCTTCGAAGATGAACCCAACCTAACGCCCGATCAGGTGAAGCATCGCCTACGGGCCACTGCCCGCCCTTTTAGCGGACCGGAAAGTTGTGCCGCCGGCGCTGGTTATCTCGATATTTCTGCCGCTGTCAATGGCACAACCACCCAAAGCGCCAACACCGGCATTGCCGCCAGCCAGCGCCTGTGGAGCGGTACTGAACCAATCACTTGGGGTAGTGTCAGTTGGAACAGCGTCAGTTGGAACTCGGTTAGCTGGAACAGTGTCAGTTGGAATAGTGTTAGTTGGAATAGCGTGAGTTGGAATAGTGTCAGTTGGAACAGCAGCGATACCGATGGCGGTCTCAGCAGCGGCAGTTGCGGCTCGGCGATTGCCGGGTTGACCCTGGTCAATGCGGATACTGACCAGGATATTCAACCGCTCTACGATGGCGTTGTGGTTAACCTGGATGCCATCGGCACCACCAATCTGACCGTGCGTGCGGATGCCGTTGGTACAGTTGCCAGTGTCAAGCTCGATCTCACCGGCATCCGTACAACCACCAGGATCGAAAACACCGTTCCTTACGCCCTGGCTGGTAACACGAACGGCAATTACGCCCCCTACACGCTGGGCATAGGCGCCTATCGCCTCAAGGCGCAATCGTATAGTGCCACGAATGCTGGCGGTTCTGCCGGCGGCGGCATGGATATCGAATTTGTCATTGCCGGCGCCAACCGTTGTAATGTAGAAAGCATTGTTCGTCCCAAGCAGAACACCAAGCCGGTCGCCCTACAGGTGAAAAATAACAGCAGTACCCAGCTTGAACTCTTCTGGATCAACGCCAGCGGGGTGCGTCAAAGTTACGGCGTCATTGCACCTGGCCAGACCAAAGTGCAGGCAACGTATGACACCCACCCTTGGATCATTGCGCGCGATTCGGATAATGCTTGCCTCTATCTTATGCCCAATGTTGGCAATGAGCCAGTGGTGAGCTACCCGCTAGCCAGCAGTTCGACAACTTTCAATGGCAATTATCTCGTAAAGGCAGTGCATAGCAATAAATGCGCTGATGTGGATGGCGCCAGTACAGCCAATCAGGCCAATATCTCCCAGGGGAGTTGTAGTGGTCAGGGCCACATTTGGACAATCGCGCCGACCAGTGATGGCGCCTATACGCTGAACGCGCTCCACAGCGGCAAATGTATGGAAGTCGCCAATGCCAGCACCGCCAACGGCGCCAATGTTCAGCAAAACAGTTGCACGGGGGGTGCCAACCAAAAATGGCGGATTGAATTTGTCGGCGGCGATGCCTATAAGCTGATTGCTGTTCATAGCGGGCAAGCGTTAAACGTGTGGAACGGTGCAGTCACTGATGGTGCCAACATTGCCCAATGGCCCTACTATGGTGCTGCTTCTCAACACTGGCTGCTACAACCGACGAACTAACTCAATCCTTGTCGCTCGTAGCGGGCGTCCCTACATCTGTCCAATGATTTTGCAACATTGATCAACAAACCCCGAAGGCACGTGGTCTTCGGGGTTTGTTGATCAATGGCCCAAACGAGCCATTTTCCAGTCTACAAATGTACGACTTTTATATGATTAGGACTTACGCAGTTACCGCTGACTTCGCACCCAAAGATTCTCTCATGATTGGCAAGCCACAAGCGCCCTGCTCAGCCGCCGGTAACTGCGTAAGTCCTGATGGTTTTAATCCCTACGCCGCCAGCACCGCATTAAACGTGGCACTGGGGCGCATGGCCTTGGTCGCTTTCTCATCGTTAGGATGGTAGTAGCCGCCAATGTCCACTGGCTGCCCTTGGGCCGCATTGAGTTCGGCGATGATCGCCCCTTCATGGCTGGCGAGGGCTTGGGCCAATGGGGCAAATTCGGCTTGTAGCGCACTATCCTGGCTTTGGGCGGCCAGGGCTTGCGCCCAGTAGAGTGCCAAATAGAAGTGGCTACCCCGGTTATCCAACTCACGCACCTTGCGCGAGGGGGACTTGTTGTTGTCCAGAATCGCGCCGATGGCCTGGTTCAGGGTATCAGCCAGCAATATCGCCTTGGCGTTATTTGTCTTGCGCCCGAGATCCTCCAAGGCGACGGCCAGGGCGAGGAATTCGCCAATCGAATCCCAACGCAGATGACCCTCTTCGACAAATTGTTCGACATGTTTGGGCGCGGAGCCACCGGCCCCGGTCTCAAAGAGGCCACCACCGGCCAGCAGCGGTACAATCGAGAGCATCTTAGCACTGGTGCCCAGTTCGAGAATCGGGAAGAGATCGGTCAGGTAGTCGCGCAACACGTTGCCCGTTACCGAGATCGTGTCTTTGCCGGCGCGCACGCGCTCGACCGTATAGCGCATGGCTTCGACGGGGGCGAGAATCAGGATCTCCAGCCCAGTCGTGTCGTAGGCTTGCAGTGATTGGTTGACCTTGGCGATCAAGTTGGCATCATGCGCGCGGTTAGCGTCCAGCCAGAAGACGGCAGGGACACCGGTCGCCTTGGCACGGTTGACCGCCAGCTTGACCCAATCTTGGATCGGCGCATCTTTGGTCTGGCACATGCGCCAGATATCACCTTTTTCGACCGTGTGTTCCATCAACGTCTGCCCAGCCCCATCGACGACGCGCACCTTACCGGCCCCGGCCATCTCAAAGGTTTTATTGTGTGAGCCATACTCTTCGGCCTGTTGCGCCATCAACCCAACGTTGGCGACATTGCCCATGGTGGTGACATCAAAGGCCCCATGTTGCTGGCAGAAGCTGATCATCTCCTGGTAGATCCCCGCATAACAACGATCCGGGATCATCGCGGTGGTGTCATAGAGCTTGCCGTCGGTGCCATACATTTTGCCCGACGCCCGAATCGAGGCGGCCATCGAGGCATCGACAATCACATCGCTGGGCACATGCAAGTTGGTGATCCCCTTGTCGGAATCGACCATTGCCAGCTGGGGCCGCTCGGCGTAACAGGCTTGAATATCGGCTTCAATTTCAGCCTTCTTATCCGCGGGCAGCGTCTCGATCTTGGCATAGAGATCACCCAGACCGTTGTTCGGGTTGACGCCCAACTCGGCAAAGAGGGCCGCATGTTTCTCGAAGACCGGTTGAAAGTAGACCGTTACGGCATGACCAAAGATGATCGGGTCGGAGACTTTCATCATCGTGGCCTTGACATGCAAGGAGAGCAGCACGCCGCGTTGTTTGGCTTCGGCAATCGCATCGGCATAGAAGGCACGTAAGGCCTGGCAGCTCATCACCGAGGCGTCAATCACTTCACCGGCGGAAACCGCCGTTTTCTCTTTGAGTACTTTGGTCGTGCCATCAGCCCCAACAAATTCAATCTTCACATTGCCGGCCTGGTCGATCACGGCGGACTTTTCGCTGCCATAGAAATCCCCGCCCGCCATATGGGCGACATGGGTTTTCGAGTCGGGGCTCCACTTGCCCATCGAGTGAGGATTCTTTTGGGCAAATTGTTTGACTGGCGCGGCGACGCGGCGGTCCGAGTTGCCCTCGCGCAGGACGGGATTGACGGCGCTGCCCAATACTTTGGCATAGCGCGCTTGAATCGCTTTTTCCTCATCGGTGCGGGCCTCAGCCGGATAATCGGGGATATCGTAGCCCTGGGCTTGTAGCTCTTGGATCGCTTCGACCAATTGGGGAATCGAGGCGCTGATGTTGGGTAGCTTAATAATGTTGGCTTCGGGCGTTTTGGCCAATTCACCAAGTTCGGTGAGCGCGTCAGGCTGTTTTTGGCTGTCGGTCAGCTTTTCGGGGAAGTTCGCAATAATGCGCCCTGCCAACGAAATATCGCTCGTTTCGACCACCACACCGGCGGCGGCCATAAACCGTTGAATAACCGGCAGCAGCGAGTAGGTCGCCAAGGCCGGCGCTTCATCGGTTTGGGTATAGATGATTTTTGTATTTTTTTCGGTCATGATTTTCCTTACCTAGTGTGTGACCATATTTACTAAATGACTATCGAGTAAATGGTGGCTTGTAAAGCTGGTTAAGTATACCGCAAAAGTTCAGCAAGGGGATATTGGAGTTGTCTTGTTGACACTATTCAGGAAGCAGCTTACACAGATCCACCAAAAGTCATGAATATGACTTACACAATAATAGAACTACCCGCCTCTACCAATCGGTTGTATAATCCATTTTACAAACCAAGATGATGTGCGCATGCAACGCACCCGCTACCTTTTGCGCAAGGCGTTGATTACGCTGGTTGCTGATCAGGGTGATGAGCATGTCACCATTTGCGCGATCACCCCACGGGCGCGGGTAGGGGTAGATTAATCTAACGCTTTCTGCCTGGTTGCCCGGAGCAAAACATGACCAGCCCACTGTTACAGACAAAGCTCTACCGGCCGGTTGTCCGGCCAACCTGGGTCCCGCGACCGCACCTCTTTACCAAGTTGCAGGCGGGGCTGACCGGTAAATTGACACTGGTTGCCGCGCCGGCCGGCTTTGGTAAGACGACCCTGATTTGTGCGTGGTTGCACCAAGTTGCGCGACCAGCCGTCTGGCTCGCATTGGATGGGGGTGACAACGATCTTCAACGCTTTTTGCGCTATCTCATCGCCGCCTTGCAACTGGGCGAACCGACCGTGGGCCAAGGGGCGCTTGTCCTTTTGCAGAGTCCCCAGCCGGCGCCGGCGCAGGAAGTGCTGATTGCCCTGCTTAACGATCTGGCTACAGCGCCCCGCCCCTTGATCCTGGTCTTGGATGATTACCATGTCATTGAGACGCCGGCCATCCACCAGGCGCTCACCTTCCTCCTCGAACAGCTGCCGCCCCAACTTCATCTGGTGATGACGAGCCGCGCCAACCCACCCCTGCCCTTGGCACGCATGCGCGCCCGCGGTCTCTTGAACGAACTACGGGCCACGGATCTACGCTTTACCATCGAAGAGAGCCGCACGCTTTTTCAGAACTTTGCCCACCTGGCCTTAACGCAGTCTGACCTGGCGCGCTTAAACGAACGCACCGAAGGCTGGGTGGTCGGTCTGCAACTGGCCGCGCTGAGCCTTGACCAGCGGGTCGATGGCGCGAACTTTGTCCAAAACTTTTCCGGCAGCAATCGGTTTATTCTCGACTATCTCATCGAAGAGGTGCTGGCGCAGCGCTCGCCCGCAGTCCAAACCTTTTTGCGCGACACGGCCATCCTAGAGCGGATGTGTGGCCCCTTGTGCGATGCACTGGTCGGCGACCTGCTGGGTAGCCCCGCACGTGCGCTTTTGCAAGAGCTGGAAGAGGCCAACTTATTTATCATCCCGCTTGATGATGAGCGCTACTGGTATCGCTATCATCACCTCTTTGCCGAAATGCTGCGCCAACAACTACGCCAGCATGCGCCTGACCAAATTGCAGAACTCCATCAGCGGGCGAGCCGCTGGTTTGAAGCGCAAGGGCTGCTGGATGAAGCCGTTGAACATGCCCGCCAAGCCGGGGATCTGGGCCGCGTCACCCAGTTGGTGGAGCAGGAGATCCGCGCCCTGATTGGACGGGGCTTCTTTGATACGGCCATTCGCTGGCTGGCGCACTTACCGGCAGCGCTGATTCAGAGACGCCCACGGCTGGCGATTGCCCAAGGCTGGCTGCGCTTGCTCGAAATTCCGATTGGTAATGTGGAAGTAGCAGTACAGCAGGCTGAACGTGCCTTGGCCGAGAGCGCAGATGCACAGGCAGACGCAAACGCGACCCTGTTTGCGGAGATTGCCGCCCTGCGTGCCATTGAGGCGGGGGTCAGCGACAAACCCACCGCGCCTCGGCTGATGGAAGAGGCGTTACGCCTGGCCGGCCCCGACAACCTCTTTATCCAGAGCACAATCAGCTATGTCTTGGCTTCTTTTAGTGGAGCTGATGGCGACTGGGCGACGGTGCAGCGGACTTTTCAACGCGCCATCGCCGCCGCTGAGGCCAGCGACAATGTCGTCATTGCATCAGGGGCGCGCTATAATTTTGCCATGCTGCAGGTGGAACAGGGCGATCTGGCCGGTGCGGCGACGCTGTTGGCCCAGGCGGAAAGTTTTGCACAAAGCCGGCCCAACCGCTGGCCCTGGCCGATTGTCGATTCGGCGCGGGTGGGCATGGGCCGTTTGTGCTATGAACGCAATGAACTGGAGCAGGCGCAACGCTTGCTCCAGGATGGGCTTGACCTGGCGCAGCGTCAGCGCAATTTATATGTGCTGATCGATGGGTACCTCGCCCTGGCTTGGGTGCAGCAAGCGCAGGGTGACAGTACAGCGGCGCAAGCGGCCTTTGACCAGGCCGTCGCCCTGGCGCCCAAATCAACCCGCGCCGATACGCAGCCCCGGCTCGCCGCCAACCAAGCCCGGCTGTGGTTGTTGCAAGGGGAAGGGCAACGGGCTTGGGCCTGGGTGCTGGCGCAAACCATCCCACCCCCGTCCGCGCCACTCGACGGCTACCCCTTTCATTATCTAACGCTGGCCCAACTCTATCTGGCACAAGGCCCAACCTATGCCCAAACGGTGTTGACATTGCTTGACCGGCTGGCAACGACTGCGCAGGAATGGGCCGGTCGCCGGCTCCAGATCGAGGCATTGCGTGCGTTGGCGCTCAACCAGCTGGCGCGACCGGATGATGCGCGCCAGGCGCTGCAGCAGGCGATCGCGATTGGTGCCGCCGCAGGCTATGTACGGCGATTGGCGGATCAAGGGCCAGCCCTTGTCCCCCTACTGGTCCAACTCCCACCCACCCCCTATCGCGACCAAGTGCTGGCGGCCTTGGGAGACACAGTGCCATCAACCGCTGCCCACCACGCACCGCCTAATCACAGTGCAGCCAACCAAGCCCTGGTCGAGCCGCTGAGTGAGCGCGAGATGGAGGTCTTGCGCCTGGTCGTCGCCGGTGCCAGCAACCAGGCTATCGCCGATCAACTTGTCATTACGGTCGGCACCGTGAAAAATCATATGTCTAACATCCTGGGCAAGCTGGGCGTGCGCAATCGCTGGGAAGCGATCCGCCGGACAGTGGAATTAGGCTTCTTCACGTAGGGGCATTGGCTTGCCGTCACCCCGACACAAACACAAAGTAGCCGTTCAGACCCCTCCCTAACCCTCCCCTGGTAAGGGAGGGAACGGTTCCTCCCCCAGACTGGGGGAGGTTAGGAGGGGGTGAACGATTACAACACAAACAAAAAGGTCATATCACCGATGGCGGTGGTATGACCTTTTTTTGTTCACAATGCCCCTTATGCTATGACCTCCACTATGACCTCATGATATGCCCCAAGTCACATCACTTTTAGGCTACCACAGGCTATCCTTGTCCCAAACAACGCTGTCTAAACCAATTCATCATCCACATTCGACAGGAAGCTATCACATGAACAACACACGGTTTTACAAACTCACGGGCGTGCTCTTTCTCGTTGCCACGCTTGGCTTTAACGGTTTCTTCACCTTGCTGTCAATCAACTATGAATATCCCGATATTCTGCGTATGCCGACCGGTTATGTGTTAACGCAGTATCAGGCCGGCGGGAGTAGCCTGACCTTGCAGTGGTATGGCATGGTCTTTGTCTCGATGCTGCTCATCCCTTGTGTCATCTTTTTGCACACGCTGCTCAAGGACCGCGAAGGGCCACTGCTGAATCTAGCCACCGTCTTTGGCGTGCTGGCCGGGGCGACGAACTTTCTCGGCTTTATCCGCTGGGTTTTCCTCGTGCCCCACCTGGCGACACGTTATGTGGACCCAGCCACCAGCCAGGCCAGCAAAGAGGCGATTGAAATTGTCTTCGAGGCATTCCATCTCTATGCCGGCTTCTCGATTGGCGAACATCTTGGGTTTATCTTTACCGGTCTGTGGGCGCTGTTGGCGGGTATCATCATGTTGCGCACCGCCCTCTTTCGCTCCTGGCTGGGCTGGATCGGCATCATCGGCGGCCCGCTGATCATCGTCGGTAGCCTGGAAGGGGCCGGGCTGACGGCCGCCGCCGATATCAACGTGATCGGCTTTGCCGTCTGGTCACTTTGGTTGATTGCCACAGGCATTTCATTGCTCTTCACCAAAGCGGCCGCGCGTCAGTAACAGCAGCGCCCATCCCCTATAGCGCAACAGGTATTGATTATGTTGCGTCAGAGGCTGCGCAAAACAAGAGGAGTAGGAGATGGACGAACAGCCACGACAAGCGCCCGGTTGGATCTACCAGATCCAGGTCGAAGGTCATCTGAATCTAACCTGGTCAGCCTGGTTTGAGGAACTAACATTGACCCATGAAGCGGATGGCAGCACCATCATCACTGGCAACATCGTGGATCAAGCCACACTGCATGGGGTGCTCAACAAAGTACGTGATTTGGGATTAACGCTAATTTCTGTGCAACGGATTAAACTTACGACGGAATAGGAGAAAATGATGATCAACCAATCAAGCCGGCCCAACGGGCTGGCAACGATCCTCGCGACGCGTACCGTCCAGCTTGTGATCGTGCTCTGGCTGCTGGCGACGGGTGTGGCCTACTGGTTTGGCCGCGATGGCCTGCCTTTTGACCGCCCAAGCTTTGCCGGCTTTCCCTTTTTTGCGCAACTCGGCGGCACCTTTGCGCTGGTGCTCATCTTACCGCTGATCCACATGGGGTTGACCTATCTGCTCACCCGCAACCGCCCCATCCCCGATCTGGGCGAACGGGTGGCCAGCATCGCAGTCGCCCGCCAGGAGACATTACTGCTCATCGGTTATGGACTTGTCATGTTTGTCATCGGTCAACTGCTAGGGCGGGCGATCTGGGGCGCCGGCTTTGGCGGCCACATGCACGGTTCGCTCTTTGGGGCAACCCGTCATACGGAACCGCTGGAAGCAATTGTCTGGGCGATCTATAATTTCACGGCCTTTGCGCTGCTGCCATATCTCTACTTTCGGAACAAAGGTTACAGCGCGGCGGCATTGGGGTTGACCACGACCAACTGGCTAAACGACTTGATCATTATTTTGGTGATCGGCAGCGTGGGCGTTGTCACCGACATGTTCATCAGCAACTTCTTGACCTTGAGTGGACGGCAACTGTTATTGGGCATTCCGCTGGCCTTTGCCCTCCAGATGTTTGGCACCGCGCTGCCGATCATGATCTTTATCTACAGCATTCTGTTGCCCCGCTATGTGCGCTTGACCGGCTCCACGGTGACGACCGTCTTGCTGGGTGGCCTTACCTATGCGTCCTTTCATCTCTTTGATTCATGGACGGCTTATACCAGTGGGCCCAATGTCCTGCTCTCGGTCATCTTTGTCTTCTTCCAATTCTTTGGGCCGGGGATGCTCAAAGCCTATCTCACCTTGCGCACGGGTAATGCTTGGGTGCATCTCTGGGGCTATCACATTATCTCGCCGCATGTGACGGTCGACACACCAATCATTGTCGATGCCTTCAATATTCGGTAGGTAAATCAGAGTAACAATAATGGAAAACAAGTAATCGTCGCTTTTTTCCATTATTGTTACTGCGTTCTCGATAAGGAGCACCTATGTCGCGCCAATACCCAACCATTCCGCTGTGGATCAAAATCATTGCTTGGCTTTTCGTGCCGGTTGGCATTTTTTTTACCTACGCCTACTACACCAATCCGATGTTGATTTTCCCCAGCGCAACATTGGATACTCCAGCGTTGCAATTTAGTTTTTACAGCACAGGCGCGCGGGCGCTAGCTATGCTGGTGGTGCTCGTGTTGGCACTCTTGTGGAATCGCCCGGAGCCTTTGGCACTCGTCTTTACCATGCGCGTGCTCACCGAGTTACAAGATCTCTTCATCAGCCTGCACACTAAGAGCAATCATACCGGCGAAGCGATTTTTATCGGGGTTGTCGTGGCAATCCAAGTGATTTGCCTCGTCACCTTGCTGCGGCTCGTGATGGCAAAAAGTTAGCGCGTCACCGGTTGTAATTGACCGCGGATATCGCCGAAAAAGGTCTGGCCTTTGGTATGCAGGTTGAAGTAAAGCTCGCCCTCTTGCGCGATCAGTGCCATCCCGGCGATGGTCTTTACCTTATCCAATGGCAGCGATTGGACAATGGGACAGCCGGCAGTAAAGGCCCCCACTAAGCCCTCGCTGTGGTCGGTAACGGCGACAATATCCGCATTCGTGATCTCCAGTGTCAACAATCCATCGGCCAGATACTCCTGTAAATCCCCGGCCAAGGCGAAATCAATGATAATCGGCCCCAGTTGCCCAGGCCGGCCACAGTGAATATGAAACATCACCACATCTTCGATCTTCACCCCTTCAACCTGCACATGGACAAAGGCTTTACTCAGATCTTTGGTAAAGGACAAAAGACCATGCCCACGGGAAGTTCGTTCGTTTCTGGGCACGGAAGGGGCGGTGGATAAAAACTGTTGTGGGGTTAAGCTGGGCGTATCCTCCTCTTCGCCGCCCTCTTGGTGCGGGCTCAGAAATGCTTCGTAGATCGCGCCGATGGCCTGGCCCTGGCTGGGATCAAGTGCGACTGGGCTGGGCAGATCGGCTTCCGCGCGCGGCGCAGTCGCCGCAGTATGGTTTTCGTGCCCAGTCGTGTTTGCGGTTTCGGCTTGCGTTTGAGCCAATGCCACCGCCGGCACCGCCTGGCTGCCAGGCAAGTTAACCGCTTGACAACTGCTCAATCCCAGCAGGACCGCGCAAAGACTAATGTAGACACCCCAGGGTTGCATCCACTTTTTTAAGCTGCTCATCATCATTCCCTTCTGCTGCAAACCTCGCAAGAATAACTTCAACAAAATTATGACACACTATACACTTTATAACCCACAGTATGTCATAATTACGGCCCACACTATAACAAAACTACCCTTTTGTGTCAATCGGGCATATAATCTGCGGTATGAACACAGCTGATTTACGCGTGCAACGTACCCGGCGCCTTTTGCGCGAGGCCTTAATTGAATTGGTAAGCAGCCAGGGGTATGAATCGATCACGATTCGGGATATTACCCAGCGGGCGCAGGTTGGGTACAAGACCTTCTTTCGCCACTACACCAGCAAAGAGGCGCTACTGCAGACGATCCTGGATGAGATCGTCGCGGATTTTCAAAAAGCGCTGCTCTCCCCCGCGGTCCCCAATGCCCCCGATACCAACACCCTGGTCGCGGTGCAGTTTGCCAAGGATTATGCCAAACTGTTGCTGATGATCATGCACAGCGCAAAGGCCGCCCAACTCTTGGCCCCCTTAACCGCGTTGGGGCTCGCCGAAAGCAAGCGCTTTTTCAGCGGCTCTGATCTGCCGGACGAGCTCGTCGCCCACCACTTTACTGCCGGCATGTTGAGCTTACTCCAGTGGTGGTTGGAACACGACATGCCCTATTCGGTTGAGGAGATGGCGGGCTATCTGAATCAGCTCCTGATTCAGCCGATCAAGACGCTAACCGCAGCGGAGTGAGGCAAGGTTGATGATGAACCAATCCGCAGCGCTAGCGCGTGAGGAAGCGACCTATGTCAGGTTGCACCCCCAACTACAACTGACCCACTTGGGACGTTATGTCGCGATCTACCAAGGCAAGTTGATCGATGAGGACGATACGCTAGGCCCAATGGTCGAGCGAGTGCGGAGTAAGCTACCAAATCAAGTGGTATGGATGACACAAGTCAAAGCAGAACCAATTCAAACACTCATCAAACGGGGCAACCGCTTGTTACGCAATGGGGAGTAGAACGTAATTACCCCATAATTCATATTCATGCGATGAGAACTGCTCCCACAAATAGAACGAACACAAGCCGCATTGTTGACAATGCGGCTTGTGTTCGTTCTATTCACATGCCCCGCCAATCAAACATCGGCGCTAAGCTGGTCAGGCGGCGATGGAGGATATCCTGGTAGGCCTGTTGCGCCTGCCGCGGATTCATCAGCTCGTAGACGCCATCGACCTTCACCCGCTCGTCGTGCAGCCACTGGAGACCGGCCGCGTAGTTGGCGAAGATGCTGCCGCGGCGGAAGTTGGTGGGGTGATTGGGCAGTTGCCACGCCCAGCCGCTGCCACGCGCCAAAGGTTCCTGTTTCCGGCGTGATAGATTAGGCGCTAATACTATCCGGTCGACTGCCAACCGAAGGGGAGGCCATAATGCGGATCTGTTGTGCAGTGGCGGTGGGATAATCGGCTGGGTTGTAGTAACTCTGCGCCCAAGAGGAATGACCAGGGCTGAATTTGTAGAGCAAGGCGCGGCGTTCGTGGTCCGCGGTCCACGGCATGGTGCCGTGGATCAGCGCCTCGGTAAAGATTAGGGCATCACCTGGTTCGACCGCCGGCTGAGTGACATAGTGAGGCACCCGCTCAAAGCGGCGCACATCGTCCGGGACATTGTCGGTAAAATTGCTCTTGTGGCTACCCGGCACACAGGCAAAGCCGCCATCACCCTGGTTGGCATGGGTGAGAAAGAAAGTCACCACGGTGAGGCCATTGCGCATGACCCCATCGCGATAGCGATACCAGTGGTCAGCTTCCCCACCGCTGTGCCCTTCCCCGCCATGTAAGCCGCCGGCGCGTCCGCCTTTGGTCATAAAGATGCAGTAATCGTGGTCAATGCGAAACTTTGGTCCCAACAGCTCCAGCAGATAGGGCACAATGTTGGGGTGGTCGATCAAAGCTTGCGTTTCCGCCCCCCACCGGGACACGGCCCCAGCGCGGCGGTCGGCCAATTCTTTCTTTTCTGTAAAGCGCTGGTCGGCCAGCGTATTGAGCGCGGCCACCTCGGCCGGCGTTAAGACATTTTTGATCAACAGATAGCCTTCTAGATCAAAGATAAATTTTTCTTCAGGTGTCACGGTCGCCGTTCCTCTGGATGAATTTTAAGTTGATAAATGTTATGATATCAGCACGGTCTTGATCTTATCATGCTGCCCGGATGCGCTGTCAAACCGCGAAAAAATGCCGGTGCTTGGGTGAGCGCGATTACAGCGGTAATTTCTTTTTGCGGAGCAGCGCCTTAATGACCTGGGCGAAGCCGACGCGATCCGCAAGGCGTTGCACTTTGCGAAAACCATCCCCATAGACCGGGTTAGGATTTTCGGCGATCCGACGGGCATAAAAGGACGCGAGGTTGAGGCCACTTTCATGCGCTGCCGGTGCAACCGCCGGTGGAGTCTCCGCGTAGTAACGATAGGCCAGCAACTCGCAAAACCCTTCTTCCTCCATGAGCGGCAGATTGACAATATTATGCTGCACCAGCCAGACGTGGCCAAGTTCATGCACGCAGACCCCGGCAAATAGCGTGAGGGGCAAGCCCTGCAAAATGGCAACACTTTCGACCCTGGCGTGATCGATCTGTTTGTTGCGCAGGTAACGGGTGCTGGTGGTGAGGCCGAGGGGATCACGCCGACCACCTTCCCTCGTGTTGAAGTCGGCGCGATCAAGTACTTCGATGCGGAAGCTCTTTTGGCGAAAGTGTACCCCTTGCGCTTCCACCCAATCAACGAGTTGGGGCACATGCAATTTCGCTTGCTGGACACTTTCGATGGCGGTGGCCGCGCAGATATCGCAGCGGATATCTTCAACCGAGCGGCGACGCAGGCGTTTGGTGGCATGGGGCACTAGCCGCCCACAATAGCTGCACGTGGCTAATTCTTTGGCATGGTCGCTGCAAAAACGCTCTCCCCACTCGTTGATCTGATGTTTACCCAAGAGCGCTTTATGGCAAATGGTGCAACGGGGAGCGAGCTTATTTTCGTAGCAATGCTGATGGCACGGTTGTCCGTCGTGTACATAAAAGCTCGGTTCGGTGACAGGCTGACCACAGACCGCACAACAAAAATGCTCAGGATGCCAATCAGCACCTAGCGCGTTGAGATAGTTGCCGAGAATCGGTTGGGAGCAGCTTTTACAAATCCGTGTGATTGCCATAAGCTAGAATGGGTTTGTGCGTTTGGTCATGTCTATCGCGAGCAAGGTCCATAAAATCAGCAAGTCGATGTACTATACTACAACGCAGGGCGTACACAACCAATGGCAATCACATCAATCGCATAATTAGCGTCACAGCTTTGTACTTTGCCGACAAAAAAAGCGCCCCTACCCATTGATACAGAGCGCTTAGATTGACTATAAAATTATCAAGAAAGCATAATGGCGGAAGTGCGCTAGCCGATCTCAATCACTGCCGTAGATCATCTGGACAAACTGCTCGTCTACCACTTGGGCTACAGTCAAACGCCTGGGGGTGAGGCCGAGTTTGGCGTAGGTGTCCAGGTTGCGCTGCCAGCGGCCCAAGTCTAGCCGGCCGAAGCGTTCCAACCCAATTTCACCGCTGACGTAGGTTGCCAGGGTCTCCACAATTTGACGCTCGGTGGTGAGATCCGCCATACCCTGTGCCAGCTTGACCACCACCCGCGCCGCTTCCTCACGCTGGGCCATGGCCTGGCGCCAACCCTCGAAGGAGGCGGCGAGAAACGCGCGCAGCGTCGCCGGTGCTTGCGCAATCACTTCCTCACTGGCGAAAAAGATCTGCGCATAGGGGTGCAGGTGATAGTGGCGAACTGGAATTAGTTCGATGGCAAAGCCCAGCGCCGCCAATTCAAGCGGTTCTGACATGGCATAGCCCTGAACCGCATCAAAGCGATCGGTTGCCAAGTTGTCCAGATCATAGGTGACTTCGGTCAAGTCAATCGTGGTACGGTCAATTCCCTCCAGGGCCAGCACGGCCTCCAGAATGCGGATGCCATCGGCGTGCATGGCAACCCGCCGCCCCACCAGGTCGGCCAAGGTGCGCAGCCCACGAGACTGTTTGGTCATCAAGACTAGTGGGGACTGTTGCAACATGCCGGCCAACGCTTTGATTGGGCGCCCGGCGGCAATGCCGCTGACGATCAGGTTGTCTTCGCTGCTGCCGGCACAGAGCCCGCCGGCCAGCACTTTGTCGACAATCGAACGCCCGTCTTCCTGCCAGGGGCGTAACTCTACCGCGAGCCCAGCCTGGGCATAAAGCCCCTTTTCCTGCGCCCAACAAAGCCCGGCAAACTGGCCGGTGATCACCCAATCAAGATAGAAAGTAAATGGCTGCACATCAAACTCCTTGGGCCGGTAGAAAATTGTTGTTCTGCACTGCCCCAGCCTTGAAAGGCTGGGCTACCGTCGGTCGCCGCGCCGCGGCTTGGTTGTCCGTCTAAAGTGATGTCAGTTTGAAACCAATCCATTTATCCACAAAGGTACACGAAGATTTCGCCTTTACTTCGTGTGTCTTCGTGTACCTTCGTGGATCATCTAAAACTACGATTTTCTATCTGATTTCACTTTAGGCGCGGCGCGACGGCTGACGGTCGGCGTGGGTTGAAACCTACACTAAAGCACAAAGCGATCCGGATCACCGGCGTCGATATATTCCACCGGCAGATCAGGCCACAGCGGTTTGAACCAACGGTAAAAACCCATCATGCCCGGCGTTTCGGTGGCGTGATGGCCACCGGTGATCAAGCCAACGCCGGCATCGCGGGCAAACTCCACATCGCGCCACTCAACCACTTCGCCGGTAATCGATGCATCACAACCGTGGGCCAGCGCGCGTTGAATAATGTCAACCGCGCCTGGGCTGCCCCAGTCGAGTGTCACCTTCTGCACCACCCGATCCGGATCGCCCACAAAGCGGATGCTCGGCTTGCCCAGCTTTTGCGCCACAGTGGCAGCCAGGTCGCGCAGCGTAATCGGGCCGACGTCATAGATGTAGGCCGGGTCCACCCGGCGGTCGCCCCAGCCCAGCGCGTCGGCCAGGGCATAGCCCATGCCATAGACGGGGAATTGATCCCAACCATCGTGCATGCGATAGGCGACCAGATTGTGTTCGGCAATGACCCGCTGCTTGGCTTGCCCCGGCGGCGTCGCTTTCTTGCTTTCCAGATCACCAGCGGGCACATGGGTACTGTCGCCATAGGGGTAAAAGTAGGGATGATAATAAAAGACCGGTTCGTGGGCGATGATAAAGTTCAAGCCCTTTTGCCCGGCGCGTTGCAAAATGTCCAGATTGGGTAACCAGGTCACAGCAACCCCCGTCACCTCGGCATCGGGATCACCAGCCATGATGCCATCGACTTCTTCATGCGGCCACGGCGTCGGTGCCATCTGCGCAATCCAGTTGTGTAATTCACGTGCTTTCATTGTTTTAATCCTCCCAAATCAACATGAGTTTGGCCCGTGGGCCATCGATAGGTCAATCAATCCACCCCGCCGGCAGCAAAGCCTTGTACAAGGTACTTTTGGATCAAGATAAAGAGCAGCAGGATCGGCAGGGTAGTGATTGTACTGCCAGCCATGAGCAGGCCGAATTTAATATTTTGTCCGCCGCCGGAGAGGGCGTCCAAGGTGAGCGCCACGGTTTTGCGCTCATCGGTCGCCATCAAAACCATTGGATAGAGATATTCACCCCAGCACATAATAAAAACAAAAGTCGCCGTGGCGATCATCCCTGGTACGGCTTGAGGAATCACCACGCGAAAAAAGGCTTGAAAGCGGCTGGCTCCATCGATCAGCGCGGCCTCTTCCATGGTTTGGGGAATGGCCTGAAAGTGGGAACGCATCATCCAAATGGCAAAGGGCAGGGTAAAGGTCAAATAACTGCCCAACAAGCCGACATAGGTGTCAGTGAGTTGCAATCTCTTCAACAGCAAGTAAAGCGGTAGGATGAGGACAATCGAGGGAGCCATGTAGGTAAAGAGGGTAAGTCGTGCGACAAATTCACCGCTGGTGCTCTGCCAGCGGGTGATGGTGTAGCCGGTCATGGTGGCGAGTACAAGCGTCAGGGCCGTCGCAACCAGTGCCGTCCAGAGCGAGTTCCACAAATGAATGCTGATATTGGTCGTCGCAAAGAGTTCCTGATAGTTGTTCCAGACCAGTTGGCGCGGCCAAAACGATGGCCGCATAAAGATCTCGCGAAAGGGTTTGATCGAAGCCGTCACCATCCAATAGAAGGGAAAGAGGCTGATCACCACGAGGAACGCAGCACCAAGATAGACAACAATGCGATTGGATCGATTCCCGACCACGTCAGCCCTCCTATGCGTGGGTAATTTTTTTGGCGGTGGCATAAGCCCGAAAGTAGACAAAGGCCAGCGCCGTTAAAAAGAGCATCAGCGCCGTTGCCACCGCCGTGGCATAGCCCAAGCGAAACTTACCAAAGGCTTCCGTATAGGTCAAAATCGGCAGAATGTAGGTCGCTGTGACCGGCCCGCCCCCGGTCAACAGAAAGATCATGTCGAAATTGCGCAACGCCCAAATCGAACGTAACAGGACAACGACGATCATAACAGGTGCGAGCAAGGGCAGGGTGATTGCAAAAAAGCGACGGAATGCGCCTGCGCCGTCGAGCGCGGCCGCTTCGTAATAGGCACCCGGAATGGTTTGCAGCCCGGCCAGCAGGGTAATAGCCACAAAGGGAAACCAGGCCCAAGCCGAGATCAGGATAATGGTGAGCATTGCGAAACGGGGATCACCGAGCCAGGGGATGAACTCTTGCACCAAGCCCAGCGCCGAAAGCGTCTGGTTGATGACGCCACGGCTGTTGAACATAAATTTCCACACAAAGACGACAACAATGGTCGGCACGATATAGGGAAAGACCACCGCCGCACGCACAAAGCCCCGTCCGAAAAATTTCTCATTCAAAATCAGCGCCGCGACCATGCCAACCAGCAGCGAAACGCCGGTGGTCCCCAGCGCATAGATCAGCCCGTTAGTAAAAGCCTGCCAAAAGAGCGGATCGCGCAGTGCGGCGCTGTAGTTGCCCAGCCCCAAAAATTCGGGAACGCCGCCGAGCAGATTACGTTGGAATAGACTGACATAAAGGGTAAAAAGGAGGGGGAAAAGGACGAGGGTGACGGCAATCAACGCCGTCGGCAGAAACGAAACCCAGAAGAAGAGCCGATCATCGGCAAAACGCAAGTGGCGTGATTGACCCTTGTGAATACGGTTGCCCAAAGTCACGCTGGCTCCTTTTGCTTACAATAGAGCAGCGCTTGTCATCGGGATGTTGCCCGGATGACAAGCGCTGGCGTTGGCGGTTGTGGAAAACACAAAGCCAACCGATGACAAAATTTTGTGTTGGCTACTTCACCGAACCAGCATCAACCTCGGCTTGGATTTTCAGAACTTCTTCTTGCGCCCAGGCCGCTGCCTCTTCAATTGGCATCTCTTCCAATAGAATCTTCTGCACCATGAGCGTCAGTACATTCGAGCTTACCACCGCGCCGGCATATTTGTTCGGTGGGTGGTTCGGTGATTCCCAACCCAGGCTACGGCCATAGCTGGCAGCGGCATAGACAATATCCATATCTTCCAGATGGCTTTGCACCAATGGATCATTGAGGTAACGTTCGTCTTTCTGCAACGACTTGAGCGGTGGCGTCAAATGCACTGGCACCGTCAACAGGAAGGGGATTAAGTAATCGGGTTGCATCAAAAATTCAAGAAATTCCTTGGCCAATTCTTTATTGGGCGCATCTTTCAAAATGACATGTGATTTGCGACTTAGCGGCCCGGCGCGCATCTTACCCATCGGCTGATCCATCACACGCGTCACTGGGGCAAGTTCGGGGTTGTCGCGGTTGGTGTGAACCAACAGCCGCCCGCCATAGTGGGACATGGCTACAAACTCGCCACTAAAAGCGTCGATGGAATCCCACCATTCCCAGGTCTTCGAATCGGGGGGTGAATATTGATAGAGTTCCTTGAGGAATTCCAGCGCTTCAATCGATGCTGGCGCGGTGATCTGGGGTTTCAGCTCAGTGTCAAAAACATAGCCACCATTCTGCCAGAGGAAGATTTCGTAGTGCCACGAAGTCCATTCACTAGGGCCGGCCGGGATGGCAATGCCATAGAAATTGTTGGCCGGGTCGTTAAAAAACTTGGCGGCATCCAACAGATCGGCCCAAGTCTCTGGGCGGGCGCGCCCGGCTTTCTCAAAGAGATCGGAGCGATACCACCACATCTCGGAGGTTAAGGCATAGGGGATGGCATAATAGACATCTTTGTAGGGCACCGAGGCCAGGTCAACAACATCATCGCCATGTTTATCAAACCACCAAGTGGCCGGCTCAAGCAGCCCTTGATCAGCATAATAGAGTTGCTGCTCCAGTTGCATGGTGGTGATTTCCGGCGGCTCACCGGCGGCGACGCGAATCGCCAAGGCATCTGCATTCGACGGGAAATCCAGCGAGACCACAACGCCGGGGTGCGCCTTTTCAAAGTCAGCCGCGGCCTGGCGATAAAATGCCTGGCTTTCGGGTGAAATCTCCTCGCTCAACACATGCAGAATCTTGCCCTTGGCCTCGTTGCTCGTTTGCCCAGCCGGCGCGACAGGAGCAACACAAGCCGTGAGCAAGAGTCCCAAGCTGACGAACAGGCTAAAAACTACCGATAAAGATTTTTTGTTTGCCATCCATTACTCCCACTGGGTAAATTGAAGTTGCAAGGCGGATAGAGTTGGTAGCGGAAAGTTGCTATACGCAAATCAGAATGAGAGGCATAGTTTCATCTCGTGTGTGTCGCGCTGACCAAAGCATCTAACGGACTGGAAATCGTTGTTGGTCAATGCGACGCACGCGCGCCCGTTGGCCCGCGGCACTCCGGTTCTCATTCTGAACGCAGTATAAGTTGTTAAACAACTTCCAACTAAAAATATAGTAAAATTAGCATACAATATAGGATCAATATGCATAATTTTTTATTTAAATCGTTGGCAAGAGTAGACAACGGTGCAAGAAACTAAAGTAACAACCGATTCGGCATACAACGGCGAAGCTTGCGAAATGCACTGTTGGGGCTGAAAAAGAGAGTATATCCCACTTAGCGTGGAGCACATTCCGGGAATGTGCTCCACGCTAAGTGGGATATACTCGAAAAAGATCATCTAGTTACCGGGGATTGCGGACAAGGAGATCACCGATGGCCATACCGACTGCTACGCGCGCTTTGCCGGACCCGGCGTTGTCGTTGCGGGCTATGATCCCGACCCCGCATCATTCGACCATGTGGTGACCGAAAAGTATCTTGAAATTCTTAACACAGCCACCGCTGCCGATAGTCGTGCGCTGAAAGTTGTTGTCATCGAAGGTCCCGGCACCATTCGCCCCGATGATGACAACCGTTAGTATAATTTCTGCCTTCAAATCGTTTTAATCTCGATCCATCGGGAACATGGGGCGCTGGATCCGTTTGTAGGGCAGGTTTTCGATATCCTGGTTGACGGCACCGGGGCTGAGCGCCAAGAGTGCGCGGCGCGCCAGTTGCGCGACTTCGGGTACCAGATAGCCCATCTTCACCACGACGATCCCGTATGGGGTTGGGTCGAGGCCGAGTTGTGTAAATGTCGCGATGTGGTGGAAGGGGGTCCGTCGGGTGGTGAGCACGACATGAACGCCTTGCACCGCGATGACCGCCACCGGGTTCGTGCTTACCGTTACGCCAGCGCGGGGGCTGGCTGGCCACGAGAGCGTGTGCAACGAGAGTACCGTGGCGTCGATGGCAAGTGGCTGACCATGGATCGGGTCCTGCTTGCCGCCCACGTGCAACCCTAGCGTCGCGCCAACCCCCGCGTCGACGCAGGCTGCGACTGCTTCGGGATCGGTAATGGCGGCAACCAGCGCCGACCTCGCGCCCAATGCCAGCAGCCGACCCAGCACAAAAGGAATATCCCCCACCCCACCCGCCGTCGGATTGTCGCCCGAATCGCTGATCACGACCGGTTTGGCCGTCTCTTGCATAGCCAGTTGAATGCACTCGTCCACGGTCCCTGACGTGACGCCGAACTTGAACGCTGCCCGCACGTCCCAGAACTTTTCAGCCAGATCCGTGGCGGCGGCGTTTGCTTGTGCCTCATCCCAGCCAATCGCAATCACCGAGCCGGTGGCGCGTGGCTCATCCGCCCAGACATAACCGATTAAAATCGAGGCATCCAATAATTGGTAATCAGCGATGATCTGCGGGATGGTAGCATAGAGGCTGGCCGCCGGTTCAAACTCGGTGCTGCTCTGTTCGCCCGGCACGAGAATGGGGACAGGGCGGAAGGCCATGGTCGGCTTGCGCCCTGCGCGCAGCGCATGCAGGAGCAGGGCAAAGGCCCGTTGCTGGGTTTCGTAATAATCGAGGTGCGGCGCGGTGCGATAGGCGGTCAGCAGATCGATGCTGGCGACGACCTGTGCTGAGACATTGCCATGTAGATCATAACTGGCCGAGATCAGACAGTCCGGGCCAACGACCTGCCGAATCGCAGCCAGCAGATCGCCCTCCACATCATCACGGCCATAGACATTGGCGGCACCGTGCATATCGAGATAGATGCCATCCCAAGGTGCGTGGGCGGCGAGTTCGTCTAGTAGTTGCGCTTTGAAGCCATCATAGAAAGTCGGCTCAATTGGTCCACCCGGGATGGCACGTGCCCGGATCAGCCCTGTGCAAGCCACAGCGGGATAGTCGGCGAAGAAGGGGTAATTTGCCAATAGCTCCTCACCCGTGCTGATCACAAAGTCGCGCTCGCCGGAAAGTAGTGGGGAAAAGGTGCAACATTCGCAGCTCAACCCGGCAACACCGATGTGGAACATTTTTGCTGCGGTGGTTGTGGTTATTTCACTATTAGACGTTTGGTTAGAATTCATATTTTTCGTTTGCTTTTCGCTTTATGTTGTAGTTGATGACCGCAAGTATCAAAAATCTTCGTCTTTTTGTACAGTGATAAATAATTTTTTGCCGCGTTTTTGAATGACGACGCGTTGCAAAACCTCTTGTCGCAGCTTGGTTGGCACTTGTGCGACTTGCCAGGCGTGCTCTTGGGCAACGCGATCCTCAGCCTGAACAGGGTCCGCCGCGGCAATCGCTTTCAGCGCATAGTACGCCCCACCAAAGGCGTGTTGGGGCACATGCGCGGTGGCAACCGCCTGCCCGGCCGCCCGCGCGGCAAAACGGGCCGCGTCGTGCCCTTTTGCGTCACGGGCCGCGGCATGTGCGCCAAACGAAGCGCCCCGGATCGCAGCCATGGTAAAGAGCCCGGTTTCGATCCACGCTCGGCCAACTGCGATGGCTTGACGGGGGCGGTCGTCGGCTGGATATAGCTGCTCGAACAACGGCAGCACCCTCTCGGCACAGTCGATCGCCCAAATTGCCAGCAGCCGCTGATCGTGTTTCTCATATTTTTTCATCAGGCCCCATCCCTACGGCACTAATAACAATGATTTTTTTCTACCGCGAAGGTCGCGAAGAGCGCAAAGAAAAGCCTTAAGCGAACCTTTGCGCTCTTCGCTACCTTCGCGGTAGGCTTATTTTCAGGACAGTCGCAACCCTGCTACCCCAATACACTTTTCACGCGGCCAACCACGCCCGATGCCAACTGGACTTTGATGCCATGGGGATGCGTGGCCGATTTGGTCAGGATCCGCTGTACCACGCCCTCGGTTAGTTTGCCCGTCCGCTGATCCTGTTTTTGGACCACGGCCACCCGTTGTCCAATTTGGAGATTTTTTCGGCTGTCGCCAGATTTGGTTTCATTTGTCACGGTAATCTTCCCTGTGCGCCTTTTTAGCTTCGGCAATCGATCATGATTGTGCCGATGATTGTGCGAGTGATCGTTCGGAACATCCTGTAAGCAGCTGATTTTACCAGAGACGTTGCCGGTTGACATGTTTGACAAGCCCGCGATACAGCCGTTATGGTCACAAACCATTGCAGGCTATCCATTTCCAATACCCCGTGGGTAGAACAAAATTACAGGGATCATCAACGCGTTACTCATTTCAACTTGTGAAAAAATTAATCCTTCTCTCATCTGTGACGCGGAAACTACTGGAGGCTCTTTTGCAAGAGGTTGAGATCATCGATTTACACCGCGTACAGGTGTGGTCTACCCCGCTTGTACATAAACTATCGAAGAAGGATTGACTGTTATGAGATTGCAGAAAATTGTTATGCCTGGCTTGCTGATTGTCGCGTTGTTCGTGGCCGCCTGTGGTGGTTCAACCCCGGCCGCAACCGAAGCACCAGTAGCAGAGGCCGTTGCCACTGAAGCACCAGTAGCAGAGGCCGTTGCCACTGAAGCACCAGCCGCAGAGGTCGCCGCCTCTGAAGCGACCACCGAAACGGCTGCGGCGGAGACAGCCGCCAGCGAAGCAACGACCGCGACCACCACCATTACCGAAACCACCCAAGCAGAAACAACCGCAGCAACCGGCGAAGCCGCCGCCTACGTCGTTGATGTGGCGACAAGCACCGTCACCTGGTTTGGCGACAAACCGATTGGTGCTTCGGAAACGGGCACTGTCAACATTGCCGAGGGGCAGCTGAATTTTGCCGGCGAACAGTTGGTCGATGGGACGATCACTATCGACATGGCCAGCATCGCCACCACCAGCCAGAGCGGCGGCATGGCGGACCAGTTGATCGGTCATCTCACCTCGGATGACTTTTTTGGGGTTGCCACCTATCCTACCGCCCAGTTGGTGCTTAAGTCGGCTGAACCGACCGAAACCGCTAATCAATATCTGGTCAAAGCCGACCTGACGATTAAGGAAACCACCAAGGAGATCGAATTTGTCGCCGATGTGACGGTGGCCGATGGCACCCTGAATGGCACCGCCGAGATCATCGTCAACCGCGCTGATTTTGATGTACGCTACAACTCTGGAACCTTCTTCTCTGGGCTGGGCGATGATCTGATCAACGACGAGATGACGCTTACCGTTGTGCTGGTTGCCCAACAAGGGTAAATAGCGAGTTTATGCAAACAGTCACGCCACTGACAGCGTGGCGTGACTGTTTGCATCAGGTGAATTAACGATCTACAGCAACCAACCTTCGCTTTACTGCCTCAAAACTTGTTGAACCAGTGTTATAATCAGCGTTTATCTATTCCGGCTCGACCAGCACCAAGTGTTCGATAATCGTGGCGTAGAACGCTTCGATTTCGGCGTTACTCAGCGGCGAAAAGGTGAAGGTATAGAGCCGGTCGTTGTGCGCAATCAACACCCGGCGGCTCAGATCTTGACCCGGCACATTGTCGAGCATGACTGCGGGTTGACCAGCAATCGTAGCGGTGCTGCGCGCAATTTCGAAGCCGGCAAACTCAGCCACTATGGCATCGGCAAATTGCTCGGCAGTGCGCCCTTCAGCTGGAATCACTGCGATTTGCAAACGCGGGTCGGTGACATTGAGCAGCGACTCCTTCGCAATTGTGATTTCATCGGGGCTGGTGTCAAAGAGCGTGTGGGTCGCCGGCACCAATAGGCAAAAGCCACGGCGGTAATCGCGCACGATCGCCAAATCAGGTAGAGCTTCCGGGCAACTCTGCGCAGCAGCGGCGGGCGGAACCGCCACACCTGTACCACTGATCCGTGTATACAGATTCGTCGCCCACCCATTAATTTCAGCCTGTTCCGCTTCGCTCATTGCCTGTGCGCCCTGGCCATTGACATAGTTATTATCAACGGTCAGCGCGGCACGGTCGTAAAGCCAACGGTCCAGTTGCGCCAACTCTTCACCCGTTAGCCAGTCACCAGTTGCCTTGATCAGACCCAGCCCTTCACACATAACCTCTTCGGCATAGGCATAGCCGTAATCAAGCACCGTCAGGTGGAGACAGACATTCTTCTGGCTAAAGTCTTGCCCCAGGTACCAACTTAGCGCCGTGCTGATGGTTGCGCTGGTTTTGCCGGTAGCGAGTTCGGCGTAGCGCACACGCGCCCAGGCTAGAATCGCCCGTTGCCAGGCTTCACCACTTTCACTGCCCATGCCGGCAAAGTCGAGCCGCTCGGTCTGGGTTTCATAGACAAAAGGGGCGAAACGATCACGCAGTGCTGCCCATTCCAGGGCCATGCGCTCACCAATCTCTTGGTTAGTCATTGTGCCATCGCAGGCCCCAATCCCCGCTTCGCTGGCCGCGCTCAGTTGTAACATCGCACATTTGGAGGGGTCGGGGCTACCCAGCTCGGCGGGGCCTTGGTAACTTAGTCCCGCTAAACTTTCACCAGCGGCCGCTTCCATCGCCACCAGTTGTGCCCAGCGTCCGATCAACGCTTGCTCCTCAGGGGTAGCCACGGCACTACCCGTACCCACCAGCCGGATCGAGCCAAACTCGGTTTCGGCATCGAAGGGTGCGTAGGTGGCGACCCACGCCGCGATGACAGCTTGCCGCGCATCCGTCACAAATTTACCACCAATCGGGGCCTGACCACCACAGCGCCCAAAGCTGACGCCCGCGGTCCCGATGATCGCTTCCATACACTCGCCGTTGTCGACAGTCCCACCCCAGGCCAACAGCATCTCACCAATGGCCGGCGCGGGGGCCGTCGCCACGCGGGTTTGATAGCCATCACGATCGGTGTGAATCACATACGTCGCGCCGTCAACTTGAAAGGTCAGCTTGTGGCCAGGCGTGACCATTAGCGCGCAGCTCTCATTGGGCAAACCGGTACCGAGACAGCTATCGGTCCATTCGACCCTTTCGTCAGTAACGAGGGTGACCGTCGCGGGATCGACCTGCAACTGGCGCGCCAACAATTGCCGAATGTTTTCGTCCGCCTGATCTGCCGTCGCGGGCGTGTCAATTACTGGCGTGTCAGCCATTGGGGTTTCAGTTGGTGGGGCGCTGGTTGCCGAGGGTGCGGGCGATTGAGCACAGGCCGCTAGCAACCAGGTGGTCAAAAAGAACATGACCAGAAAAAGTAGTTTGGGTTGATATCGAGCATGCATTGAGTTCTCTCCTCATAAATTTAAGCTATACCAGTAGTTGTTATCATTTAGCATTTTTACTCGTGTAGAAAATGCTAAATGATGACAGAGCCAAGTATAGTACGACAACGTTAAATTTGTGCTGAATGAGTATAACGTTGTCGTACTAGCGACGAAAACACGAATAACAAGCTGGCCAGTTTGATCTAAGACGCTAGCACAGGGCTGATTGTTCTAGTCAGTTTTGTGCGAGAAGAACGCTGGTGGCAAACGAATCTTTACACTTTCTCAGCCGTAAGCCTGCAGCATTTTGTAGTAATGCTTCGTTACTACCTCAATTTTTGGGACTCGCTTGTTTACGGTTGCTGTGATAAGATAGAACAAGTGATACATTTCACAAGTGTCTACAAGGCAGTCTGCCAGGCGCTTGATCCGATTGTGAGGCATGCAACCATGTCATCGACCACAACCCGGCATACTGATTGCGCTACCTTTCAGGGTAGCCAATATTTGTTACCATCGGCTTGGATCGTCGCCGCCGCTGCAGCAATCGTCTTACCCGGTTTGCCCACACCCATCCACCCACCTACCCGCCGCACCAGCCAAAAACGTTGTCGCTGCCGGCCACCGCCGTTTGCAATTGCACAGCAGCGTTAGCCACGCCAAGCGCAGTTGCCAGTCGCCACATACAGTACGGTGGTGTTAATTGCCCGCCTCTGCGCTTTCTCTACCAGCGAAGCAAGTTAATCTTCTTATATAGAAACAGGATAGATGAGATCATATGAATCCTCAGAATCGTGATTACAAATGGGTCTATGGCTTTGCCGAGAGCACTGGTGCGCTGAAGACATTACTGGGTGGCAAAGGAGCAGGGGTGGCGGAGATGACGCTGGCCGGTCTGCCTGTGCCGCCCGGCTTTACGATTACCACCGAAGCGTGCAATGCCTATTACAGCAACGACCGCCAATTTGCCGAAGGTATGTGGACGCAGACCAACTTGGCCCTGGCCGCGGTTGAAATCCAGACGGGCAAACGGTTTGGCGACCCGAGCAATCCGCTGCTCGTCTCCGTTCGCTCGGGGGCGGCGATCTCGATGCCGGGCATGATGGACACCGTGCTCAACCTGGGCCTGAATGATCAGACGGTCGAAGGGCTGGCCCAGTTAACCCAAGATCGCCGCTTTGCCTTTGATGCTTATCGCCGCTTCATCGCCATGTTTGGCCACATTGTCATGGGTGTGGAAACCAACAAATTTGAACGGGTGCTGGAGCGGCTGAAACATCGCACCAGTGGTGGTAATGACACCGATTTGACGGCAGCACAGTTGGAAGAGGTCATCGACGCCTACAAACGGATTATCTTTGCCGAACGCCACGGCGAAAATTTCCCCCAAGAGCCGCACGACCAGTTGCGCATGGCGATTGCCGCGGTCTTCGATTCGTGGATGGGGCGGCGCGCGGTCGATTACCGGCGCATCCATCGCATTGCCGACGAGATGGGGACAGCCGTTAATGTCCAGTCCATGGTCTTTGGCAATCTGGGTTGGGAGAGTGGCACCGGGGTCGCCTTTACCCGCAACCCCGCCACCGGCGAGCGCACTTTTTATGGCGAATATCTGCTCAACGCCCAGGGCGAAGATGTGGTGGCCGGCATCCGCACGCCCCAGCCGATCCAACAACTGGCCCAGGATCTACCCGCGGCCTACGCGCAATTGGAAGCGATTACCCAGCAGTTAGAGCGTCATTACCGTGATATGCAAGATATTGAGTTCACGATTGAACAGGGCAAATTGTGGATGCTCCAGACCCGGGCCGGCAAACGCACCGGTGCCGCGGCCGTGCGCGTGGCCGTCGAGATGGTGGCCGAAGGGTTGATCAACCAGGAGACTGCGATTCGCCGCGTCGAGCCGAGCCAACTCGACCAACTGCTGCACCGTATGGTCGATCCCAATGCCACAGTCACAGTGCTGACCACCGGTCTACCCGCCAGCCCCGGCGCGGCGGCGGGCATCGTGGTCTTTGATCCCGATGAAGCCGAAGCGATGACGCGCGAAGCGGACGCCTCCCCCTATATTCTGGTCCGCCATGAGACCAGCCCCGACGATTTTCACGGCATGATCGGCGCGCAGGCAGTGTTGACGGCCCGCGGCGGCATGACCAGCCACGCTGCCGTGGTCGCGCGCGGCATGGGCAAAGCTTGTGTTGTGGGTGCCGGCGACTTAGAAATCGACTATAGCCAAGGGGTTGTCCACATTGGTCAGGTAACGCTGCGCAAGGGCGAGTGGATCACGGTCGATGGCTCAACCGGGCGGGTCTTGCTCGGCCAGGCCCCTACAGTGGAACCCAAGTTGGGCGATGATTTTCAGACCTTGATGACATGGGCGGATCAACGACGCAAATTGCGCGTGCGCGCCAATGCCGACACGGGCGGCGATGCCCAAGTCGCACGCAACTTTGGCGCCGAAGGGATCGGCCTCTGTCGCACTGAGCACATGTTTTTTGGCGAAGAGCGGCTGGCTAGTATGCGCCAGATGATCCTCGCCGAGAGCCGGGCCGAACGTGAGCAGGCATTAGAAAAGTTGCTGCCCTTACAGCGCCAGGACTTCCTGGAGATCATGCGGGCGATGGATGGCTTGCCGGTGACCATTCGCCTGCTCGATCCGCCGCTGCACGAGTTTCTGCCCAATCGCGACGAACTGGTGGCGGAGATCACCGAATTGCGCTTTACCGTCCTGCAACACACGCAGAGCATGGCGCACATGGCCCAACTGATGGATCAGATCTGGCAGAAAGAAGGATTGCTGCGCCAGGTTGATCGTCTGCGCGAGGCCAATCCCATGCTAGGCCATCGCGGCTGCCGGCTGGGGTTGGTCTATCCAGAGGTAACCGAGATGCAAGTCCGCGCAATCTTCGAAGCGGCCTGCACCGCGCATGGCGAAGGGATACAGGTGATGCCCGAAGTGATGGTGCCCCTGGTCATGACCCCGGAAGAGTTACGCCATCAACGCGCGGTAATCGACCGGGTCGCGCAAGCGGTGATGGGTGCCCACGGGTTGAGCCTGCCCTACAGCGTCGGCACGATGATCGAACTGCCACGCGCCGCGCTGATGGCCCATCGCATCGCCGAACATGCCGACTTTTTCAGCTTTGGCACCAACGACCTCACGCAGACCACCCTGGGCATGAGTCGCGATGACAGCAGCCGTTTCCTCTCGCACTATATCTTGCACAAAGTGCTACCGGAGGATCCCTTCCAGGTGCTGGATCAGGATGGCGTCGGCCAGCTCATTGCAATGGGTACCGAGCGGGGTCGGACCACAAATGCACAGTTGAAGGTGGGCATCTGTGGCGAACATGGCGGCGATCCACAGAGCATCGCCTTTTGCAGCTCGATTGGGATGGATTATGTGAGTTGTTCACCATTTCGTGTGCCGGTGGCGCGCCTTGCGGCGGCGCAGGTTGCGATTGGGGGAGAGCGGGACCAGGGATAAGATTTTACCGCAGAGTTGCAAAGGGGCAGCGCAGCAAAGAGGCGCAGCGTTTTCACGCGCATCGGTTGTATCCTCTGCGCTGCCCCTTTGCAACTCTGCGGTAAAATAGCGCACATTCCCGTTGTGGGGGACGCAGAGCGTCCTGTTGGCATTGCGCCGCAGAGCAGCGCAACGAGTATCAAAGAGCAGAGAATCAGGAAGAGACCATGACCACCAAAAAAGCACAATTGATTACGCTGGAATGGCCGACTTTTGGCACTGCGACCCCACCGCCACGCCCAACGTTAAACGAATTTGCCGGGCGGATTGGGGCGCTACGTATGCGGATGCAGCACCAGGGGTTGACCCATTTGGTCGTCTTTGGCGACCGCGAGCATTTTGCCAACTTAGCCTACCTCACCGGTTTTGACCCGCGGTTTGAAGAAGCGTTGCTCATCATCGGTGAGACAGGCACGCCACTGTTGGTGGTCGGCAATGAATGTGCGGGTTATCTGGATGTTAGCCCGCTCTACGGGGCGGGGCAATTGCGCGGGGAGCGCTTTCAGCCCTTCTCGCTGCTCGGGCAACCGCGCGGGCAGAGCCGGTTGATCAAGGAGATCTTTGCCGGTGAAGGGATTGGGACAGATGTGCTAGTCGGCTGTGTGGGCTGGAAATATTTTGCGGATGCCGAACATCCGGATGGTGCCCATGCTATCGATCTGCCGGCTTATCTGGTTGATACGCTGCGCACGTTGGTAGGCAATGCCAATGTGGTCAACGCGACGGGGCTGCTGATGAACCCGCGTGATGGGCTGCGTGCCCGCTGTTCCGCCGCCGAGATCGCCTACTTTGAGTACACCAACATCCTGGCGTCAGAAGGGGTCAAGCGGATGCTCTTTGGCCTGCAGGAAGGGATGACCGACTATGCGGTGGTGCAACTGGCACAGGTTAACGGCGAGCCGCTGAGCTGTCACACCACCTTTGCCACCGGCAACCGGCGCGACCTGGGGTTGAGCAGCCCCAGCGGTGAAATCATCCGCCGCGGTGAACCCCTTTCCTTTAACCTTGCTTATTGGGGCAGCAACAGTTGTCGGGCCGGCTGGATCGCGGCAACGGCGGCCGATCTGCCTGCGGACGCGCAGGGTTATGTGGAACAGTACGCCGGCCCCTACTTTGCCGCGGTCAGTGAATGGTATAGCCAGTTACGCATCGGCACCCCTGGCGGTGAACTGGCCGGGCTGATCGATGCGCGCCTGCCCTTTGCCGATTATGGTATCTTTCTCAACCCTGGCCATCTGATCCACTTGGATGAATGGGTCAGTTCGCCGATCTATGCTGGATCTACCGACCCGATTCAGTCGGGCATGGTCTTCCAGGTGGATATCATTCCCGCGTCGCCGGTCTACGCGTCGACGCGGGCCGAGGATGGGGTCGTGGTTGCTGATGCTGGGTTGCGCCAGGCGTTAGCAACTGCTTACCCTGACTGTTTTGCACGCTGCCAACAGCGGCGCAACTTTATGATCGAGGTGCTGGGGATTGACTTGCCGGAGGAGTTATTGCCGCTCTCGAATATTCCCGCCATCGTGCCGCCCTTTTTCCTGCAGCCGAACCAAGTTTTTGCCATGCGTTAAAAAATCGGGTTCAATGGGATCTTATAGAGAAAGCAGAGAAACCTGGCACAATCGTGTACTGCGCATCAGGGGATGCGCAGTACACGATTGTGCCAGGTTTGATTGTGTTATCTATTAGGGGGTTGACATCCTGTCCCGCCGTCAACACGCCCAGTGGGCACCAGGGCTACCGAACAACGCCGGGTACCCCCTCCCTTAGCCGGGTTTACCCGGCGTTGTTCGGTAGCCCTGTGGCTTTAGCCCAGGGCGATCTGGTCAACCCCCTGCATTCCGGTTGCGCCAAAAATCGTCTAAAAACAACTTCCGCGCCTTGCGCGCCCGAGGGCACCCGGTGACTCGCCCGAGTTGGTTGCGAGTCATGGACTCGCAAGGCGCGGGTGTGGGCGACCGTTCGCATCGGGGGATGTTCACTACACCTTATCGCTACAAACATTGCACCAACAGCGGGTAATTCTTCTGCGGCGTTTCATATTGGAAGAGGGTCTTCTCGGCGAAGCGCTTCCACTTGCCATTGAGCTTGATGCGCTCGGCGAAGATCTTGACTTTGATCGTCAGCGGCTTGGTCTTGACGGTGATATCGATGCAGAGTTGGAAGCTGTCATCCCGCTTGGCGGTGAGTTTGGCGGGGATCGAAGTGTCGAGCAATTTGCCTTCCACGCTGGCCCCGCCGCGTAAAATTTTGATACTCAAGGCTGCATACCCTTCCAACGTCGCTGAGACCGCAGGGGTAATCGAGCCGGCGACGAGGGGGTGCAGCGGGTTACAGATGTCGTGGTTGTAGGTGTAATCCAGTGACACATTGCCGACTGCGCGAATGCCCAGGTCAACCGAGATAATCGCATAGACGGGAATCGACTGCGAGACATCAATCAGCGTGCGCGTCGCCTTATAGAGATTACCAGCTTTTTCGTAGGCACACTGTGCTTCTTTGACATACTCTTTCTTCACCTTGTTGTTGAGCAGCCCAAAGTAGACCCGGAACTGCTGTTTATCCGCCACCCGTTTGCTGGTGACCTCGGCCAGGGCAATGTTATATTTGAACGACCAGGCATGGGCCACCGCTTCCTGGCGACCGACCAGGCTTACGTTGCGCACCGGCTGGATCTTCTCGGCGACGGCCACACTGCCCGGCAGATCAACCCCAAATTTTGAACCACCCAGGTGTTTGTTCCACGTCTTTTTATAGCTCAAGTCATTGGTCTGATTGAGACCGGCGGCGGCAATTTCGCCCGTGGTTGTCCCTTCATAGGTGGCCAAAGCCGCGGCGGCGGTCGCGCTCAGCACCCGCCCGCGTAAGACATTGGCGGCAACCTCACGCAAGACTTCATCCTCGGCGCTGTTGGCCATGATCTGGACCAACTGTGCTTCGGCACCGTCAACAGTCAATTTACGCAGCGCAGCAACGGCGGCTTCACGCACGTCAAAGGGCTGGATGTTGGCAACAAAACCGGCAATCAGATCATAGGCCGTCGCATCACCGGCGTTGCCGATGGCGTCGAGATAACGGATGCGCGTTTCATCATCGGCGGCATTTTGCAGCCCATCATGCAGTTGTTGCAAGAGCGAGCCGGTGACGCCGCCCGTTGGATCTTCGATCACATAGAGCAGCGCACCAAGCACAAGCAGCGCCGTATCACGCAAGGTGGCATTAGGATCGTTGGGGTCGTTGGCGATCCGCGCCACTAGTTGCAGCGTTGCCGTCGTTGGCGCGGGCAGGCCGACAAAAGCGATGAGGGTATGTTCTTGTACGGCGTGACTAAAAGGTGGGGCCAAGGTATCCGCCATTGCCGTCTGTGCCGCCGGGCTGCCGTTGATCCCCAGGGCATCAAGATAACCCATGGCCTGGGCATCGTTAGCGCTGACTGCGTGTAAACGTCCGCGCAGAGCGTCAAGCACCGTGCTGCCATCGTCGGCAGCCAGCAGATCCGAGAGGCGTTTGACCAAGGCGGGATCAGCCGGGGCGGCTTCCAGTGCCGCCAGTTCAGCCGCCACATCGACTGTATCTAAATCAATTCCAGGACGGAAGGGACCACTGTCCTCGATCACCGCGCCTAACGTGCCATCGACATAGGGAGCATTGAGCGCCGCGGCCTGGCTGGGCATGTCAGTGACACCGGTCAGACGCAGCGTGCCGCGCGTCTTTGCGCCGGAGTTGGCCACCACGCCATCGACCGCGCCGCCATCGGTGCTGGGGGCATCCGCGCTTTCATCGGCGCTCACGATGGTCTCATTCACGGTCACCGTTTTGACCACCCCTTGCTCGGCGTCAAGCAACAGTTCACTCTGATTTTGCAGCAACAGCTCCGCATTTTCATCACCGGCATAGAGCATGGCGATAAAGCTGTCCTGGTTAAAGGTTTTCTGGATCTGCAAACCGGCGGCGCGGTCGGTGAGCGTGTAGGCCACCTGATATTGCCCTTGCCCACCACTTTCTGCCACCGTATAAAGATCGCTGCCCACTTGCAGGGTCAGTTGCAGGGCATTCAGGATGCCCTTTTGTAAATTCACCGCGGTATCAGGTGCCCCCACGGGGAAGGCGACCTGACTGATCACCCCATTGGGCTGCTGTTGAAAGAGCAGCGGCGCTTGCAAGGCGGCCAGTAAGTCGGCATCTTCGACCACGGTCCCGACGCCACTCAATTCGGCGCTACAGATGGTTACATTGCGCATGACGACCATACCGGCAAACCCCTCCGCCGCGGTCTGTTCGGTAATCGAGAGGTCAACATCGGCGATCACCCCCAGCGCCTGGCCATCCACCGCCGCGGTTCCATCGGCTTCTCGGCTAACCGCTTGACTTTCCACCGCCAGCTCATAGTGATAGGTGTAGGTTTTGCCGACCTGATAGCGTAGTTCGCGCGGCGTCGTGCCAATCACCGCGGCGACCTGGGCGGTTGCGGGCTGGCTTTGGCCCATTGCAACCATCGGCAGAAAGAGGCGCGCCCCGACGCCAGCGACATAACAGAGATCAGTTGCCGTGGTTTGTGCTGGCGCCGCGTGGGCTGTGGTTGGCCAGAGCGGGCAAACGCTCACCAACAGTGCAGTAATTAAGCTGAGGTTAAGCAGGCGCAAGCGGTGTGGTCTAGGCTGATAGCGATACATACAGTCAGGATTCCTTTCGAGCAGGTGGTTGACGGATCAAGTTTACAAATAATTAATCTCGATAGGAATCAGTTTACACGATCAGTCAGGATCTGGTTGTGTTGGGGATGGCAGCGGTGGTGTGTTGTACGGCACATTCGTCGGCTGGATGTTTCACCGCCCACGGCGCAACCCAATCTCCAGCCAGGCAGTGGCAAAACCTTTTCAAAGGCAGCCAGCAGCTGCTCGCGCCAGACCGGCTTGCGCAGATAGTGCGCCGCGTCCAGAAAGTTTCCATGCTGCAATTGGCGGGAAAGTGGCGGTTGTCACTCGCTCACGATCGTGATTCGGAAATTGACCCGACTATGACATATCATACCGTCATGCGCGAACAGCGCGTCAGTTCGATTATCTAAAGTGTGCTCTGTTTGAAAACCAGCGTTCCTGCCAGGGGTAGCGTATCCAAAAACGCGGGTTTTTAAGCCAATCGCACGATAGCCCAGGAGAGTATTATGGTTGCACAAGCAGAAATTCAGGCCTTTCAGGAGAATGGCTACGCCTTGGTCCGTGGCCTCTTTTCGCCGGAAGAAGTGGCTTTTTACAAGCGCCACTACATGGAACTACGGCAACAAGGAGAACACCCTGGTGATTTTGTCGGGGTGCAGAGTGACCAGGAAGATCTCAATCGCGCCGATCCATTACAAAAATATCCGCGGATGATTCATATGCACCGCTGGGATGGCGTCAGTCGGGAGTGGTTGCTCGATGAACGGTTGCGCGCCCACCTCAACGCCTTCCTGGGCCGTGACCCCTATGCCGTCCAGACGATGCTCTACTTCAAACCGCCGGGGGCACGCGGGCAAGCGCTGCATCAGGATCAATATTACCTGCGCGCCAACCCTGGCACCTGTGTGGCAGCCTGGTTGGCGCTGGATCCTTGCGACGAAGAGAATGGCTGTCTGCAAGTGATCCCCGGCACGGGTGATCTACCGATCCTCTGTGCCGTCAAAGCCGATACGACGCAGAGCTTCACGGATATCACGGTGCCGATCCCAGCGGGGATGACGCCAAAATCGGTGGTGATGGCGGCGGGCGATGTGCTTATCTTTAATGGCACCTTGATTCATGGCAGTTTCCCCAACAGTAGCCAGGATCGTTTCCGCCGTTCGTTGATCGCCCACTATGTGACGGGCGATGCCCAACAACTGACCGAATTTGACCAGCCGGTGCTCACCTTTGCCGGCAAAGAGTTGTGGCTCGATTTCAGCCAAAAAGGTGGTGCTTGTGGCGTCTGGGTCGAAAAAGAGGGCGCGCGGCAGATCGAAATGTTGCCCGCAGAACCGGCTGACTTTTTCACCAATGGCGGTGTACAACGCGACGCTATGCTGATCATGCCGTGAGTGTAAGCTGCGTAGGGTTTGTCATGGCCGGTCTGCCGTGCCATGACAAACCCAGAGCTGCTCAAATTTATCTGGTCACTTAGTCGCCGCCCCTTGCCAGAGGGCGACCCCGATCCAAATGATGCCGATACTCACGATCAGCTCGGCAATGGTGATCACGCCAGCCGGCAAGACGAGGGCCAGCGGGGTTGGCATGACCCCTAGCCCCCAAAACAGGAGGGGAATTTTGGGGTAGACGCGGGCGCGGAAACTGGCAATCACAAAAAGGAGCACCCCTAGGACATAGGCGATGACGCTGATAAAAATCGCGATCCCCGTTGGGCCGTTGGTCAGGGCTGCTTGTAAGCTTGGGTCAAGGTAGGGAAAGACAAAGGCATCGACAAATAAGAAGCCGGCAATCCCGATAAAGCCAAGGGTGGTTAAAACATAGCTACTAAAACCAAAGACTTTACTTTCACGCCGCTGGTAGAGATAAACGGCGGTTAAGCCCAATATCCCGGCTGCGACACCACCAAAGTTGAGCAGCCGGGTGAGCATAGTGGGCAAAAAGTCGGCGATCATATTAAAGATGCCGGAAAGAATAAACGCACTAGATCCCAATCGATAGAGCGTTGCAATCTGCATTGTTGCCTCAGATAAATTTGATAGTTAGAACGTAGTGTTCTGTAAACTAAGTTTTGACAGATGATGCTCGTTCCGCGCCCAAAGGGCACCCGCTCCGGCGGAATGCCAGTTGGACGCTCTGCGTCCCAGGCGGACGCAGAGCGTCCAGACGCCATAACCACGCCGAGCGTGGTTACGAGAAATATCTATCATTACTTAATTGACAAAACAGTAGACGATGATTGAACTACTATTCGGGTTGATAACGTTCTAGTTTACCCATTTCTCCCCTTGCATAGCTGCGTTTCGTTGCTGCCATTTGTTCGGGTGTGGTCATGACAAAAGGTCCGCCATAGGTAATCGGCTCGTTGTGCGGTATTCCGGTACCAAACATAAATTCACAGCCAGCAGCAGCTGCTTGCATTTCGACCATTGTTCCGGTAGCAGCATAATTGACAAGATTTTGGGGCGAGACTTTTACACCTGCGGTTTCACCTGAACCTTTTAGCACATAGACAAAAGCCATTTCCTGGGCATCGAGTACGATACGCTGATTGGGTTGTAAGAAAATGTGCAAAAGCGTCACATCGGTTACCATTTTATAGGCTGCTGTTTTACCCTTGTACGACCCGTGCACAACGCTCACCTTGTAATCGTCCGTTGTAATTTCAGCAAGCTCATGGGCTTTGGCATGCAGCGCTTTCGGGGGGACCAATCTGTCTTTGTCAGCATGATTAATCCAAATCTGAAAACCGTGGGTTTCAACTCCAGTTGTTTTAGGGAATTCATCATGCTGAATGCCGCGGCCGGCTTGGGTAATGTGTAAACCACCTGGTTCAATGATGCTGAAATCGCCCTGGCTGTCACGGTTGATAAAGCTATCCTGACTATCGGGCAGCAGATAGGTCATAACCGAAATACCGGCGTGAGGGTGTGGGCCAAAAACAGGTCTATCCATCAGATACTCTGTAAAGACCAAAAATGGCTCGATCGGATAATCCCTTGCAAAGATCGTAACGCCGCGCAAGCCGGGAAAATCTGGTGTAAATTTTAACGCTGAATGTTTGATTAAATTTTTGTGCATCTGTTTACTCTTGTCTATTCATCCGAAAATCCTCTGTTCCCGCTGGGCTACAACCGAATTTTCGGATTGGGTCTGTGGGCGTTTTGGGGTTGTCCCGCAGCGCCGGCCCTTTGGTTGCTAGAGAATACCACCATTGGCTTGGATCACTTGCCCATGAATCCATTGTGATTCGGGCAACGCCAGCAGCAGCACGGCATTGGCGACATCTTCCGGTTTACCCAGTCGCCCCATGGGGGTTTGGGCGACTAGCAGATCGACCATCTCCTTGGGCGCAACAAGCCCGTCGGTCGCGGTGACGCCGGGGGAGATCACATTCACGGCAATCTGTTTGCTGCCCAGTTCTTTGGCCAGCGCGAGGGTAAAACGTTCCAAGGCGGCTTTGGCACCGCCGTAAGCGCCGCTAGCCGGCGATGGCATGGCCGCCGCGCCGCTCGAAAGCACAATGATCCGTCCACCTGGATTGACATGCTGCGCCGCCTGTTGCAGCGCAAAGTAATGGCCTTTGACGGCGGCAAACATGCTGTCATACGCCCCTTCGCTCATCAGTGCGGTTGGCATAAAAACACTGGTCGCAAAGGCGTTACCCACGTAGATATCAACCTCGCCACCAAAATGGTGGGGAATATAGGCAAAAAGATCTTTGATCTCGGCAAGGTTGGTCAGGTCGGATTGAATGCCCACGGCGTGTCCACCTGCTTGCTGCGCCGCCTGTTCCACTTCCGTGGCCGCGGCGCGGTTGCTGTTGTAGGTAAAGAGGACATGGGCACCCGCCGCGGCTAAAGCCAGGACAATCGCCCGCCCAATCCCGCGACTGCCACCAGTGACAATGGCCTTTTTGTTTGCCAGTTTCTGCTCCATCGAAGCGCACCTCTGTTTGTGTCGTTGTGTAATTGCGTTGTTTGTGTAGTTGAGTGATTAAAGCCGATCTGTTATAGTAGGGTAACGCCGATAGTAGCATGTTGCTGTCTTTCAAACAAGTACTGACTTTTTGTATAGTAATGGAAAAATGATGGAAACCACGCGCACACTGGGTACGGTGGCAGTCGAGGCCACGCTAGGGGTATTAGGGGGCAAGTGGAAGCTCTTGATCTTGTGGCATCTACGCAACGAGCCGCAGCGGTATGGTGAACTGCGTCGGTTGGTTGGTAGTATCACCGAAAAGATGCTGATCCAACAGTTGCGCGAGTTGGAGCAACACGGGATTGTGACCCGCACGGTCTACCCCGAAGTACCGCCGCGGGTCGAGTATGCCTTTAGTGAATATGGCCGCAGTTTAATTCCGGTCTTGACTGTCCTTTGTCAATGGGGCGAAACTCATCTCGCTCGGCAAGGCGCATTTGAACAGCTCAGCTAGGGTAAACCAATGTCAACTTCAGCCTTTTCCCCAACCGTACAAGCGATCCTTGCCGAATTCATCCCGATCTGTCAACAACTCGCCGGTGACCAGCGCTATGCGATTGCGGTGAGCGGCTCGCTGGGCAAAGGGACATGGGACAGCCGGTCCGATGTCGACTTTCGGCTCTTTACCGATCAGCCGCTAGTCCGCTCCAGTCAAGAGCCCGCACGTTGGGTTGACTATCAGGCGGCGATCAAGCGCTGGCAGGAACGGGGCGTGAACATCGACGGCATCTGGCCGCGCACCGTCGGCGAGATCGATGTGGCGCTGGAGAGCTGGTTACGGGGCGAGATCCAACCTGTTAATCTGGTGTGGACGATCTGGGGTTATCACATCCTGACCGATGTCAGCAACCAATTTGTGCTCGCTGATCCCTACGGCATTATCGCGACGTGGAAAGCGCAACTCAGCAATTACCCACCCGCGCTGAAAGAGGCGATCTTAACCAAATATGCGGCTTCGCTGCGCTATTGGCGGGCTGACTATCACTACGCGCATAAAGTTGAACGGGGTGATGTGCTTTTTCTGGCTGGGATCAGCGCCAAATTGGTGCATGAGATCATGCAGATCCTCTTTGCCCTCAACGAAATCTACTACCCCGGCGACGGCTATAATCTACGCTTTGTCGAAAAATTTACGCTGGTCCCCACTGACTTTGCGGCTCGCGTGCAGACCATTCTCTACCCAACCGGGCCGGATCCCTTTACCACTCAATATGAAGCGCTGACCGCGCTGATCGATGAAGTGCTTGCGTTGGCCTAGCACTAAGCACACTGTAAATTAAGTTTTCGCAAGTCTTGTCATTCCGAGGAGCGGCAGTTTGCGACGAGGAATCTCGATCCGGCCGATTGGAGATTCCTCACTTCGTTCGGAATGACAAGACTTGCGCTGATTTAATTTACGCTGTCCTAATCACCATCGCGTTTAGGAGGTTTATCATGAACAACGAAGCGGCAATTGACCAGTGGCGTGCGCTGCGCGTCGGCCTCTTTATTCACTGGGGACCGTCAGCCGGACGGGCCTTGCCCCAGTCCCATTCGCACGCACGCCAGAGTGTGCTCAACCCGCATGGTAGCGTGCCGGCGGCAGTCTATGACCAGTTCTACCGGGAATTTAACCCGACAGCCTATGATCCCGATGACTGGCTACAACTAGCCTATGCAGCAGGCATGCGCTATACCGTCTTTGTCGCCAAACACCATGATGGGTTTTGTCTCTTTGACAGCGCCGCCACCGCGTACTCAATCATGGCTACCCCCTACGGCAAGGATGTTGCCGCGCTGTTCGCGGCGGCCTGTCGGCGTCAAGGGTTGGCCTTGGGTTGGCAAATTTCGCCGAAGGATTGGAAACATCCGGACTTCAGTACATCCGACCATGCGCGCTACAACGCCTTCTATGCGGCGATCATGGCCGAATTGGCAACGAAGTATGGGCCAGTTGCGGTCATGTGGTTCGACGGGATCGATCCCGTTGGGCCCGACCAATGGCAGGACACGCCGGAACAGATCGCCACCATGTTGCGCCACCACAACCCGCAGATCGTCCTCAGCAATCACGGCGGTTGCACGCCCGATTTTATCAGCTTTGAGACAATGGTCGGGCCCTTTGATCGTGCGAATCCCTGGGAGATGTGCGAAGCGATCAACCCCAGCGGCTGGGTCTTCAACCAACCCATGCCGACCTATCCGCTGCGCAAATTGCTCCGCAACCTGATCTACACAGTCGCCCGCGATGGCAACTATCTGCTCGATGTCGGTCCCATGCCCAATGGGCAACTTTACCCGCCAGATGCCGAACGATTGGCTGAGCTTGCCGATTGGATGCACGATCATGCCGAGGGAATCCACGGCACACGGGGCGGCCCTTACCGCGATGGGGATTGGGGCGGGGCAACCTGCAAAGGCAACAGCATCTATCTCTTTCTCACCGACCGCGTCGGCACGTACTTGGCCCTACCTGCGCTTGCCGCCGAAGTGCTTACGGTCCAGCGGCTCGACGGTGGTCCACTCGAATGGCAAGCCGACGCCACCGCATTGCGCCTGAGCCTGCCTGATCGCGCCACAACAGAACGCCCGCTCTTCGTGGGCCTAAAAGTGGAACTTGACCGGCCCGCCTTTGCCCTGCCCATCATCGATGGCCAACCCAATCTCGCCGCCACCGCCCACCTCACCCCATCCAGCATCCGCGACAATGACGACCAACGCTGGGGGCCGCAAAACCTTTTCGATAACAACGGTGCCACCACTTGGGACAGTGCACTTACCGAGACGCTCAGCAGCCTGGACCTTGATCTGGGTCAAGTAACGCGACTGGGCAGTGCCGCCTTGGCCCAATGTGCCGTACCCGATGGCTACAACGGCTGGTTCCATTATTGCCTCAAGGTCTGTATCAATGCCGCCGCCGACTGGCAGACCGTGATCGAAGCGCACAACTGCCTCGGCTGTCCCCCCATTCTAGAGTTTGCGCCGATTGACGCCCGCTACGTCCGGCTGGAGATCCACAAATCCGGCAAACAACAGCCGATCCAGCTTGCTGAGTTTCGCCTCTTTGCGGCGCTCGAAGAGTAGCAAGCTTGATACCTTGCCGTCGCCCAGTTGGCACAGCGCGCTGAATAACGGGAGAGTAGCAAAGATCCCACGCCGATTGTAACGCTCCCTATTGCCACCAGGTGACGCTGATGATAGGATTTTATCAACGCAGTATCAGTAGAGCGCAACGCTCGGCGGCTGAGCGCGTCGAAGCCAGAGCGCATTGCGCGCTACTGGGTATGGATCGACAGGTTGCAAGCAAGGAGATTTCAAGATGCTAAATCACCCACTCAATCGCCGGCAATTGTTGCATGCCGGCATGATCAGCGGCATTGGGCTGTTGGCGGCGGCCTGCGCGTCCCCCACCGACGAAGCTTTTCCGCAAAGCAGCACCACAGCACCGCTGGCCGCTAACCCGGCCGCGAGCACGGCGGCGACCAGCAAAGCGGTTGTCGCCGCCATCACCGACGCAGCCACACAATTTTTGGACGGGCTGACAGAGGAGCAACGCGCCACGGCCACCTATGCCATTACTGATCCCGAATATCTGCGTTGGCACTGGACCACGACCAGCGGTTTTCCGCGCAATGGGTTGGTCTTGCGCGAGCTGGATGCCAAACAACATGAGGCCGTGCTGGCCTTGTTGCGCGCCAGCAGTTCCGAGGCCGGTTTTAAGAAATCAGTGGAGATCATGCAGTTACAGTCAGAGATCGGCGGGGATCCGAAGAATTATTTTGTCACAATTTTTGGTGCGCCCGGTGACGCCACTTGGGGCTGGCGCTTTGAAGGTCATCATATCTCGCGCCGCTATACCATTGCCGGCGACAAACTCACCATTACCCCGTTCTTTCATGGGGTCTGGCCGACGGT
This sequence comes from Caldilineaceae bacterium, assembly GCA_022842065.1. The sequence goes on from JALHQH010000014.1 coordinate 190,032, forward strand.
CAGCGCCCTGGGCGGGGTGATCATGCAGCGGGAAGAGTGGGCGGCACGGGAACTGGTGCGCTCGCTCGATGCTAACTTGCGCAGCCAGGTGATCTTCCAGGAACAATCGTTGACCCGCCATGTTACCTGGAACGAAAATTATGTGCAGCCATTGGAACCCGTCGGGGCACCGCTGGCTGCACTTAATAATGACCAACAGGCATTGGCCATGGAAATTATCCAGATCTGGATGGGGACACAGGCCGAAGCGGTGGCAAAAACACACCTCGATCGCATCCAAACGCACGGTCTGGAAAACATTCGTTTTGGTTGGGCCGGCGCGCTGGAAGAACGACGCCCCCACTACTACCGGATCCAGGGACCATCGTTTCTGCTGGAATATGACAACACGCGCAACGGCAGCACGCATATTCACAGCGTCTGGCGCGTCTTTGATGAAGATTTCGGACAGGGATTGGTTTAGCGAAGATGCCACAGCACTGGCTTCGTCGCCTTGTTCACGGTATTGCACTGTTACTGCTGGTGTGGATGGTGGTCGATTTTCTGCTTCATTTGGAAAGTTATGCGGCCAACCGCACGTTGATGTTGCGCGCCGGGACCGTGGGCTTGCTCTTGCTCGTTGCCTCTTTTACCTGTACGCCGCTGAGTTGGGTTTTCCACTGGCCGCGCGTGGTGCAGGTGCGGCGCGCCTTGGGTTTGTACGGCTTTCTTTTTATCAGCATCCATCTGCTGGTCTATGCCTGGTTGGATAATGCCTTTATGCTTGCGCTAATGGTGCGCGACCTGGGCGAACGGCGGGCGATGAGCGTGGGGTTGCTCGCCTTTGCCCTGCTCATCCCGCTGGCCGTCACCTCGACGGCTGGCTGGCAACGGCGGCTGGGCAAAGGGTGGCGCAGGTTGCACCGGCTGATCTACCTGGCCTTGCCACTCAGCGTGCTCCATTATCTTTGGTTGGAACGGGATTTTCACGGGGGGGCTTGGTTCTCTGCGGGGATTGTAGCGATCTTGTTGCTCTTGCGGTTGCCGGTCGTTCGCCGACAGTTGCGTCAATAGGGTTTAATGACCAACGCCTCATCAAGCAAAATCGCCATATCGCGAACATTGGGCAGAAAACCATGCTCTTGCAGCAGGATTACCACGCAGAATATGAATAGCTATGGTTGAATCAGCAATCCCAGCGGTCATTCTTCGCTTTCCCAGATGATGCCACGTTGCTTATCTTGCTGTGTACGTAACTGTTTTACCCACTCAACAACATCCGGCATTTCAATCGCTTGCCAATCATTCGTTTCAAAGGTGTCAAGCAAAGCTAGGGTCTGCGCGCCCCAGGTTTGTGTGCTTGGCAAAATGGGCGTACTCGAAACAGTAGTCGTCAAAACTGGCTCATGCTCAAGTGCATCCGCCATCTGTTTGACAAGTTTGATTTTTTCTAGCGGCGTTAGGCGATACGCCAACGCCAGCACATCGTCAAATTGAACAATACTTTCTGCGATCATCAATCACCTCCAAGTGTATGGATGTTATAATAGCACAAATAAAATTTTCAGAAAAACAGCTAACTATCCTTGGATGAAGGCATGACCCGTAAACGATTGTCTTTTCTGTATCAATCCATACTTACGCTAATCCAGGTAGATTGCTTGCTTGGCGGCGAATTTGTGTTGGTGTGCAACCAGTGATCGCTTTGACGCGCCGCGAAAAGTGATAGCTGGTCTTAAAGCCACAGCGCGTCGCAACCTCTTCCACGGTTAACCCGGTATGTTCCAATAAATCTACACCCCGTTTTACCCGCTGTTGCCACACATATTCCAGCGGTGTCTGCCCTACTTGGCGGCGGAAAAGGCGGGTTAACTGCGCCGCACTAATCGAGGCGACCTGCGTTAGGCGATGCAAGGTTAGCGTCTCGTGGAGGTGAACATAGACATAATCTTGCACGCGCACAAGCGGTGCCGCACGCAGGTGGCCTTGATTTTTCTGTGAAATTTGTTCGGCTTCGCCCACATAACACCACAGCATTTGTGCAGCAACAAGTTTCATCAGCTCTTCGGCTGTTGGCAACGGACAAGTGCGCAGCGCCAGTAGCTGATCCATCAACATGCGCAGCGACACAGAAAGGTGTAACAGTTGTGTCAAGTGGGCGAGCCGTTCTGCGACATCCTTGGCTAGATCGGGCAGCGCCAAATGCACCCAGGTATGGTGGGTTTCGCACTGTGTGGCAAAATAAAAATGTTCTTCATGACCAGGGAAGAGCAAGATAACGTGATTAGGCCCAACGGTCAACGGCACACCATCGATCAATACGGTGAGCGTGCCATGATAAACCAGGACAAGTTCATAGGTTTGCTGTCGTCGCGGGCCAAGGGTGCTGCCAGGGGGGTAGATGATTTCGCCAAAGTGAAGACTAGTCGGATTGATCAACAATTTTCTTTCCCAAAGTGCACTTGCAGTGAAAACGCTAAAAACGGGCACAGTGCCGGTTGAAGGGTACGACCGTTTTTAAATAGCACTCGCTTTAAAGTGCTGCGGCTACCTGCCTAATGAGAATTTCAGATATTATTATGCCATTTCTAGCCATTGTCAAACCCTCTGTTTGGTGATAGGATAACCGCCATTCCAAAATTCTATCCCCAAAATGCAAAGTAATCACAAGGAGCGCACGATGGCCTTTACGCCAACCGAATGTGCCGAATTCTACCAAAAACAGGGCTACTATGTCTACGAAAATGCCTTGTCCCCGGCCGAAGTCGCAGAGCTGCGCGCCGAAACCACCCGCATTTGCCAGGGCGGGGCCGGCCCGGTGCGTGGGCTGGAAGTGGGAGACGACTTAGCAGGAGAGCTTGATCCCGAAGCGCTATTGCGCCGCTATGTCTGTATTCACTTTCCCCACAAAATTTCCAACGTCATGCACAACTATCTGGGACACACGCACATGGTGGATGTGCTCACCAGTGTGATTGGGCCGAATGTAAAGTGTATGCAATCCATGCTCTTTATTAAAGCCGCCGGCAAACCGGGCCAAGCGTGGCACCAAGACGAATATTTTATCCCTACGCGCGACCGCTCGTTGGTCGGCGGCTGGATTGCGCTGGATGATGCCACCGTCGAAAATGGCTGCCTCTGGGTCATTCCTGGCTCGCACAAACCGGGCATTATCTGGCCCACCCACTATCAGCAGGATGCACGCTTTGATTGTGCCGAAGAAGCCTTCAGCTTTCCCTACAAAGATGAAGACGCCATTCCCGTTGAGGTCAAAGCCGGTACCATTGTCTTTTTCAACGGCTATTTGCTGCACCGTTCGCTGCCCAATCGCGCCGCCGGTGGCTTTCGGCGCGCCTTGGTCAACCACTATATGAGTGCCGAATCGTTGCTGCCCTGGATGGCCCACCGCGCCGGCGAACCACCTGGTCGCGCCGATCATCGTGACATTGTGATGGTGGCCGGCAAAGATCCCTATGCCTTCAAGGGGCTCATCAACGTCATGGAAGCGCATGTGCGTGGTGACAAAAAGGGTGGCTGCGGCAACCAGGAGCAAAACCTCATCTCCACGGGCATTGCCGCCTTTGAACGCAGCCAACAGCCGGCTAGTAGCGGCGAAATGGGTGGTAGCGCGATGGGTGGTAGCGCGATGGGTGGTAGCGCGATGGGTGGTAGCGCGATGGGTGGTAGCGCGATGGGTGGGCCAGTGATGACATTGCCGACCCAGAGCAAAAGTTTGACTGAGTTGTTGATGGAAGAGGACGATGAAGAATAAGTTGTTCAATTATACTTGGCGCTGTCACAGCGTAACACTTTCTCCCAATATAAAAAGTGTTACGCTGTGACAGCGCCGGTACAAATGTTGTTCAATAAAAAAGCAAACCTGGAGGAAACTATGATCCAAGAGTTATCACGAAGTTCGCTAAATCGCCGGGCCTTTCTTAAAGCTAGTGCCTTTGTATTGAGCGGGGCCGCTTTAGCCGCCTGTGCGCCTGCTGCACCCGCTGGGCAAACCGACGCTGGTGGTGGGCAGGCAGCTGCTGCACCGAGCGAATTGCGCCTTTCCGCCTGGGGCGATGTGCAAGATGCAACGGTCTATGAAGCTGTGCTCAAGGCGTGGCAGGCGCAGCAGAGCGACTTTACGGCGACGCTAGAGCAATATCCGGGCGGTTATTATGAGAAAATGCAAGCCAACTTTGCCGCCGGCACGCCCGCCGATGTGCTCTATTATCAAGGGTGGATGTGGCAGCCCTATGCCCAAGATAAGGTGATCGTGTCGCTGGATGACTACATTCAAAAAGATAGCGCGACGGCCCAGTTCCCCGCAGGTGAAAATTACAAGAACACCACCACATTAGATGGCAAAACCTATATGTCGCCAACCGACACGGGGTCGCTGGCGATCTTTTACAACAAAGACATCTTTGACAAAAAGGGCGTTGCCTATCCCAAACCAGGCTGGACCTGGGAAGAGTTCCAAACGACCGTCGAGACCCTCTCCTTTGATGAAGGTGACACCCACTACTATGGTTGGGCGCAGGCCGGCGGTTGGAATGGGGCTTATGGTCGCTGCACCGCCTTTATGCGGCGCAACGGTCATGTGGAGTGGGATCAGGTGATCGAACCCAAAAAGGCCGATTGGGATCATGAAGATGTGGCCTCGGCGCTGCAATTTATGATCTACGATGCCATTAAAAACCAATGGTCACCCAGCCCGGATGTGATTGCTGGTGGCGGTGTAGGGGTCAACACGGGGCGGGTGGCGATGGTCTTTGAAGGCCCCTGGTATCTGCCCCAAATGTGGGGGGAATTGGCGATCAACCCGGAAAAGGGCATTAATTTTGATGTTGCGGAGCCACCCGTGGGCAGCACGGGCGAGAACCTGACCTTTGGCCACGTTCATGGCCACAGCATCACCGAAGCGTCGCAGAACAAGGACGGCAGCTGGGATCTGATCAAGTTTATTGTCAGCGATGCAGGCCAACAGCTCATTGCCGAGGGTGGTCGCATGTGCGGTGCACCCGACAACATTGATAAAATTTGGGGACCAATCGCCTCGAAGGCCTACAACTTCACCAACACCCAAGCCTTCTCCAACGGTATGCGTGCCGGTGCCACCTCGCTGATCATGGGCAAAGGTTCGCCGATTGGGGCCTATGGTGGTGGCCCCATCACCACCCTGTGGGACAAGTTGCTGGGTACACAAGAAACCGCCGCCGAAGCACTGAAGATTGCCAACCCTGAGATTCAGGCCATTCTGGATCAGTATTGGCAGGATAAAGGGGCGTAGGAAGTGACAAGGTGACAGGGTGACAGGGTGACAAGGTGATCTTCATTCACCTTGTCACCCTGTCACCCTGTCACCTTGTCACCTTGTCACCCTGTCATCCCTTTGCGCGACACAGAGGCATCTATGACCACATCTACCACCGTTTTATCACAAAAACGCGCCGGCATGTCTGCGGCGCAACGGCGCGACCTGCGCGATGGCTTGCTGCTCACCAGTCCATTTATTATTGGCCTACTCTTTTTATGGCTTGGGCCCATGCTCTACTCAATCTACCTGACCGTGCAGGATTGGAGTATGATCACGCCGCCCAAGTATATCGGCTTGGCGAATTTTGACCGCCTGCTGAATGATCCTTTGGTCTTGAAGACCCTTGGCAACACCGCCTATTACACTTTTATTGGGGTGCCGCTGCAATTAATGGTGGCCTTTGGGCTGGCATTGATGCTCAACCAAGAAGTGCGTGGGCAGTCGATCTACCGCACAGTTTTTTACTTGCCATCGATTACCCCGGCAGTGGCCTTTGCGGTGGTTTGGATTCAGATTTTTAATCCAGAGTTTGGGCTGCTCAACAACTTGCTGAGCTGGTTTGGCATCGGCCCCATCAAATGGTTATTTGATCCCGCCTGGTCGAAACCGGCTTTTATCATCATGAGCCTATGGCTCACCGGGTTTCAGATGATTATTTTTTTGGCGGGTTTGCAGGGTGTGCCCAAGGAGTTAAACGAAGCCGCGGCCATTGATGGGGCAACGGCATGGCGCCGCTTTTGGAGCGTGACGTTGCCGATCCTTTCGCCGGTACTCTTTTTCAACCTGATCATCGGCATTGTGGGCAGTTTTCAGGTCTTTACCGGCTCCTTTATTATGACCAAAGGTGGCCCGCAAGATTCAACGCTCTTTATCGTGCTCTATATTTATCGCAACGCCTTTGAATATTTCAAGATGGGTTACGCTTCGACGCTGGCCTGGCTCCTTTTTGTGATTATCATGCTCTTTACAGCGATCCAGTTTTTCTTTGCCAATCGCTGGGTCTATTACGAAGGCAAGGTTTAAATGAGCACCACTGCGGGCAACGTGACCCACAGAAGAACCGCGGACAACCGCGCCAAAAAACGCAAGGCACAATTGGGCCGTTTGCTGCTCCACGCTGTGATGATTTTGTTGGGGATCAGTTTTGTAGTGCCCTTGGCTTGGGTTGCCAGCACCTCACTTAAATCATCGAGCGAGGTTTTTATCACTCCGGTGCAGTGGATTCCCGCGGTGCCGCGCTGGCACAACTTTGCCGAAGTCTTTGAGCGGCTGCCCTTTGCCCATTTTATTCTCAACTCGTTTTATGTAACCTTTATGGGCACGCTAGGGTCGATTATTAGTTCAATTATGGTTGCCTTTGGCTTGGCACGCATTCGCTGGCCAGGCCGTGACCTGCTCTTCACCTTGCTGATGGCAACCCTGATGCTGCCCTTTGTGGTCACCTTGATCCCAGTCTTTATCATTTTCAAATCAATCAACTGGATCGGGACATTCTTGCCCTTGTGGACCCCCGCCTGGTTTGGCTTTGCCTTTTATATCTTTCTCATGCGCCAATTTATGTTATCCCTGCCCTATGAATTGGACGAGGCGGCCAAAATCGATGGGGCTTCTAACTTTCGGATCCTCTGGCAAGTGATTGCGCCGCTCTGTGGGCCAGCGATTGCCACGGTCGCCATCTTCTCCTTTCTGCACCACTACAACGACTTTCTTGGGCCACTCATTTACGTGTCAGACAACAACATGTTCACCTTGCCATTAGGACTCTATTGGTTTCAAGGGCGCTTCGGCAACTTCTGGCATCTGGTCATGGCCGCGTCAATGGTCACCATTACACCAGTCATTCTCCTCTTCTTCTTTGCCCAGCGCTACTTTGTCAACGGTGCCCAATTTAGTGGGTTGGCCGGGCGGTAACAATTAACGTGCCGTTTGCTGCATCTAGTTATAGAATTTAACATTTTTACTTGTGTAGAAGGGTAATCAAGATGGCGTGGCCAAAATGGTCAAGCTAGCTTGACAACTGCGGCGGCACCAGAGTTGTGAGTTTCATGATTTTGCAGGGAGAAGGCAAGATACCAAGTATAGGTGCCGTTGCCGGGTAACTGCGAACACTCGCCGCGCAGACGAGCAGCATCGGGTCGGTCGAACGAAGCCGTCGCTGGTTCGAGAAAGAAGATGAATGGATCGGCTAAGCCCTCTGCCTTGGGCAGCATGCCGGGCAGCACACCGAGATAGGGCACTTTCTCGACGGGAAAGGTCATCTCGAGTTTGAGCTTGCGCGAGGGGTAGGTCAATGTACACCAGCCTGCGGGCAGCGCCCCTTTGATGTAATACTTCGCGGTGTAGTCGTTGCTTTTGGGGGTCATACGGCTTAGGTCGCGCGGCTGTCCGTTTGGCGTCGTTGCGATGGGCCAATCGAAAACGTCGCTATAACCGCCTAGATCACCATTTGCCGAAAAAACGGTAGCGATCTGCTTAGTCCCGTCCGGCAGCAGCAGGCGTGAATCCTCATCACGCACCAGCATTGGATGCGCTGCCCACAGGAAATCGAAGGGGAAAGGCGACAGATTGGTCAGCGTGTAGTCAATGCGCAACGTGCGCTCATCGGCGAAATAGGCCGTCTTGTCGAGCCGATAGGGCAGCCGCACCCCGTGAACCGACATATGCAATCGCTCGCCATCGATCTGATGCGACCAGGGCAGGCTCCACACTTCGCCGTGATCGGCCAGTTTGGTGCCTTGCCAGGGTGCATTCTCACAGTAACAGAGATCAATGGTCGGGAACATATCGTCAACCCCCGAACACTCGCCATCGACATAAACACCGTCAAAGGGCTGGATGCGATAGCTCGCGCCGGGGCGATGCACCAGCACATCGAAGTTGTGGTCAAGCGAAGTGAGCGCGCTAAGCTTGCCGCCCAGTGACGGCAAAAACTGGGCGCGTGCGTGTCCGGTTTCCAAGGTGATGGCTGGCTGGTCTTTGTAGTGAGAAGCGTAAATCATGGGTTTTCTCTCTGTTTGGGAAATTTTGGTTCAATCAGTTTAATGAAGGTGCAACCCAATCAGCGCCCTGGCAGCTTATTTGCGCGGCGGGGCATAGAGTTCCGCCGCGGCGACATGTTCGGGACAAATTTTGAAGCGCACGCGTAGCTCTTCGGGTGGTGCGCCAAACTCTGGCACACCCATGTATTTCATGGTTAGCGCGTTGGCGTGCTCGCGGTTAACGTCGTCGGTCATCTCGACCACGCTGCCGCGCACCGCCAGCCAGCGCGCCTTGTTGTCGGGGTCGAGAATGAGCAGCGAGACCTTAGGGCGCCGGCGCAGGATGCGATGTTTGAGCCGGTCTTTTTCACTGTTGAAGTAGATGTAGGTGCCATCAAAGTTGAACCAGACCGGCGTAAGCTGGATCGAGCCATCGGCCAGTGTGGTCGCCAGTGACATCAGCACCGGGCGGGCTAGCAGTTCATGAAAGGCTTCGGGAATCGGTTGCGGTGTAGGCATGAGTGCTCCAGGATCGAAATTGGATGAAAAGGTCGCGTTGCAGCTGGTTGATTGATGCCCTCGCTGCTCACTGGGTTGGATCATATTGATGGATATCGCGGTCGGGCATTTTGAGGCCCAAGAGCCGAAGCCGTTGTTCGGAGGCACCTTCGCTGGCCTGCCAGGGTAGAATCGTTTCGGCCTCATAGCGTTTGAGCCACCAATAGCCATAGTAGAGATAAATGCCGCGGCGTAGACCATCGGTGGTGTTGCGACCACCGGTGTGCCAGATGGCGGCGTTGATAAAGACGGCGTCCCCTGGCGCGGCGTAAACGGCCACTTCCCCCGGCAGCGGTTGCTTGATCAGGTCCGGTGGCGGCAGTTCTTCGCCACGATGGGTGCCAGGAATGACACGCGTCGGCCCGCGGGCAGCGGTCATCTCATTGAGCATGATGATGGTATTGATGGCCAGTGGGCGGTCACCGGGGAAGACAAAATCGCGATGCCAGGCGCGCTCGGGAAAGGTGCTGCCCGGTCCTTGGCGTAATAGATCAAATTGTAGCAGTTGCACTTGCTGACCAAAGATCGCCTGTTGGCGCGCCAGGATCGGCGGATGCTCGATCAGGTCGATAAAGGCTTTGTGCTTGAGCAAGCGATGTTGGTTGACCTTGGGCTTTTCCAGCTCCCACACCCGGTCAAATTCAGCCTGGATCAACGCCAGGTGATCGCCCTGCAACACGCCCGGCACATGTAAATAACCCTGCTCCAGAAAAAAGTGCTTTTCTTCCGCTGTAATCATGGTGTTTACCGCCTGGAGAATGGTTGTGTGTGATTGGTGAGGTTATGACTCCGCTGCAAAAACCGAGTTTTTCCGAGAATTTGTCGAATTCCCCAGAGCGCAATTTGCTCAAAAACTCGGTTTTTAGCCTTTTTGCAGTATAGTCGGTTATCAATTTTAGAATATCAGAGGGAACGCCATTGCGCAAATCCTTTTTTTTCTCTCGCCCTTCTTGCTTGCTTTTCTCATCTTATTCTATACTTTGCTTTGGTTAGAACTGCACCCCAGCCCTGTTTGTCAACGAATCTAAAATAGCCTGTTTCATGTTGCATCGTTTTCGTAAAAAGGAGGGAATACCCGCATGAGTAATGCCCTGTCGTTAATTGCCTACCCAGATCTCGCCGGCCAGGTGCAGGCCATGGAAGAAGATGGTTATACCTTTCTGCCGGGTCTGCTCAACGCAGCAGAGATTGCGGCGTTGCGCGCAGCCATGGATCGCCTGGTGGCCATACCAGCCAGCTTTGATCGCGATGGCACTAGTGGCGGTTTTCTCAACAAGAGCATCAACAATGTCTTTAACCGCGACCCGCTTTTTCTCAGCTACGTGGATCGCCCCGGCGTGGTCGAGATCGCCGAAGCGATTCACGGCAACGACTGCCATATCATCGGCATGACCGCTTGGATGACTGGCCCCGGTCGCCCCGACCAACAGTTGCACGCCGATTGGCAACCCCTCACATTGCCGTCCGAGGTAATGAACAATCCAGCAGTAAAAATCCCCATCTATATTGCCACGGCCCATTTCTATCTGGATGATATTGACGAAGAACTTGGCCCCACCCAGTTTATTCCCGGCAGCCATCGCGCCGGGCGTGCCCCCAAAGGTGACATGGACTACAAAGGCGTTGGCCCCAAGAACATCCTCTGTAAGGCCGGTGACATGGTCATTTTCCGCTCGGAAGTGTGGCACCGCGGCACCGCCAACCGCAGCCAGCGGGTGCGCTATCTGTTGCAGGTGCATTACGCCCAGCGTATGATCACACAGAAGTTCCCCCCCTATCTCAACCGCTTTCAATTTAACGAAGCGATCCTGGCGCAAGCCACGCCCCGTCAACGCCGCTTGCTAGGCGATCATAAGGGGTCGAACTACGATTGAGCGCCGGCGGGGTTTGCAACAGGGGGCGGCCCTCTAGCAGATCGCAACAATACGATACTGCGGTTGACTGGAGAACCGGCGTCATTACGCCTGTGAAAACGCCGGTTCTCAACCAGCGCAAAAGCCAACAGTTATACGACTTACGCACTGAGAACGAATATCCAGAGCGCATCCGTACCCGACAGGGTGCTCGTTCTCATCGACACATTATTTAAACATGGCACAATCTACCGAAGAACTCACGGCAGTGTGATTGTGCCATGTTTAAGTGTCTTCTCTATCAGGTGGCTGCGTAAGTCCTAAGTTATAAAGGACCAAATGCGATGACCAATATACCTTCCACTGCCCCCGGCATCCGGCATAGTTTTCCGCTTGATAGCTCAGCCCCGACCTTGGCCGCACGGGGCAGCGCCCGCAATGAACAATGGGAAGCTTATTTTCGCCGACGCCTTGCAGAGCAACAACGCCAATTTACTGCTACAGTTGCGCTAGACACCTCTTCTTTAGCGGCTTACGTCGCCGGTACAGACCAACTGCGCCAACACCTGCTGGAGACGCTGGGCGGTTGGCCGGCGCGCCCGGCGGAGGCATCCGCCACGATCGAGGAAGTAGGTGTGCTGGATTGCGGACGGCTCTACCGCGTCCAGGTCGCCGTGGTCGATGAGTTGGAAATGCCGACCCTGCTGCTGATTCCCCACGGCGCGACCCAACGGCCTTGCCCGGCAGTCATCTGCCAACATGGCTATGGCGGTTCGCCCGAATGGATGATGGGCTTTGGCACCGCGGACCGCTTTAATTATACCCATGGCGCGGGCCGGCGGCTGGCCGACGCCGGCTATGTGGTCATCGCGCCACAGATTGTCTGTAGCCCGCCAGGGGTGGGGAAGGACCGCGTGCGGCTGGATCGGCTGGCGCGGCTAGCCGGTGTGAGTCTCCTGGGCATGGAAATGTTCGCCCTCAGTCGCGTGGTGGATTGGTTGCACACGCGCCCGGAAGTCTTGCCTGACCGGATTGGCATGTACGGCATTTCCCAGGGGGGGAAAAGCACCCTCTACTTTGCGGCGCTTGAACCGCGCATCAAGGCCGCAGTCTGTTCCTGTTATTTTAATCACCGCTGGAATAAGATGCTGGAAGATCGCCACCTGGAAGCGATCGGGCAGCAGGTGGGCTTGGCCTATCGCAGTTATCTGGCGATTGAAGAAGATGATAAATTCAACGTGAATACAGCGCCCTTATGGCCGGATCATCTGCTCGGTGCGCTCATCTGCCCACGCCCTTTTATGGTCGAAATCGGCCGCTATGACCCGGTGATCTACTGGCAAGATGCCGTTGAGGAATTTACACGCCTTCAGCAATTTTACACTGCGTTGGGACTTGGCGAGCGCACAGAAGCACTCGTCGCGCACTGGGGCGGCCATGAAATGTTTTATGATGACGCCAAACGCTTTCTCGACCGTTGGCTACAGGGTTGATGACCTGGCAATTGATGTGCGGGTGATTTGGGCTAGGTACCGCTATGCCAGCGGATCAGGATTCCACCAACAGGGGCCTTTATCCTGGCGTGCAAGTTGTGCACGGCGGCGCACCTCGGCCATCTCGTCTGCGGTGAGGGGCTGGAAATTCTGCCACGCCGCAAAGGCCGCGTCTTGTTCGTTGGGAAAGCTCAGCCCCAACAACGCCACATCGGGGTCGATGGTCAACGTGTAGTGTAAACATTCGGCCACCGTGAGCCGCGGCAGTTGCGCCGGCAGATCGTCGCTGCCGCCGGAGGAGAGTTTACCGCGTGGGCGCACTTGCAACGGTTGATTATAACCGCTGGTATCACCCAATAGTTTGCCCGCGCCAAAGGTTTTGAAGCAGACGGTGCCGACCCCCTGTTGTTTGGCCAGCGGGAGGATTTCATCAATATAACGTGTATCGACAAAGGGACCGACAGGAAAGAGGGCAATGTCGCACAAACCCGCGGCGATTGCCGCCTGTAAAACCGCCGGGTTGTGCGAAGAGATGCCCCGAAAGCGCGTCTTGCCGGTGCGGATACACTCCGCCAATTGATCAAAGCCACCCCCCGGTTGCGCCAATGCCGCAAATTTTTCTAGTGACGAAAGACCATGAAAGACAAAGGCATCGGTGTACTCAAGTTGCAACCGGCGCAACGAAGCCTCGATCTGCGGCGCAACCTGATCATCAAGTTCATCAATTTTGTCGATGATAAAGAGGCCATCACGCCGCCCTTTGACCGCCTCGCCGACGATCTCTTCGGAGTAGCCATCTTCATAGCCGGGGGCGGTGTCCACCACGTTCAGGCCAAAATCTAAAGCGCGGCGCAAGGTCGCCACGCAGGTGGCCAAGGGCAGGTTGCGATCCGCCAAGTCGCCAATGCCGAGCGTGGCCGCGCGAAAACCGGTCTGCCCAAGCGGGCGCAGGGGTGGGGTATAGCGATCTGTTGTCATAAGCGGTTGGGTCAAATCCTCATGAATGGGTAAGTTGGTGCACCTTTGTTTGCGTACTTCACGCAGGTAGCGTAGCACTGATGGAGCTTAAATGCCAGTTGCGGCAACAACTGAAGTATGGCCTAAAATGGAGGCGAGCTTCGCAACGTCCCCAGCACAGGCGCCTGAATCCTCCGCCGACGAACAAACGCTGCGCCTGTGCCGGGGACGTTAACCCCAAAATTGGAACGGATCCCAACACCTATGCGCGATCTAGGGAAACAGCAGCTAGCTTTCACCTCAACCGTTTATGCTGCGCCAACTGTTGCGCCGTCCCCAAAGCCAATCTTGTCACTTCTCCCTGCTGCCCCGCGGCCGGGAAACGAAAACTCGGGCCAAACAAATTAATCGCGGCGACGACTTGGCCACTGCCATTGCGAACCGGCACCGCCAATGCGGTCAAGCCTTCTTCAAATTCCTCAATCACCCACGCATAACCCTGCACACGCACTTGCGCTAATTCGGCCCGCAGTTGCATGGGATCACAAATGGTTTTACTGGTGTAGGGCAACAGAGGTTGCGCCAGATAGCGATCCAGCGCGTCCGGCGTGCGCTCGGCCAGAAAGATACGCCCCGTCGACTGGAGATACATGGGCAGCCGGATCCCCGTCCAATCTCGCACCTGAATCGCCTGCCGGCTGGTGATTTGGGTGACTACATAGGCATTGTTCCCTTCGGGCAGCGTCAACGCCACCGTTTCGCCCACCGCTTCCTGCAAGGCTTGCAGATAAGGCTGGGCGATCACCGCCAGCGTTTCGATGTGGGGCACATTCGCCACCAATGCCACCAGCCCTGGACCAATCTTAAAGCCACGACCACTGACCAGGTGCCCTGCGCCATCATGCGCGGTCAGCCGCTCCACCAGGGCGAGTTGCTCCAGCGTCGTACAGATCCGCGAGACCGTGCTTTTGGCCAGCCCCGTTTCCTGGGCAATCTGGGTCACGCCGACGCCTTCTGCGCCGGCAATCACCCGCAGCACCGCAAAGACTCGCGCCACGAACTGCGTATTTGACACTTTTTTGCTTTTGTTTGATACTATTTGTGCCATCAGATGAGCTTGTTCCGTCAAATGGAACAAATATAATCGACTCTATCTTTACTGTCAACTCCGAACTGGACAGCTATGCAAATCACTGATGTTAAAACCTTTGTCGTCGGCAACCCGCCGCCACATTTTGGCGGGCGTTATTGGATCTTTCTCAAGCTGACCACCGACAGTGGTGTGGTCGGTTATGGCGAGGTCTATTCGGTGCCCTTTCACCCCCATGTCGTCGCCAAGATGATCGAAGATGTTTGTGAGCGCAAGGTGATCGGGACTGACCCTTTTAAGATCGAATTGCTCTGGCGTACTATCTACGGCAGTGGCTACACGCAACGCCCCGACACCTCACTGCTGGGCATTCTCAGCGGCATCGAAATGGCCTGCTGGGATATTGTCGGCAAGGAACTCAACAAACCGGTCTACGAATTATTGGGCGGCCAGGTCCATGAAAAGCTCCGTTCCTACACCTATATCTACCCTGAACCAGGCGACACCACCGATATCTATCACGATGCTGAGCTTTCAGCGACACGAGCCGCCCAATATGTGCAACAGGGCTTTACCGCGGTCAAATTTGACCCGATTGGCCCCTATTCAACCTTTGACCCCCGCCAACTTTCGCTGGAAGGGCTGGATTTGGGCGAAAAGTTTGTGCGGCTGATTCGTGAGGCGGTCGGCAGCAAGTGTGATCTGCTCTTTGGCACCCACGGCCAGTTGACGCCGGCGAGCGCCATTCGCCTGGCCAAGCGGCTGGAACCCTATGATCCACTCTGGTTCGAGGAGCCGACCCCACCCGAAATGCCGGAACAGATGGCGCTGGTTGCCCAACAGACCAGCATTCCGATTGCCACCGGGGAACGGCTGACCACCAAATATGAATTTGCGCGTGTGCTGGAATGCAAAGCTGCCGCCATCCTGCAAATGGCGCTGGGCCGCGTCGGTGGCATCCTGGAAGCCAAGAAGATTGCCAGCATGGCTGAGGCTCACTATGCGCAAATCGCACCACATCTTTACTGCGGCCCCATCGCCGGCGCGGCGGATATTCAGGTCAGCACCTGTAGTCCCAACTTTTTAATGCAAGAGTCGATTCTCACCTGGGGCGGCTTCTATACCGAGATCCTCAAAGAGCCAATCCAATGGCAGGATGGCTATATTATCCCGTCGAAAAAGCCGGGGCTGGGCGTGGAGTTGAACGAAGCAGTGGCGGCACAACATCCCTACACGGGCAACAAACTACATCTAGAGATGACGGAGTTCCCGGTCACCTTTGAAATTTTTTAACTACTACGACAACGTTAGATTGACTTTAACACAGTGGTTGGAAACCACGTGCTACCCCACCCAAGGGGTACCCGAAAGCCTGCCTACGCAGGCTAAATCTCCAGTCCACGTCGGTGGACTTTGTCCATGTAGCCCTGAATTCATTCGCCAATTTAACGTTGTCGGACTACTAACCAATCGAGGAAACTATGACCCAACGACTGGGCTTTATCGGTCTCGGCAATCTGGGTGTGCATCTGGCCAACAGCTTGCTGCGCGCCGGCTTTGCGCTTACGGTCCATGATCTTAATCAAAACGCAGCGACAGGCTTATTGGCTGCCGGCGCAAGCTGGGCAGATTCACCACAAGCCGTGGCGGAAGCGTGCGACAGCGTCTTCACCTGCCTGCCCTCATCCAAGGCGGTGAGCATAGTCGTGAGTGGCGAAAAGGGCATCTTGGCTGGGCTAAAGCCAGGTGGCACTTGGATCGACATGAGCACCAATGAGCGCAACGAGACAGTGCGCTTAGCCGCCTTAGTGACCGCAAAGGGGTGCAACGCCCTGGAATCACCCGTCACCGGCGGCGTCCATAAGGCCGCGGCGGGCGATATTACAGTGCTCGTCGGCGGCGACGAAGCGGTCTATCAGGCCCATTTGCCCGCACTACAAGCGATGGGCAACCCGGTGCTCTACATGGGACCATTGGGCAGCGCCGCCACCATCAAGGTGATCACCAACATGTTGGCCTTTATCCATCTGGTGGCAGCGGGTGAGGCGTTGATGTTGGCCAAACGGGGCGGGCTGGATCTGGCGCAGGCGTTCGAGGCGATTAAGGCCAGTTCGGGCAACAGTTTTGTCCACGAAACCGAGAGTCAGGTGATCCTCAACGGCAGTTATAACATTAATTTCACCATGGATCTGGCCTGCAAGGACCTGGGCTTCGCGATGCAACTGGGCCGCGATTTCGGCGTGCCGCTCGATCTGGCCGGCCTGACCGAACAGACCTTTATTCGAGCACGGTCGCAATATGGTGGTAGCGCTTGGTCATCACAGGTGGTAAAATTGTTAGAGGACGCGCTGGGTACCGATTTACGCGCCCCAGGCTTTCCAGCCGAACTGGAAAGCTAACGTCTCATCGCAATTGGACCACTTAACTATGAGCTTGAAAGGGTTTTTACCGTGCTTTCTCAACAACAAATCGACTTTTTCCAAGAAAATGGCTATCTGCTGGTGAAGGGGCTCTTCTCCAAGGCCGAGGCCGCCCAATTTCGCCAGGAGGCACACGCGATTATCGAGCGGCTTTCTGCCAATACCAGTTTAGATGCCACCTGGGGGGCGGCGCGCCAGACTTCGGATGATGCCAAAAAGACGGCGATCTACCACTGCCACAATGTGCAGTTTTACTCGGCGGCGCTCACGCGCCTGATCAGCGATGAGCGCTTTACTGGGGCCGCAGCGGACATTATGGGTACGCCGAATGTGCAACTGCACCACAACAAGCTCTTTATCAAACCATCGGAAAAAGGCTCGCCCTTTCCCATGCATCAAGATGCCCCTTTCTTTGAGCATCACAACCACAGCATGATCGCCGGCGTTGTCCATTTTGATGATGCCCCCATCGAAAAAGGCTGCATCCGCGTGGTGCCGGGCAGCCACAAGTTGGGCATGATCGAGCACCTGCCCGAAGGCGGCTGGCATCTGCCCTTTAGTGAATACCCCATCGAATCCTCTGTCCCCTGCCCTGCCGAGGCTGGCGATGTGCTCTTTTTTAGCTACCTGACCATCCACGGGTCGGGGATCAATGTCAGCAACGAGGCGCGCACAACCCTGTTGGTGCAGATGCGCGATCCGATGGACCCGCCGGTCAAGTTGACTCATCTCTCCCGCGGCCAGGGGATGATGTTACGCGGTGTTGATCCCAGTGGCCGTCACTACCCCATGAGCGAAGCCGATGCGGTGAAGGCACAAGGTGGCCCCACGATGGGTGGGGGAATGGGCGGGCCAACAATGGGCGGGGCGATGGGGAATGAACCGACGATGGGTGGCGCGATGGGCGCGCCGGCGATGGGCGGGGCAATGGGTATGTAAGGCAATTCGTAACAACCAAACCACCCCTCCCTAACCCTCCCCTGTTAAGGGAGGGGATCTAGCTGGGAGACCCAGGTTCCCTCCGTTAACAGGGGAGGGTTAGGGAGGGGTTAGTCGTTATAATCTTATTCAACGGCAAACACTGGGGTAGTCCTGTGTGCGAAGACAATGGAAAAGGACAGTGTATGACCAAGAAGTTGGTAGTGAGTGAAGCGCGTGTTGATCTGGCGGCAGCGTTTCGCTGGGCAGTGCGGCTGAATATGCATGAGGCGACGGCCAACCATTTTAGTGTGGCCGTCTCGGCGGATGGCAAACAATTTTTGCTCAACCCACGGGGACGCCACTTTTCGCGCGTGCGCGCCAGTGAACTTTTATTGCTCGATGCCGATAATCCAAACGCAATCCAAGGGGCAAATGCGCCTGACCCGACAGCCTGGTATCTGCATGCCCATCTGCATCAACATCTACCCCATGCCCGCTGTATTTTGCACACCCACATGCCTTATACCACAGCGTTGGCCTGTTTGCAGGATTTTGAATTTCTGATGCTCGATCAAAACGCCTGCCGCTTTTATGGCCGCATTGCCTATGATCGCGATTACAACGGGATGGCACTCGATGATCAGGAAGGGGAACGGGTCGCGCACCTGCTGGGCACCGACAAAAGTGTGCTCTTTATGGGTAACCACGGCGTGATCGTGGTCGGGCCAACTGTCGCCGAAGCCTTTGACGAACTTTATTATCTGGAGCGGGCGGCCCAAGTGCAGATCCTGGCCCTTTCCACCCGCCAAGAGCTGGCGCTTATTCCCGATAGTGTGGCAGCCTTGGCCTGTGAACAGTGGCTGGCATATCCGCAATTTTCCGAGTCGCACTTTGCGGCGCTCAAGGAAATACTGGATGAGGAAGAGCCGACGTACAAACTTTGACAAGGTGACTGGGTGATTCGTTGATTAGGTGATTGGGAGAGGGTGTATGGAGACAGCGATTGTAGAAGTAACGATGGGTGAGCGAGCAGTAGAGGTTGGCTGGAGCGATGGGCGACGGAGCAACTATCACTATTTTTGGCTGCGCGATAATTGTCCGCAGTTGCGGCATAAAACGACCAACCATCGCGTGGTGGAAAGCTCGACGCTGCCGACCGATGTGCGACCGGCGTTGGCAGCCGTGAATGAGGCGGGGGAATTGCACCTTGTTTGGCAGCATGATCGCCATGAAAGCTGCTTTGATCCGGCCTGGCTGCGCGCCTATGATTATTCGAACGGCGTCAGCCGCGTGCACCGTCAACCAACTTTGTGGGACGGGGCGATTGGTGAGCAGTTGCCCAGGGCTGATTATGGAGCGTTGATCCAAGATGACGAGGTCAAACGCACCTATCTCACCGGTTTTCGCGACTATGGGATCGGGGTCTTACACAATGTCCCGACGACATCGGGCACGGTGCTCGAAGTGGCGAAACACTTTGGTGAAGTGCGCTCAACCAGTTGGGGTACCGTCTTTGATGTCAAAACGATGGCAAATGCCAACTCCGTTGCCTACACGAACCTGCCCCTGGTCACCCATACCGACGAGGCCTATCGCGACCCCACGCCAACGATTCAATTGCAGCACTTTCTCGTGGCTGATCCCCAGGGCGGGGCCTCAACCCTAGTCGATGGCTTTAAGATCGCGGCGGATTTGCGTGCCCAGTCACCAGAAAAATTTACCCTATTGAGCACTGTCCCCCTGCACTTTCACTTTCGCGACAGCACGGCGGAGCTAGAAAACGAAGGGCCGGTGATCGAGTTGAATGTGTTGGGTGAAGTGAGCGGCATTCGCTATTCCAATCATTCGGTCCAGCCCTTTTTGCTGCCCCCGGATCAGATGGAAGCCTATTATGCCGCCTACCTCGCCTTTGCCGCCATGCGCGAAAGTGAGCAATATCAACTACGCATCAAACTAGGATCGGGCGATCTCTACATGGTCGATAACCGTCGCGTCCTGCATGGGCGCACCGGCTTCTCCAGCAACGGCGCGCGCCATCTCCAAAGCTGTTACATCGAGCGTGACGAGTTGATCAGCCGGCTCAATGTGTTGAATCGATAAGGCCGCGTAATTGATTGATCCACGAAGCTACACGAAGGAAAGCCAAGAGTTGAGCCCACACCGCCTGCCACCAGACGAGCCAAACAGGTCGGTTTAGGCTAGTCTGCCTGCGCCAATTCCTTTTACCATGTTGCAGAAAGGCTTTAACTAGCTTCACTGTAGATGTTTAGCCAGAAATTGCGCAGTCAACGCCGGCACCTGCGGATCGGTGAATTGTCCATGCCCGGCCCCAACCACCGTGTAAAAGGTCACCTCTACCCCAGCTTTTTGCAACGCCGCTACCAACAGTTGACTCTGCCCATAAGGCACCAGCGGATCACAATCGCCATGCACAATCAGAAAGGGCGGTGCCGCGCTGGTGACATAGGTGATCGGATTGCAACGGGCGACCTTGGCCGGGTGCTCCTGAATCGGGCCGCCGACCAATTCGGATTCCGGTGAATCAGGCGTGTCATGGATCATGCCAGCGGGCAGCCGCTGGCTGTCCATCTGCAAAAAGTCGGTCGGCCCAAAATAGTCAACCACACATTGGACGCGGCTGGAAACGTCTAAATATGCCCCCACCTCAAATTCGGCGACATCACCCGTTGTACCAACCATTGCGGCCAGATGACCGCCGGCGGACGGTCCCCACGTCGCAAAACGCGCTGGGTCAAGGCTAAGTTGTTGCGCATGGGCGCGCAGCCAACGCACGGCGGCCTTACAGTCTTCGATCTGCGCCGGAAAGATCGCGTGTTGGCTCAGGCGATAGTTAATGCTGGCCACCGCATAGCCGCGCGCTAGATAGTCCAGCGGCAACTGATCATGTTCGTTGCCCTCTTTGCTGCCCATGCGGAACGCACCGCCGTGGATCCAGATCAGCAGGGGAGACGGCCCCTCTTGCGCCGGCAGATAAAGATCCAATTTTTGGCGTTCGTGGCCATTGGTGACATAAGCGATGTCGCGCTGCACCGTTACACCAGCGGCTAGTTGCGTAGACACGATTTGTGGTTGCATCAGCTTGATTTCCTCCTCATATACTCGGCTCTGTCATCATTTGGCATTTTTACTTGTGTAGAAAATGTTAAATGATGACAACCGCTGGTATAACAGCTGCTTTTATCAGCGCGAATAGGGTCAAACAGCTTGCGCCAACTGGATTAATGCGTAGTTGGCCGGCACATTTTGCAGATAAGATTGGCGCAATTGCGGATCACTGATCTGGGCCGCTTGGTGCTGCAAGAGCGTCCACGCCCGTTGAAAGATCGCGGGGGCGCGAGGATCATGGTTTGCAACGAGCACATGATAACAGGTCAGCAGAATTCGTTGTGGGCTCTGAAACGGATTAAACTGGGCTTGCTCAAAACGCGCTAAGAGTTGCTCGACTTCCGCTAAGGCCGCAGCAAATTGGCCTTGCGCCAGCGCAACGGCAGCGATACAGGCCTGTCCCTGTAACAGCTCTTCGGCAACACTACTACGCTGACTAAGCGCATTGGCCTGTTGATAGGCAGCCAGCGCAGCGACCGGATCGTTGCGCCGGAGCAGCACATGACCACGCGTAATCAATGCTTCGCGCGCAGGATGATAGTAATTGTGTTGGTCGGCTAATGCTAGCGTTTGCCGACAATAACGCAGGGCTTCGATGCCATTATCCATTTGTTCAAAGAGCAGCGCATGTAGGGCAAACAACTCAGCTTCAATGCGCTTTTCCCCCTGCTCCGCCGCCATCTCCTGCGCTTCATCTAAATAAGTGAGTGCGGCATGGTAGTCACCCAGCAACAACGCCAAGGTACCAAGATTGCCAATCACAAGGGTGATTTCGCGTTTTTTGCCGACCTGACGGCTCAAATACAAATTTTGCTCAAAATAGGCAATGGCCTGGGCAAAGTCGCCCAGGTCGCGATAGATGATGCCCAAATTGGTGAGAATCGAGGTTTCCAAACTACGATAGTTGTGCTGACGAGCAAGCAGCAGCCCCTGATGTAAAGCAGCCAGTGCAGTTGGATACGTTTGGGTGGCACTGCCATGCAATCCCAAGGCGGCATAACAAGCCACCTGCTCGGCGATTTGTTCATGTTGTTGGGCAAGCTGCAAGGCCTTGGTCAATTGTTGAGATTGGCGCCCATAGTCACCTTGTACCCAGGCAGCAGCAGATAATTGGCGGTAAGCACCCATTTCCAAGATGGGATCCGCGACCTGTGCCGCCCAGGTGAGTACCTCTTGGCCCACTTCAATTACCTTGGTGGTTTGCGATAGGCTGTTGTAACAAGCGGCAAGTTTGAGCAAGAGGTAACCGAGCAATTGCTGGATTGGTAAGGTTGGAGTGACATGATGGGTAAGCAACTGCCGTAACTGAGTGACACTGGACGAAAAGATCGCTTCAGCTTCCGTATAGAGACCGGCAAGTTGATAATACTGGTTTAACCCTTCATACGCACGCAGGAGTAATTCTAGCTGACGCTGTGCCAGCGCCCACCGCCAGGCAACGCGTATATTCGCCAGATCACCCTGGATCATTTCCTGAAAATCGCGCTCAACGGTCACGCCTAGTTGCCAACTAGCCAGTAGATTGAGGTAATAGGCAGCATGACGATTACGCAACCACACAGCTTCTTCCGGTAGTCGGTTTGCTGGTAGTTCATGCGCAGGCAGACCATGGTCGACCGCGCTAGCTGCGAGGGCCCACTGTTCAGCTGCAAAGCGCCGAACCAACTCGTGTAGGCGAAAACGATCCTCACCATCCGCATAGAGCAGTGAATGGGCTTCCAGCAACGCGAGCTGGTCCGGTGTAGCGCCGGTGACAACCAATGCGGCCTCAAGACTAAAGCCGCCGCTGAAAACGGAACAATGGAGCAACATTGTCCGTTCCACCGGCGATAACAGTTGCCACGAGGTGGCCAAAACACTTTGCATACTACGTTGGCGGGGCGGCAGATCGCGCAAGGAAGCTGTCAACGCGCGCGAATTTGCTTGCAAGGCCACCGCGATTTCTTCACATGAATTGTACTCGACATGGGCCGCGGCCAGTTCAATACCGAGTGGCAAGCCATTAACAAAGTGGCAGATCTGGAACACCGCCGGACTATTCTGTTCGGTTAAGATAAAACCAGGGGTTGTGCGCGCGGCGCGCGCAACAAAGAGTCGTACACTGGGGCTGTAACGCAAGGTTGCACTGGAGTTGGGTATCCGTCCACCTTCATCTGACAGACTGGGTAGGGCAAGACCTTCGAGCCGCAGCACCGATTCTGCTTGAAAATCGAGGCGACGACGCGAAGTAACCAGCAACGTAACCTGGGGTGCGGCTTCCAACAACCGGATCATAAATTCGGCAGCCGGGTAGAGATGTTCAAAATTGTCCAAGATCAGCAAAAGTTGTTTTGCATGCAGATAGGTAAAGAGCTGTTGCGCCAAGGGAGCTTGGGCATGAAAGGTCAACTGCAGCTGGCTACCAATCGCCAATGCCAGTTGATCATCCATGCGCTCTTCTAGTGGCACAGCCGCCAGCCCAACAAAGTAAACGCCATGGGCAAAGGCCTGATGCGTGCGCTCGGCTACTGCTAGCGCCAAGCGCGTCTTCCCCACGCCGCCTTCACCAGTCACCGTAATCAAAGGGTAACTGGGATCTAGTACCTGCCGGCTGAGTTCCGCGATCTCGCGTTCGCGGCCGATCAAAATGGTTAAGGTACGGGGCAAGTTGGTTGGGGTGGTAGCTTTGGCGGACGAAATGCGTTGGTCCACGCGCTGCTGTAATTGCGTTAGTTGTTGGCGATAATCCTGTTGCCGTTCAACGAGCCAAGCCTGAAATGGCACACTATCAACGTTGTGCAAACTATCAAGAAATGTGCGCTGCACCGTTGGCGCAAAGTGCTGCCAGGCTGCCAAGTCAAGTTCATCGCCCTGACGGAGAAAGCGTTGAAAGGTCAGCAGATCACACCACAACAGGGGGTGATTGGTATTCAGATAAACCGAGTGGCGTGTGGTTTGTAATAAATCCACTGACTGTAACAGTTGGCGCAAGTTTGAGAGCGCGCCCCGTAAACTTGCCTGTGCCGTGTCAAGTTCGTAACCATGCCACAATAATTTGGCGAGATGATGGCGAGAAATTGGCGTATTACCCTCTACGACCAGATAAGCAAGCAGTGCCCGTACCTTATGCGAACGGAAATTTTCGACTGATTGCTGCCCCAGCTTCACTTGAAATGCACCAAAAAGTTGGATAAAAAGTTGGCTCATAGTGATAGGCAACTCTGCACAAAAACCAGGATTATTGGCACTAGTAAACTAGCTGAGCACACTGATTTTCCAAACACGCGTGGATTAATTGTATTTCTCCGACACAGATATACTGAGCGCTAGCATGGATGATAAGCCTCTTCTCGTGTAGATGAATTGATTTTATGATCATCTATACCAAACCGCAGTATAGATTGACAGTCACGGTGCGTCCCGCAGTGCGTAAGGTTGAGTTACTTCATGCTGCGCTACGCTACATGATTTGTAAGTCCTAATTCAACAAGGGAAGCAGCAATAGTGGGATTATACTGTGGAGGAGGTGCCTTTGCCAACTTGTGCCATTACACGGGTACATCCCAAGCAAAAAAGCCCAGTAAGAGTTCTCACCGGGCTTTGGCAAAACTTTAAAAGGAGTGCGCGGTGCTTTTCTTCGCAGCACTTTATGCTGTGGTGAGAAACAGGATTGCGTTGAAATGATCTAGCGGATCAAACCAAAGCAAAGTGCGCTTGCAGGGTTTATGGCAGTGGCCGCCAGGCAATTGTAGGGTCATTAATTTCAGCCAATAAAGTCGGCGCGTGGCCTGGGCTGATGGTCCATAAGTAATATAAACCTAAGGGCCCTGGGGTGTCAGCGGTTATGGGACTGTTCACGTGCTTAGTGATATCACCAGTCACGTAAGCCAGTTGCTGGCCATCCGGTGACCAGGCAAATGTGATGCAATTTGCGGCTAAAAAGCGTTCATCGCCACCAGTTGTGCCAACCAACCACAGGTCAAACGATGCAAGCGTAGCTGCGGGTTTCTTGTCAACCAGAAAGGCGATCCGGTTACCATCTGGTGACCAGGCAGGCGTACTGGCTGGGTAACGGCTAAGATAAACACGCTGCTGCGGCGCAGCCAGGCTCGTGCGAAAGAGGCCGTTTGCGGACACGGCAGCCATTTCACCGCCATCCGGTGACCAAGTCGGGGACCAGCTATTGACAGCAATTTCGGTAATTTCCCCATTCGCACTAACCTGCAGAATCTGGGCCTGACCGGTTTGGTAATAATCAAAGAGGAGCTTGCTGCTATCTGGCGACCAAGCGAAACGTTTAACCGTACCCGTGGTATTGGCAGGCCCATAACGTTGACGCATCATAGCATTCACCGCAGCAACTTGCGGATCATGTTCGCCAAAGGCCGGTGTCCCACTGCCCCAAACCAAAGAACGGCTGTTAACGATCTGCAAGATCGCGCGCGCGGGTACGCCGGCAAGAAAGGCCACTTTGCGGCCATCAGGCGACCAGGCGGGGGCCGATTTGGGCTCGCCACTACTCGTTAACTGCAACGGGGCGTGGTCACTGGCATCCAGTAAATAGAGTTGGGGCACGCCCGCCGGCTTGCCCAAAAAAGCCAGTTTCAGGCCATCGGCGGACCAAGCCGGCGACCAACCAACGACGGTGCGTTCTTGTTGATGGTTTGCAGCCACGGTGGTTGTATGCAACGTTAATTCTGAGCCGACATCGGCAGCAAAGCTGAGCAAAGCGCGCGTGGGCCAGGGGCGCAATGTCGCAAAGTCTGGCAACAGTCGGCTCGTCAACGCAACCGCCCGCGTTGACGAAAGCAGGGAAAGCACGCCACTAACCAGAATCACCGCCATCACCGTTAACGCAAAAGTTTGTAGCCAGTGGGTGCGCGGGCTGGATGCACGTTGTTTGCCATCCACTGTCACCTTTACTTGAATCCGCGCGGCGACATGTTCGACTTTTACCTCAATCCAACCGGTATAATGTTCACTCGCTTGTAACAAACTAGTATCAACTTCTATCACCAGCTTTAAGCGCGACACCCCAGTCAGCACATCTTCGATCGGTTGCAAATGCACAATGCGAAACCAAGGTGTGCCATTATCGCAAACCACCGAGCAGCCATGCAATGAACCATGCGGATTACTGATCGATAGCTCGCGCACGGTCTTTACCTTGCCAGTTAATTGACCAAAATCAAGGATGGTCGGTTCAAATACAACTTCTGGGGATAATTGCCATGCCAGGCGTGCATCAACACTGTTAAAATTCATCTAGCCATTCTCCAAACAATTTTCCTACCCTTTAATGTGCAGGTGATCAGTAACCAGCGCCAAACAACCACCAAATCGGAGCGCGCAAAAGTAGATTGCAACCAGGTGTGCGTTTTACGTGCAGCGCAACCATAAGCTTAATATAAGAGTTACGCAGCTATCATAGAGTAAATTTTTCGTTAAAAACTTACTCTATCTAGGCTTTTCATACCCGAAGAAGGTGGACAGGGGGAGATTCGTAGTCCAAGCCAATCGCGGAAACTCGTTATAGATCCGTTTAGATTTCTCAGTCAATATGTGGACAACACAAGAACCAGCTATTAATACAGCACATAATAATAGAGAAACGGATAGTAACATACACAACTTTACAAATCAATAGAATAAGCGTGACGGGAACGTGATCAGATATAAACGAATCGATTACACTACTGCTGCAATTAAGGATGCTTACATATGTATCTCGAACAACATGTCAGGTGGCCGATTAGGCAGTCAATCCTGGGCGCAGGCCATGAATGAGGTAAGCCATCACCACAGCAGACCATGGCCGAATGTCCACCCTCTTTTGATTGCGCGCTTTGCGATCTATCAGGACGCTGGTATGATGCTATACTGATGTGAAAGTCATAGACATGGTGCCTTATGACGAATACCGCGCCTGAGTACATCTTCAAAATCACCAAGGGAGAATTGATTTATGAAAATTACCTCGATCAAAACCGCCGCCACGCGCGGTCATGGGATGCACCTCTGGGTGAAGGTCGAAACTGATGCCGGCATCACCGGGATGGGCGAATGTGTGCATGGTGGGCTACAAGCAATTGCAATTATCAGCTATCTGGCACCCAAGCTAGAAGGGCGCGATCCTTTTGCGATTGATGCGATCTTCGAAGATATGCGCCGCAGCCATGTCTTTGATGGGGGCAACGCCGGCGCACTGATCACGGCGCTGACAGGCATCGAGATCGCGCTCTGGGATCTCAAGGGCAAGGCGTTGAAAACACCAGTCGTCGAGTTGCTGGGCGGGCGCTTCCGCGATCAGATCCGGGTTTATGCCGATTGCCAGGTTGAGCCGGGCATGGATTTTGACGCGATCAAACAAATTGTCGAAGGAGTCGTCGAGAAGGGTTTTACCGCCCTCAAGATCGATCTGGATATCGGTGCTTACACCACAGGGCGTCAATTCGACCGCGCCCTGCTGCGCGATAAATTCAACTACACGGCCAGCGAGCGCGAGCACGAAATTATGCTGGAGATGGTCGATATGGTAACCGAAGCCGCCGGGCCGGATGTCTCGGTGGCGGCCGATGTGCATACGCGGCTGGATGTGCCCAGTGCAATCCGCTTGGCGCGCGATCTAGAGCCCTACCACCTGATGTGGTTAGAGGAGCCAGTCCCTGCCGAGAATGTGGATGCCATGCGCGAAGTCACACGCTCGACGACAACGCCGATCTGCTCTGGTGAGAATCTCTACCTGCGCCACGGCTTTCGCGATCTATTGGAAAAGCAAGCCGTCAACATTATCATGCCCGACATCCCCAAGTGTGGCGGCCTCTCTGAATGTCGCAAAATCGCCAATATGGCAGAGATTTATTATATTCCCTTTGCCCCACACAACGTCTCTTCGCCGATTGGGACCCTGGCCTCGGCGCATGTTTGTGCCAGCGTCCCCAACTTCCTGGTGCTCGAATTCCACTGGCTGCACCGCGACTATTGGACGACGATCATCAAAGAAAAAGAGGATATCATCAAGGACGGCTTTATTACCATCGGCGATCGACCTGGCATTGGGGTAGAGTTAGATGAAGAAGTCGGCCGGCAATATCAATACCCAGGGACAACCTGGTTTGCGTAAAGCCGTGCGAAAGAGCACCCAGCGGTTGTCCACCGCCGCCCTGGGTGTTGCTTCGTGCCATTGCATCTATCACGCTTTAATTCCCAAAATAGCCGTGACAAATAATAGTAATTTGCGCATACCCATCCTTTAGATTAAACGAGCTTATGGATATCACCAGTCCGCTGACCCAACCGACCATTCCGGGCTTTCGGCGTGTGCCGCGCACCGGCGTCATTTATGTAATGCACCGCGCGGCCCTGCAAGGCTTTAGTTATGAAAACCCAGCCTGGGCCAACTTGGGGCAAGGTTCCCCCGAAACGGGTGAACTGCCCGATGCCCCGGCGCGCCTGTCAGAAATCAGTGCGATTGCCCCCACCCGTCACTATAGCCCGGTCTCTGGCCAGACGGAACTACGCCAGAAAGTAGCTGAGCTCTACAACCACCTTTATCGACGCGGCAAGCGGTCGCAGTACACCTATGAAAATGTGAGTATTGCCGGCGGCGGCCGGTTAGCGTTGACACGGCTGGTCGCTGCGCTCGATGACATTAACATGGGCCACTTCCTGCCCGATTACACCGCCTACGAAGAGTTACTGACTACTTTCAAATCATTTATCCCGATCCCGATTCTGCTAAGTGCCGATCGTGGCTATCAATTTTCGGCCGAAGCACTGCGCCAGGAGATCCGTGGCCGTGGGTTGACCGCGATCCTGGCCAGCAACCCCTGTAACCCGACCGGCCAGGTGGTGCAAGATTATGCCCTGCGTGGTTGGGTCGAAGTCGCGCGTGAGACTGAGTGTACCTTGATTCTCGATGAATTTTATTCCCATTACATCTACGGTGAGTCCAGTAACCCGTACAACATGGTCTCGGCGGCCCAATATATCGACGATGTCGAAAACGACCCAGTGATCATCGTCGATGGCCTCACCAAGAATTGGCGCTACCCCGGTTGGCGCATCAGTTGGACGCTTGGCCCCAAGTCGGTGATCGAGACGATTGGCAGCGCCGGCTCGTTTCTCGACGGTGGTGCGAACCACCCCTTTCAGCAGCAGGCCATCGAACTGCTCGACCCTGAGCTGACGATCCAGGAAACCCAGGCGATCCAGAAGATCTTCCGCCACAAACGCGATTACACCTTGGAGCGGCTGCACGACATGGGGGTGACGGTTGATGCCGTGCCCCACGGGGCTTTCTATGTCTGGGCCAATCTCTCGGATCTGCCGGCCCCGCTCAACGACGGTATGTGCTTCTTTGAGGAAGGGCTCAAAGAGCAAGTGATCACTGTGCCTGGGATCTTTTTTGATGTCAACCCCGGCCAGCGCCGCCGCGCCAACGCGCGCTATCAACATTATAGCCGCGTCAGCTTTGGCCCCGAGTTGAGCACCTTGGAGCAAGGGCTTGACGCCCTGGCGCGGGTGGTGCGCAAGTTTCGGTAGTCGGGGCGTACCCTTGCGGTCTTAGGACGACCGCAAGGGTACGCCCCGACGTTATTTACCAAACGGTAGCGTCTTGCAGCTGGCGTAGCTTCCAGATGAACGAGTCGGTGGGTAATTCGACCATGTCGTAGGTAATCACCGCGCCGGCAGCAACATCGTTTTTGAGTTTGGCACCCTGGCAGAGGCCCAAGGGCAATAAACCTGCCGTGCGCGCCACGGTCGCCTTTTCACAGTGGCCCAAGACGGTGTAGCCACCGCCGCCGTCCAGCGTCTCCCCTTCTTCCAGATGACGCTTGGCCACGGTGATACATTCGGCGGTGGGGGTAGGCAAGGGCGCACCGGTAGCAACGCCATAGAAAACCGCACTCATAATCGAAATCGGTGCCTCAACCGCCACCAGGTGATAGGGTCGCCAGAGCACAAAATTCTGGCCATTGCCACCAGGAGCCAGATAGTAGCCCTGTAGATCCTCCTGAATAAAGGGATGATCCGTACGGATCACACAGAAGACGCCCATCTTGAGTGCGTTAGGCAATAGAGTTTTACCATCGACGGCGACACTATTAGCCAGTTCGACCACGCCATGCTGGCTCAGCAAACCGCCTTCCGCCTGTAAACTAAAACGCTGCGCAATCTCATCAATGTTGACTGCCGGCTCGTGCATGCCCCGCACATCGGGGACGAGGCCGGCGGCATTCGCAAGTGCCGTCATCTCCACATTCGCTTTGGTGCCATCGCGAAATGAATTGAACATCTTGAAGTTAATGGTGCGCCGCGCAATCAACTCCTCACTGAAGCCAAAGCGTTGGGGCACCGTGTCGGGCGTGCCTTGTGGATCATCGGGATATAGAATCGTCCCGCGCCCAGCAGCTACGATCTCAAAGCCGAGGCTGCGCGCCCAGTCGATCATGTTCATGGTGCAGCCGGGCTGATCGCCATCGACCATCGTGTAAACCACCCCCGCAGCATCGGCCAAGCGACGTAAAATTGAGCCAATCGTAATGTCGGCCTCGACGTTGACCATGATCACATGTTTTTTGTGCAGAATCGCGTGATAAGCCATACGTGCCCCGACTTCGGGAATGCCGGTCGCCTCCACGACCACATCGACCAGCGCGCATTGGGCCACCAGCAGCCCATCTTGCACAATCGCCCGTTGGCCGCTGCGGATGGTGTCGTGCAATTGGTCGAGCGTTGTGGCTACCCGCAGCGCGCTCTCCGGCAGTCGCCCGGCGACAGTATAGGCGTGCCGGGCACGATCAACGTCGATCTCGGCGATGACGGCCACTTCCATCCCGCGCATCTGCGCCAACTGAGCGACGACACCGCCACCAAATTTACCAGTGCCAATAATGCCGACGCGGATCGGTCGCCCCTCGGCGGCGCGCTGGGCCAGTAGATTGCTGTACATAGGTTGCTCCTTTGTCTGCATCGGTTGTCGTTTTTCAAGTGGTTGATTGGAGATCATACCGCAGGCGGGACGGCAAGGCAAGGGGCGGAAAAGAGGTAAGTTGACTGACTCCGACGCTGAAATAACGGAGGGGACGCACTAGTGCGTCCCCTCCGTTATTTCAGCTCACGATTGTGTTAGATCAGCCTGGATCGCAGACATTGCCGATCAGGTCACCGTCACTGTCTTCCTGACCGGGGTTGTAGATCACCGGGCAGTTATCGTAGACATCGTCGATCTCATCATTGTCGTCGTCGGGGTCACAGACATTTCCGATACCTTCACCGTCGAGATCATCCTGGGTGGGATTGGGGATCAACGGACAGTTGTCGTTCCAATCTTCGGCCCCATCCTCGTCATCGTCAGTATCACAGAGGTTGCCATAAGCATCGCCGTCGGCATTTTCCTGGTTGGGATTGTTAGCGAGGGGACAGTTATCACCGGCATCAACCACCTCATCGCCGTCATCGTCGTCATCACACACATTGCCCAGGCCATCCTGGTCAGTATCATCTTGGCGTGGATTGTAGACAAGTTGGCAGTTGTCGATGGTATCCTCAGCACCATCCTCGTCATCGTCCGTGTCACAGGCATTTCCATAACCATCCCCGTCCGTATCAAGCTGATTGGGATTAGCGTGGAGCAGACAATTATCGCCGCCATTCTCGACCCCATCGTTGTCATTATCGGGGTCACAGGGATTACCGATCAGGTCACCATCGATATCATCCTGGGCGGGGTTGTAGACGGTCGGGCAGTTGTCGTTGACATCTTCGATCGCATCGCCATCTTTATCGACATCACAGTGATTGCCAATACCGTCGCCGTCACTATCTTGCTGCTCGGGGTTGTAATGGCGTGGGCAGTTGTCGCCACCATCTTCGCGTTCATCGTTATCATCATCGGTGTCACAGGCGTTACCCTGGCCATCACCGTCGGTATCATCCTGCCCTGGATTATTGAAGGTTGGGCAGTTATCGGCCCCGGCATCAATTCCATCATTATCAGCGTCATTGTCACAAGCGTTGCCGATATTGTCGCTGTCGCTGTCTTCCTGGCCGGGATTATACTTAACCGGGCAGTTGTCCGCGCCATCGTCAATGCCATCTTCATCATCGTCCGGATCACAGACGTTGCCGATCCCTTCGCCGTCCAGATCGTCTTGGGTAGGATTGTAATGGACGGGACAGTTGTCGTTCCAATCTTCCGCCCCATCCTCGTCATCATCCGTATCACAGAGATTACCGTAGGCGTCGCCGTCGGCATTCTCCTGGTTGGGATTGTGGGCGAGGGGGCAGTTGTCACCGGCGTCGACAAAACCGTCGTTGTCGTCATCGTCATCACAAAAATTGCCCAAACCATCCTGGTCTTTGTCATCCTGACGCGGATTGTAGACAAGGGGGCAATTGTCGCTGCCATCCTCGGCCCCATCCTCATCATCGTCAGTGTCACAGCTATTGCCATACCCATCGCCATCGGCGTCCGCCTGATTGGGGTTGGAAGTGGTGGGGCAGTTATCGTCTTGGTTAAGGACCCCATCATTGTCGGCATCGTTGCCCTGCTGTAGATCAGTAATGTGCCCCGGTTGAACACTTTCCGCTGCCGGCGGTTGGCTAGATGCCTGTACATTAAGGCGATAAACGCTTAATAGGCCAACAAACACCAGTATAATGCCAATGCTACGGCCTAGCCAGGGCATAGCACGCCGTAGACCATTTTGCTTACGATCATTCATGTTTACTCTCCCGTCAATAAATAAAAAAGCTAGACAAAGTTTGCAAAATAACCAAGCAACGATCACACATAATGGCAAGTCCACTATGGTGAAAGTGCTCAAACTATGCGAATAGTGCGCTGCCAATTATCAACAGCGCACTAAGTGTTAACAATATTGGGACGGTAGTTGCGACAAGGAACAGTAATGTCGATGTGGGTAACAACACCGTTTTCTGCTGTAAGATTAAATAGAGGTACTTAAGTTTTAGTAAGCGAAGTTTTGTGTAAATTTAAGCTTGTTTATACGAGTTTAAACTTGAACTATGATCGGCTTTACAGCTCTAAATTAACCAAACGTAAGTATCAATTGCTGTTAATTAATACTATTTCATCTTCAACAAGTTGGCAAATTCAGATTATCGCTGTATACAATATTCTAATGTTTAATTGCTATTTTGCTTTTGTATAGCATGACAGAATGCGATGTTCTGGTTATAATGGTTATACAGCCGTCGCACCACTTCTACCTTCACTTTTGTCATCCAAAACCGGCGCATGCTGCCATGACCAAGATCGGAGTCCTGTATATGAGCGTTCGCAGACGCATTTCACTCGATGGCGCCTGGCAATTTCACTTTGACGCAACCGGCGAAGACGATGTCAATGCGATCCAACATTGGCGTACAGCGCAGGTACCCATGCCTTGGCAGGCACAATTTGAGGATCTGCGTCAGCAGAGTGGCGTTGGCTGGTACCGCCGGACCTTCCGACTACCGGAAACGGGTGGCAATCGTGGCCAAAATGATGAGCCAAGCTTGATCATTTTGCACTTTGGGGCCGTCGATTACCAGACAACCGTCTGGATAAATGGCCAACGCGTTGGCGAAAATGAAGGCGGGTACTTGCCCTTTACCTTTGATCTCTCTGCGCTTGTCCACGATCGTGAGAATGAAATGGTGGTACGCGTCGTCGATCCAACCGAAGAGCAAGCCGCATGGCCCCATTATCCGTTTAGCGAAATTCCGCACGGCAAGCAGAGTTGGTATGGGCCGATCAGTGGCATTTGGCAGAGTGTTTGGCTGGAATTGCGCGCAGCCTTCCACATCGAACGGTTACGCCTGACCCCGTTGGTAGCAGAGAGCGCCATCGACATAACATTACGCTACAATGTCAGCCCTTTACCCGCGGCCGCCCTGTTGCGCCTGCGCTTAGTCGATCCAACCGGCATACTCGTCCAAGAGGTGCTTTTACCAACCGACAGCGAAGCACGGCTTATCCTGGCACCCAATACACTGCAGTTGTGGAGCCCAGCCACGCCGGCCCTCTATAATGTCACGGCCACCCTGCTGCTGGATGGGCAAGTGGTGGATGAAGTACGTGAACGTTGTGGGTTTCGCACCATCGAAGCGCATGATGGGCGCATCT
The DNA here is from genome assembly GCA_022842065.1 of Caldilineaceae bacterium. Next base: position 223,835 of record JALHQH010000014.1, read on the forward strand.
ACCTCAATGGCGAGCCACTTTACTTGCGCGGGGCGCTTGACCAAGCCTACTACCCCGAGACCATCTATACACCACCCAGTCTGGAATTTTTAGAAGATCAGGTGCGTAAGGCCAAAGCACTTGGGCTCAACTGCCTGCGCTGTCACATCAAAGTGGAAGATCCGCGCTACTATGAAGTGGCTGATCGGCTGGGAATCCTGATCTGGACCGAAATTCCCAACTGGGTTTACCTCTCCCCTGGCGCATCACAGCGCGCCAAGATGACCTTCTTGCGCATGGTGGAACGCGATTGGAACCATCCTTCGATCTTTGCCTGGACGCTGGTCAACGAAAATTGGGGTACCGATCTGGCCTACAATCCTGAACACCGCCGCTGGCTGGCCGAATTCTACCACGAAGCCAAAAAGGTCGATCCCTATCGCCTGATTGTCGACAATTCAGCCTGCCGGGGCAACTTTCATGTCGCCAGCGATCTCGATGACTATCATGAGTACCGGGCCATTCCCGACCATGCGGCCGAGTGGGACAGTTGGGTGACCGACTTTGCCAACCGTGCCGGGTGGGCCTGGGCCGCCGATTATACCGATGAACGGCACCCCGGCCTCCCCCTGATTGTGAGCGAATTTGGCAATTGGGGCTTGCCTGATCCCGATGCGATCCAAGAAGGGGGGAAAGATCCCTGGTGGTTTGAAAATGGCCTGGAATGGGGCGAAGGCATTGTCTATCCACATGCCATGCGCGAACGGTTTAGCTATTGGGGCTTGGATCGGGTCTTTGGGACGTTGGCGGACTTCACCACGGCGCACCAAGCGCACATGGCCCGCAGCTTGGCCTATCAGATCAGCTCGATGCGGCTGGAGCCCAAGGTGGGTGGCTATGTGATCACCGAATTTACCGATGTCCACTGGGAATGTAATGGGCTGATGGACATGCAGCGCAATCTCAAAGCGGGGCTGGAGCGCTATTTCACTGGGCTCAACCAAGATCGCGTCGTTGTGATACGCCCAAGCCAGTGGAGTGGACAGCCAGGGGAAACGGTGGCGGTTGCCGTACAGACCTTTGGTCCGAACGGCGAGGAAGCCGAAGGCATCATCCGCTGGCAAGTTGAGGATGTGGCCGGAGAGATCGCCGCACCTGGCGGCATCATTGCGGTTAAGTTGTCCAAACCAGGGTTGGTGACCCTACAGGTCACCTGGCAACAGCGCCAAGGCACGCCACTAGCGCACAACTTGGTGGAACTGGCCTGTTTGCAGCTGACCGTGCCGTCCCACGCCCTCTGTGTGCTTGATAATGAGCCCTTGGCCGCCGCCTTGGCCGCGCTGGGCTATAATGTGCTGACCGCAGCGGCAGCCACAGCAGTGGAAGGGGTTATTCTGGTTGCCAACCAATATACCGCGGCGGTCCGCGATGCGTTACAAAATGGGGCACATGTGTTGCTGATCGCCGACACCGATGGCAACCAAGGGGGGGAGCAGTTCCAACTGCCGATTGGGGCGCTTGTCAACCGCGCCGGCACCAGTTGGCAAGGCGACTGGGCGACCTCGTTTAGTTGGCTGCACAAGCGTGGCCCGTTTGCGCCATTGCCTGGCGATCCATTCCTACAGATGGAATATGCCCCGATTATGCCCGACGTTGTGCTCGTCGGCTTGCCGGCCTGGGCATATCGGTCGCGCAGCTGGGCCGGGTTGGCCTTGGGCTGGATTCACAAGCCGGTTTCGCTGCTCGCCCACGCACCCTATGGCAGCGGCGAAATCGTGGCGACGACGTTTAAGTTGACCGCCGCAAACTTGCAAACGAATGCGGTCGCCCAAACAATTTTTGCTGGCTGTGTCATGCTTTTATAAGTTTTCTACACAATAAAAAAAGGGCCGACAGTTGTCGGCCCTTTTTTTATTGTGTAGAAAACTTTGTTATTCGACGTTTGCTTCGAGCACTTCACCCGTCAACCGATCAACAACGACGGTGGCAATCTGCTCGGCGGTGGTTAGTTCCACCACCCAGACGTCACGCCCGTCCAGTTCATCCTGTGTGACGACACGCTCTTCAATCTCACCCTCAAGCAGATCGCTGGTCGCTTCCAGCGCAATCCCAATCGCTTGGCGTGCGCTCACAGGGCCCAAGGTCGGCGTAGTAGCGGCGGCACTGGTGGCGGGGCGGGAACCAAGGGTAACCGGCACTTCAATCGTTTCACCAGCGCGCAACACGGTTAGGGTCACCGTCTCGCCGGGGGCAGCTTTGGTCACCAAATAGCCAACCAAATCCTCAAAGCGGCGCACAGGCATCTCGTTAATGGCTGTAATGATATCTCCACCGGCGCTGATCTCGCTGTTGTTGTTGCCCAAGACCCGTTGGGTGACGCCTTGCACCCCAGCGGCTTCGGAAGGACCACCGTCAACCACTTCAGCAACATAGACGCCGGTTAAGGTATTGGGGAATTCTAGCTGTTGGGCCAATTCTGGATCGATGGTGCGTCCACTCAGGCCCAGATAAGCATAGTCATATCTGCCATTGGCGATGAGAGCCGGCACCACCCGCTGCACAATGGAGGCCGGAATCGTAAAACCAACGCCCGAATTGCTGCGCACAGCTGATTCAATGGCAAAGTTCACACCCACCACTTCACCAGCCAAGTTGAGCAAGGGGCCACCCGAGTTGCCAGGATTGATCGCGGCATCGGTCTGGATGATTTCGGGCAGCGTATAGGTGCTCTCACCGAGTTGACCAACCGGCATACCACGCCCAATCGCGCTGACAATCCCAATTGTCATTGTGCCTTCCAACCCAAAGGGGTTGCCCATCGCAATCACCGAGTGGCCGACACGCAGACTATCCGCGGCAGCAATCGACAGGGGGCGCCAATCCATGCCACTAGGCGGGGTGACCTTAATCACGGCCAGATCAGCCTGTGGATCGGTGGCAACAACTTCGGCGGTCGCCCAAAAGCCATTGGAGAAAAGCACAGTTACCGCTTCCGCCCCATCAACAACATGGTTGTTGGTGACGATGTGCCCTTCATTGTCATAGATAAAGCCAGAGCCCTGCCCTTGTTGCAGCGGCGCTTCGTCTTGCGGAATGTTGAAGCCCGGAATATTCATCGTGCTGGCCCGCGCCGCCACCTGAATGCTAACCACTGATGGCGTAATCTGGTCATAAAGATCGGCCAGCGACTCTTGATTGGCCAGCATATCCGGATTGACCGGCAGCGTCTGTGCCGTCTGGAAGCGCGCAGGGGCAGCCGCTGGACCAGCGCTAATGCTTTCCATATCCCAGAGCAGCGGCACATAGAAAGCGGCCAAAACTAAGGTCACCGTGGCCAACAGGGCCGCAACAACGCGGTTGGTTACATATCGTCCTCTGGACGGTTGTTTGGTGGCAGCCGTTTCAATCAGCTGATAATTTGAAAACCTATCCGACATACAAATAATCTCCTTGGTCTATTATGTTAGGCTCTGTGTACTCGGCGCTGTCATCGTTTAACATTTTCTACATAAGCAAAAATGTTAAACGATGACAACGGCTCGTATAAAAGCCTGGTATGAGAAACTTGTTCTCACGATACAACACTAGTATAAGTTCACTCTTTAAGTTACGTCTGAAAATTATATGAGAAGTGGGTGAATAACATGAAACAAAAGTTAGGGCGGTCAGCAGCCCCTGCTGCTGACCGCCCTAACTTGGCGACCAGTAAACTTATGGGCTGGTCGTGGTTGGCGTCACTGGCGTCGTCACATCGACCGCAGGCAGGCCCGTGCGTTGGGCCAACTGCTCTAAAGTGGCGCGCAATGTTTCCATTTGCGCACCGTAGCCGGCCCAGTCACCCGTGCCCAAGTACGCTTGTGCGGCTTCGTAAGCCTCGTTGGCCTGTTGAATCAACCCTTCGATCGATACCTCGCTGAGGGCGGTGTCGGTGCCACCAGCCACCGACGCATTTGGGTCACCGCCGGCGGCCAACTCATCCAAGCCGGCTTCGGCCAGCACTTCGTCGCCAAAGAGTTGAGCGAGCGCGAGACCTAAATTATCGGCCATCACGACCCGGTTGGCCGTGGCAACGATCACGCGAGTTAGTTCAGGGATATTGCCGGTGGAAGCCTGCAAATAGAGCGGCTCAACATAGAGCAGGCTCTCGCCGATGGGGATAACCAGCAAGTTCCCACGGATCACATTACTGCCCTGTTGGTTCCAGAGGCTCAACTGCGCACTAATCACAGGATCCTGACTAATGCGCGCTTCTACCTGCATGGGGCCATAGACCAGGCTATCTTTGCCGAATTCGTAAACGACTTTATTACCATAGTTATCAGGTGAGCTCTGTGCCGCAAACCAAGCGATCATGTTCTCGCGATTGGCCGGCGTAAAAGGCAAAATCTGGATAAAATCCAACTCTGTGCTGCCTGGCAACTGCATCAGCACATAGTAAGGCTCCATGTTCATCGTTTCGTCGTCGAAGACTTCGCGCGGCCACGCCCACACATCCTCTTTGTTATAAAATTCGTTGGGATCGATCATGTGGTAAGTGCGATAGACATTGGCTTGGACAGTAAAGAGACCATTGGGATAGCGAATGTTATCGAGCAGATCAGCCGGCATGCTGCTCAGCGGCTGAAAGAGATCGGGGAAGATCTGGCGGTAGGCCGCAATCAGCGGCTCTGTTTCATCCACCACATAGAAAGTGATCTCACCCGTATAGGCATCCGTCACCACCTTGACACTATTCCGAATATAGTTAAAGTCGTAGCCCTCTAACGCTTCGCTGTAGGGAAAGCGATTACTGATGGTATAGGCATCCTGAAACCAGTAGAGCTTACCCGCATCGCTGATGACAATATAGGGATCGGGATCATAGCGCAAGAAAGGCGCCAGCAGCGCCGCGCGCTCACTGATATTGCGCCGCCAAAGCAGTTGACTATCGGCGGCAATATCGCTATTGAGCAGCAGATTGATATCGGCAAAGTGGAGGGCAAAGAGTAGGCGTGTGCCCCAGCCCATATCAATCCCGGTGTCACTGCTAAAGCTTGTCGTCACATTCTGTTCCCCGCTCGGATAATCAAACTCGGGTTCTTCAGTCCGGGCGATGACATACTCACTGGGGCGCTCGCCAAAGTAGATCTGCGGCTGTGTAACGGTGATCACGCCGGTTGGCGGCAGATCTTTGAGCAGAAATTCGGGTAGGCCATCCTGTGTTACCTGCGCCACGGGTGACGCGGCGACGCCATAGCCGTGGGTATAGACCAACCGACGGTTAACCCAGGTTTGGGCCGTCGTGTTGAGCTTTTCGGGGGCGAGTTCGCGCGCTGCCAACATCACCTGGCGCAATTCGCCATCGATCACGTAGCGGTCGATGTCAATGTCATTAAACTCGTAATATTGACGCAGCGCTTGGATCTGGTTGTAGGTTTGTAGGAGCGGACGGTAATCCCACAACCGAATATTGCGTACGGTTTGTGGCTCACTCTGAATCGCAGCTGTGGTCAGCGGGGTCGAGGCATCGTAGGCAATCACGTCGACTTCGTTCAGATCAAAGGCCAAGCGTGTATATTCAATGTTGTTCGCCAAATAGGGGCGCTCTAGATTTAATTCGTTCGGCGTGACCTGGAAGCGCTGCACCAGGGCCGGATAGATATTACCGGCTAGCAGCGTCACCGCCACCCAGATGACCAGGACCACGACAATCGCCCGCCACGCGCTGCGCAAATAGACGGTGACGATCAAGAGAATCGCCGTGGCCAACGTCACCAACGCCAGCAGGTTGTAGGCCGGCAGTTGCGCATTGACATCGGTATAGCCTGCGCCGGTTGCCGCCCCCCGCTCGCTGTAGACCAGTTGGAAGGCATCCAGTCGGTATTGCCAGGCAATCAGCAGCAGCAGAAAAGCGCCAAGCACACTCAGATGGGTGAGCACGGGACGGCTATTATTCCAGCCGCGCCAGCCAATCCCATAGACCAAGCCGGTGGCAATCAGTGTTAACACCGTGGTGGTAAAGAGAAAGTTCCGCAAGATCTGCCAGACGGGCATGGTAAAGATAAAGAAGCTCACATCGCGGCTAAAAAGCGGATCGAGCACCCCAAAATCACCATGGTTGAGATAGAGCAACACCTCTTCCCAATTATCCGACGCCCCAGCCCCGACCATCAGCGCCACGATCAACCCGGCAAAGAGCAGAATGCTCGTAATCCGCAACCGCAGGGCTTGCGCAATTTGTTCAAAGGCGGTGCCGGCAAAGCCGCGCGGCTCGATCCGCCGCGCAATAAAAATATTCACTGCGAGGAAGAGCCAAAAGATCAGCGCGACCGTGCCAAAGAGGCCAAACTGCGACCAGATGCGGGTGAAGAAGACAGAGGCAGCGTCCAGACTGTCATACCAAAGCCAATCCGTGTAAAAGGCAATGATACGGTTAAAAAAAATCAGGATGAAAATTGGGATCAAGATCCACAAGAAGCGGCGGGCATTGAATTGCGGCAGTTCTGCTTCTGGGCGACGGGGCGGCACCGATTCACCGCCTTCTTCCGGTGCGGGGCGTGGACCTGAAGTACGCTGCAAATTTTCTTCGAGAGAACGAATCAGATCGGCAAAGGGATCGTCATTACGCATGAAAGTAGTTCCTTTAGTCTATAGTTCTATTGCGATTGCTTATGCTTTTAGATGAGGGCGAATATTTATCAATAAATAAGAACAGCAATAAAAGATTAGGTCTCGCCTCATTAATGTTTTAGCATTAGTGTTTTACAGCTTATGGCAATTGATCGCCAGCCTGTCCATCGTCGCCCCAGCATGCATGCCGCGAGCAGAGGGTTGGTATCAGATTTTTTTTAGCGTTGCCTCTAGTGCCATGATAGCGGGTAATCATAAAGATGCCTGTAATCTTCACCCCCACCCCAAAAATTACAATCCCGTAAAATTAGTGGTAACCCACCGAATCCGCTTCTGTTAAACCAGCAACAACCCAACCGCGTAATCATACACACTAGTGCAGTGTGACGGAAATTTTGCTGGGTTTTTCGTCCCAGCGGGACGGTTGACCTTAGGACCAAAAAAAATCTTGATATTTCCCGCCTAATAGACAGCGTAGATTAACATGGCACAATCGTGTACTGCGCATCCCCTGATGCGCAGCCCGCTTGGTGCCAACTCTATTTGTCGTATCTATAAGGTCAACCGTCCCGCTGGGACGAACGCGGCTTTTAATCCAGCAGAACTTCGGTAACACTGTACTAGTCGTATGGCAAATTGCGCAGTCTACCCCTAGCCATTTGCCCAGAAACCCATAATACAGTACGCTCTAACTTTAATATCTACCCAGTAAGGAGCAAGCGATGCAACTAATTCTGGCCACGAGTAACCAACAAAAAGCCCAGCAGATTAGCCAGGGGCTGGCCCGCCCTGTTGCGCATATTGCCATCGACTTGCCAGAAGTGCAAGCTATCGACGTCGAAGAGGTCATCGAAGCCAAAGCCCGCGCCGCCTATCAGCAGGTCGGCCAACCAGTTTTGGTGGAAGATACCGGCTTACATATTGCGGCTTGGCAGGGTTTGCCGGGGGCGTTGATTCGCTGGTTTTTGGAAACCGTGGGCAATGACGGTATCTGTACCATGTTGGTTAATTTCCCCGACCGCGCGGCAAGCGCGATCACCTGCATTGGTTATTTTGATGGGGTTACCTGTCACATCTTCCGCGGGCAGACCGCTGGTACAATTGCGCCGCGCCCCCGCGGTAACCATGGCTTTGGCTGGGATCCAATCTTTATCCCGGCTGGGCTAGACCAGACCTTTGCTGAATTGACGACAAGTGAGCGCTTATCCGTCTCAATGCGCGGCCAAGCGATTGCGGCCCTGCGCCAATTTTTAGATGAACAAGGGAAATAATACGACCGATGAATGCCGCTATCCCTGACCACCGTTGGCCCGACCGCTTACATAAACCGGAGGGCGCACAGGTCGCTGCCTTGCTGCGTACCTTTTGGCAACTGTTAACTCAATTGCCTGATCTGATCAACCGCCAGGAACATTTGCTGGCCGATCAGCTCACCACCAAGTTGCGTGGGGTGGTGCTCGAAATGATGCTGGCGCTCAACGGCATCCAATGGCCGGCGGGGACGCGTCATCTCAACGGCTATCTGAGTACCCAACAGCGCGCCGCCATTGAAAAGACAATGGTGTTGCCCCACGTCAGCGCCGAAGCGTGGATTGGCCGCGCCGTCGCCCTGCTCGTCATCTACCGCTGGTATGCCCCCCAACTGGTTGATCACTTTCAACTCGTTTACCCCCAAGCCCTCGAAACCGAAGTCTGGGCCGCCCTGCAACAATTGCCCGATTGGCCCCTTGCCGTGACGACTGACGACTGAACGTTCGGCTTACGCATCACGTTTCACGTTTTACGCATCACCTAATTCTCATGACCTCACGCATTGTCTTGGTTGCCCCGTTTGGGCTGGGCCAGAAAACGACAGTTTGGGCAAGAACGTTGCCGTTGGCACGGGGTCTGGTCGCGCGCGGTCAGCAGGTAACGATTGTGATTCCGCCATGGGATACCCCGGCGGACAGTGGGCGCGTCTGGGTAGAGGGCGGCGTCGCGGTGGTCAATGTGCGGCTGGGGGGCGGGTTACCGACGATCCTCTGGCGGATGATGCAGGTGATCGACCAGGCACAGCCCGACCTTGTCCACATTGTTAAGCCACGCGCCCATGCAGGGCTGGTGCAGTGGTTACTCTGGCAACGGCGGCGGTTGACTGGGCGCGGGCCACGGATTCTGCTTGATGTGGATGATTGGGAGCAGGCCTGGGCGGCGATCAACCACTACCCACCGCTAGTGGCCCGTTTTCTCGCCTGGCAGGAAGAGTGGGGCATTCGCCACGCCGACGGCATCAGCGCGGCCAGCCAGTGGTTGGTGACACGGGTTAAGGGCTATAGCCCCCAAACGCCCCTCTGTTACCTGCCGAATGGGATCACCAAACCGCAAGGCGCACCGGTGATGTCACCACCAGCAAGCGCAACCCCTATAGCACCCCACCAGATCTTCTTTTTTAGCCGTTACGTAGAAGTGTCGCCCGCGTGGCTGGCAGAATTTTGGGGTGCGCTTCATAGCCAGCAGCCGGATACAACCCTGGTCGTCTTTGGCGATGCGCTGCAATCTGATCGACCGGCAGCCTTTCAACAGGCGATGCAGGCGCATAATCCCGTCACAGCCGCCCAGGTGAGTTGGCAACCCTATGCGGCGGACGCCGTTGAACGCCTCTATGCCCAGAGCAGTTGCGCCATTTTCCCTTCCGATCAGAGCCCGTTACACGAAGCAAAGTGTAGTGTGCGGTTGGCGAACACCCTGTTGCGCGGCGTGCCCGTGGTGGCCAGTGCCGTGGGGGAGCAGCAATTCTATGGGGCCGATGGTGCAGCCGCGTTGGTTCCTGCCGGGGCAACGCCCGCCGCGTTTGCGCAGGTGGTGGTCGGGGTGCTGAAGAATCCACACGCGCGCCTGTTACAGCAAGCAAATGCTGAGTCACGCCTGCTGCGGGAGTATGATTGGGACAAGTTGAGTGGGCAACTGGCCAAATTTTATGAAAAGCAAATACTACGGCAACGTTAAAATTAGATGATAAAGAAGGTATATAGAAGCTGTTCTAGAAAGATCGGCGTACAGAGTAACCCATCCGCGCCTCCTGAATCCGCGCCTATAGAACCGGCCGCCATCCTAATTTTAATGTTGCACGTAAATACAATCGGAATCTGGTGATATGGCCACGCAAATCCTAGAACAACCTAGTTTGAATCATTTATTAAAGGCATTAGCTAATTTTATCAAATTACCGGCTAAGAAGATGTGGATCGATTATGATGATGAGGTGGACGTGCGCTATGTCCATTTTGAAGAAAAACCCTCCTCTACCCATAGTGAAATGACAGAGGAGGGGATTATCCTTGATTATCGTGAAGAACAGCTGGTGGGTTTGACCATCCTAGAGGCATCACAACGAGAAACAGCTGAGTTAGTGTAACCACCAGCTGCGATTTAATCCTACCCCGGCAGCGGCAAGCGCGGGTATTTCTTGCCGCCATTATCACGCTCTTCATTGCGGCGCACCTCTTCTTCGGCAACCTGGGCCTCAAACTGTTTGCGTGCGCGATACCGTTGACGTTCACGGATGTGCCAAAGTGACGTGTCAACGGTTTTGGCAACCGGGCGGGCAAAGATCAGGTAACCGGTGTGCGCGATCATGTTATCTTCTGGGCGCAGGCGGTCAGGGATCGGTTTGTAGGCCCGGAGGATCAGCTCCTCCACCCCGATCTCAATAAAATATTGCTCTTCCAGCGCGCTCAACATGGCGGTGACCTGATTGGTAGTGGGTACCAGGGTGGCAAAAAAGCCGCCAGGGCGCAAGGCCGCCCGCACCTGCTCTAAAAAGCGCCACGGCTCACGCATGTCTAACATCACCGCATCGACATTCTCCTGCTTAAAGCCATCCGCGGCCGAGCCTTCAAACATCTCCACATGGCGCAATAACCCCACGCGTTCCAGGTTACGCCGTGCCAGTTGATGATTTTCACTGCGGGACTCATAGGTGTAAATTGTCCCCGTCGGCGCGACGGCCCAAGCCAGGGCAGTGGTCAATACACCGCTGCCCGTTCCCGCCTCGATCACCCGGCTGCCGGCGCGCAGACTCAGGCGGTGCACCAGATAGGCCGCGTCCTTGGGGTAAATGATCTGTGTGCCACGGCGCAGATGGGTCATCAGATCGCCCAGCCCTGGCTCTAATACAAGGGCCGATTGGCCCAACTGGCTGCGCACTTCTGCCCCCCATTGCAGGCCGATCAGATCGTTGTGCAGGTAGATGCCCTGATGGGTATGGTGCTGGTTGTGCGGTTGCAACTTGATCAGATAGCGCTTATGATCAGTGGTCACCATCAGGATCAGATCACCGGCGGCGGTCAGCGCGCGGCCGCTTTTAAACCAGGTAAAGGGCACTTCGCTCCCAGGCTGGCTTTGTTCAATTTGGGTAGTCGTTTCGGCAGCAGTAGACACAGGCAACTTTCTATGGTTAGCCGATGCGGCTGGAAATTAGTCATTCGTCATCGGTTGTCGGCAAGAGTGCCATTATACAGCTTTTCTTCGTAATACCGGAAACCAACGAGTTGACACAAGTGGCGCTCCATTGTAAAATGCGCTGGTGGTTGGGCACCATACCTCTGCCCAACCAAAGATTATCCTCTGCACCCGAAATTGATGCATAACAATTGTTCATTTTGCCATTAACTTTGCCATGTACAATGGCTTTCACAAAACCCAGGGGGGTGGCTTTCATGGTACGAACAAAATTATTGTGGCCGGCCTTACTCGTTCTTTTTGCATTGCTGGCCGTTGGTTGTGCGCCGCGCACCGGTGCCGGCGCAACTCCAGCCACAGAGGGAAGCGAACTTATCGTCGATCTGCCGGCGCTGGTCATCGATATTGACCAGGAAGGCACGGCCAGCCTGGGTGGCGTCCCGGTCGATCAGCTGGGCGCGGCGTTGGGTGCTTCGCTGGCCGGGCTGAGCTTGCCGGCAGAACAGGTACAGTCGTTGGTCGATGCTGGGATCAGCCAGGTGGAGATCGGCACTGCCGCCACCGGGCTTAACTTGCTCGTCAATGATCAACCAATTCCTTCCTTGACCTGGGATGAGGCGTCGATTACCAATCTTACCGATCTGTTGGCCAACTGGCCCGATGCGGCCCTGGGGCCGGTTGGGTCGCTGCTGCCCTTGCTAACTGACTTGGGCGCTGGCGTCACCTTGCGTTTCCCGGCCGGTGGCGGAGCAGCTGCGACGGTGGACACCGCTGCCGTTGCCGCCGCACAAGAGGATTTCCTCTCGACGGCTGGTTCGCCGGCACGGATCAACTTGCCGATTAACTACAATGAAGATGGTAGCTTTAACATCGGCAGCATCAGTGGCGATGCCTTTACGCTGGCCACTGGTTTGCCGTTGGAAAGCCTGGCCCTGCCCCCCGAACGCTTGGCCCTTTATCAGAGTATGGGCATTGAAACCTTTACCATCCAAACCGATGGCGAAGGGATTCAGCTTGGCCTCAATGGCCAGCCGCTACCGATGGTCAGCTGGGGTGAGGGCCGTTTGGCCTATGCGTTACAGCTAGCCGTGCAAGCAGGCTTGGTTGGTGGTGGCGAAGGCGACAGCGAAGCGCTGAGTGGCCTGATCCAGCAACTGCTCCCCATTCTGCAGACGGCCGAAGTGAATGTGAATATCGTCTTCCCGCCACAGTAATATTAGCATTCCGTCATATTGAAGGTAACAATCGAAAAGGCGAGGTGTGATCACAGTCACAGCCTCGCCTTTTTTTCCCGCTCAGGAACGAGGATTAAATTAGACCCCAAAGTTTCCTTTCGCAGCCCATTACAAGTTGTGCGTTTAACGACTAACCCCCTCCGCGCCGAATGGCGGTTGCCTTTTAGGCGCGTCCCCCTGGTAAGGGGAGGAACTGTGATCTCGTCAACCGTTCCCTCCCTTAGCAGGGGAGGGTTAGGGTCACTGCGATTAAGGTAAGCGACCTCACCCCTGCACCCAGTGGGTACCCGCCTTTGGGAACCGCTCCAAGTTGGAGAGGAGAGCAATTCTCCCCCTCTCCGGCGCGGAGAGGGGGTCAGGGGGTGAGGTAGATCGGCCCCTCCTTCCTTAATCGCAGTGTGGGTTAGAGTGGGGTTAGTGGTTACTTGTGGGTTTAATAAAATCCTCGTTCCTAAGATTCCCGCCAACTAACGTAAAAATGCTGATCGCCCAGCCCCTCGTACCGTAGTGATCAGCGGCGGCAACATCTCGGGATTGAAACCTGCGGTTCTTAGCCCAACCTCCACTTCAGGGGCGGTATCGGCCTGGATCGCAACTTTGTAAAGTTGTGCCCCAAAGCGAGTTTGCAGGTCGGTAAAGGCATGAATCAGTCCGGCCGGGTTAACCCCGCGTGTAACATACTCACAGTTGAGGAAATCAATGCGGCGCTGAATCCACATCGTCGCGCTGGCATTACGGCCTAAGGCCCGTCCGGGAATGCGCCCTTGATGCCAAAAGAGTTCAGCCTGGACGCGTTGAGTCAGCACCCCCTGAATGACAAGGCGCGGTGGTTGACGTGCGGCCAGTCGCCAAGGCCAGATTAGTGGGTTAGCACCAGTGTGATAGGCAATCGTGAGCCGTTGAAAGGGTTCTGGTGCCGGCTGAAGTTGGGCAAAGAAACCATTTGGCCCTGGGCCCTGACTAATGATAACGCCATTGCGTGTGCTCTCACGTAGGGTGTCCAACAGCGCTTGGCCGCGCCGCACATTGTAGACGGCCGTGAAGACCCAGATCACAATCAGTAGGGCAATGATTACGGTGATCACCAGCAACCCCAGCGATGTTTGTACCCAACGTAATGCCAAATCAATCATGTTTTATCCGTTACTGAATCTATGGTAAGCAGCCCGCGGCTCTGCAAGATACCCCAGTTATGGGGCGGACGGCAAGTGGACTTGCGGTGTATTGAAAATTGAGTGTGCCGATGGACTTCAAGAATAATGTGACCCGCTTTTTAGAGAGTAAGAAGGTCAATTACCAGGTTTTTACATACGACTATGAGGCCGGTGTCCGTTCTGCGGTCGAGGTGGCGGCCGCGATTGGGCTGCCCCCCGCACAGGTCTTCAAAACCCTGGTTACCCTGCCCGACGATCCCAAACGCAAGCCAATGCTGGTTGTCATCCCTGGGCCGGAGACCCTCGATCTCAAACTTTTTGCCAAAGGGGCCAAGCTCAAAAAGAGCAAGATGGCCGCCCATACCGACGCCGAAGCACTCACTGGTTTGCAGACGGGAGGCATCAGCCCCTTGGCGCTGATCAACAAAGGTTTTGATGTCTTCATTGATGACCGCGCTACCCGTTTTGAGAAGATCGCGCTGAGTGCCGGTCAACGTGGCGCGAATGTCTTGGTGGGGGTTAATGAGTTGATCAAACTGACCCACGCGCGGTTGGTAAAGTTAAGCGAGTAGATCGATGGGTCGTTGGGGCACTGTGCCCCAACGACCCATAGATCTAAGCGATTCTGAAATCAAGCTACGATCTAACTCCACGCCCAGCCCCGGCCCTTGGGGCACGGCGATGTAGCCTTCGGCATCCAAAACTGGCGGATTCATGAGCATGGTAAAGCCATTCGTATACTCGCCAATCGGCGGGTCGTGCAGGGTCTCCAGGTAGGGCGCATGCGGCCACGAGGCGACCAGATGCAGGTGGGCGATGGTGCCCAGGCCGCGGCCCCCGTGGTGCGGGCAGATCTGGCGGTTGAACGCTTCGGCCAGGACGCCGATCTTGCGCAGGGTGGTAATCCCTTCACAGACCATACTTTCGGGCTGCAGCAGGTCATAGACTCCCTGCTCACACATTTGCAAAAATTCGTGGAAGTTGCGGTTGTTCTCCCCACCCGCAATCGGCATCGCTACCGCCGCGTTGATGCGCGCCAGGTCGGCAAAGGCAAAACGGGGCAACGGCTCCTCGAACCAGTAGACCCCCAGTTGATCCAACTCAATCGCCGTCTGCATGGCACGGTGGAAAGTCCACTGAATGCCCGGCTGCCAGTTGCCGCTCGACTGCGCTTGGTTGGCATCAACCATTACTTTCATGCGGTCACCGACCGCGTCGATCACCCGCTCGACCAAGGCCAGATCCTCTTTCATCGTCTGGTAGTGGATCCGCAACTTGATCGCCTGCCAACCCTCATCAGCTAAACGCACGGCCAGATCGGCGCGCTCTTCTGGCGTAGACAGGCGCACCATACTGGCGTAGGCCGGCACCTTGTCTTTGCCCCCGCCCCAGAGTTTATAGAGCGGTTGCCCCGCCGCCTTGCCGATGATATCCCAGAGGGCAATGTCAATGCCCGCCGCGCCCTGATAGGGCATTTGCGGCGCATAGTAACGCAGCGTCGACGTGTGCTGCTCCGTGTCAAAAGGATCCTTGCCGACCAAATGGGCCTTCGCCGCCTCGATCACCTGGGGATGCGCGCCAGGGCCAATGCCGCTAATCCCGCCGTCGGTGAAGATCTCGGTGACCGTGCCGCCGCCGAGGCTAAAGTGCATCTGGCGGCCCACATCCCACGCCGGCTCCATCGAGCCCAGCGCCTTGATGACACGCAATTTATGGAGTTTGATGTCGGTGATTTTTAAGCGCGATTGGGTGCTCATTGGTTGGGTTCCTCTAGTAAAGTGTATAGTCTTTCGATAGATTGGCGATAGGGACTTTATGTTACATTGTAATTCTTCCGGCAGTGTGGTGCAAGGTGCTGGAAAGCAGGGGTGTGTCCCAGAAAAGGGGCGCGGTTCACAACGTCCCCGGCACAGGCGAAAAATTGGTTCGTCTGCGTACCATTTCCTCGCCTGTGCCGGGGACGTTTACTCCAAAATTGGGACGGACCCGAAAGCAGCACATTAACTGGAATTTTATCAACCCTATCAGCTAGCTTTGGAGGAACCATGAGCGAAAAATATACCCATTTGCGTTGTCCCCGGTATCCATTGTGTCAAAATGATGAGGTAGATTCTCGTGTATTTCAATGCAAGCATGGTCATGTTTTCTGTGAACAATGTGCAAAACAGGAACTAAATTATTGGATTGGTCCAGAATGTGAACGTGATGAATTAGTGTTTGCTGGTGATTACATCGGTAGGATTAGCAACTCGAGCGTAGAGGACGAAGAATGGCTTCGTGAAGATATGGTGGCAGAATTGCGCTACTGCCGTCATTGTCTATGTAACACGAGCGGGACCAGGGTATATCAGTGTAATGATGACCATATATTTTGCGAGGCTTGCCAGTACAAGTATTCTGGACACCAGATGCCGCTCTGCCCGATGGATGCTTGCAATCATATGCCAGGAAAAGCATTCAGGCATATTGGTACAATAATTTAAACATATTGCTCACTGTTTACCTATTCGTTGCACTGGCTTCTGCTGGAATAACAGCTAGACGCTCTGCGTCATGTGCATGAGGTAGCGGACGCGGAGCGTCCAAGCGGCATCACGCCGCGGAGCAGCGTGACGAGTAAAGGTCAATCCTCCATGACCTTTGGTCCTAGGTTTAGTATGGCTGGCCGGGGATTGGCCGGGGTACGGCAGACCCCTGGGCGCGTGGTAACTTTGCCCAAGGCGTAACGAATACAGTGATAGGCTTCGCTTATTTCGCCTGGTGCGGGCGCTTCGGCATAGGCGTAACCGGCGCGCCGACTGACGGCATGTTTGTTGTTCACAAAGTAAACCGTGGGTGGATTCGGTTTGGTCCACGCTGACCATTGTGGTTGGCCGTTGGCGTCAAAGAGCATGCCGATGGCGCTCCATGCGCCCACCAAGCCGTCATTTTCATGGAAGAGGTAGGCCCGTTGCAAGACGCCTTGGGTGCCGCCAATAAAGATATAATCCAGGCCAGACAAGTTGGGGTTCTTGGCGTTAAATGCCCGCGTCCGTTCGTGATCGACCATCTGACACAGACCAGGATCAGTGCCGCAATCGCTGCTGCCGGTTTTGAAACCTAACGTGCTATTGGTCCCGTTATGGGGTGTACCCAGCGTAATCACCCGTTCAGTGACCGCGCTGCAAAATTCACTTTGCGCTAAACAAGCGCGTGTCGCCAACCCACCCATGCTATGGGCAATGATGGTGAATTTTGGTGGTGCAGCGTTGCCCAACCGCGCCACCAGGTTATGCAATTGTTGTTCCAAACAGCGCCCATTCTCTTCAAAGGTCGGTGTATAATCAGGTGACGTGGCCAAGATGACATAGTAGGGGGTATACCTATCGGCAATGAGCCAGGGACCAAGGTTGTGTAACGGAATATAGTCACCGGCGGCCAGTAAGGTCGGGTACGCAAAGGGACCATCGGCGGCAGCACAATCACTGGCATAATCACTGTCGCCATCCTGTAGTCCATGCACGATGATAATCGGTGGACGTGGCGCTGGCTCGGTCAACTGTGCTGCCCCTAACAGCTGTGCCGTTGTTTGATGGATAGTAAGATCGCTGCCGGGTAAAAAGAGTGTCCAATAAGCAACCACCGCAAGTGGTAGCAACAGCACGAGCAGCAGTGCACCCACGAGCCGCAAACCGCGCTGGCGAATTCGTCCCTTCATTTCCGTTGTCTCCGCAAAGGCAAACAGTGCCGCACCGCAGGGTCATGCAAATTTAATCCTTACTATCTACGTAAGGATTTTGCCGCAAAAGCGCAATTTGCACAATGTTACAAATTACCTGTGTTCATGCTTGGTTAGGAAGAGATGAAATCGTGCAATGCCTTAAAACTGGTGTTTTTGGGGCAGAGGGCGGAGCGTATAAAGTGACATCGGAACAAAGCTGACGAGCAGATGTTGATTACGGGGTATGGGTTACGAGGAAGTAGAACGTTCCAAAAACGGCTCGCAAAACAGTTCGTTATTCAGGCATTTGTGGGGCTGTTTCTGGGGCGCAACGCCAACTCGTCAGGAGCTGCTAGGCGACCGGCATATCCAACCGCTCATCAACCCATTCGCGTAAAAGCGCGCTAATCGATATACCACGTGCACGAGCCTGATCACGCAGAAAGATGCCGGCGACACCATTGAGGTGAGCCGTGGCACGAAAAGAGCGCACAGCTTGCAGTTCTTGCGGATCGACTGCAACAAATCGTTCTTTCTTATAGAGGTAATCTTCTCCCTCATTATCGATAATGCGCAGATCACCCACCGCATCCTCGGTTTTGGTCGTAGGTAGGCTTTGGTAGATCTCACCGATATCCAGCATACCTTCATAACCGCGGTTATCAATACAGCGTACGAGAGAAATCGTTAATCCAGCCATCGTTTTCGTTTCTCGAGTTTCCGGCCAATGCCATGAGCTTCAAACCAATGGATTTCTGCCCACCCAACATGCCCTGTTTGTGTATCCTGAATCAGTGCCACACCTTTGAGTTTTCGCCAGCTACCATGCCCAAATGTGCGATTCAAGTGTTGCCTAACTTTGACACTCAAGCCTCGTGCAATGACTTCAATTTCGGTAATGTCACTGAGCAGTTCAAAGTCCACGTAGCTGGCACTCCTCGATTGAGGACCAAGGTTGATGATAGTAAAAGTATATCAATGATGTCAATCGCGGTCAAAGTGGTCACAACATACGCTTCAATTTAAAACAAATCACGCCACATTGCTTAACTGTATGTTCCCTGCCCAACCCGCTGCCGGAAATGTGCCACAATAGATCAAAACAATTTTCTTTTGGCAGTGATTGGGGTATGCATTGAATATTCTGGAAGCAAAGGCCATCACCAAACGGTATCTGGTGGATGGCCACGAAATTTGTGTATTGGACGACGTTTCCCTCGCCGTCCGCCCTGGTGAATTTATCGCCATTATGGGCAGTAGTGGCAGTGGTAAGACAACGCTGCTCAGTCTGCTCTCTGGGCTGGACAGCCCGAGCAGTGGGCGCGTTTTAGTGGAAGAGACTGATATTACCGACTGGCGCGAGGATCAGTTGGCCCCCTTGCGCAATGAGACCATCGGCTTTGTCTTTCAATCCTTCCACCTGATCCCCTCGCTCTCGGCGCTGGAAAATGTGATGTTCCCGGCCGAGTTGCACGGCGACCGCGATGCCCGCACCAAGGCCAAACGGCTGCTAGAACGGGTCGGCGTTGGTCATCGCAAGGCCAACTTTCCGCACCAGCTTTCCGGCGGCGAGAAACAGCGGGTGGCGATCTGCCGAGCACTCATCAATGCGCCCCGTATCCTCTTTGCCGACGAGCCAACGGGTAATCTCGACTCGAAAAATGGCACCGCCATTCTTGACCTGCTGCTTGATCTGCACCGTGAGCGGCAGACCACCCTGGTGATGGTGACCCACAGCCCCGAAATCGCCGCGCTGGCGGAACGCGTGGTGACCCTACACGATGGCCGCGTCGTTGAGGATAGCGGGGTTGCCCAAACGAATGGCGTCGCCGCGCAGCCGCAGAGGCACCCTCAATGATCGGCCAATCCTACAATTCCCAGTTTCCCATTCACTGGGGCTTTATCCGCCGCCAGGTGACCAGCGCGCGCAAACAATCCATCGTGCTGGTCCTTTGTGTGGCCCTCGCC
Source organism: Caldilineaceae bacterium (assembly GCA_022842065.1). The sequence continues at coordinate 242,920 of JALHQH010000014.1, forward strand.
ATGGTGACGCTAGTTGCCCTGCGCGGCTTCGGTGACAGTGTCAACCGGGCGCTGTTGCGTGATGCCCGTTCGCTGCAAGCTGCCGATATCACCGTCGATTCTAACTTTGCCCTTTCCCAACCATTGCTGGACGAATTAGCCAAGTTGCAACAGGAAGGGTCGGTTGAACAGGCGCGCGTCTACCAATTTATCTCGGTGGTGCGCGTGGCCGCAGGCGAAGAGACCTTGCTCTCCAACCTCAAAGTGGTGGAAGCTGGTTATCCTTTTTATGGGGTGGTGACGCTCGCCTCCGGTCGCCCATTCCACGAAGTCTTGACCGCCGGCATAGTGGTGGTGGCCCAAGAGTTGCTGGACCGACTGCAAATGCAGGTCGGCGATCAACTGCAAATCGGCCAGGCGACGCTGACGATCGGCGATGTGGTGACCTTTGAGCCGGATCGCCCGGTCAACTTTTTTACGCTCGGGCCGCGCATCTTTATTGCCGCCGCTGATCTAGACGCCTTGGATCTGGTCAAGCCGGGCAGTCGCATCGATTACGAGGTGTTGCTCAAAGTTAACGATGAAGCGCTGATTGACCCGTTGGTCGAGCGGCTGCAAAGTGTGCTGGAACCGCAAGAAGATGTGGAGAGTTATCGCTCGGCCACTTCGGGGGTACAGCGCTTTTTTGATAATCTGCTGCTCTTCCTGGGGCTGGTGGCGATCTTCACCCTTTTGCTGGCCGGTGTCGGCATCCAGAGCGCGTTGACTGCGCTGTTGCGCGAGCGGGACAACACGATTGCCGTGATTAAGACGTTGGGCGCGACCAGTCGTTTTGTCACCGTCAACTTTCTCGCCATCGTGTCGATCCTGGGGCTGATTGGCACGGCGATTGGGATGGGGGCCGGCTTGGTGCTGGAACGGCTCTTCCCTGTGTTGCTGGGCGATTTCCTACCTCCGAATGTTGAATTAACAATCTCGCTGCGTACGATGGGGGAAGGGTTGCTACTTGGTCTGATTGTGGTCAGTTGTTTCACCGTCCTGCCGATTTTGGGCTTGGATGAGTTGCGCCCCAACTTCATTTTCCGCAAAGAGAGTAGTCGACTACGCTGGCGACCAGCCTATGTGCTGGTGCTCCTCGTGCTGATTGGCTTCTTCGTCGGCATGACCCTTTGGCAACTGGGCAAGATCGACCTGGGACTCTACTTTATCGGCGGGGTGCTGGCGTTGCTCTTGCTCTCCTGGCTCTTAACTTGGGCGACACTCTGGCTGGTCCGCCGCTTGTCGCTGCGCTCGATGGTGGCACGCCAGGCGTTGCGCGGCCTCTTCCGCCCGCGCAATGCTACCCATTCGATTATCGTCACCCTCTCGGCGGCGCTGGCGGTGATCTTCTGCATTTACCTGTTGGAGCAAAATCTCGATAACGCTTTTGTCCAAGCTTACCCAGCCGACGCGCCCAATGTGGTTTTCCTCGATATTCAACCCGACCAACGGGTCGGCTTGACTGAGTTGCTGGGCAGGGCAGTTGAGTACTTTCCCGTCGTGCGCTCGAACATTACGCAGATCAACGGTGAGCCGATTGACCCCGAACGCGAGGAAGCGCGCCCTGGTGACAACCTGGCCCGCCCCTTCAATCTGACTTATCGGGAAGAACTGTTGGCCGATGAAGCGTTGGTCGGGGGTGGTACCCTTTTTCCCGCCGCGCGCAATGGTATCGTGCCGGTCTCGATTCTGGACGAGATGCAGGAACTTTATCCCTTCCAGATCGGCGACCAGATCGACTTTCGCATCCAAGGGGTGCCGCTCCAAGCCACGGTCGCCAGCATTCGCACCCGCACCGCGGAAGAGGGTTTTCGCCCCTTTTTCACCTTTGTCTTTCCGGAGGATGTACTGGGCGGCGCGCCCCAATCGATCTTTGCTGCCCTGCGCCTGTCCCCCGCTGAGATTGGCCCGATGCGCAATCAAGTGGTGGCCGCCTATCCCAACATCAGCGTGATCGATATCACCCAGGCGGTGACCGATGCCGCCGCCGTGGCCGAACGGTTGGCAGGGGTGATTCGTTTCTTTACACTGTTCAGTGTGCTGGCCGGGGTGTTGATTGTGGTCAGTTCGGTCTTTGCGACGCGACAGGCGCGCATTCAGGAAGCGGTCTACTACAAGGTGTTGGGGGCACAACGCCGTTTTGTGCGCAATGTCTTCGCCGTGGAAAATCTCTTCCTGGGCTTGATCAGCGCGCTGTTGGCCCTGTTAATGGCACAGGTCGGCGGCTGGGCGCTCTGCTATTTTCTCTTCGACATCGCCTATCAACCAGCGCCGGTTGCCAGCCTGCTATTGGTGCTAGCAACGATGGTGCTGGTGACCGCCGTCGGCATGGCGGCCTCCGGTTCGATCTTACAGAGCAAACCGATCCTGATCCTGCGCGAGTTGACTTCGACGGAATAGCGGGTTGAAACCCGCGGCTAACAGCGAGAAGCGCGCCCAAGGGGCACCCGAGGCGCTGGATACCCAGTCGCTGCGGCGACTTCTCGCTGTTATACTGAAGTCAAGTTGAGAACCGGAGTTTTGCTGGCTAACGGGATCGCGTGCGTCGCACTGACCGCCAACTGTTTCCAGTCCGCTAGATTATTTGGTCAGTGCGACGCACGCTGACCGAAACTAGGGGTTTCATTCTGATTTGAGTATAACAGC
>JALHQH010000015.1 GCA_022842065.1 Caldilineaceae bacterium
CTTCTCGGTTCCCCCTTTTCTCCAGCTCTCCTTTTTGACTAGCTGCTCATTGCACCTATTCCGTTAGTCGTTTTGTTCGTTTCTACTTTTGTTCGTGTTCCCCTGCCCTGAATAGTTACTTTGATTGTTGTCATTACCAGCTACGATTAATGACAAAACATTCTTATCACGAGAGGTTAGATCAGGACGTGCCATTGCAAGCATCAATTCATTAGTTACTTGCGTAGTTGCTTGGGTAATTACTTTATAACTAAACACTGTTGCACCCCAAGCTACTGCATGTAAAATGTAGACAAACCCCTTATTCAACTCTTCAACGTAAAAAGCACCAGATAATGGCGTACTCCGAATTGAATCTAGAGGAAGTAGCTCATCAGTGCTACTCAAAAGCACAAAAAATTTAGCGTTAAGAAATCGTTCACAAAGACATTTATACTCTTCAATAGCCTTCAATCCGGCCAGCATAACTATCAATGGACAAGAATTGCCCTCGTAAGAAGATAATGACTCGGAACATAGACAAAATTCGTCCGACGAATCAAACAAAATGCGAAGAATATTTATTGTAATGGGTTCAAGATTATAGGGTATGATACGAATCATAGTAGGGATCTCCATCAATGGGGGCAAGACCTGCGTACACAGGTCTTCAATACAAGCAAGAAACGAATAATATGTGAGCGTGGCAACAAGCACGGTTCTAACTGTTTGATAAATTTTAATAAATAAAATTCAAATCAACAGCAAGTAGCTTTGATAATGTTAGTAAATAATAATTATATTTAGAATCATAGGGCTTATATATGAGATGACTTTAGGCAGCATGATAATACTCCGCTGATGTAATATCAGGAAGTAGCTTGTAAACCAACTAATTTTTAGGAATTTTTTTGACCTAAAGAAGCTATGAAACTTTGCCTCTCTCGGTTGCAAACTCTTGTGAAGTTTAACACCGGAAATAGTATAATACAGATGGGGTTCTACCTGCTAACAAAGCCAAAATAGTTTACCATGCAACAGAAATATGTCAACACACCGAATCCTTGCAAAGTTCCTGCGTATGATAATCGTACAAATTATATTTTTGTCGAGTCCCACCTCCTTAATGATTACTCTACAAAATGAATGGTGTAACGCCTTCTACTTCCCGCTGTATCTCCTTTAATATCTTTTTACCAAGACGATTTCCGATCCAGTTGTGGAGCGTTCGCAGCGATAGTGGCTGTACCATATATCACTCGCAATTATTCTACAAATACCACTTCATCAACGTCATAGCCCGATAACTTGAGTTCACGCGCCACCGACTTGGCAAGCTGAGTATTCAACCAGTCGGCACCCTTCCCGGCCTGAATTGTGGCCGTCCCATCTTCCAGTGAGACAAGCCGGGTATCTTTTAGGTTCTTGGCGACGTTGGCGGACATATCGGCAAGCATGTCAAGCCAGGGATCTGGTTCCGCTAGTTCACCTGATTCCTTGTTTGTCTTATCAGCATCGTCAAATAATTGCATCTGCAAAGGTGGCGTACAACGCGAAAATCTAATTCGCGTGTACTTCCCGACCTTGAAAAAATCATATTCCCCAAGATACCCATGAGCGATCAATTCGTCAGCCGCTTTTGTCAACAGGCGCTTAACCTGTGAGGCGTATTGGTATTGGGCAAGCCCCAACTTGTTCGCCAGGTCAAACACGTCAATGGCGTAAGAGGCGTTGGGCTTGTAGTGCATCACCTTGTCGAGAAAGCGGTAGAGACGCCGGGCCAAAGGCTGATCTATCGAGTAGTAAAAATCAATGTCGAGACGCCGGATGTAGCCATATTCGATGGTATCCCGCGTATCATTGCACCCCAACAAAGTCAGTATACCCAGCGCCGCAAGCGTTGTCAATCCAGACGCGCAGATCGACGGCAGAAATTGAGCAGTTGGCAGATCGGTCGCTCTCTTTTATACTCATCCCTAATGGAATTCACCAACAACATGATAACTTCGCAAAAGATAGGATACAGACATGCACTCGATGGAAAACATATTAGCCGATTGCGGGGTAACGACGGCGACGATCACCCAGCGGCATCGGGATGAATTAGACGAATTGGGCTTTACGGTTTTTCACAATGTGATCGATCCCACCTGGCTGGCAGAGTTGCGCGCCACCTTTGAGCGGCTCACCGCCGAAGAAGGGGAGCGGGCGGGGAGTGAAGTGAGCATCAACCCTGGCATCCGCCGCCTGGCCGATCTGGTTAACAAAGGGAGCGTCTTTGATCGCATCTACATCCATCCGGTCGTGCTGGCCGCGGCCTACCACGTGATCCAGCGCCCCTTTAAGCTGGTCTCGCTCAACGGTCACGATCCCCTGCCCGGTCATGGGCAGCAAAGCCTGCATTCGGACTTTGGCGGGGTGCGCGGGGATGGACGGGGCCACCAGACCAACGCGCTCTGGATGTTGGATGATCTCACCGCAGAGAATGGGCCGACGCGGGTGGTGCCCGGTAGCCACCGCTGGCGCACCTTTCCCAAAGATGAAATGACTGATCTCCAGGCCGCCCATCCCCAAGAGACTTATATTACCGGTCCCGCCGGCTCGGTTGCTTTTTTTAATGGACAGATTTGGCATGGCAGCACGACCAATCGCAGCAACCAGATGCGCCGGGTCTATCACTGTGCCTTTACTGCACGCGAAAATCCGCAACAGACCGACCAGCGCGCCTATTTGCGCGCCGAGACCGCCGCGCGTCTCAGTCCGGCGGCCCGCTATATTTTGGATGTGTAGTACAGTGTCAGCTAAATTCTGCTAGATTAGGGTAGCGCCGAATATTCCGGGGATTAGGCCATCATCAACCTGGTAAAACGGCAATCACTTGGCCTAATCCCGGAATATTGACAGTAGCCTAAACCATCAAAACTTGCCTGACACTGTTCTAGTGTTCTGTGAAATAAGTCTTGATAGGAATCAAACCCCTCCCTAACCCTCCCCAGCTTGGGGAGGGAACCGTCACCTCGCCGGTGAGGTCACGGCTCCTCCCCCAGGCTGGGGGAGGTCGGGAGGGGGTAGAATTTATCTATCATAATTTGTTTCACAGAACACTAGAACAGTGTCAAGTAAGTTTTGCGGAATTAGCCACGGAGTGGCGACAGACGGTAGCCCAGCCTTTTAAGGCTGGGGTCCAGCGGATCCGCTGACCCGCAGGTTGAAACCTGCGGCTACCGTCTGCCGTCACTCCGTGACTCGATCCGCGCGGCGGGCCAACCTGTTAAACGAGCAAAACTTACTTGACACTGCACAAACGCCAGTCAACCTGCCACAGCACAAAGGAATCACCATGAAAGTTTTCGCCGGCGGCATCGCCACCGAAACCAACACCTTTTCGCCCATGCCCACCGGTATGGCCGACTTTACGATTGTACGTCCTGATACCATCCCGCCCGAGGGCATTTCCCCGGAAATTGACCACTTCCAAAAACGCACGCTGGCGCGCGGCTGGGACTTTGTCTTCGGCCTCAATGCAGGGGCACAGCCTGCCGGCAATACCACCCGCACCACCTATGAAAGCCTGCGCGACGAATTGCTTGAGCGGCTCCAGGCAGCGCTGCCCGTGGATATTGTGCTGCTCTCCCTCCACGGCGCGATGGTGGCTGATGGGTATGACGACTGTGAGACGGATATCATCAAGCGGGTGCGGGCGCTGGTGGGGCCGGTAACGAAAATCGGCGTGGAACTGGATCTGCACTGCGACGTGACCGAGGCGATGATTACCGACGCCGATGTCATCGTCATCTACAAAGAGTACCCGCACATCGATGTGGTCAATCGCGCCGATGACCTCTTTACCCTGATCGCCGACGCCGCCCAGGGCAAGACGCAGCCGACGATGGCGCTTTATGATTGTAAGATGATTGGCTTGTTCGCCACGCCGTTTGAACCCATGCGCGGGCTGGTCGATGAGATGTTGGCGATGGAAGGGCAGGATGGTATTCTCTCCGTCTCGCTGGCCCATTGCTTCCCGTGGTCCAATGTGCCGACCTGTGGCGCAATGGCGCTGGCGATTACCGATGGCGACAAAGCCAAGGCCGAAGCAGTCGCGGCCGCACTTGGCCAGAAGTTCTTCAGCCTGCGCCATGAACTTGCGCCCAAGAACCTCTCCATCGACGAAGTGCTGGATCAGGCGCTGGCGATCAAAGCATGGCCGGTGGTCGCGGCGGACCGGGCGGACAATCCCGGCGGTGGCGCGCCCAGCGATTCGACCTTTGTCTTGCGGCGGCTATTGGAACGGGGCATCGACAACGCGGCCATCGCGCTGCTGTGGGACCCGATTGCGGTGAGTGTGGCCATTGCCGGTGGCGTGGGCGCGACGCTCGACCTGCGGCTAGGGGGCAAGATGGGGCCGGTCTCGGGTGATCCGCTCGATCTGCGTGTCACCGTGACCGGCATTGTGGAAAATATGATTCAGGAATGGCCGCAGCAGGGCGAACCGCTGCGCATTCCGTGCGGGACCGCGGTCTGCCTGCACTGCAACGGCATTGATATCATCGTCAACACCAAACGCGTCCAGGTCTTTGGCCCCATGGTCTTTACCAATTTCGGCATTGACCTCAGCCGGAAGCAGTTGCTCGTCGTCAAATCGAACCAGCACTTCTATGCCGGCTTTGAACCGGTGGCGTCGGAAATCCTCTACATGGCCTCGCCCGGTTCGGTGGCACCGCGCTTTACCGAAATCCCCTATACGCGGGTGGACTTGCATAAATTTCCGTGGGTGGAGAATCCGTTTGCAAGCTAGCTGGCGTTGAGATTCACAGCTTACCGCAAAGGGCGCGAAGTACGCGAAGAAACGCCCTCACCCTTTGCGTTTCTTCGCGGCAAAATTTCTCGAAATTGCGAAATTACGACCGTTGCCACTTGAGTTGGAATTCGAGTTCTTCGCCATCCTCCGTCCGTTCATGCTCAATGCTGATAGTCGCACTGGTCGGAACGGTAAACCGTTCCCCAGCGACTTGAATAGTGAAGGGCTGTTGCTGTTCCAGTGCATCGGCTAACCGGCGCAGCTTGGCCACAAAATCTGCTACAGCATAGACCTTCTCGATGTCACGATGGGGTAAATCAGTCATGATCGCAAATCTCCTTTTGCTGGGGGGGATAGATAGGTGATCGTCAAGCGGATATCATCGCAGTTGGTCCAGCAGCCAAAGCCGATCGAGGGGGGTTGCTGTGGCGAGTGACCGCTGGCCCCCAACGCCCAGACGGCTGCCAGTCTCCCAGCTAAACAGGGGCGGACGGTCGGCTTCATCACCGAGTTATCCGGCCGACGACCGCGGGCAACTGACCCCACCGCCGACGGCCAACCTGACCGAAGGTCTCACGACGATGCGGCTACCAGGCGAGCCCATCCAGATGGTTGTGGCCTGAAAGCACGCGAGCAATGCGGTTACGCGCCGCTTCACGCTCGTCCGCTAGGGGGAGGTGTGTGTAGAGCGCGAGTTCACGCTGCATGTCATAGAAGAGCAACCGCTCGCGCAGAAGCTCGCGCTCGAACAGTTCCGGATATGCGCCACGCAGCCATCCAGGGACATCAGTGAGTGTGTTCTCGTCGAGCCCTCGCCCGTCGGGTACCGGTGGGTACGCACTTGCCTTTGCGCACCAGCGCAGGATGGTATCGAGCTCGACATCCGCTGGCTGGGCCACCGCCTCGGCGAAATCGACAAGACCGGTAACTCGTCCTTCGTCAACCATCACGTTGGATCCATGTACGTCACCATGGACAAGAACGGGTTCATCGGCAGCGAACAACGGCAGCCGCTCCCGGACCCAGTCAGCGACGTCGGCGAGTAGGCGCGAGTCACACCCGGGCCGTCGCCGCGCAACCTCGACCTGACCGAGCGCCGCACTAACCACAGGTGGGTGGAAAGAAACGCGCGGCTTCCCGGCGAGCGCATCGGCTAGCCACGGGGGCAGCAGGTCCGCCGGGACAGGAACCTGGTGGAGTGCGCGCAGCGCAAAGCCGAGGCTTTCGATCATTGCACGGCGCGTGGGCACGTCCGCCCCGGGCCACGCGTCGTGCAGGGTTCGCCCGGGCAGGCGTTCGGAGACGCACCACGGACCGTCCAGGCCGTCGCCGTGGCCAAGGTAGCGGGCGTGTGGGACCTCGCTGCCGGCGAGCAGGTTCACGACCGTAGCCTCGTGGCGAAACGAGTCGCGAAACTGTCCGTTGCTCAGCCGCACCACGTATTCGTCGCCAACCCATACGCGGCTAACCCAGCCGGCCTTTGGAGGAAAGCGCCCAGTTCCAGACAGACCGGCGGCCGCCAGCACCCTCAGCAGGGCGGGGTCACGGGCAGAGTCGTCAACAAACACTGCTGACTGCTCGCTCACGTCCCACCTCTTACACAACCATATAGAATCGTAATTGTATCATTACCTATGGTCATCTCACATCCTTTGTAAACAGTATCAACTACAAAACAGTTAGGTGCAAAATAGTAGACATGACTCAAATTTAGCCTAAATCACCTTTTCCAATAATCACATTATCATTCAGAAGTGCCGAACTATGACTTTGCGGTTACAAACGCGACAGTCAGTATCTCACTGTAATCGCGTATATTCAGTAGACCGCAACGCTCTCTGGCTTCGACAAGCTCAGCCGCCGAGCGTTGCGGTCTACTGATATTACCACGCCGCCAATCACAGATAGCCCAGATGCTTTACGGCAATGCAAGTTCATCAAAGTAACGCCAGTATACCTACCACCGCGACGGTTGTCAATGCCACATCGTTTGCGTGCCGGCGCAGATCAGTCCCAGCGTACGGATCAACGGCAAACACAGAATCCCAAGGCGAGTGAATCTGCTAGTTTCATACAACCCATTCATACTTGGCTCTGTCATAATTTAGCATTTTTACTCGTGTAGAAAATGCTAAATTATGACAACCGCTGGTATATGACTCTTTCAACGAAGCCCAATGCCCTGTATAATAGTTTCAGAGGTTCAATGGGATCTTAGGGGGTTGACAAGATCGCCCTGGGCTAAAGCCGCAGGGCTACCTAACAACGCCGGGTAAACCCGGCTAAGGGAGCCTTGTTGGGTAGCCCGGGTGCCCACTGGGCGCGTTGACGGCGGGGCGGGATGGCAACCCCCTGAATTCCGGTTGAGCCGTTTCAGATTCCATTTGCTCGTTGCATTAACCGGAGAAGAGCCATGCAAACCCTGCTCAACCTGCTGGACAAAGTCAAAAGTTCAGGCGCATTTTCTGTCAGCGGCACGTTGCCGTCGATTCCGCCTGGGCTCACCGTGGCGGGCATTGGCCATATCGGCTTGCCCTTGGCCGCGGAACAGGCGCAAGCGTTGATTGCACGCAGCGAACAAGCGCCCTTTGGCCGCCGTGAAGCGACGATTGTCGATACGGACGTGCGCAAGAATTGGCAGATCGGGGCCGCGGATTTCGAGCTGACCAACCCCCAGTGGCAAGAGGCTATCCAAAGCGCCGTTGACCAGATTGGCCAAGAGTTGGGCCTCGCCGACTGCCAGATTGGCTTCGAGCCGTACAAGCTGCTGATCTACGAAGCAGGCTCCTTCTTCGCCGCCCATCGCGATACGGAAAAGATCCCCAACATGTTTGCCACCCTGGTCGTCAATTTACCCTCGGCGCATCAAGGGGGTGAGTTGATCATCAGCCATGCCGGCCAAAGCAAAAGTTATTCTTTTGCCGACAGCAACCTCTTCGCAGCAAGTTTCGTGGCCTTCTACGCCGACTGCTACCACGAGGTCAAGCCGGTCACCGCTGGTTATCGGCTGAGCTTGATTTACAACCTGGCGATTACCAACCGCGCACAGCAGCCGGATCTGACCGAGCAGTTGGGTGTGATTGCGGCGGTTGAACAGGCGATCCAAGCCTGGCAAGAGACGCCGGACGCAGCGCCGCTCCTCACCGTTCTGCTGGACCATAGCTACTCGGCGCAGAACTTGAGCATGGCAAATCTGAAACTGAGTGATTTTGCCAAGGCGTCAGTTTTGTTAAACGCCGCCGCCAATCGTGGCTGTCAGGCCTATCTCTGTTTGGTGACCTATCACCAATCAAGCTATGGCGAAGTCGCGAGTTATGGCTATGGTCGACGTGGCCGCTACGCCTATGACGATGATGGCGATGACGATGATGACGATGGCGATGACGATGAATTGGATGAGAGTGATTTTGAGGAGTATGACGTTGATGAGGAGAAGGTTTATGCCCAGGCCTTCATCACAGCGGATGGTAACAAAATCGATGTGCAAGAACTGGCGCTGAACGAAGCGGATCTCGTGACCAAAGTTCCCTTGCGCGATGGACCAGGGCGCGAGATCGCGATTTCCGAGGCGACCGGCAACGAGGGGGCAACCAAAGATCTCTGGTATCATCGCGGCGCCGTCATCCTCTGGCCCCAGGAGCGGGAGCTGGATCTCGTGGCGAGTATGGATGTTGCGTACGGCATTCATGTACTGAAGCGCACGCTGCAAGACAAAAAGACGCTAGAAGATGCGGTGCGCCAACCGCTGATTCGGCTGGCGCACCATCTGCTTGATGCCCAGACAGTTTATGGACGCGAGGATATTTCCTCCGAACTGATCAAGCTCGGCGATATAGATCTCCTCAAAAAGTTCCTCTTACGGCGCGCGAATTCCTGGTCCTTCGATGTGGACCCGGTTACCTTGATCAAGGTGGCAGAGGAGTTTGGCTGGCAGCACTTTGCCGACGACATTCAGGCCAAGTTGACGGCACAGAACGGCCTGGCGTGGCTGGATTCGCTGTTGCGGACCGACCAATCGATCTCAGCAGAAGGAGTAGGTGTGATCAGGCAGTGGGTTGAATCACGCTGGGCGCAATCCGTCACTGCCGCCATACAGGTGGTGCGCACACCGGCAGCGCCGACCAATGCTCGTGAGCAGCGCAGCTATCAACATGAGTTGCAACGATTCAACGATCAACAGCGCAGCCGGCAGGCAGAAATTATCGATCTGGTGAGCGTAACTGCCTGTCTCAACCTGCATGAAATCGCCCAACAGGCGATTGCACGCCTGGGTGATCATCCCGACCAGCAATTTCTGACCGCAACATATGGTCCGGCCGTGGTTGAAGCACGCCGCGACCTCCAGAAACGGGAACACAATCCAGCCATTATCCAGCACTTTGCCGACGCGGTCCAGCAGCGCATTCAGGCCGCATTCCCCGCGCCGCCGGCACCGCCCCAGGATTGGTCACGTGCGGGACAACTGGCGTGTGACTGTGAATTCTGCGCACAGGTCAACGCGTTTTTACCCAATCCCAATGTATCTGCCATGAGCATCAACGGAACCCTAAAGCGCAATCTGGAGCATGTGGAAGCGGAGATGGGCAAGCAGCAGATCGAAGCCGAAATGCAGATCAAAAAGCGCGCGCCAAAGTTTGACGGGACGATCACAAAGAATCAACGCCAATATGAGCAACAGCGCACGTTGTACAACGCGGCCCAGGAGATTGTGAAACAACTAGCGAGCTAAAGCAGTGGGCGCAATTCCACGCTAAGCGCATAGTTGTCCACACCAACAGTTGTGTTCACATAAGGTTGGTGTGGACAACCCAAAGCAGAACCAAGATTTTATACAGCCAGCCCCACTTTCTCGGGCAGTTTGGCGTCATCTCATCCAAATCACGAAACGACTACTGCTACTGCCCCCATAACACTTGCTCGACCTTACCGCTATTTGCTGATACATCTACAACAAGATCACCACCGCGTCTATTGATATAGTCTTTGGGACCATAATTAATGCGCCAATACATAACATCATCTTGCAACCGTTGCGTAATCGTGAGTAGACTTTCAGCGACATCAATCCCCATCTCACTCGCCCGCTTATTTGCCGTTGCCAGCACATTTGCTATCGTGACAGCAATATCATCTTGATAAACCTCTACCGTGAGCGTTGCAGCCATCGTTAACTCTCCTCAAATAACTCGTGTCTACTACCCATTTCAAGTACTTCACCATCTGGTTGAATCAGATAAATTATGTCGTTAGTAAGTACAAATTCGCCAACGTACAAGCCCCCCTTAAGATTCGGATCATCACGTACTGCACGCCGATCAGTTGCACTCGGTTCTTGAAGAAAATTGCGGCCTGTGTTCGGGTGTGTATGGAACGATGCTAGAATATCATTTCCGTCAATACGACAATCCTGATGCAGAGGTACAGAAATCTGGTTTTGCACACCAATAGGCCATTGCTGAACGAAAATCTCGTTATCTACGTTTTGGAGGACAAAACCGCCCTCTTCGTGACCACCTGCAATCCCAGGCACAGAATTATGCCAAGCTAACTTTAAGGCAGCTTTGACGACATCATTTTGAAGTAATCTATTTGGTGTGATCCACATCTTTTGTTCAATTTTCCAGAAGTATGAATGTAATATGATTCTAGGGTTACAACCGCGACAGTCAGTCTCTTACCGTTATCGAGTATATTACCCCACCGCGGATCACAGATAGCTAGGATGCATTACGATTATAGTAGCTCACTGAATTAACGCCAGTATATCCACCACCGCAACCGTTGTCAATCACACATCGTTTGCATGCTGGCGCAGATCAGTTCCAGCGCACAGCCACCACCATTATTGCTGGCGCGAGCCCACCGCGCTATTCAAAGCCAGCGGACGGCGCAATTGGGCAGAACGCTAACGCGCAATTACGAGTTGGACGAATGAGCGCAAGGCAACAGTGCGTTCGTTACGACCGTTGCCACTTGAGTTGGAATTCAAGCTCTTCACCATCCTCCGTACGCTCATGCTCAATGCTGATCGTCGCACTGGTCGGAACGGTAAACCGTTCACCAGCAACTTGCATGGTGAAGGGCTGTTGCTGTTCCAGTGCATCGGCTAAACGACGCAGCTTGGCCACAAACTCGGCTACAGCATAGACTTTCTCGATGTCACGATGGGGCAAATCAGTCATGATCACAAATCTCCTTGTGCTGGGGGATCGATACGTGATCGCCTAGCGTATATCATCGCAGTTGATCCCAAAGATCTTCTGGTTTCCATCTCACTCTAACACATTTAGTCGTGCTGTTGTAGGAAGGCAATGATCTGGGTGAACGGTTGGTTCACAGATGGATCATGGGGGATATAAAGAAACGCGTGGCCCCAATGGGGATTGCGGATGAATTCATGCGCGATGCCATGCCGCGTTAGTTCCTGTTGCATGAGCACGGACTGTTCAAAAGGGACATCGGTATCGGCTTCCCCATACAGCAAGATCGTTGGTGGGTACGCCGCTGATACATTGCAAATCGGCTCGTACTGGGCGAACCACGCTTGATCGCGCGGATCGTGACCGGTCACCTCGCCCAACCAAAGGCCTTGTTGACGGCAGTAAAGATAAAAGAGCCCCCGTCCTGTGTAGCGCTGCATCGAATCAGTTGGACCGCTGGCTGAGATTGGGCCGGCGCCAACCGAACGGCGGGCATCATGCGCATCCGCCGCCGTTGTAACTTGGCATTTCATAGCTTGCATTTTCCCAATATCCTCATTATGCGAAAGCGATTATAACGCTGCACAAAGATGGGATATACGTTTACATACAGGTTAATGGCGAAGATGGCAAGAAACTGTACTATGGACAATTGCGGCAATCTAAAGACCAAAATGCAACCGGTAAGAAGCAAGGCCAGCAAGTGAATAACTTCGTTCCGCCTTGTTTCCCACTCAAGCCGCATCAGTTCTGCCTTTAGCACTTCTTGACCTTCTTGCATTGCCTTCTTGCCGCGCAGGTGGAAGAGCAAAAGCTCAGTGGGCAGGAGATATCTTTTGAAGAACCTCACGCCCAGGAACTCATATATGGATCTCCCACCCCATTGTTCGAGCTTGCTTGGTTCAAAGTATTTACGCATGGCTGCCGAATGTAGGATCCTTCGCTAATGTTGATTCCAAGGTTACAAACGCGACAATCAGCCTCTCACCATAACCTCGGATATTACCCCGCCGCCGCTGCTCACAGATTGCCAAGATGCTTTACAATTATAGTAGCTCATCGAACCAACGCCAGTATACCCACCACCGCAAACGATGTCAATCACACCTCGTTTGCGTCCCAGCGTGCACATAAACCGCAAACGCGGCATGCCAAGGCAAAAATCTGCTGATTGCGCACAATCCATTCAACCATATCTTCCTCTTGACTACTATCGATCCACCTGATGCAATTCTCATTAACCCTTAACGTTAATCGTTCTCATATTTGGTATACTGTGGATATAGCATTCGACACCAGGAAATTCGAAAAAGAAGTCAACAGTTCCACACTCTTGATCCGTCGGCATGGTGATAGACGGGCAAGGCTGATTCGGCGTCGATTGGATGAACTTCATGCCGCAGTAACTTTGGAAGATATGCGAAATTTGCCGGGTCCGCGCTGTCATGAGTTGAAAGGCGATCGCGCTGGTCAACTTTCGGTTGATCTGGATCATCCCTACCGCTTACTTTTCGCGCCGACGGAGCCCGTACCAACCAAGGAAGATGGCGGCTTAGATTGGACGCGAATCACCGCGATTATCGTACTAGGCATAGAGGATACCCATGAATAGTCAGATCAAAAATAGCTACATGCCAGATATGGTCTCGTACCCCGGCGAGACCGTGTTGGAAACGATAGAATCTTATGGGATGAGCCAAGCCGAACTGGCAGAGCGGATGGGACGCCCCAAGAAAACCGTTAACGAAATTATTAACGGCAAGGCAGCGATTACCCCCGAAACAGCCCTCCAGCTAGAGCGAGTTCTGGGCGTCCCCGCCCGCTTTTGGATGAATCGTGAACAGCAGTACCGTGAAGCGTTGGCCCGTTCCACAGAACGCACGCGCTTAGCAGAAAGTACGGATTGGCTGGAACGCATGCCCGTTGCGGAAATGGTCAAGCGTGGCTGGATTCGCAAGATGAGCGACAGCATCGCACAAATCGAAGAGCTACTCAACTTTTTCGGGGTTGCATCGCCCAAGCAGTGGCATGAAGTTTGGCTAAATCCCCAAGTGGCTTTCCGCAAGTCGCTCGCCTATTCCAGCACACCCGAAGCCTTGGCTGCGTGGTTACGGAAAGGTGAATTAGACGCGCAACATCTCTTCTGTCGCCCATTTGATGCGCAGCGCTTTCAGGGCGCACTGATCGAAATTCGCAAGTTGACCGTTGCGTCCCCTGCTGTCTTTGTTCGTAGCGCAACCGAGCTTTGCGCTGCGGCAGGTGTTGCACTCGTGTTGGCGCCACAGCTCAAGCAAACCAAGGTCAGCGGTGCAACCCGCTGGATTACGTCCGAGAAGGCATTGCTGCAACTAAGCCTACGCGATAAAGAAGATGGTCAATTTTGGTTTTCGTTTTTCCACGAAGCCGGCCATATTCTGCGCCATGGCAAAAAAGATATTTTTATTGAGGATGAGCATACAGCCGATCCCGAACGTAGCGCACAGAAAGAACGCGAAGCGAATCAATTTGCCGCGGACTTGTTGATCGATCCCGCGGCTTACCAAAAATTTGTTTCGACGCGGAAAACCTTTAGCAAGGCCGATATCCGTCAGTTTGCTGCGGACCAACAGATCGCGCCGGGCATCGTTGTTGGGCGGCTACAGCACGATAAAGTTTTGCCGTTCTCTCATTGTAACGAGCTGAAGGTCAAGTTTGTGTGGACAGAGCACTGATGTGTCTTAAATTCGTGGTAGTGATGATTTCTCTTTGATTTTAAGGTAAATTTGCCCTATACCATGTACTTCGCTGGCGTTGAGGTAGCACCGCCGGCTGGAGAAATCACTGTGTTGCCTTGTTTCAAGGCCCGTTGTAATCGTCCACCGGCAACGCCAGGTTAGCCGGCATCCGCCTGATTGGGCTCATGCACTCACTGTTCTCGGAAGTTGGAAGCTCGCAACCCACGCGTCGACCTCGCGAGCACTGCGAAGTCGCACGAGCTTATCCTGATCCGAGCGCATGAGCATGCGGCGTCTGCGCCGAAAGTGCGTCCGCAGCGGATGTGCCACGACCGAATCGCGGCCGACAAAGACGTCTCACCACGTCTCGACAGTCCAGAGAACCTCCCGGGTTCGCGCACGTCCCCAGAATCGACGAAGCAGGCGAGATAGATTGACGACGAGCCGCATAAACGGCACTGCGGATCTCTTCGTTGCGCGTGCCGACAAGCTTGAAACGCGGTCAAATAGGCTCGGTCAACTACATTTTTGGTTTGCAGGCGATAGCCGTTGACCAGATTGGTGTTATGAAACAGACGATACTGAATACACTATTAAGGCTTGGACACATCCAAGACGAACACATCAATTAGTCCTGTGAGTGCTTGAGGTAGATGTGTTTCAATGCTATTTTTTAATTCCTGTGCATTTCTGATACCGTGCCTTTTTCGCCCAGCGACCTTTTCGTCTGGACCAAACCAGATTGCGAGGAAAATGCCCTGTTGCTCGGCGTCTGGGTGGATGGAGTAGCGGTCACGCAGTTGAGTGGCCGCAGCTGTGTATAACTCATTATGCCACTGACCTTTGACCTCGGTAACAAGCAATCGTCTTTTACCGCCGATCATTTTGGTCAACGTGAAGTCACTTCGCGTTGTGCTCTTCAATTGATGCTCTGGCGTTACGGATATACCTTTCGGCTCAAGCCTCAAACTGAGACGCTCCGCAATAATCTCAGTAGACCGTACTTCGTCGAGCCGTTCACCTTTCTCATAGAATCGATCTGCTGAGTTAAACTCTCCACCATTAATAGAATCCTGGAAGTTTTGAAGCTCTTCAAGCACGATTTGACGTAGACCTTCCACGGTAACTATTGCATCGTGGTCCAGTAGAGTTACGATTTCCTGAGGTGTTGGCGGTTCGAAATCCCTCAGCGCCTTCTTTCTCACTTGACTGGAACGGATGCTTTTCAAATCATTATGCAGGTTAACAAAACGCGTATCGACAATAAGCCGGTTAAGGATAGGAATAGTATCATCGGGATCATCTGAGTTGAATGTCCATATCACTTGGGTCAGGAAGCGATATGCGTTTTCTTCTTTGGGGCTATCCGTCCCCCAGTGATTCGGCAGGTCTACCTTTGGCCATTTGTCAATGAAGGCATCCAAAATGGCTTTAACCTTGCTTGATGTGAGTTTGGGCCAAAAGAAATGATCGCGATGGCTCATTCGCCCGGAGCGCTCGTAAAAAACAAGTAGCGTGTCTTTATCGTCTTTAAGCCAGTCCCAATATATTTCAGGTACGTCGTCGAGAAAATACCACGCTCGTACCAACCAGAATGCACGCTTTTGCTCGATATCTTCATTTACAGTCGTGGTAGGCCATTCGGACATAATCTCTGCACAACGTTTTGTAATGATTTCATTCAGGTCATCTCGGTTACCATGCTGAGCAGCAATCTCAAAAAGTGTATTCAGTGGACTAAAGGCCAACTCTTGAAAACTCCTAAGCCATTCAACTGACAACTTGGCGCGCAAATCACTAAAGACCCTGTCACCACTCAATAGCCAAACCGCGGGATGAGCACATTTCGGCTGGGCTAGCTGTGGTTCAACATAGTGCCGGAAAAAACTTTCGGCACTATCGCTATCATGTAAAACTAGACGGTCAACTTCCTTGAACAGTGCATCGCGCTCTTCACTGGAGACCGCGTTGTAGCTCATGTTTATGTTAGTACGCAATGCTCTGAGTAGGCGGAGATCGACCTCTTCTAAACCGTTTTTAACACGCATGATCTCCAAGCAAGCCGCATAAAGAATTGTTTCCGAGTGTTGATACCGTGAGGCACACTGTAATTCAGCAAGCATAAGGAGATCAGGGACATGGGGAGCTATAAAATCAAGACAGTTTCTGAGCGCATTGCGAACGAGTGTCTCATCGCCGAACTCATTCTCGATTCTATCAGGGTTCATAAGCACTAAATCTGCGAAACGCTCAAGGCAACGCCAGTGGTGTCCACTCTCGACAAGTTCTCGGTTGTCTTGGACATACTTGATGTTAGCTGCATGGATATCTTCTAGTTGCCTACGACGGCGCTCCTCTCTTCGGGTACGTCTGAGCCATCTAGTACTGCTTTCCTGCTTGATCTAGACAATATACGTAAAGCAATTTATCGGCCGTTTGTCCAAAGAAAACTATATTTTGATCGTGATTTTAACGAACGGGTTTACCAGTTTCCAGCAATATTTCCACTTAACACAACTGAAAATCTTGTCATAATAGTAAGCGATGTTGGACACCGATCCCCATTTAGCTTGCTCATAGCCGATGTCGTTGCCGATCTACATGCTCTAGCAACAACCGATGGTTTCCAGTGCTTCCCCCTCTACACCTACGACGCAGACGGCAGCAACCGCCGCGACAACATCACCGATTGGGCGTTGGCCCACTTCCGCGGCCACTACACCGACGCGACGATCACCAAGCTCGACATTTTCCACTATGTCTACGGCCTGCTCCATCACCCCGGCTATCGCGAGCGCTACGGGGAGAATCTGCGCCGCGACCTGCCCCACATTCCCCTCGCCCCGGCCTTCGCACCCTTTGCTGACGCCGGTCGCCGCTTGGCCGAATTGCATCTGGGCTACGAGGCCCAACCCGAATACCCACTCACCTTCATCGAAAACCCCGCCGCGCCCCTCAGCTGGCGCGTGGAAAAGCTGCGCCTCAGCGCCGACAAAACGAGCCTGCGCTATAACGACTTTCTCACCCTGGCCGGCATCCCGCCCCAGGTCTTTGACTATCGCCTCGGCAACCGCGCCGCGCTCGACTGGATCATCGACCAATATCAGGTGAGCGTCGACAGCCGCAGCGGCATTGTCAACGACCCCAACCGATCAGACGATCCCCAATATATTCTTCGCCTGATCGGGCAGATTGTCACGGTCAGTTTGGAAACCGCGCAGTTGGTCGCGGCGTTGGGAAAATTGCCCTTTCGGGCTGGTAGTTGAGCAAATTACTACTGCTTTTCGACCACCGGTGCAAAGACGGGATTCCCGTCGTGCGCCGCAATCCCCACAATCTCATGGCTAAACGCGGCGAGCATCGCAAAAAGTAGATCCTTCCAAGGGCCACTAGTGCCGTGTTGATAGAGCGTGTAGTGAGCCGTAGTCGGCGTCGGGAAGACAACCTTCGGTTCTGCATATAAGCCGTTACCATACTGCCGCGAAAAGTGAACAACATCATAAAAGCTGATAATCAATCGGCTAAAGCGTTGCTGCTCTTGGGTGCCCAAGGCGCGTACAAACCCAACGATGTGGGTATGGGCCACACTTTGCCCATCTTTGATTTGGCGATTAGTTTGACGAACAGTTAAGTCCTGTAAAGTGTAAGTTTGCTTCATGATTCTGCCTCGATATAGGGCCTAAAGTGCGCTTCCGCATTTAATACATCAAACACTTGTGGCGCAAACCAAATCTGTTCCCCTTCAAAAATTATACCCTTGTCCGGTTAATGACAAAAATCCCCACAGACCACCTCGCCACCTGGCCAGGGACAGAAGCGCTGCTTAGGCGTATGATCAGGGCAGCAAGTTCGCTATAAAAAACGTAGTGTGCAAGGCAGTGTGAAACCGATCCTGGGTTTACGCCTATGTACACCTGAGGAGTTTCTATGAAGAAGTCATATTGGCTCTTGGGCGGCCTCGGCATCGTACTGCTGATCGCAAGTGGGATCGTCATTTTCTGGCCGCGGACGGCGGCCCCCTCCAGCGATCCCTGGGATTATCTGCCCACCCATCTCGTCCATACCGATCACCACGACATTATCCAAGGCCCCTTTGATTCGCCCCAGGCCGTGACGCAGAACTGTCTCGAGTGCCACCCCGATGCGGCAGACGAAGTGATGCACACAACCCACTGGACCTGGGAAAGCCAACCGATCACCGTACCCTGGCGTTCCGATGAGTTGGTGACCATTGGCAAAAAGAATCAGATCAATAATTTCTGCATCGGCATCCAGGGCAACTGGCAGAAGTGTACCAGTTGTCACGCCGGCTATGGCTGGAGCGACGCCTCCTTTGACTTTAGCGAAAGCAGCAATGTTGACTGCCTCGCCTGTCACGCCAATACCAGCACCTATGCCAAGGGCGACTATGGCTATCCTGCCGAAGGCGTGGATCTGCTGGCCGCGGCGCAGAGTGTCGCCAACCCAACGCGCGACAACTGCGGCAAATGTCACTTCGATGGTGGCGGCGGCAATGGCGTCAAACATGGCGACCTGGACGAGAGCCTCTACTTCCCGGCGGCGAACCTGGATGTCCACATGGGCGAACATAACTTCCTCTGTACCGACTGTCACCAAACCGACGATCATAACATCAAGGGGCGCTTGCTGGCCGACAATTACCAGATCGACAGCAGCGAGCAGGTGGCCTGTACCGACTGTCACCGGGCCGACCTGCACAGCGATGAACGGATCAACCTGCACGTTGCAACGGTCGCCTGCCAGACCTGTCACATTCCGGCCACCGCGCTCAAAGATCCGACCAAAGTCTACTGGGATTGGTCAACCGCCGGCCAGGAATTCCCGGAAGATCATTATACCTATCTCAAGATCAAGGGCTCCTTTGTCTACGAGAAAGATTACCAGCCGACCTACGCCTGGTTCAACGGCAGTGCCGCCTATCGCTACCTGCTGGGTGACCAGATTGACGCCAGCCAAACCACGGCCCTCAACCCGCCCGCCGGCGACATCGCTGACCCGACCGCCAAGATCTTTCCCTTTAAGGTCCACACAGCCAAACAGCCTTATGATACTGAACATGACTACCTGTTGCAGCCGGTGACCGCAGGTGAAGGCGGCTTCTGGAGCGAATTTGACTGGAATGCGGCCTTTGAACTCTCTGAGCAGTACACCGGGCTCGATTACAGCGGCAGTTACGACTTTGCCGAAACTGAGATGTATTGGCCGACCACCCACATGGTGCAGTCCAAAGAAAAAGCGCTCCAATGTGATGACTGCCACAGCGATCAAGGCCGCCTCGACTGGGCAGCCCTCGGCTACCCCGGCGATCCCATCGAATGGGGTGGGCGTTTTGCCAAACAATAACGGCTAAGGTCAGGCGTCCCGACGGGACGCCTGCGGCTAAATCGGCGTATTTACGCTACTTAAAAAACTTGAGCTGCCCCGCAAGGGCACGAGGATCGTGTGATGGTACCACGAACGAATAACGCAAAACTGTTCTGGCTTGCCGTCGTAGAGGCAAGGCATGCCTTGCCTCTACGACGGCGCAAACTGCCGCTGTGGAGCACCTTTTGGCTTGTCATTAGTGTTGGCCTGGCGCTGGGTGCCCAACAACTGTGGGCGCGCACGGCAACCAGGCCCACCGCGGAGGTTGCCACCCAAATCTCGCCGCTGCATCCTAACTTTGTCCTCTTGGACAGCAATGGCGTCCCCGTTTTGACCAGTGCCGGACCCGTCTCAACCATGCGCACCTGTGGCACCTGTCACGACACCGCCTTTATTACCGAGCACAGCTTTCACGCTGACTTGGGGTTGGCCGATTTTACGCAGCCCACTGTCAAGCTGGCGCAACCGTGGGACAGCAGTCGCGGTCTCTTCGGTAAATGGGACCCGCTGATCTATCGCCTGCTTTCCGGGGTCGGGGCAGAACGGCTTGATCTGAGTACCGCTGAATGGCTCATGCTGAATGGCGACCGGGTGGCGGGTGGTGGACCGGCGACCACGGCGCGCGACGGCACCCCGTTGACTAGCCTGGCCCCAGGGCCAAACAATCCAGAAACAATGATCCTTGATGGGGCTACCGGTGAAAGTGCCCCCTGGGATTGGCAAGCATCCGGCGTCATGGAAATGAACTGCTTTCTCTGCCACATGGCCACGCCCAATAATGATGCTCGCCGCGCCGCGATCGGTGACGGTGACTTTGGCTGGGCCAATACGGCGACCCTATTGGGCACCGGCATTGTGACCAAAACCGCTACGGGTTATGTCTGGCAAGCCACCGCCTTTGATCAGACGGGGGCCCTGCTCCAGGAATTTGTCCAGCTCCAAGACCCGACCAATGAAAATTGTGCCCAGTGTCATGGTGTGGTCCATACCGATAAAACGGCACCGCTGGTGCTCGACGCCTGTGACCTCAGTGACCAGCAGACGGCCACCACCGGCCAGGTGATCGCCGGTCAACGCATCGCCGATTCGGGGTTAAACCTGGCTGACAAAGCCGCCTTGGCCCGGCCTTGGGATATTCACGCCGAGCGTGGCCTCAAGTGTACCGACTGCCACTATGCCCTGAACAACCCGATGCACGCCCAAGATGCTGCTGACAGCCGCCCGGAACATTTAGTTTATGACCCGCGCCGGCTGGAGATCGGCGAATATCTGGAACGCCCCAACCATAACTTTGCACGCGGTGAAAGCGCCCAGTACACCGTTGATGCTGACTTAAAAGGCTCCATGCGCCGCTGTGAATCCTGCCATAGTGCCGAAAGTTCGCACAGTGAGTGGCTGCCTTATGCTGCGCGCCATCTGGATGTGCTTGCCTGCGAAAGTTGTCACATTCCCGAACTAAACGCCCCGGCGATCAGCAGCTATGACTGGACGGTGTTGACAACCGCCGGCACCGCGATCACCGCTTGTCGCGGCACCACCGGCGCGGACACGGTGAATAACCTGGTGACCGGTTATCAACCTGTCCTCATGCAGCGCCAGAATAGTGACGGCGATACCCTGCTGGCACCGTATAATCTGATCACCTCCTGGTATTGGCTTTATGACGATCCGAGCGGTGACAGCTATCCCGTGCGGCTGATCGACCTGCAAGCCGCCTATCTGCAAGGTGACAGCTATCTCCCAGCGATCATTGAGGCCTTTGACGACGACGGCGATGGGCAACTGAGCACCACGGAACTGACCATTGACAATGCGGTGAAGGAGCAGGCCGTGGTTGACCGGCTGACCGCCTTGGGCCTGACCAACCCGCGCATTAGCGGCCAGG
Source organism: Caldilineaceae bacterium (assembly GCA_022842065.1). The sequence goes on from JALHQH010000015.1 coordinate 20,962, forward strand.
TGCAACCGTACAGCATCAACCACAACGTCGCCCGTGGCGAATGGGCCACCAGTGACTGCCAAGCTTGTCACCATGAAGACTCGCTGATCACCCAGCCCATGCAACTGGCGGGCAACATCCCCGGCAGCGTCATGCCGACTTTTGTGGGCGACACCAATGTGGCCGCCAGCGGCACCATGGAGATCGCAAATGGTGTGCTCTTTTACACCCCGCAACCCGAAGCCGATGGTGTCTACATCTTTGGGCGCAACCGAGTGGCCTGGGTTGATTGGTTTGGGCTGCTGGCCTTTGTGGGGACGCTGCTGGGGGTCGGCGCGCATGGTACGTTGCGTCTGATCAGCAGCCTGCGCCGCCCGCACCACGCGCCGGCCCTCAAGCGGGTTTATATGTACCAAGCCTACGAGCGCTTCTGGCACTGGTTACAAACGGTGACGATCATTCTGCTGCTCTTTACCGGCCTCGTGATTCACCGGCCTGATCTGCTGGGGATCTTTGCCTTCCGCTATATGGTGGCGTTGCACAATGTCCTGGCCGCGGTGCTGGTGGTCAACGCCGGGCTTTCGCTCTTCTGGCATCTGGTCGGCGGCGAGATCAAGCAGTACATCCCGCGGCCCTATGGCTTCTTTGACCAGGCGATTGAGCAGACCAAATATTACTTGCGCGGCATCTTCCGCAATGATCCCCATCCCTTTGCGAAGACGCGCGAACATCATCTCAACCCGTTGCAGCAGCTCACCTACTTTGGCATTCTCAACGTGCTGCTGCCCTTGCAAATTCTCACCGGCGCGCTGATGTGGGGGGTGCAACAGTGGCCCCACTACGCGCAGGCCCTGGGTGGCTTACCCTTCCTCGCCCCCTTCCATACGCTGGTGGCCTGGCTCTTTGCCACCTTCATCGTCGGCCATGTCTACTTAACGACCACCGGCCACGAGCCGCTGGCCGGCATCCGCTCGATGGTTACGGGATGGGATGAGGTGGAAGTGACCGAAGGGTCACCGGCGGATTGACCTTGTAGCGGAGGCTGCGTGAGTGAAGGCTGAGCCTGTCGAAGCCGCAGCCGGGGTTGAAACACCCGGCTGAGATGCGAAACCGCGCCCAAAGGGCCCCCGAAACGGGTTAAAGGCTAGTGCGTTTCTTCATGTAATGGGCGCAAAGCGCCAACGAACTTATGCATAGCAGCAGGTGGTTTATGCAGGGTAAGCAAATAATCGGGTAAATGCTAGCCGCCCCGCCATCAATGAGCGGGGCTACAGAACAACGCCCCCTAAAGCGGGCTTTAGCCTGCGTTGTTCTGTAGCTGGGGGCCCTCTGGGCAGGCTTTAGCCCAGGGCGGTTTACAGAATCAATTATTTAACATTCATCAACCACCTGCGAGACCAAGAGGAGCATTACCAATGGCAGTCGCAATCGAGAAAAAACCGAGCTTCTGGCGCGCACGCCCGACCAAACCCTATGTCCACCCCTATTTGGGCGGACTGATCTTGGGCATTGTGCTCTTTCTTTCCTTCTTCCTCACCGGCAACGGCCTGGGTGCCTCTGGTGGGTTGAACCGTATTATCGTCTATGGCCAGGATCTGGTTGCGCCCGACCACATTGACCGCGTACCCTATCTGCTTAAACTGGCGGGCGGTGACAAAAATCCACTCGACGATTGGGTGGTGCCGATGGTTTTTGGCACGCTGGTCGGCGGCGCAGTTTCCGGTTGGCTCAATGGCCGGCTCAAGGTCGAGACCAATAAAGGACCAAACATTAGCACCCGTAGCCGCTGGCTTTGGGCCTTTGTCGGCGGCGGGATCATGGGCTATGGCGCGCGCATGGCGCGCGGCTGCACTTCCGGTCAGGCCCTTTCCGGGGGTGCGGTACTCTCGGTCGGCTCGTGGGCCTTTATGTTCGCCGTCTTTGGTGGGGCCTACGCCATCGCCTACTTTGTGCGCCGCCTGTGGAATTGAGATTAATCCCTAGAACGCGGATTAGGCGGATGAGCGCTGATTCTGCTTGATTTTCAGAATATATCTGCGCAAATCCGCCAAATCAGTTAAATCCGCGTTCTATTTCTAAGGAGTCATTATGCCTTTCCCACTTGCCCTAGAAACCTTGGTCGGCAAGCCGCTCATGTTCGTGATCTTCGGCTTGATCGGTTTTGCCTTTGGTTTTGCGCTGGAAATCTCCGGCTTTGGTAATTCCAAAAAGCTGGCGGCGCAGTTCTACTTCAAAGAAGTGACCGTGCTCAAAGTGATGTTTACCGCGATCATCGTGGCGATGGTGCTGCTTTTTACCACGATTAGTCTGGGCTGGCTCGACTACAGCGCGATCTGGGTCAATCCCACCTATCTCTGGTCCGGCATTGTCGGCGGGCTGATCATGGGCGTTGGTTTTATTATTGGCGGCTTCTGCCCCGGCACCTCGCTGGTCGCCGCCGCGACGCTGAAGATCGACGGCATCTTCTTTGTGCTGGGGGTCTCCGTCGGCATCTTCCTCTTTGGTGAGACTGAACGCTTTTACGACCAGTGGTGGAATGGCAGCTACTATGGCCGTTTAACGATCATGGATTGGCTGAATCTGCCCACCGGTGTGGTCGTGCTGGGCGTGGTGCTGCTGGCGCTCTTTATGTTCTGGGGCGGCGAACAGCTCGAACGTATGGTGGGTGGGCGCAACCTCAAGGTCGAACCGAAATGGCGCTATGTCGGTGCTGCCGGGTTGATTGCCGTGGCCGTGGCAGTGTTGATCATCGGCCAACCGGACACCGAACGCAAATGGGCTTGGCTAGAAGCAACCAAGGCTCCGCTCTTGGCTGAACGTAAAGTCCAAGTCGCACCGGCTGAGTTGTTGACCAACCTGGTCGATGATCGTTTGCGTGTAGTGATGTTGGATGTGCGTTCCGAAGAGGAGTATAACCTCTTTCATATCAAAGGCGCACAACATGTGCCACTGGCAGAACTAGGGGCGTTGATCCCCGAAATTCATGCGCGACAGGCGAACAACACCATCTTTGTTGCCATGAGCAACGACGAGTCGGCCGCAACCGAAGCGTGGAAAATGTTGACCGCGGAAAGTGTGCCCAACAGTTATCTGCTGGAAGGGGGCGTCAACGGTTGGCTGGCAACCTTTGCCGCGGCAGACGAGACGCTACTGGCCACGCCGATTGACGGGTCGGAAGATACCCTGCGTTATGCGTTTCCCGCTGCCTTAGGTGATCGCTACTTTGCGGCCTTTCCCACACTGCACGAGGACGAACTGGAGTATACACCGAAGATCGAGCTGCTGATCCCACGTGATAAAAGTGGCGGTGGTTGTGGATAATTTGCCTTTAGCCGGCAACAAAGAGGGCCGCGCCGAACACGGCGCGGCCCTCTTTGTTATATAGTTTTTACGGTGCTGTTATTACCTTAGGGCACGACCACTTCACAGTTGACGAAAACATCCGCCCCGGCTCCACCTTCGCAGATATCCCAGCCGGGGCCACCATCGATCTTGTCGTTACCGGGGCCACCGTAGATTTTGTCATCGCACGGGCCACCGCGCAGCTTGTCGTTGCCGCCCAACCCGCGAATCACGTCATTGCCAACGGTGCCGTTGATCGTATTGGCAAAGATATTGCCGGTCCGCACTGCACCAGGGCCACAGTCATTGTCGGCCGCGTAGGAAGGGGCTGCGCTCGCTACTGCACTCATCACGGCCAGACAGATTGCCAGAACAAAATGGTTCTCCTGGATCTGATGGGGTTCCCTTCCTGGAAGAGGCAGCAATTTGTCGGTCTGCGCAGCATTGTTGCGCCTCTTCCAGGAAGGATCCATCTCAACCCCCTGAATTCCTGAAGAGCCAACAAAATTAACTTGCCATTTCATGGGCGTCTTCTCCTTGTGTCGATTACGTTGTTTACGCTGCTGCAGGGTGCTGATGGGCGATCTTCTGCCGCGGTTCAGAAGCAACGGCTCATCATGCGTTGAAGAACTTTGATTTGCGCTCTTCAGACCTGCAGCCTTAGGATACGCTGTCCGCTTGGCATTTACTGGCAATCGCTGGGCAGAATCGCGTCAAGATTAGCGCATGTGACAAAAGTCCTATTGTCATCAACCAACTCGCAATATATTATCCTTGTTCAAAAATTCACGATCCAGCCGGCCACTGGAAAAATTTTCACCAACTCGGTTTTGATGCCGATAAGTCGAAATTTTCTCGGTACCTACAGAAGGACAAGGCATCCATGTTCTGCTTTCATTGTCAGGAAACGACCAATAACCTCAACTGCTCAATTCGTGGCGTCTGCGGCAAATCGCCGGAAGTCGCGGCCTTGCAAGATATGCTCGTTTATGCGCTGAAAGGCGTCTCCGTTTTTAGCGTCAAGGCGCGTGAATTGGGCTACAGTGACCCAACCACCGACCTCTTTGTGGTGCAAGCACTCTTCGCCACCCTCTCGAATGTCAACTTTGACGAGGCCCGTTTTGTCGAGTTGATTCACGAAGCCTTTGCCCGCCGCGATGCATTGCGGGCGCACTTTTACACCCTTTACGAAGCGCAACAGGGCACCTCCTTTATCGAACCCCTGCCCGAAATGGCGACCTGGTACTACCTCAGCGGCGACCAAGCCGAATTTGCGGCCAAGGGTGCCACCGTCGGCGTGATGGCCGAGCCTGAGCTGAATGAAGATCTGCGCGCCCTGCGCGAACTGTTGATCTATGGGCTAAAGGGGCTGGCCGCTTATAGTGAACACACCGCCATGCTCGACGACCTGCGCACCGACATCTGTGCCTATGTCCAGGAAGCCCTGGCCTACACCGCCCAACGCGAGCTTACTGCTGATACCCTGCTGGCGAAGTGCATGGCATGTGGTAAATTTGGCGTCGACGCGATGGCCGCGCTCGACCACCAACATACCAGCCGTTATGGCCACCCCGAACCGACCCAGGTCAATCTAGGCGTGGTGGCCGGCCCGGCGATCCTAATCAGCGGTCACGATCTGCGCGATTTAGAAGATCTACTGGAGCAGACTGCCGGTACCGGGGTCAACATCTACACCCACGGCGAAATGTTGCCGGCGCATGGCTACCCCTTCTTCAAAAAGTATCCGCACCTGGTCGGCAACTATGGCAACGCCTGGTGGCAACAACAGGAGGAGTTCGCCAGCTTCAACGGCGCGATTTTGATGACGACTAACTGTATCCAAAAGCCCACGCGCCACTACACTGACCGCATCTTCACCACCGGCATGGTCGGCTGGCCTGAGATCCCGCACATCGGCGAACGCACACAGGGCGGGCGCAAAGATTTTTGCGCGGTAATTGCCAAGGCGCTCGAATGCCCAGCCCCCACCGAGCTAGAGACCGGCACGATCCTGGTCGGCTTTGCCCGCCAGGCGATCCTCGACCGCGCCGACGCCGTGATCGGCGCCATCCAGAGTGGCGCGATCAAACGCTTTGTCGTCATGGCCGGCTGTGATGGCCGCCAGAAAGAGCGCCAATATTACACCGATATCGCCGCCGCGCTGCCGCAGGATCATGTGATCCTCACCGCCGGTTGCGCCAAATATCGCTATAACAAACTGCAATTGGGTGACATCAACGGCATCCCGCGCGTCCTCGACGCCGGGCAGTGCAACGATTCCTACTCGCTGGTGGCCGTGGCGCTCAAACTGGCTGAAGTTTTTGGGATGAAGAGCGTCAACGAATTGCCGATTGCCTATGACATTGCCTGGTATGAACAGAAAGCCGTGCTCGTACTGCTTTCGCTGCTCTACCTGGATGTCAAGCAGATTCGCCTGGGGCCGACCCTGCCCGCCTTCCTGACGCCAAATGTGATTAAAGTGTTGGTGGAAAAATTTGAATTGCAGCCCATGGGGAGTGTCGAAGGGGATTTGGCTGCGATCACCGGTGTAGGGGAGCCGATTGAATTGGTGTAAGCGAACAAATAAAATAATTAATTAAAAATTGAGAATTGAAAATGGTTAATGAATGCCAGGGTTAACTGCTCCTGCGCGTCAACCCATGTTGACGAGATCCATTAACAATTAACCATTTTCAATTTTCAATTAATTATTAGAATTTTTCTCCCCTCGCCACGCCAACACAAATAACAACCCCGTCCCCGCCATGATCGCCATATCCGCGACATTAAAGACGCCGGTGCGCAGGGGACTGAAGCCGATCTGCATAAAGTCCACCACATGACCGTCGTTGAACAGGCGGTCAATCAAATTGCCCAGCCCGCCGCCGACGACTAATGCCAGCGCCACGATGAAGGGCACAGGGGCTTTCTGGATATGGCGCAGCATAAACCAGGCCAACCCACTCAATAGCAGCGCCACAAAGATCGTAAAGACCCAAAACCGCAGCTCCGGTGCCAATCCTGCACCCAGGCTCAAAAATGCCCCCGGATTCTCCGCATAGACGAGCCGAAAAAAGCCATTCCAATATTCTTGCATCGGTGCCGTGGCCAACTCTTGGCGCGCGATCAACTTGGTCGCCTGGTCGCAGCCGACACAGCAGACCAGTACAAAGAGCAAAAGCATAATTCGTTTCAATTTCGACATATCAATCCCTTACCTGGTGGAAAAATCTGCCGGGAGCGCCATCATCCTGATGGCCGGCTTGCCGACAGGGATGTCGGCGCTCCCAGTATTATCGATAAACTGCCAACGCTTGCAACACACTTTTCCGGTCGCCTTCACCCAATTCTGCCAATAAGCCGGCAAAGTCGAGCGGTTCCCGACTAAAGATGACTTGGCCATTGGCGCGCGGCCAGTCCGGTTCGGCGCGATCCCAGGCCAATTCGATGCCATTGTAATCGGGATCGTGCAGGTAGATCGCTTCGTGGGTGCCATGATCAGATGCGCCATCGATGCCCCAGCCATGATCAAGCAAGCGCAGCAGCGCCGCGGCCAGGTCACGCCGTTCGGGGTAGTTGATCGCAAAGTGATAGAGCCCGGTGCTGCCTGCTGGGGGCGGATCACCCCCCGCACTTTCCCAGGTATTCAGCCCCAGATGATGATGGTAACCACCGGCGGAGAGAAACGCGGCTGTGCCAAAGTTGTGGAGCAGGTCAAAGCCCAGGTAATCACGGTAAAAAGTGATGGCGCGATCCAGATCCGCGACCTTGAGATGGACATGCCCAATCCGTGTCGCCGCCGGGATTGATGGTGCTGTCATCGTTTTTTCCTCTCTCTTTTCAAAGGTTCCGCTTGCAAAGAATAGATGCAGTCTAGCTGAATTGGCGTAAAGTGACAAACTTTGTCGCCAAAATTGTACTGCCATGCCGCTCGGCATTCCTGTCCGCTGCACCAAAATGGGCGTGTCAATGGTACAATAGTCGCGCTATATCTACCAGCCTGCTCAAGCCATGAGGTTAACCATGAGTGATGCTTCTGCCCTCTTTTTGTTTGTTACCGGTGCCGGCACCTGTGTGCAAATCCCAACATTAATTCGCGCGCTGGTTGCCCACGGCTTGACCGTCTACTCTGTGTTGACGCCCAATGCCGCCCAAGTAATTTCACCGGCGTCATTAATGGAAGTACCCGGCAACCACTGGATCCATGCCTATGGCCAGACGCCACTGGAACGTTATCCTTTTGGGACGCTACTGGTCGCACCCTGCACCTTCAATACTTTTAATAAACTCGCTCTGGGGTTGGCTGATAACCTGGCCACGGCGATGATTGCCGATGGTCTGGGCGCGGGCTGCCGCGTTGTGATCGCGCCGTCAATGAATCGCGGTCTATGGGCACATGGACAGACCGCGCTATCAGCGGAACGGCTCAAAAGTTGGGGCTGCGAAATTGTGCCACCGCTGCTCAGCGATAGTCAGGTGACAATGGCCAGTGTGGAAACGATTGTGAATACCGTGGTAAAGGGGCGCTCATCTGTAAGAATTTATGTTTAACCTTTGAGCAATTGTGTCACCCACGCTGCCTCTGTTGCGGCGAGCGGTGGGATGACCGGCTCCGTGTAATCGATGGCTAAATCGTAGCCACTCTGATCATAAAGCGCGTGGAGGAGCTGGTTCAACGGCAGTACCGGCTCTTGTTCGCCGGGGCGCAAAGGAATTAGAAAGGAGGGGATCGGCTGCTCTAGATTGAACAGATAGAGATCAGCGCGCGGGCGTTGCCAACTGCGGCTGATCACAATGCGATAGTGACTTTGCGGTGCGGTTGCTTGTCCAGGGATGCTCATCGCAAAGGGTATGCCCCCACGCAATAGATCGATCTCGACTAAATTGGTCGCACTGGCTAACACATGCAGGCGCTTCTGTTCATATTGCCGCCGCCCGTCTTGTGTTTCTTTGTTGGTCGGCGAGAGAATTTCAATCGCGGTGACTACCTCTTGGGTCGTGGTATCGCGAATCTCTAGATAGCGTTCGACAACCTCTTCAGGCTGGGGCAATTCACCCACCAATGGGGGATCAGCAATGACAGGCTCTGCAACCGCAACGACAGTCATCATTGCTGCCGGCGCAGTTGATTTGGGCGACGCGACCATTACATCCGGCTTGCCAATCAACTCGCCCTTCGGCGAAACTAAGGATAAGTAAATTCTTTGCTCAATCGCGACCCGATAGCGCGGGCGTAATAAAGGCGTTAAAAACTGACGAATCTCAGTGATCAAGTCAGTGTGAACTTCTTCCCACAATCCACGCCGTTCTAGATAAGGGTCCATCCCTGGAAATGGGGTTGGCATGTGACGCTCCTTTGTCCCGATCCTATGGTGCTGCAGATCCTAACGCCCACCGGGCGCAAACTGCGTGACTGGCGCATCTCAAGTATAGCACAGGTCGGTGTGCATCTCTACTTTTTAATTCATTCCTCCTGTCCACCTGTCGCCCACCAAACCCACCAGATCAATACCCCTTGCAGCGGCAAACGCAGCCAGATCAGCCAGCCGGGCAGCATGGCATACCGTTCCGTGTGCAGTGCCATGTGCAGATTGGCCGGAAAGACGCCAACCAAGGTGGCGACCAAACTCCAGCGCGCTAACCGCTGTGTTTGCCCGAATAGCGCGAATACGCCACCCACCACCTCGGCCACCCCACTCAGCCACACCAAAAGGCGCTGCTGCGGCAGATAATCGGGCATGATTGCCTCATAAAATTGTGGACGCCAAAAGTGGTTAAGTCCGGCCAAGATAAAGATCAGGCCGAGGAGTATGCGCTGGATCGAACGATTCATGGGCGGTTTAACTCTCAATGCCTATCAATGCTAATTCATGGACCCGATGACAACTGACCAGCCGTCCATCCTCAATCTCAACCAAGGGGGGGCTTTCGCGTTTACACTGGTCAACCGCATAGGCACAACGGGGATGAAAATAGCAGCCACTGGGCGGCTGCGCTGGATTCGCCACTTCCCCCTGTAATGGGGTGCGCGCTTGGCGCAAGCGCGGGTCGGCCTTGGGCAGGGAGGCCAACAAGGCCGCCGTGTACGGATGTTTGGGCCGGCTAAAGAGCTCCTGCGGCGTCGCTACTTCGGCGATCTTGCCCACATACATGACGACAACGCGGTCACTGATCTGGTTGACGACACTCAGATCATGCGAAACAAAGAGATAGGTCAACCCCAACTCATCCTGCAGATCCATCATCAGGTTGAGCACCTGGGCCTGCACCGAGACATCGAGCGCCGAAACTGCTTCGTCGGCGACGATAAAGCGCGGGTTAAGTGCCAATGCGCGGGCGATGCCAATCCGCTGCCGCTGCCCGCCACTAAAGGCATGGGGAAAACGATCCATATACTCGGGGCGCAACCCCACCTGCTGCAACAACTGCTCTACCCGATCCTGCCGTTCACGCCGACTACTTACGCCGTTGACCAAGAGCGGCTCGCCAATGACCTCAAAGATCGTCATGCGTGGGTTCAATGACGAAAAGGGATCCTGGAAGATCATCTGCATATCGCGACGCAAGGGGCGGAGTTGTGCTTCATTGAGCGTCGCTAGATCGACCGTCTGCCCGGTGTGCGCCTGGAGCAGAATCTCGCCGCCGGTGGGGTCGATCGCGCGCAACACGCAGCGGGCTGTCGTCGTCTTGCCGCAGCCACTCTCCCCGACCAGGCTCAACGTTTCACCCTGATTGAGCGTAAAGCTAATATTATCGACGGCCCGTACCTGGCCTACCACCCGGCGCAGAAACCCTTTCTGGATCGGGAAGAATTTGGTTAAATTTTTCACTTCGAGGAGCGGGGTTGTACGCTGGCCATCACGCGCTTTGGTTGGGCTTGCGACTTGCGCCTGCGGCTGGTCATTGCCGGCTAATACCTGTACTTGTGGCGCTGGGGCTACCGCTTTGGCGCGCGGCTGTGACTGATCATAGAGAAAACAGCTTACTCGTTGTGTGGCGGTCAGCTCGATCAGATTCGGCTCGTGCATTTCGCAAACCCCCGGCATAAAGGCCGGGCAGCGCGGATGAAAAGCACAGCCCGCCGGCCGGTTGAGCGGATGGGGAATCGAGCCCTGGATCGAGGGCAGCCGCGCCCGTGATTGGCTGTAAATATTCGGCATCGAGGTGAGCAATGCCCGCGTGTACGGGTGTTGCGGCGCATGGAAGATCTCGTCAACCGGCGCTTCTTCAACAACTTTCCCCAGATACATCACCGCCACATCATCGGCGATCTCGGCGATCACGCCCAGATCGTGGGTGATAAAGATGATGGCCATCCCCTGCGCGGCTTGCAATTCGCCAAGCAGATCGAGGATCTGGGCCTGGGTGGTTACATCGAGCGCGGTCGAGGGTTCGTCGGCAATCAGGATGCGCGGGTTACAACAGAGGGCCATTGCGATCATCGCGCGCTGCCGTAGCCCGCCGCTGAGTTGATAGGGATACTCATGCAGCCGTTGCGCGGGGTTAGGCATGTGAACCCGGTGCAACCATTCGATCGCCTGCTCGCGTGCTGCGCTTTTGCTGATATCCTGGTGCAGCCGGATCGCTTCCATGATCTGGTTGCCGATCGTATAGACCGGGCTAAAGGAAGTCATCGGCTCCTGAAAGATCAGGCCAATGTCGCCGCCGCGGATCGACTTCATCTCCGGCCCTTCCGGATCGACCTTGGCGAGATCCAGCACACGGTCGCTTGCATCAGGCCGGTAGGCGAGCGAGCCCCCCACCAGCCGCCCTGGTGGATCGACGATCTGGAGCAATGCGCGCGTTGTCACACTTTTGCCGCAACCACTTTCGCCGACAATCCCCAGCGTGCGCCCCATGTAGACATCAAAGCTGGCACCATCCACGGCACGGACAATGCCTTCGCTCAGGGTGAAGTGGACTTTTAAATCACGAACCGAGAGGATGGGGGTTGGGCGGGTAGCATCAGTCATGGGTTAGTAACCATTGGGTTGGGAATGGGTAGACAGGTAGACAAGTACACACGGTGCGGTAAACGGGTAATAGTGCCATCGTGCGCTCAATTGCTGTAGGGATCGGCGGCGTCGCGCAGCCCGTCGCCGAGAAAGTTAAAGGCGAGAATCGCGATAATCACCGGCACCGCAGGAATCAGCAGCCAAGGGGTTGTCGCCACGCTCTGGATATTCTGGGCAGATTGCAACAGCGTGCCCCAACTGATCGCCGGTGGCCGCAAGCCCAAGCCCAAGAAGCTCAACGAGGTCTCACTGACAATCATGGCGGGAATCGCCAAGGTCACCGCGGCGATGATATGGCTGTAGAAGGAAGGCAACATGTGGGCGAAGATGATGCGCCACGGTTTCGCCCCCGCTAGACGCGCGGCGGCGACAAAATCTTCTTCGCGCAGTGCCAGAAAGCGCCCGCGAACGACACGCGCTAGATCAGTCCAGGCAAAGAGCGCGATAATCAGCGTAATCGCAAAGTAGACCTGTAGGACGGACCAATTGCGCGGCAGGGCGGCAGCCAGCCCCATCCACAAAGGAATCGTCGGCACGGCGCGCGTAATCTCGATCACGCGCTGGATGACAGTGTCGAGATAGCCGCCGTAATAGCCGGAAATACCACCCAGGATAATGCCTAAGAACAGACTGAGGGCCACGCCGACCAGCCCAATGCTCAGCGACACCCGTGTCCCCAATATCAGGCGCGACCAGAGATCGCGCCCCTGAATATCAGTGCCGAGCAGGAAGAGGGTCTCTTCGGTTTTGAAGCCGCCGCCTACCCCAATCAGATGCAGATTGGTGGGAAAGAGGCCCAGGAATTTGTACCCATAGCCTTCGCTAAAAAAGACAATCGGCACCTTGATCGTACAATCCGGCTTATAGACTTTCTTAAAGGTCATGGTATCCCGTTGGCCGGTGAGCGCACAGACATGGGGGGCCCAGCCGCTTTCGTCAAAGAACTTGATCGGTTGGGGCGGCATCAAGTTAAAGAGCGCGTCGGAGCGTTCCGGGTCTGCGGTAGCCAAGAAGTTCGCACCCAGCGCACTCAGGTAAAAACAGAGAATAACGACGCCGGAAAAGAGCGCCAGTTTATGTTTACGAAAGCGCCACCAGATCAGTTGGCGCTGCGATGCCACACTCACCCGATCGGCCGCCGCACTGCCGACGCCGACGAGGCTGCCTACATTGGTTGCCATTCTTGCCTATCCCTCCAACTTAATCCGCGGATCGGCCCAAATCAACAGGAGATCCGACAGAAAGGTACCCACTACCGTCATCAGCCCGATCAACATGATAATGCTGCCGGCCAGGAACATATCCTGGGAGAGCAGCGAGCGCAGCAGAATCGGCCCCACCGTCGGCAGGCTCAAGACGACCGAGACGATAATGCTGCCTGAGACCAGGTAGGGCCAGACATAGGCCGTCACGCTGATCACCGGATTGAGGGCAATGCGGACGGGATATTTAACAATCAGCCGCCAGCCGGAAAGGCCTTTGGCGCGTGCCGTCACCACATAGGGCTTGCGCAATTCGTCGAGCACATTGGCGCGTGTAATGCGCATGATCTGCGCCGTCCCCGCCATGCCCAGGATGATCACCGGCAGCCAGAGATGTTTGAGCAGATCCCACAGCCGCGCCCAACTCCACGGGGCCGAAATATAGGCGGGCGAAAAGAGCCCACCCACACTCAGGTCAAAGACCGCGAAGCCCACCCACATCAAGAGCAGGGCCAGCAAAAAATTGGGAATTGCCAAGCCGATAAACCCCACAAAGGTAAAGAAATAATCCCAGGCAGAATATTGCCGCACCGCGGAGAAGATGCCAATCGGGATGGCAAAGGTCCAGGTAAAGAGGACCGAAGCAAAGGCTAGAATCATCGTCAGCAGCAGCCGTTCCCCGATCACATCCTTCACCGGTTTCTGATGCTCAAACGAATAGCCAAAATCGCCTTGGACCATCCGTTCCAGCCAGAGATAATACTGGTAGTAGAGGGGGCGATCCAGCCCATAATAGGCGCGCAGATTATCCGCTTCGGACATGCCCAGCGTTGACCCCTGGACCGACAGTTGCGCCAGATACGCGGTGACATAATCACCCGGCGGCAGCTGAATAATCACAAACGAAACAATCGAAACGGCCCACACGGTTAACACGGCGTAAAAGAGCCGGCGGATTAGATAAGCAAACATGCGTGTTCCTTGAATACTGCGTAAAGCGTAAAACGTAAATCTGTTGACTGTACACCGTGCGCATTATGACGATTTACGATTTACGTTTTACGCTTTATTCTTTAGTTACGGCGTCTCATCATCCACGATATACCACGTCTCTGGATAGGTATTCCCTGGCGTCTGGCCAACGGTGCTAAAGGGGAAGCCGACGGCCAAGTTGTGGAAGTTGTTTTTGACGATGCCGGTCCACGACGGGGTGCCGGTTACGGTGCCGATGTAGAAGACATTGTCGCAACTGAGGGCGCGGATCTTTTGGCCAAAGGGAACCCGCTCTTCACGCGGCAATTTGGACCCTTCCTCGAAGGCAAGCTGTTGTTCGCGAATCGCGCCGGTCGGCTCGCGGCCAACACTATTATCCTGGAACCATTGGCCGGAGAGCGGCCCGGTCCCACTTTCCCATTGATAGGCAAAGGTATGATTCGGGAAGAGGAAGACACCTTCCGAATTGTCGGCCCCCCAGAAGTTGGTCATCGTATCATTGTTGGTCAGGCGGGTATTGCGCAGACTGCGTTCTACCGCCTGTACCTGACTGTCGATGCCCACATTGTTCTTCCAATGTTGGCCAAACATCTCGCCAATGCCTGGATAGTCAAAGAAGGCCCCGGAGACAGCCATCATCTCGATCACCACGCGTTCGCCGTTCGGCAGCAGACGGAAGCCTTCGCTATCTTTTTGGTCCAGGCCAATCTCATCAAGCAATCGGTTGGCTTCTGCTACATCGAGCTGATGATACAGTTGGTCATATTCTTCGCCGGGTGCATAAGGCGGATCGGGCCAGGCACAGTGCGAGGCCGGGCGCCCCAAGCCGAGGAAGAAGGCTTCGTTGATCTGCTCCCGATCCAGCGCCATGGAGAGCGCCCGGCGGAAATCGGCGTTGGTGATGTACTCGGCCATAGCCGGGTCTTTGTCGTAATCCTGGTTGAAGGCCAACGCCACCGCGGAACCACCGCGCCCGCGGAAGAATTGGACTTTGTAATCACCTTGTTCGGCGTTTTCCAGGAAGACCGGCAACTTGGCAATGTCAATGTGGCGCGCCTGCATGTCATACTCGCCGGCGATGGCCTTGAGGTTGAGCACTTCGAGATCCTCGGCCAGTGTCAGCACCATGCGGTCGAGATAGGGCAGTTGGTTACCTTCCGTGTCGACGGCCCAATAGTAGGGGTTGCGTTCTAGAATCACCTGTTGATCAGAGAAGCTGGTCGTCGGCATCCAGGCGGTCGTCACCGGCGATTCCGGGTTCAGGTTCGGGTCATTCTTGGAGCAGAAGAGCTTGCTCCAGTTGTCAAAACCTTCGGCGGCCGCCAGCGCATTGGCTTCCTCCAACCCAATGTAATCGGCGTGGAATTGGGTCATGTAATGTTTGGGCGAAAAGCCCCCACTGCATGGCTCTAACTGCGCGTAGTGACCGTTGACCGTGAGGCCGGCGACCAACTCAAAGAAAGTCCCGTAGGGCTGGATGAAGGTGACTTTGAAGGTATAATCGTCAATCTTTTCCCAGACGCCCACTTCGCCGCCGGCTTTGGCCCAGCCCGGTTTGGCCGGCACCAGGTCGTCGTTGCCCATAATGTCTTCATACCAGAAGAGGATATCATCAGCCGTAAAGGGGGCCCCGTCGGACCATTTCATCCCTTCGCGCAGGTGAAAGGTGAACTCGGTGTTGTCGGCGTTGGCCTCAAAGGCCCGCGCAATATGGGGCTGCACTGTCGTCATGCCGGTGTCCCAGAAGAGCATGTGGTTCTTTAACATGCGCTCGGCATTCTGATGGTCTGCCGGGCCGGTGAAGGCACCGTTGAGGGTGCCGCCATAGACGCCAATACTCTCGGCTGGTTTGAGCACCATCGGCTCCGCGGGCAACCGTTCCGCTACCGGGGGCAATTCGCCGGCTGCCACTTTTTCGGCCAACATTGGCGCTTCGTGGAATTCGCTGGGGATGGCGTCAAAGACCTGTTCGGGGAAGCGTGGCGTCGAGTCGTCAATGATATAGGGGTTGACCGGCGCAGCCGCGGCCTCTTCCTCGCCGGCTGTTGCTCCGGCCGCGGGCGCAGCGGCGTCTGGGCTGCTGCCCGTATCGGCGGGCGCGGCACCGCCACCGCAGGCTACTAATAACAACGCCACCACCAGTAGCCCTGCAACAAACTTTGCCTTTCGTTGCATCTTTGTTCCTCCTTGTGCTTGGGTTGAAGAGCGTGAACAGAGCCCGAGATCAGGCACTTCGGTCGCACCAAAAAAATAAATGGCGATGTAACCGTCACCGGTCCAACTCGCGCGATGCGCGATCTACGCGGTGGACAGTGACAGTCACCTGGCCTAATCGTTTCCTGGAATGGCCTTTGGGGAGCGAACCACGAACGTCATGGGGGCGTGCCGATTGCGCTCTGGTAATGCACAGACGGATCAAACGATATGCTGTTGATATCTACAAATGGGAAATCAATATGAGACAAAATAAACAACGGTCAGGGAGCGATTTTCTAGAAAAATCGAGCTTGTTTGGCAGTATAACGACTTCTGATCTGATTGTCAATTCGCATTTTTGGGTACGGGTGGATTTTACATTTAGGGGGAATTTTAGCTGTTGTGCCGGCTGCTACTATACCCTGCGCCCTAAACTCTATGTCTGCTTGGCGTATGCCGGCTGATCACCGTTTTGCTGCTACGCAAGTCCTAGCAAGATCGGATCTCTCACTGAGTGACAAGCGGCTCAAATCCGCATAAGCTGGAGGGTAACGGCCCTTGCCGTGGTAATCGCGCCCACTGTGTGGTTACGCTGTTTGAGATCACATCGTAGAAACCAAGGTAGAAACCAAAAAGGAAGGCTATTCATGCAGATTCGCGCCCGATTCACCCGCTGCGCCGGCCACATTGGCTCCGCACATGCACTTTTCCCGCCGCTTGATAAGTGGCAGCCGCTCTGGGCACTAGTCAGCGCGTTGCTACTTCTTTACTGCTTACAGCCCACCGTGCGAGCCGATTCACCTCTTAATCTGAGCACGGACATTGCCTGGTCAGTCGGGCTCATGGGAGTGGCCGATGTCGAAGCCGCGTTTAACAATGCGCGCCGCCAGGAAGAGATACAACTGGGCTTGGCAACCAACGCCCTGGGTACGCTGGATCTTCCCGCCCAGGCAACTTGGGACACCTTTAGCGATGACCGCAAGGCACTCTTTCTGCTCAATGCTGAACGGCGTGCACGGGGTAATGGCACCATCTTGGGGTTACCGCTTGCCGGCCTAGAATCGCGCCTGGATAAACTGGCTCAGGACTATGCCGATCTGCAGGTGGCTAACAATGTCGCCGGCCACACCGCAGACGGCACCCCTGAAGATCGGCTGAATCGCGTCTTTGGCAACCCACAAAGTAGCCCGGCCACCGCGTGTCGCGAATTTATGTCACGGTTGGAAAATCTCGCCTACTTTTTCAACAGCCAGAGCAGCAATGCCCTGGTGATTGAGCGTGCGGTCTACAACTGGATCTACAAAGATGCGGCAAGCAGTTGGGGCCACCGCGAAGCGGCCCTGCTTCAAGATAAAACTGCCCTCAATTCCACCTTTAATCCCGGCCAACTGTGGGGGTACAAAAATAACGTTGGTGCCGCGACCCATGAGGGGTTTCTGGGGATTGGCCGCGCCAGTGCCGTGGGCTACGATCCCTATCGCTTGGGCATGCGCTTTGGCGAAGTGGTGGTGATGAAGATCATCGACCCGGATGTGATCCCTGCCACCTGCCTGGGCAGTGCTGACCGTTCGGCATTGGCCCAATCGATTGTACGCACAACCCCTGCGGTTGCCGGTGTGGGCAGTACCATCACCTATCAGATCGCGTTGACCAACACCGGTGACACACTGCTGTCAAATGTGACGCTGACCGGTACCTTTGACACGATCTATCTCGACTTTGTGAGTGCCGGCATCAGCCCGAGCAGCAGCAACGAGGCCCAGGGTACCCTGCTTTGGTCCGATTTGGCCCAAAGTTTGAGTGACCGTGTCCTTGATCCCGGTGAAAGTATCGCGCTCACCCTCAATTTTGTTGCCGTCGGCAAGACTCCGGATCCGACGTTGGCTTTTGTCCGTACCAGCTTGCAGGCGCTTGGTGGATGGGCCGGGCGTGTCAGCGCGACGTCAACCCAGGCCCAGGGGGTCGAGATCGAAGCCCCGATCATCAATGAGATCGATTATGACCAGAGTGGCGCGACTGATGGGGCCGAATTTATCGAGCTGAAAAATTCCAGCCCTGCCGCGATTCAGTTGGCCCCCCTGCGCTTGCTTTTGATCGACGGCAACGGTGGTGGCGCGACCACCTATGCGACGCTGGCCCTGCCTGCGGTTACCCTGGCCCCTGGCGACTATTTTGTGATCTGCGCCAATGCTGCCACAACCCCCAACTGTGATCACGACGTGAGCCCCGACACGAACCTGCTGCAGAATGGCGCACCGGATGCGGTTGCCCTGCTGGCGGCAAGTACGGTAGTAGACAGCGTTAGTTATGGCGGCAATAGCGGCGCGCCGTATACGGAGGGCAGTGGCAGTGGCCTGGCCGACGACGCTAATCCGCATACCGGCATTGCGCGGTTCCCCGATGGGGTTGATAGCAACCGCAACAATGTCGATTGGAGCCTGCGTTGTATCACGCCCGGCACTGCCAACGGTGCATCTACCGCCAATTGTGACAAGTCCGATCTGCGGCTAACCCAGACCGTCAGCCCCGGCGGTCCACTCTTGCCCGGCCAGCCCCTAACAATTACCGTCACCTTCGCCAACAGTGGTGGTGCCACCGCCCAAAATGGCACGTTACAGATTGATTTGGCGACGGCAATCGTGGTGCGCAGTGTGGCACCGGAAGGGGTCAGCATGACGGCAACCACTTCTATCTCCCCCTATCGCTGGACTGTCGCCGATCTGCCGAACGGCGCGCAGGGAAAGATCACCCTGCGCGGCATCGTTCAGCCCGCTTTAACCACGGCCGACCCGTTAACCGTGGCCTCTACCGTCAGTGGCTCCGCCGACCTGACCACGGCGGACAACAGTGCCAGTCAATCCGTGGCGGTCAGCATGCCCCAAGTTAAGCTGAGCAGCAGCGCCCAACAAGGGGCCGAGGATCAAGGTTCACTGCCCGTCACGGCCACACTCGATCCGGTCAATCCCTATGCCCCCGTCACGGTGACCGTGAGCCTCACGCCGGGCAGCGCCGACAGCACGGACTATCAAGCGCCCCTTGCGCCCTTGACGATTGGGGCCGGGCAGCGTCAGGCCGCAGTGCCGATCCCCATCAACGCGGATAAAATGGTCGAGCATGACGAGTCATTTTCTGCTACCTTGACCACCGCGCAGGGAGCACAATTGACGGCCCCAACGACCATGATCCTCACCATCAACAATGATGATACCGCCGCCTTCACCATCAGCGACGTGACGCAGCGCGAAGGGGATAGTGGCTATACCCGCTTTGCCTTTACCGTTACCTTGTCGGCCCCCGTCGCGGAGGGGGTGACAGTCCTAGCAACCGTCAGCGATGATTCGGCCGTTGGCAATGATGATTATCTCGTCCTGGGCAGCCAGACCCTGACCTTTACCGCGGGCGCGGCCTTGCAACAGCAGGTAGTGGTGACGGTGACGGGTGATGGCGTGATCGAAGCGGATGAACAGTTTATGGTGCAACTCTCGGCCATTCGTGTCGGCGGGCGCGCGGATGATCCCCGCCTTACTTTGTCCAAGGCGACCGGCAGAGGGACGATCCTCGATGATGACCGTTTTGCTGATTTGGGCAATTATGCCTGGCACGACCAAAACGAGAATGGCTTGCAAGATGTCGGCGAGGGGGGGCTGGCGAATGTTCGGGTCAACCTCTACCGTGGCGACCAACTGCTTGACTCGCTGCTCACCGATAGCACGGGATACTATCTGTTTGCCGACCTGCTCCCAGGTGACTATGTGCTCGAATTTGTCCCGCCGGCACCCTATGCGATTGTGGCCGTAGGTAGTGACCGGGTGTTGGACGATCTGCTTGATAGCGATGCCAATCCCCAGACCGGACGGGTGGCCGTAACCCTCAGTGCTGGTCAGGTTGACCATTCCGTCGATGTGGGGCTCTATGTGACCCCTGGGGGGGCGCTCTACTTGCCGATGATCCAGCGCTAACCAGTGACGAACGTAGGCTGAGCTTGTCGAAGCCGAAGTGGCTTCGACAAGCTCAGCCTACGTTCGGTTGCCGAACTATTTTCTCTCATTATGGTAGATAGCTAATCAGCAGCGTGGCTGCCCGCTGCAAACGTTCTGCCTCTGCGCTTTGACCCAACTCGGCATAAGTTTGGCCCGCGCGCTGCCGCTCCGCAATTTCATGCGTGACAATCTGGCGGATATCTTCCGTCGACAACAGTTTGCGCGGCACGTCGTTGCTTTTGCCGATTACTGGCTCTACCAACGAGGAGACGGCTACAATCGGCACCGCCTCCGCATTGTCAATGGCACCCAGTACCGAGCGCAACGTCGCCACCTGCTCAGTGTCACGCGCTTTCATCGCCTGACGCAGATCCACCTTCATCTGCTCCCGAATTTCGCTCATAGAAAACCTGTTTACGAATTACGAATCACGTTTCACGTTTCACGCTTTACGCTTTACATTTCACGCCTCAAAGTACCCCTTCAACCGCCCCAGTGCTGTGTTGATATCCGGCACATTAATGCCCGAATAGGCTAGGCGGATGTAGTGACCCGTTTCCCCCGGCACCGGGCGGCCAAAGTGTTTGCGTGTGCAGAAGGAGACATCGGTTTCGTGTAGCGCCGCAGTCATCAATTGGTTGATGTCGGTAAAGCCCTTGCGCTCCATCACCTTCGTCACATTGGGGAAGAGATAAAAGGCACTGTTGGGCTTGGCAATCGTCACCCCGTCAATCGCCTGTAGACCGGCCACCGCGGCGTCGCGCCGCTCCATCAGCGTTTCCACAATTGCGTCGGGGCCAGTGGTGTCGCCGGGGATCGCCTCGACCATCGCCCGCTGTACAAAGTGGGGGCTGCATGATTCTATGTTGGTGTTAAATTTGTTGATCATGTCGATCACCGCTTTCGGCCCAATCGCTGCGCCGAGACGCCAGCCGGTCATGGCAAAGCGCTTGGAACAGGTGTAAAGGATCACCGTGCGCTCGATCATCCCCGGGATATTGACAATCGACTCGGGTTTGCCGCTGTAGAGAATCTCGAAGTAGGCGTCATCGCTCATCACCCAGAGATCATGTTTGATCGCCAGTGCGGCAACCTCTTCCATCTCCTGGCGTGTCGATTGCGCGCCGGTGGGATTCTGGTAGTTGTTATAGATGATCGCCTTGGTCTTGGGGGTGATGGCGCGTTTAATCGCCGCCATGTCCAGGGCAAAACCCTCCGGCGTGTCGATGTAACCATAGGGCACCGCCACACCGCCCTGATACTCGATCTGCGACTCGTAGATCGGGTAACCTGGATTGGGGTAGAGCACCTCATCGCCGGGGTTCATCACCGCACCGATAAATTTGCCGATCACCGGCTTGCCGCCGGGCTGCACCGAGACATTTTCGGCGCTGTATTGTACCCCGCGTTTACTACCCACATCCGCCGCCAAAACGGCGCGCAACTCAGGAATGCCCGCGCCGGCACAATAGCCGGTATAGCCATCCTTGATCGCTTTGTAGGTCGCTTCGGTGATATTGGCCGGGGTGGCGATATTCATGTCGCCCAGGTGAAAGGGATAGACTTTATGGCCTTGGGCCGCCCACGCCGCCGCCGCCGCGGAGACGGCAAAGGCAGTTTCGGTGCCCAGTTTGTCCAGTTGTTTGGCGAGTTGCATGGTTGCTCCTGTGCTTTCAAGATGTGGCTGGTGTCCAAATGGCATCAAGCATATCACAGGAAGGGAATAGGATGCGAATTCCTTGTTTATAGGTATCGATAACGGGTCACCGGGGTTGTCGCCGGGGTTGAAACACCCGGCTGATCAGCAAAGTACGCGAAAGCGCATTCGTCGGCGGTAGGCTAGTGCGCTTTAGCGTACTTTGCTGATCAGGCACCGATTCGGGAGCCCATTGGGCGCGGTGCTCGCAATTGCCTGATTATTCTGTACCGCATCTCTTCCATTTGGCGTGGCAAACACGGCAGCGCGCTCGGCTTCCATCAACTGACCCCGTTCCAAGACAAATACCCGATCCACATGGCGCACGGTGCTCAAGCGATGGGCGATGATCAACTGGGTTACCTGGAGATCCGCCAATGCCCGCTGAATGCGCTCTTCGGTCTCTGTGTCAAGATGACTCGTAGCTTCATCCAAAATGAGGATCGCCGGCTTGATCGCCAGGGCACGAGCGAGGGCAATCCGTTGGCGCTGGCCACCGGAGAGCCCGCTGCCCCCTTCGCCAACACGGGTTTCGTAGCCCATGGGCAAGCGCATGATCTCTGCATGGACCGCGGCTTGTTGCGCGGCCGCGATTACTTGTGCCAGCGGCAGATCGGGCTGGTGGAGCGCGATATTTTCGCGGATGGTGCCGCTGAGCAGAAAACAATCTTGTAGCACCACGCCAATCGACTGGCGTAACCGTGCCAGTCCAATTTCTTCAACACCATAGCCGTCATAGGTAATCTGCCCCTGCTCTGGCCGATAGAGACCAAGCAGCAAACGCACCAATGTGCTCTTGCCCGCACCGGTTGGCCCGATGATGGCAACCTTTTCGCCGGGGCTGATCCGAAAGTTGAGATTTTGCAGCCCAAAGTTGCCCTCGCGGCCATAACAAAAGGTGAGATTCGTCACGGCAATGGCGCCTTGTAGCGTAATCTCCTGCGCAACTGCGCCGGCAATCGCTTCCGGCGCGCGCTGAAGGACATCGTCCAGCCGCTCCAGGTGGGCACCGATTTGTTGGGCACGATGCAGCTGTTGCGCCAGGTTACCCAGCGGTGCCAGGGCTGCGGTCGCCAGGACGATTAGCGCTAACATCTCCCCTAAACTCAATTGCCCACTTTCAACTGCGCGCACACCAAGCCACAATAATAAGAGCGGCGTCGCGTTGCTGAGCAACTGTAACACGCTTTGGATACGCGCCACCATCTCGTGATGGTGCACCGTGGCGGCGAGCGTTGCACTGAACCGGCGCTGCCACTCGGCCACAATCCACGCTTCGCGCCCTGCAGTCTTGATGGTTTCGATGCCCCGGACAATTTGGACCGCAAAGCCTTCCTCTTCCGCCTGCATTGCCAACTGGATTTGACCCTGCGCATGGATTCGTTCCCCCGCCCGCACCAACCACCAGAATTGGCCCACCGCGGCCACGCTGACCAGCACACCAAAGAGCGGCAGTTGGCTGTAGAGAATCACCAGATAGAGGAGCGCCAGCCCACTATCCAACAAGCCGGTCATCACGCCGGCTAACATCAGCTCACGGATCGCCCGATTCCCTTCCAGCCGCGCGATCAGGTCGCCAGTGGTGCGCGCTTGAAAGAAGGGATAGGGCAAGCGCAACAACTGCGTGAAAAATTCGGGAATCAGCCGGCTGTCGAGCTGTTGCTGCAGCCGGATCACCAACGCCGACCGCACATAACCGATCAGGGTTTGGGCCGCCAGCGCAATCAGCATGCCACCGCCCAGCAACGCCAACTGTCGCTCACTCGCTGCCGGCAGGATCTGCTCCACCACCAGCCAGGTGACTACCGGCAAGGTCAAGCCGGCCAGTTGATACAGTAGCGAAGCCACGAATAGTTGCGCCAGCAGGGCGCGGCTCTGTGGTACGGCCAGTACGCGGCGCAGATACGCGCGCCAGATCGCCGTTGTGCTCGCTGGCGGCTCGGCACACCGCAGCGTGCCAAACTCAGCGCCCGGGGTTAACGCCAGCGTGACCCCGCTGTAGCCGGCGGCAAACTCGGCCGGCGTCAGCGTGCGCCGCCCCACCGCCGGATCGACAATGCGTATGGCACGTTCGTTCCACGCTTCCAAAACCACAAAATGGATCCCCTGCCAGTGGACAATGACAGGCAGTTGCGCTTGTGCTAAACCCTGACAGGTGTGGCGAAACGCTTTTACCTCAAGCCCCAGGCCACGTGCGGTCTGGGCGATCATCAACGCCGTGACCCCATGCGCGCTCCCACCCATTGCCGCCTGACAGGCGCTCAGGGTGGTTGATCCGCCCCAATAGCGCACAATCATGGCGAGACAAGCCGCGCCACAATCGGCGGCACTCATTTGTAAAACAACTGGTACACGGTTTCGTGAAAACATAGGCATATTGTGTTTAGCACCCGGTCCGCCAGGCGAGAAATTTACTCGGCTATGAGCAGCGCCGGCTAATGAATGTTAAATAATTGATTGTGTAAACCGCCCTGGGCTAAAGCCTGCCCAGGGGGCACCCAGCTATAGAACAACGCCCCCTAAAGCGGGCTTTAGCCTGCGTTGTTCTGTAGCCCCGCTCATTTATGGCGGGGCGGCTTTAGCCTCAGGTGCATTTACTTTCTGAACTCGCATCAATCCCTGCTGTTGCCCACCGCAGCACACAAGGCAACACCCCAGCGAACTCCCCATTCACCGCGGCCAGCCGCAACAAGGTGTAGCCAATCCCGGCGACGCCTCGAAAGAAGGTTGGGTTGAAGATCTGCGGGGGTAGATCATCGTAAAGCTGAAAGTATCCCGCCGCTGCCTGCGTTAGCACGGCCTGCGCCTGTGCGGTGGCGTGCGCAATCCAAGCTGGTTGCGCCATGATCATCCCCATCTCCAACAGGCTTTCGATCTGACCAAAGCGCCCGCAGCAGAGTGTATCGAGCGACGACAATGGCGTTGCATCAATCAACAGCACTGCAGCCCGTTCCACGGTTGGTCTTAGCGCAGGCAAAACGGTCAACGAAGCGCCCGCGGCCAGGCCAATCCCAGCCGCACCATTGCACCAATTATGCAGATAGACCGGCACGGCACCGCGGCGGTCTTGCCAGTTCCCTGCATCGGCATCATAAAGCTGCTGCTGAAAGGCCCAGCCCTGTTGTGCCGCTTGGCGAAAGCGCTGTTCACCACTGCTGTCGTAGAGCGCGGCCAGGGCATACGCGATCCCCGCTGCACCATGTGCAAAGCCCCCTGGGCGCTGTTGCGGATCGCGCCAGGCTGTTTGATAAGTGCACAGCACGTCACCACACGCAATCGCCATTTGCAGAATGCGCTGTCGTCCTTGCTCGTCGCCCCAGGACCCCAATTGCCGGTAAAAAGAGAGCAGGCCCAACAGTTGGCCCGCTTTGCCGTCGAGTACACCCCATTCGGTGGAATCGCGATGGTCAGCGGTAGCCGCATGGATATCCAAAAACGGTGTAATGAGCTGTTCTGCCGCCTGATCTAATGGTGGTTCCTGCAAAAACTGGGCACACTGGCTGAACACATAGAGGCGTCCGCCATCGTCGGTGTTGGTGTCGATATTGGTGGTGGCTGTTGCGGCGCAAGGAGTGAGTGCGGCCAACGCTCGATCACGCCAACGCCTATCGTCAGTGGCGCGATAGAGCGCGGCTAGAAAGAGCGCAATGCCGGCGCGGCCCCTATAGAAATCGTCGCCGACGAAGCCATGTTGCTGGCAACCGGCGCGCGGCTGCCATTGCGGCGCGATCCAGCCCACGGCATCGTCGTCAAGCGCTACCGCCCGTTGCCAGAGGATTTCGCCGAGGTGGCGCGCTTGAGCGAGAAAGGGCTGGCTGGTTGGCCGCGCTGGTGAAAAATAGGCGGTGCGCTGCAAGCTCTCCGTGATGAGTTGATGCTGCTGTTGCTGGGCCGCGGCTGCTGGTAGCGTCAGCACAGGCCAACACAGCAGGGCAGCAATCCGCGTCCGGCCGACCACGAAATCTGCTTGCCCGACTTGCACGGTGAAACGGGGCACATCGCCCTGCGCCAGCGCCGCCTGCTCCTGCGCGAGCAAAGGCCAGAAGGGCGCGTGATCAGGATGTTGCAGATAGGTGCGTGCCAGTTGATCGGCGGCAATGGTAAAATCAGCCCCGCTGCGCAGCAAGGCCGGTTGCCGCAAGTGGTCGAGCAGGCGCAGATAGGCCGCGGTGGGCCGTGGCCCAAAGCGCACTTCGCCCGCTTGAAATGGTGCCAGCGGACCAGTTGCGGCGCACAGTTCACACCAGTTTTCGGTGAGAAAGTGCATGATACGGTGGTAACCAGCACCAATTGCTGCGCTCGCCGCCGCCGACAAGCCGTCCGCGTCACCAATGCCCCCAATCTCAGCGACGCCTTGGCTGTTCACCGCCCAGCGGGGCAGCAACCCCGTGCGCATGACATCAAGCGGATCAGCCTCTTCCTGCCCGACAAGCTGTGGATAGCGGACCATCTCGGCATCGACAAGCAGCAGTTGCTCACCCACGGTGACCAGATTCTCGGCGTGACAGTCGGTGGCGTGCAGCAGTTGCAACAGACCGAGCACCATGCCCACCCGTTGATAGTAGCGTTCGCTGTTGTTGCGCACAATGCCCGCTTCACCGGCGGCCCACGCCATCCAACCGTAATTGGTACGTGGCAGCGTCCACAGTTGGCCTAACCGTGGGGTGAGTCCGTTGGCATTACACCACGCCAGCAGTTCGTTCCAGGCCCAATCCAGCGTCAGCGTTTTGGGTTTATAGGCAATGGTGGTTTCAAGACCATGCTCCGCCGCAATCGTTACCGCCCACACCGTGCGTCCGCCGGCGTGGGGATCGGAGAGACCAGGCCGCAGATCGGTAATCACCCCTGCCGCAAGCGCCGCGCTCCAACCACCCTGTGCGGCGAGTAGTGACCAATCTGCCGCAAGCCGCTCTAAAAATTCGGCACACGCATCAACCCATTGGCTGACTTTGGTCGCAAGTTGGCGCGCCAGCACGGGAAAGGTTTGGCAGAGCGCGAACAGCGCAGGGGTACGGTATAGCGTGCCTCTACGCTGTTCGTTTTCCAGGTAGTCGAGGGTTGGCGTCGCCAATGCGACCAGTTGTTGCCGTAAATCGGCGGCGAGCTGTTGTTGCGCCGCGGGTCTTAGCCAGGTAAGTCGCGCCTCAACGCGCTGGGCCACCTGGCACTGCGCAACCGTGACAAAGGGTTCCAGCAAGGCATCATGTGTAGGGAGACCTGCTTGTGCAACCGGCGGCAACGCACAGGCCGCGGCCACGATCTGGGCCCAAGTCGGCAACGCGCTATCATCTGGCCAGTGACCATCGGTCAACAATGGCAATGCGTCAGTTGTCACTAGCCCAGCCCAAGCTAGCCGCTGCTGAAAGTGTGCCCAATCGCCCCCTGCGGCCAGTTGACACCAGCGTGCCAGCCGCGCAGAGGCGATCTGTTGATCGATTGCCCATGCCGCTGGGATCCAGTTGTCGCCGCGCCGTTCGTTGAGAAAGGTGGCCTGATTGACAAGGGTGCGCAATTCGTCGTGGTTCATGGCCGCAACCCCAAGTGGTCGGCGAAAAAGGTGAGGCGGTCGGTGGCCGCGGCGATTTGCACAGCGCGATCAGGCCCATCACCATGACCGCTGCCGGGATCGACGCGCAACAAAATCGGGGCATTGCCGCCTTGCGCCTGCTGGAGTGCCGCGGCAAAGCGCAGGCTGTGCGCGGCACCGACCCGCGGGTCGCATTCGTGGGTGGTGATGAGGGTGGCTGGGTAATGTGCGTCGGGGCGCAAGGTATGTAAGGGTGAATAGTTCGCCAAATGTACTCGCTCATCCGGCTGGTCCGGCGATCCATACTCAGCGATCCAATTGGCACCCTGACCGAGCTGGTGATAGGCGAGCATGTCGAGCAGGGCGGAGTCGATCACCGCCGCGCCAAAGAGCTGGGGCGCTTGGGTTAACGCGGCGGCGACCGTCAACCCGCCGTTGCTGACCCCCCAGAGGCCGAGCCGTTGGGGGGTGGTGATGCCCTGGTCAATCAGCCAACGCGCGGCGGCGAGCAGATCGTCAAAGGTGCGTTGTTTATGAACGCCCACTGCGGCTTGATGCCACGCCGCACCGAGTTCGCTGCCGCCGCGCACGCACGCGGTGACATAACAGCCGCCGGCCAGCAGCCAGGTCATGGCGTCGGCGGAAAATTGTGGCGTGTGGGCAATACCCAAGCCACCGTAAGCGGTGAGTATGGTCGGACAATGAAGCGGTTTGACCGCGCGGTAGTGGGTGAGGAAGAGCGGTACACGCGTACCGTCTGCGCTGAGAATCCACTCCTGGCGCGTGAGAAAGTCGTCCGGTCTGTAGGGCAGTGGGCGTGGGTTACCTTCAGGTTGTGCGCTGGCCTGACCCGGTTGCCAGCGATAGATCTGGGGTGGTCGCACGTGATCGGTGTAACCATAACGCAGTTGGGGTGGCGTGCCTGTCGTTGCCAGCCAGCGCACGGTCCCCACACCGGGCAGCGGGATGGTTGTCTGTGCGTTGCCTTGTTCATTGTAAAGATCGAGCTCGCTACAACTGCCGTTCAAGTAGTGGACTACCCAACCACGGCCAAAGGGGGTGGCATCGACCAGCGGCAGCGCTTTTCGTCGTAGGGGCACGGAATGCCGTGCCCCTACGACGGTGTCTAAATCAATTGCTAACAGCCGGCCATTTGGCGCGTCCGCTTCGACGGCGCGCAGGACGAGTTGATCTGGCTGCCAGTGGAGAATATCATAACGACCGGTGAAACCCGGTGCGATCGCAATCGGCGTGCCTTCTGCCACCGCGGGGTTGCCTTGCAACGGCAACAGGGTCAGTTGGTTATTGGCGCTATGATTGAAAACCGTGATGGCGAGCCACTGGCCATCGGGGCTGACGGTTGGCTGGTAGTACCAATGAGGGTGCTCGGCGTGGTAGAAGACGCAGCGATCCTGGCGCTGCGCCGTGCCGACGCGATGGAAGTAGAGCGCGTGCTGGCCGGGGTAGGGAAGGTAGCGGTCGTAATAGAAGCCGCTGCTGTCCGGTCGCCAGGCAATGCCGGTGGGATAGACATCGGTAATACATTCTTGGGGGCGGGCCGACCCGCTTGCCCCTTGCCACAGTTGCCAACCGTGGAGATCGCTGCCAACCTGGTTGGTGACCGTGGCGTACCACTCTCCCTCTGGACTCGTGCTCATTGGGGTGGGCGTTTCCGCTTGGGGTAAGGCGGTGAGCAGTTGCTGCAAGCGCTGTGCCATCTGTTGCCGGCTTGGCAAGCGCGCAGGACTATGCAACCAGGCGTGGGTCTGCCGGTTTTGGGTGGCGATCCACGCCTGGTCGGTTGGCTGTACAGCAGCGTGGTTATGCGATCTACTCAACGCATCAGCACTTTCTTGCTGTACCACTCATCATATTCATCAACCAGGTGGTCGCCAAAGGCGCGGCGCGACCAGCGTAACATCGGTTCATTGTCAGGGTGAACGCGCCAGTAGGCGTAGTTACCGGCACCGCTGTAGTAGCGCCGCATCGATTCGCCGACCAACATGAAGCCGCGCCCCAGTTGCTGCAACGGGGGATCGACAAACATGATCTCAACAAAGCGGCGGTCCGGCGCCTCGCGCATGACGAGCACCCACCCGACCACCTGATCGTGGTAGCGCAAGCCGACGCTTGTCTCAGGATCCCAAGCGGTCAGCGGGCGATTAAAGGGGGAGAAGTGGGGTGGATACCAGCCTTCCTCACCCCGTTTGGCGATCTGTGCCTCCTCCGCGGCCGTCAGATCAGTCCAGGTGAAGGCTTCATAAGGTGGGCGAAATTGATAGCGGGCAACCCACTGCGCGGTTTGGCTCGTACGACAGATCCAGAAGACCCGACTCGTCAGTTCTGATTGGCCCCAACCGGCTTTGGTCAGGAGAGCGTGCCAGGCGTCTGTATATTTGTTAGCGCGGTAAAGCGTTTGGATCGCTATTGTGGCCTGTTGGGCCAGCGCTGTTTCGATGGTTGCCAGCAGCGCCGTGGCAATGCCAGCGCGGCGATAGTCGGGCAGGACATAGAGATCAAGCAGGTCGGCGTTGCTTTCCAGCATAACGACCGCCGCGCCGGCCGGTTGCCCCCAAAAGGCTGCGCCCCACACGTAGAAGTGGGGATCGGTGATTTGTTCAAGCACTTGCGACCGCAGCGCCGGCTTGACCAATAGCAGATAGGGAGGCAATGTTCTTTGGTTGAGGCGTTCAATCGTGAGCATAGATAAAGTACGTTCTTCAACAAGAGGTGCGCGGTCGTTCGGCGCTACTTGCCGCTAATGTATCACTACAGGACGTAGGTATCGGCCGTAATGTGCGTCCGCCGCCAACCAGGGCTAATTCCAGATCGTCTAGCGGCAATGCATCCAGTGGCGGGGGTGGGAGAACCAGGTAGTGCTGCCCTGGTTGTTCCTCCAAGACAGTGATGGACATCCCCGCCGGCAAGGTGACGCCCAGCAGATCGGCGACCGCGGCTTTGGGTTCTTGCAGCAACCATTGGCGAAAGGCGGGGTCGCGTTCGGCCTGGGTAATGATGCGCGCTTCCAGTTCTGCGCGTGATTGAGTTTGTATTGTCATTGCTAGAGTACTCCTTATTACTTTGTCACAAAGGGTAAGTAGATCGTCGGAGAATCTCCGTTCGTCAGATCGGGCGTGGCCGATGGCGTGGCCGATGGCGTGACAGTCGGCGTTGTCGTTGGCGTCAACGTGACGATTGGTGTGACGGTTGCGCCTGGATTGACCGTCGGTGTCGCGGTCGGCGGTGGCGTTTGGGTTGGCGTCGGTGTTGTGGTGGGTGTCGCGGCTGGGGCGCTGCCGCCCTCCCAAAGGCCCAAAACCCGATTGTTGCCATAGTCGGTGATAAAGAGATCGCCGGCCGCCGTAACCCCTACCCCGGTCGGTTGATCAAGCCCTGCGCGATCTCGGTTACTGCCGCCCTGGCGTGTCAGTTGCCCATGATTGGGCTGATTTTGCGTAAAGGAGCCGCCTTGCCCGTAGACGAGATCGGCGACCTGATCGGTGTGGAGTGGATCATCGAAGCGTAAGATGCGATGATTGTCACTGTCGGCCACATAAAGCGCGCCCTGCCCATCAATGGTGAGACCCATCGGATAGTTAAGGCTCATGGCGCTGACGCCCCCCTTGTTCAGCATACCCGTTGAAAAGTCACCCTCTTGGCCAAAGAGCAGATCGGCCGTTGTATCACTGTTCAGCGGATCGAAGAAGACGAGGATGCGGTGATTGTTGCTATCGGCCACATAGAGATTGCCGGCGCGATCCATGGCCAGGCCGCTGGGATAGTGGAGCGTGTTGGCACCGATCGCACCGCCGGCGTTGGGTTCGATCGTGTTCAGATCAGCCTGGCCAAAGATCTTGTCCGGGATTGTATCGCCGCCGGCCAGCGGTTTCTCATAGAAGAGCACCCGATGCTGAAAGGTATCGGCGACGTAGAGATTGTCGGCCTGATCCAGCAGCAGCGCGAGCGGATTATCTACCCAACCAAAGACCAGATCAGCAGCCATGCCGTTGGTAAAGGGTTGACGATAGGCGACGACATAGTTGTCTTGGGCATCAGTGACGTAAAGATTACCCTGACTATCCAAGGCCAGACCGGCCGGCTTGATCAGGTTGAAACCGGGTGCTGCGTCGTAGAAATAGCTTTCAAAGTCTGGCTTGCCAAAGACTAGGTCGGCGCTGCTGCCAGTGGTGTACGCCGCGCTGCTTGGCCAACTGAGCACACGGGCATTCTGCATATCGGCGATAAAGAGCCGCCCACGCTGCGGGTCGAACGCCACACCAGTGGGTCCAAAGAGCGTGTTCGCTTTGGTGGGCGCAAAAGGGCCATCATCGGTCGTAAAGCCGCGTTGACCAAGGAGCGCATCCGGCAGCGTATCGGCGGTTTGCGGTTCATAGACGGTGAGCAACGTCGGTTCCGATAGGCCGCCCTCCGGCGCGGGATTGCGTATGGTGATCGTGAGTTGACCGCTGGTAATCACCTCTGTGGCGCTAATCGGGATGCGGATGAGTCCCAGATAGTCGGAGCCGACCGTGCGCGTCACGCCATTGACCGCTACCACGCTATCAAAGACCAGAAAGCCGGATCCCCAAATATCCAGGGTAAACCCAGCCGCGCCGGCTTCAACCGTCCCCGGATCTAATTCCGCAATCACCGGCAGCGGATTGGCCAATGGCTGGAAGTAATGCAAAATGCGGTTGTTGCCCTGATCGGCCACATAGAGATCCATCAAGATGGCATCGGTGGCGAGCCCACGCGGGCTGTCTAGACGCTGCGCGCTGATCCCGCCGTGATTGGGCGCATTGCTTGTAAAATCCGGTTGGCCGATCACCCTATCGGCGGTGCCATCAGGATTGTTACGGTCGAAGACCAAGATCCGATGATTGTCGGTATCCGCTACATAGAGCCGGCTGCCGGCATCCATCTTCATCCCCAAGGGGTTGTTGAGGCTGGTTGCACTGACCCCACTATTATTGGGGGAGTTGTTGGGGGTATTGCTAATAAAGTCAGGCTGACCAATGACAGCGTCAGCGATGGCATCAAGGGGATTACTCGTAAAGATCAAGATGCGATGGTTGCCGCTGTCCGCCACATAGAGTTCATCGCCAATCGGGTTACGGGCAACCGCGCTCGGTTTGTTCATGCTCCAATTGGTTGGTGGATTCGGTGCAACACTTCGTCGCTCGAAGCCAATCTCCTCGCCTTGACCAACCACCCAGGAAGCTTGTTTGCCGTCAGTCAAGGGCCATTCGTAAATGACCACCCGGTTGTTATCACGGTCGGCAACAACTAGATTGTCATGGTAGTCAACCACAAGTCCCGCCGGATGATTGAGGGTAGTTAGCCCGGTGGGCAACAGGGTATTGCTATTCAGATCCGGCTGACCAAGCACATAGTCGGCGTCCATGCCATCTAAAAAGATCGGCGTATAATAGTCAGAGAACACATGGCCTTCAAAGCAGTAGACATTGTCAATCACTTCATAATATTCACAGAGATTATAGGGCATGAAGACCAGGACGCGATGGTTGCCGGTATCCGACACATAGAGGATGCCATCTTCACCGATAGCGACGCCGGTGGGGCCATTCATGCTGGCCGCGTCAGGCGGGTTCGGTGCATCAGTCGCAGTATAGTCTTGTTGTCCTAAAACCGCCGTGGCCGGCTCGCCCATGACATACGCTTGGGTGCTATCCCAGCCCAGTACCCGGTTGTTAGCCGTATCGGCCACAAAGATTTGGAGCGTTAAATCATAGACAACCACATCAGCCGCTTGTGCCAACGTTGTGCCATCGGTAACCGTTGGCACCTCACCTGTCGTAAAATCAACTTGACCATAGACTTTGTCGGCAACGCCGTCAAGCTCGCCCACATCGTCGCTCGCTAGCTGGCGCGCCGTTTGGCGCTGTTGCGCCGATCCGGCCACCGCTTGGATCTTGGTTGGGCTGTGAAGCGCGCCAGCCTTCAGCTTCACGATGGCAACGGGCGCAGCTTGCTTGTCTGGCCAAGAATGCCCACGACCGAAGATCACGAACAACGCGCCGACAATCAGACAGAACAAAATGACCACTGTCGACCGAGCCAGGGGCATCGCTTTTACTTGAAACGGGGTAGGGAGCTTCATCGCGTTCTTTCACTTATCTAAATAGGGATCAACAAACACGCTTGGCGAAGGCAGTAGTAGAGAAGGATCTCGTCATATGACTGGCAACAGTGTAGTGTTCAAGCGTTGCAGAAACGTTGCGAAGTGCCCGTATTTCCGTCCTGTTTTCGTTTCACTATCGTGGCAGATTCATCGCAGTGAGCCTTTTACAGCGGGGAATTTTGACAACATACGACAAATGGCTTATTTTGAACGTAAGCTTGTGGCCCCCATTAAATGCGCAATAATCGGGCGGTTGGCTTGAAAATTGTTGATGTTTTTGGCCACAATACGAAAGGAAGGCGAGCGTGAGCTTACTCAGGTTAACATTGCTTGGCTATCCCAAGCTTGAAGTGGACAGCCACGCCATCCAGCCAAGCCGGCGCAAGGCCTTCGCATTGCTGGCCTATCTTGCTGTTACCGGGAAAAGCCACAGCCGCGAGGCGTTGGCTACTCTGCTGTGGCCGGATTATCCAAGCGCCACCGCATTGGCCCATTTGCGCCGTACCCTCCATACCATTCGTACGGATTTAGGTGCGCACTGCCTGGTCGTTGATCGCGCCCGAGTTGCGCTGAATCTGTCGCAAGGGATATGGTGCGATGTCAATCACATTCGGCACTTGTTGGCCATCTATGATGCTGACTGTCAACATGAGCGGCATGGCAGCTGTGCCACCTGTCTTATCCACTTATCTACAATCATTGAACTTTATACCAATGATTTTCTAGCCGGTTTTTCGCTCCGCGACTGCCCTGATTTTGAATTGTGGCAATCCTTGGAAAGTGAGATCTTACGGCAGGAAGTTGTCATGGTCTTGGAGAAACTTGCCTTGGCTGAGGAAAAAGCGGGGCAACTGCATCGTGTGCTGGGCTACTGGGAACGGCTGTTGCAACTAATGCCCCTGCATGACTTTGCGCAACAGTCGCTGATGCGTCTTTACGCCAACAACGGCCAACGTGATACTGCGCTGCGTCTGTACCACACCTATTGCCGGCAACTGGCGCATGAACTGAATGCGCAACCGGCGCTGCCCCTGGTCCAATTGTATGAACGCATTCGCGCTGGCCAGGAAATCGGGCAACAGGAGAAGCAACCACCGGCCATGCCGGCAGCGCAGGGCACCAACGGTGCGCGTGCCACCCCACCCGCGTCCCCGCTGTCCCCAGCGCTGTCGGTAGAGATGCGGTCGGTGGCCGGCCCACAGGCTGCCTTGGGAGTGCTGCAACGCCAGAAGCAGCGCCATTTCTTTCGTCTGATTGATCGGGATGGGGATGGGCTGATCCGCTGGCCGGATTTCGAGTGCTACGTGCTACAGGCCGCCACATTGCTGGCCTTACCCATGGCTGATGCCGCCTGTCAACGCGCCCTGAGCGATCTGCGCAACTGGTGGGGCGGCCTTGCGGTGGCAAACACGTTGCTCAACCAAGAAGCACAACCACCGGCGGCCAGTGAACAACGGGGCGTAACGCTGGATGCTTGGCTGCTTTATTGGGGCATGGTGCAGCTGACCGTCGCCGAGGAAGCGACCTTGGGGGGTCGCGAGACCTTAGCGCGGATGGAAGAGAGTGTCGATGTCCACTTTCGGCTGTTTGATCAAGATCGCGACGGTTCTCTGGCCGTCGCTGAGTACCGACATTGGGTGATGGCGTGGGGGCTGACGACCGATGCCGCACACAATTTCCAGCGGCTCGATCACGACGGTGATGGTTACCTGCGGCCGGCCGAGCTTGCCGCTTATCTCCGCCAATTTCACTTTTCGAATGATCCGGATGCACCAGGAAACGCCTTTTATGGCGAGTTTCAGGACTGAGCATCCTGAAGCTGATCAGGCCATCACGCTGCAGCGTGGCGAATCGCGCTTTGGCAACCGGTTAGCCAATCCATCCAGAAACTAGATCGCTTCTCTGTACTTGCCAAGTTGTGCCACGGTTTGTGACAGTCCTTGCCGTTCCATAATCTCCAGATATTCGGTGATAGTTTTGGGGGGATAGCGTAGGCTAGCCCGATGACGCTGGACGGCGGCGCAGATGTTGCTCGGCTCGTTGCTGAGCAAATCACTGATAAAGCGATCTGGATGGCGTGCCTGAATGCCATAGGGTTGAAGGACTTGGGTAGGGAAATCGCGGAGGTTGAAGGTAAGGATCAGATCGGCCTGGCTTGCAATGGCAGCAGCCAATACATGGCGGTCATCTGGATCGGGTAGGTCCAGTGTGTCAATCAACGCTTCGTCGTTCTCTACCAACGCATCCTGCACGTGCGTATCCATCAGTACACGGGTGCGTTCCAATTGTGCCCGTGAAAGATCAGGGCGGTTGGCCAGCACATTACGCATCCATTCCTCATGAATCCGAGCACTCCACTTTGCCTGGAACAGATCCGTCAGCGCCAGATGCATCAGCAGATCGCGCAAGGGCGCAGGATACAGCACGCAAGCATCATAGAGTACGATCAGCTGCGCCACATCAATACCCCATATTAAGTTTTTGGGCTTCTGCTGCTAACTCGTCGAGTACAGCAAGCCGTGCCGCATAAACCTGCTGTTTATACAACAGAACATCTTGCAGCCGTAGACGGCGATGGGTACCTACTTTGTGGAAAGGCAGTTCCCCCTTTTCGAGGAGGCCGATTAGGTAAGGGCGCGATACGTTAAGCAGGTCAGCCGCCTGTTGGGTAGACAACTCGGTCTGTACCGGCAACAGGGTGACGCTGTGGCCGTTCGCCATCTCTGCTAGCGCCTCGGCCAACAATTGCATGGCCGCTGCCGGAATGGTCAGTGGCTCGCTCCGGTGATTTTCATCGACCAACTGGATTTGATATGCAGTCTGCTCTCCTAGCAGTGTGGCGAGACGGTGACTCGTTTCTTTTGCCAGCATCGTTTCTGTGGCGTTTGGTGTCACCACTGCGAACTCATGTAAAATGGGTATAGACATACTTCTAGCTCCTTATCAACAACTTCTCATGCTCCGGCACACTATAACATGATAAGGGGTAAACGCAATAAACGAAACAGGGCTAAGATTTGCGTGCCAACTCTCCCAGAATTTGTCCATTACCCAATGGAACATCTTTAAATTTTCTGTTATACTTACCCACATCCGTAAGCAATTCGTGATGCAGCAAAACTAAGCGAACCGAGTCAATTCCCTATGGCAAAATGATTAGTACGTGGCCCACAGTTTGTGCAATATTTCGGACCAGTCATCGCCGCGCTCAAAGGATGGGAGGATCCGGTTGCCCGGCTGAGGTGCGCGATGCGATTGCTGAACTGCTGACCATTGCGGAAGATGACCAAGCGATTACCATGCAGAGTGGTGAATCGCGCTTTGGCAACTAGCAAGTTAATCAATGCTGAAGCTAGATAAGCTCCCTATAAGCTGTAAGCCGCGCCAAGATCTATGGTAGTCTTTGACG
This sequence comes from Caldilineaceae bacterium, assembly GCA_022842065.1. Next base: position 57,443 of record JALHQH010000015.1, read on the forward strand.
CTCCATTATCTTTAAATATTCAGTGGCAGTTTTAGGTAGATATTAGCGGCTAGTCGGTGACACCAGATGGTGTCACCACAACAACTCCGACCAGTTGAGTGGTGACTGCTCAGGTGCTTTTGCCTTTGCCACCAACGATGACTTTTAGGTGACCTCGGCGATACTCACTTGGCCCATCCTGCATAAGTGTAACAGGTGATTTGGGCAGAAACTCTTGGGAAACAGGCATCATCTCTTTTACGTCGTCAAGGTTCAGGCTGAGAACCTCTGCATAGGTGACTGGAGATATATCTTTCTTGCTAAGAGCATCAAACACCATCTTGTGTAGCTTTGACTGTTCCCTTGGGACAAGTAGTTTTTCTTTTGTGCGCATCCCAGTTGCGCTAATCTGTTTGAAGGCTTGGCGCTTCTGCCAGTCGGAGAAAATACCTAGGTCTGTACCTCGCATAACCATTGCGCTAACTGAGACTTTCCAGCGCGGTTTCAGCCTATACAGAAGTCCAAGATCTGGCCGATCTGGAAACTCAAGCTGAAGTGACTCTGCTGGCATCAGGAATGCAGAAGCGAAACGATTAGCCTCATCCTCAATCCTCTTACTATCAAGGAGCTCTTCGCCACGATGAAGCACGAGATGTCCAAGCTCGTGAGCTGCGTCGAATCTTGCTCTCTCGCCTGCATCCTTGAGGCTATTGAGGACGACAAAAGGTGTTTCATTCTTCCAAAAACAGTAGGCATCGAGCGATGGGCTTTCATGGTAGAGCCAGAACACTCTAACACCTCTTGATTCTAGTAGGTGAACCATGTTCTGAATAGGATCATATCCAAGTTTCCAATCGATCCGCAACTGATCAGCGGCCTCTTCTGGTGAGCGGTTACTATAGTCGGGAATATCAGCACTTGGTAGCCTAAATCGTTTTTCTAAATCAACACTTATGATGTTTGCAGCTATATCGCCTGTTCCAAGCCCGACATCACGACTTTCACTCTTCATGCTTCGCTTAGCGCGGAAACTTAGTGCGTCATCGGCTGTCAGCTCGATAGCATCCTCGAAAAAGAATGATACAGGAAAGTTGAGGGCACGCGCCATCACATTGAGCATTTCCTGTGTTGGCGTTTCGCCATGCTCAAACATGGAGATGTATTGCGATGTTTTATTACACAAATCGGCCAGGTCTCTCTGCGTCAACCCACGCCTACGCCTCGCTATCATGAGGCGAGTTGGTTCAAACTTCATCATATTTAGTCCCTTATTGACTGGATTCGGTTATCAGGTTCCAGTCATCATCTCGCCAAAGTCCATATCGTAGCCGGAATCGTCATCAGATGGGAGAATATCAGGAATAGTGACAATATCATTAGGCCCTTCGCATATCACAGAAGACTCAGGGCAATGCAGCCTCAGATCATCGATCCATTCGGTTCCCAAGACCAGCCAAGCATTCAAGTGCTTTGGCGAAACGTTATGGACGACTCCCAGAACAAGTTGGTTTAGCACGTTCAGATTGTCGGCTGTCTCGTCAAATAGACCTGGCTGTATCGGCTGGTAGTTAATTCGATTGCAAAGTACGCTATCGCGAGTCACAGCGCCTTTTTCGTGATTGAATTTGGCTGTGCTACCGGAAACCGTGCCCCCTGCGAACGTTAAGTAAATCGGGCAAGCGAACCCCTTTTTTGAGAATATCCTCAATTGTCCAGAGTGAAACTTTACTACAAATCCATACTTTCGCAATCTATTGGCAAAGACGTCAACTGAATAGTGATACATAAGCTGTCCAGCGCACCCCGGAAGATATGTTGGATTATCTGATCGGTAGACCTTGTTGACGCTCGTGATCAGAGCATCATTTAGCGCCCCAAGAAAATCCAGATTCCCGATTGTTTGCTGGATCGCAATCATCTTCGGTTGATGCTTTTTTGCCGCTTTAGCCATTATCACCTCTCTTGGAATCGATAGAATGTTTTAACCATGCACGGATTCTATCAAAGCCTCGGAAAAATGTAAAAAATTAAAATGGCCAATCGCGAATTTATGTGAAAAATTAAAATCAATTGTATTTTATAAGAACATTTGTTCTGTGTCAACTGCAAAGATCAATGCAAATCAATATCATTCAATCCTTCTACAAAGAGCCTAATGAGCAACGCTCCGTCCGGCATGCTCACGCTGACCGGCGAGTGTGAGTAAAAGCCTAAACCGTCGCCACAATAAACAACCGCCGAAAGGGATACAACGTTTGGCCATTGGCACGGACAGGGTAGGCTGTCCGCAGCCGCTGCTTGTATACCGCCAGAAATTGCGCTCGTTCTTCGTCGCCAAGACCATTCAGGATCGGCCGCAGTCCGGTCGCTTTCACCCATTCGAGCACAGGGTCTTCGCCGGCCAGAATTTGCAGATACTCGGTCTCCCAAATATCCACATTGGTGCAGATCCCTTCTAACAGATCATAGTAGACCCCCGCCGCTTCGACCCACTTGCGCCCAACGGCCTGGCGCAGTTCGGTCGTGCCGAGTTCTTGCCCATCGGTGCCGCCAGTAGCCAATGTCTCGCGCATCAGTTGGTGTGATACCATGTCCCAACTGAGCGGCATCTGCACGGCGAGGCAACCACCTGGTTGCAATGCGCCGGCCAAACGCGGGAAGAGATCCTGATGGTCGGTCACCCATTGTAACGTTGCGTTCGAGTAGATCAAGTCCGGTGCGGCGCTGGGCGACCACTGCTGCAGATCTGCTTCGAGCCATTCAATCGTGCTTGGTTCAGCGCTTGCTTTCGTCAACATTTCCGGCGAGTTGTCGAGTCCGTAGACCTTTGCCGCGGGCCAGCGCTCGGCAAGTAGGCGCGTGATTTGTCCTGTCCCACAGCCGAGGTCATAAATGACTTGCGGATCGGCGAGCGGAATGCGCTCCAGCAGTTCCAGCGCCGGGCGTAGCCGGTGATCGGCAAATTTGAGATATTGGTTGGGATCCCAGTGGCGGCCGGCCAGGCGGCCTTGGTGAATTTGGGTTGACATGTTGTTTCCTTCCGTTGATCTCTGCCTACGTACGATTTGATGGTCATCTCTCCATTATAACCGATCTTGGCCCGATGGCTGGAGTCGGCGCGAAAGGAGGGGAGCATCTCCGTTTGGGGGCAAGTTTCAAATGCTCAGGAGGGCACCCTCTGGGCGCCCTCCTGAGCGGGGCTGCGTAATTCTGCCCCCAAACGGAGATGCTCTCCGAATGGAGACGGAAATTTGGAAAGATTTGTGAGCAATGACCACTTCTGTCATGGCAAGAGCTGACCAATGGGTGGTTAACCAACTAGTTTTGTGATAATTGTGCGTATTGGACAAAATTGTTTGGGCATTATGACTGATTTCATTTTGTCCTCGTTGAATTTTGTCAACAAAGGCGCTAGATTGGGTCACCTAGCGACCAAATTTATGCAAGTTGTGCAAATGATCGCCTCATGATATAGTCATCCCAGCGCTAGCCCTGCTGGCTAGCTCGCTCTTGTTGCGAAACGCGATTTCTACCGCCAAGGCCCTTTCGTAACAGCAACTAGCTAGCTCAAATGTTGCACAAACGCTTGAGGGTGTGGCCATATAACCCCCCGTTACTTTCCGTCTTTGTGATCCGCTGATGGTTGCCAAGCCATTCGCGATGGGCTGAAGAGCAGACAATTCTCGTTTCAAATCAATGGGAGTTTAGTGATAAAAGGAGTTATCGATGCAATCGTATAATCTTACCCGCCGCAATTTTTTGCAGTTGACCGCGCTTGCGACCGGCGGTGCTTTATTGGCCGCTTGTACACCCGCACAGCCTACCGCTTCGGATGCCGCGCCCGCCGCCGAAAAAGTCACCATTCGCTGGCAAGATTGGCCGGATTGGGAGCCGGGCATGACGCAGTTGAATGCCTTACTGGCCGAGCATCTGCCCGATGTCACGGTCGAATTTGAGCCGCTGAGTGAAGGCTTTGAGGACAAGACCTTGACCATGATGGTCGCCGGCACCGCGCCGGATGTAATGACGGCGTGGGGTGCGATTTTCCGTAAATGGACCGAAAAAGGGCAACTGCTTGATCTGCAACCCTTTGTCGATAGCTCCTTGTCCGACGAGCAACTCAAGGATTTTCACCAGTGGCAATGGGCCGGCATGGTCGCCCCAGATACGCAGATTCGTTTTGCCATGCCCTACTATGTCAATGTAATCATGATGCTCTATAACAAGGATGCCTTTGACGAAGCCGGGGTGGCCTATCCCACCGCCGAGCTGGATCATAGCGGCTATGCCGAGATGTTGAGCCAAGTGACCAAAAAAGAGGGCGATGAAATCGTGCGCTGGGGTGGTTCATTGGCCGCCGAGGCCTATGACCGCTTCCAGATCCATGTGCAAGCTTTTGGTGGCCATGTTGCTAATCCCGATGATTGGACCGAGTGTGTGTTGGACAGCCCCGAAGCGCAAGATGCCTTGGAATGGATGCGCGTGCGCCTGTGGGATGAAAATACGGTTGCGCAGCCCCTCCAGGCCGAAAGCCGCGGCGGCGGCCAGATGTGGCCAACCGGGCTGCTTGCCACGCAAGAGACCGGCATGGGCGGGCTCGCTTTTTATGCCAAAGAATCTAAGTTCAACTGGGCGATGACCCATCTGCCCAAAGGGCCTGCCCGTCGCGCCACGCTGGGCACCACCGACGGGTGGGCGATCTATAAAGGATCGCCAGCCCCCGATGCCGCCTGGGAGTTGATGCAGTTTCTCGTCAGCGATGACCTGCAAAATCTGATGACCGCGACCTGGGGTGGGATTCCCAACCGGATTTCCCTCTTCCCGAACTGGAAGGCAACCGTGATCAGCAACTTCCCGGTGACCGAAAATGCCAACCTGGACACGGTGTTGGAGGCGCTGCAAGAGGGCTATCCGATGTTGACCGAGGAATTCAAGAAGCAGGCTGAATCGCAAGTCCTGATCGACGCCGCCCTACAACAGGTTTTCCAAGTGGGCGATACCCCTGTCTCAATTTTTCAAGAGGTCGCCCAACAGGTGACGGCCTTGAATCGCGAAGCATAAGTTTTGACAAGGGACGACGGACGCCCACCACCCGACAACCTATGGCTTCGGCAGGCTCAGCCGACGGTTGTCGGGTGGTGGGCGTCCGTCATCAAAAAAACAACCACTATGATGAAACAAACGTTACCTGCGCTGCCACAAAGTCGCCCCATCACGCGGCGTTGGCGGCTTTCACAAAGGACACAGGAAGAGATCGCCGGCTATCTCTTTATCATGCCCTGGCTGATTGGCTTTCTGATCTTCACCGCCGGCACGATGATCTTCTCTTTTGGCCTGACCTTTTATAAGGCCGACTTGCTGACTGAAGCCAAGTTTATTGGCTTTGGCAATGTGATCAAGTTAGCCAAAGACCCGCTCTTCTACAAAAGCCTCTGGGTCACCAGTTACTACACCTTCTTTACGGTGCCGCTGAGTATCAGCTTGGGCTTAGCCATTGCCATCGGGCTGAACCAAAAGTTGCCGATCCGTTCGCTCTGGCGCGCCTTTTATTATATGCCGTCGCTGGTCTCGGGGCTGGCGGTCGCTATTTTGTGGACCTGGGTCTTTAACCCCGACATTGGGTTGCTCAATCAAAGCCTGAAACTGATCGGGATTGAAGGGCCACGTTGGCTTTTTTCGGAAAGCTGGGCGATGCCCGCCTTTGTGATCATGGGGCTTTGGAGCAGTGGGTCGAATATGCTCCTCTATCTCGGCGGCCTGCAAAGCATCCCCACCCCCCTTTATGAAGCCGCCAAGATCGACGGGGCCAACGGTTGGCAGCGCTTCTGGAAGATCACCTTGCCGCTGCTCTCGCCGACGATCTTTTTTAGCCTGATCACCGCGATCATCGGTTCCTTTCAGGTCTTTACCCAGGCATTGGTGATGACCGAAGGTGGGCCCAATTTTGCCACGTTGACCATGGTGCTCTATCTCTATCGCACCGGCTTTCAGCAGTTGAATTTTGGCTATGCCTCGACCTTGGCCTGGGCGTTGACGGTGATTATTTTGGCCTTTACCCTCTTAACCCTGCGCAGTTCGGCCCTGTGGGTCTACTATGAAGGGGAACTGAAAAGATAAACGATGGCAACTGGTGACATGGCTTCTTTAACTAGTAAACCCCCTCTGCAACCAACGGCGCACGCTCGCCGACCAAGTCCGCGCCGTTGGTTGCAGACATCGTTCACGCTGATCCTGGTGGCGCTTGGCTCGGTGATCTTTGTGATTCCCTTTTTCTGGATGATCTCGACCTCGGTCAAATCGACCGAACTTGTCTATCTATTTCCCCCGGTTTGGATTCCTGCGGAACTGCACTGGGAGAATTATACCGAAGCGTGGCGGCGCGTGCCCTTTGTAACTTTTTACAGCAACACAGTCGTGATCGTTCTCGCTAACTTGGTTGGGACGCTCCTTTCCAGCTCGCTGGTGGGCTATGGCTTTGCGCGGCTGCGTTTTCGCGGGCGCGATTTTCTCTTTCTCGTGCTACTCAGCACCATGATGCTGCCCAGCCAGGTGACGCTGATTCCCAATTATTTCATCTTCAGTCAGCTGGGCTGGGTCAACTCGCTCAAACCGCTGATCATTCCCACCTATTTTGGCAGCGCCTTTAACATCTTTCTGCTGCGCCAATATCTCATGACCATCTCGCCCGAATTGGATGATGCCGCCAAGATCGATGGCTGCAACTTTTTCGCCATCTACTGGCGGATTCTGCTGCCGCTGGCTGCGCCGGTGCTTGGCGTTGTCGCCATCTTCCAGTTTACCTATGATTGGAACGATTTTTTTAACCCGCTCATTTATGTGAACAGCCCCAAATTCTTTCCCGTCGCCCTCGGCCTGCGTATGTTACAAGGCACCCTGGTCAATGTGCCCGTGCAGCAAGTGATGGCAATGACGCTCGTCTCGATTATCCCCGTGCTGCTCGTCTTTCTGGTTGCCCAGCGTGCCTTTATCCAGGGGATCGTGATTTCAGGTGTTAAGGGATAGGGCCGTCAATTGAAAATAGCTACAGGAGCCAGAATGACCATTCCGATCCTCATCGCCACTCAACTTGGCGATATCTACGCCGAGCTCTATCCCGAACAGGCCCCGATCACGGTGGCCAATTTCCTGCGCTATGTCGATGCCGGCTACTATCAGGATGGCAAGTTCTGGCGCACCTGTACGCTCGACCCGGACAACCAGCCGAATAATGCGATCAAGATCGAAGTGATTCAGGCAACGGTGCGGGCCGACCAGGAGCAAGCCAAATTCGATCCGATCGCGCTGGAACGCACGACTGTGACCGGGTTGCGCCATGGTGATGGTGCCCTTTCGATGGGCCGTTTTGCGCCCGATTCGGCCCAAGGTGACTTCTTCATCTGCATCAACGATCAGCCATCGCTCGATTTTGGTGGCCTGCGCAATCCTGATGGCCAAGGTTTTGCCGCGTTTGGTCAGGTTACCGCCGGCATGGAGGTCGTGCGCGCAATTAACCGCGCACCGCTGGTTGACCAAACGTTGACACCGCCGCTCGTGATCTATCGTATTTCACGTCAGTGAACGTGGATTGACGCTTTTGGGATGTGTCCCCCAAAATGGGTGAGTCGTACCACGTCCCCGGCACAGGCGAAAAATTGGTTCGTCTGTGCCGGGGACGTTTACCCCAGCATTGGGCCGCACCTCGCTTTTCGACCTGTTGCATTTTCCTCTGCTCCCTGGTAAGCTACCCCTTACCAAACTCATTACCCCACGCCATCTAAAAAGGAACGACCATGTATCTTGGTTTTAGCACCTGGGCCATGCCCGATCTGGCCATCGACCCTGTCATCGCGCACCTGGCCCAGTTGGGCTTTGACGCGATTGAGATCTGCGTATTGCCCCGCTTTTCCACCGCGCTGGCCCACCTGGACCAGGCCGAGCGCAACCGGATTGCTCAACTGCTGCGCGATCATAACCTGAAACTCTCGTCCGTCTCTTCCTACATCGGCATGATGGATGGTGATGCGGCGCAATTTGCCGAAAATCGCGACTATCTCCAGCGCACCGTCGATCTGGCCGCCGAGTGGCGCGATCTCTGGATCCCTACGGGGCAACCGCCGGTAGTCGTCAGCGGCCTGGGCGGCACCCCGGGCGACATTGCCACGCGAGAAAGCCAACTGGTCGACCGCCTGAATGAAGTGGGCGAATACGCGGCGGCGCAAGGGGTCACCCTCGCCTTTGAACACCATGTCGGCAATGCCTACGAAACGCCGGATCAGACCGTGGCGTTGATGCAGCAAGTTTCCTCACCCGCGGTCAGAGTTAACTTTGACATTAGCCACTTCAATGTCATGGGCTTCTCGATTGAGGAATCGGTGGACAAACTTATCCCTTACGCCGCCCATACTCACGTCAAAGATGAACTGGGCCGCGCCCCCACGCACCAATATCTCATCCCCGGCGAAGGCGAATTTGACTATGCGCGCTACCTCAAGGCGATGCAGGCGCGTGGTTATCAGGGCGCCATCTCCACCGAGATCAGCATGATGGTGCAGCGCCGCCCTGCTTACGATGCCCTCGCCACCGCCACCCGTTCTTATGAAGTACTCAGCCAGGCCTTTGCCGCCGCCGGGATCGCACGTGGTTGATGTTTGATGCTCTTTTGCCATAGATAAACACAGATGATTTATCCGTGTTCATCTGCGTTTATCTGCGGCAAAAACTACAACTGCCCCAACCCATGCTCAAATTAGGAGTTACCAATGCCCTTTGTGGCGGTACGCGATCTCAATCTCTACTACGAAATGGCCGGGACAGGCCCGCGGTTGCTCTACATTAACGGTACCGGTGGTGATCTGCGCCGCAAGCCGAATGTCTTTGACTCGCCGCTCGTTGATCAGTTCACCATCCTGAGCTATGACCAGCGCGGCTTAGGGCAGACCGATCGGCCAACGACGCCCTACACGATGACCGATTACGCCGAAGATGCCAATGCCCTGCTCGACGCACTGGGCTGGGAGCGGTGCGCGGTGATGGGGGTCTCCTTTGGCGGGATGGTGGCCCAGGAGTTTGCCGTGTGCTATCCTGAACGGATCGAACGGCTGATCCTCGCCTGTACGAGTAGCGGCGGGGCCGGTGGCGCATCTTATCCCTTGCACGAACTGCTTGATCTGCCGCTGCTGGAAAAGACAATGCACATGATGGCAATCGGTGACACGCGCCAGGATCGTGCTTGGCAAGCGGCGAATCCACCAATGGTCCAAGCCCTGGTTGACTTTGCGCTCGCCGCGGCCGCCGTGGGGGCCGATGAACCAGGCCGCGAGGTAGGGGCGCGCCTCCAGATTTTGGCGCGCAAAGATCATGACACCTATGCTCGGCTGCCGATGCTGAAAATGCCCGTCTTCATCTGTGGCGGGCGCTATGATGGCATTGCTTCGCCGACCAATCAACAAGCGTTACAACAGCAGATCCCCCATGCGCAGCTTGAATTGTTTGACGGTGGTCACGGCTTTCTCCCACAAGACCCTACTGCTTATCAGCGCATTATCGAATTTCTGTGTGCGAAATGAACTACATAGGAGCACGACGGTTGCAAACCGGGTGCTACTCAAACAAAGCCTGCCTCCGCGGGCTGTTTGTTCGTTTGTTTAGCTTGCCGCTCACCAATGCGTCACGCATCACGTTTTACGCATCACGCATCACGTTTCACGAATCAAGAAGGAACCCTTATCATGACTCTCTCTCTCGCCCTCATCGGCTGCGGCGGCATGGGCCGGCGCCACATTGGTGGTATGCGCCAATTGCACCGCATCGGCAAAATGCCCTTTGAACTGACCGCCGTCTGTGATCTCTATGAAAGCAGCGCCCAAGGTGCGGCTGATCTGGCTGCCGAAGCACTCGGCAAACGACCCGCAGTCTGCACCGATCTCAGCCAGTTGAGCGATGTCGATGCCGTGATCCTGACAACATCACCCGAAACGCACGCGGCGCTGGGCATTGGCGCGATGGAACTGGGCATGCATGTCATGACCGAAAAGCCGATGACTCTTACCGTTGCCCAGGGCCGCGCGCTGATCGCCGCTGCACAACGCACCAACCGCAAGCTCGCCGTCGCCGAAAATTATCGCTGGGATCCGATCAACCGCCTCGCCAAGGCCCTCATTGACAGCGGCGCCATTGGCAACCCCTATCTCTCGATCCAGTCGAGCTCTGGTGGCGGCGAAACCGTGGCAATTACCCCGTGGCGTCACCTGCGCGCCAAGGGGGGTATCATCGTCGACATGGGCATCCACTATGCCGATCTACAGGAATTTTACTTGGGGCCAATTGCCCAAGTCGTCGGCATGAACGCGCTGATCGACCGCGAACGCGTCGACGCGCAGGGCCAAAAGCACCCCTCCGACTCGGAAGATCTCATGGCCGGGGTAGCACGTTTTGAACGGGGCGCGCTCCTGCACTATCTGATGGACCGCGCTGGCCGTGGTGAAGGTCACTTTGTGCGCACGATCCACGGCACCGGCGGCAGCCTCGCCATCCCCCATGATCGTACCGGCAAGCCACTCCACCTGGTGCAGCGCCACAATCTCAAGGATGAAGTGATTCCCGAAAGTGAATTGCTGGCCCTCGTCCCTGATTTTGCCGTGAACGAGCTGACCGCCGCGCTCTTTGGTGGCGAACGGCAGAGTTCTTACCAGATGGCCTTTACCGACATCGACACCAGTTTGCTGGGGATCGAACAGGTTGACTTTATCGAAGCGATTGTGAAGGACCGCGAGCCGGAAGTGACCGGTGAGATCGGCCTGCGCGCCTTAGCGCTGATCATGGGTTTCCTGGAGACAGAGTTGTTGGGGCGGATTGCGACGATGGCGGAGTTAACCACTTCGGAGACGTTGCCTTATGAAGCGTTGGTGAATCAGGCTATCGGTGCCTGAATCAAAGCCTCGTGTTAACATCCAAGCTACCCATCACTGCGATTAAGGTAAGCGACCTCACCCCTGCACCCAGTGGGTACCCGCCTTTGGGAACCGCTCCAAGTTGGAGAGGGGAGCAATTCTCCCCTCTCCGGCGCGGAGAGGGGGTCAGGGGGTGAGGTAGATCGGCCCCTCCTTACCTTAATGGCAGTGTCCCTAGCCATCCCCTGCTAAGGGCGGGGACAGTTGACCCTGAAACAGTTCCTCCCCTTGCCAGGGGGAGGTTAGGAGGGGGTTAGTCGTTACGCCTCGTGTAAACATCCAAGTCGGGGAAGGTGGCAAGGCCAAAACTTATCAGGTGCGCCAAGTGTTGGCCGCAATTGATAAGTTGGAAGGACTGACAAATGGTTAACCACGAGCACTATACTTACCGCGTAATCTGGTCGGCAGAAGATGGCGAATTTGTGGGATTATGCACCGAATTCCCCAGCCTTTCTTGGCTCGACAACACAATCCAAGGTGCGTTAAACGGCATTGTGGATCTCGTCAAAACTGTAATCGCCGATATGGCTACGACTGGTGAGACAATGCCTGAACCGCTTAGCCATAAGCGCTATAGTGGCAAGTTTCAGGTTCGTATTCCACCAGAGCAACTGGCTATACAGGCGGCTGAAGAAAAAGTTAGCCTAAATCGGTATATCAGTGCGAAGCTGGCCGGTTAGCAATCCAATACAACCAGACGTAGAAAGTAACCATTGATGACCGCAAGTACCCGTCCCAAAATTCTCTTCGCCTTTAGCCAACAAGTCTGGGATGGCTTTGTCGATCCCGTCGAGCTGGCGCGTCTCGAAACCTTTGCCGACTGGCAGTGGGTGCCCTGCGAAGGGGGCGGGCGCACCTACTTCCGCGCCCACGATGACCAGGCAACCAGTGAAGCACTACGCAACCAGATCGGCGACGCTGACGCACTCATCGTCTGCCACGGTGCTCCTTATATCGACGCCGCCATTCTCGACGTCGCGCCCAAGCTGCGTTTCATCGGTGAACTGGAAGGCGACCGCTTCGCTGGGCGCATCGATCTGGAGGCCGCCTGGGCGCGCGGTATCCGCACCGTCGATGTGACCAACGGCTCTTCCTACCCGGTTTCCGAATGGGCGCTGGGCTTGATTCTCGTCTCCATGCGCAATGGCGGCGCGCACTTCCGCCGCATCATTGCCGGCGACACCGCGCGCGATCCCAATCTGCGTGCGCAGATGCCGGGACGGCTAATGGGCAAGCGGGTCGGCTTTATCGGCTGTGGCCACATGGGGCGGCTGCTGCTCAAATTGCTGCGCCCCTTTAACGTCGAAGCGTGGGTCTATGACCCTTATCTGCCGCGCGAAATGGCCGAGGCGCTGGGCTTTATCCAGAGTTCGCTTGACAATGTGCTCTCCCAGTGTGATGTCGTCGTCTGTTTGGTGCCGTTGACGCCGGGGACCAAAGGCATGATCGGCCAGCGTGAGTTAGCGCTGATCCCGTCCGGTGCTGTCTTTGTTAACGTCTCACGCGGCGCGGTGGTCGATTCGGCGGCGCTGATTGCGCGGCTCAAACGGGGCGATATCATCGCCGGGCTTGATGTCTTTGATCCCGAACCCTTCCCCGCCGACAGTGAGATTATCCGCCTGCCGAATGTCTTTCTCAGCCCCCATGTCGGCGCGCATACCGGTGATCCCTATCGACCGTTTTTGGCGCTGATGGTCGATGAGGTAGACCGCTTCTGCCAGGGGCACGAAACCCATTTTGACCTGACGCCGCGCTCGCTGGCGAACCGGACGGGGCAGACGCTGTAATTATCTATCTAGCCCAGTGCGGCTAGGCACATTAAGCCGCACTAGCTGCGGATCGCAAATTATTCCCAACTAACCGCCAGGGTAGCACCTGGTAGACAAAGGCTAAACCCATGCAACCAATCCGTTTTGGCTTCTGCGTTCCCATTTTTGCTTCCCCCGGCGGTCGGCTCTTTCGTACGGCCAACTATGCTGCGCTCGATACCGCCACGACAATGGCCATGGCCCAGGAAGCCGATGCGCTCGGCTATGATGACCTCTGGGTCGCCGATCATCTGATGCTGGGCCAGGATAACGCCATCCTTGAAGGGTGGACGACCCTCGCTGCGCTGGCCGGCATGACCAAACAGGCGCGCTTGGGGCTGATTCACCAGGCCCACTTTTTTCACTATCCAACTATCGCCGCCAAGATGACTGCCACCCTCGACCAGATCTCCGGCGGCCGCTTCCTCTTCTTTACCGACCCGGCCTATGGCAAGGCGGAGCACATTGCCTATGGGCTGCCCTTCCCACCGGATGTGGACGAAGCGGTGGCGCACACGCTCGAAGGCGCGGAGATTGCCCGACTGCTCTGGCAGGCGACCGCACCGGTTAGCTTTCAGGGTCAGTACTATGCCTTTGAAAAGGCCACCGCCACGCCACTGCCGGTGCAACAACCGCATCCGCCGATCTGGTTTGGTCGCAATCACCCTGCGATCCTTGCTGCCTGCGCCCGTTATGGCCAAGGCTGGAACACCACGCCGGCCACCGTCGAACAGACACGCCAGCTGATCGCCGAGTTAAAGGCTGCGTGCGACGCCGCGGGGCGATCAATGGACGAAATTGAACGCAGCCTGGAGACCCAGCTGCTCATTGCCCCCGATCAAGCTGCCCTGCGCGCTCGCCTGCGCGAGATGGTGGCGCTCGTCCCCAACGATACCTACGCCCCCGATGTGGTCGCCTATCTGGCGGAGGAGACGGACGAATTGCCGCCTTCGCTGGCGGAACGCTATATTATTGGCACGCCGGCCCAAGTACAAGCACGGATGCAGGAATATATCGACGTGGGTATCACTCACTTCATGCTCTGGTTCATGGACGCCCCGCGCCGCGATGGATTGCAGCTCTTCGCCGAGACGATCTTTCCGCAGTGGCGTTAGTATGACGGTAGGATGGGTTGCGCCTAGAGCACTACAAAATTAAAGCGATCCACGAAGCAACACGAAGAGCAGTCAAAATTCGTGTTGCTTCGTGGATCGCTTGCTGCCCACTCCGTAAAAATTCAAGTTTTGAACTGGCCTGCGGGGATGAAGCCAACCTAGTTGCGCTTCTCCGTTCAACCATCTCGATAGGCCATAGAATTGTTGAAAATATCCTGCTCTTTTCCTCGATAATTGCAGTTTGACCCTCATCCCCGCTACCACTATAATAGCGCTATCCCAATTATACTATTCGAATTTGTGCGGCCCACTGTGCCACTATCCTGGTCACTGGGCTACAACCAACGGAGATACGTGTGAAGGAAGCAGTCCTCGACGTCCAAGAGCTGCGCGTCTACTACCACACCCCGACCGGCCCAGTTAAGGCGGTCGATGGGGTGAGTTTTACGCTACGCAAAGGTGAACGTTTTGGGCTGGTGGGTGAGTCGGGCAGTGGCAAAACGACCGCAGCCTTTGGCATTTTACGCCTGACTAAACCCCCGGCCCAGATTGAAAGCGGTCGCGTCATGCTCGATGGCACCGACCTGTTGCAACTCGATCCTGCTGCGCTAAAGCGCCGCCGCTTTGCTGATATTTCACTGATTCCTCAGGGTGCAATGAACTCGCTCAATCCTGTGCTGCGCATTCGTGAACAGCTCTGTGATGTTATTAAAGAACATGAGAAATCGATTACCAAGGCGGCGCTTGATGAGCGCGGTTACCACTTGCTGGAGATCGTTGGCCTCAAACGCGAGGTGATCGACCGCTACCCCCACGAGTTGAGCGGCGGCATGAAGCAGCGCGTCTGTATCGCAATGGCGATCGCCCTGCAACCCAAGGTGATCATCGCCGACGAGCCGACCAGCGCGCTCGATGTAGTGACCCAGCGCCAGGTGATGGAGACCCTCGCCCGTGTCCAGGCTGAGATCCACGCCGCGGTGATCCTGGTCGGCCACGACATGGGATTGATGGCTCAATTTGTGGACACTATCGGCGTCATGTATGCCGGGCGGCTGGTGGAGGTGGGGCCGGTGAAGGCGATGTTCGCCGAGCCGTTGCACCCCTACACGCGCATGTTGATCTCCAGCCTGCCCTCGCTGGAAAGTCGCGGGGTTTTTAAGGGAATTCCTGGTATTGCGCCCTCGCTACGGCGACCACCCAGTGGTTGTCACTTTCACCCGCGCTGTCCGGATGTGATGAACCATTGTACCCAGAGCAGCCCACAACTGGTCGAAGTGCGCCCCGATCGCTGGGTGGCCTGTCATCTCTACGAGCAAAATCTGCAGGCAAACCGCGTCGCGCTAGAAGGGGTGGCGCCATGAGCATCCTCTTAGAAGCAGATCATGTGACCAAAGCCTTTGGCGGCGGTTTTCTTAACCAACGGCAGACCGTGGCGCTGGAGCCGCTCTCGCTCAGCATTGATGATGCCCAACCCGCAGTTACCGTCGTGGCCGGTGAGAGTGGCAGCGGCAAAACCACCCTGGCGCGCCTGCTGCTG
Organism: Caldilineaceae bacterium; assembly: GCA_022842065.1. The sequence goes on from JALHQH010000015.1 coordinate 72,831, forward strand.
GGGATGATCGAGCCGAGTGGCGGGCAGATTCGCTATCGCGGCAAAGATCTGACGGCCATGAGCGGCGAGGAGCGTAAAGTCTTCCGTCGCGAGGTGCAGGCGATCTTTCAAGATCCCTTTGAAGTCTATAATCCGTTTCACAAAGTTGACCGTGTGCTGACCACCCCGATCCGCAAGTTTGGGCTGGCCACTTCGGAAGCAGCTGGGCGTAAGTTAATTTATGAGGCCCTGGAGATGGTTGGGTTGCGCCCCGAAGATACCTTGGGCCGCTATCCCCATCAACTGAGTGGCGGCCAGCGGCAGCGCATTATTGTGGCGCGTGCCCTCGTGCTCAAACCGCGTGTCATCATCGCCGACGAGCCGGTTTCCATGGTTGATGCCTCGTTGCGTGCCACGATTCTCGAAAGTCTGCTCAAGCTGACCAATGAATTGGGCATCTCGCTGGTCTATATCACCCACGATCTCACCACTGCGTACCAGGTCGGGGATAACATTCTGGTGCTCTACCAGGGCGCAGTGACCGAGCTTGGCCATGTCGAGCTGGTGATCAAGCAGCCCCAGCATCCCTACACCCAACTGCTGGTCGATTCGATCCCGCTGGCCGATCCTAACCACCGTTGGGGTGAACATGCCCTGCCCGCCGCGGTCGATGAAGAGATCAAGCCGAGTGCGCAGGGTTGCAAATTTGCCGGCCGCTGTGCCCATGTCATGCCGATCTGCACCCAAAAGGCGGTTCCCTTCTTTCGCACCGATCACCGCCGCGCCGTTGCCTGTTTTCTCTATCAGGATCAACCGTCGATGGCCGCGGCCGCGATGCCCCAACTCTTAGGGCAGTCGGCTGAACAAAGGAATGTTTTATGAATTTACGCTATCTGCTCACCCGCCTCGGCTCCTTTGTCCTGGTGATCTTTGTGGCGGTGACGCTCAACTTTATTGTGCCGCGGCTGGCCTCGGGTGATCCGGTGACGCAGCGGCTGGAAGCAATGGCCAACCAGGGCACGGCCTTGGGCGGCGACTTTACTAAGCTGGTCGAAGCCTACAAAAAGAAATTTGGCTATGACAAACCGCTTTGGCAACAATATCTGAACTACTGGGGGGACATCTTCCAGGGTGATCTCGGCTATTCGATCAGCCGCTATCCGGCCCGCTCTTGGGATATTATCCGTCGCGCCCTGCCGTGGACGGTCGGCATGTTGGGCACGGCCACTTTGCTCGCCTTTAGTGTGGGGACGCTAGCCGGCGCACTCCTCGCCTGGCCGAGTACCCCCGCCGCGCTGACCAAGGCGATCATCCCGCTCTTTATTGTCTTTTCGGCAATTCCCTACTATCTGTTGGGCTTGCTCTTGCTCTTCCTCTTTTCGCTGACCTACCCGGTCTTTCCCACCGGCGGCGGTCATAGTATCTTTATGCGCCCCGGCTTTAACTTGCCCTCGATCATCGACATCCTGAAACATGCCACCTTGCCCGCGCTGTCGATTGTGCTGGCGAGTATTGCCTTCTGGGCGCTGGGCATGCGCGGTATGATGGTGACGGTGCAGGGCGAAGATTATATGACCCTGGCCGAAGCTAAAGGGCTGAGCCGATCGCGTCTCTTCTTCCGCTATGGGTTGCGCAACGCCTTTCTACCCCAAGCTACCCACCTGGCGATGGCGATGGGCCATGTCGTCTCCGGCGCGGTGTTGGTCGAAGTGATCTTTCGTTATCCGGGCATTGGCTTTGCCCTCTATGAGTCGATCATCGGCAAGGATTTTTTTGTGATGCAAGGGATCCTGCTGCTGCTCATTCTCTCCATTGCCTTTACGCTGATGGTGATGGATCTGATCTATCCGCTGCTTGACCCGCGCGTCAGTTATGGGAGGACCAATTGAGTACACAAGCTGTGACCATGCCTGGACAGCGCTTTGTTCTGCCACGCATCAATCTGCCATTAGTCGTGGGCATTATTCTACTCCTCTTTGTTGTCGCCCTGGGCACGGTAGGCCCTTTGCTGGTCGATACCGACCGCGCCGAGGTGGGGGCCGTCGTACCCAGTCAATCCCCTTCCGCTGAATACTGGCTGGGGACGGATGTCCAGGGCCGCGATGTGCTGGCGATGTTGATTCTCGGCACGCCGCAGACCTTGAAGATCGGGCTGATCGCCGGCTTTGTCGGGCTGGGGGTGGGCATTGTGCTGGGGCTGCTCTCCGGCTACCTCGGTGGCCCGGTCGATGCGGTCGTGCGCCTGCTGACCGATGTCTTTATGACGATTCCCGCACTGGCGATCCTGATTGTCGTTGCCTCGTCGATTCGGGTGTTGAGCATCGAAGCAATGGCACTGATCGTCGCCTCGCTCTCGTGGATGGCCCCCACGCGCGCAATTCGGGCGCAGGTGCTCACTCTGCGTGAACGGCAATATATCCAGATGGCCAAACTCTCCGGCCTCAACAATCTGGAGATCATCTTTCAGGACATTCTGCCCAACCTGATTCCCTATATCGCCGCCACCTTTGTGCTTTCGGTCTCGTCGGGCATTCTGGCCGCGATTGGGCTGGAAGTGTTGGGGCTGGGGCCTTCGCATCTGCCGTCGTTGGGCATGATCATCTTCTGGGCGCAATTCTATGATGCGGTTTTTCGTGGGCTCTGGTGGTGGATTTTGCCCCCCATCGGCGTCCTGCTCCTGATCTTTGTCGGTCTCTTCCTCATCTCGATGGGACTCGACCGAGTTTCCAACCCTCGGCTGCGGCAGCAGTAGAGGGCGAGGCGTGAAGCGTAAAACGTGATGCGTAAAACGTGATGCGTGTATCGTGAAATTTGATGTGTACAACTCCCCATTCATTGATTGACCAAAGCAGTAACAAAGGAGAAAAGGTATGAAAAGGTTGACTTTCGGGCGACAGCAGCTACCGCTGTTGCTCAGTGCATTGTTGGTTTTGTTGATGGTCGCGGCCTGTACCGGTACCCCAGCCGCCCCGGCGGCAGGTGATGAGAGTGGTGCCGTCAGCGAATCGACCGTTGGGTTGAGCGCGGCGGAGTCGGCGGCGCGCAGCATTCCGCGCAGCAAGACCTTGGTCTTACAGCGCGGTGGTACGTCGATTGCGGACTACAACGTGATGAATCCCTACAGCCTGGGTGGCTTGGGTCGGGTGCGCGATACGCTAAACAAGACGGTTTACGAGTTTCTCTTTTATTACAACCACAACGACGGTGTGATCACCCCGTGGCTGGCCACCGGCTACGAGTATAATGACGATTTCACCGAGATCGTGATCAACCTGCGCGAAGGGGTGGAGTGGAGCGATGGCAACCCCTTCACCGCCAATGATGTCAAGTACACGTTGGAGACCATTCGCGATAACGATACCCTGGTCTTTGCCGCACAGATGCAGGAGTGGATCAAGGAGATCAACGTCAGCGACGATCTGACCTTTACCATCGTCCTCAACAAGCCGAACCCCCGTTGGCTCTTCTCCTTCCTGGCCGAGAATTCCGAGATCAACCTGGCGATTCTGCCCAAACACATCTGGGAAGGACAAGATCCGGAGACCTTTAATAACTTTGACCTCGAACAGGGCTGGCCGGTCGGCACTGGCCCTTTCCGCCTGGTGGCGGTCAGCGAATCGCAACAGGTCTTTGATCGCCGCGACGATTGGTGGGCCGCCAAGAGCGGTTTTGCCGAATTGCCCGAAGTTGAGCGTATTATCCGTATCCCTGGTGGTGACGCCGCCGGTGCCACCCGCCTCTTTACGCAAGGCGAAGTTGACTTTGGTGGTCCGCTGCAAAAGGGTGACTTTGAAGCCGCCCGCGAACGCAATCCTGACCTGGTCTCGTGGCGCAAAGAGGGGCCAAGCTGGGGTACCGCCGACGCCTGTGGTTATATCCTTGGGCTGAACAACGTGGTTGCCCCCTTTGACAACCCCGATGTACGCTGGGCGATCAACTTTGCCATCGACCGCCAGAAGCTGGTCACGCTGGCCTATGAAGATAGCACCGTGCCCATGGTGCTGCCCCTGTCCAGCTTTGGCGGCGTGATGGCCTATGCTGACAAGGTGCAAGATCTGGTGGATGCCTCTGGGATTGCCAATCAAGATCTGACCAAGGTTGAAGAGCACATGACCGCGGCTGGTTACACCAAAGATGGCGAAGGCTTCTGGGTGGACGGCAGTGGTGCTCGCGTGGTGATGACCATGATCTCCACCGGTGGTCTGCGCCCCATGGGGCCGGCCCTGGCCCAACAACTGCGCGATGCCGGCTTTGACGCCATTGCCAAACACGACGAGACCGGGCAACTGGTCAACGGCATTCGCGACGGTTCGGAGAGCGCCTGGATCGAGCCCCATTGTGGTGCAGCCCAGGAACCCTTCCCCACCTTCAGCCACTTCCACAGCAAATACTCGGCTCCCATCGGCGAGTCAACCGGCTATCGCTGGGCGAACAGCCGCTACGCCAACCCTGAGTACGATGCGATCATCGACGCCATGGAAGCCATGTCCCCCTCGGCGGATGATGCCCAATATGTCGAACTCTTCCGCCAGGCTGCCACCATCTGGCTGCGCGATCTGCCCGAAATTGTGCTGGCCGAAGAGCGCCACGTCTGGACCTATAACGCCCGCTGCTGGACCGGCTGGCCCAACGAAGAAGATCCCTACATCGCCCCTTATGATGTCTGGGGTGCCTTCTTGCAGGCGATCTTGCGGCTGAAATCGACGGGGGCGTGTTAGGCAGTTGAGGATGCCCTGGCCACACCTAGGGCGCAAAGCCGGCGGCAGCTGTCAGTTGTAGATCATGCCGGTTAATTCATCAGCATGGTGCGTGGAGAGGGCAGGAGCAGAGCGGTGGCAAAACTTTGTCGCCGCCCTGCTCCTGCCCTACTTTTTTTGTTTGGGTTGTTGCATCGGCTTCGTGTGGCGAATTCATAACAACTGTTTACAAGGAAGACAAATTTTAGGACTTTATTCCTGATTGACATGTAAGGTAGATTTCCATAAAATGACGGAGGCAAAATACAACATTGGCCTGAATAACCCTTTGCTATACTCAAATCAGAATGAGACCCCTAGTTTCGGTCAGCGTGCGTCGCACTGACCAAAGAATCTAGCGGACTGGAAACAGTTGGCGGTCAGTGCGACGCACGCGATCCCGTTAGCCAGCAAAACTCCGGTTCTCAACTTGACTTCAGTATAAAAACCAAGGAGCAAAAGTATATGCGATTTATCCCCCCCCAGCCTGCCCCACGAACCCAACCTATGCGGTGGCTTATGGCTATGATCAGCATCACGGCACCGACCCCGAAGGCGATGGCGGCACCGACCGCGGCCGTGGGCAACTGACCAGTGTGAGCAACAGCGATTACAGCAAGGCTTTCTACTATAATGACCTGGGGTTGCTACGCAGCGATGTGATTACGATTAGCGGGTCGATCAGTTATACTACCCGCTACAGCTATGACAGCTATCGCCGCCCCAGCCAAACGATCTATCCCGGCGGGGAGACAACCACGCTCTATTACAATAGCATGGGGCTACCGGCTAAGTTGAACAGTAGCACCTTTGGTGATCTGATCGACGGCAGTACAGATGTCGGGGCCGTGACCAATGCCGTGACCTATGACATGGCCGGCCGGCTGACGGCGTCGCGTACAACAGTGAATAATCGCCACATCAGCTACAGCTATTTCCCCTGGCTGGGCAGTAGCAACAATACGAATGGTCGCTTAGACACGATCAAGGTCGGACGCACGACCGGTGCAGCCGATCTGCTGGCGCTGGGCTATAGCTACGACAGCTTTGGTAACATTAGCAGCCTGACCGAACAGTACAACGCCGATACTAGCGCCACCAATAGCTTCGGCTATGACCAGCAGAACCGACTGACGGAAGCCTACAATCCCGTGGTCACTGGACCAGATTACAGTTATGACAGTATAGGGCGGTTGACCGGCTACGAAGGACTAGGTTACACCTACGACAGCGCTCACATCCACGCAGTGGACCTGGTCAACGGCGTGGACCGCTACGACTATGACGCCAACGGCAACATGACCGTCCGCAACAAGGGGCTGAGCAGCGAACAGACCCTGACCTGGGACCACGAAAATCGGCTTGAGACGATCACCGGTGGTGGCCTGCCCACTGAGAGCTATCTCTACGACGCAGACGGGGCGCGCATCAAGAAAACCAGCAACGGCGTCAGCACCTACTACATCAGCCCGCTCTTTGAGGTGACCGGCAGCGTCGAGACGCGCTACTACTACTTTAACGGCCAACGCGTCGCCATGCACAACAGCAGTCCGGCGACGAATGGCGTGGTCACCTATCTGCACAGCGACCACCTGGGCAGCACCGTCCTCACCACCGACACCAGCACCAACCCCAGCGGTGACCAACGCTACTACGCGTATGGCCAACAGCGCGACCTTGGCCCCGTCGCGACGGATCACCAGTTTACGGGGCAGAAGTTGGATGGGACGGGGCTGCAATACTACAATGCGCGATACTACGACCCAACGCTGGGGACCTTTATCTCGCCGGATACGATTGTGCCGGATCCGGGGACGTTGATCGACTACAACAGGTACGCCTATTCGAGAGCGAATCCGCTGAAATTTTCAGATCCATCGGGCCATGACCCGCTGGATACTGCTTGGCAGGAAGAATTCTTCAAAAATCATGGCCGCGCGCCCGGGCAGGACGATATCCGAGGACGATTGTTTTCTTTAGTGTTGCCAGGAAGTGGTGCCAATGGAGCATGGACTTCGGAAGATTGGAACTTGTTTGCGGGTAACTTTGAAGCATTTTTCAATGGAGGGCAAGAATGGCCACTTGCGGATACAAAGTTATCCCCAGGACTAGAGCGGTTTGCCACCCGTGTTGATAAGCTTTCATCGTACTATGCTGGTGGGGAAGAAGATAACTTTGTACGTGCTACTGGGACACTCTTTGGTGGGCTTGATTACCGGGATCCGCTACTGGTGAGCCTTATTGAACTAATCGATGCAATCGCGGGAACGACTAACCTACCTCACTTGGCCGACGGTACAGATGGTTGGGCGCAGCGCTTTCTGGAGCCACACGATGATCCAGGGCATCATTTCATTGGTCTTTTCTATGCAGGCTATTTCCATGGCCCATATACTGGGCATGTCGGTAACATAGCACGTGATTGGGGTAACTTACCCGATCTTAGCTTAGGGATCGTCGGGGTTAATCAAGGCGTGCGATTTCGGCAAGGGGAGTTTGGTATCCACGACCTCGGCAATGTCATTCGCCGTGAAGGCAGTAACGCTGGATTTCCTTGGGCTACTTTTTTGGCTACAGGTAGGTGATGATGCAAATAAAGTATTTCCTAATGCTGATTTTGCTACTGATCCTTGGCTGTGATAGACCATTACCGCCACCGTCTACGCCGCCACCACCGCCACCTGAACTACTTAACTTGCCAAAGCAGGCATGGGCTGGACAAGGGCTTATCGCTTGGGAGCTACCAGCCGTGCCGTTTGACGATAACAGCAGCAACATGACTACTGGGGAGCGACTAGGTTATTTTGTCTACGGGGCAGAGGTGACGATTGAAAACTATGCATGGTCAATACCTACCCAGGTGTTTTGGGTCTACTTGCGACAGAATGACCTGGTAGGATGGGTGCGTTTTTCTGGCGTGCTCTTCATTGGTCCCCCTGAGAGTGAGGTTAACTTTCAGGCACTCAATAATTCTCTGCCGGTGCTGGCGGAAAGCAAAGTGTTAACTCTACGCGATCTTGATGGACGCTTGATGTACGATCTACGCTTTGCATGTGTGCGAGCAACAGTCTATGGCACTGAACGACCGATGGTAGAAGTCATCCAGACCTTCCACGATCAGAGCATCGCAGCTGGTTGGGATTTCGCTGACAGATTTGATATCCGCACTGTTCACTACATTACGTTGACAAAGCCAGGAATCGGCTCGGCAATGCTTTACTCACTGGATGAACCTTTGCCGGAAGGCTGGTCCCATTATGAAAAGAAGCCATCGGCAGTTGCTGATTACCCTACCGTCTATGCTATCGAGGTTAGCTACTATGGCCCAGTCAGCGGCTGTGGTTGGCCGGATTGACGGATAGCTTAATATCTGGATTGGAGTGAAAAGACACAGAGATGGTCGGACCCCTTCCGTCGTCTCTGTGTTTTCTCGCGTTAATCCAGCTTGCGATGCTGAGCTTGTTCGCCTAGCCGAATCTGACTACAGCTACGACAGCACCTACATTCACGCCGTCGACCAAGTTAACGGCGTGGACCGCTACGACTATGATGCCAATGGCAACATGACCGTCCGCAACAAGGGGCTGAGCAGCCAACAGACCCTGACCTGGGACCACGAAAATCGGCTTGAGACGATCACCGGTGGCGGCTTGCCGACTGAAAGTTATCTCTACGATGTTGATGGGGCGCGCATCAAGAAAACCAGCAACGGCGTCAGCACCTACTATATCAGCCCGCTCTTTGAAGTGACCGGCAGCGTCGAGACGCGCTACTACTACTTTAACGGCCAACGGGTCGCCATGCACAACAGCAGTCCGGCGACGAATGGCGTGGTCACCTATCTACACAGCGACCATCTAGCAAGTACCGTCCTCACCACCGACACCAGCACCAACCCCAGCGGTGACCAACGCTACTATGCGTATGGCAAACAGCGCGACCTTAGCCCGGTCGCGACCGATCACCAGTTTACGGGACAGAAGTTGGATGGGACGGGGTTGCAATACTACAATGCGCGATACTACGACCCAACGCTGGGGACCTTTATCTCGCCGGATACGATTGTGCCGGATCCGGGGACGTTGATCGACTACAACAGGTACGCTTATGCAAGAGCGAATCCCCTCCGTTTGGTGGACCCATCGGGGCATGCACCCTGTCAAGCTTCAGGTGGTGTTTCTTTTTGCGACAATGTTGGGAGCAGGGGTGGTCCTAGCTGGTGGACCAGCGATGAGGTCCGCCGGGTCGAGGTTGAAAATTATGGTATCTTCGACAAGGAGCATATCAAACGTGGTTACCGATCTGCTGAATTCTTTATGGTACAAACGCAAGCAGCTGTAGCTCGTGGTGGCGGTGAGCATAGTCGCCCTGGTCGTTCTGGAGATAGTTATGCAGTGTTGTATGCAGTGTCAGGTGACATCGAATCTGACCAGCTAGATAGTATTGTACTAGGAATCTATACTGACTTTGAGGTGGGGTATGAAGCCCACCAAGCCCAAAATCCTTTCAACTGGTCCGCCTACTCACCTGAAGATCTGCCTTCTGATTTCTTAGGTGCCTGGGCCTATTTGAATGGGGTTAAACAATACCAGGTACCTGACTTACTGGAACGAATGGGCGAAGTCACGCCGGGCGGAAACAGTTCGATTGTGTTTAGTGTTGTCGGAACACCAGATGGTGGCTTTGGCGTATCAGGTCTTCCTAGAAACTATGCATTTCTGCCGATGGCCCCGTCTTTTGAAGATTATGGCTATGGCATGTCTCAGATTACATGGCAGAACGTCGCTTGGCCGAATTGGATGACCTATTCGATTGCCGAAAGTGGTCCTAATACTTGGCAGCGGGCTGAGTAGAAACTGCCAGGATTAAGCAAACGACAGACAGATATCACAGACATAGGTTGAATTGTCTATGAAATTTGTCTGTCGTTTTTCTGCCTATAAACATTCCTATACTCAAGTCAGCTTGGGAACCGGAGTTTTTAATCTTCCGGGAAGGGGTCAGGCGTAATCGGGTAAACGAGCTGATTCGTGACCCCTTCCCGGAAGATGGGTTGACGAAAACTCCGCTTTTCATTCTGACTTGAGTATAGTATCAACTAACAAACAGGCGATTCACAATGACAGTAGTTCGCAAAGTGGCTCTAATTACAATTTGTACAGTAACCTTGCTTGGTGGTATATCAATCTGGGCAGTAAATTCGCCTCTTGTCGAAGATTATTATCTCATATACTATACGCGTGAAAAATCTGAAGGGGCTTTTGTCTTAGCCTTTACGATCGCACTGCGGCGTAATCATCCAGCTGTCTATCAAATGGCAGTACCCGATCAGCATCCTAGACTCGATCAATGGATGAAAACCCACCAACCGCAATTCTGCAAGCGCAAAGCGTATCTTATGCTAGGTGGCGGTGGCACAGTTGAAGGGAATCAGGTCGTCTATGCCTGTACAAATGCAAATCCGGATATCTATGATTACGCCCTTACCATTGATAATATCATCATTGAAAACAATCTGATCACAGACTGGGGTCCAATCAAAGAAGAGATCAGCAAATGATAATCTCACTTATTACATCAGCCCACTCTTTGAGGTGACCGACAGCGATGTCATCCGTTACTACTACTTCAACGGCCAACGCGTTGCCATGCACAACAACAGCCCGGCGACCAACGGCGTCTATACCTACCTGCACACCGACCACCTGGGCAGTACCGTGTTGACCACGGACACCAGCACCAATCCCAGCGGCGATCAACGCTACTACGCCGGAGTTTACCCTGAGCTTGCCGAAGGGGCAAACAGCGTGACCTTGTCCCCGTCGCCACGGATCACCAGTTTACGGGACAGAAGTTGGATGGGACGGGGTTGCAATACCTCACCAGTAGCTACAGCTGGTAACCTTGCTGCACCAACGACCGTAGCGTAACACACTGCTCTCACCAGATAGGGTGGCACCTAACTAACAATCTGTGTGATGGTTGGCACTTGTTCTTTACTAAGCAAAGGGGTTGCGGCAACGCGCCGCAACCCCTTTTGGTGTAGTGTTTTTTATCTGTCACGCCGTCTCCTACGGCAACGCGGCCTCAAACTCGTCCCACGTTGCTGCGTCGAGCGCTGGGTTGACGAGGGTGTTGCGTTGGGCGAGGGTGCAGGTGCGCAGCCGCTGCTCGACATCACTGGGCAGCTCGCCCAAGCGGTGACTTGAACGAGAAGCGATTGTGTTCATTGCGCTGGCCAAAGACCGCCCAGTAGATGAGTGGTAGCGTCGGTTCGACCACCGTTTCCCGCCTACGCTGATGATGTCAATGCGTTGGCTCTACCCAATCTGTGCCACTGCAACCCGCGCTGCCTGTTTGATCGCCTGATCGACTGCCTCTAAGATCGCCACATCCTGAATCGCCCGCGCCGGGGTGTAGTAGGGGGCTTGGCCGCTTTGGTAGGCCTCGATAATCGCTTGCCACATACTCTCATAGACGACTTCTGGCGGCACAGGAATGACTTCCTGCCCCTCTTTGCGTTCGATGACAATGCGCTCGGCCTCGACGCTGATCACCCCGGTGGTGCCGTGAATGTAGAAGTAATTCTTGAGCGCCGGCAGATAGGAGGAGTGGCTCAACGTGCCGGTTAACCCATTCGTGTAGTTGAAAAGCATGGCGACCTGATCGTACTCACCATATTCTTCCCGCAACTTGCGTCCCGTAGCGGCGACGCTGTTGGGCGGGCCGAAGATGCGCGAGAGGCTGGCGATGATGTGAATGCCGCCGTCAAAGAGGGTGCCCAAGGGAAAGTTGGCCTCTTTGCGCCAGGGGGTGTTCTCGTAGCGCATCGCGCCTTGGCCAATGTCCGCTTCGAGATGTTGCACCCGTTCCCAGAGAATCGGCTCGCCGATTACACCTTGCGCCAGGAGGGCGGCCAGTTGGGCGTCGGCATGGCGATAGGCCAACTGCTCGGTAATCAACAGTTGCCGCCCCAAGCGTTCTGCTGTCGCCATTAACTCCTTGCCTTCGGCTACCGAACGGGCTATTGGCTTCTCCATGATCACATCTTTGCCTGCCGCCAGCGCGGCGCGCGCCACCGGCGCATTGTAGGCAATCGGTGTCAACACCTGCACCACCTTGACTTCGGGCAGGGCAAGCAGTTCGTGGTAATCGGCGACGATCGTGGCTTGGGGAAATTCGGCTCGGGTGGCATTTCGCCGTTCCTCACTCAAATCACAAAAGGAGACTGGGTTAAAAAGACTTTCTTTGCTCGTCATGATCGGCTTGTGGACGCGCTGCCAGATCAACCCCAACCCAATCACCCCTAAATTTACAGCGGACATACGCTTTTCCTTCTTTTTCAATAATCGATTGATCGCTTTCCCCGGTGTAGGCCCGATATCTGTGTCACCGATAAGGATGGAAATAGAACGCAGATTTTTTGGATTAGGCAGATTTACGCTGATTTTATCCGCCCAGATCCGCCGCATCAGCCAACTCAGCGTTCTATTTCCACAGCAGTACGACGGGAAAATCGTAAGTTTGTGGTACTTACCAAGCTACCCCTCCCTAACCCCCCCTGCTAAGGGAGGGGATCTAGCTGGGAGACTCAGGTTCCCTCCCTTAGCAGGGGAGGGTTAGGGAGGGGTTAGTCATTATAGTTTGTGATCACTTAAGCCCGATCTGGCACTAGCCGCAAGGCGTTCTCCGCATAGATCTTGCTCAGTACGGTTTCCGGCAATGCCAGCGAGTTGAGAAACTCTTGCAGTCGATTGTCAAAACAGTCGCGGCCATAGAGCAGCCGATCCTGAAATTCGATCAGAAACTCTTTGGCAAAGCCTGGATCGCGGCTGAGTGCGGTCAGTGCCGAGCCGGCGGAGAGATCGGCCATCAGGTTGGGGTAGGTGCGCAACATCTGTGGCACTTTGCCCCCCGGTGTCACTGCGCCCTTGGGATAAGGCACTTTGTTGTACTGATCGTCGCCGGCGATATGCGCCCAGAAGCCGGGGGCATGGCCGATAAAGGTTGCCCCTGGACAAGCACGCACGGCGCGCTCAAAGGGCTCAATGCCACCGCCATACCACCAGTTGGGCCGCGGATATTTGCGCCCGGTCTCAAACTCGTAGTCAATATGCACGGTGATTGGCAGCCCCTTTTCGCCACAAAAACGGAAGAGGCGCAGGGCGTCCAGATCGTCATACATCAACCGCAGCTTTAACTCGCCATAGACCTGCACGCCATGCACCGCCATCGCCGCTTCCAGTTGATCAATCGCATCCGGCCGCCGCGGGTCTGGCCCATAACAGAGCACAAACTTGTCCGGCGCCTGCTCCTTGTAGGCAAGGCAGCGGGTAAAGGGAATCGGGTAGCCATTGGCGGCCACCAGCGAAACGGTGTTGTAGGCTGGATCATACTCGGTGACTGGCGCTTCCCAGGAGAGGAGCCAGGTTTTTTCAATGTTGTACTGTGCCATATTCGCCAGAAATTTGGTGAGATCATGGCGGTGCCAGTCGGGGTGGTTATGGGCATCGATAATGCGCATGGGACGTTGTTCCTCTTGGTTGGCCGGAAGGTTGGGCTTGGTTTGAAGACGCCATGCTGATTATATCAAATTGCGCCTGAATTGAAACGTTGCGTTTAGGCAGCTAATTTGACCACAGACGGCGGCCTGGGGTACGCTGCCCAACCATGAAGAACGTACAATTTTTGACCGCAATCATCAAGCATCCCATCCGCCCGCGCCCGTGGCCCTACGCGGGTCTGCTGCTGACGTTGACGCTCTATCTCACCGTGGCCACCGTCTATCTGCTGGTGACGCCGCCGCTGGCCGGCTTTGACGCCATCGCGCACATGAACCACATCAACTATTTGCGCAAGTTCCAGCAGGTGCCGCCCATCGACCACGCCACCGCCGAATTTTCGTATGAGCTGCTCACCCAGCCGCCGCTCTACTATACCCTGGCCGCGCTAGCCAGCGTGGGCACTCCCTATGCCGATGCTGATGCGCAGACCCGCGTCCAAGCGAATCTCTATTTTCCTGGGCTGAGTAAACAGCAGAGCATTGCCCTGCCCACGACCCCCGCCGCCGTGCAGCGCGCCTGGCTGATTGCGCGCCTGGTTTCACTGTTGGGCGGTGTGATAACTGTGGCGACGGCGTGGCTGTGGGTGCGCTTGGTCGCACCGGGGCAAAGTGGGTTGGCCACGGCCGTGGCGACGCTGGTGGGATTAAATCCGCTCTTCCTCTTTATTTCCACTTCGGTGACCAATGATGCCTGGGCCGCCGCGGGGATGGTGGCGGTCGTCTGGTTGACCACCGCGCTTGCCCAACGCCCACAGGCGACGACCAGGCAGTGGTTTCTGCTCGGCTGTGTGGCTGGGGTGGCCGCGTTGACCAAATATAGTGTGTTGCTGGTTGCCCTGCCCGCGCTGGTTATCCTGATTCAACAGCGGCGGTTAAATACCTGGCGCGGTGCCTCAGCGGTTGTGTTGCCGATCCTGGGCGGCGTTGCCCTGACCGCGGGTTACTGGTATGGCCGCAACCTGTTGGTTTATCACGAGTTGATCCCGCTCAACGCGATGTCGGTGATCATTACCACCTTGCAACGCCCGGTGCTCATGGATTGGGCGGAGGTGTGGACGCTGCTCCCCTTTCTCTTCTACAGCTATTGGGGACTCTTTGTCGCGATCTTTGCGCCCGCGCCCTTTTTCCGCTTTGTGCAAATTATCACCCTTATTGGGGTGACGGGGCTAGTGATCAGCGCGTTCCGCCCCTTTACCCGTGAGTTGCGCGCTGGGTTGTTGCTGGCGCTGTTCTGGTTTGGGGCCACGTTGGTGAGCATGATCAACTATATGCGCCTGATCTCCTTTGGCGAACAGGCGCGTTTTTTGCTCCCCGCCGCGCCGGCCATAGGGCTGTTGCTGCTGGTGGGCTGGCGCGGCTGGTTGCCCCAACGCGGTTGGCCTTGGCTGGCGCGGCTGGCCCCTCTTTGTTTCCTTGCGATTGCCCTTTGGCCGCTGCCAACGCTGCGCGCGCACTTTGCCACCCCACCGGTTGTCGCCGCAGACTTTACGCCAGCGCGACCGGTTAATGCCACCTTTGCCGGCGGGATGACCCTTGTTGGTTATGACCTGGCGCAAGGGGCTGCCCTGGTACCCGATGAACAGTTGCCGCTTAATCTCTATTTCACCACGGCCGCGCCCATCGCCGCCGATTACACCTTTTTTCTCCAACTGGTCGATGCGCAGGATCGCATCCTCTATCAATATGATGGTGCCCCTTACGCTGGTCGCTACCCGACCCGTGCCTGGCAGCCCAACCAACGCTTTGTTGATGACTATGAGTTAACGGTTACGCCGCCCCCGACCGCAGCGACGTTGGCCACGCTGATCCTTGGTTTTTATCCCTTTGGCTTGCCCAACCAGCGGCTCGCGCTCTTTGATGGCGCTGGCGCGCCGATTGGGGATCGGTTGATCTTGGGCCAAGTCCGCCTGTTGCCCCAGCTGCCACCCATCGCCACATCCACCAATGCCATAGCCCGTTGGCAAGCTGGGATCGTACTGCTTGACGCCCAGGTCACCACGGAAGGTGGACAAGCTGCTGCGGTTGATGTGCACTTACGCTGGCAAACCACAACGCTGCTCAACCGCGATTACACTGTCTTTGTCCAATTGCTCAATGGGGCTGGTGAGCTTGTCGGGCAGTACGACGGCCAGCCGCGTAACGGTCTTGCGCCCACCGCCACCTGGCTCGCGGGTGAAACCATTGACGACCACTACCGTGTCCCCTTCACCGCCCCCTGGCAGCAGATCATCGTCGGCCTCTATGATCCGCAAAGTGGCGTCCGCTTGCCGCTAGTGGCAGGTAGTGACGGGGCTGACTTTGTGGTCATCGCGCCACCAGCCCGCTAACCTTTCACTCGTCTAGGACTTACGTAGTTATCTCTGGCTTCGCGCCCAAAGGGCCCCTGCTCAGCTGCCGGTAACTGCATAAGTCCTACCGTTAACAAAACTACCCCGCAGGCGAGGCAAAACCTATCCGGTTGACTAGTCTCTCCCCGCCAGATTATTGCTAAGCTGAGGGTGAAACGGACGCCCACAGCCGCTTCAGCCTCAATGAATTTAATGGTGATAGGCGTTATCCAGGGCTCTTTGGCTTCGACAAGCTCAGCCGCCGAGCCCTGGATAACGCCTAATAAGATACTTGATCCAATCGTTGGTCCGCTACATCTGCCCAAGCGGCTGTGACCCGACAACTGGTGTGCCATGGGATGCGCAACTGCTTTGGACCCTACTCTGGATGGAGGTTTGTTTATGAATGAAGTCTCAGTCGGTGGTGTAGAGCCGGGCGCGACTGCGCCCGATCCGGTTGCCCGGTGGCGCAGCATGCAGGTCCATGAAATGATGGCGACGCCGGTGGCCTGTGTTGATGAAGCGACCTCAGTGCCCGCAGCCCAGGCGTTAATGAAGGAACGCAATATCCGGCGCTTGGTTGTGATCGAGGATGGCAAACTTGCCGGCATTGTGACGTTGGGCGATATTCGGGGCGCATTGCCATCGGAAGTAAGCAATCTGAACCGGGCCGAGCTGGATTATCTGATGCAGCAGGTTAAGATCGCGCGTATTGTCCAGCGCGATGTGATCACGGTCAAACCGGAAGCGACGCTGGCTGACGCTGCCCGCCTGATGGTGCGTTATAAGATCGGCGGTCTACCCGTTGTCAATGACGCACATCAAGTGGTTGGAATCATTACTGAATCCGATATTTTCAATCAAGTGGTCAAGCTCTTTGATGCCTAACCACCGACTGGTACCTTGTTGTTCGGGCAAAATAATTGAGCACGCTGACAAAGGGGAGGGTGGCGTCGCTTTGCGCAATGACTGCGCGGCGCCATCCTCCCCTTTTGTTTGTGTGCCTTCGGCTCCCGCTGATTAAGCGCTGAACCTTGTGCCTGAGGGTAAATATTCGCGCCGCGCGCTGCATGGGGTACAGTTGTGTTGTCGGTGGCAAAAATCAAGTGACGAAGTTCTATATCAATGACCAAGGAGAATCAAATGGATACAAATCATCAATTGCGTGGCATTTTTGTGCCGACCTTAACCCCTGTCCAACACGATCTGCGACCGGACTTTGGACGCTGGCTGGCACATTGTCGCTGGTTACTGGCCGCCGGTGCGCATGGCCTCTGCCCCTTTGGCACCACCAGCGAAGCCAATTCCTTTTCCGTCGAAGAGCGCATCGATCTGTTGACCCAATTGATCGATGCCGGCATCCCTGCGGCCCAAGTGATGCCCGGCACCGGCTGCTGCGCGCTGCCGGACACCGTTCGCCTCACAGCCCACAGTGTCACTATGGGCTGTGGTGGCGTACTCATGTTGCCGCCCTTCTATTACAAAGGGGTGAGTGATGATGGCCTCTTCCGCAGTTATGCCGAAGTGATCGAGCGCGTGGGTGACCGGCGGCTGCGCATCTATCTTTATCACATTCCACCCATTTCCCAGGTTGGCATCAGCCTGGCCCTGATCGAGCGGCTGATCACGGCCTATCCAACCATCGTGGTTGGCATCAAGGACAGTTCGGGTGATTGGCAGAATCTGAACGCGATCCTGCAAGCGTTCCCCGGCTTTGGCACCTTTACCGGCAGCGAGAAATTCTTCTTGCAGACTCTGCAAGCCGGCGGTGCCGGCACCATCAATGCCGTGGCGAACATTATGCCTGGTCCCCAACGCCAACTCTTCGACCATTGGCAAGGGGCAGAAGCCTTGCAACTGCAGGAGAAGATCAATCAACTGCGCACAGCTACGCAGGGTTTCGCCGCCATCCCCGCGCTCAAACAGATCCTCACGACGCTCCACAACGACCCAGGTTGGCTCTTCGTGCGCCCCCCATTGACCAAGCTCAGCGCCATCGACGCCGATACCCTGATGGCCAAGGTTGCTCTCATCCCTGATCTGCAGGTGCCGGTTTTTGCGTGAGGATGACAGGATGACAGGGTGAAGGGGTGAAGGGGTGAAGGGGTGACAGGGTGACAGGGTGATCTCGTCGCCTGAATCATCCCATCATCTTGTCACCCCTTGATACTGTTGCACTATCTTACGAAATGGGGTTAAAACCCCTTGCTAACAGCGAGAAGCCGCCTCAGCGGCTAGGAGCGTTTTCTCAGCCGCTGCGGCGGCTTCTCGTTGTCAGGCCGGGATTTGAATCCCGTTGTAAGATAGTGTAACAGTATCACCCCTTCACCCCTTCACCTTGTCACCCTGTCACCCCTTCACCCCCTGGCAACGTCGGCACATAACCCGTCAACACCATCAGGCCAATCAACAGCAGATCGCGCCAGAAGAGCCAGAGGCGCACGGTATAGTAGACCTGTTGGTAGAGCTTGCCGCGTGTCACCGGGTCATAGTCGACCAGGATGATGCAGTGGTCGTCGCCATTGAGCATCAAATTATGGGCGCGCAGCAGATTGCGCTGCACCAAAAAACTCCACAGCCGCCAGGGCAACATGTGGGGCTGGTTGAGTTGCGCCCGTTCGGCGTGGCTAGCACTCGCGCGACCATAGAGATCAGGCATCCAGCCCCGTTTGAAATAAGCCCCAACCGCCCGCCAAATAATGTAGAGCAGTTGCCTGGCCAGTTGTGCGCGGCGCTGCAAATTGAGCTGCGCATAGTTAATGGACGCCAAGGATCGCGCATTGCCATAATAGGGTTGGAGGGTCAACAACTGGGGGACACCGGCATCCCCTTGCGCAATCAGAAAGTAATTGGGAATGCTGTGTCGCTTCGTCATCACCGTGGCAAAGCGCCGGGCCGCTTTACGCAACACGATTGCCTGCTGTAGCGTCGTCGCATCTTTATGGTAAGGCGTACTTTTGACCTTGACCACATAGCGGCGGTCGTCGGTGCAATAGACTTCCGTTTCATTGCCACCGCCAATTCGTTCCAGGTGTAGGTCGGTATCGAGGGGGGCGAACAGTTGATTCTTGTGCAGATTTTGCATAGCGGTAGTGGTTGTCATTGCTTTTTTTCTAAATAGGTCGATATACTGATTTTATACGCAGAGGATACAAAAACGATTCATTTGTGGTATAATGTGAATTAAATCACAAATGCTCTTTGCTGATCAAATTGTATGCAGTAGATTTGCCGTTACCCATGAATCCAATCTCGGCTTTTTTGGTGGACAATCTTATCTTTGTCTTTTTCCTCTATGGACTCGCTTTTTTTGCCATGGGGCTGGCGTTGTTATTAGCGCGCCGGCGCAACGCGTCGTTTCCATTAGCTGTCGCGCTTGGTCCGCTGGCCGCCTTTGCCCTGTTGCATGGTGCCCATGAGTGGTACGAGATGTTTCAACTGATTGCCGCCCACCGTAGCAGCAATCCGCCCTCGCTGTGGGTGGAGGGGATGCGGCTGGCCCTGCTTGTGCTCTCTTTCCTGGCGTTGCTTTGGTTTGGAAGTACCTCGCGCCCCATGCGCACCCCACGCCGCTGGCCGCGTTATCTGCCGCTGTGGGGGCCATTGAGCCTTTGGCTGTTGAGTAGCCTGCTGGTGTGGCTGATCTGGCAACCAACCCTGGCTGCATGGTTGGCAATGACCGATGTGCTGGCACGCTATTTACTTTGTATCCCTGGCGCACTGCTGGGGGCGTGGGTATTAATGGCCCAACAGCGCACCTTTCGTGAACAGAATCTCACCCAATTTAGCCGCGATCTAGTCTGGTGTGCCAGCGCGCTTTTGCTCTATGGCGTGATTGGCCAGCTCTTTGTCCGTCCCACTGCGTTGCCGCCTTCGACCTGGCTCAATAGTGCCACCTTTCTGGCCTGGTTTGGCATTCCGGTGCAACTTTTCCGCGCGTTGATGGCAACTGCCTGCACCTTTTTTCTGACGAACGCCTTGCGTGTCTTTGATGTGGAAAGTCAGCGTCGTCTGGATGAAGCCAATCAGCGCCGTTTGTTGGCGCAAAGTCAAGCCTTGGCCGCGGAACGGCGCAGTGTGAGTGAAATCTCGCGGCTCAATGACGAGCTACGCCTGAGCACGCGGGAGTTGGCATTGCTGCTTGAACTTTCCAACCTCTTGGTAATGCCACAGCCATTGACGGCGCGACTGACGACAGCGCTGGAAAAGATCGTCGCTAATCTCCATTTTACCGATGCTGGTCTCATCCTGCTCGTCAACCGGGAAACCGGGGAGGCGACTGATGCGGTCCATACCGGCTTCATTGATACCACTTATGTGGCAGCTGGTCAGTCACGCTATAACCTCACCTTGCAGTTGGGCCAGCGCAGTATTGCGGAAAGCCGCGCCTTGTGTGCCCATGCCGATGGCCAGGTGCTCGAGATCCTGGTCGAAGTGAATCTGTTGACGCAAGCCTGTGCCCAATATCTCAGCCCCACCCTCTATATTGCCCTGCCGCTCCATGCCCAACAACAGGTGATCGGGTGCCTGGCGCTGGCACGCACCAAGGGCAGTGCCCAACGTTTGAGCCCCGATGAGTTGCGGTTAATCACGGGGATTGTACAACAGTTGGGCCTTTCGCTGGAAAATGCGCGACTCTATCAAGCGGCGCAGCTGCGCGAAAAGATGTTGAGCGAACTGCTGAACCAGGTAGTGGGCGCGCAAGAGGCCGAGCGCCAACGGATTGCACGTGAACTCCATGACGCCACTGGCCAATCATTAACCGCTATTGCGCTCGGGTTGCGCGGTGTTGAAGCACTGACCGTGGCCGGCCAACCGGTGCCTGCGCAACAGATCCAAGAGATCGTCAACTTTGCCACCAGCGCGCTGGGCGAGTTGCGCCAGCTCATCGCCGATCTGCGTCCCTCTCAGCTTGATGACCTGGGCTTGGTGGCTGCCCTCCGTTGGTATGTCCAGGAGTATGAACGGCGCACCCAACTTGGGGTTGCTTTTGTCGTCGATGGCACCCCAAGCCGGTTGCCGGCGGAGTATGAAACGGTGATCTTCCGCATTACCCAGGAAGCGCTTACGAACATTGCGAAACATGCCCGTGCCACTCAGGTTACCCTGACCGTGAGCTACTACCTGGCGCGGATCTGTGTCACCATCGCGGACAATGGCAGCGGGTTCGATCCCGCCACCTTGCATGGGCGTGATGGTCAGCGGCCAGGTTGGGGCTTGTTTGGCATCCGTGAACGCGCCTTGTTATTGGGGGGGCAGTGTGAGATTGATAGCGCCCCAGGGGCCGGTAGCCAGGTGCATGTCGAGATCCCATTGCTCATCGCAGCCGGCGGCGCTGCTTCGCCACTAGGCGTTAATAATTAATTGTTCTCCATTAATTATTCGTTAGAGTTCAGGAGTGTTATCAGATGAAAATTCGTCTGCTGTTGGTGGATGATCACCAGATTGTGCGCGCCGGCCTGCGGATGCTTTTTCAGGCGGAAGCTGATATGGAAATTGTGGGGGAAGCGGACAGTGGCGAGGAAGCGGTACGCGCCGTCGCCGCGTTGAAACCACAGGTGGTGATCATGGATGTGGCCATGCCGGGTATGAATGGCATTGAAGCCACCCGGCGCATCCGCGAAATCAGCCCAGAAACAGCCGTATTGGCCCTCACCATGCATGAGGATGAGCAATATTTCTTCGAGATGCTCAATGCCGGGGCTGCTGGCTACATTCCCAAACGCGCCGCGCCGGATGATCTGGTCTCAGCGATCCGTGTGGTCCATCAGGGCAATGTCTTTTTATATGCCAGCCTGGCCCGTTTTCTCGTCAAAGATGCCCTGGAACGCTCCGCTGCTGATGGCAATGGCGAACCTCATCTGCTCGAGACTCTGACCCCCCGTGAGCGTGAGGTGCTGACCTGCATTGCCGAAGGGCGCACGAACCGCGAAATCGCCGCAGCACTGGTCATTAGCCCCAAGACGGTTGATCGCCATCGCGAGAATATCATGGCCAAGCTCAACTTACACAACCGCGCCGAACTGGTCAAATTCGCGATTGCCAGGGGGCTGATCAAGCTGGCTTAGGCTGATCGGGAAATAGAACGAGGATTTAACGGATTAGGCGGATTTTCGCTGATTTTATCCGGTTTATCCGCCTAACCCGCTAAATCCGCGTGCCATTATTACTTACTGGCGGCGCTTTAGTCATCACCACCGCCAGTGTGGGATAACGCGTTTGCTGGTGCAATGGTCAGTGGCAGGGCAAAGATCGCACAGTTGACACAGGCTGTTGGCAGGTGCCCTTCCTGGCGCATGCGTGCTAACCAGCAAGGCAATGTGGGCTGTTGGTTGGCGGCACAGTGCGCGCGTTGGTCAGCCGGACAAGCCCGTTGCACCCAACAGGGAGGTGTTAGCGCTTGTACCATCTGTTGGGCAGTTGCTTGCGCATCCCAGGCTTTGGCCCGCCCATAGGCGCTTGCTTCCGCCGCCCACCGTGTATCCAGCCGCTTTAGCCAACCGCTGATCAGCACAATCACCGCCAGCGGTATCCCCAGCCGTAACAGAAACAGAGCTAACACAATGGTTGTTTCATAGATCGCTGTCATTGTTGTTTCCTCACTTTTCCGCAACGAGGTAACGGACCCCCACATACCACCCCAAGGTTGCCCCGGCCAGAATCCCCACCGTCGATAACCACTCGAGAATGTGCGGCGCGTAAACGACAAATTCTTGCGTGGTTGTGATCAACTGTTGGGCAAAGAGCGTGGCATCAAAGCGATTGAGACCAACCCCGATCAGGACGAGCAGCGGGGCTAGCCATTGGATCACGCGGTCACGTCGCCACCCTGGCCACCACCAGATCACCACCGGGATGATCACCCCAACCACGAGTTCGCTCGCCCACAGCAGGGCAGTGGGGCTACCACTGGTCAATCCACCCAACTCGCCAGCTAGGGCCAACTCCCCAATTTTTAGGGCTAAATAGAGCAGCGCCACCAACGACATCCCCTTGCCCAGCGTCGCAATCACTTGCTGGTCAAGCGGCCAGCCTTTGATCTGACAAGCCTCCTGGTAGCTCAACAACCCCATACTAAAGCCCATCATCACCGCCGAAACCAGAAAGAGCAGCGGCAGATAGGGGCTGTACCAGAGCGGGTCGAGTCGATGGGGCATGTTCAAGTAAAGCGTGCCCAGGGTCGATTGATGCAAAGTCGAGAGCGTCACGCCCAGGATTGTCACCGGTGTTATCAAGCGCGCGACCCAGGGGAGTAAGCGCTGCCAGCCCAGCCAGCCTAAGATCTCGGGGCTGACTTCAATTACAAGCACGGTGGTGTAGAGCAGCACGCACCAACTGATCTCAAAGAGCGGCGAATGGAAATTCCAAAAGAGGATAAAGTGATAAAAACGATCCGGCCGCCCCAAGTCGAGCACCAGCAGCAGGAGCACCGCCACATAGCCCATCAGGCCGGCAAACAAGGCCGGTCGCAGCACGGCCTGCAGGTGATGAAAATGCAGGACATGCACCACAAAGGCCATCGTAAAACCGACGCCGGCCACGGCAATTAGGGCAAAGTCAAAGCCAATCCAGATCCCCCAGGGATATGTGTCATTGAGGGCCGTGGTCGCGGCCAGCCCAGCAAAGAGCCGCCCAACGCCGGCCACTACCCCCACCATCATCAGCGCGGCCAGCAGGCCGATCACCACCCAGTCACGCCGGAAGGGGCCAATTGTAAAGGGTTCGTTGTGGGTAAGCGTATGCACGGTCATGAGTTCTCGTCATCACTTTCTGGTTGTGCGCTCTCTGCTGCGGTTGCGCACTCACTTACAGACTCTGCTGCTTCGTCAATCGCGCTGGTTAACACGACTTCAATGTGCTGGCCGTGGTGTTTGGTCAGGCGATGTAGTACGGTCGCCACGGTTGCCACGCCCAGTGCCACCAGCGGTGTGCGTTCCATCGCCAGCTCGGCGACGGCGGGAATCGGTTCGTTGCCGAAGGTGGGAAAGCCAAGGCTGGCAAAAGGCTGTGCCGCCAAGTAGAGTACCGACGTTCCACCGACCTCGAACTCGCCATAGACGTGATCGACATACCGATCCGGGTTTGTCGCGATCTGCGCATGCGCTTGGGCCAGCAATGCCTCCCGTTTGCCAAAACGTAGTGCCCCATTCGGACAGGCCGCCACACAGGCCGGCAACTCACCTTCAGCCTGGCGTGCTGCACACAGCTGGCACTTGTGGATCAGCCCCAAGGGGTTTTCCCAATCATAGGTCGGGACACCAAAGGGGCAAGCATATTGACAGTAGCGGCAGCCGATGCATTTGTCCGCATCGTAGATCACCGGGCCGCCGGCACTTTTTTGTAACGCCCCCACCGTGCAGGCCGACACACAAGCGGGATGTTCGCAGTGCATACACTGGCGTTTGACATAGACCGTCCGCTCTTCAGCCATGTTGATCGAGATTGTACGGTCGTCAATAAATGAATACGCGTTGCTCGTCAGTGTGGTCGGTGGTGTCGTGCAGGCTGGCCGCTGATTAACTTCTTGACAGGCCACGGTGCAAGATTCACAGCCCGTGCAGCGCGTGAGGTCGATCAGCAAGCCAACGGTTAGATCAGCCGTTTCGTCTTGCATGGGCGGCACATCGACGGTCGCCTGTGTGCGTTGCGGCAGGGCCGTGGCCAGAATTAACGCCGTGGCGCTCATGCCGGTCCATTTGAGTAAGGTGCGCCGTGAAAGTTTGTGGCTGCTCAGTTGTCGCCTAAAAACACCTTCCGTGCATGGCGAGTCCGTGACTCGCAACCGACTAGGGCGAGTCACGGACTCGCCATGCACAAATCGGGCAATTAATTTTAGATGCTCACTTCGTGTGGCAGGCATTGGGTCGAACAGTTCAATCTTGCTCATCATTCCGCCTTTTTCGTGCCCCAGCGACTCACAAATAACATAAAGACGATGCCGATAAAACCGCCCAAACTGATGCCGATCCCCAACGCCACCGGCGTCATGATTCCCATGGCGCGCAACTGCCCTTCGGCTGATTGCAATTGGGTGGCGAGTGTGGCACTCTGGGCTGAGGCGTCGGTGCTCATTTCAGTGGCAGACCAGTCCACGTTCTGCACATCTTCACGGTGACAGTCGAGACAGCTCTCGGCAGCGACCTTGACAAAATCGTGGCTGGGGGTCATCAAACCAACGGCTGGGTCGCTGCTGGCCAGGGCATTATGTAAAGTCGGCGTCGGTAGGTGACAGGCACTGCAAGTGACGTCGTCCGCCCAATGGGCTGTGTGAAATTGATCTTCAATCGGCTGTTGATGACAGGAAACACAGAGCGTTTCATCGGTCAAGCGCAGCTCTTGCGAATGGGAGAGATGACAGCTAATACACTGCACTTCGGCTTCGGCGTGGGTTGAGTCTTCCCACTGCGTAAAGGTCTCTTCATGGCAGTCGGCGCAAATCGCGGAATCGACGGCCAAGGTCATCATGTCGGCGCGCGGGTGCTCTTCAATATATTCGCCATGACAGTCAACACAAGTTGCGCCATCGGTATTGGTGCCGGCATCAAGCGCTGTGGCATGGGGCGAGGCGTGCCAGGCCTCATTTTCCGCTTCGTGGCAGTCGGCGCACGGTTGGTCTTTGCCCGCCAGCGGTAAGTGGGGCGGCAGCGCTTGGGCCTGGCTGGTTGACGTGTTGCATAACAACGCCAACCAGATCAGGGTGCTGATGAACAACCAGCGCAATAGACTAATTGGGGCGTGCCTGTAGATTACGCCCATAAGAGACTCCTTCAGTGGGAATCGTGTAGTCAAGCGGCCACAGTAACTACTCAGCCGTCGCCTGAGCTTGTCGAAGGCAGAGGCGGGCTTCAACAAAGCTTAGGTGAGGGTCGTAGTAGTTGGCCACAAGCGATTCAGATAGAGATAAACTACGATTGCAGATGTAAGACCCGTGTACAGAAGAGGCGCATCAGCCACATGAAAGCCAGCGGTATCCCAAAGCGTAAGAGTAAAAGGCCGCTGAAAACACCTGTAACGAGTAGCAGTTCTAGCGTGGTCATGAGTAACTCCTTTTGCTGCAAGCGCTGAATCGGGAGTCTTTCTCCCCACTCAATTGCTTGTGTTCAGTTTACCATTGTGGGTGAAGGGCTGCATCGGGTCTGTACCCCATTGTGCGGCGCAACTATGGGTGGGGCGAGGCATGGGGAAAGTACTGTTATTCCCCAGACGCTGCCCTAGCCGATGGGAGATTTCCCCAGGAAGGTAATGGGTATACCCAGCAACGAGGTGCCCCTTCGCACCGCGATTGCGCTCTACTGATAATGCGCACCACAGATTTGGTTAACCGTACTTTTAACCGAAATGAAATGAAGTCCTAGGCTGGATTTATCAATTAATCAAGTTGTGTTACACTGTGGGCGACGATTCAATGTCGATCAAAAGTGCGCACTGTTTGGAAATTCGGTATGCTCCCTAACTAAATTGAACTTCAAATTAGGGGAATTTACCTGCCGTTGTCAAAACAATCGCATCAAAGGTCAGTGACAAAGTTACTACAATGGTTTTGTCTTCGCACACAAGTACACCGATCGACGACATTCAGCTGCTCCGCGCAATCGCCCAATCCGATCAGGCTGCCTTTATGCAGCTTTACCAACGGTATTGCAATTTGGTCTACAGTCTGGCCCTACGTGTGCTGCGCCACCAGACCCTGGCCGAAGAAGTGACGCAAGATGTCTTCTTAAAAATCTGGCAACAACCCGATCGTTGGAATCCGGCGTTAGGTCAATTTAGTAGTTGGTTACTGACGATTACCCGGAATGCGGCAATCGATCGGCTGCGCAAAGAACAACGTTATCCCCACGCTGAACAGGGTGGCCCCAGTGAGCTCTTCTTTGCCGAGATCGCCGAAGGGGCAATTAGTGACAATCCACTCTGGTTTGAAGGCCAGATCTTGCGCCACCTCTTGCAACAATTACCCGATGAACAACGTCAATTAATTGAGCTGGCTTTTTACCAGGGGTACACCCATAGCGAACTAGCGGATGGTTTGGCCATGCCGTTGGGGACGGTCAAGACGCGGTTACGCAGTGGGTTACAGAAATTGCGCACCTTGTGGGAGGAAGCACATCCGCCGGCACCGTAGCTGATTGCTGCGCCGTTAGCACCGCGCCGCTGATTACCTAGGCGCACGCGCAAGATGAATTATAAAAGAAAATGAGTAGAATATTAATGCAATATAAATAAAAAGTGATAAAATGAACGCAATTGGCCCTTGTGGTTAAATCTAAAAGAGGGCTTTGTTACGTTACCTTATAGATAGAGAAAAAGTAAAGTATTGTTAAGTTTATAAAGCAAAAGTCTCTCCATGTTTTCTGATGATCGCTTTCTAAGGCAATCCGAACCAGCGCTTGACCCATGTGATACTGTGGCCGCGTTGGTCCCGGCGCATAGTATTGGCGCAACTGATGACGAGGAAGTTAACGTCGTCCATACCCAGCTCGCCGACTGTCCGCAAGCAGCCGCCGAGCTAGCCCATTACAGCCAACTGGCTGAGTTGCTGCTTTACAGCGCGCCCCCAGTGGCCGCGCCCCCGGCAGTGGCGGCCCGTTTACGCGCGGCAATGACGGCTACCGCCCTGCCGGGTGAGCGACCAATCCTGTTGCCTAGTGGCACATTGGGTGCTGCGGCCGGACGCGATGGATCACACGCCGGCAAAACCAAAAAAAATAGCCGCTGGTCATTTTCGTATCTGACGACCGTGGCCGCGACGTTGCTGCTGTTGGCGCTCAATGGCACCTTTCTGGTGCAGAATCGCCAACTACAGACGCGCCAAACCGAATTGGCCAACGATCTGGCGCAACAAAATCGGGCGTTGATTCTGCTCTCCGCGGAAGCGCCAGAAGAAGTGGAGCTTTTCGACCCTGACGGCACCACCGCGGCGCAGGCCGACATTCTCTGGAATACAAGTTTGGGCATCGCCGTGGTCTATGTGCGGGCCTTTCCCGCCTCACAGCCCGATCAAGCGTATCAGATCTGGTTAAATCAGGGCGATAGGAAAACCAGTGCCGGTCTTTTTCAGGTTGATGACAGTGGCATGGGGTTGCTTGTCTTTCCGCTGCAGCAGTCACTGGATCTGTATGATAGCATTGGCATTACCCCGGAGCCCCAAACGGGTAGCCCTGGCCCGACCGCACCACCAGTGGTGCGCGGCCCGGTCTAAAACTGCCCCGCCCCCCTGCTACGCCCCGCCCACTGGCCGCCCCAAGCGCGCTAACAGTGCCTCGACATAGGGCACCCCTGCCGGACGACAACTGTAGACACAGGCCAAACGTAAGCGTGTGGCATCCGCATAGGCGGCGATGCGCGCCGCAACCGCTGGGGATGGCTCATAGGCTGCCAGCAATGCGCTGGTTGCTGTGGCGCTCTCGGCCCATGTGCAGCGCCCTTGGATGGTGCGCAATTCAAAGTGGACCAACACATTCGCCAGATCCAGTGCCGCTTCGCCCACCGCCAGTAGATCAAAGTCGAGCAAGCCATGCTCGGTGCTGCCGGTTGCTGGATTGACCCAGAGAAAAATCTGTTTGTCATAATAGTCACGATGCAGTAAGACGACCGGCGTGGTGGCCGCGCGTAGCGCCTTATCGATCCTTGCTGTCTGTGCGTTAATGGCCTGGGCGGTGGTCGGCGCTAACCAACGCAGCTGTTGCAGCCACTTTTCCATCACCCCAATCTCGCCCTCGGCGGTATGAGGCTGTGCGGTCGCCGGCAGCGGGAAACGGTGCAGCCGCTGCAGAATGAGTCCGCTATGGTGTGCTGCCATGGCCAACGCACCTTCGTCGAGTAGATCACCAACCGACTTACCTGGCAGTGCCGTCAGATAGAGAATGCCTCGTTCGGCATCATAGGCCTGGACGGCTGGCGTTCGAAAGTGGCCAGCGGCTAACTGTTGCATCTGCTGCATGGTGGCGACCAGGGCTGCTGTGCGCTCGGGCCGGACCACCTTGGCATAGAGCAGTTGACCCTGCTGGCGCAGGCGTACCACCGCGCGGCGCTCTGGGCGGTGGACGATCATCTCCCCCTGTTCCTGGTTGAGCAGAGGGGCCAACCCTACCAGACGGCGATCTGCGCCCCCCGGTTGCAAGAAGATCTGGCGGACTGGATCGGCCCAAAGGTTGGTCCCTTCGCCCTTGACCAGACGTGCCGTTGCCTTAAAGATCTTCAAAAATTGGGGTTGGTCACCTAGCCATTGGCCTGGTGCTAAGCGCCCCTGCTGGTCGGCATATTCCAAGCCAAAGTGATCCGGGGCTTGTGGCCAAACGCGTTGTAACCGCAGTATCCCCGGGGCCAACCCCAAGGGCGCAGCCTCGCCTGCCGTCAAAGTCAATTGTGCGAAAGGTTGAAAACCGGCAGATAACGCTGCCGACATGGGCTGCTCTAACATAATCGCTCCTTATCCTTGAGGATGGTGCCAACGCGTTGTACGGTGGCCGCTACCGCGGTGGGCCACAGCGGTGACCAACGCTGGCGAAAGGGTTCCCCGGCCAGGCGTAGCAGCCGGATCGCACGGTGCAGTGTCACCTGTGCCGGGGCGGGCGGGGTGGGGGTGGCGTCGGTATAGCCGGCCAACAACGCGGTCGTTAGGGGCGGCAAATGGGCCGCAGGCAGTATCCCACGCACCACGGCCTGATCCAACCCGGCGAGAAAGGCCCCCAAGTCGGCGGCTGGATTGCCATATCCGGCGCGATCAAGATCGAGCAAGGCCACCGCTGGTGAACTGTCCAATTGGCCCGTTGCTGCCTTGCACAGCAAGATCTGATCCGCGGAAAAGTCACCATGCAGCGGCCGCCACGGAAAAGATGTGCTTGCCAACGCAGCGGTGAGTTGGGCGACCAGCGCCGTGACGGGCGCGTGCAATGCCGGTAGGAGCGTGATGACACTCGCCGCGGCGGCTTGGAGTGCTTCACTTTCCGCGGCGATTGTATAGCGCGTGGTAAGGGCCGGTTGGCTCTGGTGGAAGCGGGCCAACGCCGCGCCCGCGGCGCGCACGCCGGCAATCGCTGCTGTCGTCGGCGGGGGCAGCGGACCAGGCCCCACCGACGGTAGCAAGAGCAACTGATCCAAGCCCGTCCCCGCGAGCCAACCAAGCGCCAGCATCTGGTCCTGTTCCACTGTCCCTAACAAGGGCGGGAATCCCAGCTCGGGGTGCGCGGCACAGGCTCGTTGGTTGGCAATGGCGGTGGCAAAGGTCGCTTTACTGTAGCAGCGGAGCGTTGCCACCGGGCCGGCGGCTGTGCTGACCCGGGCCACATAGCGCCGTTCCGGTTTGTAGCGCAAGGGCGTGAGCGTTCCCTGCCAGCCGGCACGCTGGTGGGGCAATAATCGCCGTAACAACTTGTGGCGGCGTTGTTGTTCCTCCTCGTTATTCCCATACAGCTTGATCAACCCCTTCAGCCGCCGGTCGTGGGGAAAGAAGCAGAAGCTGACCTGTTGATCCGCGCTGCGCAGGAACCCTGGTAACTCATGCTCGCCGGATACCGCGCGAGTTGCTGGCGCAGCACGCGGTGGCAGTTGCGCCAGCTTGGCCAGCTTGGCTGCTTCATCCTGGGCAAAGGTAATGCCGTAGAGCTGTTGTACCCCGTCTGCCGTTGCCAATTCATAGCCCACCAGGCAGTTGGTCCCCGGTTTATAGCGCACATAGGTGGGGGTTAGGCGGTTGATCGACAGGTGGGGACAGTATTGCTGCACCTGGGCTCGTACTTGCTCCGGATCCAAGAGCGTGGCCAGCCCTGGCAGTTGGGGGTCGCGCCTTACTAATGTCGCATCAGCCGGGGCTAACATGGGTCAGCTCCTTGCCGTTTGTGTGTGGCGGCGCGGGGTCGCTATTGGGTTCATGGCTAACCCGTCTGTCGGTGGCAGTTGATTTAGCCGCGCGCCATTCATTGTTCGCATCTGGCGCGCGGTTGGTCAACCCTGGCTCCTCTGCTGTCTGTAACCCGTACATCGTGGCGTAGCGCCCGCCCAGCGCGACCAACGCCGCGTGTGTCCCACGTTCCACGATCTGGCCGGCTTCCAGATAGAGAATCAGATCAGCGGTGGCGGCGAGTTTGAGATCATGGGTGATCAGGAGCGCTGTACAGCCGTCCATTAACTGGCGCAAGGCGGTATTAACGGCCTGGGCATTTGCTTCATCAAGCCCCACGGTCGGCTCATCGAGAATCACAATCGGGGCGCGGCGTACGGCCGCACGCGCCACGGCAATGCGCTGCCGTTGCCCGCCGGAAAGGGTCGCCCCCCGCTCACCCAATCTGGTGGCATAGCCCGCGGGCAGCGTCATGATAAAATCATGTGCATTGGCCTGGCGCGCGGCCGCTTCGATCGCTTCGTCATCGGCGTCCGGCGCACCATGGCGGATGTTGGCACCCACGCTTTCGCCAAAGAGTAGACTCTCCTGCAACACCACACTCATCTGGCCACGCAGCGAAGCCTGTGTATAACAACGAATGTCAACCCCATCCAGCAAAATCTGTCCCTGGTTGGGTTCATAGAGCCGGAGCAGCAGGCTGGCCAACGTTGATTTGCCCACCCCGGAAGCACCGACCACGGCTACCCGTTGGCCAGGGGCTAGCGTAAACGAGAGATTGCGTAAAAGCGGTTGCTCGCCATAGGCAAAGCTGACCTGCTCAAAGCGAATTTCCCCCTGAAAGCGCGGTGCTTCCAGCGCATCGGGGCGATCCTGGATTGCCGGCGGCGTGTCGAGGATGTCGAGTACCCGCTCGCCGGAGGCCACCGCTTTGGCAATGCGCCCCGTGTATTTGGCCAGATCGCTCATCGGGCGAAAGGCGCTTTTGAGATAGCTGAGGAAGATGATCAGATCGCCCAGGGTTAAGGTACCGCGCAGGACCAGATGGGCCCCATACCAGAGCACCAGCGCGGTACCCATGCCGATAAAGAGATCAACTGTGCGTTCCAGGCTGGCGGCCAGACGGGTCGCTTTAACGCCATCTTTGAGACTCTTACGGTTGGCAGAGCCAAAGAGCTCATTTAACGCGCCCTCCAGCGAGAAGGCTTTGACCACGCGCATGGCACCCAGCGCTTCGCTGGCGGTGGCGGCCATGTCGGACTCGCGGCGGCGCTGATCGCGGGCCGCCTGCCGAATGCGTTTGGAAAAGCGCTGCATGGTCAGGGTCGCCAGCGGAAAGGTGATCACGCCGAGCACGGCCAGTCGCCAATCGAGCCAGAGCATCATCCCCAGCATACCCACCAGGGTGAGCAGATTGACGAGCAGTGGCAACAACGCGGTGACGGCGACTTCCTGTAGTCGTCCCACATCACCGATGAGACGGGTCAGCAGATCGCCACCGCGGGCATTCGTGTGGTAGGAAAGGGAAAGTCCCAGCAGGTGTTGATAGAGCTCGCTGCGGACTGCTGTCAACACCCGGTTGCCCGCCAGCGCGGCAAAGACCGTGCTAAAGTAACCGGCCAGCGCACGCAGGGCAACAATGCTCAGTAGCCCTACCGCGGCTGTGACCAGCGTACCCTCCGCACCCCAGCTTAAGAGCCAGGCGGGCAGCGCGGCGCGCTGTCCACTCAGCAGGTCAACCACAATTTTAAGGGGCCACGGTTCCAGCAAGCGCAAGCCAATCCCTGCCAGCAGGGCCAGCAGGGCACCAGCAATCAGCAGCTTTTGTTGGGCAAGCTGGGGTCGCAGCCGGCGCAACAGTTGCCAGAGGCCTGGCAACGCAGCGGCCAGACTTTGGGCATTGGTCGTCGTGGCGTTTGTGCTCTTTTTGTGCTTTTCCTCACGCTGCGCTGTTTCCTGCGGGTGTGCTTGTGTGTTGGGTACGGTGGCGGCGATTAGGGCTGGCGCGGGCAAATGAGCCAATTGCAGCAACTGTGCTGCGACCGCATCCCAGGTGTGGTGGGCGCGAATGGTGGCGTGGGCGGCATTGCCCAATCGTGTGCGCAGGGAACTATCATTGCGCAGGCGCAGCAGGCTACTTGCCAGCGCGCGGCTATCGCCAGGCGCACAGAGCAGCCCATTCTGCTCATGGTCAACTAAGTTGGTGATCTGGCCAATCGCACTGGCCACCACGGCCCGGCCGGCAGCCATATATTCATAGAGCTTCAGCGGCGAGAAGTAGAAATTTTCTAACTGGGGGTACGGCACCACGGCAACATCCATTGCCGTCAACCACCGCCCGATCTCATCATGGTTCACCGCCCCTGTAAAGTGTACAGCCGCCAATAGGTGCCGCGTGGCCAATCCAGCTTCCAGCTCGGCGCGCATGGGGCCATCACCGACGATGAGCAGCCGACTCTCCGGCGCTAGATCATGGACGAGGGCAAAGGCCTCTACCAGGACCTCCAGCCCATGCCAGGCCTTTAGTGAACCGACAAAGCCGATGGTAAAGGCTGCTGCGTCGAAGGGGAGGTGGGGGGAAGTCGTTGGGGAGAAGCGTTCAATGTCGACGCCATTCGGAATGACCTGCACCTTGCCGGCGGCCTCCGCAAACTGATTGAGATAGTCAGCTACCCCGTCGGAGACGGCGATGATCTGATCGGCTGCCCCAAACGCGCGGCGGGCGACGGCTGCGGCAGCCGCCTGATCAACCAGGCCGCGGTGTTGCTGCTGCTCTTCGATTAAGGGTGCATTCACTTCGAGCAGGGCCGGGATGCCGTGATGCCGGGCAAACCCCATGGCCCCATCACTCCAGAGCGAGTACCGTTCATAGATCATGGCAAAGGGCGTACCGGCCGCGTTGGCGACTTGGAGTGCCTCTGCCAGCCGTGGATTGGCTGCCAGTGCCGCGGTTTCGCGTTCGGCCGTCGTCAAGCCTTTGGGCAGGGCGGGCAGTTGATGGACAACGACCTGGCGCAGATCGGCTGGGGCTTCCCCCCCTAGACGCATGGTGAAAAGCTCAACCGTGGCCCCGCGCCGCTGGAGCGCCCGCATCACTTCCTGGACATGGATTGAGGCTCCTTTCTGCCCGAAGACAGGGATCCCAGGGTCCATACAAATATAGGCAATTCGCATTAAACTTCCTCCCTTGCCAATTCGGTGGCCTGCTGCCCTGCGATGTGGGCATAGTGCCGGCGAATGGCCACCGCATTGGCGCTACTGGCAAAATTCGTTTCGATCAACTGGCGTGCGGCCCGGGCCAGTTGCACCCGCAGCAACGGTTGCTCTAAGAGTTGCTGCATGGCATTGGCGAGCGCCAGTGGATCACGTTCGGGCACCATCAGCCCGGTTTTGCCATCCGCGAGTACTTCCGGGATGCCGGTGACGCCAGTCGAGACGCAGGGCGTACCTAGTGCCATTGCTTCGAGCAAGACCGTGGGCAGCCCATCGCGATTGCCATCCCCACCGACGACGCAGGGGGCGGCAAAGAGGGCGCCCTGTTGGACATGGTGCGCCACCAGGCTTTGCGGCCGCGGCCCCAACAGGGTCACCTGTGC
This sequence comes from Caldilineaceae bacterium, assembly GCA_022842065.1. The sequence goes on from JALHQH010000015.1 coordinate 106,871, forward strand.
CGTTAACCCATGACGGTCGATCTGGCCTTGCAACGCGGTTGCCAACTGCCCGTCACCGATGATTTCACACTGGAAGTCAACGGCGCGTTGGTGCAGAATGGCACAGGCCTCGATCAGATCACCAAAGCCTTTTTTCTCAATCAGCCGGCCCACGGCCACAATGCGCCGTGCCCGTTCCAGCGGCTCCGCATAGGCAAAGCGGGTCAGGTCCAGACCATTGTAGATCCGCACTACATTGGTCGCCGCATCACCATAAAGATCTTGCAGGTATTCAATGTTGTAGTCACTGACCGTAATCACGCGGCCGGCGTCCTGCAACTTGCGCCGTAGATCAGCGGGATCGACCTCTTCGTGAAAGATATCTTTGGCATGAGCCGTAAAGCAGTAGGGGATGCCCGTTAACCGACTGACCAGGCGCGCCACGCTCGTCGAAACCGAGCCAAAGTGGGCGTGGAGTAGATTTATCTCCTGTTCGATTACCAGGGGGGCAATCAGCAGCGCCTGGTAGAGATCATCCATCTGGAGATCCGGCTCAGCGCGCAGTAGGGATAGCAACGCTGGATAGCGGCTTGCCCCTTGGCGCAATGTCTCCCACAGGTCGAGCGCTTTGCTGGCTTTGGGATTTACATAGATGACAGGGGCCAGAACACGGGCATACTCTTCGTGAAAGCGGCCATCGACTGGGCTACGCAGCGAAAAGATCGTCACGGCCAGCCCGGCTGCCTCGTGGGCCAGAATTTCATTGACAATAAAGGTCTCAGAGAAGCGCGGGTACATTTTGAGGATGTAGCCGACGCGCACTGTTTGGTTGTTTGTTCGCATGAGCATTCTCCAACATAAAAGGGCGCGGCATCGTTTTGCTGCGCAAACGTGGGGCCGCCAGCAGGTGCAGGGCCAGGTTGGGCAGACGGTTTAAGCCATCGAGATCGACCGGGTGACGGGGCCGTGCCGGCGCTGGTTGCCGCTGTGCCAACCAGGCGGAGAGATGGTGGGGCGTTAACTGATCGGGATGGACCATGTCGAGCAGCCCCAGCGCTTGTAAGCGTTCGGCGCGGATCCATTGTTCCAGGCGAGGGGAAACGCGCGGGACCAGTAGCGCACGCTTCTGGAGCGAAAGAATTTCACAGGTGGTGTTGTAGCCCCCCATGGCCACGATGGTATCGGCCCGCTGTAATAAGGCCCCAGGCTCGGCGGCAAAATCGAGCACTTTCAGCCGTGGCCGCTGCGCGGCGCAGGCGGTCAGCACCTCGCGTTGGCTTTGTGGCATAAAGGGACCAGTGAGAATCACGCCGGTCATGGCGGCGGGCAGCTCGGCCTGCGCAAACGCATGGGCGACCGCGTAGCCATCCTGCCCGCCCCCCACGGCACAGAGGGCCAACGGTTCGTGTTCGCCGCAAAGTTCCGCCGGCAGGGGCACCGTCGCAGGCTGCGGCTGCCCGTAGCGATTGAGATAGCCTGTATAGGCGACCTTGGCGCAAATGTCATCAGCAAAGCCATATTCGTGGACCGCGTCGTAAACGGTGGGATCGCCATAGACCCAGACCGCATCATAATAGCGGCGTACCGCTTCATCGCTCTGGGCTTGCCGCCACTCGCGCCGGGTGGTGGCGGGATCATCGAGCACATCGCGCAACCCAAGTACACACCGGGTTTTGCCTAGGGTGCGCAGGGCCTGGAGTGCCCCTTTCAATTCATCGAGCGCGCCATAGGGCACTTTGTCAACAATCAGGAGATCGGGGGCAAACGCGGTGAGCGCTGCCTCAATCATTGCCCCGCGCAACTTTAACAGGTGGCGCAAGGGGACCCCTAAGGTGCGGGCCGCATAGTTTCCATCCGCCCCTTTGCCCAGTGCCGGCAGGGTAAGACAATCGGTGCCGGGAGGCAGATCAAACGTACCGGCGATATGGGTGCCAGAGAGTAAGAGGATCGCTGGTTCTGGGAGCCCATTGGCCAGCGCCCCGGCAATGGCCAGGTTGCGGCGAATGTGGCCAAGGCCTTGGGTATCATGTGAGTAAAGGGCAATCCGCAAATGGGGATTGCGCAGTTGATGGGTAAACATAGTAACTTTCCTTTGCTGATCCATGATCAGCGGCTATTGCGACCTGCAATCACTTTGGCGTGTGCGCTGCGCTGTACGCTGGTGGCCTAGTGCAGGTGATCTCTCAATCATGTCGCGCTAAGCAGATCTTCCGGTTATAGCTGCACAGAACCATCGCAGCGGGAATAAATACATCGATTAACCATCGTCGTTAACAATTCGATAACCAGTTGTTCATCAATCAGCGCAGTATGATTGATAAAGATGGCATGGGCATTGGACAAAGATTGGAGTCTTTCTCATGAGCCGACTGCTGTGGGCTTGGTGCTGGGTTGCTTTATAGTAACTACTCGGCCTGTGCTCGCCGCATCCGTGATGCGGCGGCGAGTCACGGACTCGCTATGCACGAGCGGCTGAATAGGTAGGCTTTATGTTAACAAAGTTAATGAATGATTAATAGGATCGGTAGGACAGTCGTGCGCGGCTAAGGGGACGGTCTTTTCGTCCCCTTGGCGCTGTCCAAAGGGGTAGTCAGGTTGGGTCGCAGTGGCCAAAACAACAAAAAGCCCTGTCCACAAGGACAGGGCTACGCTACTATATGTCACTTTAATTGTTCCCGTGAATTGTCACACGGCTGTCGGCAGGTGAACCGCAAATGGGCTGGCGTCGTAACCGGTTGCCGTCACTTCGGGGTCGCGGCCACCGTGCGCAGTGGGCAGCTTGCCCACACTCTGTTCGATGAGTGTAACCAGGTCGGTCAGCTGTTGGATCGGCCAAGCGCAATTGTGCAGCAGTGCCGCCTGGTTGTTGGCATTGGCGTCAATGCGCACGAGGAGCGTGGTGGGGGTGAGCGGCCAGGCTTGGTTGCCATCCACAATGACCAGTTGTGGCCCAAAGTGGGCCAGCAACTCATCCGGGCGGCGTTTGGCCGGATCCACGCGGATGACCGCGAGCCGCGGTGACTGCCGGAGCGCGGCCTCGACGACGGCCAGCATAATTGATGTGCCATAGAGCGCCACGCGCACCAGTTGCATTGGCCTGTTCCTCGTCCTTTCATAATCCGCTGGTTTCTTCATACACAAAAGCAGGCATACCGCTTGGCTTTGCCATGCTGTGCGGTGTGCCTGCTTTTGTGCGATTCAACTGGCGCGTCGGGGGTGGTGGATGGTTGGTTCGGTGGTTAGCCGCTGCGTGTTAGCGACAATCGCGCATGGGTTCGCTATCAATCTCGTGTACTTTGCCGTTGCGGATATCGACCTTGGCGCAGACCCCGACGGCCAACTGACCCTCTAGCTGATCAAACTGGGTGCCTCTGACCGTGGTGACGGTGCGGCCGCCAATGGTCCACGTGCCCTGCAGGCCCGCTGGTTTGCTCTGGACAATGCCATAAAAGCGCTCCCGGTTCTTGTCACCGCCCTTGGCCATGACATCGGCTGGGCTCAAGGTGAGGGGTAGGAGGATGGCGAGAGCCATTGTGCCCATGACCACTTTGTGTTGTAAATTGCGCAGATTCATCTTGATTTCTCCTTGATTGTTTGGTTGTAAATCGGTCGTACGCTGCATGATAGGCCATCATTTGCCTGCTAACGGTTGGGAAGCGCTGCTGCCTTTGTCTGCGCTTTCCTTGGCCTCAGTATACGCTGGTCGTGGTTGGTTGAACATGTGCTTTCGGTCAGTCTTTGCGCGCTGCAAAGATCAGGCTTTTCACTGCTGGTGCCCTGTCTCATCGGCCAGGGGATGGTAGCTAGTTTTGCCCGAAAAAACAGTTGCCCTGTCCAAGCGGACAGGGCAACTGTTGCCATTCGGTGCTGTTGTCGTCGGCACGGGCATGAGAGAGTACGACTACACGGCTAAGGAACGAGGATTAAATAAGAGCAAAAAGTTTCTGGTCGCATACCATCAGAAGTGGTGGGCTTAATATAATCCTCGTTCCTTAGTACAGTGCAATCAAGTTTCAATAAATATTGTGCTCTAGGGGGATCGCCAGCTCCCCGCTCGACAGCGGGGAGCTGGCGATCCCCCTAGAGCGCTTGAACATGCTATAACTTGTTTGTGCCACTGAGGGACGGCTGGGTTTGGCTTGGGTGGGGGCGGCTTTGGTCGCATGGCACTGGTGCAGCCGTAGCAAGATGGTGGTGCCCTGCCCTACCTGTGAGATCACCTCTAGCGAGCCGGGTAAGGTGCTGATGCGCGCTAGCATGCCGCGCAGGCCAAGCCCTGCTTGTTGAGATGGGATGATTTGTGCCGGGTCGAAGCCCTGGCCATCATCCTGGATGCTGATTTGTGCTTCATTGCCAACGACCGCACAGTGGACCGTCACCCGTTGGGCACCGGCATGTTTGTAGACATTGTTTAACGCCTCTTGAATAATACGATAGATCTGCTCGCCGGCTTCGATCGGCAAGGGCAAGGCGGTAAAAGCCGGCGAAGCCACCAATTCCGTCTGGATGAGATATGCCTCTTGATACTGTTGCAGGTAGAGGCGCAAGCGTTCTACCAAACCTTGCTCACTACTCTCCCCCGTTTGTAACTGTAAAATAAAGTCACGCAGCTCGACATGGGCATTTTTCGCCACCTTGACCAGCCGCAGCAACAGATCGTCGGTCGCGTCGGCTTTGCCTTTGGCCAGTAACATGCGCGCCGCCTGGGTTTGGGCATTGACATAGCCCAGTACCTGGCCGAGACTGTCATGTAATTCGCGCGCCAGCCGTTCCCGCTCTTGGAGCACGACCAGCGTCTGTTGCTGTTGGCGGAGCGCGGCGGCCGCTGTCTGCTGCGCTGCATGTTGCAGGCGAATGATTCCATCGGCGCGCGTGACAATCAAGAAGAGTGCCCCATAAAGGCAGGCTAAGATCAGCCCCACCCCGAGCATCAGTTGCCATTGGGTGCTGTTAATGTGCTGCAAGAGCGGGGTTACATTGCTATAGAGTTCAAACACTGCCGCAATCTCACCCTGCGGGCCGGCAGGACGGACGGCCATGTAAGTAGAAAGCACATTTTGTTTTTCGATCACCCCCTCAAACGCGCTGAACTTGTCCCGATAGGTCAGCTCGCTGGCAATCTCACCACGCAGCGCCTGCTGAAAGCCACTATTGGCCGCACCATTTTCTCCAATTTGGCTGAGTTCGGTGGAAAAGATTGTGTTGCCTTGGAGATCATAGAGCTTAATTTTGATCACGGCCAGACCCGCCATTTGGGCCACCACATCACCTCGCAAATGCCAGAGTCGATCGACATTGGTCGGGGCGGTCTGTAGCGGCACGCCCGGCAGTGTAACGAGAGGTGGTAGGGGAGGGACGACCGGCGCTGGTGTAGTGGCGGCAAAGAGGGGGACAAATTCCGGCCAGAGCGTATTGGCAAAGAGCTGGGTAAGGGCTAGATTTTTGCTCTCTTCCAACTGGATAAAGGTACGCACCGCCACCGTGCGGTAGAGCATGCCCAACAGGATGGTCACAATCACAAAGGCAAAGAGGCTAGCGATCGAGAAGTAGCGGCGCAAACGAAACATGGGTACTCCTTTGTGAAACGTAAAAGGTAATGCGTAAAACGTGATTCGTGAAATTACCCGACACGCCGCACATTGGGCGGGCTTCAGTCATTGCTGTTGCTCAGGAGAGGGCTAATGCTTCGTCGGTAATCAGACCGGTGCGGACAGCATAGGCTACCGCTTGGGTGCGGTTGCGCAGATGAAGCTTTTGCAGAATCTCTTGTAGGTGATACTTCACCGTGCGCTCGGTGATAAAGAGCTGATCCGCCACTTCTTTGTTGGTCTGCCCCTGGGCGATCAGCCGAAGCACCTCCAATTGGCGCTCGGTCAGCTCGTCAACGCCGGCGGCGTCCTTGGCTGCCACTTTGGCCGGTTGGGCGCGGTGGGCAAATTCGCGCAGAATTTTGGTGGCCAGATCCCGCGGCATAGGCGCTTCGCCGCGTTCTAACCCAGTGAGCAATTCAAAAAAATGTTCCACCTCTAGCTGTTTGAGCAGATAGCCGGTCGCGCCCGACTTAATCGCTTCAAAGAGATGGGCATCATCGGCAGACATGGTCAACATGACAATTTGCACTTGGGGCATCAATGTTTTGATCTGACGCGTAGCCTCCAGCCCATCGCAGCCAGGCATGTGGATATCCATCAAGATGACATCCGGCTGCAGGCGTTGAGCCATGGTTACGGCTTCAAAGCCATCATGCGCAACGCCAACGACCGGCATGTCATTGGCGCGTAGTAGATTTTGTAGCCCCTCTAGAAAAAGGGCATGGTCATCGACAAGTAAAATCTTCATGGTGCTCCCCTGATCTCCTTCAGCCACCCTGCTGCGGTGACTGCTCCTGTAAATCGACGAAAAATGTGGTTGCTTTTTCTGCTGTCTTTACCTGCCGCTGACCACTCCTGTTCGGATTAAGTGGCTATGCTGTGTGCTGTGTAGGGGCAGTTCACGGCACAAATCAACGGCCGGAAAGGCTTTGGCTTTCCGGCCGTTGGGTGGGTTAGCGACTCAACAGCGGCAGGAAGAGTTGGCTATCCAGCGTCATGCTACGAATCTGGGTGGCAACTTGCGTGCCGTCGGCGGCGCTATAGCTATTGACGAGTGCCGTCTGACCGGTGGCCAACGCTCCTTGTAAATCGTTGAGGTCGGTAGCCGGCGTAACAGTGTAGCTGACGCCATCAATGACCCAGGTTGTCGCCTGTTGACCGGCGGCCTGCAAGGCACCACCATTTCCGCCGTTGTCATCAATCCGGCCAAAGCGGTTGTTGTCACCAGCACCCGGGGGCACAGCCACTTCAATTTCGTGTAGGATGTTGACCCCTTCGCGCAGGAAGTATTCCATCTTCACATAGGCACCCAGCCCCAAGAGACCGTCATTTTCGTTGAACTTGGTCGTGCCGGTTGCCACGAACGTCGTGCCGCCCACCGTCCATTGCCCGACAAAACCACTGGGGGGCATCTGCTCGACATAACCAAAGAGCGTGGCATGGCTCTGATCATCGGCCCCGTTATCTTCGCTGCTGAGCTTGATCTGGCGGGCGATACGTGCTTGGGCGGCATTGGTGTAGTATTTGACCCGTACCTGCTGCCCCACCACAAAGTTGCCACCAGTCGGGACCAGCGTCGTCGTGCTGCTCACCGTATAGCTAATGCCGCTAATGTTCCAGATCCCAATCAGATCGGCCGGTAGACGCTCGATGAGGCCAAAGGCATGGCCTTCGCGACCGGCATGGTCGTCACCACCGCCCTGCTGTCCACTAAACTTGGTTTCAATCTCACGGGCATAGAAGGTGCCGTCGGCCTGCACACTAAAATGGACCTTCACGGTGACGCCAACCCCGAAGCTGCCATTACGTTGTTTGAATTCGGTCGCGTTATCGGCAACAATCGTAATACCGCCGATGTTCCAGTCGCCAATTAACGCGGCGGGGAAGCTCTGCAGGAGGCCGTAGAGTTCGCCACGGGCGCTACCATCATCACCACCATCGCCGCCGTTGTCATCGCCACAGCGGAAACCGCTGGTCGTCTCAATTTCACGGATGGTCGTCGGAGCATTCACTACCAGGTGAACCTTGACACAGGCACCCACACTAAAGTTGCCACGTTCTGTTTTGAACTCGGTGCTTGCCGTTGCCTGATAGGTCGTCCCGTTGATGACCCAGTCACCAATGAGAGCTGCGGGCATGCTTTCGATCCGGCCGTGAATTTCACGCGCATTGTCCGGTGTCGTGGTCGCATCGGGCGTAGTGGTCGCGGTTACGGTGCCGCTGGGGGTGGGGGCCGCGGCACAATCACGGCGGTCTTCCGTCTCAATGCGCAGGGCTTGGCGTGGTTCGGTGCCTGGTGCATAGCGCACTTCGACACACGCGCCAGGGACCAATGGGCCATCACTCTGGCGGAGACGGGTACTTTCGCTCACCACATAGGTCACCCCACCAATTTGCCAGTTGCCGACAAAGCCAACGGTGGGCAGCGTATTTACAATGCCGCGCACTTTAATGCCATCATCACCCGTCGCCGTGGCAGAAGGCGTGCGGCTGGGGGTAATAGAGGCATCAGGCGTGCTGGTGCTGCTGGGGGTACCGGTGCCGTCAGGCGTCTCGGTAACGGTAGGCCCCCCGGCGCGACAATCATCAGCGCTCTTGGTGGCCAGCTTGGTTGCCTGGAAGGGGGCAGCTGTACCGACATATTCAACTTCCACACAACTGCCAAGGGCAAAGGCCCCTTTGTCGGTGTCAAATTCGGTACTCGTATCTGCCACAAAGCGGCGACCCGCCACTGTCCATTCGCCCATCAGGCCGGCGGTGGGCATGGCTTCAACCTGCCCCTTCCACTCTAATTCACCAAAGGCGCTGGCGCTTTGTGCGCTAAAGAGCAGAGCAATGCTTAACAACAACAGCGTCCCCAAGGCCATTAACGGGCGTAACCCGATCTGGGGGTTTTTAACATCTACCATAAGCTCACGTGACATAATTCTCTCCTCGAAGACACCACGATTGTGGTGTGATTGATAATCGTTCTCTCAACGATTGATTGATAAGGTCGGCAATGATGGTCTGTACAATTGACATTTGCGCCCCGGTTGCAGCGTATTTTTCCGTGGCACATTGCTAAGGTGCAAAGGGCGCAACCCAAAAATACATGAGTTTGCCAAATTTGCTAAAGCTGGTGGTTTGTCTTCTCGGTGCAAAAGTGGTCGCGTAGGGGCATGTGGCGCCGCGGAAACAATTTGCCGACGAGCCACCAATTTGCTGCGCCGCCCCGCGTGTATATCTGACAATACAGTGGAATTGAGTTTAATACCCTGTAAATTAAGTAACTGACAATTTTGAGGGGCAAAGTCTTCCTGGAAGGGGTCACGCCAACGCTGCGCAGCGTTGGCGTGACCCCTTCCAGGAAGATCGTGTTCCCGACCAGCCCAGAAAAATCTGCAAAGGCTTAATTTACAGAGTACTTAATTTACAGGGTATTAAATGAGGGTGAAGGGAAGGTACAACAACGGTGACCGTCACGGTCCGCGCGGTGTTTGTTCAACCGGCGCTGTGATGGACTGTGACGGTCACCTGGCTGATTAGCGGCTGACTAGAGGTAGATAGAAGCGCTGCAACGGCGTGGGTAAAGTGCTGGTCGGTGTGGCGATGGGGGTTGATGTTGGTGATGGTGGTGGTGGTGTCCCTGGCGGCACCGTGGGGGTGGGTGTCGCGCCGGCACTTTGGATGCTCGCCGCCACATCCAACAGCCCGCCCAACTGGTCGGGGTAGGTGGGATTCTGGCTGTCAAGATTGATGGCATGGGCGGCAAAGTTGGCTTCAATGGCCGCCACCGAAGCCAGCGGCAACTGTTTGCGCACCAAGGCGGCTGCGCCACTGACAAAACCAGTGGCCATCGATGTGCCGCTCCAACTGGCATAACCACTGCCCTGGGCGCTGATCATCGTAGAGGTGATGCCGACCCCAGGTGCCGCAATGTCAATCCAATCAACGCCGTAGTTGGCAAAATCTGCCTTGATCCCGGCACTGTCAACGGCGGTAACACTGATCACGTGGGGATAGCTGGCGGGATATTGGGGCAGGCTGCTGTTGAGATTGCCGGCCGCGGCCACCACAATCACGCCCTGCGCAATCACCCTGGCAATCGTGTCGCGCAACACTCGCGAATCATTTTCGGCACCGAGGCTCAAGTTGATCACATCCGCCCCTTGTTGCACTGCCCATTCAATCGCATAGGCCAGGGTAAAGGTGTTGCCGCGACCATTCGAATCGAGCACACGCACCGGCAACAGTTGGCTCTGGGGACTGACCTTGGCAATGATGCCGCTAATGTGGGTACCGTGACCCCAGCCCAGCCCATCGCCTTCATCCTGTGGTTCGCTGTCATCCGCCACCATGTCGTAGCCGGCCAGCAAGCGCCCGGTAAAAGCACTATGGGCTAGATCGATACCCGTGTCAAGAACTGCCACGATCATGCCTGCCCCTTGTTCCTGCGCTAACGCGGCGTCCAGATTAATCTGTGCAAAGGCCGACTGGTTGGTATAGCCGCTGGGATCTTCGCCACCCCACCGCCAGGTTTTGTATCCATGCCCCTGGGGAATCCCACCGACAAAATTCAACTCGGCCCAAATCACATCCGGATCGGCGCGCAGGCGCGGCGCGGCTTGCTCTTCGTCGTCATCAGCGGTGCCAAAGAGATAAATATTGGCGGAAGCCAGCAGGGTCGCCTGTGGCGTTAAACCATAGCGGCTGGCCACCGTGGTCGAAAGTACCCCAGTTTGCAGCCGCACCACGACTTCATTCAATTCATGGTCATCAACGCGCACACGGTTCGCTTGAAAACGGCTTTCACCCTGCCATTGCCCACGCGCTTCCAGCCAACTTCCCACTGGTGGCACACCATCATCGAGCCGGGTGGCACTGTTGACGATCAGCGTGATCGTCAGTTGACGCGCGGTTTGAATCAGCCACTCACCAGAGCCGCCGGCGGGGGCGCTCAACAAGATCCCTTTGACCTCCGCTTCACGCCCATCGTCCTCTTCGCGCTCGATTCGTTCGGCGCGCAGCCAATTTGTGGCTGCCCACTCCCCTTTGGCCTTGATTAATTGACCGCTGGCTGGTAGGGCAGGGTCAAACCGGGTTTCGCTGTCCGCACTCACGCGGTAAATACGACCACTTTGGCTACGCACCTGCCAATCGCCAATCCCGGCGGGATGGTTGGGGGCATTGAGCACAACGCCCTTAATCTCGCCATCGCTATCGCTCTCGGTTCCCGGTTCGGTGGCCAGGACACCCAACCAAAACACAAGGCAGGCGATGAGTGCCACGGCCAGCGCACTGGTGAAGGGCAGGAAGCGCCGGCCAGTGCAAGGCCACGTGTTACTTGGCTGCCCGGCTGGTGTAGGCATAGTTGGTCGTCGATGTACAGGCACCATGGTTCAATCTCCAATCACAAAAAAGGCTGCCCAGTAATAGGGGTGTAGTCCAGCCGTATCCGCCGCACGTTGGGCTGCGCGCAGTGCGGCGGCTGGACGACTGCTTGTCGCCAGGGCCGCGCTGTGGACCTCGTTCCTATCGTTACTGAGCAGAAAGGTATAAAAGTGATCCATCAGATCGGCGGCACTGGCGTCGTGGACATTCCAGAGGGTAGCGATCAATTCGGCGACACCGGCCCCCAAAAAGCCGCGCGCCAGCCCGACCACTTCATCGCCCCCGCGGACCCGGCCCACGCCACTTTCACACGCGCTTAACACGACCAAACGCGCCGCTACGGGCAGACGATAGAGCTCGCGCACATCGATCCAGCCGTCAGCCAGCTTGAGGGCCGAAAAGAACGGGTTATCAGGACGAAAAAGGCCATGGGTTGCAAGGTGTAAAATGTCGGCTTGTGCTGCCTGGGCCAAGCCGGCCCGCCCGGCCTGATCACCCAGAAAGAGCTGTGCCCCATCAAAATGCTGGGCCGCGCGCTCAACTTCGCGGCGGGCCGCGGGAATGGCCGGATCATCGACGGCCAGGCCTGCCCATGCGCGCCAGGGTGACTTTGGCCGGTTGGACGCAGACGTTGTGTCGGCATAGACTTCGCCTGCCCGGCGGCGTAAGGCCGCGACACTGGCGCTCGGGGCATAGGTACACTCAAAGTGGTGAAGCAAATAGGCCTCGCCATCCCACAGCGCATGAAAGGGCAGCCGGTGCAGCGCACCAACCGGGACGATTAGCAGGCGGGTGGCCTGTAACTGGTCGCGCATGGGCGCAATGACCAACTGGTAAAGGGTGGCGAGTGCTTCGCGTAGCCGTGCTTGTAGACGGGCACCGTGACGTGTCAGATAATCACCGCCCACCTCGGCGCGCCCAAGCTGAAAATGCAACTCGGCCATTGCCTGTTGGACAGCAGCCACCGTTGCGAGCCGACGATAGACCCTGATCGTTGCCCAGTCAACGAGAAAGGCCGCCACTGTGTCACCGTCGATCAGGTAGAGGATCGCCTGTTGGTCGGTCGCCAGGGTCTGCTGAAAGACGGTAAGATCGACCGCTGCGGCCTGCTGGAATAAGCCGGACTGGCGCCATTCCAGCCGTTGCAAGCTGGCTTCATGGGCCAGCAACTCCTGGCTGAGCTGTGGATCAAGCCGGCGGCTGCCACTTTCACCCAGCAGTTGGTTATAGAGCCAATGTAAGCGCTGGCGTAAGCGGGCAACTTCGGTCGCAACTTCAGGCGCATCTGGGCCGGTGGGAAGGGCCAACTGTGCGCTTTCACCCTCAGGGGCTGTGCTGTCAGGGGCTGGACGCGCGGGCTGGGTGCTGTCAGGCAATTCACTTGCCGTGGCGGCCAAGAGTCGTTCCAGCAGAGTGCGTGAGCGCGCCCGTTCAACGACGGCAAAGGCCGCTGCCAATAGCTGATCGGACTGGCTAGCTTTGCTGTCCGCGGCGTCAGCCTCGGCGATCACCCCTGCTTGGTCCGCGCCCGCAGGTTGACTGGCCAGGTCGAGCAGCAGTTGCACCAGATCTTCATAGATCTGGTTTTTGTCATCCAAAAAGGCGGTGCGCACCTCTTCAATGCTGAGGGTCGCGCGTGTCGCTTCGAGGAGGGTGATGGCGATTTCAAAATGGGCACGGGCCGCGCTGCGCTCACCTTCGGCTTGGGCCAGACGCCCCAGCATGTGGTGTAGGCGCAGCGCGTAATGGGGCAACGGGCTGGCGCTGATCGCTGGTGCTAGCGTGCTGCCAATCAGTGTGGCGATGCTGGCGGCCCAGTGGTGGGCCGCCACAAAATCGCCCTGGGTAATGGCCAGCTGCATGCGCAAAATCTGTGCTTCAACCAAACCACCGAGATCCCAAATCAGCGCTGTCCCGTTTTCCCCCTCGCCGGGCACCTGGGCGAGTAAAGAGTCAAGCAACTGGATGGCGAGTGCTGGCTCCCCTTGTCGCTGGGCCAGGGTGGCCTGGGCTAACGTGGTCCGCTGTTGCCAAAAGCGATTTTCCAGCTGCGTAAAAAGGAGCTGTGCCGCCTGTAGCTGCTGCGTGGCCTGGCTTAATTCCCCGTTGCGCAGGGCAAGTAGACCCGCGGTATAGTGGGTCTGGCCCAGTTCATAGGGTTGATCAGCGCTGCGAAAGAGGGCTTCACTGCGGGTGAGCGCCTGTTGTGCCTCCGGCAGCAGATTCATCACCAGGTAGGCCATTGCCTGTTCCAGCAGCAATTCATCGGCCTGGCGTAACTGTTCCAGATCGGGCGTCGCGTTGGCCGCTGTTGGTGGGACAAGATTAACCCAAGCCGCGTCAAAAGCAGCGAGCGCTTCACTGTAACGCCCGCTGCGCAGGTAAAGGCGACCACGGTTGGTCTGTGCCCGGCCCTGATTCGTCTGGTCATTGCTTTGGGCAAAGCCCGCTTCGGCTGCCAGTAACGCCGCTTCGGCTGCGTCCGGCTGATCGAGAAAGGTGAGCGCCGTGGCCCGATTAAGATCATTGTGCGCCAGCTCCGCGGTGAGGGTTGCCAACTGCGCCGCAATCGGCGGCGGGCTAGTCAGTGCCTGCAAAAGTTGCCGACTTTGCGCAAAGGCGGCCAACGCCAGGCTATGCCGCTCGGTATAGGCCAACAGCGTCCCCAGGTTATGATAGGCACTTGCCTGTTGGATGCTCTGCTCAAACGCCGCCGGCGGTTGCTGCTGCCAGGCTGCAATCGCGGTGCGTGCGGCGGTTTCGGCGGCGGCATAGTGACCTTGCATGGCCAATACCTGGGTGAGACCAAGCAGGGCGCGTGTCGCACCGGTCGTTTCACCCGCTGCTTGCCAAGCGCTTTGGGCCTGCGTGAGGAGCTTTTCGGCTTCGGCCAGCGCGCCGGCAAAGAGTTGCAAGCGGGCATGCGCATAGGCCAGTTGCGCCTGGGTGGCCGGTGCCAGAGGGGCCGTGGTGGCCAGTTGCGTTGCCAGGGCATCCGCCACGGCCAGCCACTGCCCGGCGCGTTGTGGATCAATCTCTGATTCGTATAGTGATGATGTGGCGAGGCTGACCAGGCTAGCCTCAGTGGCGTGCCCTTGGCGCTGTAATGTGCGCAATGCCTCGTCAACGGTCAAATCGGCGAACGCAGCTAGCCAAGGGCTGGGGGAAGGGGTCGTCATGCCAACTCCAATGCTTCGAGCAAAAGCGCGGCACCCGTCGGGGGCAATAGATAAAGGGCGTACGCGCCGGCCGGCAGGCCAGTGAGGCGAAAGCGGCCTTGGCCATCACTTTCACCTGTCTGGATGAGCGTGCCCGCTGGCTGTTGCAATTCGAGCCACATGGGCAGCAGGGGCGCGTCTGTCTGGAGCGGCAGCACTTCGCCTTCCAGTGTAAAGGTGCCATCGTGCTGTTCAACCAGCAGTTCGACCTCGGCCTGTGGCGTGGCATAGAGCAGCCGATAACCGGCCGGACCAGCGGTACGCAGACCCTGCGCTTGGCTCTGCTCACGCCCATTCCAGAGGACCGATGCGCGGATCGTCTCGATGAGACTGGCCAGGCGTGAGGGCTGTGCCGGGATTTGGGTAAAGAGTTGGGTGTAGCGGCTCAATGCGGCCTCACTTGGCCTACTCTGGCGGGCCAGGGCCAGATTCGTCGCCAGCGCCGTCAGTTCTGCCAACTGCGCGCGACAGGTTCCACAGCCGGCCAGATGGGCCGTTGCTGCCCCGTCCGGCTGATCGCTATCAAAGGCAAAGGCATAGAGTTGGTCTTGATCTAAATGGGTCATGGGTTTTGCATTCCAATGGTCGAAAATTCGATTTTCAGGCTAACTGGCGGTTACTGCACTGGGGTGCCAATCACTTCTGTCCCAAAGGTGCGCTTTGGCTACGTCAAAAATACATGAGTTTTATTCATGATGAATGAGTTCCTGCGCGTGAAAACCAAGCCCCTCCAGCAAGGTGCGCAACTGTTGCAGGCAGCGGTTGCGCGTGGGGCCAATGCTACCCTTGGGGATCTCCAGTTGACTGCTGATCTCATCATAGGAGGGCTCGGCTGGGTCAAGAAAGATCAAGGTGAGCAGGAGTCGACACCGTTCTCCTAGCCGCGCCAGCCCGGCGGCCAACGCTTCCTGCTGGCCCCAGCCTTGGAGTAACTCGGTCATGGTGGGCAGGGGGCGGCTTAAGGGCTGCATCACGGCTGGGGTTGTGGTCAAGCCCGCTTCCCCGCTGGGGTTACCTTCGCTGGTGGCCAGGTCGCCGGCGGCCAGGGTTTCCTCGCGTTTGCGCCGTTGCAGGGCACGCCAGCTATAGCGCCGGGCCGTCGTCATCAGCCAGGCCGGCAGGCTCTGCGGATCTACCAATTGGGGCAAGCCCTGGGCGAGCGCCAGAAAAACCTCCTGGCCGACATCATCAACCTCGGCCGCAGTGAGCCCGTACCGGACCGGGATCGAATGGACCAGCCGGGCATAGTGGTGGACAAGTTGCTGCCAGGCCCGGCTATCACCGCGGCGGCAGCGGGCAATTAAGTCATGATGGTCAATGGCACTCACAATAATCAACCTTTTGTTTGTAATGCGTGATGCGTAAAACGTGATGCGTGAGTAGTGATGTGTGATGCGTAAAGGCGCATGTTGCCAATCCAGCACCTCACGTTTCACGTTTCACGTTTCACGTTTCACGTTTCACGTTTCACGTTTCACGTTATCATACCCTACCTCAGCCCTTTAGCGTAGCGCACTTGTGCTGTCGTGACAAGCGACAGCCGTTGGATCTGCGGGATCCAAAAAATTCTGGCCACGTGCGGTGCGGGCGCTTGCGGAAAACGACACTTATCAACGCTCTGCGTTTGGTCATTCTACCCCATCTGGCGTAAGATTAGCTGGAAAATTGAGATTGAATCCCCGCAGCAATGGGCTAGCACACGACGGCCTAAATAGGCCACAGTGCTGCTGTGTGTAGCCGGTTCGTGACCGGCGCCGGTCACGAACCGGCTACACACAGGTGAGCGATTGGCTTATTTGCGCCGCTATGTACTAGTACGCGCTGGGTCTTGGGGATGGATCGTCGTCTAAATAAACGATAAACTACTCTATGATAGGAGAAAGTTATTCATGGCTTACGGCTTAGTACAAGCGCACTCTGGCTGGCGCTACCTTGTCATTTTATTCCTGGTGCTGGCGTTGGTGAAATACCTGATTGGCATCGTTGCCAAACAAGAGTGGTCTGGGTTTGACAACTTCCTTGGCCGCTTCACGCCGATTGTGCTCGACATTCAATGGTTGCTTGGCATTGTCGTCTGGGTCATGCAACAGCGCTGGAATGGGGCCGATCCGGCCACCAGTTGGGAGCACCCTTTCACCATGACCCTGGCGTTGGTCGCCGTGCATATCGGCTGGTCGCGCGCCCGCAAAGCTACCGACAGCGCGACCAAGTTCCGCGCCGCAACCGTCGGCTTTTTGCTGGCCGGCCTCCTCGTCGCGCTCGGTGTGGCCCGGATCACCGGGGTGATGTAGGTACAAGAAAATCGGTAAATCGGTAAATCGGTACACAATTATACAAGTATAGAAGTAACTTAGCGTGAAAGCGTTATCGCTGTTTATCGATTTACTGATCTACCGATTTACCTCCCTCTCTTCACTACAACGCAAGGCAACGGATAAATGGACGAATTGATTGCCGGTCTAGTCAATGCACATTCGATCTGGCGCTATGTCGTGCTGATCATCGGGGGGATTACGCTAGGGCGATTGCTGCGGGGGTGGGTGCGCCGGGATCGGTGGCAACCACGGGAGGAGCGGCTTAGTCGGCTCTTTGTGACGGCGATCGATATTGCGCTGGGGTTGGGGCTGTTGGTCTGGTTGCTGCAAGGGCGTTGGGACGGGGCTGATCTGCTGCGCAGTTGGCGCCACCCCGCCCTGATGATTGTGGCCGCGGTGATTGTCCATTATGGCTGGTGGCGGATCCAAGACGCGCCGGCTGGTCCGCTCCGCTATGGGCGCGGCTTACTCTACTTCGTCCTCGCCAGTGGGGTGATTGTTGTCGGCCTGATGCAGCTACAAGGAGTCTTTTAGCAGCCTCACGCCGCATCTTTATTTGCTCGCAACTGGGCAAAAATTTGGCGGCGCAGGGCGGTTGTGCTATACTACACAATGTTGCGTACTGCTGTTATTGTTGTCTTAATTGGCAACAGATGCCCACACAGTAGACGCCTACAGTGTAATCAATTATATCGCCGATGGGGGATAGTTTAATCGGCAGAACATCGCACTCTGGATGCGATAGTTGGGGTTCGAATCCCTGTCCCCCAGCCAAAAAAAGCCCCGCCGGTTTTGACTAAACGACAACCCGGGCGGCTCTTTTGTGATTGGTGCTAAGCGCAGGGTCCGCGCCAATTAACTGCGTGCTACGGTGCGTTGATTTGCATAATCGGCCAAGTGCCAGACTGATTTGGCTTGGTTGTGCAGTTGTAAATCGGCGCTGTGAGGCTTTTGTTGTAGATATCCTTAATGTATTGTAAATAATTCATCCGAGGGATTCCGGTTGCTAGCACGATTAATTATTTAGCCAACAGTAGGTTAATTTAACTACTGCCAATCTGCCTTGCAACTGTCGTTATTGGCGTGACCGGAGGATTTTGCCTGTGAAGTATTTACAAAGCGCTGGATTGACTAGTTTACTCCTAAGTGGCCTGCTGCTGTGGGCATTGCGCACACCTTTGCCGCTAGGCGCGCAGGTGAGCTATCCTGTTTCCGGCGTGGTGAATGCAGTTGCCAACCTGCGCACCGGCCCTGGCACCACCTATGGGGTACACAGCCAGGTGCAGCCGGGCGCACGGCTGACCATTACCGGCTGTAACAATCCGTGTACCTGGTATCAACTGGCGAATGGCCATTGGATCGCGACCTTTCTGGTTGATCTGGTCGCGACCACAACTGCGGCGCTGGTCGCTGAACCAACCCCTATGCCACTGACTGTTGTGGCTTGGAATACAGAGCTGAATGGCGCGGATGTGGCACAGATTGGCGCCCGGATTGCGGCCTTTCAAGAGGTTGATCTCTGGGGTTTGAGTGAGATCAACCAGCCCGCGGCCGTACCGATCCTCGAGGCGGCCGCCGAAGTGGGCGAAGCGGCGGATTATCGCGCGGTGTTGGGGCAATCCGGCAGCGGTGATCGGCTGCTGGCGCTCTATGACAGCAGCCGTTTTACGCTGGTTGATACCTGGGAGATTGATGCTATCAACACGACCGGCAATGCTCGCGCTCCCTTGGTGCTACACCTGCGCGAGGCAAGTGGCAACGAGTTGCTCTTTATGGTTAACCATCTCTACCGAAGCCGGGACGAGGAGCGCCATCAGCAGGCCCGTTTGCTCAATGCCTGGGCGGCAATGCAGACTTTGCCTGTGATTGCCGTGGGTGACTATAATTTTGACTGGGCGCTCAACGGGGGCGAGGCGGACCATGATTTGGGCTATGATCTGCTGACCGCCGACGATCACTTTACCTGGGTACGCCCGCCGACGCTCGTTACCACCCAATGTAGCGGCTGGCCCTGTGAATTCAACAGTGTGTTGGACTTTACCTTTACCGCGGGTGCGGCCCAAAGCTGGCGTGCCAGCGCTGAGATCGTGATCGTACCGGGCGACTTTCCCGATGATGCCACGACCAGCGATCATCGCCCGATCTTAACGCGCTTCTGGCCAAGCGCCGATACCCCAACCACTGATACCCCAATTACTGATAACCCAGTGGCGACAGCAACCCGATCCCCGGTCGCGTCTGGCCCGACTGCCAACCAGGTCGCCAACCTGCGTCTTGGTCCCGCTACCACCTATCCCCTGGCTGGCCAGGTGACCGCCGGTGAGGCGTTATCTCTGGTCGGGCGCAATGGGGCGGGTGATTGGTATCAGTTGGCGACGGGGGCGTGGATCGCCGCCTTTTTGGTTGATGGGGCACCCACCACCTTGGCCCTGGTCGAGGTGACCCCACCTACTGCCGCGCCGCTCCCACCGACCGCGCTCCCGGCTGCCGTTCTCCCGCCCACTGCGCCGCCAATCCTACCGACTGCCATCCCGGTCGCCCCGACCATTGCCCCCGCCGGTGTCGCCCAGGTCGTCATCAGCACTGTTTACTATGATGGCCGGGTGGCGCGAGTGGAGAGTGACGAATATGCCGAGATCGCCAACGTGGGGAACGCGGCGATTAACATTGGCGGTTGGCTGCTAAATGCTGGTGATGACGGTCAAAATTTTCGTTTTCCCAGCCTGGAACTGGGGCCTGGGACACGCGTGCGCATCTACACCAATGAAATCCATGCCGAATCGGGTGGCTACAGCTTTGGCAAGGGCCAAGCGATCTGGAACAACAAAGGTGATTGCGGTTATCTCTTTGACAGTAGCGGTACACAGGTCGATCGTTACTGCTATTAAGCGGACTGCGCTGGCGCGCCATGTCCGCGCCCGCTGGACCCTTGGTTACCCATTCCTACTTGCGACAATTGCCTTGTTGGTCTCAACAAAATGTGCTTTGACCAGCCATCCCGTACTGTGGTACGCTCTATGCTAATCTATTCTCGTGATTTCTCCGGCTACCGTGTCGCATTTGTGAAACGTAAAACGTGATACCTAAAACGTGATATACAGGACGGTGACCCCGTTTCACGTTTCACGCATCACGTTTTACGTTTCACGCATCACGCATCACGTTTCGTTGCCTCCGCACTGTATTGGAAATGATTGTTATGGCCATCTCCCCCCATCTGACGGACCGTTTGACGAAGGGTACTGCGCGCGCACGTGTGCGCGTGCTGGGGCTTGATCTGCTCAAAAATGATGCCGAAGCGCGCCTGTTGTTAGCTGTGTTGGCCGCCTATGGTGATGATGCCCAGGCTTTGCTCTATGTGGCGCCGACGCGTGCCCATGCCCGCCGTCGTCCTCCTGATCTGGTGCTCTGTCATCCGACGACTGGGTTGCTGATTATCGAGTGTAAAGGCCATCGGCTGGATGAGATCGAGGGGGTGGAAGCAGGCTTTCTAAAGGTCCGCTACCACAACCGCATGGAGCCGACCAATGTGATTCGCCAATCTGAGGATCAGCTCTATGATATTCAACATGAGATCGGCGCACTTCTCCCCGACCGGCGTCACCAACCACTGATCAATGCCATGATTGCTTTCCCCAATATTACCCAATCCGCCTGGCAGGAGCGTGGCTACCATGAGCTACATCCTAGTGACGTGTTGCTCTTTGCCGAACAGGTTGACGATCCGGCGTTGCTGCGGACACATATCGGTGCGCTGGTGACCCAGAGTTTGGCCGTGGCGCATAAGATGGCCCCCCTGGCACCTGAACATTGGGTGGCAGTGGGCAAAGTCTTTGGCAACTCGGATGTCATTAACCCGGTGCGGCCACTGCGGCCAACTATCGAAGAGCGACAACTGGGTGTTATCTCGACGATCTGCTCAACCGCGAGAGTTATCTCTCGGATGAGCAGAAAGAACTGGTCCAACTACGGGTTGATGGCTTTCCGCGCTTGATCCGCGGGGTGGCCGGCAGCGGCAAGACCGTGGTGCTGGCTGAATTGGTGGCCCGTTATCTGCATCGCCACCCACCGACCGCGCGCCCACGGG
Source organism: Caldilineaceae bacterium (assembly GCA_022842065.1). The sequence continues at coordinate 127,434 of JALHQH010000015.1, forward strand.
TGGGGGTGACCTGTTTTAATCGTACTCTCGTGCCCTTCCTAGCCCAGAAGATTGCGGTGGCCTGGCATGGTCATGGTCACGATGATGATGATCCACCGCCGCCGCTCAGCATCAAACATCTTAACGGCCTGATCTGGTCACTCAAAGAAGCGGGCTGGCCTTTCCAATATATTAATCTGACGACGCTACCCGAGGCGACGCCGCGTGCGCTGGCCTATCGGGCTCAAATCGCCGCCTTTGCGCAAGTTCAGCCGACCCATTACCATGAGCTCTGCTTTGATGCACTCTTTGTTGATGAAGCCCAGGATTTTGAGCCGGCAGAGATCGCTTTGTTGAGTGATCTGGTCAAGCCTGATCCTACCACTGGCGAAAAGACCCTCGTGCTCTGTTATGATGATGCGCAAAATCTTTATGGTCGCACCCGTCCAGTCTGGCAAGAGATTGGTCTGAATCTGGTCGGTGGTCGTAGTCGCGTCATGCGCCGTTGTTTTCGCAACAGCCGCCAGACGGTAGAGTTTGCCTTTAATGTGCTCCTGGGCAGCCGCGCGCCGGCGGATCTGCGGGTGCATACGCGCCAATATGCGGATATAGGCTATCTGCGCGAACACAATCTCGTGGTGGAGGAGGAAGGCTACTTTCAAGTGCATTTTGCGGAGCGAAATGGAGACGTGCCAGCGGTGCAGACCTTTGCCACGCGCCACGAGGAACAGGATTGGATCGTGGCACAAATTGCGCAGCTGCTGGAGAGCGAAGCGGTACGACCGGAAGATATTTTGCTGATAGCCGATCAACCCCGCTTGCCCTTGCTGGATCTGACGTATCTGTTGGCGCAGTTGCACCGCCGGCTGCCGGCATTAACGATTCATCATGCCTATGGTGAGCGCGAAAATAAGGATGGTTACCTCTTTGTCCCCAATCAGTTGACCATTGCCTCGGTCTACAGTGCCAAGGGGTATGATGCCCCGCTGGTCTTTTTGCTGGGGGCCGATCTCTTTTCCTATACCAAAGAAGGGCGCGCTGCGTTTTATGTGGCCGCAACCAGGGCTAAATACCGCCTGACCATCACCGGACTCTGGCGCGACCGCTCCTTGCTGGTGGAAGCCGCTGCCCTATGTAAGGGTGCCTAAGCGTGTAAACACGCTTTGTTATTCAGTTTGTTATTCAGTGAAAAATTAAGGTTTCTGACACACTACTTGTATCAAAATCGCGTAATGATGTAAACAAGTAATGATGCCGTGATTAGGGTGTGATCAGGTGCGTTGCACTGTCCAAACGGCGATCGTACGCCCCACTTCGCTCTGGACAGTACGACGCACCTGCATCGTTATCAACTTTAATCCTCTTCTTTCTCAGCCTCCGGATATTCCTCCTGTATACAATGGTTATTCTTTTTTGCAGTAATCGCTGTTTAATAATTAAGTCAAATTACGTAGACACATACCGTAACTCCTGTTGCCCTTGCTCGTCATCATTAGTGAATTCGATGAAACAACATCAAAAACAAAATTAATCTTCACAGCCGTTTGGCCTACTAAACTAATGATCAGGAGTAATGCAATGGGTAACAAATCCTACAATCAACAAGATCTCAACCGCCTGCTGGCCGAGAACAAAGCTGCCGGTCGTGGTGGTTATGGCAACCAATCCTATAAAGATGCGATGGCCGATCAGGGCCTTTGGCTGACATCCAAAGAGCAATTCGACGAACTCTACAAATCGGTTGACGATATTGAAAAGTTCCTCCGTTCCTAACTTGGCGTCGCTTTGGCAACGTGAGCAGTCCCAACACTAACGTCCACTACACTCGCATTTTCGGATAGAGCGCTTTTAACAGCTTCATTGTTGTAACCCCTGCGTCTCTGTCATGATCTGACCCGGTACCAATTCAGACGTTTATAGAGTCTACTGCGCATTTGAAACGCGTTTTTGAAAAACAACGGCGCTGCTTCGTGCTTTTCAAAATTGTGTTGTCGTTGCTTGCGCGCGGCTGTTGCCCCTTCATTGTCCAGGCATCGCATCCGATCTTGCCAACATCTACTGCGGCTAGACAGGTCTACCACCATCCCTGTCCGGCCATGCTTATGGTGGCGGGCCCTTGTAGCGGGGCTCGCCACTTTTTGTCTGCCCTTTTTGCCCACGTCTGCCCTTTTCCCCTGTGTTGTCTGGTCAAAACGCCTGCAACTGGTATACAAAATAGACCTTTTGTCCCCTCTCTGGTAAACTTTATCACTATATGGCACAGAAAAAGTTACAAGGTCAAGTTGCAATCATTACAGGGGGAAGCCGCGGATTGGGCGTCGGGGTTGCCGAACGTCTCATCGCGGCTGGCGCGTCGATCACCATCACGGCACGCTCGGCAGAGCAACTTGCGGCTGAGGCAGATCGTTTGCGCGCCTTCGGTGCACAGGTGCTGACCGTTACAGCTGATGTCAGCGATCCCGAGCAAGTGCAGGCGGTGGTCGATCAGACGATCGATACCTATCAGCGGATTGACATCCTGGTAAACAATGCCGGTGTGGTCTGGCCCATTGAGGAAGTCGCCGAGAGTGACCCCGATGAGTGGGCTTATAATATCCATGTTAATCTGATTGGGCCCTTCTACGCCGTCAACAGTGTGCTGCCGGCGATGCAGGCCCAAGGCTATGGGCGGATTGTCAATATCAGCAGCGGTTTGGGGCGCACGCCGGTGGCTGGTTTGAGCGCCTATGGCGCGGCAAAGGCTGGGCTTGATCAATTCACTCGTATCCTTGCCTTGGAACTGGCCAACAGCGGTATTACCGTCAACGCGTTGCACCCTGGCGTGGTAGATACCGAAATGCAGGCTGATCTGCGCAGTGTTGATACCAGCGGCAGCAAGCTCGATTTGACTATGTTTCACGAATTTGCGGATGGCGGTCGTTTGCAGCCCCCCCACCTGGTCGCCCGTCTGGTCTACTGGCTCGTCGGTCCCTGGAGCCGTAGCCACAATGGCGAAGTTTTCAGTTTTCGTGATGAGGCTTGGCTGGCCCAGGTCGATAGCGATCTGAAGTAGGTAGAAAAGTAAATCAGTACATCGGTAAATCAGTACTGATTTACCGATGTACTGATTTACGGATATAGCCAAATCCGTTATACACCCATGACTGTTAGTCCATCACTCACACCTGCGTATGCGACACCCACGGCGTCGGCGCACCAATTTCCGAGCGGCGTCAACATGCTGCCGATTGATATTCGTGGCGGCGTCCACCCTAATTTGTTGGCCCCTGATACCCTTACCTTTGTCCTCTATGCACCCTATAAGCCTTACGTAAGTTTAGTCGGTGACTTCAATGAGTGGAATAGCCGCGCCAATCGCATGGTTACCGATGGGCGCGGGGTGTGGTGGACTACGATTCCTCATCCCGGCGAAACCAGCTATGGCTACTATGTCGCCGTGGATGACGATTCTCATGTGTGGGTCGGTGATCCCTATGCTACGCAGTTGGCTTGGGCTGAGGATGGCCCCTGGGCCTATTTACCCGCTACCACCTCCGCCTTTGTCTGGCATGACCAGGCATGGCAGACACCCCCCTTGCGCGAACTGGTGATCTACGAACTCTGTGTGCGTGACTTTGCTGGTTACTGGCAAGCCAACCGTCCTCACTTTGGTACCTTTCAGGATCTGCTTGGCTATGTTGATTACTTTGCCGAATTGGGGGTCAACGCGATTGAGCTAATGCCGATTCAGGCCTTTCCGGGCGATTCAAGCTGGGGTTACAATCCCGTTTTCTACTTTGCGCCCGCTGCCGCCTATGGCACCCCAACCGATCTCAAACGCCTGGTCGATAGCTGTCACCAGCGCGGGATTGCGGTGATCCTTGACGTGGCCTTTAACCATGCCTGGGGTGATCATCCCTATTATCAGATCTATCCCCCCATGTATGGGCCTAAGGGTGAATGGCTGGAAGATTGGAATCCCTTCTTTCATCATACACCCGGTGCGGTCAACAGTTGGGGGGGGGTAGACTGGGATCACTTTGCCCCGGAGACGACGCGCTACTTTCAGGATGTCGTCAAATTCTGGCTGACTGAATTTCATCTTGATGGCTTTCGGTTTGACTGGGTCTGTGGGGTCGATTATGACACCAAAAACCCGATGAACCCTGGCTTTGATCCCTATCATGGGATTAGCGCAATCGGGTGGGCGGCCCGCGCGGTTAAGCCTGATTGCCTACTGGTCGGTGAATTCTGGCAGTTAGAAGGCACCCATCCGGACAAAAGTGTCGCCAAGCTTGTGCATGAAACGCCAATGGCGGCTTGCTGGAATGGGGATTTTCACCATGTGCTCGAAGATGTGCTCAACCAGCGCTGGGCGTGGGAACAGCAGGATATCTTTCGCGCCTTGGGCGGGTTTCGTCAGCTAGGGTTCACCACCGCCACGCAGGTGATCAACTACTCCTGTAGCCACGATGAAGTGCGGCCGGAACATGAGATCATCTTCTACTCGCGGCGTCATATTACCTTGCCCGCGGGTATGAATGTGCATGAACTGGCCCTGCGCAAGGCGTTGCTGGGGTTGCTTGCCCTCTTTGGCGTACCAGGGGTCCCTATGCTATATAGCGGCCAGGAATTTGCCGAAGATACGCCACGGACCATCGACTTCCAGCCGCTACACTGGGGTAAATTGCAACAGGCGGTCTATGCTGACTATGCGGCACTGGTGGGGCGTTTGATTCGGGCCCGGCGCAACCAGGCCGCGCTGCAAAGTGATCACATTCGTTTCTATGCCAATAACTTTGCGCAGGAGAAGGTGGTCCGCTTTGATCGTTTCGCCCTCGGCCCGGATGATACGACCGTGACCGATTTCGCCGCGGTTGCCCTCAACTTTGGCGAACGTCGTCAGCAGATCGAGTTGACGCTGCCTTGGGCTGGTCGCTGGCGTGATCTGGTCACTAACCAGGTCCGTCAACGCAAAGCGGGAAGCTGGCAGGCAACATTGGGGCCGTGGCAAGGGCTGCTGTTGCTCTATGAGGGGCGCTAAAAATAGGCAAAAACAGCGCATTTGTTGCAACTCAATTGTCTCTGTATTACACTATAGTAACGACTCCCACGGTTGAAATTTGTAGGCTTTCCGTCTATAGGTCGTAAGCTATATCTGTAACGCGCACTCCAGCATCAGTAGCTTTTTTGTGCTAACCTGATCCAAAGACGAGAAACTTTGTATCAGGTTATTTTGTAACCACTAATTTAATCCGCACTGGTTCGCATTGTGAAAGTAGTCAGGAGCTTGAAATGGCAGCAGTATTAGCGCTCCCGCGCACAACAATCGGCAAAAAGGCGATCATGGCCCTCACCGGATTGTTCTATGTCGGTTTTGTCCTCATTCATATGTATGGCAATCTCAAAGTCTTTCTCGGGCAGGAGTATTTTAATGAATATGCGGAAGGGTTGCGTGGTTTTGGCGCGCCGCTCCTGGGCCATCTGCATTTTCTCTACATTATGCGGGTGTTGCTGATCGTTTCGATTGCATTGCATATCTGGGCCGCCGTTAGTTTGACGCGCCAAGCGCGTTCCGCACGGCCCACCGCTTATAAAGTAACGCGCCGGCAAGAGGCCGATTATGCCTCCTTGACCATGCGTTGGGGCGGCGTGGCGATTTTCTTCTTTCTCATTTACCATCTGGCGCACTTTACCTGGGGGATCCCCGTGATCCATCCGAACTTCACGCCCGGCGATGCTTATAACAATCTGGTGATTGGTTTTCTAAATCCGTTTAATGTCGTCTTCTATCTGGTTGCGTTGACTGCCCTTGGCTTTCACCTCTACCATGGTACGTGGAGTATGTTCCAAACGCTGGGCCTGCGTAACCGCGATACTGACAGTGCCATCCGTGGCCTGGCTTGGGCGCTGGGCTTGTTGATTCCGATTGGCTTTGCGATTGTGCCGATTGGGGTGCTGTTGCGTTATGTGGTGTAACACAAGGAACGATTAAGTTGTTGGTTGGATAGTTTGTTGGTTAGATAGTTAGTTGGTTTGATGCAATCGACACACGGATTTTATGGGAACAAGCGATAACCCAGCCAACCAACGAACAAACAAACCAACCAACCACCAACAAACAAAAGCACACCCTTACGTTTGCGTTGAACTGTAATCATTCATGAGTTTGAGGAGTAATTGATGGGTACATCGACGATTCCCGCGGTGAAGACCATGCCGGTCTTTACCGAGGCCACGCTGAATGCCGGCATCCCCTCGGGGCCGATAGAGCAAAAGTGGGAAAAGCATAAATTTGAAATGAAGTTGGTCAATCCGGCCAACAAGCGTAAATATACGGTCATTGTCGTCGGCACCGGTCTGGCTGGTGGTGCTGCCGCGGCAACGATGGGCGAATTGGGCTATAATGTCAAGAGCTTTTGTTATCAAGATAGTCCACGCCGCGCGCACAGTGTGGCGGCGCAAGGTGGTATTAATGCCGCCAAAAATTACCAAAATGATGGTGATAGCGTCTTCCGCCTTTTTTACGATACCGTTAAGGGGGGTGACTATCGCGCCCGTGAGGCAAATGTCTACCGCCTGGCCGAAGTGAGCGCGGCAATTATTGACCAATGTGTGGCACAAGGTGTCCCTTTTGCCCGCGAGTACGGCGGCATGTTGGACAACCGCTCTTTTGGTGGGGCCCAGGTTTCCCGCACCTTCTATGCGCGTGGGCAAACCGGCCAACAACTGCTGCTGGGTGCTTATCAGGCGCTTTCGCGGCAGATCGCGGCGGGCAAAGTCGAGATGCATCCCCGCACTGAGATGCTCGACCTGATCGTGATCGACGGCCGGGCGCGTGGCATCGTGGTGCGCGATATGGTGACCGGGGCCATCGAATCACACTTTGCGGATGCAGTGGTCCTCGCCACTGGTGGTTACAGCAATGCCTATTATCTTTCCACCAACGCCAAAGGCTGTAACACCACTGCGATCTGGCGCGCCTACAAGCGCGGTGCCTACTTTGCCAATCCCTGTTTCACCCAGATTCATCCTACCTGTATCCCGATTGCCGGTGAAGAACAATCCAAGCTCACCCTCATGAGCGAATCGCTGCGCAACGATGGCCGCATTTGGGTGCCGCGCAAGGCTGATGACAAGCGCAACCCCAACGATATTCCTGACAGCGAACGTTACTATTACCTGGAAGAGCGTTACCCGGCCTTTGGTAACCTGGTGCCGCGCGATGTCGCCTCACGCGCCTCGAAAAAAGTGGTTGATGAGGGCTTTGGCGTCGGTGAACTGAAGAATGGCGTTTATCTCGACTTCGCCGATGCGATCAAGCGGTTGGGCAAAGCGGTAATCACCGACCGTTACGGCAATCTCTTTGATATGTATGAAAATATCACGGGTGAAAATCCCTATACCGTGCCCATGCGTATCTACCCCGCCGTCCACTATACCATGGGTGGTCTCTGGGTTGATTACAACCTGATGAGCACCATCCCTGGTCTCTTCGTCGTCGGGGAAGCTAACTTCTCGGATCATGGGGCCAACCGCTTGGGCGCGAGCGCGCTGATGCAGGGGCTCTCTGATGGTTACTTCGTATTGCCCTACACGATTGGCAACTACCTGGCACAGACCAAACTCGACAAGGTCAGCGATAGTCATGCTGGGGTCAAAGAGGTTGAGACGCAGGTAGCGGATCAGGTCAAACAACTGCTCAATATTAAGGGCAAACGTACGGTCGATTCTTTCCACAAAGAGTTAGGCCATATCGTCTGGGAATATTGTGGCATGGGGCGCACCGAAGAGGGGCTGCGCCAGGCCTTAGCAAAGATTCCCGCCTTACGTGCCGAATTTTGGGAAAATGTGATCGTCCCCGGCAGTGGCAATGACCTGAACCAGGCCCTCGAGAAAGCCGGCCGTGTCGCCGACTTCCTGGAATTGGGCGAACTAATGTGCGTCGATGCCCTCCATCGCACCGAATCCTGCGGCGGTCACTTCCGCGAGGAGAGCCAGACGGGGGATGGCGAAGCGTTGCGTGATGACGAGAATTTTGCCTATGTCGCCGCCTGGCAATATGCCGGCACCGAGCAGGCCCCAATCCTGAATAAAGAGCCGCTCAACTTTGAATATGTCAAGTTGACCCAGCGCAGTTATAAATAATTAAACGTGATGCGTAAAACGTAAAACGTAATGGGTGAATCGTCGCGTGGGAAAGTCTTTACGTTTCACGTTTCACGTTTCACGTTTCACGTCTCACGTCTCACGTTTCACGTCTCCACTAGAAAGTTAGCAAATCATGAAGTTACACTTGAAAGTTTGGCGCCAGAAGGGGCAGAACCAAGCAGGCCAGTTGGTCAATTATGACCTGGACGGCGTGAGCCCGGATTCGTCCTTTCTGGAAATGCTGGATAAGTTGAATGAAGAGTTGCAGGAGAAGGGCGAGGAGCCGGTTGCCTTTGATCATGATTGTCGTGAAGGCATCTGTGGTTCTTGTGGTTTGATGATTAACGGGGTTGCCCACGGCCCTAAGAAAGCGGTGGCCACCTGTCAGTTGCACATGCGCACCTTTAAGGATGGCGATACCATCGTCGTCGAACCGTGGCGCGCCACCCCCTTCCCGTTGATCAAAGATCTGATCGTCAACCGCAGCGCTTTTGATCGGATCATCCAAGCGGGCGGCTATGTCTCCGTCTCCACCGGCAGCGCGCCGGATGCCAACGCGATTGCCATCTCCAAAACGGTGGCGGATCAGTCGATGGATGCGGCGGCTTGTATCGGCTGTGGCGCTTGTGTCGCTGCTTGCCCGAATGGCTCGGCGATGCTTTTCACTGCGGCCAAGGTTGGTCATCTCAACTCGCTGCCCCAGGGCAAGACCGAACGCTATGATCGCGCCGTGCTCATGGTCAACCAGCACGATGCCGAAGGTTTTGGCGGCTGCACCAACATCCGCGAATGTGAAGCAGCCTGCCCCAAGGAGATCAGCATCGACTTCATCGGCATGTTGAACCGCGAGTTGATCGCCGGGACTTTGCGGGGGGCGGGCAAACGCTAGGGCGTTAGCTTTGCCAATTTTGTAACTACCAAGCCACCCCCTCCTAACCTCCCCCTGTTAAGGGGAGGAACAGTCGTACCGTCGACCACTCCTTCCCTTAGCAAGGCCGGGTTAGGGTGGGGTTCGTAAGTAGCTACCCACAACATACACACTTTTCGTTTCGTACAGGCACGGTATACCGTGCCCGTACGAAACGAAAAGTGTGTATGTTTTTAATGAGGTTAACTCAATGTCCACCACACCTGCAACACCTGCTGATGACTTAATCTGGAGGGCGCGCACCTTTATCTATGAACACTTTGTCGCAACCGCCCGCGCCCCCCATGTCACACAGATCGCCGCGCACTTTGCCCTACCCCTAGCCGAAGCAGAAGGGATGCTCCACGCGCTACATGACCGCCACGCACTCTTTTTAGAGCCGGGGACAACCGAAATTCGCCTCGCCAATCCCTTCTCAGCGATTCCGACCGACTTTATAACCGAAGTGAACGGTCAACGTTACTGGGCTAACTGCGCGTGGGACTCGTTAGGAGTGATCGTTGCGGTGGGGGCAGGAGAAGGGATAGTTCATGCTCAATGTGCTGGTGATGGGCTGCCCTTAACGGTGCGGGTGGAAAATGGGCAAGTGGTTGACAGCGGCGCGGTTGCCCATGTGCTTGTGCCTTTTCAACATTGGTATGATGATCTGGTCTTCACCTGAGCGAATATTCAATACTTCCGGTCGGAAGCGAATTTTGCAGCATGGGTAGCTGCCCCCAATCACACCCGTGGTGAAGTGCTCTCCCTGCCCACGCTTTGGGCACTCTCACAAGCCTGGTACCATGACCGCCTTTCACCTGCCTATCGCAGCCGTACGGTGGCACAGGTAACCGCAATCTTTCAGGCGCTGGGGTTGACTTCAGCTTTTTGGGCGTTGCAAGAGAGTGTGGAGATTCCACAGAAGTAACCCAAATCGTCGTAGGGGCATAAGGTGCGGCGGCTGACAAGTTGACACTGCTGCATATATCTGCCACCGCCGCATCTTGTGCCCGTCTTTACCATTCGCCAACAGTACGATAGCTCGTGCTTCTACGCCTATAACGTGGATTTCTGGCATGAAAAATAGCCACAGAGAAACGCAGCTGCGTTTCTCTGTGGCTATTTTTCATGTTTAGTGGTGCCGGCTCGGTGCGGGGCCGGATGCGTAGAGCAATTAGCGCAAAAACGCCTCGTGCAAACCCCCATCAACCGTGATGATCTGTCCTGCGGTCTGGCGCAGCCGGTTGGTAAAGAGCAGGAAGAACGCTTCGGCCTGATCCGCCGGCGTGATCGGGCGCTTGAGCAGCGTGCGGTTCGCATAGAATTGGGCTAGTTTGGTCGTCAGCGATTCGGTTGGTTCATCTTCGCTGTAGGAGATGTTGTACTTGGCCAACGACGAGATCACGCGGTCGCGCGGGAACATGGCGCTCCCTTGGACGACGGTCGCCGGGGCCACGCCGTTGACGCGCACCAACGGGGCCAGTTCAATCGCCAGCTCACGCACCAGGTGATTCGCCGCGGCCTTGCTGGTGTCATAGGCAAGGCTGCCCTTTTTGGCGACCACGGCGTTGGCCGAGGTGGTCAACACGAGATTGGCCGGCAACCCTTGGCGTGCCCACAGCTGTGCCGCTTCATCTGCCACCAGGTAAGAGCCGGTAACGTTGATCGCAAAGGTCAGCGCCCAGCGGGCGTCGGGAATGTGGCCGCTGGTGTCGGGGGCGACAAAGATACCCGCGGTTACCGCCACGCCGTCAAGGCCGCCATAGGCCAGCGTTGCTTGGTTCAACATGGCGTGGATACTCTCGCGATTGGTCACATCCGCGGCCAATCCGATGGCCGGGCCACAGTTGGAGATGCCACTGCCGGCCACCCCAATCCCTACCCCATTGCGTTCGATGATTAGCTCGGCCGTGGCTTGGGCCGCGCCTTCATCGAGATCGACACAGACGATGTGCGCCCCTTCGCGGGAAAGGCGCAAGGCAACTTCACGGCCAATCCCACTGCCGCCACCAACCACGGCGATAATTTGCCGCGCCAGTTCTTTTTCGGCGGGCATGCGCTGCAGTTTGGCCTCTTCGAGCAGCCAATACTCAATGTCAAAGGCTTCTTGCAGGGGGAGTGCGGTGTATTCATCCATCGCCTCTGCCCCGCGCATGACTTCGATGGCACAGTTATAAAACTCGGCGGTGACGCGCGATTCGCTCTTGTCCTTGCCCCAGGCGATCATGCCCAGGCCGGGAATCAGAATCACGGTGGGGTTGGGGTCGCGCATGGCCGGCGAGTCGGGATGTTTGTGCGCTTCGTAGTAAGCCGCATAATCCTGCCGATACTGGGCTAAACCCGCGCTGAGTGCTTGTTTGAGCGCCTCGACATCTTCCTGCTCGCCATCCCAAGCGACATAAAGCGGTTTGATCTTGGTGCGCAAGAAGTGATCGGGGCAGGAGGTGCCCAACGCGGCCAGCCGCGGTGCGTCGTGGCTGTTGACAAAGCGCAGGATCGCCCCATCTTCCTGGATGGTGCCGACAAAACGCTTCTGGCCGCTCACCTGGCCGCGCAACCAAGGCAGAATTTCGGCAAAAACCTTGTGGCGCTTGCCTTCGTCGAGTGACTGATATTTCTGGCCGCCAAAGGTTGCGTTTCCCTTTTCGCGCGCCTCAATAAAACGCGCCGCCCGCTCGATCAGATCAAGACTCAGGTCATAACAGGCTTTGTCATCATCAGCCCAGTTGATTAGCCCGTGGCTGCCCATGATCGCGCCCTTGGCCTGGGGATGGGCCTGGCAGACCTCTTGCAACTTGAGACCCAGGTCAAAGCCGGGGCGCTGCCAAGGCGTCCAGATCACCTCGTCGCCGTAGATTTCACGAGTCAACCGTTCCGAATTTTTGGCCGCGGCCAGCGCAATCACCGCGTTGGGATGAGTGTGGTCAACATGTTTAAAGGGGACAAAGGCATGCAGCGGCGTGTCGATCGACGAGGGGCGCGGGTTGAGGTTAAAGGTGGCGTGGCTGTAAAAACCAACCATCTGATCTTCAATCGCACTTTTGGGACCGCGTTCGGGGGCACGGTGATAATGATCCTGTAACCCGCGCAGCTTATCCATATAAAGGGACGAAAAGTTGGCGCGGCCCGCAGTGCGCAAGTCACCGCCCGAGCCTTTGACCCAGAGCACTTCGACGGCCTCCCCGCTCAGCGGGTCACTTTCCATGAGCTTCGCCGAGGTATTGCCGCCGCCGGTGTTGGTAATCCGGCCATCGCTGCCCAGCAGATTGGAGCGATAGACGAGCCGCGCCAGCCCATCCAGTTGATCGGCATAGGCCTCGTTCCAGCCGTAATTGACATATTGATAGGTTGCTGGGGATTCTGACATGGGTGCTCCTCTAGTTGTCTTCCTTTGATTTGTCTAAGCTTGTTCTGAACATGCGTGATGTGTGAAACGTAAAACGTAAAACGTGATGCGTGATGCACGCCGCGAGCTTGTCGAACGGCACGTTTTACGTTTTACGTTTTACGCATCACGTAACGTTTTACTCAACAATCAACACTTCCAGCGTACGCGGCCCATGTACCCCTTCGACGCGGTTCAGTTCAATGTCCGAGGTGGCGGATGGACCGGAAATAAAGGTGATCGGGCGCGGCTGATCGTGTACCACTGCTGCCAAGCCGGCAATCGCTTCGGGGACCAGGCCGACCACCTGGCGGGCTTCGATCACACAGAGATGGTAGTCAGGGAGCAGGGAAATGGCGCGGCGGCCTTGATAGGCACCCCCATCGAGTACAATCGTGCCGGTCTGTGCAATGCCGAGCGCACAGCCGGTAAGGACCCCATCGCTGGTATCGAGTTGGATATAGCTTAAATTTTCATCAGGCAGTAATTCAATCCCCGTCGGTTGCCATGCCGCAGGTAGGTCAAGGGGCACGACCAGCCGGCGCACGCCCCGCGCATCACACGCTGCGGTGATCGCCGCGGCTAACCCAGCGCTACTAACCCGGCGCACCTTGGCTTTATACTCGGTTACCCGTTCGGCGAATTGTTCGACCAACGTATCGTGCGGGGTGTCGCTGACTTGGTGGTAGGTGCGGTCAACCGCTACTTGCTGCGGTGTCTCCTCCGCGCTGACATCGCGCAGGGCGGTGCGGATGCGTTGGAGAATTTCGCGGCGGGCGGTATTGGCTGGTTGGCTAGTTGCTTGGTTGGTTGGTGTGCTCATGCGTCACCTGCTTTGCTTGAGGGCGTTTTTGTCTCACCAACGGGGCGTGGACGGCGCTCGGCTGGGGCGCGATCTGCCCGTTCCCGCCACCAATCGCGGAAGCTTTGTTTGGGTACCTGTTGCAGATCGCGCATGGTGCTCCAGACATTGAGCGGCGGTGGTAAGTGCTCGATCACCCCCTTGCGTGCAAAGGGCAGTTGACCCAGGCGCGCCAGCTTTTGTGCCTGTTCATAGCGGGCCGGGCTGGCAAAGATGCGTGCCATCACCTTCATGCCCAGTCGTTCGGGATCAAGGCGGTCGCGCAGTTTGCCCGCTTTTTCTTTGTGGTCAACCACGCGGGCACGCAGGTGGACCAATACTTCGGGGATATTGATCTTAACCGGGCAGACATCGTAGCACGCCCCACAAAGCGACGAGGCGTAGGGCAGCGAACCGGCCTCCTCGACCCCAATCAACTGTGGGGTGAGGATCGCGCCAATCGGGCCAGGGTAGACCGAGTTGTAGGCGTGGCCGCCGGTACGCTCGTAGATCGGGCAGATGTTGAGACAGGCGCTACAGCGAATACAGTTGAGCGTCTGCCGCCCAATGGTGTCGGCCAACACATCGGTCCGCCCATTGTCGAGCAGCACCAGGTGAAACTCCTGCGGCCCATCGCCCTCATGCACGCCCGTCCAAAGCGAGGTGTAGGGGTTCATCCGTTCGCCGGTGGAAGAGCGGGGCAGCAGTTGTAGAAAGACCTCGAAATCCTGCCAACTGGGGATGATCTTTTCAATACCCATGATCGAGATCAGCACCTTGGGCAAGGTCAGACACATGCGCCCGTTGCCTTCGGACTCGACCACGGCCACGGTGCCGGTTTCCGCCACGGCAAAGTTGGCCCCGCTGGTCGCCACCTCGACCTTCAGAAACTTTTCGCGCAGATAGCGGCGCGCCACCGCGGCCAGATCCGCTGGTTTGTCGGAAAGCTCGGTGACGCCCAGTGTACGCATGAAGAGTTCGCGAATCTCGGCGCGGTTCTTGTGAATCGCCGGCACCAGGATATGGGAAGACGGTTCATGCGCCAACTGGATGATCAGCTCAGCGAGATCGGTTTCAACCGCGGCGATGCCGAGTTTGGCCAGGGCGTCATTCAGGTGGATCTCATCGGTGGTAAGCGACTTGACCTTGATGATCTCTTTGGCCCCGTGGCGCTGGACAATTTCACCGATAATGCGGTTGGCCTCTGCCCCGTCACGCGCCCAGTGGACTTGTCCGCCGGCGCGCGTCACCGATTCCTCCAACTGGAGCAGATAGTCATCGAGATGGCGTAATAGGCGCGTTTTTATTGCATAACCGGCGTCGCGCAATGCTTCCCAATCCGGCAACTCGCCGACCACATTGGCCCGTTTGCCGCGGATTGTCTGGGTCGCTTTGCCCATGTTGCGGCGTAATTGGGTGTTGCCGAGCGCGGTCTTGGCCGCTTCGGGAAAACTTAAGTGGATCGGCGTTTTGGTGCTGGTGCTACTCATACCATATCCTCCTCGGTCGCGGCCAGAATTTCCGCCAGGTGTACCGTCTTCACGCCGGCGCGCTGACGATGTAAGGCCCCACCAATCTGCATCAGACAGGAATTGTCGGCGGCCGCGCACACTTCGGCACGGGTGTCGAGCACATGGCGTACCTTATCACCCAGCATTGCCATCGAGATATCGGGATTTTTGATCGAGAAGGTACCGCCAAAGCCACAACATTCCTCGGCCCCAGGGAGTTCGATCAAGTCAATACTGCGCACCTTGCGCAACAGGCGCAACGGCGCATCGCCAACGCGGATCATGCGCAGCGAATGGCAGGTGGGATGATAGGTGACCCGATGGGGATAGTAGGCCCCGACATCGTCAATGCCTAACTTGTGGACAAGGAACTCAGAAAGTTCATAGACACGAGGGAGCAGGCTTTCAACCTTTTGGGTAAACGTGGCGTCTTCGGCAATTTCGGCCAGGCGCGGGTAGAATTCGCGCACCATGCCCACGCACGAGGCCGATGGCGAAAGTACCACCTCGGCATCACCAAAGACCTCGACAAAGTGGCGAGCCAGCGGTAGCGCATCTTGTTGATAGCCGGTGTTAAAATGCATCTGGCCACAGCAAGTCTGCGCCAGCGGAAACTCAACGGTGTGGCCGAGCCGTTCCAACAATTTGACGACGGCCTGGCCTGTGCCAGGAAAGAGAGTGTCGTTGAAGCAGGTAATAAAAAGAGAAACACGCATATAGACTCTGGTTTGCTCCTCTGTTGGTGCCAAACTCATTAACAATTGTCAATTGACAATTATCAATTGACAATTGCTGATTTAATACTTTATTTAATGGTGAAATCACTGTTGCGCGATGGCCGATTTTGGATCTATCTGTTATAATACCCTTAACATCAACCCATGCCAAACTACACGATAAAGATCTGCTCTAGATAGCACGATCAGCTTACCTGCCAAAACAACAGCGCCAGATTAGAGCCGGTGACTGCTGGCGGGCAGACTTTATTATGCCGCATAACGGAGATCGCCGGTGACCCTCAAACATTGGATCATACTCTGCTACTGCTTCGTTTGTGTATCGTTGGCCGGCTATCTTTTCTATTTGCGGGCGGATGTTCAGGCCCGCCGATCTGTGTCAACCGTGCCTTCCTTGTCTCGATTAGTCAACTCACTGCCGTCCACCCTAACCGTGGCCCAACCTACGGTTGTCGCACCGCTGGCGATGCCCAATATGGCACCGGCTACCACCGCCGGGACGCATGAATCTTACTGCCTTTGGCCTGGGGATACCCTTTCGGTGATCGCCGAACACGCCGGGGTGACGGTTGATGCGATTATGGCCGTCAACCCCAACTACACTGGTTATGCGGGGAGCACACTGCAACTGCCACCGGGGAGTATCCCGCCCGCGCAGTGGTCAATGCCCTTACCGTCGGTGGCGTCGATCACGGATCTGCCCTTTGGGGTTTCGGGTTATTACATCAGCCATGACAATCGCACTAAACGGGTGGCGCTCTCTTTTGATATTGGTTTTGTGCCGGAAAATCAGGGGCTGATCGAAGGGCTGGCTGCCCAGGGGATCCGCGCCACCTTCTTTGTATTGGGCGACCCAGTTTCGCGCCATCCGGAGATCATCCACCAGGTGCTGGATCACGGGCACGAGTTGGGCAATCACTCCTTCACCCATGCCAACTTACTCAACCGCAGTGTTGATGATATCGGGGCCGAGTTGCGGATGACGGAGAAGGTCGTAGGTGAAGCGCGGCCCGGTGCCACCACCAAACCGCTTTTCCGCGCGCCCTTTGGCGCGATCAATGTTTTTATCAACCGGGTAGCGGCGGCGGAAGGCTATCATGTGATCGGGTGGACGATTGATAGCAGCGACTGGACCGAAAATGTCACCGCTGATAAGATTTACAATCGGGTGGTGAACAACATCTGCCCCGGTGCGATCATTGCCCTGCACGATGTCAACCCGGCCAGCGCCGTTGCCTTGCCGCGCATCATCGCCTATTTGCGCGAAAATGGCTACGCCTTCGCCACCGTCTCCGAATTGCTTTTCCCGCCGTGAAGGTTTATATAGCAATCACTGGTCTGACCCATCTTCATTGTCCCGTAGGGACACTTGACCTTAGATGCGATTTTCCCCTAAGGTCAAGTGTCCCTACGGGACAGGTTGTTCCGCGTGCTGCGCTGATTCGGCCTGGGCGAGGGCGTGCTCTAGTTGATCAGCCGATGTGAAGCTGCGGACGGTTTCGAGGAAATGGAGGAGATCGGGTGATAGGGCGCGCAGTCGTTCAAGCTTGGGGCCGAGGGGGCTGGTGCTGGCGGCGCTGGTGCCATAGCTGCCATGAAAGGCAAAATAAGCCTGGTTGAGGACGCGCAGGGGATAGCCATTTTCCACGAAGAAAAGCCGCCGTTCTTCCATATAACGCTCGGCCTCCATTACTTCCCCCGCCGCGAGTAACTCATCCACGCGTAGGCGCGTCGCGCGCATCTCGGTGGCAAAATCAAATGCCGGCAGTTCGTTAGGTAAGAGCGGCGGTTGGCCGGCCGGTGTATTGTCTGCGTCTGGGGGCGGGAGCAACTGCGCGCGATAAAATGTTTGCATGGCGCGCGTCCCTACTTCATCGCCCACAATGTCAGCGACCGTTTCATTCATCGTCGTCAGATCGGGGCTGGTCATGTAGTTGAGGCCGAGCGGGAAGAGGGTGAGATAATTGTGCGTCCACTCGTGGGCGACTGTGGTTAGAATCCAGCCGAGACTGGCCTGGTCAACGACCATCGTGGGGAAGGCCCCTAGCCCGCCAATGTTGGTCACATAGGCGCTAACATCGTAACGCGCCCGATAGGTCGCTTCACTCTGTTCAATCTCTGCTAATGACATCTCGGCGTCAAGCATCTGGCTGTAAACTGTGGTGATCCGGTCGCGTGGACTGACCACCAATTTACGCGGCGGTTCGACAAAGGTGAATTGGACGGGGGGAAAGGCCTGGTCAAAGAGGGCAAGGTCCACTTGTTGCAACTCATACGCAATCTGCCCTTCGATGATTTGCTCCACCAACGGTCGTTGGGTCAGCTGTTCGCTGCGCAGGGCGTCCAACTCGGCCTGCAGGGCAATCGTTGTGGTGTCACCAATGCTACCCGTTTCACTAAAACGGTGGTTGATCTCATTTTGTAACCGGCGCATTTCGCCGGCCCGGTCGAGATATGCGTTTACCTGCGCGACGGCCTTAGCGTGGGCCAACCCAGCCGCGGGTTGGTCAAGCAAGGCACGTACCTTCTGGCCGATGGCCTCTATTTCCCACGCTAACAGATCGAATTGCCAGGGGGCCACAATCATTGCCATCCCGCGCTGACGGGTTTCGGTGGCGGTAATCGTGCTGCCGCCACTGCAAAAGCCGAGCAACAGCAAGGTCACCACGACGAAGAGACCGGTACGCAAGCGCAAATGTACACGGCTCCGCTGCCGGCTACGCGGCAACAATGGCTGTTTTATGATCATCGATTCGACAGGGCTTTGGTCAACAGACATGATTGGGCTAGAATTAAACTTTAGATTTGGTTAGGCGCAAGTAAGATGAACAAAAATCACACGTCCAAAGTATGCTGTCCCCGCTGTTGTGTGACTGGAAGTGCGCTTACGATTGCGGCCATTTCTCAGCATTTACTCATTGCAATCATAACAGAAAGTTAGCAAAAGGTAGCCATCTATGACGCTGTCCCATGCCCTTGACGAGACCACCCGCACCTTGATCGGGCAGATGCCCAAGGCTGAATTGCATGTCCACCTGGAGGGCGCGATCCAGCCAGAGACGTTGCTCGAACTGGCCCGCCGTCACGGCCACGAGGATCGGCTGCCGACGACTGAGATCGAAGGCTTACGCCGCTGGTTTACCTTTACCGACTTTCCCCACTTTATCCAGATCTACTGGACGATCTCTAATCTCCTCCGCACGCCGGAAGATTTTGCCCTGATCGTCCATGCCTGTGGCGCGGATATGGCGGCGCAGAATATTCGCTATCGTGAGCTGACCTTTACACCCTATACCCATACCGACCTTCAACAAAAAGGGCTGACGATTGACGATCTCTTTGCTGGGCTCGAAGCAGGGCGGACCCAAGCCAAGGCCGATTTTGGCGTCGAAATGCGCTGGATCTTTGATATTCCCCGCAACACCAGCTTCAAGGGGGTAAACAATGCGTACAATCCGACCATTGCAGAAAAGACGCTTGCCTATGCGCTAGCCGGCCAGGACAAAGGGGTGATCGGTTTTGGGTTGGGCGGCTATGAAGTCGGCGCACCGCCAGAACCCTTTGCCCATGTCTTTACCGAAGCCAAAGCTGCCGGGCTGCTCTCTGTCCCCCATGCGGGCGAGACGATGGGGGCTGATAGTGTTTGGGGAGCCGTGCGCGATCTAAATGCTGACCGCATTGGCCACGGCGTGCGCGCCATTGAAGATCCCGCCCTGCTTGCGCTGCTCAAAGATCGGCAGACGGTGCTGGAGATCAACCCGACGAGTAACATCTGTCTGCATGTCTATCGCCGCCTGGCCGAACATCCCTTTCCCCACCTGGATCGCATGGGGTTGCTTGTTACCGTCAACAGCGATGATCCGCCGCTCTTCAATACTTCGCTCTGTCAGGAATACGAAGTGCTGGCCGGTGAATTTGGTTATGGACCGCAGGATCTGGCGCGCATTGCCCGCAATGCCTTCGCTGCCAGTGGAGCCGAAGCACCAGTTAAACAAGCGTTGCTGGCTGAATTTGATGCCTGGGTGGCGGGGCAATGATAACGGGTGCGAAAAGCCCCGCAGGTTGAAACCTGCGGCTACCATCAGCCGTCACTCCGTGACGAACCGGGATTGCCAAATTCCCACGGCCTCTCAAGCACCGGTCGGCTCTGTGCCCAGCAAGGTCAAAATCGCTTGCAGATCCGCCGGCAGCGGGGCGACAAATTCGCGTTCGTCGCCGCTCGGCAAGCGCAACCGTAGTTTGTGGGCGTGCAGAAATTGGCGGTCGATGGGCAAGCGCTGCCGTTGATAGCCATAAAGGGTGTCGCCAACCACGGGATGTTTGCGCCAGGCAAAGTGGACCCGAATTTGGTGGGTGCGCCCGGTGTGCAGGATGACCTGGACGTAAGAAAAGCTGGCGATGTTGTTCCCGCTCCCAAAGCTATAAATCTGTTGCACATGGTAGTCGGTAATCGCTTCGCGCCCGGCACTCAGTCCGCTCTGGGGGGCCGCCGGCAGCACTGCTTGCCGTTTGCGTTCAACCGGGTGGCGGCCAATTGGGGCAATAATGCGCCCTTTGGGTGGCTCAACCCGCCCGTCGAGCAGGGTCAGATACTCTTTATACACGGTGCGCGCTTTGAACTGGGCTTGGAGCGCGCGGTGGGCACGGTCATGTTTCGCGACGACCAGCAGCCCCGAAGTCTCTTTGTCGATGCGATGGACGATGCCGGGTCGGCGTTCGCCGCCAACCCCTTCCAGGGTGGGGCAATGGTGCAGAATGGCATTCACCAGGGTGCCGTCATCGTGGCCAGGGGCTGGATGGACAACCATGCCTGTGGCCTTATCAATGACCAGCAGATCGCCATCTTCATAGACAATCGACAGGGGCAGCGGCTCGGCTGTCAAGCCTGGTACCGCCACCACCGCGGGCAGTTGAATCACAATCTGCTGCTGATCGGCGACGACTTGACTCGCTTTGGCCACCACACCATCGACCTGCACCTCACCTTGTTTGATCCAGCGTTGGATCTCGCTGCGGCTGCGTTCGGGTAAGGTGCTGGCTAACCAACGGTCAAGCCGCTGGCCAACATCTGCCGCGGTCGTGGTCAGGCGCAGCGTTTGCGGGGAAGCCGATGGCATCGTTTCCAACATAATGGATCGCAATTTATGATTGGCCGGCTTGTTCTTCGGGTTGTTGCTGGCGCTGTTTCCGAATGTCATCCAGGATAATATAAATGCCTAACCCGATCACACCGGTGACAATGCTGCTGTCGGCAATATTGTAATTGGGCCAATAATAGACATCGGGAATCCCCATTTTGATAAAGTCGGTCACATAGCCTTGGTGCAGGCGGTCGATCAGATTGCCCAATGCACCCCCCAATTGTAACCCGAGCAAGATGCGCACAAAGGTTTGATCAATTGGTAGATAGCGCACATAGACCAAAATGGCAATCGCGACAACGACGGCAATGACGACAAAGAGCATGCTTTGATTCTGCAAAATGCCAAAGGCGGCCCCATAATTAAAGACATGTTCATAAACAAAGTATTCGCCGAGCGCGGGAAACGGGATCATCGATGTGTACTCGGGAATCGTGGCGCGTACCCAGGCTTTCGTCCACTGATCCAGGCCAATGATCACCGCTGCAATCAACATGACAATCCAGGCTCGGCTAAACCAATCGCTAATCTTCTGCATATTCTCCCTCTATTAATTTTATAGCAGACCACAAAAAATTGTACGCCGTCAATCTATCCTCAGTCGATCACAGTGTAGTTTGCATCCTCAGATGCAGATACTTGTTCGCATCTGAGGATGCAAACTACACGTTGCGGTCTACTGATACTTGGCGCTGCTCACACAAATGTAGTCGATTGAACTGTTTTTCTGCACTATATGCAGGCACTGCGCCATTGTAACCGAAAAGCGTATAACCGTCTATCTGTCTATGCTTTGTATCGAAAGTATACAATTGACGCACGCGTACATGGTGAATTCGCCAATTTATGCTATACTAAGGTGATATGCTATCATTCAAACTTTGCGCCGTTTGGAAGTTTTAATGCTATTTCATTCACCGATTTTCTCCTTTGCCTACGGCCATCATACCTGATGGCTGTAGGCAAAGGAGAAAATCGTCATTCAGCCTAACTGTAAGCCAAGTAGAGGAGTATGCTATGCCGCGTGAGATTACCGTTGCGCTCGTCCAGATGGCGCCTGCCCTGGCCAACCCCGAAGCCAATCTGCGCAAGATGGGTGATTTTGTCGAGCGCATCTGTGGCGAGCAGAATACCGACCTGATCATCTTTCCTGAGCTGAGTTATACCGGCGCTGAGTTGGGGCTGCGGGCCACCGACCTGGCCGAACGGGTGCCGGGCCATGCCACCAACTATCTGGCCAAACGCGCCAACGATTTTAACACCCACATTGTGTTTGGGTTGGTGATTAAAGAGAAGGTTGAAAGCATTCTCTACAATGGCATTGTCTGTCTGGGTCCGGAAGGGGACGTTGCTGGTGACTATCGCAAAGTCCATCTGTTGGGTGAAGAGCGACAGGTCTACCGCAATGGGTTTCGTTTTATCACAGTGGAAGCTGAATGGGGGCGTTTTGGCCTTTCCATTGGCCATGATCTGGCTTTTCCAGAGACGGCGCGGAGCCTGACCTTGGAAGGAACCGAGTTGATGGTCGTCAGCGCGAACTGGGAAGAGCAATATGCCGAATCCTGGCGTGCCCATATTATCAGCCGTGCTTGTGAAAATGCCATCTTTGTCGCCGCGACGAATCGCGTGGGCGAAGAGCCAACCAGTCGCTATCACGGTGATAGCATGTTGTCTGGTCCTTCTGGTGAGGTGTATACGGTTTTGGATGAGCCAATCGAAGGCTATGCCGTTGCTACCATTGATCTCGACCTGGTGCGCAATGTGCGGGAAGAGCGGCAACTGATTCAATACCGCGAACCGCTGGCCTACCGGGCTATTGTGAAAAAATACTAGCCATTGATGTATCCACTGGGCAACATCTTAAACGGTGAATGGCAGCGTGCCGTTGAGTTAACGGACTACCGCACCGAAACATTAACCAATGTGATTGTTGAACGCGCCACCTGGTCACCCGCGACCGAAGAACGTACCCTCGGTGACACGGTGATCGCACGTCCCGGCTATGTCTGGTTGCGCTTCTGGCTGCTTGATAATGAGACGCTGGTTGAAAAATATTACGACGCACAGGGGCAGACGATTGGCTACTATATTCCCGTTGCCATGCCCATCAAACGGCGGAGTGATAGCATCCAGGCCTTCTCCCTGTTGCTGGCAATCTGGCTGCAACCCGATGATCACATCACCGTGTTGCACGAAGAGCAATTTGAGTTGGCCGTGACCAACGGCGAGATCACTCCAGTCGAGGCGGAACACGCGGAGTATCAGATTCGGGAATTGATTACAACGATGGTGCGCAAAAACTTCCCGCCCGCGTTGGTGCGTAATTTTGAAATAACGCAGTGAAACGTGATGCGTGAAACGTAATGCTACGACTATTCACGTTTCACGTTTCACGTTTCACGTTTCACGTATCACGTATCACGTATCACGTATCACGTATCACGTATCACGTATCACGTATCACGTATCACGTATCACGTATCACGTTTCACGCATCACGTTTCACGCATCACGTATCACGTTTCACGCATTTTGAGTTTCTCTGAAATACCTTACTGACAGGGGCAACCATGATCGCAATTATAGATTACGGGGTTGGCAATCTGCGTAGCGTTTACAAAGCCTTTGAAACGGTGGCGTTGCCCCTGGGTATCCCGGTTGACATTCTCGACGCACCGACCGATTTTACCCGTTGGCGTGCCGTGGTGTTGCCTGGCCAAGGGGCCTTTGGCGATAGCATTGATAACCTACGCAATCAAGGTTTTGAAGCACCGCTGCTGGATGCCGTCCAAGCCGGCCTACCTGTGTTAGGGATCTGTGTTGGGATGCAGCTACTCTTTGATAGCAGCGAAGAGATGGGCCAACATGAGGGATTGCACATTATCCCTGGCCATGTGCGCCGCTTTCCCGAACAGGTGCCCGATCCACGTAATCCGCAACACACGTTGCGGGTGCCCCAGATTGGCTGGAATCAACTGCACCAGCAGCGCGCTGATGCGCTCCTGAACGGTGTCCCGGATGGGGCCTATGCCTACTTCGCGCACAGCTACTATTGTGACGCAACGGATGATGATGCCGTGCTCGCACGCACTGACTATGGCGTCGCTTATCCCAGTATCGTGCGCTATAAAAATGCCTGGGGGATCCAACCCCACCCCGAAAAGAGCCACCACGTTGGCCTGCGTATCCTCGCCAATTTCATGCGGATGGTTGTCGTTGCTGATGATCGGCCAGTTGACCTGCCCGACGCTGAACTGTTGATGGCATAGAGAGCGTTGCTATTGCCATGCAACTCTATCTGATTACCCATGCCCACACGCAGGTCGATGCCCGCCAAGACGCCGTCCACTGGTCACTTTCGCCCGTCGGGGCCGCACAGGCACAGACGCTGGTCACCATGCCCTGGTGGGCGCAGATTGATCGGATTGTCCTGAGCAGTGAAGCAAAAACGCGGTTGACCGTGGCTCCGCTACTCGCCAGCCGCAACTTACCGGTACAGATTGATGCTCGTTTCGACGAATTGCAACGCCCCGGTTGGACGGCAGATTATGCCGAACAAGTGCGCCAGGCCTTTGCGGACCCAAACCAACGCGCAGGTGAGTGGGAGGCGGCGGCGGCGGCCCTGGCCCGTTTTCGCGCGGGGATTGCCGACTTGTGTCAGACCTATCCTGCTGAAACGGTCGCGTTGGTTGGTCATGGCCTAACCTTTAGTCTTTACCGGGCGGCGCTATTGGGGCGTCCGCAGGTCGATCTGGCTGAGTGGCGCGCCCTGAGTTTTGCGGCGGTAGCCATCGTTGACCCAATGCGCGCACAACTGCTGCAGGACTTTCAACCAGTCGCCGGTCAGTTGGCCCGCGGTTGATCTGTACTGTGGGCAGATAAACTGTGGGTAGATAAATCGTGTCGGTGCATCGTATCGGTGAATAATACGACAACGTTAAATTAGTCGTTGTCTGCTATGTGCCTAGCTGGTCCGTGACCAGCGGATCAATCCCAGCCGCTGCTCACCGGGTGCCCATTGGGCGCAGCTAGGTACATAATTTAACGTTGTCGTAATAAGCACGCAGGTTGCCCAGCATGATCAGTCTGCGCCCGCAGCTAGGGCATTGATGCCGCAACATTAATCATGAATGGGAAAATCATTAAGGATTAATTAGTCACTACCAGCGAAGCGGGAGTCAGCGTTACGTTCCATTGTCGTGGCTTGTGATAGAGTAATGGACCGTACCCATGATGACTTGTTGTTGAAAGTAGTGATTCCATGATCATTTTCCCTGCACTTGACCTGCGCCACGGCCGCTGTGCGCGCTTGGGTCAGGGTCACCCCCATGTTGGAACGATCTTTAGTGAAAACCCAGTCGCAATGGCGCGTCACTGGGTAGACCAAGGGGCGGAGTGGCTGCATGTTGTCAATTTGGATGGCGCATTAAATGCAAGCGCTGCCCAACTCAACCTCCTCCACCGGCCGACGAATATCTTGGTACAACATCCTGGATCGGATAAGGCGGAATCACCCGAGGCCGAGCTTCAGCGTCAACTGCCACTTAATTTGCAACAACTGCGCCTAATTCGTCAGGCCGTCACTGTGCCAATTCAATTTGGCGGCGGTATCCGGACGCTGGATGACATTCGCCTGGTTCTCGAACTCGGTGCCGATCGGGTGGTATTAGAAAGTGCTACCCTTAAAAATCCTGAGCTGGTGACAATGGCGCTGGACAAATGGGGGGCTGAGCGGATTGTCGTCGGGATCGATGCGTACGAAGGCAAGGTGGCAACGAATGGCGAGCAAGCCACAGCTCGAGTCAATCTGATCGATCTTGGCCATCGGTTGCATGCGATGGGGGTCAAGCGCGTGATCTACACTGATCTAAGTCGCGAGGGGCTGTTGAATGGCGTTAACCTGGATGATACGACGCACCTAGGTGATGTGACCAACTTACGGGTCATTGCCAGCGGTGGGGTAGCTGGTCTACATGATATTGCACATCTTAAAGCGCATGAACATTACAATATTGAAGGGGTGATCGTTGGGCCGGCGCTCTATACGGGCCAACTTGATCTGGCCGCTGCCGTTGCCCTTGGCCATCAGCCATTGCGCCGGCGTAGCGCTGGCGTAATTCCTTATCGCTACCATAATGGTCAAGTTGAATTCCTGTTGATCTTTAACCTCTTTTTTGAGCAGTGGCAATTCCCACGTGGCGGTGTTAAAGCCGGCGAAAGTGATCACACCTGTGCCTTGCGCGAACTACACGAGGAGACCGGCCTGAGTGTGGTACAATTCCATGAGGATTGTGAAGTTGTGCTGGAGTACACAGCTATCATTCGCGATTATGAGATCGAGCGCACGGTGATCTACTATCTGGCGCAAGCGGCAGCGCAAGAGGTACGTTTGGGCCATGAAGATCACGGTGAAGCGCGTTGGCTCAATACACATGAAACCTGGGAGCTATTGACGGAGACCTCCCCCGAACAATTGCCGGCCTTTGATAGCGCAATCGCCTATCTTGCCGCCCAAAAAACATCATAAGTATCGTGTAAATTAAATGGTGACCTATGCAAGCGCTCTAAGGGGATCGTCAGATCCCCGGTTTACAACGGAGATCTGACGATCCCCTTAGAGCGAAATATCTGTCGAAGCTTAATAGCGCAGTAAGTATCTATCGGAAAATTCGCAGTTCCTTGGGACACAGCCGAAAGCAGAGAGCGTTATGCTGGCAAAACGGATCATTCCCTGTCTTGATGTCAAAGATGGGCGCGTGGTAAAAGGGGTGAACTTTGTCGACCTGATTGATGCCGGCGATCCGGTGGCACAGGCGCAGATCTATGACCGTGAGGGGGCCGACGAACTGGTCTTCCTTGATATCACCGCCACTCACGAAGCGCGCAATATTATGATCGATGTGGTGCGCCGTGTTGCGGATACGGTCTTTATTCCCTTTACCGTTGGCGGCGGGATTCGTACGGTCGATGACATGCGCGCCCTATTATTGGCTGGTGCCGACAAGGTAAGCGTTAATAGCGCGGCTGTGCATAATCCCCAACTGATCCGCGAAGGGGCCAAACGTTTTGGCAGCCAATGCATCGTCGTCGCCATCGACGCCCGGCGCCGCCAAGGCGAAGATCGGGCTGCCCGTGGTGACGGCTGGGATGTTTATGTGAGTGGCGGGCGGATTAATACGGGGCTTGATGCTGTCAAGTGGGCTAAAGAGGTGGAACAACTGGGGGCCGGCGAGATTCTGCTGACCTCGATGGATGGTGACGGGACCAAGGAAGGTTATGACGTTACGCTAACCAGCGCCATTAGCAGCGCTGTCAATATTCCCGTGATTGCCAGCGGTGGTGCTGGCCGGGCAGAGCATTTTGCCGCCGCCTTGACCGAGGGCGGGGCGGCCGCGGCCCTGGCCGCCAGCCTCTTTCACTTTAAAGAATTAAGCATTCTCGAAGTTAAGCAAGATCTAATCGAGCGTGGCATTGCCATTCGGTTGCCGGTGGAGCTGGTCTGAGATGGAACAAGCCGAACTACTCGCTACTGTACAATATAACGCGGCGGGTCTGGTCGCTGCCATTGTGCAGGATGCCCAGACCCAGCAGGTACTAATGATGGCCTGGATGAATGCTGAAAGCCTGCAACGCACCTTGACGCTGGGCGAAACCGTTTTCTGGAGCCGTAGCCGGCAGGAGTATTGGCACAAGGGGGCCACTAGTGGCAATGTGCAGAAAGTCGTCAGTCTCAGCGTTGACTGTGACGGCGACGTGCTGTTGGTCCAAGTCAACCCCGCCGGGCCGGCCTGTCACACCGGCGCGATTAGCTGTTTTTATCGTACGCTAGCGCCGGTGGCCGCAGGCATTGATGGAGATTAAATAAATCATCGAGCGTAGGCTGAGCTTGTCGAAGCCGAAGCGCTTCGACGAGCTCAGCCTGCGCTCGATGTACCGAATTCATTCACCGCCTGGCTGCTGGCCAACCGTCTATAACAACCAATCAACCAAACAACTAGTAAGCGAACAAACCATGAGCAGTGTGATTGAACAGCTCTTTGCCACGATTGAGCAGCGTAAGCAGAACCCATCGCCCACTTCCTATACTTCGTCGCTTTTCACCACCGGCGAGAATGAGATTCTCAAGAAGATCGGGGAAGAGGCCGTGGAAGTGATCATCGCCGCCAAAGGCGAGGGCGATGAACGAGTGATCTATGAAATGTCTGATCTGATCTACCACAACCTCGTGCTGCTCGCCCAGCGCGACCTCAAGTGGACCGATATCGAAGCTGAGTTGGCGCGCCGCTTTAAGTAGCCGGCACGCCATTAACAATTGTCAATTGATAATTATCAATTGACAATTGTTAATGAACTCACCCCTTAGTTCGCATATACCGCCGCGTCCGTTGCCTCTTCCCAGACCTTCTGCTCCACCAACTCCTGTTGGAATTGTTGCGTGTAAAGTCGGTAGTAGTGACCCTGGGCTCGGAGCAACTCGTGGTGGGTGCCCACTTCCGCAATGCGCCCATTTTCGATGACTAGAATGCGGCTGGCATTGCGAATGGTGGAGAGCCGGTGCGCGATCACAAAGCTGGTGCGTCCCTGCATCAACGTGACCATGCCACGTTGGATCAAGCCTTCGGTCAAGGTGTCAACTGAACTGGTGGCCTCATCCATGATAAAGATGTCCGGCTGTGCCAACACGGCGCGCGCCAGGCTGAGTAACTGTTTTTGCCCAACGGAGAGCAACACACCACCCTCGCCCACTTCCTCATCATAACCCTTTTCCAGCGTCATAATGAATTCATGGGCACCAACCATTTTGGCCGCGGCTTCGATCTCCTCCGTCGTGGCTTCCAGCCGCCCATAACGAATATTCTCGCGGATCGTGCCGGAGAAGAGATGGGGCGTCTGTAACACCATGCCGATGCGCGACTGGATGGCATGCTGGGTCATCTGCGTATAGTCAATGCCATTGATGGTGATTGTCCCCTGTTTTGGCTCAAAGAAGCGACAGAGCAGGTTGACAATGGTTGACTTGCCACCACCGGTTGGCCCGACCAGCGCAATCGTCTCCCCCTCTTTGACATGCAAGGTGAAGTCGCTCAGCACCGGCTCGCCTGACTCGTAGTAAAAATTAACCTGATCAAAGACAATATCACCACGGGCGCTGCCAGGGTCAAAGGCGGTTGGGCTGTCAACAATCTCGGGCTTGGCATCGATTAACGAGAAGATGCGTTCCCCCGATGCAATTGCCTGCTGCATCTCGGCATAGACGCGCGCCATCTCCTGGATCGGCCAGAGCATAAAGATGACGTAGGAGATAAAGGCTTGGATGCCACCAACGGTGATGCCGCCAATGCCGTTACCGATTAAGCCCACGTTGCCGCTGTACCAGACAATCGCAATCACCCCCATGGCGCTGATCATCTGCACCACTGGTAAGAAGAGCCCAGAGAGCCAGGCTGCCCGGTAGCTCGCCCCGTACATTTCTGTGGTCAGCTCGCCAAACTCAGCCAGGTTGCGCTCTTCCCGGTTGAGCGCCTTGACGACGCGTACCCCGGTGATACTCTCGTTGTAGCCGCCGGTGATCTTGGAATTGATCTTGCGCACATGGCGATATTCCCCAATAATGCGCTTTTTGAACTGGATCGCCACAATCGTAATCGCCGGAATCACCGCAAAAACAATCAGCGCCAATTGCCAGTTAATGCGCATCATAAAGTAGACCGCCGCACTCACATTCATCACCGCCCAGGTCACATCGAGCAGCCCCCAGGTGACCAACTCGGCCAGCCGGTCGGTGTCCGAGGTGACGCGCGCCATAATCCAACCGATGGGGGTACGATTGTAGTAAGAGAGCGAAAGCTGTTGCAGATGATTGAACATCGCTTTGCGCAGGTCATACCGTACCCGTTCCCCCAAGAGGCCCGTGACATAGATAAAGGTAAAGACCATCGCGGCCTGTACCATAATCAACCCACCATAGACCAGGAAGATCTGCCAGAGGGCATCGGTATTGCGCGCAACGATCCCTTCATCGATGATCCGTTTACTTAGATAGGTGAAGTAGGACTCGGTAAAAGAGACCACCCCGACCGCGGCCAGAAACCCAATCACCCAGTAGCGATAAGGCCGCAGTTGCTGCAAAATGCGCCAAACCGTCTGGCCGTTGAACTGGGTGGTGAATTCTTCCTCTTCGAACTCAATTGGCTGAGACATGTTCGTACGTCCCTTTCTTCTGTTGCTCGCCTTCACGCAACTGTTGTTCCAGCAGTTGCGCATCCAGCACTTCGTTGTTGAATTCTGCTTCCATGCGCGTTTGTGCTTCGTAGATGCGGCGGTAGAAGCCCTCCTGCGCGAGCAATTCACTATGCGTGCCGCGTTGGACCACCCGCCCGTGGTTAAAGACCAGAATCAGATCAGCGTCAACCACGCTTTGGACGCGATGGGCAATGATAAAACTGGTGCGCCCCTTCATCAGGTGCTGTAACGCGCCGCGAATCTGTGCCTCGGTCTCCATGTCCACTGCGGAGGTGGAGTCATCGAGGATCAAAATGCGCGGATCCTTGAGCAACGTGCGGGCAATCGCAATCCGCTGCTTCTGTCCACCGGACAAGGTAATCCCACGTTCACCGACCAGGGTGTCATAGCCTGCGGGGAACTTGCTCATAATCACATCATGCACCGCTGCCGCGCGTGCGGCCGTTTCGATCTCAGCTTGGGTCACCGCCCGACCAACGCCATAGGCGATGTTGTCGCGCAATGTCCGCGAGAAAAGGAATGGCTCCTGCTCGACAATGCCGATCTGCTGCCGCAGAAAAGCGCGGTCATAGTGATTGAGATCAACGCCATCAAGCAGCACGCGGCCATCGGTGTAATCGTAGAACCGGGGCAGCAAGTTGACTAGTGAACTCTTGCCCGAACCGGTTGGCCCCAGGAGGGCAATGCGCTGACCTGGCTTACAATGGAATGAAATGTCGTGCAGCACCTGCTCGTCGCCGGCGTTGTAACGCAGCCCCACATGGCTGAAGATCAGCTCGCCGCGCAAGGGCACGCTTGGCCGAAAATCATCGGCCTTGCTGCTTTCCCGTTCGGCCCCGATCACCTCGGAGACACGCCCCAGTGAAACTAACCCACTCGACATTTGCACAATCAAGCGCCCCAAGTTGCGCATGGGCCAGATGATCCAGATCACCAGCCCGGCATAGGCCAGATATTCACCGATGGTCAAGGTGCCATTGATTGTCATGATCGCGGCCACGGCAAAGCCACCCAACATCTGCGCGCCACAGATCAAGTCGGTAACGGGCCAGAAGGTGGCATGCGTGAGCAGTAGTTTGCTGCCCAGCTTGTATTTCTGCCAGTTGATCGCGTCGAACTTCTCCGCTTCGTAGCCTTGGCGGGCAAAGGCCTTAACCACACGGACACCGCTCAGATTCTCTTGGACAGTGGTCGAGAGCCGCGCTTCCTGCGCCTGATAGGCTTCGTAACGTTGCTCCACCAGCCGGAAGAAGTAGAAGGAGATCGCCAGGATCGGCGGAATCACCACGATCGAGAGTAGCGCCAGTTGCCAGTTGAGCAGACAGATCGCCGCAAAGTTAACGACAAAGAGCAACACGACACGCCCACTCTCAATTGCCTGATCGGCAAAGAAGCGGCGAATCGCATCCACATCCGAGGTTGCCCGTTGTAACAGATCACCCGTCTGCATCTTGTCATGGTAGGTGAAGGGTAACCGTTGAATCTGATCATACAGATAGTTGCGTAGCCGGCGGGTGATCCCTTCGGCGGTCTGCGCTGCCAATTTGCGGCTTTGGAAGGTGAAGAAGGCTTGCGTCGCCGCCAACCCCACAAAGCCGAGCAGAATCAGCCACAGCGCGATGACCCGTGACTGGCCGATCAGATAGTCGTCGATAAAGTAGCGCAGCAGGAGGAAGGTGCCGGTATTGGCAAAAGCGGCAAAGCCCACGCTGGCGGTTGCCCCCAAGTAGGTGCGCTGATAGCCGCTCATCAATTTCCAGAGCTTGCGTAGCTTGTTAGGTTCGGTGACGACCTGCTGTAAGTCTATATTCGGTTGTGTAATTGATGCACTGTTAAGCATCGGGAAGATCCTTTCGCAGATTGGGCCTATCCCACTGCATAAGCCGAAAATAGGGTAATGGTATGTAAAAACCCTATAAAAAATACCATAAAAAAACGACATAGACACGGGAATTCCCTGCCTACGTCGTTTTACACTTCTCACCAACCCAACGCCAGATCAAACCCGGCGTCTGGCTCGCGGAAATAAAAAAGCCGCAGGCATCTTACGAATGCCTGCGGCCAAAGCTTACTAGCTGGCTGGCCTAGTTGGCCGCAGACGCACTCGTCCCTTTGCTGATAAAATCACCGCCACATGCATTGCGCAGGGCAAACAGGAATTTAATCATGGACATTCGTTGCGTCTCCCATACAACTACTACAATCAAACTTATGAAAATGATACCGACATCAAACTGCTCACAAGCAGTTGGCATACGCGTCCCTGCTCAGCTCGATCTACTGATTTGCCCACTTTAGCACAGGATAAAAGAGTCTGTCAAATGAGCAAAGGCTGAGAATTGCATTAAAATAGCATAACTTTAACACGCCTGTTATTTACTTGCCTTCGCCACGTGGCGAAGGCTGACGGCCATGCTTAGCGAGTGATGAGTGGTAGATAGAGCATGGTGAAGCCTCCTGGCGCGCCGTTGAAAAGGAGGGTAATTGTTGCATCTTGTGCTGTTTGGGTATCGGGATCATCCGAAGCTAGCAACTGCTGCCCGGTTGGCCCACTTGCTGTATAGCGTAGTTGTGCTTGGTTGGCCAGCGTTAGCCGTTGCGCAGTCGGCAGCACCTGGACGCGCAACGAGATCAATGCTGTACTGTTGGGGGCAAGCTCGTTAATGGCAATGACCACGCGCCCATCGGTTGGCTGATTGCCCATTTGGACCGTGCCGTGTGTGCTCTGGATCGAATCTGCCACCAACACCGTGCCGGCATCTGGCTGATCTTCTAAGATAATTTCGCGTAGCGGCGTGCCTCCATCATTGCGTATCGTGATCAGGTAGAGCAGAATGTCACCCGGTGAGACCGTGCCACTTTCATCGCCATCGACAAAGAGCAGATCGCGCTTTTGGAGGGTCAACGCCACCGGTGGCTCCGGCGTACTGGTCAGGGTGGCCGAAGGGGTCGGCGTCACCGTGATGGTTGCCGTTGGCGTTGCTGTCGGTAAGATCGTTACTGTCGCCGACGGGGTGGGCGTGACGGCGAGGGTCGCGGTCGCGCCCGGCCGCGGGGTGGCGGTTTGGGTTGGCGGTGGCTGCTGTGTGGGGGTAGCAGTTGCAGTGGCCGTTGGGGTGGCGGTGGCGGTCTCGGTTGCCTTGAACGATTGGGTTGGCGTTGCCGTCGCGCTGGCGGTTGGTGTGACTGTCGGCGTCGCGGTTGCCGGTTCCTCGTGGCAATCGGCGGCCCAGTCAACGGCACTTAAAAAGAGTGCCAATCCTGCATTCGTTAGATCGGGACCAGTGGCATTATGGATAAAGACTCGTTTGGCCGGGGCAACCAGGCCCACCATGGGGGTGCCGGCTGCATATGCATAAATCATCGCCCGCTTTTCATTTTGGGGATCGCGCGCGACAACTTGCGCGTTCTCATTGGGCTTACCCCAGTGAAATTTATTTTCACGGTTGACAACGGTTGTAACCTTGCCTATGTATCCAGCCGCCAGCGGATGGTTGGGATCAACAATGAGGATCTCCGTCTCCCCAATTATCTCACCGTAGGGACCCCGATCATCATCATCCCCATCGCCATTACCCCCATGATTAGCGCTCCCATCATCATCGTCCTCCGCCTCGACCATGCCCAGATCGTCCTGTAGCCAACCTTCCCAGGTGACAATGGGGACTGGGATATTGCGTAGTTTGGTGTTGACTTCGACTGATTCGACCGATTCGGAGATGATAACCAGATCTTTCCCAATCGCATCGGCGGCTTGCACTTCATTGCCATTGCGGACGACCACAATATTGCCGAGCAGTGAGAGATAGAGGCGCAGTGGCTCATCGCGTGCCGGCAGCGGTCGACTGCCACTGACAAAAAGAATGGTCTTCAAGAAACAGCGTCCTTGCGCTGCTGGTCGTGCGGTCGCCGGTGTGGCTTGGGGCCATAAGGTGCCAAGCACGGTGAGGAGGAGGACTGCGCCCAGCACAAGCGACTGCCGGGGGGCGCGTAACAGTAATTGTTGGGAATGGTTCACGGTTAATCTCAACTGAACAGGGGGGGCAGCGCAGATACGGGGGAAAAGCCATAAATTGCGCCATATTTGGTGCGCAAATAATCAAGATAAGGCGTCAGGGATAGCTCTTCGCCGGTCACCATTTTGACAAGCTCTGTTGTCGTGAACTTGGCCCCATGTTGGTAGATATTTGTGCGTAGCCAGTGGTGTAAGGTCCCAAATTGACCCTGTACGATCTGGCTGGGAATTTCTGGATGTTGGGCAAGCGCCGCGGCGTAAAACTGTGAAGCTAACACATTGCCCAGCGTGTAGCCCTGGAACTCACCGCCAATGACACCGGCAAACCAATGGACGTCTTGTAATACACCATCGCGATCATCGGGGGCATTAATGCCCAGCGTCTCGCGGTAAGCGGCGTGCCATGCTTCTGGTAGCTCGTCAATCGTCAGCTCACCCTCTAA
The DNA here is from genome assembly GCA_022842065.1 of Caldilineaceae bacterium. Next base: position 161,766 of record JALHQH010000015.1, read on the forward strand.
TAAAGCCAATTCAAGACCAAAGCGCGTAATCACATGTAAATTGTAAGTCACTTCATCCGCATCAGTGCGGATCAGCGATGCTTCGGATTTGTTCACTGCCTTGTAAAAGGTTTCGACTGAAACGTTTGCCAGTTGGGTTGGGTAGTAAGTTTGTAATTTGGGGTAATAATATTGCCAGAAATCTAGACTGCGCCCCACCAGATTCTCCCACAGGCGCGATTGGCTTTCATGGACCCCAGACGATGTGCCATTCGCCAGTGGGGTGCCCTCGAAATCTGGATCGATGCCTTGCTCATAGAGGGCATGGCCGGCCTCGTGCATGGTGCTAAAGATCCCTTCGCCCAGGTAATTTTCACCCATGCGGGTAGTAATGCGCACATCACCTAACGAAAACTTAGTCATAAAGGGATGCAGCGTTTTATCCTGGCGCCCGCGGTTAAAGTCATAGCCAAAGTCCCTGATCACCGCTAGCCCAAAGTCCCATTGCCCCTTTTCGCTGTAATGTTGGGCTAGAAAATCGGCGTTGGGCTGCGCCTGTTTGCTAATCTGGGCCATGATCGCCACCAAGCCCTGGCGCAACTCAGCCAACAGTGGGCGCAAAAGGGCGACGCTCATGCCATCATCAGCGCGTGCAATTAGCGGGTCGGCAATATGCTGGTAGTTGGGAAAGAAGCCCGCCATCTGGCGGCTGAGATCTAATGTTTTTTGCAACAGTGGTGCCATCGCGCGAAAGTTATTTTCTGGGCGGGCGACGGTCCAGACTTCATAGCTGTGCGCAATGTGGTTGGCTAATTCAGCCGTAAAGGCCGCCGGCACTTTGATGGCACGCTCATAGTCGCGGCGGGTCACCCGGAGCAGTGATGACTCGTTGCTGGCATAGGCAAAGTCGCGTAGGGCAGGTTCCAGCCCATCCAGCAAGCGGCCAATAGCTGGATCTGTAAATTTCTCGTGGGCCAATTGCTGGAGCGTTGCCAGTTGGCGACCACGTGCGGCTGCGCCACCTGGCGGCATGTAGGTGGTTTGATCCCAGTTAAGTACCGCCGCGGCTGCATTTAAATCATCGACTTCGTGCAGGCGCGCCTGCAACTCCTCAAATTGGGCAACGGCGACTGGGGTAGTGAACGTGGTTTGCAAGAGCGATTCTTTCTATCGGTCGATGAATTAAGGATGTTGGCGCACTATCCGGCTGATTCTGCCATGCTGATCTACCACGTTGCTGACTCATCCATTTTGCCATGAATATGCTTCAACTCCTTGACTACTTTTGTGCGCATTATATGCTACGACCCGTTGATTTACCAACTTCCTGAATATGTTACAATGTTCACAAGCGTAATAGCGTTTGGCATATGAGGTAGACCGGAGTATAATATACTCTAGCTATTTTTGGGGATGGTTGCTGTTTAAGTGCGTAAGGAGATCGTAGTGTGCTTCTTGCGTGCTTTCGCGGCGAACTTTCCTGCATGATTGAGGCATTCGGCATAATTCTTTGCTTTACATACGGCTACCCTGCGCACCTTTGTCTGCTTGCGATTTGCTGATGATTGTAGGAGCTCTTTTATCCGGGACGTTTTTTATTCTGGTTTTATTCTGGAATTTATTGTCCTTTGTACAGGTATTGTGCAATGCAGCCTACGATGGTTGTACGGTACTGATAAAAGAGTGAATCTAATGCATCAGTTGAATCGCCAGATCGAGGGTTGCCTAGGCAGTAGAGGTGTCATTGCAAGCGGGTTGTGCTGGCAGTATTGGGGAGGCTATGATGACTGAACATTCAGAACCGATTGTTGCAGAGGCAACAACAACGGCAGCGTCAGACGCGGTAAGTGCAGAACCAAGCACCGCTGATATAGATGTCGCTGACACGATGATGGCTGCGGCCGTGGCAGAGCCGACAGCGCAGGTAAGCGATACTGACACTGCTGTGCAAGGCACTGACAATGATAACGAAAATGGTGAGCTGACAGAGCCTGAGGAGATCGATGATGAGGGTCGCGTTGTCAAGCTGCTCGCTGTCGGTCAAGAAGTCACCGGCGTTGTCAAGCGCATCACCGAATTTGGGGCATTTGTCGATATTGGGGTGGGACGTGATGGCTTAGTACATATCTCTGAGTTGTCATCCCGTCGCGTGGGCAAAGTGGCCGACGTTTTACAGGAAAACCAGGAAATACAAGTCTGGATCAAGAAGCTCGATCGCGACCGCAATCGGATCAGCCTGACTATGGTTGACCCCAATACCAAGACCATCCGTGATCTCGAAAAAGGTGAATTGGTCCACGGTACGGTGACCCGCATTCTGCCTTATGGCGCATTTGTGGATATTGGCATTGGGCGTGATGCTCTGCTGCACATCCGCGAAATGAGTGAAGGGTATGTGGCGAAACCAGAAGATGTCGTGAAAGTGGGCGACGAACTTGACGCCCGGGTGATCGAGTTGAGTCGCCGGCGTCAACGGGTTGATCTCAGTTTGAAGGGGTTGCGGCCTGAACCGGAACCACAGCCTGTTTCGCAACAAGAACAGTTGGCACAGGCTGCGCAAGAGCCCGAAGAAGAGAGTGTTGATGACTTCGCTGATATTGAAGTTTTGACACCCATGGAATTGGCGTTCAAGCGCGCGATGGAAGCCGAAGGGATTACAATCGACACTGGTAAGGGTGGCGGTAAAAAGCGGGGCAAGAAGGGCCGACGCGGCACGCGTTCGATCCAAGACGAAATCATTGCCCGTACCCTTGAAGTCGCCGGCAAATCGTAAAAGACTAAATGTACGAAATGGCGTTGGTTTGAAAAAGGATAACTGCCTTTACTGCTAAATGTAGTAGGGATTATCGTCTTTTAAACAGCGCACCTGTTAAGAATGAAAAGTAGCATTAGGGGTGGTGATTATTCATCACCCCGTTTTGCATTTCCTGGGATTAGTGGATCAGATAACTTTGTATTTGCCAATGCAGCTGCCGGTTTTCGTCTTGATACTCAAATCAACTTGAGAAGCCGAGTTTTAGATTTTGCTGGATGGGGTCACCGCTACTTTTGTTAGCCCGCTATTGACTGACCCCTTCCAGGAAGATGGATGACCCGAAGCGCCGCGTTGCATTCTGCATAGAGTATAGTTGCTGTTCTCGATCCACTTGGGGCAATCGGCAAAAGGGTTACATCGGCTTTGACCTGTTTGTGCTAAAATTAAGCGCGCCACTTCCCGCTCGGCGCTTATATAAATGATAAATAAGTCAAGGATAAAGGGATGGTTGTATGGAACTAAAAGGCAAGAACGCACTGATCACTGGTGGTGCGCACCGGGTTGGCAAGGCGATCACGTTGATGCTGGCCGAGGCGGGGGTCAATGTCGCTATCAATTACAACGCCTCGGCCATGCCTGCCCAGGAAACGGCGGCGGAAGCACAAGCCTTTGGCGTCACAGCACGCTCTTTCCAGGCTGATATGGCCGATCGGCAGGCAGTTGATCGAATGGCGGATGCGATCACAACTGCCTTCGGTGGTGTTGATCTGATCATCAACAATGCTAGCTATTTTGGCAAAACTCCTTTCCCCACGCAAGATGAGGAGGTCTATGCCATGTGGCAACAGGTGACGCGCATTATGATCGATGGGCCTTTCTTTATCTGCAACCGGCTCGTTCCCCACATGCTGGAACGGGGCGGCGGTGCCATTATCAACATTGTTGATCTTTCTCCTTGGACGCCCTGGCGCAGTATGATGGCCCACGCCGTCGGCAAAGCTGGCTTGGTAACGATGACGCGCGCGATGGCCTTAGAATTGGCCCCCACCATTCGTGTGAATGCCGTTGCCCCCGGGGCCGTTGTGCCCCCCCCCGACTACAGTGCCAAACAGATTGAAGCTTCCGGACAGCGCAATCTGCTCAAAAAATGGGGTGGTAACGAAGCCGTCACCCAGGCCGTACGTTATCTGCTTGACGCCGATTTTGTCACCGGCGAGGTGCTCACGGTTGACGGCGGCGAGCGCTTTGTCCATCGTTAAAGGCCCACCAATTTTGGGTAGCCATCGTCGCCGTCTGATTCTGACAAAGGAGCCGCGCAGATGATCGTGACACGCCAAGTGCTAGAAGCACGCGAAGAGCAATTTCTAGCTTCTTATGCAATGTATAGTAGCCAAAGCCGTGGTCGCATTTATGCGGAAACTGAACATGATTACCGCACTGTTTATCAACGCGACCGGGATCGGATCATCCACACCACTGCTTTTCGCCGTCTCGAGTACAAGACGCAAGTTTTTGTTTATTCTGAAGGTGATCACTACCGCAACCGTCTAACCCATAGTGTGGAGGTGGCGCAGATTGGGCGCACATTAGCACGAGCGTTGGGCTGCAATGAGGATCTAACCGAAGCCATCTGTTTGGCGCATGATTTGGGCCATCCGCCTTTTGGTCATGTGGGCGAAGCAACCCTGAATGCGTTAATGGCCGCGCATGGCGGCTATGATCACCAAAAGCAGACCTACCGGATTCTGACCGAGTTAGAGCGTCGCTATCCCGAACATCCCGGCTTAAATGTGACCTATGAAGTGCGCGAAGGGGTGGTAAAGCATGATACGGATTACGACATTATCGATGCGCGTGATTACTTCCCGACGGAAAGGGGGACGCTAGAGTGTCAACTGAGCAACCTGGCCGATGAGATTGCCTATAATACCAGTGATCTAGATGATGGTCTACGCAGTAATATTCTTGATCCCGAAGCCGTGGTTGAATTGGGGATCGCGCAAAAGGTCTTAGCCAGTTTAGGCGAACCATCGCATAGTAATTTACGCAATAATATGCTGCGCTATCGCTTTGTGCGGCGCTTGGTGGGCATGGAAGTGAGCGATGTAATTCGTACAACCGAGCAAAATCTACAAGCGGCTGGGGTAAGGACATTGGCTGATCTGCGTCAACTACCCCACAATGTTGCGGCCTACTCAGCCGAGTTTCATGCCCTGAACAGCGAACTAAAACGTTACCTGTTTGACTGTTTTTATCGCCATTATCGGGTTGTGCGGATGGCTTCGAAGGCCGAGCGCCTGCTTAGCGATCTGTTTGATGCTTATGTAGAGCAGCCGCTACAACTGCCCACCGAATTACAACAGCGCGCTCGTGAACATCCCGAGGGCTTATACCGCGTGGTTTGTGATTACTTAGCCAGCATGACCGACCGCTACGCCATTCAGGAACACAAGCGCCTCTTTGATCCAGAAGAGCGCGCCTAGAGGAATCGGCTGGTTAGTTAGTTGGTTAGTTAGTTAGCGGCTCGACAAACCAACCAACCAACTAACCAATCCTCACCGCTTCTGCTGTACCGTCATTTCCACCTTAATGTTATGAAAGATCCCTTTGGCTGCGCCACTCTGGGCATATTTGACCTCAATGATCACACAGTCAAGCAGCAAGTTCTGACTTTCTAGTTGGAAATGGACATTGGGTTGTGCCGTAAATGGCCGGGGGTTGTCCTGGCGCTCCTTGAGAAAGACTTGCTCCAGGTTGTTATCAACCGCATACTCGCTGAGCAAAATGCGCGTCTGCTGGCCCATGCTGCGCTCATCGGATTTGTCAAAGAGCCAAACTTCCAGCGCTACCACCTGATCTGGCCCTGTCTGCACCAGCGCATTCTTGGTACTTACTCCCATGCCAAATTCGCCAATATATTTTCCCGCCGCCGGATCGAGAATTGCTTTTGATTCGTCGTACTCATGCATTCCAACCCGGTATTGCAGGGTGTGCTGATCGAGAATTTTGTAACGAGTACGCTGTGCCGGCAGGGGGGCTGCACTTGCCGCTGGGGTTGGTTCCCGATGACGAGCAAGCGGCTCTACCGGCGGCGTGGCGCGCCGGGCGCTCGGATCGTCTTCATCGTCGATCTCTTCCTCTTCTGCCCCCTCTTCATCGCCGTCTTCATCTATTTCTTCGTCTAGGGTATGACTGTGGCCGGCCAGGCGGCTCGGCGTGGGGTGCGCAGCCCCCTCTTTTTCCCATGTGGGCTCTAGCAGATCTTCATCGCTTTCATCCTCATCGGCAAGCTGGTAATCGGTTACAGTAAAGCGGTTGCCTGGTTGGGCTGGGCCTCTCTGCGTCTCCACGTCATCGTCATCATCTTGCGCAAAGTGATCAACTGCAAACTCAGCTTCGTCAGCTTCGTCGTATGCTTGTTCAAAGCGCTCATCCGCTCTATTGCGTGCTGTCTCTGCCGGCGGCCGGCGGTATGCGTCCGTCTCTTCGGCAGTGAAGGTGTCGCGCCGCTCATCAGTATCGCGATAACGGGCTGCCGGTGCGCGCCAATCGCTATCCTCATCTTCCGCTTCAAACGCAAGATCATCGTGGGCCATCACCATCGACCGCCCCGGCAATGGCTGCGCCCCGCGGCCCCGCTGGCCACCAACTGCATAGTCGTCGTCTGTAAACTCATCATCGCCTAGCGTGTCGTTTTCCCACGCGTTGGCCGATGACCCACGACGGTCGCGCCACTGCTGGAAGCGTTCGCGCAAGGTAATAAACCAGGCTTGGCGATCAATGCCAACAACGGTAAACAAAAGATAGAGACCACCACCCATGAGCAGTAAAACCAAGAGCCAGAGCAGCCACTGCCACTGGCTGCTCGCTTCGGTTGTGGTTGCAGTGGTGGTTACGCCGCTTGCCGTTGTATCATTGGTGGCACCCACCTGCGTTGGCAGCGGTACTAATTCGGGGGCTTGGCCGGCGGCTGCGCTGTCGCTGGCGGCCAGCGTTGGTGGTACTAGCCCAATGGCACTGGCGAGGCGCCCTAAATTGCTGATGCGAATAGCACGCTCTGGTTGCTGGCTGTCACGAAAATAAAGAATGGCATCATTAAAGGTTTGCTGGATCTCTGGCTCAAAGCCTTGGAGGCGACGCCAGGCAATTTCCGCTGCCTCGGGATCGCTGTAAATGACAAAGGCATCAGCCACCGCGGCGAGGTACTCAGCCTTCTCGGCCGTATCAAGATCGCGCAGGGTGGCACCTTCCCACTCAACCGGCCAGAGCACCCAACCGACAAAAAGGCCCAGCAAAAGCCCAAGGCTCAGGGCAATGCTGAAAATGGTGGCAAAGAGTTGTTGTGGTTTGGCATTGTTCATGGGTGCAGCGTCTCTCTTTACAGTGTAGACGTTTGAAGCAAGCGGGGGATGCTGCGAAAAGGCTTGTAAAGGGTAAAACGCAAAGCATCAAACGCAATAGGGGCAATAGGGTTTTGCTGCTCTATTCCATTTTATGCTTTGCGCACATCAATCAGCTCAGCGCGTGTTGATTTAATTGATTATAGCAGATCTAGGCGTCCTTTTCCACGTAGCTGTTCGACGATCTCTTTAACTTTTTGCATTTGTCCTTTATGGCCGATTAGCAGGGCATCCCCAGTATCAATGATCGCCAAATCATCAACCCCAATCAGGGCAACCAGGCGGTCACTATAGACAATATTGCCGTGGCTGTCAATGGCTAAGGTTTCTCCCTGTGCCACCACATTTTGTTGCGCATCGCCAGGCAGCACCGCTTCCAACGCGTCCCAACTGCCCACATCATTCCAGCCGGCATCGAGAGGGGTCACCGCAACCCGTTGTGCCCCTTCCATAATGCCATAGTCAATGCTAATATTGGGCATCTGCGCCCAGGCCGTCGCCATTGCCGTGATCTGATCGGCCTGATCAAGCGTGGCTTGAATCGCTTGAAGGCACTGATAAAGCGCAGGTAGTTGCCGCGCCATCTCGGCGAGCATCTGGTCAACGCGGCTGATAAAGATGCCACCATTCCAGAAATAACCGCCGTCAGCGAGAAAGCCTTCAGCGGTAGGCTGGTTTGGTTTTTCAAGAAAGCGTTCGACCTCGTAGAGGGCTAGCGGCGCAAGGGCCGCACCATCAAGCGCCCGACCACGTTTAATGTAGCCATAACCGGTGTGAGGAAAGGTGGGTGTGATGCCTAAGGTAACTAAATAGCCCTGGGCTGCGGCCACGGCCGCGGCCTCCAATGCGGCCTGAAAGCTGGCCACATCAGGAATCACATGGTCGGCCGGCAAAAAGGCGACCACCGCGGTTGGATCGCGGCGTTGCAGGTGCAGGCAGGCTAGCCCAATCGCGGGTGCCGTGTTGCGGCCACTCGGCTCGATAATCAACTGGGGCTGACTTAGTTGTGGCAACTGCTCTGCGGCCAGGTGAGCAAATTTTTCCCCGACTACCACATAGAGCTGATCGTCAGCGACTAGCCCGGCTAACCGATTCGCCGTCGCCTGGATGAGGGTCTCACCTGCGCCGGTAATATCCGCGAATTGTTTCGGTTGGCGTTGGCGGCTGCGCGGCCAGAGCCGCGTGCCACTACCACCCGCTAAAATTGCTGCATACATACAAACTGCCTCCTTTACTTCTCTACATTGCGTCGGCATTGATTGCCACCCGTGCGATCGCACTCAGCGAATTACATAATTCATCCCACCTACCTGCTTGATCAACCCTTTCAACTCCATCATAATCAGTAGGCTGCTCACTTGTGCTGCGGGCCAGGCAACCTGCCGTGCAATGTCATCAATGTGGCGCGGGTCGCGTGAAAGCGTGTCCAATAATTGGTTTTCGAGCGGATCCGCTGGGCTGCTTTGGCGGACACGCGATTGGACGCTGAAGGTGGTAAAGTCCAGTTGTTCGAGCAGATCGGCAACGGAAAGAAACGGTGTGGCCCCTTCGCGGATCAAGTGGTTACAGCCAAAGCTGCCTGGATGCAAAATGCTGCCCGGCACTGCAAAAACATCGCGTCCCTGGTCAGCGGCAAAGCTGGCTGTGATCAAGGCTCCACTCTGTTGGCCTGCTTCGATCACAACGACACCGCGACTAAGGCCACTAATAATCCGATTGCGTGGCGGGAAATTGTTGGCTTCTGGTCGCGTTCCTAATGGGTATTCACTAATGAGCGCCCCCTGATTGATGATCGCTTTACCCAGCTCACGATTTTGGGCAGGGTAGATCTGATCAACGCCACTGCCCAGTACTGCCAACGTGCGGCCGCCGGCATCCAAGGCCGCTCTGTGCGCAATCGCATCTACCCCCAGCGCCAAGCCACTGATGACGGTCACCTGCTGTTGTGCTAGTTGCGTCGCTGCCAAATGAGCGACTTCACGCCCGTAGGCGCTGGCGCGGCGAGTGCCAACCAAGGCAACCGCAAGTAGATCCTGTTCTAAGATGGTCCCGCGCACATATAGCACTGGTGGCGGCGCATCCACTTCACGTAGGTTGGCCGGATAGTTAGCATCATCCCAGGTGAAGACCTGGACCTCCGCCCGTTCGACTCGCTGCCATTCTTGGGCAAGGTCGAGCTCACGGCGTGCCTGTAGTAGATTCTCTTGGGTGCGTTTATCAAGTCCAGCCGCTTGGAGTTGGTGGATGGATGCACGCCAGGCTGCTTCAATCGAGCCGCAAATTGCCAGAAGCGCCGCAAGGCGCGTCGGTCCAATGCCGGCTACTTTATTGAAGGCAACCCAGTAAGCTTTTGGATGGAGTGTGGTTAAATGGATGACTGACAACGCTGGCGCTCAACTGTGCTCAAAGTTAATGCGGTTCTATTGGGAAACAAGCCCTGTGCCCGCAGAGGCAGCAGGGCTTGTTTCCCAACAATCGCAAGTTAGGCATAATTGCTGAAGCAGAATTGTCATCTGTTGCACTGTTGCCGGCTCAGCCTGTCGTCCTGCCATCTTGTGCCCGTAACCTGTACAGTGGGCACGCGCCGGTGTGGGCAACTGGTACGGTAACCCTGAAGCTGAACGTCAGTTTACAATTCTCTGGTTGCGAGAATACTGTAGAAGGCGTTGTTTGTCAAGCTACGCCAAGAGTAGCTAAGGCTATCATTAGGCGTCAAGTCCAGGCAAGAGGTGTACAATCATGCGCTTCTGCGCAATATCAACGGTACGCACGACCTCGGCGATGGCTGGTAAGAGCAACTCTTTACTTTTTTCTGTGCCCTTTTCGGGTTCTTTTCCGAGCTCTTGTGTTGTGCCTGCCGTGTCGGCGCTTGCCCGTTCAACCACATAAACATCGTTCGCACCGGTGAAGATCACATCGCTGACTGTGCCCAGCGTTTCGCCACTTTCGGTCTCAACTGTCATACCAATAATCTCATGAACCCAATAGGTATCAGCTTCCAGTACAACCGCATCCGCTTCTGTGACAAAGAGCCATTCGTTGCGTAAGGCTTCGGCTTGGGTACGATCATCGACACCGGCAAATTTAACTAGCAAGTAGTTTTTGTGAGGGCGTGCTTCTTCTACTAAGGTTTTGATGAGTTCGGCACCAATCAGAATCTGTGTACCAGGGGCAAACCGTTCGGGAAAATCGGTATGAAGCTCGACGCGCACTTCGCCGCGCAGACTATGGGCTGTGATGATGCGGCCAATCGCTAAATAGCCTTCGGGCACAAAAACGGCCTGATTGCGATGGTAATAAGTTGATCCGTCTGTGGTTGGCCGGCGTTGGTTCATGGCTGATTTTGGTTTACGTGGTTGATTCATGCGTCTAATTACTCGATTTTTAGGCTAGAACGGACATTTTTATGCAGGGCAAGCGATTTTGTAGATTAAAAAACAGCGGAAGATCATCTCCCGCTGTTTTCTATCCATTCGATCAATTCTGTAACTACGGCAGCTTACTAAAGTCAGTCGATGTCGAGCATCACTTCGCGGTTATCGTTGCGGGCAGCTACGCGCAATAGTGCGCGCACGCTATTCGCAACGCGGCCACTGCGTCCGATGACACGGCCCATATCATCGGGCGCTACGCGCAACTTGAGAATGGTGGCGTAGCGGGTCTCTTTGCGATGAACCTGGACGGCAGCTGGATCTTCGACCAGCGATTTGGCGAGAAATTCGACTAGCTCTTCCATATGCGCCTCTCTGCTTTACTCTGCTGCTACGTTACTGGCCGACCTTATGCCGCCACGGGGGTGGCTTCAGGCGCGACGAACGGAATTGGTTTTCCACCATCATCCAGCAGATTAGCTTTGCGCAAAATTCGCGCCACACTGTCACTGGGTTGAGCACCGACATGTAGCCAATGGGCTGCGCGATCATCTTTTAAGACAACACCACTTGTGTCATTCGCCGGATCATAGGTGCCGATTGTTTCAATGAAACGACCATCGCGCGGCGAGCGGCCATCGGCAACAACAATACGGTAGAATGCCTTCCTCTTGGCGCCCATGCGGCGCAAACGAATACGAATCACTGTTGGAAACTCCTTTTGAACCTAGGTAACATTTGTGTAAACGATTTATTGCTGCTCATCCAAGGGGAAAGTTGTTTTGCAGCGTGATCAGTTGAGCGAACTTACTGCTGCATGCTTTTCACAGATGAGCCTTTAATTTATGTTCAGGTGTTCTCAGTTCATGCCACCAAACATATTCATAAAATTGGGCAGGCCGCCTTTGCCCCGGCGTTTTTTACCGCCACCACCCATAATGCCCATCTGCTTCATCATCTTTTGCATGTCGCGGAATTGTTTCATCAAGGTGTTGACATCTTGGACCGTGGTGCCACTACCAGCGGCAATCCGGCGCCGACGGCTGGCATTGAGCAGATCGGGCAGGTGCCGCTCTTTGCGGGTCATGCTGTTGATAATCGCTTCGGTTTTTTTGAGGCTACCTTCAGCCATCTGCGGATCGACATCCTTCATCATGCGATTAACGCCGGGAATCATCCCCAGCAGATCGGTCAACGAACCAAGCTTTTTAATCTGCTGCAGCTGTTGCAGGAAATCTTCCAGATCAAAGTCGCCCTCGCGGAGCTTTTGCTCCATGGCCATGGCGTCTTCTTCGGTAATATTACTCTGCGCCCGTTCGATCAGGGTCAAAACATCACCCATGCCCAAAATCCGGCCGGCCAAACGGTCGGGTTGGAACGGCTCGAGATCGGTTAGCTTTTCGCCCGTGCCCAAAAACTTGATCGGTACACCGGTCACCTGGCGCATACTAAGCGCTGCCCCACCACGGGCATCGCCGTCGATTTTTGTCATAATCAGGCCGGTCAGCGGGACGCGACTGTTAAAGCCGGCGGCGACATTGACCGCTTCCTGGCCCGTCATCGCATCTACCACAAGCAGAATTTCGGCAGGACGGGCGATCATGCGCACCTGTTCCAATTCCTGCATCATCTGCTCGTTGATCTGCAAACGCCCGGCTGTATCAAGAATGACAACGTTGTAGGCTTTGTCGCGGGCTAAGCGCAGCGCATTCTTCGCAATGGTGGCTGCAGACGTATCAGTCCCTTCACTATGGACGGGAATATCGATCTGGCGGCCTAAAATTTCCAACTGTTGGATGGCGGCTGGCCGATAAATATCCGCGGCGACAAGCAGGGGGCGCTGACCTGATTTGCGCAGCCGCAGGGCCAATTTACCGGCCATGGTCGTCTTGCCGGCCCCTTGCAAACCAACCAACATGATGATCTGGGGTGGCTGCCCAGAAAGGTTGAGCGGTGCCGGTTGGCCGAGCAGTTCAATCAGCTCTTCATTGACAATTTTGACGACCTGCTGCGCAGGGGTCAAGCTGTTCATGACCTCGGCCCCAATCGCGCGTGTCTTCACCCGTTCGACAAACTCTTTGACCACCTTAAAATTGACATCAGCCTCCAGCAATGCCAGCCGCACTTCACGCATGGCGACATTGACATCACTCTCGCTGAGCTTGCCTTGGCGGGACAGGTTATCAAAGATACTCTGTAATTTGTCGGTTAAATTCTCAAACACAAGCAGCTGTTCCTAACTGCACTACGGCAAGATCGACGGCTCTTCTATACCAAACTCAGCCACACTAAAAGTGTTTTATGTGGCGCTTGCCCAGACTTTGCATCGAGATGCTGACAAAAAGATGCGCCTCCATCACGCGTGCGTTGGCACAAAGCCATTCAACTACGCGAGCAGGCGCAAGTTCGCACTATATTGTAACTGCTACACCGGGTTTTGGTCAAATATCGGCAAGGACAAATAATCTCTACTTGCCCCGCCGCCTGCTTGCCAATGCTGCGTAAAATACTTCCCTCTATAAACGCATTGGCCAAAAATAATTATCTCCCCTGGCGCAACCACTAACGGTCACACCAGGGGAGATAAGCTACGATAATTAAAATGGTAGAAATGCGCGCCTTGGCTTGATCGCAACTGTGCCTATGGTTGGCTCGTCAGGGGTGAATCATCCATCGCTGTTGGGGTAGCTGTTGCAATGCCACTCCGGCCCGCGGTATCAGATGTTGGACGCGCTGCTGTGGGTGGGGGCACCGGCGTTGGGGTAAGTGTCGCCGTCGGTGTCAGGGCATCCGTACCCGCTGCCTTGCCTTCGTCCCCGCCGTTATCGTCATTGTCGGCTGCATCTGCCGTCGCTGTTACTGCTGTCGCCTCCCCAGTGCCATCATCCCCACCGCTATCATCAGTGGGCGGTGTGGGCGTCGCTGATGACAACGGCTCTGCCGTCGCTGTGACAACGGTCGTTGCCATGGTCGTCAACGTCAGCGTGAGGCCTGGGCCTGGTGGAGGGGTGCCAGGGGTTGGCGTCTCAATTGCTGGTGCGACCGTGGCTGTTATTGTTTCGGTTGGCATTACGGTCGGTGTGCCCAGCGTTGCTGTTACGACTGGCGATGGTGTTATGGTGGCAGTTGTGCTAATCGTGACGGTTGGCGTCATCCCAATGGTCGTTGACAGCGTTGCTCCTGGCTCCACGGTTTGGGTCGGGGTAACCACTTCGGTTGAAACCGTCGTTGAGACGGCCGTCAAAATTACCTCCAGCGATGGCATTGGCGTTAAGGTCGGCGCTATCGTCGGGGCGGCTGGCACAAAGAGGCGACTGCCGCTTGGGATGACATTGGGATTTGCCAGGCAGTTTACCTCCGTTAAGGTTACCACGTTCGTGCCAGTGCGACTGGCGATCCCGCTAAGGGTATCACCTGCGCGGACGGCAATCGGCACCCAGCCCCTGGGGATGTCAACTGTACAGGGCGTTGGCGTGAAGGTCGGCATGGGCGTGACCGTGGGCACGACAATACTCTCTTCAATGACACTTAAACTAATCCCCTGGACGACTTGGCGTTCCGCCTTACCGCCCTCAACGGTGTTTGTCAGACTGGCATCCGGGACAATCTGGTAATAGATGGTTACCATTTGCCCTTCGGCCGGTGTTTGCGGCATCGCAATGGCGGCACGCTCGGCACCAGGTGGGTTGACCTGATAGGACGGTTCGACCACTAAGGAACCAAGCAGCAGATTGCCGCCTTCCCAGCCGCGAAAGAAAAGGCGTTGGGTTGCCCGTGCCGGCTTTTGTTCTGCTGCGGCTCTGATACGCGCTTTCGCGATGTCTTCTAGCGTCTCTTTTTCAATGTTATCGACGATCTGGGGACGATCTACTTCCGCCGCCAGGTTTAACTCTTGTTGGCGCATCCACTGCTTGGCTGGATAAGCGAGATCGCCAGGAATGGCGGCTTGTGCCACTGTAGCAAAGCCAAAGGTGCCGAGTGAAATCACGGTCAGCATCAAGACCAACGGTGCCAACTGCATCGGTGCTACAGTAAAACTGCCCAACAGATTCTGCCAATTGATCCGGATGCGATCTAGCCAAGTGGGCGCGGCAACTGTCGGCTTGGTACGCACGGCTGTCGCGCCGGTTTGGGGCTTGGCGGCAACCGTTGCGACGATGGCGGGCGTTGCAGCTATAGCTTGTGCCCCGGTCGGAACGTCGGCTGTGGCCATTTCAGCACGCATGGTAGCGGCGGCCTGCAAGAACGCACGCTTGTTTGCTGCACGTCTTGCGGCAGTGGGGCGAGGAATCTCTGCTTCCTGCAACTGGTGCGTCGCTGCAACCACGGTTAAGAGGTCGCGTAACTCAGCATGCAGTGCCGCGGGGTAAGCAGCAATAATTACCTCCAGCGGCTCGCCGGCTTCCAGCCGTTCGAGTGCCTGGGTGAAGATTTCTTCTGTATTATAGGGTAAATTCGAGTCAACCGTCATAAGATTACGACTATTATCAATAAGTTACTGATCAACACTTGCTTGATCATGATTGATGGATCTGCTGTTGCACTGTGAAAATTGCACCTTAGAACAGGCCCTCATGCTGTAACAACTGGCGTAATGTCGCGACCGCGCGATATTGCAACGCCTTAATGGAGCCTTCAGTCTTGTCCATCATAATCGCTACCTCGCTGATGCTATATCCTTCCAGAAAGCGCAAGCTAATCACATCGGCTTGTTCCTCGGTTAGACGAGCAATGGCAGCGCGCAGACGATTGGCATCCATGTTGGTTTCCGCAATGACAACCGGATTGTGGTCGCTAGCTACCACGCTCACGGCATCCTCCAACTGGACCTGCTGTTGGCGGTCGCGTTGGCGGTAATAGTCAATAACGGCATTGTGGGCAATGCGGTAGAGCCAGCCGGAGAACGAACTGTGCCACCCCTTCCCACTACGGATTGCTTCCAACATTTTGAGGAAGACTTGTGCGGTTAGATCTTCAGCCAAGGTGGCATCGCCGGTACGGCGAAAGATATAACTGTAGATGCGCGCTTCATAGCGATCATACAGTTCACCTAACGCTGTTTCGTCGAATGCTGCGGCTGAGGCTAACAGCGCCTCCTCTGATGCATCCTCGATGGACGTGAATCCATCTGTTGAGATGGATACATTTTCTGTGCTACTCATAAAGACGTGGATTGCTTCAAAAAATTACGGCCATTTTACCGAACTGATAATCTTAAGCCGTTGATGGTTTGATCTGGAAGATAGGGAGAAGAGTGAATCGCTCATAATACATCGGCAGCACTGTCATAAAGCAACACTTTTTCCATGGAAAAAGTGTTGCTTTATGACAGCCGCCAGTATCACAAAGCTTCACTGCTATCATGTGAACTGAATAAGTACCATGTTAATGTGACTCGTCTATGCGAATGGTCTTAATGGGTACTTTGCTTTAATCTACTTGCGGCCACCGAACTAACATTTTCGTAACAGCAGCGCGACTCGCCGATTTACCAATAAATGCTGACGCAATGATTGTTCGTAAGTATGACGTAAGATCGGACAGATGGCAAATGTCATACTTGCTATACGACCATTTTTGGGCAATTATGGCTCTTTTTTACGACATATTGCCGAATTTCGTGCCGTATCTTGAAGGTGGCCGTCGCCTATTCTTTGGTCTTGGCTAAATTGGTGCTCTTCGCCAACGTGGGATTGGCCGGTGGGGCACTTTGCAACTGATTCGTGCGCCAATAGACTTCATAGATACGTTGTAAGGCGGTAAAGTTGGTAAAGATGGCCAACAACCACAGGATCGGCTCCAGCCAACCAACGATTAGCCCAACGACTAGAATCACAATGCGTTCTGGGCGTTGTAACCAACCTGCTTTACATTCAACCTGGAGCGCTTCGGCGCGCGCTTTCGTGTAGCTAACCATGAGTGAACCGACGAGGATAAACATGATCAAGACTAATTCTGTTCGCGTGCTGGGGCCACGCGAAAAGAAATACGCCAAGGCCAAAAAGGTAACACTTTCACTATAGCGGTCAAGCGTGCTATCCAAAAATGCACCGAAGGTACTCATCTGCTTGGTAAAGCGCGCGACCGCCCCGTCAAGCATATCAAAGAGCGCCGCCAGGAGGAGGAGAATCCCACCCCAACGAAAAGCGCCAGTGGCGAGGACGAACGCGGTAATCACGGTTAGGACAAACCCACTATAGGTCAGTGCGTTTGGCGTGACGCCAAGGTGGTGTAAATAATAGGCTAGACGACTAAGCGGATCTGTAAAGAGCGGGCGTCCATATTTTGAGAGCATGATGCTTTCCTGTTCGCCAAGATTTCACGAGTTAACTATCTTTAATCAGGTAAATCGGCCGGGCATACCTTTTGTTGCTGTGCATAAATCAGCCCTACGATACTTTATCATAACGCTGTATCTTCTCAGTATACGGCTTTAGTATACATCAAGATGCCAGCGAAATCGTAATCCGTTTCATTTCTACAGAAATATACGCAAAGCGCACTGGTTCAGTTCCGCGACTGACCGGTGCGCTTGGGCAACGCTTTAGTACGACGTAAGCCTTGCACCATTGCTGGCGTAAGCTGCGTTTATATTGCTCACCCATCCCATGCAGTTTTTAAGTTATCCTTTGTACTGCTTGAGCACCGGCGTTTTTACACCAGCAAGGACCAGTGCTCAGGCAGTCGCAGGATCGCTAACGCCTGATGAGCGGCATGAAAAGCTGTACATTGGCCCGCAACAAAGTAACTGGCAGTAGCCGGACATTTTGTGGTGGCTCGCCGGTGCGTGCATCGCCAATAATAATCACGTAGGCCTGTTCAAAACTACTTACCTGTTTGCTAAGGTCCACACGCAGTGACACCACCGCTGGGATCGTGCCTGCGCTTGGGTTGATCGAGAGCCACGGTACGGCATCGGTGGCAAGGGGGCCAACAATTGCTTCATTGCCGGCGGCGTCTTGCAGCACGAGGTTGCCTGCCTCATCGACGCGGGCACTTTGTACTTCACCCGCTAGCGTCGCAGCGGCGGCACTCACGGCTGGCACTGCGGCCGTCCCTGCCGTAAAGCGAATGCCATCGGTGCCAAAGATGCTAATATTACGGCTGATAATCTGGGTGACGGTGATCGGCTCTTGTGACACGTAGGTGAAGCCCACGGCGTCGGGGCGTGGCTCAATCGCCGCGGGGGTTACCTTTAGCTTAACCGTGATATAGTAAGGCTGGTTGATGACTGATGTGTTGTCACTCGTAATGACAATCCGTGTCGTGTAATCGCCCGGTGTCAGGTTGACGGCATTCGCTGTATAGGAGATCAGGGCCGGCGTATTGCCAAACCGTGGCGAAATACTCAGCCATGTTGGTGCATTTTCCACATCGGCACGGTAGGAGATCGGATCGTTGTTGGTGGCATTGCGTAATTCAAAGGACTTGGTTGTACCTGTCGTGCCGATCTGCAACTGTTCATCAATCGAACTGATGGTGGTGCTTAGTTGCGCGCCGAGCGTAAAGCCATTTTTATCAAGATCCCCCGTGCGAATTGTGCGGCTATCCGTGAGTGCCGCGTAATCAGTCCGGGACGCATTGCGTTCGGGCTGGGTATAGACGCGGATATTATTGTCGCGCATGATGATGATCTCGTCTTTGCCATCACCATCGACATCGCCACCGACCCCGGCTTGATAGCCGTTATCGCTGTCCAAAAATTGTTCCAGCTCGCCGGGCGTGTTGTCTTTGCTGCGTACAATCATGCGCACGGCATTGCCGCTGGAAACACTACGCAACATGACAATCGCTTCGCGATTATTATTGTTGATATCAGCCCCAAAGACAAAGCGCGGTGACGGTTGGAAGGCTTCAGTTTTATCTTCTGTAAATTTTTTATCATCTTTGTCATACTTAAAAACAAAAAAAGCTGCCAATGGTGAAGGCGCATCACGGACCCCAATTACCTCTTTGGTGCTGCCGGCGTCGTAATCAGCAATGGTCGCCGCGCGCCAGCGTCGTGACTCGCCGGTAACTTTGAGCAGCGCATCGGAGTTGGCATCGGAGCGGTAGACACTTAGGCGCCCGGCAGTATCATCGATCAACACCATCTCTTCGGTGCCTTCATTATCAATGTTGCCAATCGCAATTTGTTCCCAGCGCTCTGTAAAATCGCGCGTGTAATGAACGGCCCATTGCCGGCCAGTTGGTGTCGGAATCGCCGGCTTCAGCACAATCATGCGGCTGCCGCCGTTTAAATCATACGTGTAGACAATGTGGGCACCAGGCAAATTGGGATCAAATTTGCCAGTGGCAACCAATTTCGGGACCCCAGGGATGGTGGTTGTATAGAGCGTCGCCCAGGGAATCCCCCGTGGGGTTTGGGCATCAAAGGCCCCGGACGCGACGACTGGATCCCAAACGGTCAGTTCACCTGTGCTGCCGGTGGTCTTGATCCCGATAATCTCCAGATCGCCATCGTTATTGACATCACCCAGGGCAAAACTAGACCAACCCGCGCTGGGGCTACTCCAGTCAATTTGCGGGTTCCCGCTACTTTGCATTGTATCCAAGATGCGGATGGTGCCCGTATTATCAAGGTAGACGATTTCTACATCGGGGTCCGCACTCGTTTCGGCCTGTACCACAAGGGGTGCTGATGCGAGTGTAGGTAAAAGTAGCGCTGCAACCAAGAGGAGGGTGAACCCAGCACGCCACAGCCGGCGCACGCTGCCTCTGCTTGGCTTGACCACCGTTGCAACATCTGTGGTCGCGACACGGCGTTGGGCGGAGGGACGGATGGATAGAAACGAACCTGGCATAAAATCTTTGCCTTTCTTATAATTGACTTTTGATATGCGTTTTGTTTGAAAATGGTCGCTTACTCGTTGTACAAATCACAAAGGTACAAATCACAAAGGTACAAATCACAAAGATACAAATCATAACGGATCATTTAAAAGCAACCGCAGTTTGGAGAGCATCAATTGCAAACGCACTTTACAGGGCGGTTACATTGCTCGTTGGGCTAAATCACGGTATGCTATTATGCTGTTGATAATATTGGGTACCAGATTCAGCATAATGTTCGGCACAAAATGTTTGACACAAAGTAGCTAGACGAATTTGTGAGCGTTATTGTTGCAATCAATGTGCTGATCTTCATTTTACATCAAAGTGTTACGGGTCAAAAGACAGCTAACCATAAGAAGAAAGACACATTGCTGTCATTTACTTTACACAAAGCTTGGCTCATGTGATTGATCGACGTGAAAGATAAAACGTAAAGCGTCGTGAGCAATTTCGCTTATCTGCCACGTCTCACATTTTACATTTTACTTTATCAGGATTTAATAGGAGGTTATCATGAAAACACCCATTCGTGTCGCCGTCACCGGCGCAGCAGGTAATATCGGTTATGCATTGGTCTTTCGCATTGCCAATGGCGATCTCTTTGGGCCCGATCAACCGGTGATTCTACATATGTTGGAAATCACGCCCGCGCTGCCGACGCTAAACGGGGTGGCTATGGAGTTAGATGACTGTGCTTTTCCGTTGTTGACTGACATGGTGCTAAGTGATGATGCCAATACGGCGTTCAAAGGCATCAACTGGGCCTTGTTGGTGGGCGCCCGCCCGCGCAGCAAGGGCATGGAGCGCAAGGATCTACTCGGCGCAAATGCCGCCATTTTCTCGGTACAGGGCAAGGCGATTAATGCCAACGCCGCGGCCGATGTGCGCGTCCTGGTCGTGGGCAATCCGGCCAATACCAACTGCTTGATTGCGAAGAGTAATGCGCCCGATGTGCCTGCCGAGCGCTTTACGGCAATGACGCGCCTGGATCACAATCGCGCTGTCACCCAACTGGCCCAGAAGGCTGGGGTTGCCAATACCGATGTGCAGAAGGTAACCATCTGGGGCAACCATAGCGCGACTCAATATCCCGATGCCTTCCATGCTGAGATCAAGGGGCAGCCGGCGGCGCAGGTGATCGGCGATGATGCGTGGATCAAAGAGACCTTTGTGCCGGCGGTGCAGAAGCGCGGTGCGGCGGTGATTGAAGCCCGTGGTGCCAGCAGCGCGGCCAGTGCCGCCAATGCGGCGATCAACCATGTGCAAACCTGGTATCAGGGGACAGCGGCCGGCAACTGGACCAGCATGGGGATCCCCAGCACGGGCGCTTATGGTTCGCCAGCCGGGGTAATCTTCAGCTACCCGGTTACGGTCAGCAACGGCCAGATCACCGTAGTCGAAGGGCTAACGCTGAGTGACTATGACCAGCAGATGATTGCCAATACCGCGACCGAATTGCAGGAAGAACGCGCGGCGGTCGAAGAGATGCTGGGATGAGTTGGTAGGGTTGCAAAGGGGCAAGGGTGCAGCGTTGCAGCGTGTAAACCTTACCACTCTGCCTCTTTGCAACCCTGCCCCTTCACAATAACCCTGTTGAACTGCTCTCGGTTGGCACTTGCATGGCATGGGTGCGCGCTTGTTGCATCAACGCGACCTGTAGCCCCAAAACGAGCGGTGAATCAGCGGCTTCGTCGTGGGGATAGCGCCGTTGATAGCGTCCATCCGGGAGCATCTCCCACCCTTGGCGGTGGTCGAGGAGTGAGAGCTGCAAAATGTGGTCGATCTGCTCTTTAAGGCGCTGATCTTCGATGGGCGTAATCGCTTCCACCCGGCTGGTCAGGTTGCGCTGCATCCAATCGGCGCTACCGATAAAATATTCGCTGTTGCCATTATTCGCGAAATAGAAGATGCGTGAATGCTCCAGGAAGCGCCCGATAATGCTGATCACCCGGATATTTTCGCTGATGCCGGGCAGCCCTGGGCGCACGCGACAGTTGCCGCGAATAATCAGATCAATGCTGACGCCGGCCTGGCTGGCCTCGTAGAGTTTGCGGACAATGGGCGGATCCTCTAGCCCATTCATCTTGGCGATAATGCGCCCTGCTTTCCCCTGCAGGGCAAAACCGATCTCCCGGTCAATCATCTCAATAAATTTTTGCCGCATATTGACCGGTGCCACCAGCAGCTTGCGATATTCGGTTTGGCGACTGTAGCCGGTGAGAAAATTAAAAAGATCCATCAGGTCCGCGGCTAACTCCGGATCGCAACTGAAGAGCCCCAAGTCAGTGTAGAGGGTAGCCGTTTTGGCATTGTAGTTGCCGGTGCCAATATGGTAGTAGGCGCGTAAGCCATCATCTTCTTCCCGGATCACCAGGGAAAGTTTGGTGTGGGTTTTGAGGCCAACCAGCCCATAGGCAACATGACAGCCGGCATTTTCCAACATGCGCGCCCATTCAATATTTTGCGCTTCGTCAAAGCGGGCCTTCACCTCGACCAACACCGCCACCTGTTTGCCCTGCTCGGCGGCATGGATGAGCGCTCGAATAATCGGTGAGTTGGCGCTGGTGCGGTACAGCGTTTGTTTAATCGCCAGGACGTGGGGATCACGGGCCGCGGCCTCGACAAATTGCTGGGTGCTAGCAGCAAAACTGTGGTAGGGATGGTGTACCAAGAGATCACCTTGGCGGATCAGGGAGAAGATCTCGGCCGGCCGGGTCTTGTTGTCCAGCCCGGCAAACCGAATCGGGGTATGGGGGACCCACGGCTCGAATTTCAGATGCGGCATGTTAACATCCGCCAGCGCAAAGAGATCATCAAGACGCAACAGGCCGCGAATGGGATAAACATCAATGGGCTCCAAGCGCAGTTCATTGCGCAGGATCGCCTGCATATTTTCCGGCATATTGTCGGCCACTTCCAGCCGCACCACCGGTGCAAAGCGCCGCTCACGCAGCTCTTCATTGATCATATCCAGCAGATCTTCCGCCTCATCCTCGTTACGTTCCACATCAGCATTGCGCGTCACCCGAAACGGGTGGGCCGCGATAATCTCCATGCCTTTAAAGAGCGTGTGCAGGTTATGGAGCATCACTTGTTCCAGGGGCACAAAGTGGTAAGGCGTTTCCAGCGGCACCCAGCGCGGACGGTTGGCCGGCACTTTGACGCGTACAAAATAGGTCTCATCATTGCCGGGATCATAGAGAAAAACGCCAATGCTCAGGCTCAGGTTGCTGATCAGGGGGAAAGGATGGCCCGGATCAACGGCCAGGGGCGTGAGGATGGGATAGACCTCGCGTTGATAATATTCTTGTAAGTGGGCTTTTTGCTGCTCGTTGAGCGTACTGTAATCCAAAATCTGCACATTGTGCTCGCTGAGGGTGGGCAAAATTTCTTCGTATAGGCAAACGCTCTGCGCATCTAACATGGGGCGCACTGCTTTGGCAATAAAGCGCAACTGTAGATCGGGCGTCCAGCCTTGCAGGGTCAGATTGGCAATGCCGGCGGCCTGTTGCCGCTTGAGGCCACCCACACGCTTGCGAAAGAATTCATCCAGATTGCTGGCTGTAATCGCAATAAATTTTAGGCGTTCCAGCAGAGGAGTACGGGCATCAAGCGCTTCGGCCAGCACACGCCAGTTAAAATCGAGCCAACTCAACTCCCGGTTATAGACTTGCTCCGAGGTGCTTAACTCATCCAGCGATAAGGTACTGAGATCCATGGGCGGTTGATAGGCCCGCTCCGTTGGTTGAATGACTGGCGGTTGGTTCAGCAGTGGGGCCGGCTGGCTGGTTACAGCGTCAGACCCCGGGTTAGACACATAGTCGGATCCATTGTCGGCTGCGGAGACGGCTGTGCTGCCATTCGTGGTGGCGTGGATGGCTTTTTCTTTCGCTGCCAGTTTTTGTGCAGAGGTTTTACGGTTGGCGGACATAAGGGCTCCTCACGATGTGACCGGACAAAGTGTCATGGGGCGGTTGCTTTCTGCATTTTAGGGGGAAAAGGCGTCTTTGTCGAATCTCACATATGCGCGCCTGATAGCTTGCCCCAATGAAAAAGTGCAAGTACACTTACCCTTGGTAAACTTACGCAGCTTGCCCCGAAGCCGTAATTTGTTCCAAATGGTTAGGTTGATTCACTGCCACAGCGCTGCTGGTGCTGGGGCAAATGATAATAGGCGTTATAAAGTGCTCTCTGGCTTCGACATGCTCAGCCGCCGAGCGCTGCGTAACGCCTAAATAAAATAGAGGCGGGGATGAAGCAATGAAATGGAGTTGGCATGAGTGAAATTTTAAGTATGTTGACAATCTTTGCGCCGTTGTTTTTGATCATTGGGCTGGCTAACGTTGCCGAACGACAACGGGCGCATGGGGAAGCGTACCGTGGCTTAGCGGTTACCAGCTATGTCCTGTTGGCCTTTCTCTATGTGGCCGCGATTCTGATCGGCCTGGCGTTACATGGCGCGAGTATCGTGGCGACCACCCAACCCCAACTCTTTGAAGAAATTCAATTGGGGATGCCGATGGATTCGCTTGCCCTGTTGGGCTTAGGCTTGTGGCTACCAGCCTTGATCGGGATCATCTTGCTATTACCCCCCGTCCGCCGTTTGGCGGCACGTTTGATTCCGATTGATGCGGCCAATCCGGTTCATGGCATTGCCTTGGCCTTTTCGGTCTTGGTGGCGGTCAATCTACTGTTTACACTTGGCATTGGGCTAAGCAATCTGGCCGATGTGCTGGCCGAGCAGGAAGCCGCGGGTATCACCAGCAATACGATGCTCAGCTTGTGGGTGCAACAGATCTTCACGGCCCTGCTGGGGATGATTGGGGTCGGCTGGCTGATCCGCCGTGGCACCCGGGCCACCCTGGAACGTTTGGGCATTGTAGTGCCTTCCTTTGGTCAGCTCTTGTTTGGCCTTTTGTTGGGCCTGGGCCTGGTCCCCGTCATTATGGCGATTGAGTGGCTGACTTCCTACCTTGAAGTCGGCATCGATCCTAGCGTGGCAAAGTTGACTGAACAACTGCTTGGCCCACTGTTTGATACGCCATTCGGGATTGTCACCATCGGCCTTGCCGCGGCATTGGGGGAAGAGACCATTTTCCGTGGGGCCATGCAGCCGCGTTTTGGGCTGCTCTTCACCGCATTGCTCTTTGCCTTGGTCCATAGCAACTATGGTTTGACCCTTTCAACATTAATTGTCTTTCTGCTGGGGCTGGTTTTGGGGATGGTGCGCATCCGCGCTAACACGACGACGGCAATGGTTACCCATGCCGTCTACAATATGTCATTGGCACTGCTCGCCTATTTGGGCATATAATACCAGTTAATGATTAATGGATAATGGCGTCATGGCTAACCGTGGCCCCTGCTCAGTGCTTACCTGTTACCCGGCCGCCATTATCCACACGGCTTCTACCTGCTTTGTGTGACTAGATCGATAGCACCCCACCCTGCGCAAGGATAGTCTGATCTATACACAAGCTAACAATAACAATCACCGCGCCGGCTTGGCCGCGGTGATTGTTATGTGAAGAAGAAGGAAATCTGACATGCTACCCCAATGGCGCCGAAATCTATACATTCTGTTTGGTGTACAGTTATTGACCACCGCTGGTTTTAGCCTGATTTTCCCCTTTCTGCCGCTCTATATCAAGGAAGTAGGGGTGGCAACGCGCGGTAGTCTAGAATTTTGGGCGGGAATGGTCTTTTCCATGCAGGCGTTGACCATGATGATCAGCTCACCGTTTTGGGGCGTGATCGCTGATCGCCACGGGCGCAAACCGATGCTTTTGCGCGCCACCCTGGGGGGCGCGGTCTTGGTCACCCTGATGGGTTTTGTGCAGAATGCGGAGCAACTGGTGATCTTGCGCGCCATTCAAGGCGCGGTAACGGGGGTAATCTCCTCGGTTAACGCCCTTGCCACCGCCACCACCCCGCCGGAAAAGAGCGGCAGTGCGCTTGGCCTGCTCATGTTGGGCCGTTGGGGCGGCATTGCCTTGGGGCCAGTCGTCGGTGGCATCTTGGGGGATGCCTTTGGCTATCGCGAGAGTTTCTGGATTACCGGCCTCATGCTGGGCCTCGCCGGCCTCACCGTCTGGTTCTGGGTCCACGAAGAGTTTACCCCGGTCGCCAAAAGCAAACAGATCGGCATGATCGCCAGCTATCGCCAACTGCTCACCATGCCCGGCATGATCCCGCTCTATCTGCTTGCCTTCCTACGCAGCCTCGGCCAGATGATGATCTACCCCGTTGCCTCGCTGTTTATGATCCAACTGCTGCAGACCGAAACCGGCGCCGCCACCGCGACGGGCCTGATGATCGGTGCGGTTGGCGCGGCCAGCGCGGTCAGCGGCGTCTACCTTGGCCAGTTGGGTGACAAGATCGGCCATCAGAAGATCCTGATTGGCTCTGCCATAGCCGCCGTGCTCTTCTATCTGCCGCAACCCTTTGTCACCACGCCCTGGCAACTGATTCTCCTACAAGGGCTGACCGGCCTCGCCGCCGGTGGACTGCTCTCGCCCATGGCCGCCCTCATGAACCTCTGGACACCGCCCGGCACGCAGGGCGCCACCTACGCCCTCGACAACAGCGTCGTCGCCGCCGGCCGCTCCATCGCCCCCATGATCGCGGCGGGGGTGGCGGTCTGGTGGGGCGTGCGCGGGGTCTTTGGGGTCACCGCACTGGTTTATGGGGTGATCCTGGGGCTGGTAATCTGGATGGCGCAGGGGGTGAAGGCCAGGCAGGCACAGCTTGCGGGGGACGCGCAGGCTGTGGTGGGGGATTGAAACTAAATTATAAATGCCTTATAATTCGCTTACTTCACTCGTTTCAACACCCCTAAATCCGCGCTCGACAGCGTCTCGACCGGCGCAGGGGTTGGTTGTGCAACGGCCGGCTTGGCTGGTTGCGCAGCTGTAGGGTTGGCTGCTGTTGACCTGGGATTGCCGCCCATAAAGATTCTGGCTCCCCCCTGTTCATCAATGGCGACACTGGCATTGCCGCTATTTTCCACACTAATCCGGGTACGTCCCATATCAATGCCGGCAATTGCACCGACGGCTTCCAAGGTTACTTCTTCCGAGAGGCCAGGGAACTGTTCGCGGAGTAATGTGGTAATCCGTTCGCGACTAAAGCTGCCGATCAGGTCGTCACTGATGTTGAGGCCGACAATGGTAATCGGCTGGGCTTGGTTCAAGATGGCACCAATCGTCGGGAGGGTTTGCGCGAGTTTCTCACGGACGAGCGTCAACAGCCGATCATTGATGGGCAACCCTGGCACAATCGGTAACACATTATAAAAATAGGCGTCACCCGCCGGTTTGTATTCGTTCCCCACCTGGGTTGCACTAGCCACCAACGCCTCGCGTACTTTGGTCCCCACCAATTTGTCACGCTCTTTGTCATCAAAATGGATTAACTGGGTCAACTGGGCAGGATCATCCCCCGCGGTGGCGACCGGATCAACGCGGTACCATAAGTTGAGCGTATAGCCAAAGGGCACGCCGCGCATAAAGAGCCCATCGATCCGGATATTGCGCGGCTTGTCAACGGCATTAAAGGTGCGGTGGACAGTCTCAAGCTTGGACATGCGCACCAATCCTGGGCCGGCAATCCGGTTAAACCGCCCCAACCGATAAACGACCAGCCGCTCTTCTTCGGGCACCACTTGCATCTGCCAGGGTAGTAGATAAACGGCGGCGATAATGCCTGCAATGACGAATAGTACAACGAGAAAAATATCCATGTTGTTCTTCCCCTTTACCCTGTATAACTGCGCAAAAACGCCGCAAAGACTGGACTGAACCACTCCAATTTGCCCGGATTCGACAATAGGCCGCGGCGCATGAGGTGGTCGATCACTTCTTGGTCGTCGGCCGTCTCTTCCTCGCGTGCCACGCGCAGGGCGACTTCCTGCTCGCCGGGGTGAAGCCCGCGCAAGATCCGTTGACATTCGTCGCGCACGTCGTTCTTCTCTAGGAAATAGGCGACAAAATCGGCGGTTTCCGGTGGCGCGCCGCGCCATAGTTCGAAGATCACTTTAATCAGCCGCGCATGGCCGCCGGTGAGACTCTCGATAATCGTCAGATCGCGTGTGCCTAGTGGTTTGCCCGCACCCTCGTTAAGATAGGTTAACATCTGGCGCGCATCTTCGTGTTCGTAAAGGCCCAGCGCATAGATGTGATTACTAAAGAGATCGTAAAACTTGGAGTTGCCTTTGAGTTCATGGTTGCGACCGAGGACATGGGGCAGCTTCTTGGTGAAGATCAGATAGCTGAGCCGGCCCCGATTCTCGCTGCGCAAGGCGTTGAACTGTTCCAACATCGGCAGCGGCCCCAGTTGGAGGATGCGATCAAAATCATCAAGGATGAACATGATCTGCTGCTTTTGCTCCTGGCAGAGCCAGTTAACCCGCGCCTTGAGATCGCTCAGGGCTTTCTGGTCTTGATAAAGTTGGGTGATCTTGGCATCGGCGGGCGGCTGGGGCAGATGTTGTGTTGTCTCGGTGAGCGCGGCCAGCAACTGTTTCCAGAGCCCTTCCGGCGTCTGATCCCAGGTGTTGCCGTCAATCACAGGGAAGTGGATCGTACCCGTCTCTTTGCCCAGCCAATGGGGCTTGTAGTTATAGGGATCGCTGTGGAGAAAGTTGGTGATGTTTGACTTGCCCGTGCCGGCGATGCCGACAAAACAGAGCGATTGCCCACTTTTGGCCGCTTCACAGATCAGCGTAATTTCACTCTGGCGATAGGTGAGCCCATAGCGGGGTGTAATGGTGTTCGTCATCGTTACCTGCCAAATGGTTGCGGCAGCCCGGAGCCGGCGTTCCTCCGCACTGCACAGGAGAACACACTTTTCCAGACAGATTATAGCCTGTTTATGCGCTTCTTACAACTGTCAGGCGTTGATAATCAGTACACCGCAACGTGTAGTTTGCATCCTCAAATGCGAACGGGGGTCTGCATCTGAGGATGCAGACTACACTGCGGTCTACTGATAATCAATAGACTGCAACCGTGCGCCCCATGGTCCATGATCTGTCCAATCGGTTTAATCAGCGTTCTATTGCTTTAAATCGATCAACTTGTTGCCCAGCCGCTCGCAGATGACGCTGGCCAATAGGATCGCCCGTTGACGCTGCCGCAGATCAATCGAGCGCACCGAGGCAACATAAAGTGCGTCCAGCAGGAGTGCCCACAGATATTCGCGCTGATCCGCATAAGGGGCCGCGGTCACCGCCAACTGGCGCACGGTTTGGATCACAGCCAGTGCTTTGGTCGCTTCGGGGTGCATGCTCAACATTAAGGTGGGCTGGAGCACGCTGTCGGGCTGTGGTGCCGCGATTAATACATTGGCCAACTCGTATAAGGTTTCCCATGCTAGGAAACTATCGGCGAGCCGGGTATAGATATCGACTTCTAGTTCAGCGAAGTCGCGCAGGGCATGACTGCAGCCAGTGCGCTCAAAGTCAATGATCCAGGCTTGTTCGCCTTCGATAAAGAGATTATCGCCATGCAGGTCGCCGTGGGTGACGGCATGGTGAATGATGGGGAACCAACTCGCCTGCTGATTGCGCTGCACCCAGGCCACTGGGTTACAGAGCGGCACATCCAGCTTGCGCCGCAAGCCAAGCAACAACTCGTCGTCGATGCGTCGCCAACGTCTGCTTAGGCAAAACAGCTTGTCGTACGTGCTAAAGAGCGATTCGTTGACCGGTGCTGCATTCGCATAGTGCGGCTGCCAGATTTGGGTGAAGAAGCGGTGCAGCGGTTGCACAATGCGTTCAATGTCGTCTTTTGCCGCATAGTGCTGCGCAAAGGTGGGCAGTACGCGACCATTTGCTCCCATAAACGAGTAGATGGTGCCCCCCAAATCCCAAAAGGTTGCGCTTTGCTCTAAACGCGTGGCATGGAGACCGGGCATCCAGTTCTGAACATGCGCCGCATAGTTGGTTGCTTCCTGCTGAGTTGCTGTGGCGCTGGCTAACTTGAGCACTTTGGGCTCAAAATTGTCAGCATAAATCTTGGTGACAATTGACCGGCCGCGTAAAAAAGCCCCGACACTGCGCTCACTGCCGGCAATTGCTTCCGGGGTGAAGTGGTGATTCTTGGGAAAGAGCTGGGCGACCATATCATCTAAAATTGATGAGTCGCCGGGGGTGCCGTCGGGTGTGTTCAGCAGCTTTTCAACAATTTGGGTCAGTGGCCAACTCTCTGGCCATGCGACTTGGATGGGCCGGGCCGCCGCACAAGCTTCCTCGGCTGCTTCCCTGACGGTGTTAAAGAGTGCTTCGGTTTCGTATTTATCCACCCAGGCAAAGGCCTTATATTCGCGCGCTGCTTTACGGGTCACCGCCGCGCCAAGGTAGGAAGAGTAGAGGATACAACGGGCGGACTGCAGCAACGGCAGCAACTCTAGTCCACTGACATCGTCAATATAGTCATCGATCAGCCGTAGATCGACAATCGCCACATGGGGCCGAAAACGGTGGGCGAGAGCGACGGCATTCGTAATCAATTGGGTGCCACTACCCTCGGCGACCTGGACCGCATAATTGCGTTTGGTTAAGGCCAGGGTCAGGTAATGACAGATGGTTTCGTCATTGTCGACGACGAGAACACGTGGGGCGGCTGTGCGGTTCATAAATGGTCCTTCTCTTGTAATAGCTGCTGCCCGCATTAACAATTGTCAATTGACATTTGTTAATGCGGCTCCTATGCCCTTGGGACGGTAAAGGCAATACAGGCACCTGGTCCTGGCTCGTCTGTTTTTAACCAAGCGTGCCCACCGTGTAACTCGACGATGTGGCGTACAAGGAGCAACCCGCGACCGTGACGCTCTTGGCTGCGCTCGCCTTTGTGGGCAATGGGGCGGTTAAAGAGCTGGCTCACAATCTCGGGCCGCACGCCGCGTCCATTATCTTTCACCCAAACCTCCACTACCTGCTGACGCGCTTGGGTGCCAATCGTAATGATGAGTGGCTTGGTTGGCTTGTCATTGGCCCGCACCGCATTCAACACCAGGTGGCGCAGCAGGCGCCGTAGCCACTGGTCATGCATGCGGACTTCGACCGCAGGACAACCCGTGGCCAATACAAATTGGACGCTGCCATGTTTGCGGCAGAGGGTCTTCACCTCGCCATTAATGACGAGATCAACGGGGACATGATCAAACTCATGTTCGCCATGTTCGCGCTCTTGGTCATTTTCAAGGGTCGGCGCGCGCTCTGGCAACCCCGGCATGATCAGGTTGATTACATATTCATCAATCTCATCCAGCCGTTTCCTTAGCAACGTGTGCGGTACCGTTTCTTCCATCCGCAATGTTTCAATCGCTAGCCGAATATGCGCTACCTCGCGATGAATATCATGCACAATGTCGGCACCCCAGGCGCCCATCACGGCAATCGCATTGGAGCGGCCCAGTTGTTCGGCATGGTGTGCATTTTCAATCGCGATGACGGCCAAGTTAGATAGGCCAATCAATACGGTGCGATTTTCTATCGTCAGTCCGCCCACTTTGGGGTGTTCCACATTGAGGACCCCCAATGGTTGGGTCCCCGCCTCGCCGCCGCGGCGTAAGACAACGGCTAGCTCCGAGCCGGTATTCGGTAACCCTTGGACAAACGCCGGATCTTGGGTAACATCGGTCACCAGTTGCGCATCGTTCAGCCGGACGGCACGGGCGGTGATCCCAGGCCCAGTCACCGACATCAGACCAAAGCGCTGTTTCAAATTATCGCGTTCAGTCAGTGGCCAGGCCGCCCGAAATTCCAGATGATCACCTTCGACGATTTGCAGTGTCCCAAAGAAGGCCCCGGTGACTTCAATCGCTTGTTCTAGAATCGCCTGCAGTACATCATCCAACTGGACGCCGGCTTGCGTGATCGCCTTCCCCGCCATGTGTAAGGCCCGAAACTGGCGGACTTCATATTTTTCCAATTCGTAGAGGCGGGCGTTTTCAATCGCAATCGCCGCTTGATTGGCAATGGTGGCCAATAGCTCTTTGTGTTCTTCCTTAAAGACAAATTCGCGTTGGACGCCACGCAGCCCAATCATGCCGACGAGTTTATCTTTATAGATCATCGGTGCGCCCAGCCAGCAATAGGTTTGGCTGCTAAAGGAACGCAAGTTGTGCGCTTCCAGCCAACCACGAAAATCGGCATTGACTAAAACTGGCGTGCGCACATGCTCAAACTGCCAGCGCTGCATCAGCCATTCCGCCACACTACCATGTTTGCCCCAGGGTGCCCGGTTGTAGAGGGGGTGGTCTGCTTTCGCCGCTTCTGTGAGTGAGCGGCCATTTTCATAGGCCAGCGGGAACCAGATCGTCTGACTTTTTTCGTCGTACAACGCGATATACATGTTGCTTGTATCAAGGCCGACCTTTTGCATGGCTCTGCCGGCTTCGTGGTAGATGTTCTCGATCTCCTTTGCTTCTTCATCAATATCGCTGATCCGCCGTTGGAACTCGCTGACCGCGCGCAACTCGTTAATCCGCTGCTGCAACTGGGCGTTGACCTCTTCCAGTTGCAACTGGGTGCGGTCGTAACGCCGGGAATTGTCCAACACAATCGCAATGTGGTTTGCAATGCCTTCTAGAAAATGTTGATCATATTCATCAAAGCTGCCGGGGCTGTCGGTATAACTGCGAAGTCCCAGCGCACCAACAACGCGCCCGTTGCGTGATAAGGGCACCACCAGGCAACTTTTGATGCCTGCCCTGGCCTGCTGATCAATGGCATAGCGCCCCGACCAGGTTGCAAAGTTCTCTACCAGTAGTGTTTTACGATGTTGTAAGACCCATTCGACATAACCAAGCCGCTGGCTGGCCGGCTGCTGTGGTCCATAGAACGTCCCTGGTTGGCGCAAGCGCTGTGGCACCGGTCGGCCATGATCATAGGCGACGGGAAAGTCAATCAGATGATTCTCACTGTTGTAGTTGGCCAGAAAAAAGCCGCTGATATCAACCTGGCGATCCAGATGGGCCAGGATCTGTTCTAACTGATCCTCCAACCCCATAATATCGCTAATATCTTCCTGAAAACGGGTGATGCGGCGGCGAATCTCGTGTTGGCGTGTATTGCGCAGTGCAATCGCGGTATGGGGGGCGAGCCGCTCGACAAAACGGCGTTCTTCCGTACTAATGCCGTCAGCTTCACTGCTCGCCACGTAGAGGACCCCTAAGGTCTGTCCGTTAAAGATCAAGGGCATACAAAAGGCGGCAGCGGTTTCCGTGTCCCACGGCACATAGTGCGATGCCTGTTTTACATGGGGCAGGTAAAGTGGCTTGCCCTGCAAGGCAACAAAGCCAATAAAGCTTGTCTCGTCTAAAGGCAGGCGGCGCCGCGGTGGTTGCCACCAACGGGTTTCCGCATGATGCACCGTCAGAAACTCGACGTGCATTGAATGTTTATTAACCGTCCATAGGGTCGCATAGATGGCATCGGTCAGGACCACGGCTTGCATGACGATGGCTTCTGCGACCTCTTGGGGCGAGCCGAGCGTGGCGATTTTGCTGATGTGCTCAATGCTGGCCAATTCACGTCGGCTGCGTTCACTGATGCGCGCCCCAATCGCAATTAACTCAAGCAGATTTTCCAGCGTCATCCGGTCGCTGGCGAGAAAGGGGCCGCCATTGTGGTCGTACTTGTTACAAATACCGACCAGGTAATACTGGTCAATAATCTTGAGCGGCATCAGGATGGCGGAGGTGGCCTGGGCGAATTCAAGGCCACGGATGATCTGATCCGTTTCGCCATCGAGTGAGTCGATCACACGCGATTGTCCGCTGGCGATCACCTGTTGCAAGAGCGGCGTGACCATAAACTCGCCATGCTTTAAGCCATCCTGCGCAAAAAAACTTAGTAATTCATAGCTTGGCTCGATGACCGCACGGGCCGTGTCCAACTTGAGCAAAAAGGCGCGTAGACCATTAAGCGCCGCCGCCATATCGGGCAATAATTTGATCAGCACTGCTTCAATATCACTCTGGCCGCGGCGTTCGAGTGTGCGAATTTCACTTGTGGCATGGCGCAAGGCGCGCACAAGCTGGCGATATTTCTCGGCATCGCGCTGCGAGTCACTGCGGCTCCGTTTATCGGGCGCTTCCAGGCGCAGATCTTGGTAGGCACACATAACGCTTACTCTTTCCGGCTATTGCTGGTTTAATAATCTTTCCAGCGTGCTCATCATCTCTTCCAGATCAAAGGGTTTTTCTAGATAGGCCGTCCGTTTGTCACGCGCCACCAGCTGCTCATCCAGCAGGTGGTTCGCCACTGCCGATAAAATGAGCACCGGCACCTGGGGGGAAGTCCCCGCCGTCTCTTCGTTGCTAAAGCGGCCCTGGCGCAACTGCTGATAAAAGCTCAGCCCGGTCTTCTGCCAGTTGACCCCTTCAAAGTGTAAATTCGTCACTTCCTGGTTATTGCCATCCAGGCTGACGGGATGGATCATCAGATCAACGCAGAGGAGGTCGAACCGTTCATGGCGCAGCCGCTCGGTCAACTCGGCCGCGGCGGTTAACTCGACCTGGTGACCGTGTACTTCCTCCAAAAAGAATTTAAGCGGTGACATGCTTTCATAATCGTCATCAAGCAGCAGAATGCGTTTGTTGTGAGCCATGTTGAATTCCTTGTCTACTGTTTTACCGCGCCCCAAGGGTATTGCTGATTTCCTAATCTACCGATTTACTGTATTAGACAAGCTGAGGCTGGACACTCGCCTCGAAATGAATTTCGGGCTGACAGCGCAAGTCGGCTGAAGCCGACTACTAAAATCACCTGTCCACTCTCAGGCTACCGACCCCGATTTACCGATCTACCGATTTCCTGATTTACCGATTTCCTTCTCCACCCCATGCCGCAAAGGCAATTTAACCCGAAAGCTGACCCGATAGGCGCGCATCTGTTTAAAAAAGTTCGAAGTGGGCGTACAGC
Source organism: Caldilineaceae bacterium (assembly GCA_022842065.1). The sequence continues at coordinate 196,035 of JALHQH010000015.1, forward strand.
GGGTGGTGATGGTGCCCCCATGTGCTTCGATCACTGCGCGTGCCTCCCACAGCCCCAAGCCGGTGCCGGGGATGCGGCGCAACTTGGCCCCAGTCAGACCGCGCGCGCCTTGTTCAAAGATCTGTTGCTGCTGTGCCGGTGTAATCTCATCGCCCTCATCTTGGATTTCAATCGTGACATGGGCCAAATCGAGCTCGCCGCCTTCCTGGCCGGTGGCACTTTGGGGCAGCGCACGGACGACGATCCGCGTATTAGGAAACGAATATTTCACGGCATTATCAATCAGATTGCTCAGCGCAATGGTCAAACGCGCAATATCGACCTCGGCTTGGGGCAACTGCTCAATATTTTCATCGAGCAAAAGGTGCCGTTGGCGCCGTTCGATCTCCGGCGCAAAGGCATCCGCACAGTTGGTTACCAGCACCGAGAGGAGGAATGGCTCAAACTTCATATCCTCCGGTTCCAGCAAGAGCACATGGGCTTGGACCGTTTCGTCGACGGTTTTGCCCAACCGCAGGCAGAGTTCATGGGCACCCTTGAGCGAGCCGGCCACCAGTTTGTTCGTTGGTTCACTGGTTGGGCGTTGGAGCAACAATTTTGCCATCCCAACTTGGGTAGTAATCGGTGTCAGCGCCGTACGTACCTGATGGGTAAGCAATTTCGCCGTGCTTTCCCACTGCTGCTCACGCTGTTGCAGGCTGAGCAATTGGAGTTCCGTTAAGGTATAGTTGCCGACAATCCGGCTAATTTCGGCCAGGAAGGGCTGTTCTTCCTGGAGGTCGATCCCTTCGGCAAATGGTCCGAAGAGGAGGACCGCGCGGAAAATTTGGCCTAGTGTCGTCGGCTGCACTAATTCCACATCGATAAAGTTGGGGCTATTATCACCCCGAATACCACGGGCGGCCACCGTCGATAAATGGGTTAATCCCACCTGTTTGAGCCGTGTGTTGTCAATTGGTAAGCCTGCTTTCTTCCAATTGAAGTGGGGGAGCTTCTTGTGTTGGTTTGCTGGAAGCCCTACCTGGGCAATCGGCGCTAGCACGGTCGCCTTCTCCTGGATGTTGGCAAAGAGCACCAGATATTGGCAGCGACAGAAGCTCTGCACTTGGCGTAAAAGCTGCTCGGTTTGTTGGCGAATGAGTCCCATATCGGTCGTGACCTCGAAATGCAACGCGTCACGCAGATGATCGAGAAATTCGTGTTCCCACAGCGTTTTAATGCGTTGGTGTTCCGCTTCGGCCAGCCGTTGTAGATGGTAAGCTTCCCGCGCCACCTGTGCTCGAAAATCTGCCGGTGCACAGGTGAGCTGGGGCACCAGGCTAATTAGCTCGGTTTTAGCATGGGCATCCACTAGCGTAATCGGCCGCCGTTGGCGACTTTCCATCTCGTCGATGTGCTGCAGGACAAAATCAGCCCCCTGAGGTGATTGAAATTGGCCGGCCAAGAGCACGGCAACCGGATGACGACCCACTTGCACGACATGTGCTGCATCAAGCAAGCCCATGTGACAGGAAAATTCATGATACGGCGCAGGGGTGCGGTGCTGCCGAAAGGCACGCGCCATGTCGAGATCACAGGCTTCGCAGGCGGCTTCACCCCCGCTGACGCGGCTTTCGTCCCGCAATAGGCGGCAGAAAGGGTCAAAATGTTGGCGCTTGTTGATCGGATCAGTGCGCAGAGTGCGTTGATCGTCGGCATCATAGTCAATAATCGTCAGCGCGCGGCCCAAGCGCTCGGCACAGCCGGCTTCAATCACGGCCAACGTCTCCTTATCGATGATCTCACTAAGGCGAAGTGGCCGAAAGGGCCACTTTTCGCGTTGCAGCATTTTACGCTCCTTTCCCTTGTGATCACCCCATGTGGCGCAGGTACAAAAAAGCTCTCAGAAATCTAGCTGAGAGCTTCCACCAAAGCGAGGTTGCGTTACCACCTCCTGTGTTTACTGACTTTACTAACCGTGCAGATGCTAAGTCAGGCTGTCGATCATGGCACTACACTGTCGCCCGGCTGAAAAGATAAAATTTTTCAGCGGTTGTAACGAAGTGCTGCTTTGGGGGCTCAGTTGCGAATCCTATGCGATTCAGGTAATACAGCAATTTTTAGACTCTTGTCGTGTAGTTTAAAGAGTGTGTAAGATTCTGTCAAGTGGTCAGGTCGTCAACCAGATAATTGCCGCTGTCACGAGCAAATAAGTGGCTGGCCAGATTAAGCGGGCGAAGGGTAGGGATCTGTAGCAGATTCATTGCGTGACTCCGTTGATGTGATGAAAAGGGCGAAAGAGTTTATGCAATTTGGTGTGCGTTCTCATGCCTATTGAAGCGGATCTTCTGGGTGCTGTCAAGCGGTGCGGTTGTGCTTAACGGCTTCGATAGTGCTAGCCATCGCTACCAAGCGTATGGGAATCTTCATCTATTTCTCATCTATTTTTCCTTGGCGGCTGCCTGACTAATCCTTTCCCTGGTGATAAGCATTATTAGGTTGATGGCAGAGTTGGATATCTATAGCACATCCGTTTGTATGTATTATGTTAACAATTTCGTCAGTCATTTGCATGCAGCTAGTCAACTGGCTGTGTGAAGAACGATGTTCAGGTAAATCTGTGCTCGTCGGCACTGCATGGGCAAGCCGTCAAGTTAAGCGAGAACGCTCGCCCAACCTACGGAAAGTATACGTCAGCTTTGGCGCGGTTGGCGGTCTGGTTAGTTACAAAGTGGCAAAAGAGCGCGATGCCAACTTTGGCAACGTGTCGTGAGCATCCCCCGCAAGTACTCGCCGCGGTCCCCCGATGTGAACGGGTATCGCCCGAATGGGCTGCGCATCAGGGGATGCGCAGTACACTGACGCTGCGAATTTTGACAACGTGTCGTGAGCATCCCCCGCAAGTACTCGCCGCGGTCCCCCGATGCGAACGGTTATCGCCCGAGTGGGCTGCGCATCAGGGGAGGCGCAGTACACTGGCGAACCGAACAATCGCTAACTGATGTTTAAACTGCGTATGGTGGGTGGCAAGAGGGGCAGGGGTAAGGCCAAAAAGCGGAGGTGATTAACCGGCATGTCGGTTAATCACCTCCGCTTGATAAAAATTTATGTGGTTGATAAGGCTCGATGCTAAGCCAACGCGGCCTTCATGCGTGCTAACCCTTCGACCAGTAGAGGGCGAGGGCAGCCGAAATTCAAACGGATAAAGCCTTCGCCCTCGGTGCCAAAGTTGGCCCCTTCATTAAAGGCAACCTTCCCTTTTTCCAAGAAGAACTTTTGGGCATTGCCTTCGATCCCACTTTCTCGGCAATCAATCCAAGCCAGATAAGTGGCTTCGGGGACCGTCACCTTAAATTGTGGCAACTCGGTGTCAAAGAAGTTGACCAGATAATCGCGGTTGCCGGTCAAATAGTTTTGCAGCCCTGCCAACCATTCCTCCCCTTCGGTATAGGCGGCAATCGCCGCAATGTAGCCAAGTACATTGACGTGGGGCACAATGCCACTGGCAGCTTTGTTCAGGCGTTTACGCAACTCGGGATCGGGCACAATCGCCAGGCTACAGCCCAACCCTGGCACATTAAAGGTCTTGCTTGGTGCCATGAGGGTGATCGTGCGTTGGGCAATTTGCGGATCAAGTGCGGCAATTGGCGTGTGCTCGACCTCGCCTAAGAGCAGATCACAATGGATCTCATCGGAGCAGATTACCAGGTTGTTGCTTTCACACAGTTCGGCCATGCGCAATAATTCGGCTTTGCTATAGGCTCGCCCTACAGGATTGTGGGGATTGCAGAGAATAAAGAGTTCCGTGTTCGCCTGAATTGCTGCTTCGAAAGCATTGTCATCAAAGCTGTAATAGAGATGGCCTGCCTTACTTTCGACCGCCAGCGCGGCCGGTTGCAATTGGCGATCCTGGTTGGTGGGGGCACTGAGAAAAGGGGGATAGACTGGGGTGCTGACGATCACGCCATCCCCTGGCTTACCAATGGCCCGGCTTACCACATTCAGGCCGCAGACCAGCCCCGGCAAAAAGACCACGGCCTCTGCATCAACCTGCCAGTTGTAGAGCCGTGCCAGCCGTTCACAGATCACTTCCTGGAGCCGTTTCGATTCGCCGCCATAACCAAAAACCCCGTGATCAATCCGGTGATGGAGCGCCGCAATGACTGGTTCCGGCGAGGCAAAATCCATGTCCGCCACCCACATCGGGATCACCCCTGCGCCGTACTGGCGCCACTTAGAGCTGTCACTGCTCCCGCGTTCGACCACTTTATCAAAATCAAAGCTCATCTTGGTTCTTCCTTCTGTTCGCTGCAACGACTAACCCCACCCGCTGCGCAGCAGGGGTGGGGTTAGTCTTGGCTTTCTATGAATGAAAAATTTGTGTGTTATGCTTTTTCGTCTGTATCCGTTACGGCGACATCGGCCATATCATTGTGGACCAGAAAGGTCCGTTCCTCGGCCGTACATCGATAGGCGGCGCGTGCCATCGCGGTGGTGGCAATCGGTGCGGTGACAAAGAATAGCCCAATCAGTGCGATCATCCGTAGCAACTGTCCTTCGCCGAAATAGATGCCGGCGCTGAGCAACATACAACTAATCCCCAGTGTCGCGCCTTTGGCAACGGCATGCATGCGCGCATGTACCCCTGGCAGGCGCAAAATCCCTATCGTGCTAATCAACATAATTAGCACCCCAAAGGCCGCTACTGCAACGACCGCACCTTCATGAATCGTCATTGTCACATCACCTATATTGTTCCCTGATTGATTCATCGCTTGCTTACGCTACGGATTGCCGCTTGTTCCTCTCACTAAAAGAATTCTCGATCAGTCCGTTGAATTTCTTTCTGCGTTTGCACACTGCCCGTGCGTTCCAGATAGCGCGCCAGCATCGTGGTGCCCAGAAAGCCGAGTACCGCAGTGATAATTGCACCGTCTAGTAGCACGGGCGCGTCGATGTAAATTGCAAAGAGTGCAAAGACCCCAACGGCATGGATGGCGATCGCATCAAAGGCAACTGTTCGATTTGGGATATTCGGCCCTAGATAGAGCCGCACAAAGGTAAGGAGTAATGAAATGCACAGCAATGAAATCAGCAACTGCATACTTTGTTCAAACATGGTTCTCCTCCCAGCGCGTTAACTCACCACGGGTAATCTCCAAAATGCGCCGTTCAAAGCCGCCTTTGATCGCGCTGCGCATTGCTTCCGGGGTACTCATCAACAAATTGTGGACGTAAAGCACCCGCTGGCCATCTTTTTGCCCCAAATCAATACTAATTGTCCCTGGCGTTAGGGTAATCACCGTTGCTAGAATCGTGATTTCCAAGTCGGTTTCCGCGTCCAAAGGAATGGCGACAATGCCAGGGTTAAGTTTTAACTTGGGCTGGATCACATACCAGGCCAGGATCAGGTTACTACGAAAGACTTCCCATGATAACAGCAACCCAAAGCCGACGATCCGCATCCCTTGGCGGCCATACCTGCGATCAGAGAGTGACAGCAAGATAAAACCCACGACAAAGCCTACCACAAAATCAAAGATGCTGCCCGTTTGAAAGAACACGGTCCACAAAAAACCGAGTAATAGATTAATGACTAGTAGTTGCATAGTTGCTCTTTCTCGGTGGGGGGGAGGGTAAAGCGGTAGATAAGTACATCAGTAAATCAGTAAATCGGTTACTTCTGTCGTGTTTTTGGCGTCTTATACCGATGTACCGAGGTACCGATTTACCTATCTACCGATTTACCGCTCTACCTTCCCCTAATACTTCGCTTCCAACACGGGAATTTCATTTAATGGCCCGACGGCGGCGATGTAACCGGCCTGATCCATCACCTGGCGCGCCGCCGTGGCGGAAAGCTCATAGACGGGGCCGCTAAAAATCCCAATCGCCAGGCTCAGGGCAACCAGGATCCCAATTGGGGCCAGCGTCAACCAGCGCCGTTGGGGGTGTGCGAGGGGCGCGGTTGGGTAGATCGGTTGGGTGGCCGCCCCCGTGAAGGCGACCTGCCAGAGGCGGACCATACTCATTAGCGTCAAGAGGCTGACCAGCAGGCTAACCCCCGCAATCCACCAATGTTGTGTATCCAGCGCAATTTGTAATAGCCCCAATTTGCTGACAAAACCACTGGACGGCGGAATGCCGGCTAGGGAAAAGGCGGCGATAAAGAAGATCACGGCGAGCAGTGGACGGCGGGTCATCAATCCACCCATCTGATCATGTAAGAGGCTGCCGCTACGCATCTCTAATTCAGCCGCACCACCAGCCATTAATAATGCCGTCTTGACAATCATATGGTGGACCAAGTAGAGGATGCCGGCGGCCATGCCAAAGCCATCAAAGAGTTGATTGCCGCCCACGGCTAGCCCCAGCCCCATCACCATGTAGCCCACTTGGCTGATCACATGGAAGCTGAGCACCCGGCGAATTGTATTGACTGCCATCGCGCCAAAGACCCCCGTCAACATGGTCAAGCCCGCAATGGTCAGGATCAGCGGTTGCCACGTCACCAGCAATTCGGGAAAGAACAAGGGGAAGAGGCGAAAGAGTGCATAAATCCCCACCTTAGTCAAGAGTCCGCCAAAAAAGGCGGTCACTGCGGGATGGGGGGTGTGATAGCTGGCCGGCAACCAGAAAAAGATCGGAAAAAGTCCGGCCTTACTGCCATAGGCGACTAATAACATCCCCCCTAACAGGGCACGGATGCTCGGCGGTGCGGTTGCCAGCCGCTCGGCCAGTTGCGCCATGTTGAGGGTTCCCAACGTGCCATACGCAACGCCCGCGGCGGCCAGAAAGATGATCGACGCCATCAAGTTGAGCACAACATAGCGAATGCCACCACTGATCTGACGGGGCTGTCCGCCTAAGGTCAGCAGGACAAAGCTTGACATCAGCAGCACTTCAAAGAAGACATAAAGATTGAACAGATCCCCAGCCAGAAAGGCGCCATTGACGCCCATGATCAAAAAGAGCAACAGGGGAAAGAAATTCATGCGCCCCCGTTGGTCGAGCGTTCCCATAGCATAAGGCACGGTCGCGGCGGCGAGAATGGCGGTCAGCGATAGCATAATGGTAGTCAAGCCATCGGCAAAGAGCGTAATGCCAAAGGGCGCGGCCCACGCCCCCATCTGTAAAACCAAACGCTGATCGCCACCAATCGTCACATAGGTCAGCAGTAGCGCTACCACCAAATTGATGGCCACTACGGCGAGGGCAATCCACCCCTGTTGCTGGTAAGAATGGTGGTGGCCCCAGCGCGAAATTATCAGCCCTATTGCTGCACCGAGCAAGGGAATCACGATCGGTGCAGCCAACCAATTGGGATCAATCGTCATACCACATCCTTCTTTTGTGCTGTTAGGGCGCTGCTCGGCACTGTCACAGCCTTTTGTTGGCGCTGTTCATCAGCGAGCGTATATTCTAAAAACTCATAATCCTCTTCGACCTCATTGGCTGGTGCCATTTCACGCGCCGTCACCAGTGTAAAGGGATCGCCGCGGGTGTCGACCAACTCACCATTGGCATCAAGTAGCGCGTTGCGGCGGTTAACCAGCACAACAACAAACGAAGTCACGCCGAAGGAAATCACAATGGCCGTCAGGATGAGCGCTTGGGGCAAGGGATCGACAAACTGACTAATATCACCAGCAAAGGCCGCTTTATCCATAATGATGGGGGGCAGGCCATGGCGCAAGCCACTCGTACTAAAGAGAAATAAGTTGACGCCAGGCGTGATCAGCCCCAACCCCAGCACCAGCCGAATGGGGCTGCGCTGCAGCAACAGGTAGACGCCACTGGCAAAGAGCACACCAACCACAATGGCCATGGTAATCGTTGTCATGGGGTATCCCTTTCTTCATGGCGGCTCAGCTCCAATAAATAGGAGGTGACGAAGGAGAGGACGACACAAAAGACGCCGATATCGAAGATCACCGGTGTACCCAACTCAATGGTCATGTTCCCAAGTTGCAGTGACCACCAAATCCCCTTGAAGAAACCGCCTTGTGCGACGCCGATAAGGGCGGCGATCACGGCCAACAACAGGCCAATTCCCATCAATGGTTGTAAATATTTACCCACTGCCTTGCGGACAAATTCATCACCGCGACTAAGGATCTGGAGCTGAAACGCGGTGGCAACCACCAACCCGGCAATAAAACCACCGCCGGGGGTATTGTGGCCGGCCAACAAAAGAATGAGCGCTAACAAGAGTAAAATGGGCGTCAGCGCGCGGTCAAGCACATGCATATACAATTCAAGCATCTTATTCCTCCGTTGGCGATTGTGTCACGGCCTTAGTCCCGCCGGCTCGATCAGTAATTGCGGGGACGGTGGCTACGGCAGAACTGTTGGTTAGGGCGCGTGGTTGCACACGGAGCTTGGAGGCACGCATGAGCGTATAGCCACCAATGGCCGCAATTACCAGTACAGTGATCTCACCCATTGTGTCAAACCCACGGAAGTCAACCAGAATTACATTGACAATATTACCACCGTGTCCGCCGGCGACCGCATTTAAGGAGAAATAGTCGCTGATCGATGGCTGAAAGGGTTCCCCAGCCCCAACGAGCACCAGGGCAAAGCCAAAGCAGCCAACCGCCAGGGCCACAAAGAGATTTCGAAATTGTGCCGACCTGCTGTGGGGTGGATGCTGACGGGGGGGAATTTTATAGAAGACCAGCACTAACAAGACGAGGGTCAGCACTTCGACCAGCAACTGCGTTAATGCCAGATCCGGCGCGCCATAAATCACAAAGGCCAGGGTGACTGTCACACCGACCACCCCAATGCTGATAATGGCACTAAGGCGATTGGTTGCCCGCACGGTAGCAAGGGCCGCAAGAATCGTCAGCAAGCTGAGAATGATCTCGAAAAACTGCGGTCGCGCCAACCAGTTAATACGCAGGTCATGGCTGAAATCTGCCAGCGTAGCCGCATAGACGAACATGGCAACTACGGCTAGCAGCGTAATACTGATCTGTCCCTCTAGTGTTCCGCCTTGCACAATGCGGGTGACCAGGCGGGCCAGGCTATAGCTTCCTTTGTAGAAAAGCTCAAAGATCTTTGTGCCATTAAGCCACAGGGGCATGGCACTGAGCGCTCGGCGCAACTTTTCGCGTTGCCAGAAGAAGATTCCACCCAGGGCAATTGCGCCTAAGCTGGTAAACAGGACGGGCGTAAAGCCATGCCAAAGCGCAAGATGTACGATTGTTTCCGTGCCGGCAACGGCGCTGACTGGCGGGGTAAAGAGCACCTTTTCGATCTGCGGCAGGAGAAAGGGAATCGCTGTCCCGATTAAGGTCAGGAGCAGGGGGGGCAATACAAAAACAAAGGTCGGCGCATGATGGAGATGGGCGGCTGGGGCCGGTGAAGTGGTGCGAAAAAACGGTTCCCAGACCAGCATCAAACTGTACCCAACAAAAAGTGCCCCTGCCAATGCGGCCGCACCCATGCCAATCTGCCCTAACAGCGCACCGTCATGTTCGGCATAATGGGCAAAGTTCTCTAGCAGTGTCTCTTTGGCCAGAAAACCAAAGAGCGGGGGCAGGCCGGCCATCGACAAGCCGGCTAATGTTGCGGTCAGCGTTACCCACGGCATTTGCGTCCGCAAGCCGGCCAGGCGCCGGATATCGCGGGTGCCCATGGCATGGTCGATAATGCCGGCCAGCATAAAGAGCGGCCCTTTGTAGAGCGCGTGGGCCAGGATGCCTACGATCACCGCAATATAGGCGGCTTCGCTGCGAAAGGCCAAAAGCATGACCAGAATGCCCAACTGGCTTAGGGTGGCGTTGGCGAGAATGGCTTTCAGGTCATAGTAGCGAAAGGCGCTGATCGCCCCTAACAGCATGGTTGTCCCGCCGACCAGTAGCAAACTCCAGAACCAGAGGGGGCTGTCGCTGAGCGCCGGATGAAAACGGGCCAGCAAATAGATCCCGGCCTTCACCATCGTCGCTGAGTGTAGATAGGCACTGGCTGGTGTTGGCGCGGCCATTGCCCCTGGTAGCCAGAAGTGAAAAGGGAATTGGGCCGATTTGGTAAAGGCACCGAGTAACAGCAGCACGGTTGCCGCTGTAAAGTAAGGGCTTTCCATCAGCGCAGCGGGGTTGGCAATGATCTCGCTAATCTGATAGCTACCCCCCATCTGGCCGAGGAGGATCAACCCCGCCAACATGGCTAACGCCCCCAGCCCGGTCACAATAAAGGCTGTACGCGCCCCCTCCTGTGCCGTTTTGCTCTCATGATTGTAAGAGATGAGCAGATAGCTGGTAATGCTGGTCCCTTCCCAAAAGACAAAGATCGCCAGCAGATTATCCGCCCAGACCAGCCCCAACATGCTCGCCATAAAGAGAAAGAGCAGGCTATAAAAGTAACCCTGGCGCGGATCATCTTCCAGATAATTGTGGGTGTAGAGCGCAATCGCCGCCCCAATCCCAGTAATGATCAGCCCAAAGAAGAGCGCCAAGCCATCGATCCGGAAACTAAGGGCCAGGCCAAGTGCTGGGGCCCAGTCGATCTGGGTCTGCGGATAGTTACCTTGACTGACTGCCTCTAATTGGGTCAGTTGCCAAATGGTAACGATCAGCGGCGGCAGGGCTGCTAACCAACCGCCAAGCCGCAAGCGTTCGGGTCGGATAAGCCAGAGAATTGGACCGGTGAGGGCAAGTAACAAAAGTTGAACAACAATTGTGGACACGGCTACACTCGTGATAGTTGTGATTGAACAGAAGTATACCGGCGGTTGTCATCATTTAACATTTTCTACATATGTAGAAAATGTTAAATGATGGCAGCGCTGAGTATAAACAGTGGTTGGCATTATGGCAGAACAATGGATCGCCTACGGTTGGCCTCATTCCATAATGAACAGATCCGGACTAATTAACCGATCTGGGCTATGCTGGGGTGTATACCCATACTATATTGCGCTTTACTCGTCTAGAAACCACTGTAGCATACAACACGCCGGTAAGGTCGTCAATTTAGCAAGGATCTGTAGTCGCTACATTTTTACGTTTTGGTTGCTATATTTGTGCATTTTGTACATAAACCTGGGGTGTCGTAAAATCACGCTTTGTTGACCCCAATGGTATGATTACGCTCTGCGCGCCAGTTGTGGCTAGCTGTGCAACCGGCGCGATCAGTATCCTGGGCAAAATCACCCGAGAACTGCGTGGACACCCATTGGCTGAGTAACACAGACAGATCAAGCAGGAGGAAAACTGTGAAGGCTGTACTTTTTGACCTAGGGCGTGTACTCGTCCACTATGATCATGAACGAACACTACAAGCGGTTACCGTTTTGACCACCAGTGATCGCGCTGCATTGCATACCCTGATGGCAGAGATTAGCGTACCCCTGGGCACAGGTGTGTTGGATGCCGAAGAACTCTACACGCTTTTTGTCGATAAACTTGGCTTGCAGGCTGACTTTGCCACCTTTATTGATGCCTTCGCCGCCGGGATCGAGCGCGATGAAGCGGCCCTTGCCTATGCCGTTGCCCTGCAAAACCGTGCCGATACGACGGTTGCGGTAATTAGCAACACCAACGACGCCCATGTCCGCTGGTTGGATCAACATGTGCCGGAATTGATGGCCTTTGATCTGGTGATGATGAGCAACGAGGTGGGCGCGCTCAAGCCCAGCCCTGCGATCTATGAACTGGCGCTGGAATTGTTGAGCCTGCTACCTGCACAAGCGATCTTCGTCGACGATCTTGCCCCCAATGTCGAAGCAGCCACTGCCTTGGGGCTGGCCGGCATTGTCCACCACGATTGGGCGCAGACACGTCCCCAATTAGAGGCGTGGTTGGCGGCAAGCGGGTAAACGGAAGTTCTTCAACTGCGCCGTCTGCTGCTGGTTAACCGGTGTTTTTCCGTATTTTATCCCTTGACTTATTGAGTAGATCACTAAAACGCTCTATAATAAAGGTATGAATGAGCACACAATCTTAAGCACAACCGAGCCCCGCCCGGCCAGCGGTGCGTTGACCAAAACCGGTGGTTTTCTGCGCGGGTTTACCCATACGCTGCAACCCTACATCGGCTGTCGCTTTGGCTGTGAATATTGTTATGTCAAAGGGTTAAGCGTCCACCGCTTTCATCAACCGGCGGTGGCATGGGGTGACTATGTCCACCCGCGCGTGGGTATCGCCGAGAAGCTGCGTGGGGAATTACAACGGTTGGCGGCCAAAGATGGCCTGGCACATACTGCCATTTTTATGTCGAGCGCGACTGATCCCTATCAAGGGGCAGAACGCCAGTGGCGCTTAAGCCGGGCCTGCCTTGATGTTTTTGTCGACTATCCACCAGGGCTGCTGATCATACAAACGCGCTCGCCGCTGGTTGAAGCTGATTTTCCACGCTTGCTCGCCTTGGGCGAACGTTGCTGGCTCAATTTTACACTGGAGACTGACGACGATCAGGTGCGACGCCTGGTGACCCCTAGTTGTCCTTCCATTGCGCAACGCCTACAGACTTTGCAACGCGCGCTTACTGCCGGTGTCAATGTCCAGATCACCGTTAGCCCTTGTCTCCCTTACTCGACGGTGGAAAATTTTGGTCGGCTGCTACTTGACCATGGGCAACGGGTAATTGTCGATACTTACACCAGTGGTGATGGGCAAAGTGGTAAACGGACGAGCACCACGGCAATTCCAGCCCTGTATACCGCCGCCGGTTGGCGTGACTGGCGCGCAGAAGCAAGTGCCCAAGCGCTATATGAATGGTTGCAGCCGCATCTGGCTGAACGGGTTGGTTGGTCACAAAGCGGTTTCGCGGCGCTCGCTGACCCGATTACTGCACCAGTCGTTGTGGCTTAGTCGTAATCAGGCCCACATCTTACTGGTACGATAACGATGAAACGCGGTCAGGTAGTCGCATGATCACGACATCCCGACCACACAACGATTTTCACATCAGGCAACATGTCCTAACGGCACCGCGCCCCAGGGGCACCCGCGATGAAGATTTTTCTACCGCGAAGCACGCCAAGGGCGCAAAGGTTCACAAAGGTTTTTTCTTTGCGTAACTTCGCGTGCTTGGCGACCTTGGCGGTGGGCTTATTTTCAGGGCAGGTCGAAATAAATAAGCAATATCGCATTACAGCAAGTAACAAGCATCAGCGCAACACAACTAAGGAGCAAAGCTATGCCTCTCTATGGCGGCATTGAAGCCGGTGGCACAAAATTTGTCTGCGCCATTGGCACTGGCCCGCTCGATATTCGAGCCGAAACCCGTTTTCCCACCGCCACGCCGGACGAGGCGATTGGCAAGGCAATTGCTTTTTTTCGCGACTACCAGGGCGATGAGCCATTAACCGCGATTGGCGTCGCCTCCTTTGGCCCCGTTGACCCCGACCCGCACTCGCCGACCTTTGGCTACATTACCACCACGCCTAAACCACACTGGGCGCACACGGATCTGGTTGGTCCACTGCGTGCGGCGCTGGGTGTCCCGATCGGCTTTGACACCGATGTCAATGGTGCGGCGTTGGGCGAGCAACGGTGGGGAGCCGCGCAAGGGCTTGACACCTTTGTCTACTTGACGATTGGCACGGGGCTAGGTGGTGGTGGTATGGTCAACGGCAAACTGATCCACGGCTTGATGCATTCGGAGATGGGCCACATGTTAGTGCCCCATAACTGGGATGCGGATCCCTACGCCGGCTTTTGTCCCTACCACGGCGATTGTTGGGAAGGCCTTGCGGCTGGTCCAGGGCTGGAAGGGCGCTGGCAGACGCGCGCCGAAAATCTGGGGCCTGATCATCCTGCCTGGGAGTTGGAAGCACATTACCTGGCCTTAGGGCTGGTCAATATCATCTTCACTCTGTCGCCCCAGCGCATTATCATGGGCGGCGGCGTCATGGATCAACGCCAGCTCTTCCCACTGATTCATAACAATGTCTATAGCATGCTTAACGGCTATCTGCAATCTAAACAGATCCTGGAGAATATGGATCAATATATTGTCCCCCCCGGTCTGGGTAACCAAGCCGGCGTACTAGGGGCGATTGCCCTAGCCCAAGCAGCGATGGTACAATCGGGTTAGGATTATTGCTCTTCCCCGGATTGACCATCGATCTCGCCGCGCTCATGGGCGAAACGGTTACCGATCTTGATGAAATTGAGCTTGACGAACCCAATCAATGACCCAATCACCGACTAACCCAACTTTCGACCCAACTGAACATCCACACCGGCGCAAAAACTTGCTCACGGATGAATGGGTGCTTGTCTCCCCCCATCGCACCAAGCGCCCCTGGCAAGGGCAGGTGGAAAAGCGGGGGGTGGACAACCGGCCGGCCTATGATCCAAAATGTTACCTGTGCCCTGGTAACGAGCGCGCCGGTGGTAAGTACAATCCACCGTACACCAACACCTTTGTCTTTGAAAATGACTTTGCTGCCTTATTGCCGGAGGGGCCGCAAGGGGATGTTTCACAAGGGGATTTTTTCCAGGCGCAAGGGGAAACCGGGCGGGCGCGCGTCATCTGCTTTAGCCCGCGCCACGATCTGACGCTGCCGGAGATGGCCGTCACCGAGATCCGCGCCGTGATTGATGTCTGGGCCGAGCAGATAACTGAGTTGGGCAGTCTGCCGGGGATCAACTATGTGCAGCTCTTTGAAAACAAAGGGGAGGTGATGGGCTGTTCCAACCCTCATCCGCATGGCCAGGTTTGGGCCAACCATCGCATTCCCCAGGAGCCTGCCAAAGAAGAGGTTCAGCAACTCGCTTATTACGCGGAAAAGGGAACACCCCTCTTAGTAGATTATCTCCAGGCTGAATTGCGCGCTGGTGAGCGGATTGTTGTTGAGAATGAGAGCTGGGTCGCTTTGGTTCCCTACTGGGCAGTCTGGCCCTTTGAGACGATGGTCCTGCCTCGGCGTCACGTCGTCCAACTGCCCGATCTGACCGACACCGAGCGCACAGGACTAGCCGAGCTGCTCAAACGGCTACTCACCCGCTATGATAACCTCTTCGAGACCAGTTTTCCCTACTCAATGGGGTGGCACGGGCAGCCGACCGACGGGGCACATCACCCGCATTGGCAACTCCATGCCCATTTCTATCCACCACTTTTACGGTCGGCTACGGTCAAGAAGTTTATGGTGGGATATGAACTATTAGGCAACCCACAGCGCGATATTACGGCCGAGCAGGCGGCACTACGACTGCGTGAACAAAGCGAAAACCACTACAAACAAAAAATGGGCTAACTTTTAATGGCCGGTCTTTTATCCTGCTGCGCTTGCGCAAGTTGTTGCAATGCTTGTTCAAGCGCAGCCAGTGACTTTGCATCGAAGAGCACATTTTTGAGTTGTACCAGCGCCGCCAGATCAAGCCGTGTGAGCAAGTAGTCAAAATGGTCCTCGGCAACGTTAAACCGAAACGTAATGATGCCACGCAAAATTGAGAGTATTGCTTCACGGCCTTCTTCCCGACCTTCTTCCCGGGCCTCTTCTGCCCAGATGTTTTTTAGTTCCTGCATGATCGGAGATTCTCGTACAATTGGCATTTCCCACCTCAGTATCGCTCTAATCGTCTGCACATCTAACACATAGCCGGCAAAAATCGCTAGAATTGCCTCTAATTCTGCCGCCTCTGCCACCGGTTGTTGACGGATCCGGTTCGCACAGCGGCGCACAATCCGTTCTGTTCCGCCACCTTGCATTAATGGCACAAAAGGCAGCAACATCGGGTTATCATACCGCAAAACGGCTTCAGCATCCAATTCCCAAATTTTGATGATTTGAAAATCAATATGGACCAACTGCCCCATGAATTCCTGATGATAGGCGGTTGGGATTACTTCGCCCTTGGGCGGCGGCAGGAAGAAGACAACGGTGACAAAGGCGTCCAACCCATATTGCTGCTCAGCCAGCAATTTGTAGATTGCCAACCGCTTATTCATAGTCTTGTCATAGACAAACTGTAGTTCGGTCAGAGATAGAAATGGTTCTTCTGGATCTGATGGGGTTACCCTTCCTGGAAGAGGCGCAACAATTGTGCGCAGACCGACAAATTGCTGCCTCTTCCAGGAAGGATCCATCTCAACCCCCTGAATTCCTGAAGAGTCATAGAAATTCACCATCAATCCCAATCACCTTGAGCAGTGAATCATTGCGCCGGGTAATGATCTGGAATTCGCCCGAAAGTTCTTCTTGAACTTGAATCTGCTGGGCTTGTAATACCCATTCGGTCCAGGCTTGATTGTAGAGATGGATCACATTTTTACTGCCGGCATCGTATTTGTTCATCGCGTTGGAACTTTCGCTGTGAATTGAAGTTGGCGGTACTGTGCTCGTTGGATCAACTGCGCTCGGCAGAAGCGTAGTGTCACCCAAACCACTTATTGCACCTGCTGAAATTCCCCATCGACTACCTGATAGATCCAAATCTGGGGGTCAACCAGATCACCATTTTCGTTAAAGCGCAACTCATCCAACAAGGTGTCCAGCGGGTTGGTGCGCAGGGCCTGGGCGATGTCGGCTGCGCTCAACGAATCGGCTTGTTGTGCACCAGCGGCGAGCACCTGCATGGCCACATAACCGTTGACTGAGTAGGTGTCAGGGTTGCGATATTCTACGGCCTGATAGGCTTCAAACCACTGCTCATCGGCTACACTGCGCGGGCTGGGGGCAAAGGCGCTCACATAGAGCCCTTCCGCCGTACCATTGGACTCGTCAATGGTTGCGGAGAGAAAAGCGCCATCGCTGGCCAACATGGGTAGGGTTACCCCGGTTTCAGACAACTCGGCACGCAGGTAGGGCGCTTCAATCTCATAGCCGGCATAGAAGAGCGCGTCGGCCTCTGTTGCCTGGATCTGGGCCACCTCGTCGGGATAGCGGCTCTGCCCTTCGGCCACCTCCAGCGTGAGGACCACTTCAGCGCTGCGCTGGCGTAGTTCATCGGCCAGCGTCGCGGCCAGGCCACGCCCATATTCGGTATCATTGTGGACAACAATCACCCGTGTGGCACTGAGTTTACCGGTGAGAAACTCCGCGTCTACGGTAGCTTGGACGGCATCATTGGCATTGACGCGGAAGAAATTTGTGTAGCCACGGGTGGTGAGGCTCTGCTCCGAAGCGGTCGGCGTGATGACCATGATCGGCATCTCTTTATATAGCTCCATCGCGGCCAGCGTCTGGCCACTGTTGAGATGGCCAATGACGCCCAACACTCGTTCGCCATTATCAAGCGCGGTCTGGACCTGGCTCGCCTGGGCCACCGCCACATCGCTGTCCGACTCATCATCGAGTGGGCGCACCACCACCTGGTAGCCCAACAGCCCGCCACTACGATTAATTTCTTCGGCGGCGAGGCGTACCCCGCCCAGCACGGTCTGCCCGCCATTGGCCTGAAAGCCGCTCAGCGGCACCGCGACGAAGACCACGGCTGTCCCGCGCGTCGGTTCACTATTGCCGCCCCCACAGGCCGCAAGCAGGAGGGATACGATTAAGATAAAGGTGAAGATGATTCGTTTCTGCATCGATTTCATTCCAAAAGATTTTCAGGGTTGCCGGGCAGTGTTACGTTATTGCCCTGTCGCGCCACTGTTGCTATAAACTTCATTGATGCTCGCCACCAGATCATCGAGTCGCGCCACCTGCTCGCGAATGTCCTCGTGGAGGCGCTCGGCCTGACCGCTGTTGACACTTTGCGCGTCGATAAGCTGGATCTGGCTGTAAACGGTTGCCAGCGCGGTTAAACTCTGTTCCAGTTGGAGTACGGCCTGCTTCATGCGGCCATCCAATTCACGCAGTGCTTGCCAGTGTTTGCCCTTGCCGGTAATCACCTCATCAAGCTGAGCTTGGAGCGTGCTGTTCGTTTCAAGTTTACGCTGTGCGGTGAGACGCTCCAACTCCTTGGGCAATTCGGCCTGCTCGCGGGCGAGCAAATCATCGGCGCGATAGCTGTCGACACGTAGGGCCAACTGGTAGATGTTACTCAGCCAGTCCGTCAACTGGTTGGCGGTGCTTTCCAGCCGGTCGCGAATCAGGCCGGCGCGCTGTTTGTGGATCTGGGTCTCGATCCGGCGCTGATACTCGAGCGCCATTTCCACATCTTTGCGCAGCTCTTTATCACGGATGGTGCGGGGGTCAAATTGCTCTTGGAAGAGGCTGAGCAAAACCCGTGCATTGGTCTCAGCGTCGTTCAAACTCGAATAGACGAGCAGCACCATGGCCAACAACCCCAGCAGTGGCCAGCCAAAGGGTGGCCACCAGTAAAAGGGCCGCCGCAGCAAAAAGAAGAGCACGATGGTCAATGCCACCACCACCCCGCTCTCCCAGCGGAAGAGGGCATATTGCAGCAGCGCACTCTGCGCCTGTTCTTGTAATTTCGTCCGCATGGTTGCCATAGATAGTTAGTGAGTCGTGCTGCGTGAAACGTAATGCGTAAAACGTGATGGGTGAAACGTGAATCCTCGTGCAAAGGTACGAATTACGAATTACGTTTTACGTTTTAAGTTTCACGTTTTACGCATCACGTTTTAAAAGTAAGTCGAAATAATCCGGTATAACTCTTCAATGTCGGTTTCGTCGGCGCGGCGCAGTTGGCCTGCGCCGATTTCGGCGATGGCGGTGAGCAGCCCTTCATCGGCATCGCTGCCAAAGGCAACGGTGAAGATGACAAGGCGCTGCTCTGGGTGGCTGCGCATTAACTGCTGAATGTCATCGAGTGACCGGCTGCTTTCGTTCTCCTGCCCATCGGTCATAACGACAATCGCGTTGATCGCTTCGTTGTCCGCCTTGGCGAGCAGATCGTTGGTCGTATCATAAACGGCATCGAGCAGTGCCGTCCCGCCGGTGGCTTCCATCGCGTCGATCTGACCAAGTAGGTCGGCGCGTACATTGTCATCCAGCGTGCGCAGCGGGGTAAAGCCTTTAACGCCATCGGCAAAATCGACCAGGCCCACCTGGTCCCGTTGCCCTTTAATCTGCTCAACAAAGGCACGTAATGCTTCCTGCGTGCGGGCCAGTTTGCTGCCTTCGGCCATGCTGCCACTGGTGTCCACCACCAGATAAACATTCGTTGGGCGTTTGGTGTAGTACCATGAATTTTGCACTACCTCAACCACAGCCGGTGACGGGATCTGCAACGTCGTCTGTGGTTGGCGCCAATCAACCGCATCGGTGCCGGCAAAGGGGCTGTCACCACTGCCCAGATCGATACTCAAATCGGCGGGGCGATAACCGGCTGTCAATAGGGCACCCTGCGCTGCTGTCGCCAACAGATAATTGGCAAAACTTTGGTAGGTGAGCCGTTGGTTATCGGTGACCGCTAAATCGTCACCAGGCGCACCTAGTTCGAGCAAGGCCAAGGGATGATCAGTCCATAGCGCACCCTCGGCTGGGTAGATGGCAACCAAGCGCTCGGCCGAGTTCTGGCGATTCCACTCGATGACCACCCGTTCCTGGGCGACAAAGGCATCGAGAAAGGCGCGTCCTTCGTCGGCCAGGCGTTGCAGAATTACCTCTTCGCCTTCGCCGTAAAAGCGGACGGTGGCCTCAACGGCACGGACATAGTCGAGGGTGGCCTGGTTGGTGGCCGCGGCTTCGGTGAGCCCACGGGTCAAACCGGCCCCGGCATAAAATTCGGCCAAGGTTGCTAACAGGCCACTCGCCGTATCCGTGCTGGCGTGATTCCACTTAAAGTTGGGATCAGCGGTTGCCTTCTGCTGAATCGTCTGCCAACCAACCGCTTGATCGGGCCAACCCAACTCGCGGGCGACACTCTCCCAGGCCACAATTACCACCGGGCTCACGGCATAGCGGATCTGTCCACTCGTGCGCTGTTGGCCAACGGGGACAACTCCTTCCTGTGCCGTTTGGTTGTTCTGGGCTTGCCAGTTACTTTCCAGCCGGTCGATCCAGAGGCTGCTATCGGGCGAAATGGCCTGGAAATTGGGCCGTTGCAGTGCCGCGGTCACCATCTTGGCTGGTTCGACGGCGACTACCTGCACGGTCATATTTTCACCGTCAGGCGTGCGTTGGCTGCCATCATTAAACGCAGCTGCCAGCTCTGTCAATACGGGGGCCATTAACGGTGAGACGGCTATCGTTAAGTCGGCGCTCTCGCTGCTCCAAACCAACGTTTCCGGTCCCGTTGCGACCGTCTCGTCATCGCCAAAGGCATTGCCCAACCAGTTGCTAACGCTAAAGGTGATGATGCCACAGATCAGCAAGCCAATCACGGCTGCCCCGCCCGCAAAAATCAAGATCTGGCGCTGTTGCTTACGGGTTCGCTCACGTTCCTTTTTATTCATGGCTCACCTCACTGCGCCATATTCAGGTCGAACCAGCGCAAGAGCGTCAACAGCACTTCGCGGTCCGGGTTGCGCATGGCCGACGTGCGGGGCACAACGGCCTGCACCCCCCGATCCTGCCATTGGACAAAGAGACTATCCTCTGTGGCATCCACCCCTACATTTGGATTGGCTGGGCGCAGGCCATAGACCAACGCCGCCTGTTGCTCGGGTTCACTCAGCAGATAACGCTGAAAGGCGAGGGCCGCGTTCTTTTCGATCGCGCTGGTTTCCGGCCCCACCCAGACGGTGAAAGGGAAATCAAACCAGGTGACATAGTCGGGATAGTAGATGTTCAGCGGATCTTCCCAGCGGGTGACAATGCCCTGCATATTCTGCAGCAGGTCACTTTCCAGTAACTGCCCACCATCGCCCACGCTGTAACCGAAGAGGGCAAAGTCCTCGGCGGTGTAAGCACTGCCACCGCTGATATCGGTGACGGCACCCATTGTCTCGGTTAACCAAGCTTGAAATTCCGGGTTGGTGATATCCTCGACGCTGATCTCGGTGCGGCTGTAAAATTCGCCGGCCATCGCGATCATGGCGGCCAGCCCACCGACATTTTTGCTTGGGTTGGGTACCACCAGTTTGAAGTACCCCCAACTGGGATCGCCACCCAGCTCAGGCCAGCCCCCTTTGGCAATCGCGGCGTCGTGGATCGTGCCCCAATCGATCTGCCCAAAGTGATCCGCCAATACTTTGCCGCGACTCTCATAAACACCCCAAGTGAAGAGGCTGATCGCAATCGGCCGGGCGCGATATTCGCCGTCAGTCAGGAAGACATCGCGACCCAGACGCTCTTTGTAAGAGGCATTAGCCAATTCCACCAGATAGCGACTGTCGGGAATCCAGGCGGTGGGGAAATCATCAAGCTGGGCCTGCTCTGCTTCGCTGAGATCTTCCGGTCGCACATCAGCCGCGAGCGCACCATATTCGTTGCGATCCCAGCGCCCGAGCGCGGTTAACCCGTCAAGTGCCACGATCTCCACGGTGACCTGCGCGCCATCCACCGTATTGTCACCGGCGTTAAAGCGCTCTGCCGCGCTGCGGACCCACGGTTCCACCGGCAACGCCGTCACCACACGGATCGTCACTTCGGCGGGCCGTTCTAGCGTAAACGCTGTATCGGTCCCAGCGCTCCCCTGGGTCAACCAGAGCGAGACGGCGACAATCACGACCGCCGCGGCAATAATACTAATAAAAATGATCCGAGTTCGTTTCATCGAATTGCTCGTGCGTTTCGTGTTAGGTAAATCAGTAAATCAGTAAATCGGTAAATCGGTAAATCGGTAAATCGGTAAATAAGTGATAGAACCGCCGGTGATTACGTATTTACCTACCACGTGTTTACCGATTTACTTATCTACCGATTTACTTATCTACCGTTTACTCCAACCCCAATTTCTTCTTGCGTTCGGCCAACTGACCCTTAAGGACGCTGCTTTCGAGCACCTCGTCCATCTGCTCGTCCAGGCTGGCGGCGCGCATTTCGCTGGCCGTGGTCGCCTTGTCGAGGCGGGCGTAGACACTGTCGGCAATGCGTTTGATATCGCTGTCGCCCGAACCCATGAAGTCGTCCAGGCTTTTCATCGCTTTGACCGTGGTCTCTTTGCTCTTGGCCAGTTCCAGCAACGCCTGCAACTGTTCGCGTTCGCCCTTCATCGTGGCGAGGCGCGCTTCGAGCTTGACCTTGGCGTTGAGCAATTTCTGGAACTCGCTCTGTTGGCGATCAACCTGTTCCTGATAAGTCGCGACAAGCCTTTGCACACTGTTGAGCTGGCTCTGCGCGGCGATGGCGGCGGCTTCGTTGCCTTCGCTCAAGAAGGCATCAATCGCGCGGTCGATCTCGTTTTCGCGCTGCTCGTGCTCCATCAGCCGACGTTTGATCGACTTGACTTCACCGCCGACGGTGGCCGCCGCATCTTCCAGATCGGCCAGGTTGGTCTCTACCTGGCGCACATATTGGTCGATGACAGCCAGACTGTTGGTCTGGAGCGCCTGGTCAACCATATAGTGCAGGTTGGCGGAAATGAGGGTGGAAACTTTTTCTAGTAGCGATGCCATGGTGATTGATCCTTCCTTGGCGTAGATGACACAAAACGTGTCAGTTGTTTTACAAAACGCTTCTTTACTCTATACGAGCAAAACCCGTTTGGGTTGCTGTGGTTGCTAGACAAGTTGAGTATACTATAGCAGGCTATCGATACCATGACAATTGGCAGATAGCTAAGCAGACAAGAAGCTGACATGTTCAGTAAACCATCGCCTACCCAATTCATTGTGTTATAATTAGGACTTACGCAGTTACCTCTGGCTTCGCGCCCAAGGGCACCCGCTCAGCTGCCGGTAATTGTGTGAGTCCTAATATCATTCAATCTAGCCCCATCATTGCTTCACTTGGCGCAGTGAGCATAAGCGGAATGGCGCGTTAGGTCGATGGCGGTATCCCTGATTCGATCATCACGCGTTTACCCGGCTTGCGGCGCTGGGCGAAACCACTTTTACCAAAGGAGTCGTAAATGGATGGACAACCCTTGCGCGTCGGGATTGCTGGCTGTGGCAATATTGCCGGCCCTTATGCGCGGACGATGAAACCCTATGCCCAATTGGAACTGGTCGGCGCGACCGATGTGATGGCTGGGCGCGCCGAGCAACTCGTCGCCGAGCATGGCGGCCGTGCCTACGCGTCGCTAGAGGAGATGCTGGCTGATGACAGCATTGATTTGATCGTCAACCTGACGATTCACCATGCTCACCCGGAAGTGATCACCAAATGTCTCAATGCTGGTAAACATGTGCATAGCGAAAAGCCAATTGCCATGCAATATGCCGAGGCCAAACGGCTGGTTGATCTAGCGGTCGAGAAGGGGTTACGCTTAAGCTGTGCGCCGGTTACTTATATGGGCGAGGCGCAACAGACGGTCTGGAAGGCCATTCGCGACGGCATGACCGGCCCAGTGCGCGTGGTCTATGCTGAAGTCAACTGGGGGCGGATCGAGGCTTGGCATCCCAATCCCGGCCCCTTCTATGATGTTGGTGCGCTCTTTGATGTGGGCGTCTATCCCCTCACCCTGGCGACAACCTTCTTTGGCCCGGCGCGTCGCGTGACTGCTTTTGGCAAGGTGCTCTATCCCGATCGGGTGACCAAGGAAGGAGTGGCTTTTCATATCGATACGCCGGATTGGGTGGTGGCCGCTGTCGAATTAGAGAATGGCACGGTGGTGCGCTTAACGACCAACTTCTATGTCGGCCACCACGGTAAGCAGAAGGGCTTGGAGTTCCACGGGGATTTGGGGTCGCTTTGGATTGGCAGCTTCCAAGATTTTCATGCGCCGGTGGAGTTCAGCGAATTTGGTAAACAATACGCGCCCGTACCCTATGTGCGTGAACCGTTCCAGGGCATTGAGTGGGGCCGCTCGGTGCTAGAGATCCATGACGCGATCAAGGAAGGTCGTCCCCAACGCCCCACCGGTGCCCAAGCCGCGCATGTGGTCGAAACCTGCTGCGCCATTGTCGAGTCCTATCAGACGGGCAAGCCGGTTGACGTTACGTCAAACTTCCCTGCACCTTGGCCGATGGAGTGGGGAGAGTAATAATGAATGGACAACGGTTAATCATTATGATAACCGTTGTCCATTTATTAATCAGCTATCACTATCTGCGACTCACCTGCTAATCAGCGGGAGAAAGAGTACCTGATCATTTGCGGTGCCGCCTGGTAACACCGTTGGCGTCGGGGTGAGGGTCGCGCTCACTGTCGCAATTGGTAAGGGGGTCGCAGTGTTTTCTACTGGAACTAGGGTTGCCGTGGTCGTTGCTGATGGGGTGGCAATGGGGGTAGCTGTTCTGGTTGCCGTGGCGATTGCCGTCGGGGTGACCGTCGCGGTTGCGGTGGCAGCCGGTCGGGGCGTCCTCGTCGGCCTGGGCGTTCTGGTTGGCAGTGGTGTTGAGGTCATCGTTGCGGTGGCAGTGGGTAATGGGGTGACGGTTGGGGTTGGTAACCCCCCAATATGATTGTGCCACCCGCTAAACGGTTGATCTTTGGCGACGACCACAACGCTAATGCGCACATCCAATGGATACCAAGCGGCCGGATTTTCCCCATTCCAATTCCAATCGTTGAAGTCACTGACTGGTAGATTCTGACCATTTTTAATGGCAATGCCATAGCGCTGCCGGGGGCGCGTCCAATCAATGCTTTGATCATTCAATTTCCACATCGCGGTCACCGGTTGATCCCAGGTAACGACAGTCTCTGGGGTGCCATTGACTGTCGTTAACGGCCCACAACTTTCTAAGACGAAGTTATCCTGCCATACGCAGAATTGGATGCGCATGATTTGGGATTGGGGCTGACTACGCACTTGAACGCGATAGTAGATCACCCCTTCGGCGAAATTGATTGGCGTGGTCCAATTACCATTGGCTGCCGGCTTGGGCGGATCATCCCGTGGGAAGCCGCGATCCGCAGTGGTGACCAGGCGATTAACCTCAAAGATGAGCAATTCATTGGGATTGCTGCCTTGACTGACTGGCGCGGCCTGCATTCCTAGCCAGGGCGCGAAGGAAAGGCACAATAACAAGAGTAATGTGGCCAGAAGCAAACCATACCGTTGCATACTATCTCCGTGAATTTACAAATAAAACCGCTATTTTTTATGTCCGGCGTAGTATACAATAGATGGTATCGATTGTCTGCTTTCACGCTAGTGTTTAGAAGTAACTGCTTAGCAGGGTAAAGAGTGCTTGAATGCCTGCTTCATCACCGCTGAGCACCTTGGTGGAGGCATAGCTCGCCAGTCGATTCAGTGCCCCAATATCGGCGTCGCTGCCATAGGCAACCGGAAAGATGAGCAGTGGATTCTGTGAACCACGGTCCATCTGCGTTAACGCGTGCAGGGTCGTGAGACTGCCGGTATCCTGACCGTCGCTCAGGACAATCATGGCGCGAATCCGTTTGTCATCTTGGGCTTGTAAGCGCTTTAGGGCCGCGCCGACTGCATCGTAGAGGGCCGTACCGCCGTCTGCTTCCAACCCTTCAATCGCACTATGCAAGTTGTTGACATTTACCTCCAGCGGTTGAAAGGGGATCACCTGCTCGATCTGTCCATTAAAGGTGAGCAATGCTACCCGATTTTGCGGTGCCAGCAAGTCGAGAAACCGGTGGGCAGCCTGCTTGGCTTGCGTTAACTTCTCCCCAGCCATCGAGCCGGAGACATCGATTACCAGCAGGATATCTGCTTGCTTTTTGACATATTGCCAACTCGCCTGTATCGCGGCAATCACATCCGGTGAGGGCGTTTCGAGCACCGTGCGCGGCTGCAATGGATCAACGCCGAACGCGGCTGTAAAGGGCGCGTCCAACTTGATGGTGAGATCAACCGGCCGGAAGCCGGCCGCCATTACCTCCCGTTGGACGGCCGGGCTACGAATGTATTGGGTGAAATGCGCCGCCGCGTCCCGTTGCGCTGGGCTGACCCAATCGGCATTCGGCACACAGAAGGGATGTTCATGCCAAAAAGTACCTTCGGTCGGATAGAGGGCGACCAGCCGTTCGGGTGGTTGGTAGTCGGTTTTGCCCTGGTTGATGTAGATCAGGTCATTCTCTTCCAAGGCCACAAAATCGAGATAATCAGGCCCCTGCGCAATATACTCCTTAAACTCGGTGGTGCGCTCTGAGTAGTGTTTGATCAGCGCTTCGATGCGGCGCACGCCATCCTGGATCGTTTGATCGTTCACTGTCTCAAGGGTTAGGCGGTGCAGTTGCTCATCGGGTGACTTTGCATACGCGCTGGCATAGAATTCCGCGATCAACGTGGAGAGACCGGTTGAGCTGACGTAGGGATCGGTATGCCCATAGTAGACTGTTTGGCGACCGGGTAAGCCATATGCCTGCCAGCCCTCTTTTGCGCTAAGCACCGCCACCAGATCGGCCCACCCCACTGGTTTGCCACCATTTGCCTGCTGTAGTGCCTGCAAACGACTCTCCCAAATCGCGATCACCAGTGGCGTCAACGCCGTGGGTTGACATTGGGTGAGATCAAAGAGTTCGCGTCGCGTCTGGTGATTGACCAACGCCGGCCAGTGACTGACCGAGGGCGCAAAGATGGTTGGTCGCTCCACATTTGCATTGTTCGGTGCCAGGATCGCATTGATGATCCCCTGATGAACAGTGCCCGATGAGCCGGCGCGGCCACTAACCAAGATCCGTTGCTCATCTGCACTGAGTGGTTTTTCGGTTAGGGGGTCAATGCCACTGGCGTAGCTGGCGTTATAGCGTGCGATCGCCGGTTCCAGGTAGACCGCCTCTTCCGGCGCATAGACGATCGTGATCGGGATGGTGTTGGGGGGCAGGGCTGGTGCGGACGTGGCGACGGGCGAGGGCCATGCCGACGCTGCACTGGCCGGCGGTTGATTCGTTGCCCCCGTTAGCGCCCACTGGCCGGCTGTTCGGGTCGCATGGGGTAAGCCGATAAACAGCAAGAGTAAGCCCAACAGGCCAGCCAGGGTTCGGGAAACAACACCCACATTGGGCACACGGATGACGGAAACTTCAAAGCCGCCACCAACTAACGCAATGAGTAGAAAGAGTGCCCCGAGCATTAAGAGCGTAACTTGTGGATTTTCAGGCATAGAAAGCTCCTTTGCGTTGCATTGTTTATTGGGGTGGTTCTTGGCGCACGCGTAAGTTATCGAAGGCGAAGCGACTCTCCACCCCAGCCTCACCACCGACCACAAGCGTAACTGGCCCTGCTGCACTCAACGTTTTATCTTCAATGGTGGTTAATTCGACATCGTTGATGGTGAGCGTGAAATAGGGCCCGCGCACCCAAAGCTGGATCGTATTGGTGACACCTGCGGTCAGATCGATGGCTGTACTTGCCGTCCACGTTTGGAGGGTGTGCCACTCGTCATTGCTATAGCGTTCAAACGTATAATAGTTGTTATCAGAAACGCGCAACATATACTCTGCTGCGCTCACTTCATCAGCACGGAAGGCAATACCCAGCCAACTGCCCGGTTTTATCGCCGCGACCAAGGTCGCATCAACGGTTAACCAGAAATCTTTTGCCGCTAACGCCGGCGCACTTGAATAACAGGATTGATTGTCCTTTTTGACGAAGATTTGGTGCTCTAGGCGGCCATTGACGATTTGGTCTTCACAGTTGACTGTCGCTGTGCTGATTCTACCCAAGTGCCAGTCATGGTGATTGTCGTCAAACTCGTCAGCAAAGATGACATTGGTCTGTGTTGACGCGACGACCAGATTATCAAAGGCGACATCCACTCTGTTATCCGCCGTGCCAACCACGCCCAATCCGATCTCTCCTGCCCCATTCAGTGCCCCATCTTCAACCGTAGTTATCGCTTCCCCATTGGCATAGACGGTGAGCTGTGAACCGAAGATTTCGACAGCGAAACGATTGGACTCGCCGGAACGCAACTTGATCAACGGGCTGTAGGTACGTGCTTTGATGGTCTCCCATTCATCCGCACGGTAGCGATCAACCTCATAGGTGTTGTCCAGATAATAGAGCACTCGATAATATTGTGCCTGTGTGCGCTCTTCGCCAACGCGTAAGAGTAGGACAACACCACTATTTGTGTCTTCCCCCTGCAACATTTGCACATCGACAAAGAGAACGAAATCCTGTGCTGTACAATCTGGGATGGTCAGCCAACCAAAGGCGTCAGTTTTAAAGGTGAAAATGCTGCGCAGTACGCCCTTGGCCATCAAATTTTCGCGTTCGGCCAGTTCATCTGTGGCATAACCAAGCGACCAGCCCCGTTTGTTGGAAGTAAAGTCATCCTCACAGAGCACTTCAAAGTCACTTGTTTCGTCACCACCATTCATGGCTTCCGCAAGCAACGGCAGCGCAACGTTGATGGGGCGCGAGTAGCTTAACAATTCACCGATAAGCTGGCCCGACATGACTATGGTCGGAATCGCCACCAACTCCCCCTGGGCATTGACA
Organism: Caldilineaceae bacterium; assembly: GCA_022842065.1. Next base: position 224,297 of record JALHQH010000015.1, read on the forward strand.
AGCGAACCGCCACTATTGCCGCTGGAAATATCCGCATCGGAAGCGATCCAAGTCAGCCCTTCGTCTTTGACAAAGCCAGAAAAGATGCCTTTGGTGGTAATGCGATTGCCGAGCGCATTGTCGGGGTAACCGGTGACATAGACTTCATCACCGGTGGTCAATTGGTCAGAATCGCCTAGCGGCATAGTGGGGAAGGTGATATTGTCGATGGTTTCACCTGCCAGCGTGCTCTCGATACGCACCACTGCCAGATCTTCGTTGACATCGGTCGCCACAACACGACCTTTGAAGATGGCAAATTCGTCAGCGCGTGCGCTGGTTGCGATCAGCACCCCGACAACACCCTCAAATAATAACAAACTCGCTTCGATGACATGATAATTGGTCAGTACAAAACCGCGTTGATCGATCAGCGAGCCGGAGCCACTGCTGATGATTTCCTCGGTGGTCAGATCGCCGATCATAATTTGTACGGTGGCCAGGGTTGCCTGTTGTAGTGGGTTATCGGCGCGTGCCTGGGCAGGCAGTGGCCTTAGTAATGCACTGATAGATATCAAACAACAGAGCAAGAGCGAGGTAAGCGGACGGGAACGACGAATGGACATAACGCTTTCTCCTTTGTCGTAGGCTTTTGTTTGTGCGATACCAACTTACGGTTAAGTTGGTATCGCACAACTATAGCAGGCCGGTAAGCCCGGTTGTGACAAAAAGGAGATCAATTTTGTGATATTTTTGCGTGAAGTTTGCGCTACTTACTAACGCGGTGGGACGACAAGACGGCATTCATCTGCTGGTAGATCGGCGCTCGTGTTGCTGTGTTGTTTTAATGGATTCCAGATACAATTGGGCGACTTGGCAAGCTTTCCCAAATTCCGCGTGTAAATATCGCCATAGTTGCCGACCTGCGCGATAATTTGCAGCGCAAAATCTTGGCGTATGAAGCCAGCGGGCGGCGGCTCTTTGGCAATGCTCTTCTCCACAATGCCGAGAAAATCCTTATACTGTTGTGCCGATAAAGTTTCATTTTGCGTTACAAGCTGACTAATCACCCCGTCAATTTCAGGACTGGGATTGGGTAAGGTGAGCAGTTTGATATCACTTTGTTTGATACCGACCTGTTCACCGTAGAAAATTGCCCAAATCACTTGTTTAAGCATGTCTAGCCATTGACTGTCACCCTGCATGACAAAAGGGGCCAGCGGTTCAAAGGCAATCCCTTGTGCTGTGGGGATAATGACATCCAATTTTAATCGTTCACGCGTCTCTTTTAGGGCAAAAAGTTGCGATTCATCGCTGGCCATAATGGTGCATAGCTCACCTTTTAAATAGGTATCGGCGGCGTTACCATTGGTCAGAAATTCTTCACCTTTATCATCGCGTGTGATGATCTGTTCCTCGTCAAAATAAGTGCGTAAGGTTTTGACCGTCGTTGTTCTTTCCAGCACACAAATATTTTTCGCTAAAGCTTGTAAATATTCAATCGTTTCCTGCGCATTATTCAACTGTTGACCCTCTACCAACTCGGGTGCTAAGATGAACTTCAAACCATCGTAATAAATGACGGGACCAAAGTCGACCAGCAATTCGCGCTCTGCCGTCCAGGTTGTGTTGCGAAAAGCAATATCAACCAGCCCATCGCGGACAGCCGCAAAGCGCTCAAAGACCTGTGGTTCTCCCTCTACCTGTGCGCTACTCGTCGCCAGATTTAGAAAGACCACTTTCTCTTCGTATTGACCAAAGATGGCAACGGCCATTGCTTTACAGAAATCGACATCAAAGCCTTCGGCCAGATCGTATAACCTTGCTTGCGTCCCTGCTTTCGCGGTAGTAAATGTGATTGTCCCACTGTTGCCCAGCTCATTACTGAACCCTGGTATATCGCCGGCAACACCGCAAATCAGGTAACCACGTGCTTTAATGCGCGCTAAGATGGTGCCATTTTGGGGTGGCCACTGATCTTGCAGCGCAATCGTCGGCATTGGGGTCGCCGTTGGCACTGCCGTGGCTGTTGGCAATGGCGTTTGGGTTGGTACCGCGGTTGGCCAAGCTGTTAACGTCGCGGCAACAACTTCAGCAAGTGGTACCGCCGCGGTTGCCGACTCAGCGCTAGGCTCATCAACCCATGTCGACAGCAGCCGTGGTGCGTTGACGCCGATCATTATCCCCGCGCTGAGCAACACGGCCCCGCCAATCGCAAGCAACCATTTTTGCATACTGTTTTTCCCTTTTGGCTTGTATGGAACAGTTAACGGCAATTCCATCAATTCTTTTACGGTCACCGCGCCCACTAATAGGAGCGCACGTTGATAGGGTGTGCGTTCGAATTTGAGTGACCCCATAAAAACCAGAAAAAGGCCGCGGTAATATTCGCGCCAACTGCCACCACGCGGTAGGTAGCGTTTTGCCAGTTGGCGAATTTTGTACAATACGGTATAGGCTTCCTGCCACTGTTTTACCGGTGCCCGTCGGCTTGGTGCGTCACTATGCAGGGCATTGAGGATCTTAACTAGATCATTCGGATTGTTGCGTTGGGCTAAGCCTGGTGCTAAGAGTTCCGCAATCGCATGATCTTCTAGCCGCTGTAGGTCAAAAAGTGTCGGTCCACCCTCTCTGGTATGGAAAAAGTCAATTAACCAGGCAAAACCGGTGCGCTCATGCACTACAATGTTGCGCAGATTAAGATCGCCGTGGATGATCGATGATTTGACGACAGGTGCTTCTTGGAGAAAGAGCTCAACAAATTGCAGTGGGCTGGGGTATTGTTTGCCCTGGACCTGAAATTCACGATCATCCTTTGCAAAGATCACCGCCGCTTGATGTGCATCCTGGCTTAACAATTCGGCGCGCGTGGCTGTAATCTGGGCAATGACCTCGGGGATGATTTGTCCTGGCTGAAATTGGGCTGGGTCAATCCCTGCTAACTTTACGCGTAGATTCGGTGAATGCTCTGGTTGCGGCGTTCGCCCCTGTAAACGTAGGATCCCCTCACGACAATCCGTAATTTCAAAGTCGAGCAACCGGATTGTTTGGTTAATCTGCAGGGGTCTCACCGCGCTCCACTCGATCCGACCGGATTGGAGCACATCCTGGACATTGGGCGCATGGATGGCTTGGAGGGTTAGATGAACGGGTAAAAGTCGATCATATTCCTCACTGTACCAAATGGTGGCTTCTTTGTGGCTGTCCCACCAGTGGGCGCCATAGGCTTCGAAGATGTGTTCCAGTACTTCGGCTGTTGCATTGCCACCATGTTGGTTAAAGTATTCTAACAGACTGTTATCCGCGGTGTCTTTTTTCTGGCTATCCTTTTTTTGACTCAAGAAATTATAAATGATGACCCCAAGCGTCTGCTCTTCATTCGCAAAGAGGCCACCGCGTAATTCCACGCGATATTCTGGTGACGTGTTCATCACCAAATTATCATATGCTTGTACTTCCGGTTTGAGTCCATATGGATGGTCAAACTTGGCAATTTCGAAGCGGTGATCATAACGCTCAACTAAGAAAACCAGTGCCCCGCTTTTTCCCGTTGCGATCTGGCGTACCACCGTGGATATCGCATAGCCAGTATAGGCCTGATCAAGTAATTTGAGCTGTGCCTCGCTTAGTTTGACACCATCGGCCCAGCCGATGTTTTTCGGTTCATAAGCCTTATTTCCATTCGTAGTGGCCATCGTCGTAAGACTCTCTGTGTAAAATAAGTGCTAAGCTTGGTGGATTAAGTGGTCAAGCGTTGCATGATAGGTCGGCTGAGGTGGCTGTTCTGTACAATCTGCCCGCCGCTCTCCCAAAATGTTACAAATTTGTTCGGACTTTGTCACAAATTGGCTACTTGGGCCTGTATAATAAGCGGAAATCATCATGCAGTTATCACCATGATGAATTTTACTATAACGTTTGTTAGATTACAATAAATGACAAAAAGTGGGAGATATGACAACCAATCGGAAGCCACACCTATGACCATCACCCCATCCACGTCGAAATGGACCACCTTCCCCGCCGACTACCGCGCCGCCGCCATCGCCGAGATCCTGCGCTGGGTAACCCTCGGCCAGAGCGGCGTCGTAGTCGGCACCAGCGGCACAGGTAAATCGAATATTGCCGGCTACCTCGCCCATCGTCCTGATGTCATCAGGGGGTACTTACCGCAAGGTGACCACGCTTACTGTTTTCTGCTGCTCGATTTTAACGGGCTGCCTCTGATTACCGCGGCGAATTTCTACCGGGTCATGCTCTACACGCTGGAAGAAGTGGTGCTAAAGGATTTCGCGCTGCGGCAGGAGTGGCAGCTGATCATGGGCCGCGTCACCAATCCTGCTGATGTCCTTGCCCTCTACTTTGCGCTGCAACGGGCCCATCAATTGCTGATTGATCGCGGGGGCAAGCAGATCGTCTGGCTGTTTGACTACTTTGATAAGGGCTGTGTCAAGCTGGATGTGGACACGCTGAACAGCCTGCGTAATCTGCGTGATCAGTTCAAGGATCGGCTCACCTATGTCGCCTTTGCCCGCGCACCGCTGGCACGCCTGCGCCATCCAACCGGCTATGACGAATTTCATGAGATCATGGTCATGCATACCTGCTGGGTGGGGGCGATGTCGACCACCGATGGGCAGTGGGTGGCCGACCAGGTGCGCACTCGCTATGGCAAAACCGGGGCAACGTTGCCGCCAGCCGCGGTGGACAGCCTCTTTACCCTCTGTGGCGGCTGGCCGGCCTTGCTCAAAGTTGCTTATACAGCACTAGCTGAAGGTGACTTGCCATTGCAGGATGACGAGCGCGCCTGGCAAACAAAGTTATTGGCCAATCGGGCTTTTCAGCAAAATTGTCAGGAGATCTGGGCTAGCTGTACGCCCGATGAGCAAGCTGTCTTGCGGGTGATCGCTGAATATGGCGAGCAGGCCAAAGTCCGCCCGGCTGACCTCGCCTATCTACAGCAGATTGGTTTGTTGACCGCCGACCGCAACACGCTGCCGCGCATCTTTGCACCGGTTTTTGCTGAATTTATCCGTCGTCAACATGTGCATGCGGAAACCGGGATTCGCATTGAGAAGGGCATGGCCTATAAGGATGGTGTGCCCCTGCCCGAAGGATTGGCTGATCTGGAATTCCGCCTGTTGACCTACTTCTGCCGCCATGCGGGCGAGGAGGTCTGCCTGCGTGAGGAAATTGACCGCTATCTCTGGCCGGATGAGCCGGATCTGACGAATGAAGGAACGGGCAAAGAGTGGGAGCGCCTGCGCGCCGTCGTCACCCGCCTGCGCACCAAGATCGGCGATACGCGGCGTGAGACCCCTTGGACCTACATTCGCACCGTCCATGGCCGTGGTTATCAATTTGTGCAGCCCCCACCCGTGGCCGCCAAGTGAGCAGTGTATGCCAGCAGCAGTCGGGCTGAAATACGCCCGAATTTTGGGGCTAACGTCCCCGGCACAGGCCAGACGATGGCTGCGGTGATCCTGTAATTTGTGGCCTGTGCCGGGGACGTTGAGACGCTCACCCCTTTTTTAGGACGCACCCCTGATCGTGGTGCTGATTGACTTGCTATGCCGTTTCGCTTAGAATATGTGTGCGATGATTGGTTAAAGTGGGTAGCGGAGTTTGATTCATGCGCTTCTTTAATACTTCGGGTCCCTGTGACCCGGACAAACATTATACCGTAATGCGTGAAGCGCTCGTCGCGGAAGGGCAAAAGCTGGTTGACCAAGGGCGCTATTTTACGATTTTTTCGCCGCGTCAGGCCGGCAAAACGACCTATTTTCAGCTCTTGTTTCATGAATTACAACAGAAAGCATATGCGCCAATTTGGATCACACTGGAAGGTTTAAAAACGCTATCCCAGGAACGATTTTATCAAGCCCTTGATCAACTGCTTCACCGCCAGTTAGCCAAATACCAGATCGAAGTTGACCATAAACTGCATGACCAATTTAGTATTCAGGAATTGTTTGCTAAAGCGTTGCCCGTTGCCCCGCCAATTGTGTTGGTGATCGATGAATTTGAAGCAATTCCTACGATTGTTCTCAGCGATTTTCTGCATACATTACGTTCGATTTATCAACAGCGCGAATTTTATGCGTTACATTCTGTCATGCTGGTCGGTGTTAGCACGTTGGCAGAACTAGTTGTCTCTTCTGCTTCGCCCTTCAATATTGTTGATCAATTGCAAATTCCTTATTTTTCTTTGGCCGAAGTGCAGGAACTTGTCGGGCAACATGTCAGCGAAACGGGGCAACCATTTGCCGCTGCCGTGATTCAGGCCATTTACGATAACACGCAAGGCCAACCAGGGCTGGTCTGTGCCTTCTGTCAATATCTGGTTGAAAAAGTAGTCCCTGATCCCAGTCAACCTGTGACGATGGATCATTTTTATCCCACCCTTAGGCACTTTTTAACCGAACGGTTTGATAAAAATATTCTTAACGTCGTCCAAAAGGCCAGAGAAAAACAGGACTTTATGCTGCGCGTCCTCTTTGCAGAGACGCCCATTATCTTTAATTTGAATGAACCGAATATCGCCTATCTCTATGCGCATGGCGTGATTGATAATGTCGCCGGCTTTGTCCAAGTACCCGTCCCGCTTTACAGTAAGGCATTAATTGCTGCCTTTCGACCCGCCGTCAATGGTGAGGCCGAACATTTTTTGACCTCGGCCCATGATACGCTGCGTGAATATGTCACCCCTACCGGTCTGAATCTCCACGCCCTACTAAACAAATATCAGGAATATGTCGGTCGGCGTGGTTTTCGCGCGTTCGATACCAAACAACTTAAAGAGAGTGCCTGGCACTATTCGCTAGATAGTTTTATCAACTTTTTTATTGAACGGCTCGGCGGTGAGACCTTCATTGAGGTGCCCGGTGGTAGAGGACGCACTGATATTTTGATCTTGTATCGCGCCCAAAAATCGATTATCGAAACCAAAATTTTTACCGATCAAAGCTACTTTCAACAGGGCAAACATCAACTGGCTGACTACCTGTCAACAGAGGGCTTGACCGAAGGCTATTACGTGGTCTTCAGTCGCAAACATACCAACCAAGACACGCTCTATTTTGACGAAACGATCGATGGTAAACGCATCTATACCTATATCATCCGCACTAATTTGCAACCGCCCAGTCGGCACCGCCCGCGTAAAGAGCGCCAGCGATAATCGCATGTTATAGGTATCTAGGTAAGTTCTAGCCAACGTCCGCGGCACGGCGCACACCAATCTTCGTTAACGAAGATTGGTGTGCGCCGAGATCGGAAGAGCG
>JALHQH010000016.1 GCA_022842065.1 Caldilineaceae bacterium
TCAGTAGCGTGATAATATCCATCTGGAGCTTTCCTGTTTGCTAGATTTCCAATGTGAGAGTTGAAAACCTATCTTACTCGAAAGCTCCTTTTCTGCCTCATTTTGGCGAAGGTATTGACCACCAATCATTATTCTAACCGCCACGCCTTGTGCCGGTTGTCATAGAAACAGGGGTTACGCAGTTGCCGCCGGCTGAGCTTGTCGAAGCCACAGGCAACTGCGTAACTCCGAAGAAAGTGTGAATGAGATGAAAACGCGTACGAAACGATTATTTAGCGTGCTGTTGCTCGCCTTACTTGTCCTTGCTGTTTATGCCGGCAGTGCATTGGCGCAGGATAACAGCGGCACCGCCACCCCTACCGCTGCGCCCAGCACTGTGCTCACCATGCGCGAGCAGATGCTCGCCCGGCTCGGCCAGGCGGAGTTTGACCAGATGGTTGCCCGTATGACGGCGATCCATGGGGCCGCCGCCACTGCGGAAATGTTGGCCAAAACTGCCGATATGGCTGATTGTCCGATGTGCAATGGCGATAGCGCGGGCATGGGCATGATGCAGCCCGGTATGATGCAACAAGACACAATGGGCCAAGGCCGCGGGATGATGGGGCATCGTTCAACGATGCCGCAGGGCAGCATGGGCAATCCAATGGACGGCCAAAATATGCGCGGCCCTGGTATGATGCGTGGCAGTTGGATGAGCGAAAATAGCTGGCTGCCCGACTGGGCACAACAAGGGCTACACGATTTTATGGGCTGGGGCATGGACCACTTTGGATCACATGGCGCGGCAAACCACCACCGCAACTGAGTCGGCTGATTTGGTAAGTATCACGGGGTTCTAATTGAATGACCAGGGGATGGCTTGGGGATGCGCAAGCCATCCCCTTTTTTTATTGTCTGCTTTTCGACTGGGGCTAGCACCTGCCGCACAAAGGCTGGCGCGTCGGCGGTTGGTACCACCGCCCCCCTTTGCCAGAGCGCATAGAGCCGAGTAAACTCCGCCCCAAACAAAAAGATCGCCGCCGAGACGTAGGCCCACAACATGACAATGACGACTGAACTAGCCAGACCAAAAAAATTCGGAATGGGGTTGTTCGTGGCATAGTAGACAATCAACCCTTCGCCCACGGCCATTACCAAGCCGGTCGCAATCGCCCCTGGCAAGGCTGCGCGCAAGGGTGGTTTTACCGCGGGCAGGTGGCGAAAGCCCAGCAGGCAGAGGCCAATAAAAATGAGGGGCAGCAGCGTAACGCTGACCCACGTGAGTGGTGTCACTAAGTCCGGGAAGATCAACGCCACCAACTGGAGCAAGAATCCGGCCACCACACTCAGGAGCATGGAGGCGAGCAGTGCAAAAATAATGATGAAGGTCGTGATGATGCTCACCACATAGAGGCGCAGGTGAACACGCAACCAACGGCCAAGGCCCTCACGGATCTGAATGGTGGGCGGCTGCACTTCCCAAATCACATTCTGCGCAATCACCAACTGGCGAAAGACATTAGAAGCGGCAAAGAGTAGTAAGGCGGCGGAGATCCCGGTGGTCAGTTGCTGACTTGTGGTGGGCTCGCGATAGTCGACCACGATACTCTGCAGTTGTTGCACCAGATTCGCCCCTCCCACCGTATCAATTGCGGCCTCCAATTGGTCGATGGCCGCGGCGCGGCCAAAGGCAATACTCGCAATGAGGATCGAGAAATAGAGCAGCGGCCCCAGCGAAATAATCGTGTGGTAGGCAATGGCCGCGGCATAGGAGAGGCCATTGTGCCGCGCAAAATTACGAACGGTTTCGATCAGGAGGGCGATGAGTTGTTTCATGGTTGCTGCTACTGTGCTGTTCGTCAAAACCTCGCGCTGCGCATAGGCACCGGTGCGCAGGTCGGCAAGTTAGCTTAGGACGCACCCTAAACGTACAACACAATGCACGCCAAAACAATAGCACTTGATACAGGCAAAGAGCACAGAAAAGGGCTGAAGCCAGCCGCTAAAATTGTACGACGCGCCCACATAACCGAATTGGGCCGACTTGTTAATGGGCAAAAAGTGCGCATTTTGGGGGAGAAGTACGATTGTCCGTAGACCGCAATCATGCCCAGCGTGGTTCATGAGTCGCTGCCAGTCACCGGGTGCCGATTGGGCGCGGCTAGGCACGGGACTTGTAAGTGGCGCAGGCAATGACCCGCCGCCAGTCACGGACTGGCTAGGCACTGGACGTTGCCTCACTCACGCTGCTCGTGTCTCGTATCTCGTCGGCGCATGTCTCATCGCTAACCTGGCACTCAGCACAACAGCCGGTGAGCAGCAGATGGTGGGCATCGATGGTAAAGCCATAGCGCGCGTGCAGGGTCTGTTGCAGCGCCCAGATTGGTTCAGCATCGATTTTGATTTCATGGTGACAGACGCGACAGAGCAGGTGATGATGGGGCGAGCGGCCGGCGATCTCATAGACCGTCTCGCTTGGCCCGACTTCGGCTTTGACGATCAGGCCGATGTCGAGCAGAAAGTGGAGCGAACGGTAGACTGTAGCCTGGTTGATCGCCGACGACTTGTGTTGGACGCGTTCGAGAATTTCGGGCAACGTGGTGTGACCGTTGCCTTCGCAGATCGCATCCATAATAATCTGGCGCTGCGGCGTCATGCGGTAACCGCGGTCGCGTAAAAACGTAACATAATCCCAAGTATTGTGACTCATCCAAAACTTCCTCTGTTTCCTCATGCTGGGTGGGCTATCGATAGTGTATCGCATCCAAAGCGGTGGGTCAATACTTTTGGCTTATCGTCGCTTGGGTTTGTGTCGGTTCTATACCTGCGAGGGGTGTCTCTACCTATCCTCGGCCCGGCCCGCCTATGGCAAACTGGGTGTAGGTAGTGGTCGTCTAAAGTTTGCTTGATTCAACATCGTTAGCACGATTTAGCAGTAGTCCAAGTCTGGAACTACTGCTTGCCAAGTAATGCGCGGTGTTGTAAGTCGTGCGCAGCTTTACAACCACCACTCTGCCAAAATAGTCTGCTATCACAGTCGATTCACTTGTTCAATTAGCTGTTGCCTACTTTGTGTGGTGACAGCGTTGACAAAAAAGGAGAAAACCAAAATGACAACACGTATGAGTGATACCACCACCGGCGTCCCCGCCCGCACCGGCAGTGCCTGGGGCGGTGCCTTTGTCGCCGGCATCGTCTCGGTGATCATCAACCTGATTGTGACCTATGTGGTCTGGATGTTCATTCCGCCGGCCCAAGCCATCGATCTGGGTTACCTGCTGACGATGGTCGGGATTATGTCCTTCTTCGCCGGTCTGTTCTCCTATAATGGGGGATTTAAGCAGGCGCTTGGGGCGTAAGTACGAGGGTTAGGTAATTAATCAAAAAGCCGCCCAGCTTCGATTTTCGAAGCTGGGCGGCTTTTTGATTGGGGAGTTACTTAGGTAAGCACCGACCCATCATTTCAAAGTATAAAGGGCAGTTTAGTGGTCAGATGTGGAAAGGTCTTGTTGGGTGATCAAGGTCGTCGGGATGGCGCGCATATGTTCATCGCGGTGCACAAGAACTGCATTCCGTGCTTGTGCGGCAGCCGCAATAAGCGCATCGACTAGGGGTAGACGTTTGGGCGTACGACAACCAAGGACGAAAGCCGCTTTTGCTACTGCATGCTCAATCGGTACAATTTCCGAAAAGAGGAGTTCATAGGCGGCGAGCGTTGCTTCCACTTCTGCTTCGGTGGCGCCGAGTTCGCGCAGACGCCTGCCGAACTCGGCCAGCGAAACAGCCGCGAGCAATAGCTCTGCGTCAGCGGTTTCAAACAAACGCTGAACCGTTTGCCAGCCGGCTTCTTGACGATAGTGGGCAAGCAGGGCAGAAGTATCCAGCAGATAGCGCATCTTTATTCCTCGGCAGCGCGCTCAGTAATTAAGTCAGCCACGGCATCCTTTTCCGGCGAAAAGCGCCGCCCAGCGCCAAGCAGTTGACGCGCTAACGCACCGCGGTCAGGAATCACACGGATCAGAATTTCATCTTGCTTATCGGTCCAGCGCCAGTCGAGCCGATAGCCTGGTTTGATACCAAAATGCGCTTCGATCTCTGGTGGGATATGGATGGTATTGGTTTGCGAAATTGTTGTAATCATGGAATGCATTATAGTATTCGTTGCCTCCGTATGCAAAAACGCTTTCAGGATGTCACCCCACTATCCGCACTTCGCTTGCGATTAACTAACTGAAGTTGTTGTTCATTGTTAGTCATGCTAGAATAGCCATTATTCGTAACCCACATTATTTCTTCGTTTGATTTTCAATGCGATCCGCCCCCCCGAGGAGGCAAATGTTGGCAACCAACCTGCTTGAATTCACGCCTGGGGCTGCGCTGACCATCCAGATGAAAATAGCTGACAATGCGCCTTTGCGCGTACTGGTTACCAGCATACCGAGCTGAGGTAATGGCCTGTGAAGACCGAAATAATCTTACTGCGCGATGCTTTTGCTGAACTCTATCAAGATGAACTGGACGTACGCCGGCTAGTGGCTGAAGCGGAACTCAACCTGCTCCAAATCACGTTCAACGCAACGGCGGTTAATATGTGGCATTCAGTCATGACCGAGGCCGAAAAAGTCAGCGGAATCGATGCCCTAATTTGGGTTGTAAAACGGTATTATCCCACCAATCCCACATTTCGGCAGGCGTGCAATGCCTACTGGCGTGCAACAGGGCAACTTGAGCAAAATAACACCCAGGGTTATCTGATTGAAACGCTACGCCAAGGTCGTGAACCACTCATGAATTGTGTTCAGGAAATGGCGGCCTTTCATGAACTGCTGGACAATGGGTCAACCATTCAGCGCGCCATCTTATTGCAAGGGGGCCACGGCTGCGGCAAAACCCGGCTCTTGACCGAATACCAGCGACTGGCCGAAGCGCGTGGCTATAAAGCGGTTCATTTTGATTTGGGGCGGCAGCTTTCAGTTGAGCAATGTTTGACACGGCTGATGAACAACTGCGCCGAGCCTCCAGGTTTTACCGATTTGGCCAAAAGCCTCCGCAAAAAGATGCCGGAAAGTTTGAGCCGCCAGGCCGATTGGCATTTGGAATTAACGCGCGCATTCTTCAATGATCTGCGCACCCAACGCGCCGAAAACCCACTCTTTGTTTTTTTCGATCATGTTGAAAAGGCGGATCGTCCTTTGCGCGGGTGGCTCTTTGACGAATTTGTCTCTCGATTGGAAGATCGCCCGTTACGGGTCGTACTAGCTGGCCGTTCTGAGTTGGAGCGGGCCCACTATGAAGGTTGGGTGCGCTTCTTTACTCCTAAGGTTCCGCAGATCGAACACTTCTACGAATATGCCGACTGCTTTGGTGTGCAGCTTGAGCCAGCGGTGATGAATGCCTTATTCGTTGCGTTTCAGGCCACACCGAAAAGTTTTGTCGATTACATCAATGCCCTGCGTCTACAACAAGGACAAGCAGCATGAGCAACGATCTCACCCTTGCCCAACGGCTGGAACAGGCCGGCGGCAGCGCGGCCCAAAGCTGGATTATTACGGAGATGTTGCTTAATGCCTACCCGCCGGTTATCCGCGAAAGCGTAATCGCAGCGGGAGTGCCCCATTGGTTTACGGCGGAGATTCTAGCTGTGTTGCTTGATCTATTGGCGGAAGAGGCGCAAGAACGTTACACTGCGTTACAACAGCTTTCGCTTGTGCAGCCTTTCGGCGGTCTCGGCTGCACACTCCATGATTTAACGCGCAATGGCATCTTGAGAAATTTGGTAACAGAACAGCGCGCTCTGCTACAGCGCTACAGCGAAAAGCTGTTGACTTACTTTACCCCCAGCGACGATCCACAACGCGAAGTAGAGCGCATCTATCATCTGCTGATCGTCAATTCAGACGACGGACGTAGCGTATTGCAGCAAATCGCTCGTTTGTGGCGTGGAAGGGGTGAATTCGCCGCAGTTGAAAATCTGTTACGCCACTACCGTGAGTTGATCGAACTAGGTAGGTTGACGCATGAGCATCAGATAGTGTTAGAACAGCAGGAATATTGGACTGTTGTTGCGCTGGCCGATTATGGTAAACGGGAAAAGGATGATCAAAGCGTACGCAAAGCCATCGAACGCTTTGCCCCCCCTGATAAACTTGCATCTCTGTTGGCTGATGGGCCAACCAAGTGGCGTGAGCAAGTTGATAACTACAAACAGGACTATGTGCTCGCACAACTTGAAGGCGCACGCACGGCCGGCGACCTAGAGCGCCAACCGTTTTGGATGGCCGAACTAGCGACTATCCAACGTGAGCAGGATCAGCTAGAAACGGCTTTACAAGGGCTAAACGAAGCGTTGTCCTCATTCCCTAATAACGCCAGGACATTAGCTCAACGTGGAGTGACCTATCTGCTGCTAGCGCGGTATGAGGAAGCGTTGGCCGACTTTGACCGTGCCATTGCGTTGGATGAGAAAGACGCCTGGGCGATTGCCCGTCGTGGAGTGACCTATCGGTCACTGGGGCGGTATGAGGAAGCGTTGGCTGACTTTGACCGTGCCAGTGTGTTGGATGAGAAGGACACCTGGGCGATTGTCCGTCGTGGTGAGACTTATCGGTCGCTGGCGCGGTATGAGGAAGCGTTGGCTGACTTCGACCGTGCCAGTGCGTTGGATGAGAAAGATGCCTGGGCGATTGCCCGTCGAGGTGAGACTTATCGGTCACTGGGGCGGGATGAGGAAGCGTTGGCCGACTTCGACCGTGCCATTGCGTTGGATGAGAAGGACGCCTGGGCGCTTGCCCGTCGTGGAGTGACCTATCTGCTGCTAGCGCGGGATGAGGAAGCGTTGGCCGACTTTGACCGTGCCATTGCGTTGGATGAGAAGGATGCCTGGGCGCTTGCCCGTCGTGGAGTAACCTATCGGTCACTGGGGCGGTATGAGGAAGCGTTGGCTGACTTTGACCGTGCCATTGCGTTGGATGAGAAGAACGCCTGGGCGTTTGCCTGGCGAGGGCAGGTCTATCAGTCACTGAAGCGGTATGAGGAAGCATTGACGGACTTTGAACGCGCCATTGCGTTGGATGAGAAGGATGCTTGGGCGATTGCGCAGCGTGGGGAGACCTATCGGTTACTGAAGCGGTATGAGGAAGCGTTGGCAGATCTTGATCGATCCATCGAGTTGAATGAGAAGTATGCTTCAGCGATTGCCTGGCGTGGTGAGACCTATCGCTTGCTGGCGCGGTATGAGGAAGCGTTGGCCGACTTTGATCGTGCCATTGCGTTGGATGAGAAGTACGCCTGGGCGATTGCCCGCCGTGGACAGGTGTATCAGTCACTGAAGCGGTATGAGGAAGCGTTAGCGGACTTTGATCGTGCTATTACGTTGGATGAGAAATATGTCTGGTCGATTGCCCAACGTGGGGAGACCTATCGCTTACTGAAGCGGTATGAGGAAGCGTTGGCAGACTTTGACCTTGCCATCGGGTTGAATGAGAAGTACGCCTGGGCGATTGCCAGCCGTGGACAGGTGTATCATTCATTAAAGCGATATGAGTCTGCGCTGGCCGACTTTGACCGCGCCATCAAGTTGGATGAGAAGTTCGCCTGGGCGATCACCAGCCGTGGACAGGTGTATCAGTCACTGAAACGGTATGAGGAAGCGTTGGCGGACTTTGACCAGGCCATCAAGTTGGATGAGAAGGATGCCTGGGCGTTTGCCCAGCGCGGGTTGATCTATGGGGTGCTGGCGCGGTATGAGGAAGCGTTGGCGGACTTTGACCAGGTCATCAAGTTGGATGAGAAGTTCGCCTGGGCGTATGTCGGTCGAGGATCGTTGTATCAATCATTCAAGCGATATGAGGAAGCGTTGGTGGACTTTGACCGAGCCATCGGATTGGATGAGAAGAATGCCTGGGTCCTTGCTGGTCGTGGATTCGTTTATTTATTGACAAAACGTGATACGCAAGCGTTAGCCGACTTTGATCTTGCCCTTTCGATTGAAGAAAATGACGAGTGTCGCTACGGTCGTGGCCTTCTCTATACAGTACTAAATAACAAAGAAATGGCGCATTCAGATATTATACGTGCCATTGAGCTAGCTAATATTGACTGCGCTAAAGATCCACAGAACTGGCAGAATACACTGAATTTAATGCTTTACCATCTGGTTGCTGGGGATAACAACGCTGCAAAAATTTTTTTGCAGGAAGCGTTTAATGGAAATGCATCGGTTTCAAGTTTGCAGGAAGCGGTTCAAGATTTAGAAGAGTTGTTAATTGTACTTCCTGACCATGCGCAAGCTCCTGTCTTCCTGGCGCAGATAAAAACGCACTTGAAAAACCTGACTCATGCTGAACCAAGCCACTTAATAACAATGGCGGCTGATCCGAATATCCAACACGAGATGGATCAAATCGCTGCCGAATTTTCTGTAACGGAAGCTGATGGATTAGATAAATTACCATAACGTTTGCAAAGGATACGCCATGAACGAACTGCTGATTCCGCTCACGATTGAACCATTGGAAGAAGGCGGCTATTTAGCGATAAGTCCCACTTGGGACGATCTACTTGCGCAGGGCCGCACGAGTGCTGAGACTTTAGAAATCGCGCAAGATGTGGCAAGAGAGCTGATCGAATCCTACATTCAATATGGTGATCCACTGCCGGCGATGATTCAAGATCTGTTGACGCAAAAACACCTGCTATTTTATACCCCAATTACCGTTCCGCTAATGGCATGAGCATCACCCCTCCGAATGCCTAGCCATTGCCGCCCCCGAATGTCAAGGACTGGACGGCTAGTGTGGAGAAAATAAAATTCACGCATCGGGTGTTGCTTATGATAACGCCGATAAGTCGCCATGGCGCTGCTGCCATCACTGCATAATTCGATCACAACAAGTTGATCAAGCTGCCGCTGCTGATCTGGTGTAGTGTGGGCCGCCAGCGTTTCAACGACTAGCCATTGATCGGGATAAGCCCGACGAATTTCCGTCCATTGCATCGGTTTGCCTCCGCTTTGTAACCTCCTTTATGCAATCCCCGCCAACCCATGCTTCTGCACCACATAGAGCAGCTTCAAGGCCGGCCCGCCGGGTTGCCGTTTGCCCCGTTCCCAGTCAGAGACCAGATTTTTCGAGACATTGAGATAGGCGGCGAAGACCGGTTGGGAGACATGTTCGCGCTCGCGCAAAGCGCGAATTTCTTCGGGTTTCAACAGTTGGATGGGTTGCAGACACGCCTCATCAAATTCGCGCATGGTGACCTTGTTGATCGCGCCAATCTCGTGCAGCGCGGCCATGGTTTCATGGATCGCCCCTAATGCTTCTGAGCGGTACGGTTGTGGCATTGTCATATCTTCACCTCGACTAAGGATTTATTCTCCAGCAATCGCTCAAGCTGAGCCTCTGTGAGCGCCAGTAATTCCTTTGCGGCTTTTTTGTAGATCTCTTCTTCATGCTTCTCCAGATTATCCTGATCGCTCTTGGCAAAGCCATAAACAAAGAAGGCTTTTTCACCATGCTTAAAGATAATGATCGTTCGATAGCCACCTGATTTTCCGTGGCCAGGTCGCGCGATTCTTTGTTTGATTATGCTGCCACCTAAATCAGCATCGATCAACCCGTTATTTGCGCGCTGGATTGCATCTAGCAGGATTGCGTCGGGAATCTTTTCGCGTCGCGCAAAACGACTAAACCAAACATTCTTGAAAATACGCAAAGCATCCTCTTATCCTGTTGGTTAAATGACAAAAACTATCATACAAGGTATGATAGTTTTTGTCAACCGGTTTTATTTACTATCGCTTTGCGGAAAGACGATTAGATACGTTCTAGACCGATTACGCTTTCGCCGGTTCGTAACAAAGCACCACAATCCCACAGTCGAACGCCTGTGCATGTTTCAATGTGAGGTTTTGTTTGCCCTCCAGCGCTTGGAAAATCGACAGCCCCTGCCCTATCGCCGCCGGGTTGACAAAGAGATGTAACTCATCAATCAACCCATGTTTGATCAGCCCGGCGACAAACTCGGCACCACCGTAGGCGATGATATCTTTGCCTTCCTGCGCTTTCAGCTTGGTGATCTCCTCGCCGAGCTCCCCTTTGGCGAGGGTGGCGTTGGGCCACGGTGATTCGTCAAGGGTGCGGGTAAAGACGACCTTGGGGGTGTCAGTAAAGGTCTTGCCGGCGGCCACCTGGGGGTCTTCCGGATTGGCCGCCACCGACGCCCAATAGGGAATGAAGCCTTCGGCCAACTTGCGTCCCATGACAATGCAATCCATCGCGTTGGTCAAATCGGTGACATATTGGGTTAACCCATCATCCCAGTTGAAGGACACCCAGTCCATTTCGCCGTTGGGGCCGCCAACATAGCCGTCAACGGTCGTTTGTACTTGCAATTTTAACTTACGCATCTGCTTGCTCTCCTCTTTTGCTGAAATTGTTGCGTGATGACGCTAGTATACACCAGGGCGCAGGGTTTGTCTTGAACAAAAACGACACGCGCTGGCCTTCACCTTGGCCGGCACTGCGCTTAGATTTTCTGCCACCGCCCAGGAAACCCTAAGATCCATTCCACCCAGCTGCGCCATTTCGCTGAAAATTGTTGGAAACGGAGGGCAGTGCTACAATAAAAGCAGCTAACCCCCGAACCAGATCACCATTTCTGCAACGACCAAGCTGGTGCCGAGTAATTGACGCCAGGTCACTGCCATACCAAGGACAGCTAAGATGAACAATCAGATCATGCAGGAGGAAGAGGTTGGGCACGTTGCGCTGCAAAGGCAAGCCCGCGCCTATCGTAGTGCCGGCAACTTCGCGGCGCTGGAAACGCTTTTACAAGCGTCCCGCGACTTAAGCGCACAGGGCCGGTTGGAACCGACCGCGCAGATTGAACTGGAAATACAGGAATATTGGACAGCCGAAGCGCTGGCCGCGCATGGCACAGACGCAGACGGGGCCACCGACGCCTTACGTAAAGCCTTGACCTACTTTACCCTACCTGCGCAACTATCGGCGCAATTCACCGATTCAGCCGAGGAATGGCCTACGCAGATTGACAGCCTCAAGCGCGCCTTTGTGGAGCAGCAACTTGCCGCGGCCCGCACTGCCGCTGACCAGACCCGCCAAGCCCTCTGGCTGGGTGAACTGGGGGACATGGTCAGTGACCAGGGGGACCTGGCCGCGGCGCAGCAGCACCTCGATGAAGCCTTGGCATTCGCACCCGAACAGGCGCATCTCTGGGCCTACCGGGGCGAAATTCACCGCCAGCGCCGGCAATACGCGCCGGCCCTGGCTGACTTTACCCACGCGATCGCGTTGGACGACCAGCATGCTTGGGCGCTTGCCAGCCGTGGCCAGCTCTATCTTGCCCTCGGCCGTGAGGAAGAGGCATTGGCGGATTTTGAGCGCGCCGTCGCGCTCGATCCGCTGCTGGCCTGGGCCTTCGCCGGCCGTGGCGAGTGTTACCGGCTCAACCAACGCTATCCGGAGGCGTTGGCTGACTTTGACCGTGCCATTGCCCTGGATGGCGCGGATAGCGGGGCCTTTACGGGGCGCGGCCAAACCTATGTCGGGCTTGGCGACTATGAGCAAGCCATCGCCGACTTTACGCAAGCCTTGGACCTGGATGGTGAACACCTTGATGCCCTTTTGGCCAGGGGGGAGATTTATCTTTTACAGGAAGCGTTCGATCACGCCCTGTCCGACTTTGATCAGGTGCTGACGCTGGCACCGCAGCAGGCGTGGGCCAGTGGTCGGCGCAGTCTGATCCAGCGCCGGTTGGGGAATTATGAGCAAGCGCTGGCGGATCTTGAGCAGGCGTTAAAAAGCGAGCGCCATCCCCAACAGAGCTCCTGGTATCTATATTGTCGTGGTTTAATCCGGCTGCGCCGCGGCCAAGCCAACCCGGCGAACAAAGATTTCAATGGGGCCCTCAAAGTTGCCGCCGCGCTCTATGATCAGGACAAAA
Source organism: Caldilineaceae bacterium (assembly GCA_022842065.1). The sequence continues at coordinate 11,944 of JALHQH010000016.1, forward strand.
CCAGTCTCACTAACCAGTTCAACCTGATCTTATATGCCCTGGCGGCGCAACGTAAGGTTGAAGTTGCTAAACATCTGCCCCAACTGCTGGCAAAAATCGAATCCCGCCATTTTTTGAAGATGGCCCTCTTTTTGGTCAGTGATCTGCTGACGGTCATGCCTGGTCAGGCGCAAGCCATCGCCATGCGTCAACAACTGCAAAAAGTTGCAGAGCGGTTTACGCCCGCGTAGTTTTGTGCCACAGTTGCCATCGGATGCCATTCTCTAGTTGACTGGTGCAGTACAGGCACGGCTCTTTTTTTGAGTGCTACCAAAGCAGCTTTGGCTATGTTGCGGTTTCGTCACCTTTAACAGACCTGGATTCCTCAGCGGAATAGACAAAAAGTGTCATTCATCCAATTTCACTGGTGTCTTAAACCCAGGAGGCTTTATCGCAAGAACCGAACAGGTAAGCTGGTCGAGAATGGTTTCGGCGGTATTGCCGATGATCAGTCCTGATATGCCAGTGCGGGCGACCGTTCCCATGACAACAAGATCCGCCCGCAACTCCGCTGCCAATGATGCAATCAGCTTTTTAGCTGGTCCTTTTGGTAGGTGGAAAATGGGGGAGAGCCTATTATAGTCATCAGTGCCGATACGGTCACGCAACGCCTCACCAAGTCTGTTTAGTCCTTTTTTGTGGATCCACTGCTGATTTTGAACATGGGCGACGATCTCCTCATTTGAGATGTCTCCACGAGCCAACATGGCCTTTTCAGCAAAAGTTTCCCAGGCATGGACAAGATGCAAGGCGGCAGTGTCGGATCGCGCCAGGGCAGCGGCCCGATCAACTATTTCATCGTTGAGTGCTTGCTCTGAGGCGACTAATAGCAATGGATCGAAATCAACTGCCGCGAGAATACAGTTGTAGTTTGACTTTTCTGGCGATTTCATGAGCCATACCGGGCATGGGCATTTACGCAACAGATGCATATCGTTGCTACCAAATAATTTTTTCAAAAAGTCGGGATTCTCTGCCGCCTTTATCACCAGATCATATGCATTGCGCAGTACAGCACGAATCACCTCAAGGAAAGTCGTACCCTCTACTACATCGATTTGGATTTCTAGGCGATTTTGGTAAGGCTTAATCAAGGATTCTAACTTTTGCGTGTGGTAGTTCACTATGTCCGAACGATAAGCATCAGCAACAGGAAAAATCACCTCTATGACCGTCAGCCTTGCATGATTGTTTTCCGCAAAGGAGACCGCGCGCTCGACCGCCGACACTTGATCTACCGACTCTTCGGCTACGTAAAGAACGTTCTTGAATGGTTTCATGTTGTACCTCCTCAGGACGATCTGTTCGTGTCAATGCGAATGTCTGATTCTTTGAATTTTACCACGGCATGTTTGAATGCTTTTTTATAGATGCCAATACGCCCAAGGATAGTCTCGTTAGAGTAACTCATCGGTAGCTACTGGGAAATGCCGCCGACCCATTTCCATCTCTATGCTCCCATCTTGCATCTACAGCGGCGTATGTTGCTGCAACCTGGCAACAGCCTGTTGATTGCCGATCACAATCAGCCGATCACCCGTAACCAGATTCACCGTGGGACCAGGCATGAGGATCTGCTCTGTCGCACGCTGGATGCCAACGACCGTGACCCCATACCGTTGCCGAAATTGCAAATCGGCCAAAGTCTGCCCGGCGCGCGGTGAACCATTCGCAAGCGGAACTTCGGCAAGCACAAAATGCGCTGGGTCTTGGGCATCGTAGACCTGAAATTGGTTGAGTAACTGTTCCGCCTGTTGCAACCCCGCCGCCTCGCCCATTAGCACCAGCCGGTCGCCGGGATAAATCTGAAACTCCGGCGTCAGGTCGTAATAGATCCGCCCAGCCCGGCTGACGGCCAAAATCGATACGCCGCCGGGGGCCGCCTCCCCCTGCTCATTCCCCGATGCCGGTAAGGAACGGAGCGGAAGCGCCCTAATGGGTTGACCGGCGAACGCGCTCCCCGCTTGGATCCGAATTTCCTGAAAATCGACTGGCCAATCGGTATGTTTCGGTAACATAGTCATGGCATGGGTCAAAGCTTCGCTGGCCTGCTCTGCCGCATCGCTGAATGGCCGTAATACCACCTGGGCACCGGCCTTTTGATAACGTTCAACTTCGTCCTGATTGGTGGCCGCCACCGCCACCAGCCCCGGATAGCGCCGATGGCGCAAAAGTTCTAGCAGGGCCAGATTCAGATCGAGCAACCGCACCGTGCTGACCACCCAACGCGCTTTGTCCAGGGGTAACTGTTCGTGGATCTCCGGGTCGGCCATATCGCCATAGACCACAGGCAGGCCGCGGGCTTGCCAGCGCGCCAGGGCACTTGGATCAAAATCGACGCCGATTAGCGTACGCTTCTGCTGTAACAGCCGCTCGGCAATGCCACTGCCATAGTTGCCTAACCCGACCAGAATCACATCTACGGATGGTGGTTCGTAGGCCGCATCCGTGCCCATTTCCCGATAGGGATTGCGCCGCTCAAATAGCTTCAACGGCCTGGACAGGAAGCGGTATAGCGGCCCCGAATAGAGAATCATGTAGGTAGAGGCAAAGATCGTCACCACACCGACGAGCGTAATTAAGCCCATAATTTCCGGGCTAATATGGCCAAGGCTGAGGCCCAACGCGGCCACAATCAGCGAGAACTCACTGATCTGCGCCACCGTCAGCCCGGCCAGAAAGCTGGTGCGGCGGCGATAGCCCATGACGCCCATGATGATCAGAACAATCAGCGGGTTGCCAATCAGCACAAAGATCGAGAAGATCAGCGCAGAACCGACCTGCGAGCCGACGGTGGACCAATCCAAGCGCGCCCCCAGATCGATAAAGAAGAAGAGAAGGAGAAAATCGCGCAAACCGGTCAAGCGACCACCAATCGTGTCGCGGTAACCGGTCGAGGCCAGCGAAATGCCGGCCAGAAACGCACCGACTTCTTTGCTAAAGCCAAGCAGTTCACTAGCAGCGCTGAGCGAGACGGCCCAGGCAATCGCAAACAAGGTAAGTACCTCCTGTGAGTAAGCCAGGCGCTGAGTCAGTGTCGGCAACACATAGCGCATCAGCAGGCCAACGACCACCAGTAGACCAATCCCTTTTGCACCAATAAGCAACGATGAGATGAAGAACGAACCCCCTTCCGCAAGTTCTGCCCCAAAGGTCGTCAGGATGACAAGGGCCAGAATGGCAGCAATATCTTGCACAATCAAAAAGCCAATGGCGATCTGACCGTGGAGCGCATCAATTTCGCGCTTATCGGACAGCAGCTTGACGATGATAATCGTGCTCGAAAAGGTGAGCGCAACCGCGACATAGGCCGCACTGAGCCAGGTGATACCGAGGGCCACCGCAATCAGGAAGCCGATGATAGAGGTGAAGATAATCTGACCCAGGCCCGTCGCCAATGCGACCATACCGGTGGTACGGATCAGATGGAAATCCAGCTTCAGTCCGACGATAAATAAGAGGAGCGCAATGCCGATGTGCGCAAATAGCTCGATCTGCGTATGGTTTTGAATCAGATTCAGTGCGGCTGGCCCGGCCAGAATGCCTGTTGCCAAAAACATGATAATCAAAGGCTGACGCAGCTTCTGCCCAACAATGCCCAAGATAGTGGCCAAACTTAAAATGGTGGCAATTTCCAAGAATGTATCGCCGTGTAACATCCCTTACTCCTCAGGGTAGTTTCCTGGAAAGGTTTTGTCTCATTCGTTCATCAAAGAATGAGACAAAACCTTTCCAGTTACATAAGTCTTCTACCGCCCAACCCGCGCCTTATAGGCCCGCCCATAGGCATCGGCTGCCAACATGGCATCCAAAACCATGGTCGGCAAGACCGGAAAGGGCATATTGTGGATTGTCTCGCCTTCGGCGCAGGCCGCCTGCGCCACACGCATCAGATCCGCCCGTTCGATATTGTCCAGGTTTAGATCGCGCAAGGTTGTCGGCAACCCAATGCGCAGACAGAAATCGATCAATTCATTGATCTCGGCAAGGGTACGATCTTCCAAGGCGAGTTGACTGAGAGTGCCAAAGGCGACCTTTTCGCCATGCATCAGGCTATGGGTTTGATCATGAAGGACAGTTAGCCCGTTGTGGATAGCGTGGGCCGCCGCCAAACCACAACTCTCGAAGCCTAGCCCACTAAGCAAAGTGTTGGCCTCAACGATGGCTTCGACGGCAGGTGTCACAACATGCTGCTCCACTGCCAACAGTGCCGCCTCGCCATAGCCGAACAGGGTTTCCCAGCATAGTTGGGCAATGGTTGCCGCCGCCCGTGTCGCCACACCGCCGGACATAGCGGGCTTGCGCGACGCCAGGTTGGCTTGCGCTTCCACCCAGGTCGAAAGCCCATCACCAATGCCGGCAGCGAGGAAACGCGCCGGTGCCTGGGCGATTACCGCTGTATCGACCAATACTAGATCGGGATTTTTGGTGTGGAAGGCGTAGCGTTCAAAGATGCCTGCATCACTGTAGATCACTGACAAGCGGCTAGTGGGCGCATCAGTAGAGGCGATTGTCGGCACAATCACCCAGTTGCTCTGTAATTGGGCGCCAACCGCCTTGGCAGCATCAATGACTTTGCCACCGCCAAGGCCAATCACCATCTGGACCTGCCCCTGTTGCCCAATCTGTCGGTTGCGCTCAATCTCCCGACCGGAGGTTTCGCCGCCAAAAGGCTGGTGGATCATGTGAATATTGGCCTGTTGCAAGCTGGCAGTCACGGTTTGCCCCACCAGCTTCCAGACGACATCATCCGCCATAACGAGGGCACGGTCGCCAAGCGGCTGTACCAGACGCCCTAATTCGGCCACGACCCCGCGGCCTTGGATATAGGTGCTGGGGGCAATCAAAGCTGTGTGCATTTTATTTTCTCCTTTGTCTACGATGATTGTCTGTATGAATCCTGCTCATCTACCACTCTTCCAATTCGTGCGGATCGCCCACGCGCACCAGCAAAACCGGCACCGGCATTCTGCGCACAACCCCATCGGCGGTGCTACCCAACACCCAACGATTAAAGCCGCCGTGACCACGTGTACTCATGACAATGAGATCGATGTCATTCTGCGCTGCATAGCGCACAATTTCCGGGGCAGGTCCCGTGCCGCCACCACCTTCGATGCTGACGATATCCACTACAACCCCTGCTGCGCGCGCCTTTTCTGCACTCGGCGCTAATTCCTCACGTACCTCGGCGGCCGCCCATGCTTCCATTTGCGGATTGCGCGCTTCGAGCAAGGGCGGTATGACTTTCAAAAGAATGAGTTTAGCGCCGAAACACTTAGCTTGCGCAAGCGCGTGGGGCAAGGCTTGTTCAGCTAGCAATGAACCATCATGGGGTAAAAAGAACGCATTGGTACACGGGCTGATTCCCTTCAAAATACTGCATAGTCCACTTCCCTTTCCAACTTATAGCACTCATCCGAACAGGTCATGACGCTTATAATTGTAACTTCAGAAGATATTTGATATTCATGTGCGTTTATGTAACTCCGCATAGTGAGCGGCCACACGCTGCGAAAGCGCCGTGCGCAGCGTTTCGCCTTTTAATTGACGATGCGCCAACTTGCGCAAATGCACCGCCAATTCGGTATCACCCAGCGCGCCCTCGGCCCATGCGGCAAAATCGCTCCGTATCTGATGGTAGGCCAAACTCTCGATCGGTAAGTCGGCGAGCAACTGTAAGAACTCGAAGAGGCTGGCGGCTTCCAAACCGAGATAGCCACGCTCATCACGGAAATAGAAGCGCTTTTGTTTGGGCAGCGGGTTGTCGAGATACTTATACAGATGCCGAATATGTGGCACTCGGCGTGCATTTGCCAACAGCCGCACCAGACCGTTTCCACAAACCCAGACATGGCCACGTGGAATATCTGCCGGCACACCGGCTGGAAGTTGAAACTGTTGGCGCAAGGCTTGAATCGCATCGCCGTCACTCAGGCGAGTCAAGAGACAGTGATTGAGTGTAGATAACACAGGATTGCCCAACTGCTCTGGGCAATAAGAAACAAATGTCCAACCTCCACCGGCCAACATCGGCGCTAGCGCCTCCATGACGGCTTTGTGATGGTCAGCCCACGGCGACAGAAAGTGCTGTGCTTCTTCCAGCAAAATCCAGTGTGGCCGGAATTTACGTTCGCGCAACGAACGGAGCGAACGCAATAGATCGGCCACGTACTGGCCACGCTGGCTAACCGGGTAGTCACACAAATCCAGTACAACGGAGACGCCAACCGTCTCTAGAACTGTGGTGACTACCGCCGGCGCTGGCAGTGTTCGTTGATTCCCCGTAAAGGCTACAAATTCAGACATTGTTTGCAGTCCACGAAAATCACCTTCTGGATCAATCAAGAGTATTTGGTAACCAGCGTGATGCATACCTTCAGCCAATAGACCGGCTACCCAGGATTTGCCACTGCTCGAATCACCGAAGATGCCCAGGTTTTTACCTGCCAATAGAGTCCCAGACAGCGCGACTGATCTATTGCCTTCACCTTCACCTACGGGAATCTGAATTTCACGGCGCAAGGGGATATCCAGCGGTCGTCCGTTTAACCAGTAGTTGGTCAGCACTTCATACACCCCGGCTGGACCTGGCTGCGTGGCCACCAGATCGGCGACAGCTTTCAAGGCAGGCACGGCATCCGCCACCGCCACGCCCAATTCTCCTAGGCTCAACATCGATAGGTCATTCTCGGCATCGCCAAAACTGACCAAATTACGGGGCGAAAAGCCACAAATCGTCAACAGACGTTCCAACCCAGACCCTTTGGCTGCGCCTGCTGGTAGAATCATGACCGCCCCCTTGTTGTGGATCACGGCGGCATCACCCCCCCACTCATTGATCACCTGCCAAACTGTTTCGTTGTGCGGAGACCAGGTGGAAACAATGGCTTGCCCGTGTTCAAGCGGTACGCCAGCAGCAATCAAGGCATCCACCAGCCGTCGATCAAGCTGCCCAAACGGTAGGTGTGTTTCGCGATTGGCTGTGTCGTAGAGCACAGCGCCGTTTTCCCAAACAATACCTGTGAATAGGTCGCCTAATGTTCCTAGAGACACACTCTCCGTCAACCGTCCCGTCACCAGAAAGAGGACATAACCGGCCGCATGTAACCGTTCCAGTGCGGTATGGATTTGTGGCGGCATGATGCCGTTTTCGGCCAGTGTGCCGTCAAAATCAAAAGCTAAAACACGACGGTGCATGGACTGCTCCTTTCGTGAAAAACAAATGTTGCCCATTATCTGCCTGTCGTTAATCGCGCATCGGTTTCCTCTCCGCTGGTCAAGCTTTAGGAATCACGGCTAACCCACGCCCGCGCATTGAGATTGGCAGGCGCTGACGCAGCCACTTCTCAAACTCGATGATCAAATAGGTGATGATGCTCACGCCCAAGATGCGCCACCAGGCATGGAGCGTAATCGGGGCGCTAGCCATGGCGCTGTTCATGAACGGCGCATAGGTGAATAACAGTTGCAACAACAACATCACCACCCACCCGACCACCAACCAGCGGTTAGAAAAGAGGCCGATGCGGAACATCGATTGGGTTAGCGAGCGACAATTGAACAGGTAGAACATCTCGACGAAGACCACCACATTCACCGCCACCGTGCGCGCCTCGCTTAGGCTGGCGCCGATGCCCAACTCCCAGGCAAAGAGACCGAAGGCCCCCACCAGAATCAGCGCGCCCACCACCAAGATGCGCCAAATCAGCTCCCCGGTTAGAATGGGCGATCGCGGGTCACGCGGCAGGCGCTGCATGATCCCAACTTCCTTATCTTCCATGGCCAGCACCAGCCCAAGGACGGCAACGGTGGTCATATTGATCCACAAAATTTGCACCGGCAGAATGGGCAGGGCAACACCGGCAATGATCGCGGCGAGAACCACTAACCCTTCGCCCAAATTGGTTGGCAATGTCCAGACAATGATCTTGGTCAGGTTGTCGAAGACGCCACGGCCTTCTTCAACGGCTGCTTCAATCGACGCAAAGTTGTCGTCGGTCAAGACCATGTCCGCCGCCTCTTTGGCCACGTCCGTGCCATTTTTGCCCATTGCGACGCCAATGTCTGATTGTTTTAGCGCGGGGGCATCATTGACCCCATCCCCGGTCATGGCGACAATATGACCTTGCACCTGCAATGCTTCGACCAAACGAAGTTTTTGTTCGGGGGTGACACGGGCAAAGACTGCTGTCCGTTCGGCTGCTTCGATTAATTCTGCATCAGATAACTCAGCCATTGCCTTGCCGGTCAGCACCGCAGGCGCCGTTTCACCGATCTCGCCAGCGCCATCTAACCCAATTTGCCTGGCGATAGCAGACGCCGTCAGCGCGTGGTCGCCGGTGATCATTTTGACACGAATCCCAGCGCTCTGGCAGGCGTGAACGGCCGCCACCGCTTCCGGGCGTGGCGGATCTGACAACCCCTGGAGGCCCAGGAAGGTTAGACCGTTGGCGATATGTGCATGGGTTAGATCCTTTGCGCCGGCGGGTAATTCGCCACGCGCAAAGGCCAGCACGCGCAAGCCTTTGGCCGCCATTATACCAACGACTGCATGGATGTGCGCCGTGTCCAGTGGGATCGTCTGTCCCGTTTCGTCAAGCGCAGCGCGGCAACTCTCCAAAAGCACCTCAACGGCCCCTTTCACATAGACAAGTCGCGGTTGCGCGGGGCCGGTGTCATGTAAGGTCGCCATATACTGATGCTGGGATTCGAAAGGAATCGCATCCAGGCGTGGGAATTGCCCTTGCTGCACCTCCGCCATCAACCCACTCTTGCAGGCCGCCACCAGCAGTGCGCCTTCGGTTGGGTCGCCCTCAATCTCCCACTGACCTTGCTTTTCTACCAGACGGCTGTCATTGCACAGCAGTCCAGCTTGGAGACACGCCAGCAGCGCCGCATGTGACGCTGGCTGAACCGGCGCTCCTTGCTGCAAAAGCTGACCAGAGGGGTGATAGCCGGCACCTGTCACTTCATATTGCGCGTCAACCAGCGCAATTTCCTGTACGGTCATCTGGTTTTGCGTAAGGGTACCCGTTTTGTCGGAACAGATGATCGTGGTGCTGCCGAGCGCTTCCACCGCCGGCAATTTGCGGATAATCGCCCGACGGCGCGCCATCCGGGAAACGCCAATCGCCAGGGTGACGGTCACTGCGGCGGGCAGACCTTCGGGAATTGCGGACACAGCCAGGGCAATGGCTGCCATCAGCGTATCGATCAGCGCTTGTCCGCGCCAGAGACCCACAAGAATCGTCAGTCCCGCCAGCGTCAGAATCACATAGAGTAACGTTTGGCTAAATTGCCCAATTTTGCGCGTCAGAGGTGTCTGTAACTCCTGCGCCGTAGAAATGAGTTGAGAGATTCGTCCCACTTCTGTATTGTCACCAGTCGCCACGACGATCCCCGTACTCTGACCATAGGTAACCAGCGTTGAGGCATAGGCCATGTTGCGCCGGTCAGCCAGCGCCGCATCCGTATCTAAGCGGAGGTCAGCATCCTTCTGCACAGGCGCTGATTCGCCGGTCAGGGCTGCTTCAGCGACCTGTAAATCACGCGCACGCAGCAGCCGCATATCGGCCGGCACTTTGTTGCCGGCCTGGAGCAACACGATATCCCCTGGCACAAGCTCGGCGGCGGAAATGCGCACGGTTTTTCCAGCCCGTAGCGCATTGGCTTCGGTGATCATCGTTTGCGCAAGCGCTTCAATGGCTCTTTCCGCCTTGGCTTCTTGGATATAACCAACAATACCATTCACCAGCACCACCGCAAAGATGATGGCGGCATCCACCGCATCCTTTAAGATCAGGGTAACCAAACTCGCCGCCAGCAGGATGTAAATCAGCGGGTTGTGGAATTGCAACAAAAACCGCAGTAACGGACTTTTTCCCCGCTTTGGGGTCAGCACATTCGCACCAAAGCGTTCTTGGCGGTGCTTGATTTCAAACAAATCTAACCCGCTGTGCTGGTCGCTTTCGAGCAGGTCAGTAACCTCATGAGTAGGGAGGTGATGCCACTGTTTGTTGAGCAACGTTTGCATCGATCGTGATCTCCTTATAGCTTGCGCTATGTTATCGTTAGCGCATCGTTGTTTGTTGGCGAAAACTGAGAACCCAAGCTCCGATGAGGAGTACAGCGAGAATGGCCAGGTACGTTACATCTGTCGTCGGCTCAACCTCCAAGCGCAGGGTTTGTTGGATGAGCCGGAGCGTTACTCTCACCAGAATGATGCCAATCAGCCAACGTCTAAGCCCAGTCAAATTACGCGCTAGAAACAAACGGGGGGACTACTTCCAGAAACCATACTGCTAACAGTATCAGTAGACCGCAATGCCCTCTGGCTTCGACAAGCTCAGCCGCCGATCATTACGGTCTACTCAGTATTCCCTCTAACCCGCTTCCAACTCATTCGCCTCACCGGCGCGCACTAGTAAGACAGGGACAGGCGCTTTCTGTACGACACCATCGGCGGTGCTGCCTAAGGCCCAACGCTTGAACCCGCCATGCCCACGCGTACACATGACAATGAGGTCAATCTCATTTTGGGCCGCATAACAGACGATGGTGGGCGCAGGACCCGTGCCGCCACCCCCCTCAATGCTGATAATCTTCACATCAACACCTGCTGCGCGCACCCGGTCGGCCATCGGTGCTAACTCCTGCTGTACTTTAGCCGCCGCCATTGCTTCCATTTGCGGACTGCGTGCTTCCAATAGAGGAGGAATCACTTTCAGTAGAATCAGTTGCGCCCCAAACCGTTCGGCTTGCGCAACGGCATAGGGCAGCGCTTGTTCAGCCAGCGCTGAGCCATCCAATGGCAGCAGAATCTTTTTGAACATCCCTGACGCTACGCCTGTCTCTACGGTTAAACCCAGACCCTTCAACAATGGCGTCACCATTTGTTTGAACATCGTTACCTCTACCTTCTTGCACTGATTACTGGAACACGCTGGCGGAATCTGTAGCATTCCTGCGGGACAGGTCGTACAAGAGATCAGCTCACGCCGCCACTGTCTCTAGATTGAACTCGATGAAGAAGCAGTGACCGGCGTTCTTGCGTTCAGCCATTTGCCCTTGTGTCTTTGGCTCATCGAGCAGCATACTGCCGCCCGCTGTAGCCAACTTGAAGTACAAGTCTGGCCCACCCTCTTCCCTGTTGATGACCGGGGACAAAGGTGTGCGCGTAAAATCTGCCCGCGCGTAATCGATGCGAAACTTACCCGCCTCATCGGTGAGCGCGCTGCCGAGAGTGTCATCTTGCAGCCAGTCGGCATCAACCGCGCTGACAAGGATGCCTGGCACGGGTTGCGCTGTGCTCTGGCTAATGACCCGACCACAGATCACCCACGCATCGAAGCGCGCACGCACTTCACGCCAGAAGTCGGCCGGCAAACAATATTCCCACGTGGCAGGCGTATCTGCTGCGGCGTCTTGCGCTTTAAGCCTGATGGTGGTGAGGGCAATCTGCACAGGCGGTAATGGTGCTTGGCTCTTGCGGCCGGGTACGCTGGTCAAAAAGAGGTCGAGCTCGCAGGCCTCACCTTTATAGCCGCTGCGCTCGTCTAATGCGAAGACAAACCTACCCTGCGCATCGGCTGTCGTTTCGATTATGAGCGATGACATTTTTGACCTCATTGTGTCGGGCGACATCACCATTAGTGGCCCGCTCGGGTCGGCCACGAATAGGCCAGAGATGTATTTCGTCCCACGATACTGATAGAGTCGGAGGGTGGCACCGGCCAGTGGTTCGCAAAAGCCGGATGCGATCTCGCCAGAGAGTTGTCCACGAAAAATGTAGGTCATGATAAGTCTCCTTTCAATCGTGTTTCTGTTTGTTACGATTCGATCAAACAGCTGTTTGATCGGGCTGGGCATTGCGCACCAGCAGGATTGGACAAGCTGCGTTGCGTAGCACCTTGTTCGCCACACTGCCGTAATACCAGCGCTTGAGGCCAGAACGACCGTATGTACTCATGACGAGCAGATCAATATTATCGATAATGGCCGACGCGCAGATCACTTGGTCGGCGTCACCTAATTTGGCTTGGTACTCACAGGCAATCCCGCTGGATTGCAGCATATGCGCCACCTGTGCCAAGTAGACGTCGGCCGCGAGCCGCCATTGTTCCTGGGCAGCATCGGCGCTTGCTCGATCGGGAAAGAGCAGGCGCATATTTTCCTCGTCCAATGGTTGAACCACCTGAAGCAACACTAGTTGTGCATTCAGCGTCTGCGCCAACACGGCGGCTTCGGGCAATGCGGTTTCTGCCATCTGTGAGCCGTCAAGTGGGATGAGGATGCGGCGCGGTTTCCCACTGCCGGCGTTTGTTACCTCGCGCATGAGCAAGATCGGCGTTTCTGCACGCTGGATCACTCGTTCTGCTACGCTGCCTAGGGCAAAACGCACAAAGCCGGCGCGACCATGGGTGGTCATTGCAATCAAGTCGGCCGCTTCACCTTTGGCCAGCTTTACAATTTCATAAGCTGCATCGCCCTCAATCACATGCGTGTGGACCCTGTAGCCCATATTTTCCAGTTTTTCGCGCTGCTGGTTCAAGTAACTCTCCAGATTGGCAAGCACACTAGCCACCAGTCTGACCGCGCCATGACCGAGCTGAATTGACGTGTATCGCAACGAATCGAATACGCTGATTAATTCCAACGCTGTTTCCGTTGGCGAGGTAATAGATTTGACATAAGTCAGCACCTGCTCAGCAAGTGGTGAACCATCCAACGGGATGACAACTTTTCGATAGGCAGTAGATGACATAGTGTACGCTCCTTCAGTAGATTGTTTATGCGTTTGGCATAGCGGCATTGGTGTGGATGATGACCACATTTAGGCACCCCTGCTCCCTTCATCACGACCGGCTACAACGCTTGCAATGGCTAGAAAATAAAAAAGTAGGTCGGCGCGTGTTGCTCTTCTGCAAACACATGCCGACCTACTTTGCAACCAGTCTTCTTCCCAGCGTTGCCCGGTTGTCACTCTTCAAAATGGTCTCACCACTTGGAACCGCTACAACCGCAACAAGGAAGGCTACTCTTTACCTAGTCTGTCGTGTTCGTATTGATAGCCAGCCTGGCTATCAGGGGGCTATACAATTATCTCAATACTCATTACGTTTTTTTGCTGGAAACTTCTCCTCCACATTTTCATTAACGACCAATACAATCACCCGTTCGCCAGTTTTGGTGCTGATGTCGCTATGGACACTGATCAGTTCACAACCAACCGCATCACGAACCAGCGTTTCCAGAAATGCGCGACCACTCTCAAATAGCCGTCTACGTATCTCCTTGATCAGTTGCTGGCCATTTCCTGCTTCACAAAGCTTTTGCTCTGCTTGCGTCATTTCCCCCCGTACACGCACCAGAATCAAATCATCAATGAACCGCGTGCGCACATCCATCGGTCCGCGCCCTAAGTACTCTTTTTCGAACTTGGTGATCAGCTTGGCGACCTCGTCTTCAACCATGCCGCGTGTTTTTTCCATAGATCCCTCGAACTGCCAACTTTGGGCAACTGCTCAACACGACGACAATGATCCCATCCAGCAAAAAAAGACTGCCCCCTTAGGTGGCAGTCTCCTCCTGTGCATTTTATCGAGAATGCGCTCGTATTCAGTTAGACAGCATACTTTATCGCAATCGTACCATTAAGATCAGTTATCAATTTGTGCGAATCTGCCGACCGCTGCGGAATGTAATGTAAATATATTATGACACCACAAATCATAGACAAGATAGTCCATATGACTAGTAATTGGACTAGTCATATGACTAGTAATTGGACTAGCTACTTAGACAGGTCACTGCAGGAGAACGACACTAGCGGTTTAGGACGTTTCTAGCGCAACCGCCGGATAGGCTTCAATATATTCTTCGCCATTGACGCCATAGTAAACAACGGTGCGCGCGGTCAGATCAACCGCATAACCAACAACACCGGCCTGCCAAGTTGCGGCCAGAAATTCGGGAAAGCTGCTCTGGCCGGCCTGATCGGTGCGCAAGGCGGTGATCAAGGCCGCACGGTCGAAGGGCGGCACATCAGCAAAGCCATTCACGAGCGGCGTGCCCTGTACGACGACTGGTCCGTCCACGGTCAGATAGAGGCTCTGCGCGGCGGGCAAGGTCCAGCGGTTGCGCGTCACCCCGGCACGGCGCAGGGCTTCGGCCAGGTAGGGAAAGCCGCCTACCTTTGGCCTGATGGTCATGGCGTGCTGAAGGGTGGCTTGTAAATTGTCAATTGCGTTGCTCATCTTTGTCTCTCCATTCATGCATTAATCAACGGGAACGCTCTGCCACTGATGGATCTGGGTCAGCTTCTTGAGCAGATTGCGCAGGGTCTCCTGTTCCGCTTGGCTCAGGCCGCCGAAAAAATAGGCATCGTTGTGGTCGGCAAGCTGCGCCAGTTCGGGCAGGATCTGTTCACCGGCGTCGTCTTTGTAAAAAACGCTGACGCCGGGCATTTCCTCGCCGGGGCGCTGGGTATAGTTGTAAGCGCGCTCGCCCTGGGCAATTTCTTCCGGCGTGAAGGTAACACCAAAGTCACGGTTGAAGCTGCTGCCATAGGAGGAGACCCAGGTGAAGTGCCAGCCCATGCGCTGGCGGAACTGTTCGATCTCGGCCAGCGGGGCGCGGGAGATGGCCAGCATGGTCACGTCGCGATTGGCCAGGTGTACGGTCATGCCATCGGTATGATCTGCCATGAAGGAGCAGCTTGCACAGCCCTCTTCCCACCCCGGTGCCAACATGAAGTGCTGTACCAGCAGTTGGCGGCGGCCCTGGAAAAGATCGGCCAGCGTCTGTTGGCCGGCCGATGTATCGAAGCGGTAGTTCTGCTCGATGCGCACCCACGGCAGGGCGCGGCGTTCGTGTGCAAGCTCGTCACGCAGGCGCGTCAGCGCTTTTTCGCGCACCAGCAGATTTTTGCGTTCGACTAGCCATTGGTCTCTGGATACGACAGGGTAGTTGACAATGCCCTCGGTATTCATGGTGTGCTCCTTATTGTCGGATAATATGGCGCTCCGGCACGTTTTTGCCGCATGCGCTGCAACTGACTTTGGCTGTTGATTATGCGGTTATACAAGCTGATTTCAATCAGTGCCCGACCGCCGCTTTGATGCTGGCCAGGTGGCTATGAACATGTCCGATCAAGATATTTTCGATCACAGCATGCGCACTAATCTCCCCATTGAGAAGGGTGAAGTAGCCGGCGCGATCCAGTGCTTCATCGCTCAACCCGCCGACAACCGCGCTCGCCTGCACCCCGCCACTGTGTAGCCGGTCGAGAATCGCCTGCTTGCTCACGGTGGCGTATTCGGCGGCGTGTTGGGCATTGCCGTGGTGAAAGAGCTCCAGCGTCAACGGCGGTAGGGGTTGGCCGTCGGCCAGCAGTTTGGCCAAGCCGGCCACCGGTTCATGGGAAACGGCCAGGTGATGGGCCGTAACCCGGACCGGCCACCCTTCGTCCGTGGTGACACGATCCAGATCATCCTCTGTACAACCTTCGATATAGCTGATCAGCTCGGCGTTGGCGGCGTTAAAGCGTTGCACTAGTGCCTGGGCTCGTTGACTCATGATTGGTTTCTCCTTGTTACCAGAAGCGAATAAGATGGAATAGTACGGGTAGTACATTTGTTCTTTTCTGCTCGTAGTATATAATCGTTTTGTGCGGCGATCTATGCCCTATGATCCGCAAAATATGTCTGATCGTCCAAAAGGGAGGTAAAAATGGATGTGCTGACCGATGTGCTTAATACCGTTGAACTGAAAGGGTGGCTCTCTTCGCGGCGCGAACTGGCACCCGGGTGGCGTTATGACTTCGCGCTAAGCAAGGACAGCATGTTCCATGTCATTAGCCACGGTGGTGCCTATTTGCAGGTGGAAGGGGAGCCCGAAGCGATGCGCGTGGACGATGGCGATGTGCTGCTCTTCCCAACTGGCCATGCCCATGCGCTCTATGATGATCCCCGGTCGCCGCTCACGCGCCTGGTCCAGTTGGACTATAATCCGCAACGGGGCTATCAGGTCGTCAATGGGGAAGGTGAGGGGCCAAAGCTGCTGATGCTCTGTGGCGCGTTCCATTTCGCCTATCCCCGCGGTCTGCCCTTGCTCCAGCGGCTGCCCAAACTGATTCATATTCCGGGGACACAGGGGCGCATGGCGCAAGGCTGCGCCGACATTGTGGGGTTGATCGCGCGTGAAGCGGCGGTCCAGCAACCGGGTGCGGCGGTCGTGCTCAACCGGTTAACCGAACTGCTCTTCATTCAAGTGATCCGCCTCTGGATCGACCAACAGGCCGAAGCGGCGGTGGGATGGGGCGCGGCGTTGCGCGACCAGCCGATCAGCACCGCCCTAGGCCTGATTCATCAGTCACCTGAGCACAAGTGGACGGTCAATGAGTTGGCCGCGACTGTGGCATTATCGCGCTCCGCCTTTTCGGCGCGTTTCACCCACTTGGTCGGCGAACCACCGCTGACCTATCTGACCCGCTGGCGGATGCTACGCGCCGCCCGGCTGCTGAAGAATGAGGTTGGGATCGAGACCGTCGCGACGTTGCTTGGCTACGAGTCGGAAGTCGCCTTTCGCAAGGCGTTCAAGCGCGAGATAGGGATGCCCCCGGCGCACTACCGGCGCTTTGGCTAACAGCCGCGCCGCCGAAGATAAGCCTGTCTCCCTATGCCGTTGGTATCGTGCCCCCGTCGATCACATACTCTGTGCCGGTGATGGTGGCGGCCCGCGGCGAAGCGAGAAAGGCGATCAGGTTCGCTACTTCCATGGGTTTCGACGGGCGTCCAATCGGAATGCCACCGAGCGCATTCATGATGAGCTGTTTGCCTCCTTCATAGTCGGTGCCGGCCTGGCTGGCGAGGCGTTCCGCCAAGGCCACCGCGGCTTCGGTCTCGATCCAGCCAGGGGAAACCCGCACCACGCGCACCCCTTGGGGCGATACTTCCTTGGACAGGCTTTTGCTGTAGGTCGAAAGCGCGGCTTTGGCCGCGGCATAGGCGGTGGTGGATTGGGGCAAAGGCAGCCGCTGCTGGATCGAGGTGACGTGAATGATGACGCCCGCACCTTGGGCCACCATCCCTGGCAGCAAGGCCCGATCGAGCCGCACGGCAGGGAAGAGATTATGGTCCAATTCCTGCTGCCAATGGCTTTCATCGAGCACCGCGAAGCCCCCCGCCGGCGATGAAGATCCCCCCAACACATGGACAATCACATCCACACCGCCCCACCGTTCCACCACGGCCTGGGCGACGGCGGTACATCCCGCCACCGTCGTGAGATCGGCAGTAACGAACGCTTCCGCGGGCAGCGTGTCCGGCTGCGTGCGCGCCGTTGTGAGCACCCTGGCCCCGAGTGCGCAAAACAGTTCGACCACCGCCTTGCCCACCCCCTTGGTGCCGGATGTGACAAGGACGCGCAAGCCGGCGAGTTCCAGATCCATACTCATTAGTTGATCTCCAGTGCTGTGATCTTGTCATCGGCCACTTGGAAGCTGTAATCAAGTTGCGCCGGACTGCCAGGAAAGTTGCCGGTGACCGTCGCACGTACCTGGACGTTATTGCCTGCCTGCACGACTGCGGAGGGTTCGGTATGGTAAGTGTATTTGTCTTGTGCCGCGCGCAGCCAGGCGTGGATCGCGGCCTGCCCTTGATAGGTGTGCGCTTCGTCATGGACAACCGCGTCGCTGGCAAAACAATGGTTTAACGCCTCATCAGCGGCGCCATTACTGACCGCAAAAAAAGTAGTGATCGCAGGTGGGAGTTGAATATGCATGGTTGTTGCTCCTTATGATAAAATTTGTTTAACTAGCTACAATTTTATCAGTTACTAACCATTCGTCAAGTACGCACGGAAAAGTAAGTTACTCACTTATGCAAAAAGTCTATACCCCTTCAACTGCGGCCAGTGGTGTGGAAGAAGTGCTGCGTTTGCTCGAAGGCCGCTGGAAGCTGATCATCTTGTTTCATCTGTTTGACGGCAAAGTGCAACGTTTCTCGGATTTTGAAAAACTCATTCCTGGCATCTCGCAGAAGATGTTGGCCCAGCAATTGCGGCAATTAGAAGCGGACGGCATCGTAGCGCGGGAAATCTATCCGCAAGTGCCGCCCAAAGTGGAATATCGCCTCACCGCGTGGGGACAGAGGGTCTGTCCCGCCCTGGATGCGCTGCTCAAATGGGCGGAGCAAAGAGCTGATTTCCCGGCGGCGTAGCGGCTAAAGTTGTAACGGGAATTGCGCATGAGACCGCCCGCAGCCATGACCTAACTGATTGCAACCGCACCGCCGGCAACTTGCCCTGATCAGTCGGCGAATCTCTACCCTTGTGCTGACGGCGAAACGCCAAAATGACGTTTGTACTCCCGGCTAAATTGGGCGGGGCTGTTGTAGCCGACCAGATACCCCGCTTCGCTGGCATTTTTCCCCGCGCTGAGCAGCGTATGGGCGCGGTCGAGTTTCAGCGCTTTGGCATATTGCAACGGCGGCAGATGCATGACCGCTTTAAAGGTTTTGCGGAAACCCGATGTGCTCATATTGGCGATGGTGGCCAATGCATCGACCGACACCACCTCATGCAGGTTTTGATGGATATGTTCCACGGCCTTGGCAATTTGTTGCACTTGCCCGCGATGTGCCAGCAATCGGCGTAACGCGCCGGAGTGGTCCTGCGCGAGCAAACGAAAATAGATCTCATCCAGGAGCGCATCGCCTAACACCGCACATTCAACCGGGTTGTTCAACATCCGCAAGAGGCGGATCACGGCATCCAACAACGCCTCATCTAAGGGCGCGGCGATAATGGCAGAGGAACTGCTTGTTTCGGCTTTGGCCGTTGGCGGGGTGACCCGGTCCATCTTTAGCAGCAGATTGGCAATCCGGCGCAAGTCAATTTTGATCCCGGCCATCAACAGCGGCTGCGCCGGTGCTGCTTCAACCACCTCGACTGCCACGGGCATCGGCAAAAAAAGACAGAGATAGCGCCCGGCGCTATAGTCATATTGCCGGCCATCCACATAGCAGACCTTTTTGCCCTGGCCCAGGATCAAGAGGGCCGGTTCATAGACATTGGTCCGGACCTCATCACGCGTGGTTTGCCGGTAGATGCCCAAACTCGGCAGCGCGGTCCAATTGATTCCTTCTTGGGGTGTATGGTGATCCAATAAGGCGACAAAGTCGGCCATTTTCTCATCTAAACTGCGCATCGTTGACCTCTAAAGCTCGCATCGATCTGATTCTCTACCGTGCGCCTATCGTACCCGAAGCCGGGCACAAAATCAATACAAAATGCGCCAGCAATATCAGATTGTGCAAGCATTGTCCTGTTTTATGTATTCATTTCTTGCTAGCCGGCGCATATACTGCATCTAGCAAAATAAAATGTGCAAATGAGCTTTCACGGATTAATAAGGAGGGTAAGACAATGAGCGGCAAGTGGACACAAGCAGATATCCCCAATCTAGCGGGGAAAGTGATCATCATCACCGGCGCAAATAGTGGACTGGGCTTGGTATCGGCCCAAGCCTTCGCCGCCAAAGGGGCAACGGTGGTAATGGCCTGTCGGAGTTTACAAAAGGGGGAAGCTGCCAAAGCGGAGATTCTCGGCGCTGCGCCGACGGCCAAACTCGACTTGATGCAACTTGATAATGCCAGCCTCGCCTCGGTGCGGACATTCGCCGATGCGTTCAAGGTCAACTATGATCGCCTGGATCTGCTGCTCAACAACGCCGGCGTGATGGCGATTCCGCGCCAGGAAACGGCCGATGGCTTCGAGATGCAGTTCGGCGTCAATCACCTTGCCCATTTCGCGCTGACCGGCCACCTGCTTGATCGGCTGACGAGCACACCCGGTTCGCGTGTGCACAACACGTCGAGTAGCGCGGCCTTTGGCGGGCGGATCAACTTTGATGACTTGATGGGAAAGCAGAGCTACAGCCGCTGGGCCGCTTATGGACAGAGCAAACTGGCCAACGCCCTCTTTGCCACCGAGTTGAACCGCCGGCTGCAGGCGGCGGGTCACACGACCATTGCCAACTCCTCCCATCCGGGGCTGGTGATGACCCACTTACAGGAAAATAGCCTGGCCCAATCCGGCGCGCCGCTGGGTGAACGCGTCTTATATGGCATCCTGTCGCCACTGTTGGCGCAGGATATCAACATGGGCGTGCTGCCCCAACTCTATGCGTCGACCGCGCCTGAAGCCAAAGGCGGCCTCTTCTATGGTCCCAAAACGCTGCGTATGCGCGGCTATCCCGCCGCGCAAAAGTGCAACGCCGCGCTGGATAATGGGGCGCTCCGCACCCGCTTTTGGCAAGTTTCTGAGGCGTTGACGGGCGTGGGGTACTTATCGTGAGCAATGACCGGCAACACTGTGTTGCCGGTCAGCTTGGTTCCTCTGCTTAGGCTAATCCAGAAATTTAACTACCCAATCTCCCCGGCACCGGCCAAAACCAATTTCACGATCGAAGATAGGTGTGGCCGGTGCCGGGGAGATTGGGTGGGTATTTTATTTCTTGGCATGGCCTAATAGATAACATAATTAAACGTGGCACAATCGTGTACTGCGCATCAGGGGATGCGCAGTACACGATTGTGCCAACTTCATTTGATTTATCTATAAGGCTTGATAAGTTCACCAGCTTCTATGGCTGAAAGGTATCATCAAGCTTCACTAACGTATTCTGGCTGCGTAGCCCTACAAAGACGATATTTGTCACCGGGTTGACCGCGACCGGGAAGGGATCAAGACCAGTGGCAACGGTTGCGATCACGCGCTGTTGACTGGCGCTGATTACACTGAGGGTGCCGTCGGCGGTATTGGCGTTGAAGATGTTGCCGGTCGTCGGGTTGACGGCCAGGCCAGTTCCACCGACTTCCTCGGTTTTCACGTCACCACTATTCCCCACGCGCACGGTCGCCTCGCGTCCCCATTGTGCAGTCAACTCCGGCTTCCAGATGTCGACAAACCACTCATTCTTTGTGTTGCCATAGACCGCATAGAGCCGATTGCGCGCCGGATTGTAAGCCAGTTCAAAGGGTGTTGTCCCTTCGGGGGTGAGGGTCATGCTTTTGGCTTGCCAACTGCTACCCTCTTGGCGAAGCACACTCAGATGGCGTGAATCGCGATGGCTGACAAAGATGCGATTGTTCACTGTGTCCGCGGCAATCCCATAGGGACCAGAGCCGCCGGCGGCGATATCCTGCGCCAACCCCAAGCCCTGGATGACCCCAACGCGACTACCATCGCGCACAATGACAAAGACGGTGTCAAGCGCCGGCAGGATCTCCATCAGTGCCGGATTGTTGCCCACAGGGATCTTGGCCAATACAGCCAATGTCGTGCCATCGTACACCCAAACATCACCACTCCCGTAGTTGCTGACATAGACGCGGTTGGTGGCTTCATTGATAACCACGCCCCACGGTTGGTCACCCGTGGCCGTCTGGGAAATTACTGTGCTGGAGAAGGCGTCAACTACCAGCAGCTGATCGTTGTCGCGGCTGGTAACGTAGAGCAGATCGCGCCCGCTGTGGACCGCGATCCCTTTGACATGGTTAGCCCCGTCGAGCGGACAGCCAGTGGGCGGCGGGCAAGGCGTCGGGGTCGGCGGCACCCCGGTGATGATCGGCACGAAGATCAGGTTGATGCGCACCAACACCTGATCTTGATCGCGCACGGTCTGATTAAACGAGTCCAAGCCCGTGACCACGGCCACGTTGGTCGTTGTCTGCGTCAGGACCGCGCTACAGCGGTAGCGCCAGATTTCAGTCAAGTCAAGGATGGCATCGTTGTTGGCATCACCGTTCAGATAGGTCACCGGGCTGCACTTGTCATCCACCAGTTCGACCTGGCGCAACGGATCATCGCCAATGTTGGTGACGATATAGGTGTAGACCACGGTCGTGCCGCGCGTGATCCAGCTGCTCGACGCCACTTTAACAATGTCGATTCCAGCGGCGCGCACGGCCACGAAAGCATCGTCCTGGGCCGTGACGGTCGCGCCCAAGGGATCGGTGCCGGTGACGGTCGCAATGTTGGTCGTGTCGGTGAGCAATGCCGTCGCACAGTGATATTGCCAGATCTCACCCAGATCAAGGCCATTATTCCCATTCAGATCGCCGCCATTGACCGCAGCGCTCAAACGCGGGTTTACAGGGGCACAACGATCATCAGCCACAGTCACAGCGGTGAGGAGGCTGTTGCCGACATTGCTGACGGCGTAGGTATAAGTTACGACTGCACCGGACGGCACCAGCGTTTGACTGGGGGTTTTGACAATTGTAATCGCAGCAGTGATCCCAAAGTAGTGGCTGGGATCTTGCGCGGTCGCCAGATCGCCGTCGGGGCCGCGGCCTTGCACGGTGCCGGTATTGCTGTATTGGCCGGCGATGGCAATCCCCGTGGCACGATAAGTCCAAACTTCGCCTACCTCCAACGCGCTGTTGTTGTTCGCATCCCCACTCACGTAAACCGGCGTTACTCCAGTGATATTGTCGGTGACGGTCACATTGGTGGCGGTGACCTGACCGGTGTTACCCACCACATAGGTCCAGGTAATCGGATCACCGACGTGGACGAGCGGACCAGTTGCGGTGTCCGCATCCTGGCCGTTAGTCGACTTTTTAATCGTCAGCTGCGGGTCGAGGTCGATCGGCGTGGTCACTTCGGCCTCTTTTTCTTCGTCGTTGGCGGTGACAATCGCCACATTGCGCACACGGTCAATCCCATTTGGCCAGGGATTGGCGAGTAGCGCTTGAAAAGTGACAGTAAAGACACTGTTGACGCCAATCGTGCCCAGGTTGACGCCGTTGTCATCCAATGGTAGGGGGGTGCCGGTGTTATCATCGGGCAGTGCCGTTAGCGTACCATTGTTGTTAAACTGCGTTGTGTTGGGCACGTAACTGGTAGATTGCGGCGTGTCATCACGCAGTAGCACATTGTCGATGGGGGTGCGCGCCGTGTTACGGATGATAATGCTGTAAAGAATGGTATCACCAGGGCTAAAGTTACCATCGTTGTCGGCATCAATGGCCAGGTCGGCCGCCTTGCCGACCGTAAAGGTAGCCGCCGGGGGTGCGGTGGTGCCCAGATCCAGCCCCGGCTCATCGGCGGATGCCAAGCCTGGCTGTTGTCCCCAGGCCGCTGCGATCTTGTATTTGAGGAAATCCTTGCCCAGCATGTTACAGACATAGAGAATCATCGCGGTCTGATCACCGTCAGGGTCAAGCACGGTGGCGGATTGGAACTGGTTCAGGATTAACAAGCGGTCATATTGGAAACCGAAGGAGTCGGTCAAACCCCCGCTGCCGTTGCCGTCATAATCAACACAGATGTTCACCGTACCAGTGGCACCGTTCGTAAAGACAGGCATCACCCAGACCGGGCTGCCATTTTCATTCGGATTTACATTGCTCAGCGGATTGCGCCCCACCCCCCAGCCAACCAGAATCTGCTGGGTCAACATCCGTTCGGGGACGAGGGTAAAGCCCCAATCAGCCTTGGAGTTGGCGGTGGCTGCCTGGTCCGAGTCGACGGCGGCCAGGGCAAAGAAGGGTGTGCCATCCGCTGTGTAGAAATGGGAGCCGGAGCCATTGGGCACCACGACATGGCCTGTACCCTTGGCGGCCACGATGATCGGGGACTGGACACCGCCGGTGCTTTCCCATTGTACGGTTAACGGGGCTGTGCCGGGGTTGTAGACAAAAACGGTAGTGCCATCACCGGCAGGGGTACCCACTGGGTTGTAATAGCTGCTGCTCCATTGCTCCTCGGCAAAGAGCGCATACCAGCGCGACTCATAAGTATCACAGACATCACCGGCGATCAGAGCGACCTGGACCGGCCCGCTGGCGGTAACGCGGGTGCCGGCATTAACCCCACCGTTGACATGATAGGCTTGGCCTTGGTTGATCACCGCCGATCTGTCGTTCGTGCCGTCACCCTCAAAGTCAATCAACACATTCGTGTTATCCTGTGCCGCCATGATGCTGATTGCGGCATATTCGAAGATGCTGTTGTAACTAACATTTTCACCCACAGGTACCTGAAAAGTAGTGCCCCAGCTACCGCTGTCGTATACTTCAACGGCACCAGCGAGCAGGGTACTGGAACCGGTGGCCCAGCCGGCCCGCGTCATCGCGATCATACTGGACGAGGAGACGCGGTCGCCGCCGTCAAAGTCGATGACAGTCGCCAGCGTGTTAATGTTAACGGCATTGTCAAGCACAATTACCGTATCAGCACCCAGCAGATCCGCCGGGAGATCGGGCGGGGCACCATTGGCCGGGTTGCCGTCGCCCCAGATCTGGGTGGTTGCCTGTTGAGGGCGGGTCAGGTCAATTTCAAAGCCATCTTCCCAATGGTCATAATAGATGATAGTATTGTTGGAGATGACCGAAAGCGAAATGTAGGTGTTAATCGGATTAGCAACGTTGGCGGCAGCCGCGGCACAGGTAACATTGCTGGGATAGATTGCCTTGAGTGATTGGTAGATCTGATCTTCGGGCAAGGGCACATAGAAATGTTGGACGGGCGGCGGCAATGGGGCAGCAAGGGCCGTGCCATAGGTGATGGCAACTAGTGTCATCAAACAGAGTATCCTCAGCAGAGGAACGAGGGAACGCGACCACTTGGTAATGCGGCCGTATAGGTGAATGCGGTTTAACATGCCTTCCTCCAACACGATAATCGGTCACTAATTAATCATCAGTCAACCGCAACGCCCTGTGCACGCATCGAGTACGCTCGTGGCCCTAGCCAGTCACGGACTGGCAGCAGGTCACGGACCATGCCACGCACAGTTGCGGTCGACTGATGATTAATTGTTAATGTGGGCGCCGGTGGCGCGTCATAGATAATACAAAAATAGTATGGTTGCGCTGTTTATAAGGACGGCGCGCCGGCAGTTTGGTAACGGTCACAGAAAATTTTAATTTTCGTAAGAGTTAAGGAACGAATGAATGCAAGTGGTGAAACATAGTAATGGATCAACTGTGCCGGCTTTGCCCTTGGAGACAATGGTGGCAGCAACAGAAACAACTAGCAAAAGTGGGGCCAAAGGGTGGACAGAAGCGGTGTGGGTTGGCTGGGCGCTGGGGATTGGGGCCTCCTTCCTCTTTAGCTTTGCGCCGACAATTGCACGCGGGGTGATCCTAAGCGGGATGGATTCGACCACGTTACTTCTCTGGCGGCTCTGGCTGGCGACCATTTTTTTTGGGCTTACCATTTTTGCCACCAACTATCGCCTGTTCCAGGTTTCGCGACAGACCTTGCTGGTAACAAGTTTTGCCGGCACCATGAATGGCATTGGCATGATGCTCTTTTTCTGGGCGCTGGAACTGGTCGATGCCTCGATCTCGTCGATGGTCATTTCGCTGATTCCGCTGGTGGTATTATCCTTGTTGGCCCTGCGTGGTGAACGCTTTACCTATCGCCACATTATCAGGCTGGCGTTGGGGTTGGGGGGGGTCTACCTGCTGATTGGGCCGGGTGGCCATGTTGACCCCCATGGGATTTTGCTGCTGGTCTGCGCGATCCTCTGTTTTTCGGTCCAGATAGTGCTGTTACAGTGGTATCTCAAGGGGCAGGATGCGCGCACACTCTCCTTTTACATCTCCATCGGGATGACCCTGGTCGTCACCCTCTACTGGTGGACCCTGCCAATCCCGTGGCAACTGCCGGCGGTGAACAACTGGCTGTTGATCTTCTGCCTGGCCTTCTTGAGCACTTTTCTTTCCCGCCTCGCCTTTGTCTCGGCGGTTGACAAAATCGGTGGCGGGCAGATGACCTTGCTCACCCCGATGGAAACGTTGTTGACGGTCTGTTGGTCGCTAATTTTTTTGGGCGAACGGCTTTCCCCGCTGCAGTGGGTGGGGAGCACATTGGTGCTATCGAGCGCGCTGCTGGCGATTCAGCGGCTCGAGTTGGCGCGCTGGCGACCGCGCTGGCGTAATTGGACGCGGGTGTAGACGGTTTTCACAATTCTGTGTAAAATAGGACGTAATAGATAATGTTAACCAGAGATATGCTTTCGCAGTCACGTGTAATCGCCAAGGGCAATCGTATTCGTGATGTAGAGCGACGGGTTGAAAGTTACGGCGGTCGAAAATCCGGCTGGGTGAAAAAGAGTAGCCCACCATTAATTCAACAATGCGAAGATTGACTTCTGCTGTTCGGATAGCTTAGAGGCATCTGATAGAATTGTACTCAAATCAATTTTAGCAGTCATATTTATAGTCTATTTTTGGAAAAACTTCACACCAGCGACCTGACCAGATTCATGTTCAAAATAGTTAATAATAGCAGTATAGTATGAAATTCTATCGCACGTCAATTGAGAAGCTATGCTAGACGATCTCGCCCGCCACAACCAAAAGCAGTGGGATACCCTGGCCCGCGCTCGGCTTGAATATACGCTTCCCCTCCTCGGGCTAACGCCAGAAAATGCGCGCCGACGGGTCGATCCAGATGGGCACTTTGGCGGTCTCAACGGCAAGCGGGTGCTCTGTCTCGCCACGGGGGGGGGACAACAGTCGGCCTGCTTTGCGCTGTTGGGGGCACAGGTCACAGTGCTCGATCTCTCGTCCGTCCAACTGGAACGGGACCAGGACGCGGCTGATCACTATGGCTACCTAATCCGCACCATCCACGGCGATATGCGCGACCTTTCGGCACTGGCGGACAACAGCATTGACCTCGTCTATCAGGCCTATTCGTTAAATTTTGTGCCCAGTGTAGAACCGGTCTTCCGCGAAGTGGCGCGGGTGTTACGGCCTGGTAGCGGCTACCACTTCCAATGGGCCAACCCTTTCACCCAGAGCGTCGATGACCAGGCGTGGGACGGCGAGACCTATTTGCTGCATCACCCTTATCGCGATGGTTTTGAGACTTCGATCTACTACCCAACCTGGGAAATTGAAGATGGGCAAGGTGGCTGGCAAAGCATCGCCAGTCCACGCGAGTTTCGCCATATTCTAAGCACGGTGGTCAATACGCTGGTGGCGCATGGCTTTGTGATCCAGCGCTTGCAAGAGGCGTTGAGCGAGGAAGCTGAGCCCCTACCGGGGACATGGGAACATTACAAGTCGGTGGCACCGCCCTATTTGAGCGTGTGGACGGTTTATCGACCGGAGGCAACCGCGCCCAAGGGGCTCCCGATTCGGTAGCTGAGATGCGAAACCCATTAAAACGGTTTGGGGTCTTATGTGCTTACCACGCTGAGTAAACCTATGACAACAACGCACATCTATTGGCTCGGCGGCTCGCCTTGTGCCGGCAAAAGCACGATTGCGGAAATGCTGGCTAGTCGCTATAATTTATACTACTTCAACTGTGACCACGCCTTTGCGCGCCATCAACAGCAGAGCGATCCCATCAACCAGCCGACGTTGTATGGACTGTCAGCACTTACTTGCGACGAGATCTGGCTGGTACCGGTGGCGGAGCAGGTGGCGAGAGTCATTGCCATCTATGAGGAAGAGTTTTCGTTCCTGCTGGCGGATCTACAAGCCCTCCCAGCGGATCGTCCCATTTTGGCTGAAGGCGCAGCGTTAATGCCGGCACTGGTGGCGCAACAAGGAATCCAACCGCAGCAAGCGGCTTGGGTGGTACCAACCGCAGCTTTTCAGCAGCACCATTACGCTCAACGCCCGTGGATTAAGGATGTACTCAAGGGGTGCAGCGATCCAGTGCAGGCATTTGCGAACTGGATGCAACGGGATGAGGCCTTTGCCCATTACATCGCGACGGCCGCAATACAACATAGCTTGCCGCTGCTAGAGGTCGATGAGAAGCAAACCGTTGACCAGAATGCCGCTTGGGTGGCAAGGCAGTGGGGGTTAGTGACGGATGAATCGTAAGCATACAAATGGGTTAACCATGCCATCTGTCCCTCTGCAATAAAAACGCTTACCACACCAAGGAGATCTCACCATGACCAAACGTTTTCTCGGCATCACCACCCTCTCTCCTTATATCCAAAACGAGGGGATCAACTCCATTCTCGAAAACCTGGTCACGCGCGCCGGGGCGACGGCGGTGGCGATCAACACGTCGGTGACGGCGCCGTCGGCGGAGGGGGTTGGCTCCTTTCAGCCGCCGATCGACGCTGGGGCGAGTGTGCGCGTTTTTGATCGCCCACTATGGGGGAAACCGGCCCTTTGGCTGCGCAGCGCGCCCGGTCACCAACCCAACCTGGATTACTTCCGCAGCAGTCCTTATCAACCCCGCCCCGCTGACGATCTCACCATGAGTGCCGGAGGGATCCTGGGGGATTTCGTGACCGCCGCCAAAACCGCAGGCATGAAAGTTTATATCCAAACCGGGGCAACCCAGCCCCCTGGCCTGCGCGCCGAGGATACGCCCCGTTTGCCCGATGGGCGCATTCCCCAAGATCGGATGGCGGAGACGGGGAGTTTGGCCAGCCCGGCGATCCGCGCCTGGAACCGGGCGTGGACCCAGGATATCTTTGCCCAATACCCCGCCATCGACGGCATCCGCCCGGATTGGCCGGAGTATCCCTGTTATAAGCTGGATGAGGCCTTTCAAGATTTTGGCGAGCCGGTGCGGGTGTGGGCGGCGGCCCATGGCTTTGACTTTGCACGGATGCAGCGCGAGGTTGGGGCGTTCTATACCTATCTCCACAACAGCTTGACTAACCGGGATCTGGTTGATTTTGCCGGCCGTGACCGCGGCAAGTTCACGATTGCCCGGCTCTATAACCGTTTTCCTGGGGTGGCCGAGTGGTTCCGGCTCAAAGCCGCGCTTTCAACTGATCTGCTGGCGGATTGGCGACGGGCAATTACCGACTTTGGTGGGGCAGAAAAAGAATTATCGGCCAACGCGTTTATGGTGCCTTTCAGCTATATCACCGGGCTTGACTTTGCCGGCGCGGCGCAATCCTGTGGCTCGATTTCGCCCAAGCTCTATACCATGCACTGGTCGTTGATGGTCAAATTCTGGGGTGATGTGCTGCTGGCGCGCAACCCAGCCTTGGACGAAACGTTGCTGGTACGGGCGCTGGTCAACCTGCTCGACCTGGCCGAGGAAACTGGCGGCACCCGGATTGACGACTACGGCTACCCCGCACCGGATGAGCCGCACCCTATTCCCGATGAGCCGCAATTGCGCAAGCTGGCCCAAGTGCAGGCCGCAACCGGCGGTAAAGCCAAGATCTACGCGCTTGTCCACGGCTATGGGCCGCTTGACGATTTTCGCCGCCGGCTGCAACTGGTGGCCGACAGCCCCGTCGATGGTGTCTGGATCAACCGCTACGGCTATTTAAGCGATGAAAAATTGGATGTGATCCGTCAAGTGTGGCGCTAACGCGTTAACCATTAATTGTTTTCCATTACCCATTAAACCCCTTTCACCGCGGCCACAAAGGCCCGCACCTTGGCATGATCTTTCAACCCTGGTGACGCCTCGACCCCACTGCTGACATCCACGCCCCACGGCTGGACCGTGCGCATGGCCTCAGTCACATTCTCGGCGTTCAAGCCGCCGGCGAGCAGCAGGCCAGGATATTGCCGGGCCAATTCGGCGGCGACGGCCCAGTCCGCGCGCTGGCCGGTGCCGCCGTACGCATGGGGATCATAGGCGTCGATGAACCAACGCGGGCCAGTGGGGGGGCCATGGGGTGCAAAGAGCGCAGCTTGGTCATAAGCCATCTGGCGGTCAGCCGGGCGTAATGCTTTGAAGGCGCGCCCGTGCAGTGCTTGCAGCTGTGCCACTTCCTCATTGCCATGCAATTGGATAAAGTCGAGCCCAACCTGCGCGACAATCGCATCGACTTCGGCCAAGGTATGGTTGACAAAGACGCCCACACAGGCGACTGCTGGGCCGGTACTGCCCCTGATTTCACTGACAATCGCAGCGGCGGTTGCTGGAGCAACATAGCGCGGTGATTTGGCGTAGAAGATAAAACCCAGCAGATCGGCACCCGCGGCCAGCGCTACCTGGGCATCGGCCAGGTTCGTCAGCCCGCAGATCTTAACTTTGGTTTGCGTAGGTTGATGTACTTGCCCTGCAAAGCTCATTGGTCACCTGCGCTGATCTGTTCAATTTCGGCGGCGGTCAACCCAGTCATCTGGACAACGAGGGTTACATCCAGGCCATTCTGCAACATAGTGCGCGCAATTTCTACGCTCTGTTGTTTACGTCCTTCGGCCACGCCTTTGGCCAACCCTTCCGCCAACCCTTCCGCCAACCCTTCCGCCAGCCCTTCCGCCAGCCCTTCCGCGATGGCATTGCGTTTGGCCTCTTCCCAAGCAGCTTCGTCTTTGATGCTGCTCAATTCCTCTGGGGAAAGGGTGGAGCGCCGCATACGTTCAATAATGCGTTGGAAGAGGTCAGTTGTATAGTTGGCAGCTTCCACCTGGCTATCCAGTGAATCGGCAATCAGCTGTAGCCAGGGACGCACCTTGAGCGGCGTCTGATCATTGAGGGCACGTGGTCCCAGAAAGACAAGGCGATGAGGATAGATCTGAATTTGTGTACCGTGCTCATTCACCGGGCTCATATTGCTCACAGCATAGCTGAATTGCAACTGTTTGTCCTGGGGCAGGCTGGTTAAGACGACAATCGTATAGACCGAGCGCTCAAAGCGATAGGAATAATAACTGCGCACCTGTTCCGCTAACCCCATCAGGTGATAGTAGAGAAAGCGATCAAAGAAATCATCTTCGCGGATATGTTGCACCTCAATGATGGTGCGTTTGTCCGTATCTTCGGCAAAGAGATCATACTTAATTTTGACATAGCCAACCGCTTCGGGGTATTCATATTCGGTATAGACCTGCTCGACGTGGACGGGAAAGCCTAATACGTCGGAAGCAAATTGACTGAAAATTTCCGGGTCGCTAAAGACTCGTTTGAAGGTGACGCCATATTTGAGGGGAATCACTTCCACCATGTGTGTTGTCTCCTTCTATGGTGCGTAGAACACAACTACTTTCCATTATTCTAGCATACTAAGCACATAACCTGACAATGGCACCAAACGCGAACTTTGCATTCACTCGTGTAGTACCAGCCGAGTCCGTGACTCGGCATCTGTCCGCCGAGTCACGGACTCGGCTGGCACAAAGTCGTCTAGCCTAAGTTCGCGATTGCCCTATCGGACAACGCTGCCAAGCACATAGTACACTTTAATTTGTGCCTTGGTATAGTCAGTCGAGCGTAGTGTAGTCTGCATCCCTAGATGCAGACACCCGTTCGCATCAGGGAATGCGAACTACACGTTGCGGTTTACTGATAATGCGTGAGGAACAGTGCGACGCAAAAACAAGGCCAAGGGAATTGTATTGTAGCGCTCTGTTGACACAATGGCGGCTGGGAGTATAATGGACGCAGGCAAATTGACTGACGTGGCGTTGTGTTGTTGATCGCCGGCAACCAGTGGACGCATTGGAGTAGATTTTTGACAAAACGAATTCACCCCGGGATTTTCGTCATTGCACTACTAGGCGTGGCGGCACTTGGTTGGTATCTGCGCGATTTACCGCTTTGGCGGCAATTACAGACGTTGCTCACTGATGAAGTGCTCTTACAGGCCGCCGTTGATCGTTTGGGTTGGCTGGGGCCGCTGGCCTTGATCGCCTTCAATGCGCTCCAAATCGTGGTGGCACCGATTCCCGGTTATGTCGTCCAACTGGCGGCCGGTTTTCTCTATGGCCCGTTTTGGGGTGGACTGTGGGCGACCATCGGCCTCTTTATCGGTGGCTTGAGCGCCATGTGGTTAGGGCGCCAACTGGGGCGCCCATTGGTAGAGTGGATGGTGGGCACTGCACAATTACAACGCTGGGAAGGGATCATCCACAGCGAAAATATCTACATCTGGTTCATCCTGTTGCTTGGGCCAACCGGTGATGCGCCTTACTACTTGGCTGGCCTGGCGCGTGTCCGCTTTGTCCACATTGCGCTCATCACTGCCTGTATTCGCATGCCCAGCGCCTTTGTGGCCGCGGCGGTGGGGGCAGGGGTGGTCACGCTCACCTGGTGGCAGCTTACGTTGATCTTAGCCGTGATCGGTGCTGTGGCCGCCTATTTGATTCGCCATCAGGCATACTTTGCCACACAAATGGATCGTTGGCTTCAGGCGCTGAGCGGCTCAACCAAGGCAGCACCCAGCCAACTGCTCGATCCGCGCCCGCCCCACCACAGCGCCGATTAAGGGCGGGCCGGGGCTACTGCTACATGCCGGTTTATCGGCGTGAACGACCCTGGCGGCACAAATGACCACCCCAACAAAGTGTAGCCACCGTAAATAAAACGAGGAATTTTATGACTGTAACACCAGCAACCGATTTGCTTACCCAGATCGACATCGATTTAAAGCAGGCCATGCGCGACCGCAACGATGTGGCCAAATTGGCCCTGCGTGCGGTTAAAACGGCGCTGACCGAAGCGAGCAAGGCCAGCGAGGATCACCAATTAGCACCGGAACAGGTGCTTAGCATTATCCAAAAAGAAGTGAAACGCCGCCGGGACAGCGCGGCTGAGTATGAAAAATATAATGCCCCCGACAAGGCCGCCGCCGAGTTGGCCGAAGTCGCCATCTTGGAAGGTTACTTACCCCGCCAACTGAGTGAGGCAGAAGTCGAGACAATTGTGCGTGAGGTCATTGCTGAAGTCGGTGCCACTTCCGGGCGCGAACTGGGCAAAGTGATGTCCGCCGCCATGGCGCGTATGCAAGGCGTGACTGACGGTCGTATGGTCAATGGCGTTGCGCGGCGGCTACTCAATGGCTAATCTGCCCAAAAGGCATTGCGAGCAACGAAGGGGACGATACGAGTAAAGATGGCTGCCAATCCGATTGTCCAACCAACACAATTGATCAATCGTGCCGTTGTGCTGGCGATGGTCGGCTCGATCGGGCTGCTCATGGTTGCGTTATTAGCCTGGCAGATCCCGATTACCAACCAGCTCCAGTTGGCGGCTGGGGATGTTGCGCCCTACGATGTCCTGGCCCCGGCATCGATTAGCTATGGCAGCGAAATTGAGACGGCGGCCGCACGCGAACGGGCGGCGCAGAGCGTAACCGATCAATACGACAGTGTCGAAGGGCGCGTACGCAGCCAGCAGAAACAGCGCGCCCATGAAATTCTGGACTTTATTACCATTGTGCGCAATGATCCGCACGCTGCGCCGGAGGTACAGATCGATTATCTGCGCGCCATCGCCGATCTCGGGCTCTCGCCGGAAGGGGCCTTTCAGATTCTCGACCTCAGCCCTGATGAGTGGACCGCGGTCGTGGCCGAAGCGCCACTCGCCCTTGATCGCATTATGCGCGAGGAGATTCGCGAAACCACTATCTCCAGTGCTAAGCGCCGTGTCCTTTCCATGATTAGTGCCGGCATTAGCAACGAAGTCGAGGCTGTCACGGTATTGCTCGTGCAGGCGTTGATTCGGCCTAATAGCAGCCTCAATACTGAACGCACCCAAACCATGCGCGATGAAGCCCGCAACGCGGTGCCGGTGCAAGTCCAGACTTATATGCGTGGCGAGACGATTATTCGTGCCGGTGATCTAGCCACGCCCCTCCAGGTGGAAGCGTTAACCCAAGTCGGGTTGCTGCAAGGCGACTGGGAGTGGTGGATGTTAGTTCGGGCCTCGATTATGAGTATGCTGCTCATGGTCACCGCGATTACGGCCATCTACCGGTTGCGCCCAGCCACGTTGCTCAATTATCAAGAATTAGCGGCGTTGGGAGCCACCGTCGTTCTTTGGTTGCTGGCGGCCAAATTCATGATCATCCCGCATGATTGGATTCCATATCTCTACCCCTTAGCCGCCATGAGCATGTTGATCACCGTGCTCATCGACTTGCGGGTCGCCGTGGTGATGACCATCACCTTTGCGTTAACGGTCCACTTTTTGAGCAGTGACACGATGATGGTGGCCTACACCGCGATCGGATCTTTATTAGGTGCGATCATCTTGGGTAAAGCCGAGCGGCTAAGTGCATTTTTGTGGGCAGGGTTAGGCGTAGCCTTGAGTAACCTGCTGGTCTTTTTAGCCTTTCGTCCTGCCATGGTCGATTTTGCCTCCTTTGGGTGGCTTTCACACAATGCGCCGCTCTATTTTAGCATCATACTCAACGGTGGGCTTTCGGCTAGCGTCGCGCTGATTGGCTACTTTGTGCTCGGTAATCTCTTTAATCTGACTACCAGCCTACAATTGAGTGAGTTGAGCCGCCCCTCTCACCCTCTATTACGCCAGCTTTTGCTTAAAGCCCCGGGCACCTATCACCATACGATTGTGGTCAGCAATCTGGCGGAACGGGCGGCGACCGCAATTGGGGTCGATGCACTGTTGGCGCGGGTGGGTGCCTATTATCACGATATCGGCAAAACGGTACGGCCCTACTTTTTTACCGAAAACATTGCTGATGGTTCCTCGCCTCATGACAAGCTCGACCCGATGACCAGCGCGCAGATCATCATTAGCCATGTGACTGACGGTGTTGACCTGGCCCAGAAATATCGGCTGCCACCACGCCTGCGCGATTTTATCTTAGAACATCACGGCCGTTCCATCACCCAATTCTTTTATCAGCAGGCCAAGCGGGAGGCCGCCAAACGCGAGGGTGCGAAGCGCGATGGCAACGAGGGTAAAGAGGTCAATCCCAATGATTTTCGCTATCCTGGCCCTAACCCGCGCAGCAAAGAGACCGCGATTCTCTTGCTTGCCGACACCTGCGAGGCGGCTGTCCGTGCGGTACGCCCAGCCACACGTCAGGATCTGGAACAACTCGTCAACAAGCTCATTGACGACCGGGTGGCGGAAGGGGTACT
Organism: Caldilineaceae bacterium; assembly: GCA_022842065.1. The sequence goes on from JALHQH010000016.1 coordinate 46,782, forward strand.
CAATCAGTGTGATCTTACCTTTCGCGATCTGCATACTGTCCGCCAGGTTTTTATTCAGGTTTTGCAGGGGGTCCATCACCCGCGCATCTCCTACCCGGAACCAGCCCAACGGAGCGAGCCTACGCCAGCGGATACTGACAAAATTACCACCAATGGCCAGCCGGCGCACACGACGACAACTACGAACAATCATACCGGCGTGACGCTCAACAACAACCATAACCATACCGCTGCCAAAGGCGTTACGCCAGCCGGCACACCCCCGCGCGAAGCACTGGGCGGGGTGGAAGAAGAAGTGACGGCATCAGGTTGAGCCGCAGGTTATCCCATCTTTACTGTGCATACCGAGGTAAAACAAGAGAATGATTGAGCTTCAAGTGGATGAACGCTTTGCCGCCAACGTGGATCAAGCGCAGTTAATTGCGGTGGCCACACAGACATTGGCCGCCGCCGGTAAGAGTGACGGCGAGTTAACCCTGGTCATCACCGATAATGAGACGGTGCAACAACTCAATGCCGACTATCGGGGGATCGACGCGCCAACCGATGTGCTCAGCTTTGCCAGCCAGGAAAGCGTGCCGGACAGCCCTCAACTTGCGCTACCCGCCGAGGTCGCCGCCACATTGGCTGCCTACCTTGGTGATATCCTGATTGCCTATCCCTATGCCGAGCAGCAGGCGGCCCAATATGGCAATCATGTGGCGGCCGAGTTACGCCTGCTCACCGTGCATGGGGTGCTCCATCTGCTCGGCTATGATCATGGCACGCCGGAGGAAGAAGCCGCGATGTGGGCACAGCAGGAGCAGATTCTCGCCTCCTTTGGCGACACCGGTCTTTCACAACGCAACTATCTGGGCGAAGCGGCTCATGGCTAAAACACGTCGGCTGCCTACGCCCGCGGCACCCCACGCCTCCAGTACAGTCGCGATATTGGCCGGGCGCGATCGGCCTTTTCTGGCTAGCCGTTGGCACAGTTTTCGTGCGGCGCTGGCTGGGATGGTCCATACGCTGCGTACCCAACCCAATGCATGGATCGAGTTGACCGCGATTGCGGTCGTCTTTAGTGCCGGCTGGTGGTTTGAGATTGGGCGCGGGGAATGGCTGGTGCTTATTCTGATTTGTAGCTTGATTCTAGCCTTGGAAGCGGTGAATACAGCGGTCGAAGCGACGGTTGATCTGGTCTCCCCGCACTATCACCCACTGGCCAAGATCGCCAAAGATGCTGCCGCCGGCGCAATGGTCTTTGCCGTGTTGGGCAGCATTGCAGCCGCCGCGCTCATCTTTGGTCCCCACCTCTGGGCACTTTTATTTTGAGGCCAGTGCAGTGTTGGCGAAATGCTGACCCATTAGGTTCGCTCGTCGGGGATTGCCAAATCCTCGGCCCATGTCGGGGATTTGGCAATCCCCGACGAGTGGTAGACCGTCAAAACATCGCTAACGCTGTAATAGCCCCCAAATAACGATCCACCCAAAGAAACGAAGAAATGCATTATTCGTCTCTCGCCGTGGACGCTTTAAACTTTGAGCCGGCCTAAAACGAGTTGGGTCCACCTGGTGCGCAGCCGGCGGGCTTGGGTGATAATTTGGGCATGGGACCACTGCGACGTGGGAAAGAGCAGATCGCCACACGCCAGCGCAGTGACCCCTAGTTGGGCGGCGTCGATAAGCGCCGGCTCAGCCGTGACTATGGCCACTGTGCGCCTGGGGTCAATGGGCGTGGTGGCTAACATTGGCATCACTTGCGGCGCGATCAGAGCGAGTGGCAGGTCGCTCTGATCAAAACGCTGGAGATCACGCAAGGTGGCCAGGTGCGGCAGACAAAACAAGCCATAACGTTGGGTGAAATGTAAGAGGGTGTCATCGACACCCGGCGTGATCAGAAAGCGCGCCCCTGCCCACATCGCACTGCGCGCCGCGGCTAGCGACGTTACCTGGGCGACACCGACCACGAGGTTATTGCCATAACGGCGATCAAATTCGGCAATCGCGGCCAACGCTTCTGGCATCTCCAGGCTGATGGCAACGACCAGCAGCGGCGCGGCCAGTAGCGCATCGCCAATCTCCAACAACTCTTGTACCGGCAGATCGCTACGCAGTTGCGCCATGAGTCCCGTTGCATGGAGACCTTTTACCACGGCTTGCTGATGGTGCATGAGCTGAGAAAACCTTTCACCAGTCTAATGGCCAGGTGTCGAGGTGACCGTCACTGGCCAATCATTGCTTCGTTAACCGAAATCGTTGCGGCCAGTGACGGTCACCTGGTCCACGAAAAGAACATGAGCCAAAACCCATGTTGATTCACACCATCGTCGTAGGCTCCACCAATCCAGTCAAACTAGCCGCGGTCACGCAAGCTGTCAAACGGGTTTGGCCTGCGGTGGTGATCGACAGTGTTCAGGTTGACTCCGGTGTCCGCGCCCAACCCATGAGCGACGATGAGGCGATTACTGGTGCCACCAATCGCGCCAGATCCGCGCTGCAGGTCCGCAACGCCGATCTGGGCATTGGCTTGGAAGGCAGTGTGGCGGACAGCCCTTACGGCATGTTTGTCACCGGCTGGGCCGCAGTGGTTGACCGGGCCGGCACCCTTGGCATTGGCGGCAGCGGGCGCTTTTTGGTGCCGCCCACCATTGCCGACGGCCTGCGCAACGGTGGCGAACTGGGCACGCTAATCGATCAACTGGTCGGGCAAAGCAATACCAAACAGCGCCAAGGCGCGGTCGGCATCCTGACTGGTGGGCTGATCTCGCGGACAGAAGCATTGGAGAGTGCAGTCATCTTTGCCCTCACCCGCTTTCTCAACCCAATTTACTATACAGAATAGAACGCGGATTAAGCGGATTAGGCAGATTTACACGGATAAAAATCCGCCCTAACCAGCCTAATCCGTAAAATCCGCGTTCTATCTATGGCTGCGGGAAATTCACCTGCAAGGTAACCGGCGTCGCGGTCACGATGGGCAGCAGGCCCTGGATCGTGGTTAGCAACGTGTCGGTGTGGGGATTGGTGCCCAATGCCTCATTTAACAACCCAGTATCAGCGGCCAGGGTCATTAAATTCTCCAGCTCCCCCTCCGCCCAACTGATGTGGGGCAGCAGGCGGCCGTTGATCTTGATAAAAAGGCCCAGTTGGTTGGCGCGCAACTGGAGTGTCACAATCCCAGCCCCGCTTGCCCCTTGTACCAACTCGGCGGGCAGGTTAAGACGGGTCCAAGGCAGGGGCATGGCATCAGCCCACTGCTCACCAGTCAGACCATCTACGGTCCAACTGCCATCTAGCGCATAGTCAACTGTAATCGTCAGCGGCGGCGGCGTGCCGATGATGGCTAGATAGTCAGCTTGGGTCTGGCGCGCTGCAGTGAGCAGCGCGCCATCCGACGCTACGACGAAGGGCACTGCTGTTGCCTCTGGCGCAAGCGGGAAACGGAGCACCAAGCCGCCACCTAGATCGGTCGCCAGTGGGATCAACGGGCGCAACAACTCAGCGCTCGTGCCTAACGCCGCCACTGTCTCCGCAGTCAACTGTAGGGTGGCTTCATCCCACACCAGTGACGGCACCCGGCGGCCATTGACAAAAAGTTGCAAGCCGGCAGGGGTGTTAGTCAATTGGATGTGCTGAATCTTGGCCGCCTGCAAACGGCTGACCAACTCGGGCATGACATTCACGCGGCTGAGATCGACGCCCAATGCCGGTCCCAGGTCTGCAGCCTTGACTGAGCCGATGTAGGCAATCCCGGTCGCGTCATAGTCGAGATAGAGGGCGGGCAGGTCGATCACCAAAGGGGCGTCCGTGGTAGCAGCAGTGGTCCCGCCGTCGATGCGTTGGCCGCAGGCGGCAAGGCTGATCAGCAAAAAGCCAAGCAGCACAAACAATCGTACGCGCAGCGTGCGTAAGTGGGTAGTGAGCGGTAAACGTAGGTAGCGAACATGAATCAACGAAATAGGCATAGTGAACCTATTATACTATGCCGACCACAAAACCAAGGATCTGTGGTAGAATCGTCACACGATTACAGCATAACTATCATGCAACCACAGTATACAAAGAAGATGCTGGCCGATTATGGTGAAAGATGATGCGTTACCTGCGCTGACCTCTATGTCAGCACTCACCCACTGGCTGCATATCCACCAGATCGACACCAGGGGTTGGGGCCAGGGCGCGGCCAAACAGGTTGCTGATCTCTGGCAGGAGCTAGTGGCCGGCGAGTCAACCTTGCAAGCCGACCCGCCGCTGCGCTGTGTCGCGGTAGTGGAGGTCTTGGTCGAGCGCGAGGGGCAGCAGTTAGTGGAGACGGCACAACACTTTGCCGATGGTCGCGTCCGCACCCGCAACCGGCCCCCTTCAGAAAAGTTAAAACCAGGGGAAGCGCCGTTGGCTGCGGCGCAGCGTTGTCTGGTTGAAGAGTTAGCCATTGAACACAACCGAATCACAGTTGCCCAGCAGGAGATCACCCAACGGGTGACCCTGGATGAGTCAGGTTCCTACCCTGGGCTGACGACGCGCTATACCTTCTATCGCGTTTACCTGCAGGTAGCTGATTTACCAACGACCCCCTTTACCACAACCAATACGGCACACGGCCACGGCGATCCGGTGGTTGCCCATCAATGGGCTTGGCAGCCAGCGGGCTGACGCGTCTGGTGCAGGTGCGAATTGTCCTAGCGCTAGCTTACATTTGACCAGGCCAATCCAGCTTATCATGCATAGGGTTTGTGGGTAGATTGTGCTTTCGAGTACAATAACGGACCAGTAATGGTTCATGCGAAATTGTTATACTGCGGTTGAAATGAGATCCGGCATTTTGACCAGCGTGAAAAACGCCGGATCTCATGCAGAGCGATGTATAATTGTTGACGAATAGGGCAGGGAATGGAGCAGATGATGAACGGTAGCAATGGATATACCAATGGTAGCAGCGCACAGACCGGCACCTTCGCGGTGAAAGCTGGCTTGGCGAAGATGCTCAAGGGCGGCGTGATCATGGATGTGGTGACACCGGAGCAGGCGCGCATTGCCGAAGAGGCGGGCGCTTGTGCGGTGATGGCATTGGAGCGGGTGCCGGCAGACATCCGCCGCGATGGTGGGGTAGCGCGCATGAGTGACCCGGATATGATCAAGGGCATCATTGCCGCGGTCACAATTCCGGTGATGGCCAAAGCGCGTATCGGCCACTTTGTCGAAGCGCAGATCCTACAGGCGCTTGGGGTCGATTATATTGATGAGAGCGAAGTACTTACCCCCGCCGACGAAGATCACCACATTAACAAACACAAATTTACCGTCCCCTTTGTCTGTGGCTGTCGCAACCTGGGCGAGGCCCTACGCCGTGTCGCCGAAGGGGCTGCCATGATCCGCACCAAGGGCGAAGCCGGCACCGGTAATGTGGTCGAAGCCGTCCGCCACGCCCGCACGGTGATGGGCGAAATCCGCCGCTTACAGGGCATGGATGAAGATGAACTCTACGCCTATGCCAAGAATATCCAAGCCCCCTTTGAGTTGGTCAAGCAGACCGCCGAGGAGGGCCGCTTGCCGGTGGTCAATTTTGCCGCCGGTGGGGTCGCCACCCCAGCCGACGCCGCGCTGATGATGCAACTGGGCGTTGATGGCGTCTTTGTCGGCTCCGGTATCTTCAAGAGCGGTGACCCGGCCAAGCGCGCCAAAGCGATTGTCCAGGCCGTCACCCACTACAACGACCCGCAGATCCTGGCCGAAGTGAGCACCAACCTCGGCGAAGCAATGGTTGGCATCAACATCGACACCCTGTCGGAAAAAGACAAAATGGCCCAGCGCGGCTGGTAAATTAAAGACACGAGATACGAGACAAGGAGATACGAGACACGAGACATGGTGAGTACAATTTTTATGTCTCGTGTCTCCCCCTCTCGTGTCTCCTTGTCTCGCCTCTCGTATCAAAACTATGACAAATCCTTCTGAACTGACCATTGGTGTTCTTGCCCTGCAGGGCGCGTTTATTGAGCATATTAAGATATTACGGCAACTTGGCGTGAATGCGGTTGAGGTGCGTAAGGCCGAGCAGTTGAGCCACTTGAATGGGCTGATTCTGCCCGGCGGCGAGAGTACGACCATGGGGCTAATTGCTGAGCGTTGGGGGCTAGTGGAGCCCTTACGCGCCTGGGTCCACAGCGGTCAGCCAACCTGGGGGACCTGTGCGGGGATGATTCTGCTGGCGGATCGGGCTGCCAACCAGAAACTGGGCGGGCAACCCTTGCTGGGCGGCTTTGACATTACGGTCAACCGCAACTACTTTGGCCGCCAGGTCGATAGCTTTGAGACTGATCTGCTGGTGACCGAACTGGGCGATGCCCCTTTCCATGCCGTCTTTATCCGGGCGCCGGCGATTATGGCGGTTGGGCCACAGGCGCAAAGCCTGATCGATGTCACTACACCAATGGGTGAAACCGTCATTGCGGCTGCAAGGCAGGGCAATCTACTCGCCACTGCGTTCCATCCCGAGTTAACGACTGATACCCGCTGGCATGAGCTTTTTATCCGCATAGTCATGGCAGCACGTACTTCCTCAATTGCATAAAGTCCATCACGCACACCGCCGTGCACAAAATTTTGTCATAAACTTTTTCCCGTCTATGATATGCTCGATTTGTGATGTACGCGCGCTGCCTAGCGTTGCATAGATCGCCATGCACACATTCGTGCAAACTGGATCGCGCACTGGATGCTAGCGCCAAATAACTTTTCCATCCAAGCGGCAAAGATTACTTGACGCCGGCGTCCACGCTAACCGCCCATCAATCCCACAGAGAGAAGCAGGTGAAGCAACCATGACCGCTGTTCCCACCACTGGACCGATCGCCGTTGAACTCCGTGATGTCTCCAAACGTTTTCCCGGCCCTTCCGGTGAAATTGTCACCGCTGTCAACCATGTGAGTATGCAGATCCGCGATGGTGAATTTTTCTCCATGTTAGGGCCATCCGGCTGCGGCAAGACGACTTCGCTGCGCATGATTGCTGGCTTTGAACATCCCACCGAGGGCGAAGTTTTTATCCACGGCCGCCCGATGGGCAAGACGCCCGCCTATCAACGGCCGGTTAACACCGTCTTTCAAAACTATGCACTTTTTCCACACATGACCATCGGCGAAAATGTCGCCTTTGGCCTGCAGATGGATGGCGTGGCCAAGAGTGAAATTGCCCCACGGGTCAAAGAGGCGCTGACCATGGTGCGTCTACCCGGCTATGAAAATCGCAAAGCGCGCCAGCTTTCTGGTGGGCAGCAGCAGCGCGTCGCCCTGGCCCGTGCCCTGGTCAAACGACCAGAAGTTTTGTTGCTCGATGAGCCGCTGGGCGCGCTTGACCTCAAGCTGCGCAAAGAGATGCAGTTGGAATTGAAGCGTATGCAACGCGAGGTTGGCATCACCTTTATTTATGTCACCCATGATCAGGAAGAGGCGCTGACGATGAGTGACCGCATTGCGGTGATGTCGGGTGGCGTGCCCCTCCAAATTGGCGATGCCAATACGATCTATGAACGGCCCAATTGCAAATTTGTCGCTGACTTTATCGGCGAGACCAATTTCCTCACTGGCAAGGTGCAGAGCCAACAAGGTCAACTTGCTACTGTCGCCCTGCCCAATGGTCTGCTCGTCTACGCTGAAGCTGAAGCAAGCGTGGCGGTAGGACGCGAGGTGGCGGTGGGCGTGCGCCCCGAAAAGATCCATCTAGAAGCCCAGGCAGGATACGAAAATCACTTTACCGGCCGGGTCAGCGATGTCGTCTATATTGGGACCGATACGCAATACACCGTGCAATTGGCCGGCGACCAACGGGTGCGGGTTCGTGAGCAAAATCGCACCCCTGGCTCGCGCCCCGTTGCCGGCGAAGGGGCGGAAGTAACGGTTGCCTTTTCGGCGCAAGCCGCGCGCGTTTTGACGGAGTAAATCATGACTGTTCTAGTTGCGACACCGCCACCCAAAACAGAATTAGCCCAGCCGCTGATCGAAGAAGCGCTTTGGCGCATCAGTGTTGAACAGTATCATCAAATGATCGATGCCGGCATTCTGACTGCTGATGATCCCATCGAACTACTTGAAGGTCTATTGGTTGAAAAGATGTCTAAAAATCCTCCCCATAGTGTGGTTACTGGGTTACTCCAAGATCTGTTACGAGGAGTTATTCCCGCTGGTTGGTATCTCAATGCCCAAGAGCCGGTGACAACCAGGGATAGTGAACCGGAGCCAGATCTCGCCATTGTACGTGGCAAGCGAGTCGATTATATTATACACCACCCACGCCCAAAAGATACGGCACTGGTGTTCGAAGTGGCGGATACCACTTTACGCCGTGATCGCGGCATCAAAAAACGACTTTATGCGCGCGCGGGGATTCCGATTTATTGGATCGTGAACCTCAACCAGCTGCAAATTGAAGTTTATCGCCAACCCGATCAAACGGCTGCGGTGCCAGATTACCGACAACAGCAAGTTTATCAGGGCATGGATCAGGTGCCGGTGATTTTGGACGGGATTGAAATCGGCCAACTTTTGGTGAGTGATGTGTTACCGCCACAGCTTGCCAAGCAAGGGGAGGAGTAACGCAATGGTACAAAAGTTACGGCAAAATCCACAACTGCAAGGGCTGTTACTAATTCTGCCTACGTTGCTCTGGATGATCGGGTTGCTGATTATCCCACTGCTGCTGACCGTAGTCACCAGCTTTGGTTCACGTGACACCGACGGCAATGTGATCTATACCTTTACGCTGGAAAATTATGCGCGCCTGATCGGCTTCACGCCTGAGGGCTATGATAACCTCTATGCGCAGATTCTCTGGCGCTCGCTTTCCTTGGCGCTACAAACCACGATTGTCGCCATTCTCATGGCCTATCCGCTGGCCTTTTTTATTGCGCGAGCGCCGGCCAAACGGCGGAATACCCTGCTCTTTTTAGTGCTTGTCCCCCTTTGGACTAATTTCGTTATTCGCATTTATGCCTGGATTATGATCCTGCGCACGCAAGGGGTGCTCAACAGCGTGTTGGGCTGGTTGGCCGGCCTGGTGGGGATCTCCTTCTCGCCTTTTGATTTTTATCCATCACAAGGGGCGGTGCTGATCGGCATGGTCTACGAGTTTTTGCCCTTTATGATTCTGCCGATCTATACCTCGCTGGAGAAGATCGATAACTCGCTCTTTGAGGCGGCCGCGGATCTGGGGGCGAATGCCTTGCGTACCTTCCTGCGCGTTACGTTGCCGCTCTCGATGCCGGGGGTGGTGGCGGGCACCATTCTCACCTTTATTCCGGTGGTGGGCACCTTTGTGGTCTCTGATATTCTCGGCGGGCGGCAGGTGATCCTGGTTGGCAACCTGATTCAGCGCCAGTTTCTGGATGCGCGCAACCCGGCCTTTGGCTCGGCAGCGTCGATCATTCTCATGGTATTGACGCTGATCTTTACCCTTTACTACACCCGGCGTTTTGGCTTTGGCGAGGAGATTCGCGGCGCATGAACCGACGCTCACCTTGGTTGACGCTTTCGGCGTTGGCCGTCTACTTTTTTCTCTACGCACCGATCGTGGTCTTGATCCTTTTTTCCTTCAATTCCTCGCGCACCAACGTGGTCTTTGAAGGGATTGTCAACCGCGGGCCGTGTGGACCCTTTTACTGGTTCTGTGAGTTGGCGCAGAATGGTGATGTGCTGGATGCGACGCGCAATACGCTGATCATCGCGCTCACCTCGACCGCCGTATCGACGACCATTGGCACCTTGGCCGCCCTGGCGTTGCAACGCTACAACTTCCCGTTCAAGCGCTTCTCTGAAGGGACCCTCTACATTCCGATTGTCATCCCCGAAATTGTCATGGGAATTGGCATTCTCGTCTTCTTTAGCGCGTTTTTTGGATGGTTCAATGGCCTGTTGGGCCTCACCGGTGATGCGCGCCTGGCGATGGGGCTGGGCACCGTCATCGTCTCGCATATTGCCTTTAGTGTGCCCTTTGTGATCATGGTCGTGCGCGCCCGTCTGCATGGCTTTGATCAATCCTTGGAAGAAGCGGCGATGGATCTAGGCGCGAACGAAGTGACAACCTTCCGGCGGATTACGCTGCCCATCATTGCGCCGGGGGTGATGTCCGGCGCGCTGCTCGCCTTTACCCTGTCGCTCGATGACTTTATCATCACCTTCTTTACCACCGGCCCTGGGGCCACGACATTGCCGATCTATGTCTACGGGCTCTTACGACGGATTGTCACGCCTGAGGTCAATGCGCTCTCGACCATTTGGATCGTTATGGTGCTGCTGCTCGTCTTTGTTTCGCAACAGTTGGAACGACGCAGCGCGACGTAGGTGAGGCAATAAGTAGAAGTGGCACGAAGGTGGAAAAGGCGTTCTCTAATGCCGTCCCGGTCGCACATGCGAGTGATCTCTCCACCTTTGTGCCATCTCTATTTGACTTGTCTATACGCGAAGTGTAATTTGTGGCAAACACTGCTCCAGTTGATTGCCTTAACAGAAAAATTCCGCTATCATACCACTATCTATTGTGGCCCCCTACCTTACCGACTGCCCATAACAAAGACGCAGTACAAAGACGCAGTACATAGAAGCAGTATACAGAAGGAGAAAGTTGTATGTTTATACGCCAAGCATGGCATCGGGGGTTGACCCTTTTACTGGTGGTTGCGCTGTTGCTGACCGCGTGTGGCGGTGGTGCGAGTGAGAGCGGTGAAGCCGCCGGCTTTACCTGTCCGGAACCGTCGCCCAAAATGGAGGTCACTGCCACCGAACTCAATCTCTTTGTCTGGACCGAGTATATTCCGGCGGAGACGATTGACTGTTTCGAGGAAGTTTACGGAATTACCGTCAACCGCGATGAGTACTCGACCAACGAAGAGATGTATGCGAAGCTCTCCGCCGGTGGTGCTAGCTATGATCTGGTCATGCCCACCGATTATATTGTCGCGCTGATGATTCGCCAGGGGTTACTGCAACCGCTGGATAAAAGCAAGTTGCCCATTATGGAGACTTTCGATCCGAATTACCTTGACCTGCCTTTTGACCCTGGCAATGAATATACCATCCCCTACCAGGCCGGGACAGATGCGATTGTGGTCAACACGGAGGCCGTTGAGAGCGTACCAACTTCCTGGGCCGATCTCTGGAATCCTGAATATGCCGGGCGCATGGTCTCGCTGGACGATTCACGCGCGATCATCGGCATCACTTTGCTCACCCTCGGCTATGACCTGAATACGACCGATCCCGCGCAACTGGAAGAAGCCAAAACGAAGCTCAGTGAGTTGGTGGATGGGATTAAACTTTTTGACAGCGACAGCCCCAAAAGTGCCCTGATCGGTGGCGATGTCGATCTGGGCATTACCTGGACGGGGGAAGCGTTCCTGGCCCAACAGGAAAACCCGGCGATTGAGTATGTCTATCCCAGCGAAGGTGCAATCTTCTGGCAGGATAACTATGCCATTCCCGCCGATGCGCCCCATCTTGATGCTGCCTACGCCTGGTTGAACTACGCCATGCAGGCCGATCTTTTCTGGCTGATGTTGCGCGATTTCCCCTATAACAATCCCAGCCAGGGGGCACTTGATTACGCCAAGGGCAATGAAATGGCGATTGAAGATGCGAATGGTGACATGACCACGGTGAACGCGCTCTACGAAGCATATATCAATTCCAACATCACCAATACCCCCGCCGACGCTATCGCCAATGGCCATCGCATCGAGGATGTAGGGGAAGCCTTACCGCTCTATGATCAGATTTGGACGGAAGTGAAGGGCGAGTAGCAATTTTATAGCACAATGATGGCTTTCACTGACCAGTAGCTCGCGCGTGTAGAAACGCCAGTTGGTCGGTGAAAGTTATCTTGGGTGTGCTCTACGCGGCACTATAAAGGCGAATCGTCGTAGTGCGAGCGACAAGAGGTGACTTCCACTAATTCCTCAGCGGTATAGATTACATAGACCAGGCGATGTTCATGTGAAACGCGTCTTGACCACACTTCACGATCAAAATGCTTGAGCCGTTCCGGTTTGCCCGTGCCGATCCGAGGATCTTGCAGCAACTCACGCATGAGATCAAAGCACTTCAGATAGCTGGTTCGATCATTCTTACGAAACCAGCTCAGATCGCTTTCTGCTTTTTTTAGAATAGCGACTTTCCAATTCATAACAAATCCGCAAAGATTTCCTGCGGTGATTTGCCACTACGTTCGCCTGCATCATGCGCTGCGAAGGATTGTAATAACGCACTCAGCGCAGCTTTATCTTTTAGCAAGCGGCGCGTTTCCTCATAAGCTTCCCATTCGGCCATTGAAATAATGACAACATTACCACTTTTGTGCGTTAAGATCACCTGATCATGATCATCCACCACACGTTCTCTTAACTCAAAGAGTCGTTGCCGACCTTCCGAAATGCTCATCGCGACCATTGTTTATGTGTCTACCTTTTCTGTACAAATCAATCAAACCTGACTAATTGTACGTGATCATGTACAATTAGTCAAGGTAAAAATGTGTGTTATGGTCGCTCCAGCAATTCTCAATTGCAGACTTTAATTGTTGGGCGCGACGCTACAATTGGGACATAAACTGGAAGATCGCATCATTGTTGCCCGGCAAACTCTCATGCCCAAAGTCGGGGTAGGTAATATAGGACTTCTTCGCGGTAATCTTGTTATAAGCCGCAAACTGCGTGGAAGGTGGGCAGATCGTATCCATCAAACCGACCGCCATCAGCACTTCGCCCCGAATCCGGTTGGCGAGATGTTGGACATCAATGTAACCCAAGCGGGTAAAGATTTCCGCTTTGCGCTCGTGGCGTGGATCAAAGCGGCGGAAGTATTCGCGCAGTTCGGCATAGGCGTCTTTGTCCTGGTCAATCTCCCAAACGCGTTGATAGTCACAGAGGAAGGGGAAGACTGGCGCCACGAGTTTAATGCGCGGCTCTAAGGCCGCGGCGGCCAATGTCAACCCGCCCCCTTGGCTACCACCAGTTGCCCCAACCCGTGTCGCATCGACATCCGGCATCTCCATCACAATTTTGGCTAACTGGGCCGTGTCCAGGAACATTTGGCGGTAGTAAAGTTTCTCCGGCACATCATCCAAGCCGCGGATGATGTGCCCACGCAAAGTCCACCCCTTGACGCCCCCCACATCTTCGGATAAACCACCCTGGCCACGGCAATCAAGCGCGGCCACCGTGTACCCCATCGCCACATAGCCCAGTTTATCCAGCCAATCGCCCGCATTACCCGAATAGCCATGATACATTAGCACCGCGGGATGAGCCTCTTTGGCGTGCTTAGGTTGCAACAGCTTGGCATGAATGCGCGCCCCACCCACCCCAGTGAAGTAGAGATGGCTGCATTGCGCATAAGGGGTTTGGAAGTCAGCCGGCACAATCTCGATCTGCGGATCGAGCGCGTTCATCTCTGCCAGCCCAGCATCCCAATAGTCGTCAAAGTCAGCCGGACGGGGGTTGGTGCCCTCGTAGGTGTGGAGTTTCTCGAAGGGCATGTCAAATAACAAGGGCATGAGGTGATCTCCTTTGGTGATTGGATGAGAGAAATAAATGATGGAAAAATTAATTGAAAATATATTATGCTTGGCTCGACCAGAGTGGTAGCTTCAATGATTATAGCAGATATCGAGACATCGCCACAATCCTCACAATTTTACCGCTGTCACGGCCACACCTTTCTCCCATAAAACCTCGAAATTCGAATTTCCCTTGTCGGCGCGGCCTGCGGCTGGCGCTGTTCGCGGTCAACCATTTTCCATGCCGCCTGATCTTTGTCCTGTTGACGCTGGGTTGACGGTCTGTTGGCGCGGGGTTGACGCCCGCCCGCTATACTAAAATCACTTGATGCGCTGGCACAAATCAGCCGCATCGCCAACAAATTGTGAATCAGTAGCAATAACATAAATCGAAAAGGAATTCAACCCATGCACACCTTACACACCACCACCACCTTGCTGAACCGCTGGCACCAGGCCCTGCGTAAATCCGCCCAGGGTGGGCTATTTTTTGCCCTGACCTTGACCGCCCTCCACAGCACCCCTGCCTTCGCGGCGGGCACGGCTCCTTTGGTAACCGCTCATAGCGCCACCGTTGACGTGGTCGGCGCACCCTGTTCGGTAGTGCCCAACACGCTTGAAGATGACCAGTTGATGCGCTTCTTCCCGGAACGGCTGAATTATCCGTTGCCCAGCGCGGTGACGGTAACGGCCCCCGATGGCAGCAACCAAACTATTCCGCAAGGCACCCTGGTGAACAGCTACTACGTTCACGCCGACTGGCGCAATAACGGTAAGAATCAGCCCAAAACTTTTGATGGCACGATCACCTTTGCCCAACCGGCTTATGGCGTGATCAAGGATACACCGGGGCTGATCAACAGTCACGGCCCCCTCGGTGCCCCTGGCACGGCCTATTCCGCCGGTGTGGACCAAGGCCAAGAAGGGTATGGCGACAAGATCTGGTTTAGCGACAACGGCCAGACCCTCAATCTGCACTTCACCGTGTACAACGTCGCCGATCAGCTCCGTGTGCTGACCGCCGCCAGCCCGGCGGTCCAGACCAGTGGGCCGGTTGAAATGAGCGGCGTCCCCTGCTCGGTTGTGGAAAATACGCTGGAGAACGATAGCATCATTCGGCTCTTCCCCGAACGGCTGAACTATGTGCTGCCCGCCCCCCTCACCCTGGATGCCCAGGGCGCACCAGGGCTGGTCATCCCCCAGGGCACGGCAGTGAATGTCTACTATGTCCATGCCGACCGGGTGGGCGATCAGCAAGGGGTGGTCAAGAAACTGGCCGGTGGGGTGAGCTTTGACAAGCAAGTTCTGGCCGTCATCACCAATGGCGCGGCCTTGAATGCCACCCACGCCACGCTGGGCAATACGCAAAACGCCACGATCAAGACGCTCTACTCGGCCAGCGTTGACCAAGGGCTGGACCCCGGCGATGTGGTAACCGTTTCACCGAACCGCGTCGATTTTGCCTTCGATGTCTGGAATGTGGTGGATCAGGTGCGCATTATTACCCTGGCCAATTGAGGAGAGCGCGGCAAGCCGCATAACACCGATTGACTTGTAGAGGTGGTGCCGGGATCACCCGACACCGCCTTTTTGTTTGCTCGTAACCACGCGGCGCGTGGTTATGCACTGAGGACGCTCCGCGTCCACCAGAGCCCCCAGCGCGGCGGAACCAGCCGAAAATCCATCCCCCATTCTACCCATTGGATGCTGGTCATTTTGCTGTTGACGCTGGGTTGACGCGCTGTTGACGCCGCCGGTGTAAGCTAGGATCAGACAAAAACTTCCCAAAGCGTAA
The DNA here is from genome assembly GCA_022842065.1 of Caldilineaceae bacterium. The sequence continues at coordinate 62,101 of JALHQH010000016.1, forward strand.
CGCGGATGGGCAGGCAATCAACAAAACTTAGACCGAAAAGTAGGAGCAAACAATAAACATGTCAATCAAAACCGTGGGCGGCTTCATCGCCCGCACCAGCCTGATGCTGGTCTTGCTGGTCGCCGGGTGGCTGCTGCAGACGCCCAGCGTCCAAGCCGCTGGTCCGGTCTGTACCGTCGGTGCCAGTGGCGCAAATTACACCACGATCCAAGCGGCAGTCAATGACAGCGGCTGTGCGACGATCAACGTGGCGGCTGGCACGTATGCCGAAAATGTGACGATTCGCCGCGGTGTCACCATCAACGGTGCGATGACTGGCACAACCATTGTCGATGGCAACAATGCTGCTTCGGTCTTTAATATTCATGTACCCCACACCGCAGTGAGCTTGAATCATCTGGTTATTCAAAATGGCGCGGGGACTGACCCAGGCTTTGGCGCTCGTGTCGGTGGCGGTATGCTGCTCTACCAAGCCAATCTCACCATCAACAATAGCACAATTCGTAACAACCAGGCACGTATCGCTGGCGCGATTGCAGTGCTGACCGCTGGCTCGCAAGTGCATGTCTACAATAGCACCATTCACAACAACGAAGGCACTGACGATGTGGGCGGGATCTACTCCGTCAGTGGCGCATCGATTGTTAATAGTACCATCAGCAACAATCGGGGCAACGAAACAAGTGCGGTTTATGTCCATGGTACATCCAGCGCTAGTCTGACCATGCTCAATAGCACTCTTACGGATAATGAATCCGTGATTTCAGCGGGTCTTGCCGTTCTCAGCACCGGCTATACAAGCATTGCCAATACAATTCTGAATAACCCGTTGTCTGCTCGCGAGTGTGCTAGCAATAGCATCAGCAACAGTCGCAACAATCTGCTTCGCGCAAGCAGCAGCAGTTGTGGTTTGTCCAATGGGGTGGATGGCAACATCATCGGTCAAGACCCCAAACTGGGTCCGTTGCAAATCAATGCACCAGGTACAACGATGACCCACGCCCTGCTCGCCGGTAGTCCAGCCATTGATGCGGGCAATGATGCCGTGTGCAATACGGCTCCAGTGGGTGGACGCGATCAGCGCGGCAACGCCCGACCCCAAGGTGCACACTGCGACATCGGTGCGGTTGAAGTCAATCCACCGCTGCCAACGGCCACACCGTAGTCAATCGGCACAGGATGAATAGGCTAAATTCAATCTCGTCCTATACGGCGGTTGAAATGAAAACTGGAGTTTTGTACAGTGGGAAAAACTCCGGTTCTCATTCAGAGCACAGTATAAACCTAGAAAACGAGATTGAATTTAGTAAAATAGAATTTACAGCGTAATTTGGTTTTATAAGCAGAAAAGAAAAGGTTATCATGTCTTACTTGCTATTTATATTGGCCACGATGGTTGTCTTGCCAATCGCGTCTGTCGTAGTGGAGATACGGCGCAAAGAGCAGCCGATCCTTGAGTTGATTGGAAAATGGTTTATCTTCTGGGGGGTGGGGATTCGCTTGCTGGTCGCTGGCATCACTCAGATCACGAATCCGGGCTTTACGGTTGACCTGTTACAATCCGATGAGAATCTGTACATTATTGTCCAAGAGCTTGGGTTTACGAATTTACTGCTTGCCAGTGTTGCCTTACTCTCGGTTACCAAGTCAAATTATCGTATGTTGGGTACTAGTGGCGCATTGTTCATGGGCTTTGCTGGGATTTTACATTTCTTAAAACTTTCATCCGCTATGGCTCCGAAGGCGGTTGTTGCGTTATGGTCCGATCTATGGATTTGTTTGATCGCCATCATTTATCTTGTTTATAGATTCACCCATCAATCTGAAGCGCACACATAAGTCTACGGCTTGTACCTGAACGGCAACCGCTCGCCGCACCATACCTTCCCTATGCGGTTGCCCCGCTCGACAACAGCGCAACAACGACCGACCAACTCACCAACCAACTCTACTTGCCGCTGGTCAGCCGGTAACGCTGGCTCGGTAAGCCCGACAACCGCATACGGTGGTAAAGCCGGCCCAGCATCGTGCAGATGCTGGGCCGGTGCTGTTTGATGCCTGATCTTTCGTCAGCCTTGACCGCTTGGGGGTTGATGCTGTCCTGTTGACGCTGTGTTGACGGTGTGTTTGCGCGGCCGCTGTAGGCTAAGGGCAGACAATACTTTCCCAAGTGTAACGGCGCTGGGAAGGTAAGCAACATCAATGATAGAGAATGAAGGAGAACACGCAATGGCCATCATCCAATAACGACGCGCGCTACATGCGCTCATAGCACCGCGGTGCCGTTGACAAGTCAACGAGGAGAAGAGCATGAAGCGTCATCCTGATATGCGCGAGGAAAAGTAAGGCGATGGTGAATGATAACGGCTGCACCACGATCAACGTGGCCGCTGGCACATACATCGAGACCGTGACGATTCGACACAACGGTGTGGAGCGGGTGATACCCCATGCGTATCACCCGCTCCACAAACGGTAACAAACAAGGCACAGATACGTGAAGCAAAGGAACATGACAATGCGGCGTCAGATAGCGACAACAGTGATGGTAGTGCTCATGCTCGTAGCAGCAGCACTGGGAACGACTTTGAGAACGGCCTCTGCGCAGTCGGCTGCGGTGTTAGATCAATCAAATAGCGGCACATACGCAGGCTATACAACACGCGATGGTGGTTTGGCTGGACAAACGGTTACCACCGGCGTGTCGGGATTTCTCACCCGCGTGGAGCTTATCGTCCATTCGCCAACGACCTCGGCGAGCACGATCGAGGTCCGTCCGGTCGGAGACGACGGCCTGCCAACCAATACTGTCCTGGCAACGGGCACAATCCCGAGTGGGTCCTACAACCAAACGTGGGTTTCGGTCACCTTCGCCGCACAACCGTACTTCACCGCGGGTACGCGCTATGCCATTCTGCTCACGAGTGGCAGTATTTCCTTTGATGATACTGCGAATACCTATGCCGGTGGCACAATCTTGTTAACGCCTTATGGGGGCACATTGGGCGTAAATTCTGACTATGACCTCTTTTTTCGCACCTATGTGATTCCACAGGCGCCCACCGCAACGCCCACACCAACCGCCACCGCGACCAGCCGGCCGGCCAGCGTACCGGTAGTGACCGTCAGCTTCACCCCCAATGGCCAGAATGGGTACTTTACGACCGTGCCAGCCTTTGGCACGGTCACCGCCGTCGGGGGGGCGAACATTACCGCCATCTCCTGTCATAACGCAACTGTCAGTAACCAGACGGGTCTCGGCACCCAACAAGCCAGCGCAACGCTCACTCTCGCCTGGGAAGGGGCCGCGTGGGTGACCTGCCGGGCGACCGACAGCAACGGTACCAATGGCGCAGCGCCTGGTTCCCAAAATAGCGTCTATGTGAGCATCGACGCCGCGGCCCCAGAGACCACGATCACGGCCCAACCAGCCGCATCCACCGCCAACACAGCCGCTACGTTCAACTTCAGCGGCGTCGATAGCAACAGTGGGGTCGCTGGTTTTCAGTGCCAATTGGATAACGCTGGCTTTGCCTCGTGTACCAACCCCCAAAATTACAGCGGTTTGAGTTTGGGGGCCCATACCTTCCAAGTGCGCGCCATGGACAGAGCCGGCAATGTGGAAGCCAGCCCAGCCACCGTCACCTGGACGGTCCGGCTGCCGACCAGCAAACCGCTGGTGACCGTCAGCTTCACCCCGAATGGTCAGAATGGTTGGTTCACCAGCAAACCGGCCACGGGTAGCGTTACCGCCAATGGTGAGGTCGCGATCACCAACCTGCATTGTATCAATGCCACCGTCAGCAATTTGACGGGCATTGGCACCACCACCGCCCGCGGCACGCTCAGTGTCAATCATGATGGCTCAACGCTGGTTACCTGTACGGCCATCGATAGCGCTGGCCAGGATGGTGCCGCCGACGGTTCGCCGAACACCGCGACGGTACTGGTCGATGCCGCGGCCCCGGAGACGACGCTCACCGGCCAACCGATCTTGCTGACCACTGACACCGCGGCCACCTTTACCTTCAACGGCATAGGCACCTTGAGTGGGCTGGCCGGCTACCAATGCCAATTGGATGGCGGCGCCTTTGCCGCCTGTTCCAGCCCCCAACCCTATCCTAGCCTGGCGGCTGGGCCACATACGTTCCGCGTGCGCGCCGTGAACACGGCCGGCACCGTAGATGCCAGCCCTGCCACCTATACCTGGCAGGTGCTGGCAACTCAAGCGGCGGGCCGCGTGCTAGCCTGGGGTGAGAATACCTTTGGCCAGAGCACCGTCCCGGCTGGGTTGAGCGCGGTGGTGGCCGTGGCGGGCGGGGCCAATCACAGCCTGGCGCTCAAGCAGGATGGCACGGTTGCGGCTTGGGGCTGGAACCAATATGGCCAGAGCACGATTCCCGCGGGTCTGAATGAGGTAGTCGCCATTGCGGCGGGGGAAGCCCACAATTTGGCCTTGCGCAGCAACGGGACCGTGGTCGCTTGGGGCTATTCAGGCTATGGCGTGAATACCGTGCCGGCTGGACTGAGCGGCGTGGTGGCGATTGCCGCCGGCAGCTATCACAACCTGGCCCTCAAGGCAGATGGCACGGTGGTCGCTTGGGGCAACACATCTGCTGGCGCGACGAGCGTGCCGGCTGGACTGAGTGGTGTGGTCGCCATTGCCGCTGGTGCCAATCATAGCTTGGCGCTGAAGGCCGATGGCACCGTGGTGGCTTGGGGCAACGGTACCGCTGGTGCGAGTACGGTGCCGGCTGGGCTAAGCGGCGTGGTGGCGATTGCCGCCAACGCCAATCATAACCTGGCCCGCAAGAGTGATGGCACGGTCGTCGCCTGGGGGCAGAATGACAATGGGCAAAACAATGTGCCGGCCGGATTGAGTGGCGTGACGGCCATTGCGGCGGGCCACTATCATAGCCTGGCGCTGAAGGCCGATGGCACGGTCGTCGCCTGGGGCATCAACTACCTGCCAACCCAGCTGCCCGCCGGGCTGAATAGCGTAATCGCCATTGGCGCGGGCCTGTATCACAGCCTGGCCGTAACCACCGATACAACAGCTCCGGCAACAACCATTACCGGGCAACCGAGCAATCCCAGCACCACCGCCAGCGCCACCTTTAGTTTTGCCAGCAACGAGGCGGGCAGCCGGTTTGAGTGCAGTTTGGATGGCGCCGCCTTCACCGCCTGTACGAGCGCCCAAAGCTATACCAACTTGAGCAACGGCAATCATACCTTCCAGGTGCGGGCCATCGATCTGGCTGGCAATGTCGATACCACCCCGGCCACTTTCACCTGGACCGTCAGCCTGCCGACGGCCACGCCAACTAACACCCCTATCCCACCAACGGCAACGCCGACGGCAACCGCGACGGCGACGAACACTTTCACACCGGTGCCGCCGACGGCTACGCCGACGAATACAGCTACCAATACACCGGTGCCACCGACGGCAACCGCGACGGCGACGAACACTTTCACACCGGTGCCGCCGACGGCTACGCCGACGAATACAGCTACCAATACACCGGTGCCACCGACGGCAACCGCGACGGCGACGAACACTTTCACGCCAGTGCCACCGACGGCGACTGCCACGACAACGAACACTTTCACACCGGTGCCACCAACCGCTACGGCGACAGCAACGAGCACCTTTACACCCGTACCGCCAACCGCGACGGCCACGGCGACGAACACTTTCACACCAATCCCGCCGACAGCGACGGCCACGGCGACGAGCACCTTTACACCCGTACCATCGACGGCCACCGCGACGGCCACCTTTACACCGGTGCCACCGACGGCCACGCCAACGAACATTCCTGGCACGGTGATCGCCACTTGTGGCAGCTACACAGTCTATCAGGATGCCGCTGGGCTCTACAGCGCTCCCGGTTGGAACGGCACCATCAAGGTCGGCACGGACAAGAACAACACGCTCACCGGGACTGACGGGCCTGATTTGCTGCTCGGCTTGGGGGGTAATGACCTGTTGAAAGGCCAAGGTGGCGACGATGTGCTCTGTGGTGGCGACGGGGTAGATCTCCTGCAAGGCCTGGCGGGCAATGACTATCTAGAAGGCGGCAATGGCAATGATGTACTTAACGGCGGCACAGGGGACTATGATGTGCTGGTCGGCGGCGAAGGCAATGACACCTTGCTCGACGGCGACGGGGTCGGCAACGCATGGGGTGGCGTCGGCAACGATCTCTTGACCCTGGCTGTGCGCAACGGCTGGCGCGATGCGAGTGGCCAACCCCGCTTCAGTGGCGTGACCGGTGGCTATGGCAACGACACCGTGGCCCTGGCCGTGCTCAATAGTACACGCTTCAGGGTTGACCTTAGTGGTGACGAGTATGACAATCCACCCAGCCCGCTCGAAGGGAACGGCGACAGCTTAGCCCTGGCCGGTGTGATTGAACCAACCTCGCCGATCATTAAGTTTGAGCATCACCTGGTCCTGAGTGCCGACGCCGAAGTTCAGATCCCTAGTGAGGAGGCCGGTGCCGAATATTTGACAGAACCGGTTGGTGAAGAGATCATGATGCCGACAGAACAGGCCAACCGCATCTTCCTGCCGCTGATTAATCGGTAAATGGTTTCTGTCCGCAAATCAATTTGAGCACTTGCGTAATCTTCCGGGAAGGGGTCAGCCATGACCAGGGTAACGAAACTAGCGGTGACCCCTTCCCGGAAGATGGCGTATCCCAAACCCCGCATTTCATACAGCAACAGCGCCTGGGTAAAAATGCGAGTACCAGTAGATCATGAAGGAGAAAGCAATGGAAATGAAAGCGAATTTTGCACTCCACCCACCGGCGATAACCATCCGGCCCGCTACCCGTGACGACTTCTCGGCCATTGCGCGGCTCTTGATGCAGTTGTATGCGGTTGAGTTGCCCGGCGCTTTGCATGGACCGCAGGTGGAACAACAGGAACTCTTGCACTTTGCGTTGGCGGCGAAAGACGCGCAAGGGTTGCGTGGACGGTATGTCGCCTGTGACGCGGCGGGCACGGTCGTGGCGACGGCAACGGTGGAATACCCAGGCGCAACGCCCTATGATCGCGCACCAGATGGCACCATTAGCCGAGCGGTCAACCTCATCGGTTATGGGGCAACAGCGCGCCTGCTGCTGGTGGTGGCGCGCAGCATGGCTCCGGTGCCCCGGCCGCGCACGCCGGGTGCAGTGTGGGTTCACAGTGTTGTTGTGGACGAAGCACAACGGGGGCAAGGCATTGGGCCGGCGATCATGACTGCCGTTGAGGAGCAAGCGGGCGCTCATGGCTACAAAACGGCTTGGTTGCAGGTACTAGCCATGAACCAGCCGGCTCAGCGGCTCTACCAGCAATTGGGCTACACGGTGGCATGGGCCACGCCGCGCTGGCAGCACCTGCTGACGTGGCCCAGCTATCTCATGGTCAAAACGCTTACAGTGGTCCAATAAGCCACGATCAGGAATGCACCAATGAACCGCAGCGAAACGAATTATCAAGCCTATCTGCTCCGCTTGTGGCGCGATGGACCCCGCAACCACTGGCGCGCTTCTTTGCAAAGCACTAAAGCAAGCGAGCTTCAGCTTTTTGCCGATGTGCAAAGTTTACTGAACTTTTTGCAAAGCCAAACTGCTGAAACAGTGCGTGAAGGTGACGACGAAGCGCAAGGCGAAAGTTATCCAGCCGCTGAGGCGGCTTCTCGCTGTTATACTCGTGTCAGAATGAAACTCCTAGTTTCGGTCAGCGTGCGTCGCACTGACCAAAGAATCTAGCGGACTGGAAACAGTTGGCGGTCAGTGCGACGCACGCGATCCCGTTAGCCAGCAAAACTCCGGTTCTCAACTTGACTTCAGTATAGCAGGAGATTTTAATCTCACTCAGGGTAGGGCCGCCACGATCTGCTCCAGCGTTTTTGTCTTGGCCTGCGTCTGGGCCGTATCCAATGCCGCAAGTGGTAGTTGCGGCGTTAGCTCGTCCAGCAGCTTGGTCGCAGCCACTTGGATCTCTTTGGCGGTAGCGGGGTGCACCAGGCAAAAGGTGGCCAGTTCGACCGCACGTGGCCGGTCGCCGGTTTTGGCGCTGAGCGCGGCAATGCTGGCCAAGGCGGCCAGCGTCCGCGGAACAGCACGCAACGAGAGGGCCAAGCGCGCAGCTTCCTGCAGATCGCGCGCAGCGTCAGCATAGTGACCAAGCCCCAAGTGGGCATTACCCCGATTGACGAGCGCCCACGCCAAATTGCGATGATCGTTCACCTCCTGCGTCACCGTCACGGCCTGCTGCGCCAACCGCAACGCCGCTTCTGCATCGCCGCGCCAATAGGCGAGGGCACCTTGGTTTAAGAAGCCCAGGGAAATGCCGGGGCGAAAGTCAATACGCTGGGCCAGCGTCATTGCTTCCCCATAGAGCTGTTGCGCTTCGGCAAACTCCTGGCTACGCGCCGCAACCGAACCCAGATTGTTCAAGGAATAGACGATACCGTAGTGATCATGGTTCGTCCGGCGGCGGGCCAAATTTTCTTCGTGCAACTGCCGGGCGGCGGCATAGTCCCCCAAGTCGGCATAAACATGGCCAAGGTTGTTGCCGGTGGTGGCCAAACCGCGAATATCGCCGAGGTCGTTATACAGCGCAATCGCTGCCTGACAGTGTGCTTTCGCCTCAGGGTAACTGCCGGTGCGATAGGCCAGCAATCCCATGGTGCTGAGACAAAAGGCGTTTTCTGCTGCAGTTCCCAGGTGTTGTAACACCGGGAGACTGCTTTCGAGCAGGAGGTGGGCCTGTTCAAAACCGGCCATCTCGATCAGCAAGGCACTCTGAAACGTGCGCAGGCGCGCCAGGGTCAGGGTGCGCGCCTCGTCAAGCGGCTGCTTGCCCAAGTGCGTCGCCGCTTGCGCAAAGAGCGCGGCACCCTCTGGTGCGCGTCCTTTGAGCGCATAAAAATGTTGCAGGCTCACCAACCCTGCGCCCAACAGGGTGGTATCGCCCGCTGCTCCTGCCCATCGCCACGCCGCGTTGATATTGCCCAACTCGGTTTCAATGGCTTGGATCGCCGTCGTCGAGCGGGGGCCAACCAGATCGGCATCCTGCGCGGCCAGCCACGGGAGATAGTAGGTGGCGTGCTGCCGGCGCACGGCTTGCTCGACTTGGGACTCGGATGTGAGTTGTTCGGCGGCAAATTGGCGTAATAACTCGTGGATCTGAAAGCGTTCCCCGCCTGCGGTTTCCACCCGTTGGATCAGCGATTTGCGCATCAACCCGCTCAACGCCGGCAACCCAGCGCCAACGACCTGCAACGCGGCCGCACGGGTAAAACCGCCCTGAAAGATGGCAAGCTGACGCAACGTGGCTTGTTCAGCCCGATTCAACAACCGCCACGACCAATCAAAGACGGCGCGCATACTGCGTTGGCGTTCGGGCAGATCATGCCAGTCAACCGCCAAAAATTCGACGCTCCGTTCAATCTCGTCGGCGATCTCCCGCAGCGGAAATAGCTCGACATTGGCCGCGGCCAGTTCAAGCCCCAATGGGATCCCCTGAACCAAGCGGCAGATGCGCAGGACAAAGGGCAGATGCTCGGCGGTGAGCAGAAAATCGGCGGCGCTGCGCTGTGCGCTCTGCACAAACAGCTGCACGGCGGGGGCTGTGGCCGCCTCGGCGAGTGTCGCCTGCTCGGCAAAGGCGAGCGGCGGCACCGGATAGAGATGTTCACCCCGTAGATTGAGTCGCGCGCGCGAGGTGGCGAGCAACTGCACGCCAGGGGCAGCCTGCAAAAGTTCGTTGATCAACCCAATCCCACTACCATCCCCCCGATCATTGGGGGGGGCTTCGTCTAACAGATGTTCCATATTATCCAAAATCAACAGTAGCTCTTTGTGCTGCAATTGTTGAACCAACGCCTGGCGCAGATCGCTGCCCTGTAAAGTCAGCCCCAGCGTCGTGGCAATGGCCGCCGGCAGCGCCGCGGTGCTGGTGAGCGGTGCGAGCGCCACAAAGAAGATGCCGTCGGTATAGGGAGGATTTGGACGTGGAGATTGGCAATGGCGTGACGACTGTGCTACGTCTAAAATCGATTGGGCCACGGCCAAGGCCAGCGTCGTCTTGCCCATCCCGCCGGCACCGACCAGCGTCAGCAGCCGCACATTCGGTTGGTGCAGCCGTTCTACCAGTTCGGCGACCTCGCGTGCGCGGCCAATCAACGGGGTGAGTTGGTTGGGTAAAACCGCCGGGATGGCTTGTGGCTCTGCTTCGCCTTGGTCCCCCCCCGTCGGAGCCGTTGTCTCACCAGCGTCTGTTGCCAGGTTGGCCGCGTGGTCAGGCTGGAGATAGTCCAACAAGGTCACCAGGTTCTCCAGCAGATAATTGCGGGTGGGGAGTGGGGCTTGGCGGGCTGCCATGTACATCTGCTCCAGCCGGGTGACCAGCCCATCCTGGTGAAAGTGCGGAGCTAAACGCCCCATCAACGGGCGCACCAGCCCATCGAGTTGCTTTTGGCGTAGCGGAGCGCTGGCTTGGGCGTCAACCAAGGCGAATTCATAAAGGGCTGGGCCAGGCTGCCCCGTCAACACTTCGTGGGTGAGCAGTTCGAGCAGCATGCTGTTCATATTCTGCATGACAACGGCGAAGGTGGTAAACCCAGTCGGGGTCTGCTCCAAAAAGCCCCGCCGCTGCAACGAATGGATCGCTTCAACAAAGCCATTGGTTGAATAACGAGCGGCGGCCTCCACCATCTCCGGCGCAAGGGGCGGCACGAGGAGCGCACGCAGCCGGGCAAGGGAGACCGGTTCACACGAAATGGCGAGCCAACTCAGCATGGCCCCTTCGATATAGGTCATCCGCACGCGGTATTGCTCATAGAGATCGCGGATCAAGCCATACATGAGCGCTTCCTCGGCAAAGAAGGTGCTCACGTCCCCACCGAACATATCTTGAATGGAATTGGCAGCAAACTTGAGCAGCGCCGGGTTGCCAGTGAAACGTTCGATCAGTTTCGCACTCTCTGTTGCGGGCAAGGGCAAACCACTAGCAGCCAACAACTGTTGACTGGCGGCTTGGGATAGCCCGGCCAATGCCAACGAACGCACCGTGGGCGTTTCCTCTTCCAGGCGCACAAACAATTCTGGTTGTTCCCGGCAGGTCAAGAGCAGCGCGCCTTGGTGCGTATCCTGCGCAAAGCGTTGAAAGAAATGCGCATACGCCTCATGCTCGGGCCGAAAGCGCCCAGCCGGGCCACGTTGCAGAAGCGCCTCAAGATTGCCTATCACCAACAGGGTTCGCCGGCGGCGCAGGTGTTCAAAGAAGCGGTGAAGTCGCTGGTCAATGGTTTCGGCGGTGTCCATTGCTGGCTCACCCAATACAGTCAGCCAATCCCGCAATAAGGCGCCCAATGGGGGGGCATTGATCAAGGAGCGCCAGATGATGACAGGGAAGCGGTCGGTTTGGTGGCGCGCCACTGTCTGCGCCAGCGCGCTTTTGCCGACACCGGCCCAGCCCCACAGACAAATCACTTGTACACCACTGTGCAACCAGCCTTGGAGTTGGGCTTCTTCCACCGCGCGGCCGACTAAGCGGCTATTGGCCGCCATCCCACCCCAGTCGTGAACCGGTGAGGCGGTGACTGGGTGACTGGGTGACTGGCTGGCCGGCTGAGGCCCAAGTTCCGCTGGCGGCGGTGAGGGGATGACCGGGGGCGCTTCCAGCAATTTGGCTTCAGCGAGCTTGTAGATGCTTGCGCCGGGTTCACGGGGTGGGGTTTGGCGGAGCGCAGTCAGGCTGGCACCGGCGCGTTGCGGGCGCTGCACCGTGGCTGCGCCCGTGCGGATCTGCTCGATCAAGGCGAGCGTTTCTGGGCTTGGCTCAACCCCTAACTCGCGTTGAAGCTGGGCGGCAAAACTCTCAAAGTGAGTGATCGCGCCGCTGCGGTCGCCGCCATTCGCCAACGCCTGCAACAGGTAACGATGGGCCGGTTCATGCAAGGGGTCGAGCTGCACCTGGCGGCGGGCCAAACGCGTCAACTGGGTCCAATCGCCTTGCGCCACTGCCGCCGCACTCAACTGACTCAACGCCTGCAACGCTTGGTGCTGAAACTGTTCACGGGTCACGAGCAGCCACTCTTCATAGAGATCGCTGTCGCCGAAGGTAAAGTTGTCCAAAAATGGACCCTGATAGAGCGTGACGGCTTCTGTCAGCCGCATTTGACAATCGGTGCAGGCTGCCAAATCGCTGTGGTTGTGCGCGGCGCAGGCTGCTAATGCGGTGCGAAACGTTGCCACATCCAGGGTGTAGCTGCTATCGCGATTCCATTGCACCGTATTGCGTTCAGCGAGCAGGAGCGGGGGCTGGCGTTGCTCATCGTCGAGCAGCGCCCGGAGATTCGTTAACGTTTGGCGCAGATTCTGGCGCGCCACGGTTTCCGGTTTATCCGGCCAAAGTAAACCAGCGAGCCGTTCGCGCGGGTGCGCATGGTCGGCCTCGACCGCCAGATAGGCCAGCAGGGCGGCCTCGCGTTGGCTGCGAAAGCGACTGACTTGTGTACCATCGATGGTCAGATTGAAGGTGCCGAAGAGTGATAAGTGGATTGGTGTCATGGTTGACGGTCTGTTGACGCTGTGTTTGCGCAGCGTTGACGCCCATTAGGTATCTTGAGCTTGTCCAAGCAATACCGCATTTTGGTGACAAGGAGTGATTGAAACGTCGTTGTTTCAAGTAGAGCATATATCAATGTAAAAAATCTAGCAATTTTACGTGAACTGACTGGAAAATCCAATTGCTCACGACGGAAGGCATCCATTCATTTTCAAGAAAGCAAGTCTATCATGAATAGAAAACAGGCAAAACCACTTCTCAACAAATTACAGTCGCTACTCAGTCTCACCTTACTGGCTTTATTCTTGTGCCTGGGCGCGCAGCCGGTGCAGGCCAGCCCAGCGACCGATGCCACGGCCACGCCCACCAACCTGACCATTGCCACTTGGGGTGAGTATAACGCCGCCCAGCAGAACTTGCCAACCAATCTCTATGATGTTGTGGCGGTGGCGGCGGGTTATGAACACAGCGTCGCCCTCAAGCGTGACGGCACGGTGGCGAGTTGGGGCAAGACGCCGCCTGTCCCCGCTGGTCTCAACAACGTGGTGAAGATTGCCGCCGGTCGTTATGGCACCCTGGCGCTCAAAAGTGATGGCACCTTGGTCGCCTGGGGCAGCGCTAACTTTGGCCAATTGGACATTCCTGCCGGGTTGAGCGGTGTCGTTGGGATGGCGATGGGCGATCTGCACAGTGTGGCCGTCAAGCAGGATGGCACGGTGGTGGTCTGGGGCCGCGGCCTTGACCCAAAACTGAAGGCACCAGCGGGTCTGAGCGACGTGGTGGCGGTTTCTGCCAGCGCCGAGCACAATCTGGCCCTCAAGCGCGATGGCACGGTGGTGGCCTGGGGCCAGAGTTTCAGCCTGGGGGTACAGGTGCCAACGGGGTTGAGTGGCGTTGTGGCCATTGCCGCCGGCAGCAATTTAGATGTGGCCTTAAAAAGCGATGGCACGCTGGTGACCTGGGGCAGCGCGGATAACCTCATGAATCCGCCGGCGGGGTTGACGGACATCATCGCCATTGATGTGGATCAATATCACGCCGTCGCCCTCAAGCGGGATGGCACGCTGGTCAAGTGGGGGTACACCTACTTGCTCAACATCCCAGACTATGCAAAAGGCGTAAACGCCGTCGCGCTGGGTTACGGTCACACGTTGGCGCTGCTGAGCGACACCACCGCGCCGGAGACAACGCTCGTGCGCGGGCCGGCCTCGCCGAACCCCAACGCGGCTACCTTTGAATTTGGCGGGACTGACGACCTGTTCAGCAATCAACAAGCCTTACGTTTTGAATGCAGTCTTAACGGCGGCGTGTTTACCGCCTGCGCTAATACCGCCAGCTTTAGCGGCTTGCCGGGCGGCAACCTGACGCTGGCCGTGCGCGCCCAGGATGCGGCAGGCAACGTCGATGCCAGTCCCGCCACCTACACCTGGATGCAATGTGGTGATGCTATTGACGCTAGTGATGAAGTGGCCTTGCAATTCGGCTTCACCTGTTTTAACCAGCGCACCGCCCCCGGCATCTTCACCATCCGCATGACGGGTGACATTGCGCTGAGTGCAACCCCAGTGGCCGCGAACAGCACCGCCAACCTCAGCTTGCTGATCGAGGGCCAGGATCACATCTGGAATGGGCTAGGCCGCGGGCTGAATGGGCTCCACGTCAAACCCGGTACCACCGTGACGGTGCAAAACCTGACCATCCGCGACGCCTATAGCCAGATTGTCGAAGCCGGTGGGATCTACAATCAAGGCAACCTCACCCTGGAACACATGACAGTAGAGGGCAATCGTTCACCTTCGGTGGGGAGTGGCGTGTCTCTCCTCGGCGGGGGCGGCATTGCCAACTATGGCACGTTGACCGTGCGCAACAGCACCATTCGCAATAACCGTACCGTTGGGTTTGGCGGTGGCATCGGCAACTGGGCAGGCACGGCGACGATTGAGAACAGCCTCATTGCCGGGAACTATGCCTACGCTGGCAGCGGTCTGTATTACGGTCAAGAAACGACGACGACCCTGACCAATGTGATCTTTGCAGCCAACACGAGTGGTAGCGCCTCTGGCGGCCAGATCAGAGGTAACCGCTTTGCCACGCTCAATGGTGCGCCAACCATGGTGCCCACCTGTTACTGGCTGGAAAGTTCGCTGACGGGGCAAGTCTTGACCATTCCGAATCAGAGCAACACCGCGGGAACAGCCCTGGTGACAGCGGCCAAACAGACACCAGCCAACGGCCATCAGTTATGGCTGCTGCGGGCGGATAATGCCCTGGTCAGCCTGCCGACGGGTCAACTGGTCACCGTACAAGGGGCCGCCACTACCGCCATGACGACCGTTGTGATCCAACCCGAAACGCCGGGTGCCGCCAGCCAGCGCTGGAGCGTCTCCCTCAATGGCCTTGGTAACCGCATGTTTTACAGCCAACTGAATGGTTACCCACTAACCCCGGTGAATCAGACCACCGCGCAAACCCCGGTTGTGGTCCGCAACCCGCCTGATTACCGCTATTTCCTGTGGTGGATGGTCGAAGCACCGCCAGCCGATTGTCTGGCCGCTATGCCGGTGAGCGCGGCGAGTACCCCGGCTATCAGCGAGATCGAGGCACCTATCTCGCCGGATCAACTGCCGGCAGATGCGCTGGTGCAGTTCAACGCCGCCCTGCAGCCGGAAGCGGTGACGGCGGAAGATCCAAACACATCGCCGACGGAGCAGCCAGATCACCAGAACGCGCTGCCAGCGCAACAGATCTTCTTACCGCTTGTGAGCAATTAGCAGAGTGCACATCCTAGCATAAAAAACGAGTTGTGGATCTTGATCCACAACTCGTTTTTTATTCCTTATCCTTCGTGTCGGGTGCCCACTGGGCGCGTGTGTCTTCGTGGATCCCTTTGTTTACCCTCGCTGAAAGATCTGCACTTGCGGCGTGAAGGTCACCCCGGCGTCGAGCGGGAAGAGGGGACGGCGGCAGCGGGTGTGACCCAACCGCGGCAGATTGGCGCTCGTCGAGCCCGGCGCATCAACGTTGAGCATGGCCTTGGCCCAGTCGGCAAACATGTGCGGCTGACAGTGGGGCGATTTGACGACGACCGCGTCAAAATTTTGCGGATCTTGGCCATGCGCATAAAAGAGTGAGCGATCATAGAGGCTGACCGGGCGGCTGGTCGCAACAATCATGAGCCCACCGCTTTCCAATACCGCCGAATTACCCGCATCCCAGATCGAGCGGTGCGACTCGTTGATAAAGCGCCCATCGGAGAGCAGACGGACTTTTGCCCTGATCGGCAACGGCGTAAAGCGGGGGTCTAACTGTCCACCCGCTGTCACCTGAACCTCCCCGCCAATCCCCGCCCTCAGCGCCGCGGCCACCGCCGGCGGATCGACCAACGGCGCGAGCACCCGCCCCCGATAGCCACTCGCCACCAGCGCGGCGATGATCGCGTTGCTGTCGCCCGATGCGCCGGAGCTGGTCGCATCCGCCGCATCGACCAGGACGACGGTGCCATCACCCAGCTGGGCGTGAGCCTGCGCCACCGCCTCTTCCAGGCTGATCAACGGTTGAAAGAGGCGCTCACGCACCTGCCAAAAGTCATTGGCCAACTGCATAGCCGCCTTTTCGGCCCACGCCCCATCGCCATTCGCCACCACAAAACTGTTGGTTGCCAGATCCAGCACATCGGTAAAGGGATTGCCGATAAAGATCCCGGCGGACAGACCCTGCGCGCTGGTTTCCAACCCTTGCGCCTGGCGGATCAACCCGCCATAGAGGCCGGTGGCGGTAATCAACTCTGGCCCGCGCACCAGCGCGGGAATGCGCACATGCGCGGTCACCGGTTTGGCTTCGCCCGCCAGAATGCGCAGCAGCAGGTGGGCTGAACGCACCCCCGTCTCGTAAAAATCCACATGGGGATAGGTGTGATAGGCCACAATCGCATCGCTGTGCTGCAACATGCGGTCAGTCAGCACCCCATGCAGATCGAGCGAGACAACGATGGGCACCCGCTCCCCCACGATCTCACGCACCGAGGCAAGCAGCCAGCCTTCCGGGTCATCTTCACCCGCGGCTGACATCGCCCCGTGCAAGGAGAGATAGATGCCATCCACCGGCGGTGCGGCGCGCACCGCCGCCAAAAATTCTGCCCCAATGCGCTGAAAACTTGCCGCGGGCAGGGTGCCGCCCGAAGTAATCGCGCGGGCGCTGTAGGTGGGCACGAGTTCGATGTTACTTTGCGTGGCAAAAACATCCAGCGCCCCACCGATTTCGGATTTCAAGCCACGGTGAAAGTCGAGCACAGCGTCGCCAAACGAGACATCAAAGTCGGCATAGCTACTCGGCACCGGGTTGAACGATGAGACTTCTTGTTTACACTCGCCAATTAGAATGCGGGACATGATTCGGTCCTTTTGTGGGTTGGTGGTGATGTTTACGTGCAGGCTGTCGGAGAGAAGCGCGAAAAGCCTTTGGCTCAACAGGATCTCAGGGGGTCTTGTAGGGGCATGGCCTTGCGCCTGCCCAGGGCGACCGCAAGGGTACGCCCCTACCACCTGAATTCTCGAAGAGCCAAGCCTTTTTCGCTCCGACAAGCAACTGCAACGATCCGATTGCCTCTATTATACAGCTTGTGTCAGCGTTTGGCTGCTTGCATTTGGCCTAATGGTTAAATGGATAGGGGAAGCCACCGGTGGCGTTTTTTGCGGCCTGCACTTGACCGCCAGGCGGTTAACACTTACGTGCATATTGCGCTACACCCGAACCGTCGCACTGGCAGGCCACTTACCCTACACTTACCCTCATGAGCGAGCTGCTCATACCACGCACGGTCGCCGAAGCTGGGTTGAACGGTTCACCCATTCACCGCAGCAAGGCAATGGCAGGAAAATCGGGAGGCAAGTTAATGACAGAAAAATACGACAACACGGCCCTGGTCGGGAACGGGGCAAACGGGGGCGGACGGCGCGGGCAGGGGTGGCGGATCGCGGGCTGGGCCGGCGCAACGCTCAGCCTGCTACTGGTGCCCTTGGTGGCCATGCAGTTCTCTGCGGATTGGAACTGGGATCTGTTTGATTTCGGTTTCGCCTTCGTCCTTCTCTTCGGCACGGGGCTTACCTATGAGCTGATCGCGCGCAAGGCGGACTATCGCGCCTACAAAAGTGCGGTCGGCGTTGCCGTGGTGGCGGCCCTGCTGCTGGTTTGGATCAATGCAGCGGTCGGCATCATCGGCGACGATGAGTTGATCAACGTGCTCTATCTCGGTGTGCTCGTCGTCGGGCTGATCGGGGCTTTCCGCGCCCGGTTTGCGCCGCAGGGCATGGCGCGCGCGGCCTTCGCCATGGCCATCGCGCAGCTGTTGGTGCCGGGGATTGTGCTGCTGATCCCGAACCTGCGCGGGGCCTTGCTCGAACCACCCGGTCTCATGGGGGTAATTGGCCTGAATGCGTTCTTCGTCGTGCTGTTTGTCGGATCGGCCTTGCTATTTCGGCAAGCGGCGCAGGCGCAACCACCCACGCCGACCGTGTCGACGATGACTTATTGAGCGACGGGGCGACGGATTGAAGTAATCGAAAATTTACTAGGGCAAGGCCGCACATCACGCAAGTGGTGGGCGGCCTTGCTTTAGCGTAGCTGGGCGAAAATCCGTGTGGCTAAACCCCAGGCATCGATAAAACAGTGTGTTCTCCGCCAGACAACTTCCTCTTACGCGCTCCCTACCTTGCGCCGGCTTTTTACTTTTCGCGCGCGCAGAGCCGCAACTTTACGCTTGTTAACGGCGACATCCGGAACCCCTTGGGCGCGGCCGCGGTGCAGCGATTTTGCGAGTTGGATGAGACAGGGAAGAAGCTGATGCGCGCCGCAACGCGCATCAGCAGATGAATTTGAGTGCTCGGGCCTATCACTGCATGTTGAAGTTGGCCGGAAGCTAGTTGGGCGCGCTTGCAGATTTGGCCAGGGCGAAAATGCTACTGCATTGATTCCTACAGCCTCGGTACGCGCCGTGCCTGCGTCAGCTGTTCAAAGGCATAGCCCAAACGGATGAGAAGTGGTTCACTGTACGCGCTGCCCATGAAGGTAAGGCCAACGGGTAATTCACGCACAAAGCCCGCAGGCACCGTGAGGAGTGGATAGCCCGCCATCGCGGCCGGACGTGAACTGCCGCCGAGGGGGCGATCGCCCTGTTCATAATCAACGACACATGCTGGCCCTCCAGTCGGTGCCACCAGCGCATCCAATTCATACGCCTGTAACACGGCATCGATCCCCTCTTGGCGAGAGAGACGCTGGCTGGTAGTGAGCGCGTCCACGTAGACCGCGTCGGTCAGCGATCCTTTCGCCTGCGCCAGCAGAAAGCGTTCTTGTCCGAAAAGGGGCATTTCCTCCTGCGCATACGCCTCATTGAATGCGATTAAATCTGCCAATGTACGTGGCTGGGGGTAATCCTCATGCTGGGGAATGCGCGTGGCAAGATATTGGGCGATGTCTGTCTTAAATTCATATTGCATCACAGTAGACTCTGCCGGCCCCATTCGTTCGTCGGTAGCGGTGGGGATATCTGCCGGATCGACAATGTGGGCACCCGCCGCGCGCAACACATCAATCATCGTCTCAATGAGCCGATCCGTCTCGGCATCAGCGCCGAAGAACCCGGCACGGGCAACCCCGATCCGTGCCCCCTGTAGCCCTCTGGGATCAAGAAATTGAGTGTAGTCTGTCCACAACTTGCCGGCACTCGCTTGTGTCATCGCATCGCGCGGATCAACGCCAACCAGGGCACTCAAGACAATGGCGGCATCGGCAACCGTACGCGTCATGGGACCGACGGTGTCCTGGCTGTGGGCAATGGGTATGACACCAGCGCGGCTCGTTAAGCCAACGGTGGGCTTTAGCCCGACAATGCCACAACGTCCGGCAGGACTAACAATCGACCCATCTGTCTCTGTGCCCAATGCAACAGCCACGAAGTTGGCCGCCACCGCAGCCCCTGACCCCGAACTCGAACCGTGGGGACTATGGGCCAACTGATAAGGATTTTTGCATTGACCGCCGCGCGCGCTCCAGCCGCCGGTTGATTTGGTAGAGCGAAAGTTTGCCCATTCACTCAAATTGGCTTTGCCGATGATGATGGCTCCCGCTTCACGCAGGCGCAGCGCCACCGTGGCATCTTGCGTTGGCTTGGAACCGAGCAACGCCAGCGATCCAGCCGTTGTCTGCATGTTGTCGGCAGTATCGATGTTGTCCTTGAGCAGTACGGGAATCCCATGCAATGCCCCGCGCACACGGCCCGCTTGCCGTTCCCGATCACGCTCAGCGGCAATGGCACAGGCATCTGGATTGAGTTCAATGACCGAATGAAGTTCAATGCCCGCCTGGTCGTTCGCGGCAATGGCATCAATGTAGGCCTGGGTTACTGACTCAGCTGTTAACTCGCCTGCCTGCATCATGGTCTGTAGCCTGGAAATGCTTATTTCATGCAACCGTTCGTCCATGGTTTCCTCAATTTCATCCTCTTCTTGTCATCTTGTTATCGTTTGCTGGAATAGAGCCAAAGCTAAAGAAGATTGGGAGGATTGTGTGTCATTGGCGAAGGTACGGCGACCGATGGATACTAATCGGTCGGATTATGCCAATCCGGCGTAGCAGATAGGACGCGCGCACGATACCATTCGGCAAAGGCGATTTCGTCCTGCCGCTGGGCATAACCGTCTGAATCTTTCCCTTTGTATTCGTCTCGGTACCAAATGGCCGTCTCACCGATCCACTTGGGATAGGGGGTGCAGGTGTAGCCGAGTTCCGCTTCTACCCGTTGGACAGCTGGAATAAAATTAATCATGCCCCCATAGGGATCGGGATACGCTAACCCTGCCTGCTTGATCACATCAGCCGGGATGTTGATCAGATTGGGTTCTACTCCAAGCGCCGCCGCGGCGGCATTGATGAAATCGCGCAGGGTAATGATTTCGCGCTGCGCAACGGTATATGTCCGTCCCACCGCCTGGGGTGATTCAACGGCAAGCAGAAAGGCACGCGCCAGATCCCACGAGTACGCTAGCCGAAACGAACTGACCCCACCGTTGGTCAAGATCAACGGCTGTCCATCCAACAGACGCTGGATGTAAAAGTAGCCGCGCAAGGTTTGATCATGAGGCCCAAATACAATGGGCGGGCGGATGATGGTGTAAGGTGTGAGCTCCTGATTACGCAGCGCGCGCTCCGCTTCGCGTTTGCCGGCTTGATATTGCCCCGCAGTCTGTGCTGGATCGAAATCCGTTGGGGTCCATGAAAAATCAACATCGTCCTCGTACAAAGGCATGGTCCGCTCTGGAACAAAGCGATAAATTCCGGCGGTGCTCGTCAGCAGATAGCGACCGATCTTTCCTTTCAAGACTGCCAATGCATTCTGGACATCGGTTCCTGTATAGGCAATGTTGTCGATGACGAGATCAAAAGTTCGGTGCTGTAACGCCGACCGCATGCTTTCCAGATCGCTGCGATCGCCGACGATATGCTCCACCTGTCTCCACCAGGCAGGCTGGGCATTGCCACGTGAGAAAATTGACACACCGTGACCAGCCGCGAGCAACTGTTCCACAACATTCGCGCCAAAAAAGTTCGTGCCACCGAAGATCAAAATCTGCATGCGAATCAAACGCTCCTATCTTTTTTGATCGGACCTTGCTGTTCTTCTATTGCCGAAGCACGCTACGGGTTTATCAGCTTCAGGGAACCTGCGGGATAGTGTGCCCGCCAATGCCGCGCGATTTCATCACGGCGCGCCCACCAGACACCTTCAAATCGGTTGGCATAGGCAATGAAGCGGTCGATTGCCGTCGCACGCGCCGGTCTGCCGGAGATGCGGCAGTGCAACCCGATTGAGAGCATTTTCGGGGTCTCGGCTCCTTCCTCGTAGAGGACATTAAAGGACGACACCAGGTATTGATAGAAATGTTCTGGTGTGCCAAAGCCCGGTGCCGTGAAATAGCGCGCATCGTTGCTGTCGGCGGCATACGGGAGAACGAGCCAGGGCTCTCCCTGCACGGTTACGTAGTAGGGCAGTTCATCGTTGTAGGCATCGGAGTCATAAAGGAAGCCACCCTCTTCCTGTAGCAGGCGGCGCGTGCGTTCGCTGGCAGCATAGCGGCAGTACCAGCCGACGGGGCGTTCGCTGACACATTGACGAATGGTCTCCACTGCGCGCTGGATCTCTGCCCGTTCTTCCTCCTCTGTCATGCGGAAATGCTCACCGAAGAGATAGCCGTGGCTGCATGCTTCGTGCCCGAGTTCTGCCAATGCCGGACCAAGTTCAGGATTACGCGCCAGCGCACGGGCACAGGCGTAAAAGGTCGTCGGCACGTTGTGTTTGGCAAAGACGCGCAGCAGTCGCCATACGCCGACACGGCTCCCATACTCGTAATTGGATTCGGCAGCAAGATCGCGTACACCTTCGGGAAATGGATATCGGATCTCACCAAATGCCTCGGAATTGGGATCGCCATCAAGCACGCTGCGCTCGGCACCTTCCTCGTAGTTCACCACAAAGCTGATCGCAACGCGAGCGCGATTCGGCCACTCGATGCGGGGTGGAGTCCGTCCATAGCCGGCGAAGTCACGCACTGGGCCATTCTGCTCCATCATTGCACCTTCATTTCTAATGATATCATTGTTGGATGATGGGGGGATGGGTGAAGATCGGTTGCTGGGGTAACACCGATGTGTCCCCCAGCAATGATTGACAAGTGGTTCTAAACGCAAATCAGAATCATATCGTGAATCTGTAGGGGCGGCCCCTTGCGGGCGCCCGCAAGGGGCCGCCCCTACAGATTCGCGTTTTCAAGGTGATTTGGGTTTAATTAGCCACCACAGCGGGCACCATACCAGATGGGGAACCAGTTGGTGGCATCGTAGGTAATGCCCTCGAGTTCTGGATTGAGTGCAGAGACCTGAACGGCATTGAACAGGGTGAGGGTAGCCGCTTCCTCCATAATGAGTTCCTGTGCCTGCTCGTAGAGCGGCAGACGGACCGCTGGATCCAGCGTCGTGCGTGCTTCATCCAGCAGGCTATCCACTTCTGGATTGTCAAAGTAGCCCATGTTCCAGCCCCCAATGTTGTCAGAGTGGTAGTGGACCCGGAGGATATCTGGATCGGTGCCGGTCCAGTCCATGAAGGTGAGGCTATTCTCTCCCTGGCGTGCCAGATCTTCGGACGCTGCCAACGACATCGCTTCAATGGTCATGTCAATGCCGACCTCACGCAACATACCCTGAATGGCTTCCAGGAAGGAGATGCGCACGGGATCGGAGAAGGTGAGCACCGCCAATTGGGCAGTGACACCATCTTTTTCGCGGAAGCCGTCGCCGTCGCTATCAATCCAACCGGCTTCATCAAGCAGCGTTCGTGCCTGTTCGGGATCATACGTATACATGGTTTCAACTGCTGGATTGTAGCCCCAGTTCACCGGTTTCAAGGGGCCCCACGCCACTTCAGAGACACCAGCCGTCGCAATCCGGTTGACAACGTCTTTGTCCACGGCATATTGAATTGCCTTGGCAACTGCCAGATCATCGGTGGGCGACAGTTGCCGATTCACCAGCAACATTGTCGGCGCACCAGCAAACACACGCTCGGACAGAGAAACAGATGGATCCTCACGCAGATCCAGCACATCGAGCACGGGAACATCAAAGATATAATCTACTTCGCCCGCTTGCAGAGCCGCCAGGCGCGTCCCTTCTTCAGGGACCGTGCGTTGGATGAAGGTCT
This sequence comes from Caldilineaceae bacterium, assembly GCA_022842065.1. The sequence continues at coordinate 85,424 of JALHQH010000016.1, forward strand.
GTATGTAGGGCGCGCCCTGATGTTCTGCATCTGGATCAGTGTTCACATAATTCTCGTTGGCAACCAAGGTAATGTGATCGCCTTTTACCCATTCTTGGAACTTAAATGGGCCAGTCCCCACCGGGTTTTGGGCAAAATCGGGACCATACGCCGCGACCGCGGTCGGCGAAACAATCGCAAGCGCGTTGTTGGAAAGGTTATGCCAGATGGGTGCATACGGCTCGCTGAAGTTCAACTTCACCGTATATTCATCGATGACTTCGGCCGACTCAAACGGACCGATCAAAGCCTGCGCTGTCTGTGCCTTGGTTTCAGGATCCATAATGCGGTCAAAGGTGAACTTGACAGCCTCCGCATTGAACGGTGTCCCATCGTGAAACTGGATCCCTTCGTGCAGATGGAATGTGACCTCCGTGCCATCGGGCGCGGCTTCCCAGGATTCGGCAAGCCCCGGTAGGATTTCTCCGCTGGCGTCCAGATCAATCAGTGTTTCAAAGACGTTGATCATCGAAATGGTCGACGCCCGATGCACGATCTGTGCTGGATCGAGGGTCGTTGGCTCCAGTTTGTAGGCAACAGTTACAGTATCACATGTTGTGCCGCTGTCTGCCGCCGCCGTTGTTTCTGTTGTCGTTTCTCCCCCTGCTTGGGTTTGCGGCGCAGCCGGCGCACAGGCGGACAGCAGCAGGCTCAAGATCATCACCATGATCACAGCACTCATCAGGCGCACGGACCCTATTCGTCTACCGAGCGAAGACGGTAGACGGTAAAACACAGTAATTCGCTGATTGGTCATTGCTTCCCTTCCTTCCTTGAGAGGGATTGTAAGAATAGATAAGTCAGCAGACCGCAACGCTCGGCGGCTGAGCGGGAGCCCTTTGGGCGCGAAGCCAGAGAGCGTTGCGGTCTACTGATAATACGCAGACACGCCAAGAGCCTCTGTGTAGATCACAGATCAGCTCAGAAACTATTCCTTCAGGCGGGGATCGAACGCATCTCGCAAACCGTCACCGAGTAAATTGATTGAAATCACAGTGATGGTGATGGCAAGTCCGGGAAAGACCATCATCCAGGCCGCATGGCGCAGAAATCGGCGTGAACTGCTAAGCATACTGCCCCACTCCGGCGTGGGTGGCTGCACACCCAAGCCAAGATACGATAGCGCTGCGCCCGTGATAATGGCAGAGGCAATACCTGTGGTAGCCATTACCATGACAGGGGCCAGACTATTGGGCAAAATGTGGCGGAGCATAATGCGACTGGGGGGCGCGCCGGTTACGTGCGCGGCCATTACATATTCGGCTTCTTTGGCAGAAAGCACACTGCTGCGCGCAACACGAGTGAATAGGGGAATGGTAGAGATGCCGACGGCGACCATTACCGTGAACATTGCCGGACCCAAAATCGCCACAACTGTCAACGCCAGCAGAATACTGGGAAAGGCCAGCAGGATGTCCATGAAGCGCATGATGATCATATCAGGCCAACTACCATAATAGCCTGCTGTTATGCCGAAGAGCAGACCGAAAAAGCAGCCGATGGAAACTGAGATAATGCCCACCAGGAGGGAAACGCGGCTACCAAAAATGACGCGAGAAAATTGATCACGCCCTTGTTCGTCTGTACCAAACCAATGGTCGGCACTAGGCGGGAGCAAGTAGTCGGCAAACTCCTGATGGTCAGGGGCGAACGGTGCGATCAATGGCGCAAAGATCGCGATGAGTGCCAACAACAAAACAATGATGCCGCCAACAATGGCCGCGCGGTTCCTGGATAGTTGCCGCAAGAAAGCGCGCAACCAGTTTTCGCGCTGGCTGCGCCGCTGTCCTGGCGCGAGTTTCAATGGGATGGACGCTGAATCAGCTCTATACATGGGAAAAGTTTGCACCGGATCAGGTATAACGAATGCGCGGATCGAGCCAGACGTAGGAAATGTCAACGAGCAGATTGAGCAAGATGTAGACCATCGCCGCCATCAGCACAATGCCCTGGACCAGAAAGTAGTCCTTATAGAGGATCGCATCCACTGCCAGTCGACCCACTCCCTGGCGAGCGAAAACAGTTTCGACAATGACCGCGCCACCGAGTAATCGACCAGCCTGCAATCCCACCAGCGTGACGATGGGGGGCATGGCAGGTTTCAGAACATGACGGGCGACCACCATCGACTTGCTCAGGCCTTTTGCCCTGGCTGTCGTCACGTATTCCTGACGCAACACCTCCAACACGCTCGATCTCACCATGCGCGCAATGAACGCCGCGGTGTCATAACCCAGGACAAAGGCGGGGAGGATCAGGGTCTTCCAACCTTGATCACCGGTAATGGGTAGCCAGCGCAGTTGCACAGCGAACAGGTAGATCAACATCAAGCCAGACCAGAAGATTGGAATTGATAAGCCACCCAGCGAAAGCGCCATTGACACATTGTCAATCCAAGTGTTGTGGTTCAAGGCCGAAAGCAAGCCAAGTAATAGCCCGAGCACAACGGCAATGACAAGCGCGGCCAATGTTAATTGCAGGGTTGCCGGCAGTTGTTCCATAATTGAGGCAAGTACGGGCCGATTTGTGTAGTACGAACGCCCTAGGTCTCCAGTCAATGCATTGCCCAGATAACGACCATACTGCACGATAATGGGATCATTGAGACCCAACTGCTCGCGCAGTTGCTCTACTTGCTGGGGGGAGATTTCTGCAAGGGACTGGGCCGCCAGCAAAGTCGCCACGTCGCCAGGGATCAGATGGAGGATCAGGAATACCAGGATCGATACGCCCAACATCACAGGTACAACAGCAAGCAAGCGCAACCCCACATACCTGAACAAAATTTTTACTCCTGTTCAACGTCAACCCATCGATTTTCATCAAGCGAGAGACGGATCGCCGCCAACACCTTTTGTGCGGCCAATCCGTCAGCGAAACTAGCGCTGGATGCTCGCCCTGCGCGAATATCGGCGGCAAAACTTGTGACTAGACGCTCATCGTAGCGCGCCAATATGCCCAATGGAAACGTGCCGGAATCGGTGCGCGGGTCGTATGGCGGTGTGAATTCATAAAGAATCTGTGGTTCGCGCTCTTGCAAGGTCGCCCCCAAGAGACGTTCACTGCGACGAGTCGCCGCATCCATCTCCCATGCCAGCGAGCCCTTCGTTCCATAGACACGCATGCCCCCGCCGCCCACGGGCAAGGAAGCCCAGCCCGTTCGGAAAGAAGCCTCGCCGCCGTGTGCGTAGGTCGCGATCCAGGTGCAGGTATCATCCGTTGTCACCTGCGCTTGTCCGCCACTGTGCCGCGGCCGTTCCGGGACCAGCGTCAGCCCATGGGCGACCACCGCCGTAATGGGCCCGCCAAACCAGAGGGCCAGATCGATACTGTGGACGCCATACTCCACAAAGACGCCACCATTGGCATGCGCGCGCTCCATCTTCCAATGGAGTGGTGTCGCGGGATCGATGAACTGGGCATTGACTGAACTGTTTTCGAACAGTTGCACATCGCCAATATAGCCATCATCGATCAACTCCTTCATCTTCTGCACGACCGGTGAGAAGCGGAAAATGAAGCCCATTTTCCCCACCCGCTGCTTCGTTCGGGCGGCTTCTGTCATTTCACGCGCCTGCATCACATCGTAGGCCAGGGGCTTTTCACACAATACGTGCAATCCTCGTTCAAAGGCACCAAGCACCAAGTCCCTGTGGGTATCATCCGGGGTGGCGATCACCACTGCATCCAACTGTTGTGCGCCCTGAAAGAGATCCGCAGCACTGGTATAGAGCGCTTCAATTCCATGCGCCTTCCCCGTTTCCTCCAGTGCTTTGGGATTCGGATCAACGAGCGCAACCACCTGCATGTCCTGACAAGCCATGCAGGCCGGCAGATGCGCGCGCGTGCCCCATGCCCCCAGCCCGATCAGCGCAACCTTCAGTTGTGCTGGTTCTTCGGCTGTTACTTCCGCAGCAAGATCATTTCTGGCGATCTGAGTGATCATTTTGACAGCAACCTCTCAACGGCAAATTGATGATTGAGCAGATGTGGTTCATTTTAGATGGGCGGTACACATAGAATCGCGAGTCACTGCGGAGGAAACAACTAAGCGACCTGGTCCAGTAGCTCACCAGATGGCTTATGCAACACAAAAACAGAAAACGATTTAATTTTATATGCTACATTTAATCAGATTGTGAACTACGATTCCATATCAATAGTACACGAAAGTGATTTCATTTGTTTGGCTGTTTCGCACAATTTTCTCCTAGTCGCGGCAATGAACCCCTGCCCTTGCGGCTATTATGGCGATGACCGCCGCGAGTGTACTTGCTCGAAGAGCAAAGCGTACCTTATCAAAAGTTGGCCGCAGCCGGGAGTGGTGAAGCCTCTATAATATGGGATCGGTGGAGGTAAAGCGTTTTTGCGAGTCGGATGAGACGGGGAAAATTTGACGAGCGCCGCGGTGCAACAGATGAATCTGAGCGTGCGGGCCGATCATCGCATGTTGACGCTGGCCAGGTGCCCGCTGGGCGCGCTTGCCGATTTGGCCGGGGAGAAAAATAGCCTACCCGCGCATCTGGCCGAAGCGTTGCAATATCGGCTGTGGGAGATCGGGTAGCCCATACCCTCCTGTTGAGCAGTTTAGAGAATTCTTATAAATGGCGCAACGTTGCAGCAAGAAGACGCCCAATATCAGAGGTCAGCCGGTGAGGGGCAATCATCACCCAAAGTAGTAACAAATGGGGTCTGGCCGCCAGTTCCTGAGGCAAATAGGCACAGGTTTCTATCGCTGCGTCTTCACATAATTGCTCCCACCGATACTCTGGTGGGTACTGACGGGTTTCATCGGTACCTTCGGCACATTCGAGCAAACCATATTGCCAGCTTTGGGCAGGAACGAAACGCTTGTGACCGAGACGATTGAAGCTTGGCCAAATTCTGCGACAAGGAGACTTCAATCTTGCCCGAGCAACTAGATGTAATAGTAACTCGGCGGTGTAAGCGGAACCGGCGAAAGTCTCCTCCTGTAGGCTTGAGGATGCTTCGCTTGCCGACAAACCATACCGACTGCGGCAAATATCCGCAAACTTATAGGAGGGATCTGGCAACGGATTAGGGCTTTTCCACTGATTCGCATTTACTACAAGATTAAGTAAATTTGCCAGTTCAGTATCTGGTCTAAGTGTGGCATCGGTTCGGCGTAGGAAAAATAGATAGGCCAAAAAGCAAGGAATAGCCCCTTCTCCCCAGAGGTCAAGCGGAGCGTGTCGGCAACTCATCCACTGTGAGATGGCACTACGTCGCTCTTTATCCTCTTCAGTATCACCTGGGAAAAACCACAAAATGCTGAACAACCCGCACAGCAAGGTATAGCGCCAGTGATATATTTCCGGATCTGCCATTGCATCCCCTTCAACCAGATGAGCGCGGCCCTGCACTTCATTCCACAAGGCAACAAGAGAATCTTTGATGGCATCTTCGGCAAGCGTCAAACTTTCTTTGACTGTTCCACTCATTTTCAGACCAGAACGTTCACATGCAGAAATAGTGCTGACTGCAAATAGACACCAAGCGGTTGCCAATGCGAAATGATTTTCAGCAATCGCGAATTGGTGGGTAGCGATACCTGTCATGAGCGCTGCGCTCTGTGCTGCTCTTTGTAGTTCCGCCATCTTCAGGGGTTTGGCACTCATCTGCAAGCCCAGAATGCCTTCCAGGAGTGAGGCAAGCCGCCGTAAAGGTAATAAATCGCGCCCATCATGCAGGAAGATCTCTAACAACTCTCTAACATCAGCTATCTCGCTTGGCCACAGATTTGTGCCGTGTTGTTTGACCCACGCCAGAAGCTGTCCTCTACCTATCAACTCCACTTTAGAAAGGTAATGGCCGCGGTTCAAGTCATCTACAGCGCGATGGACTTCTTCATCAAAATACCCATTCGATACCAGATAAGAGCGATGTGATACATCGGTAGGAACACCAGGAAATATAATTGGTTGGGAAATTAACTGAATAAGTTGGGGCTGAATTTCTGCTCGGTATTCGTGCAACCTAAGGCGACCACCTGGATTTCCCTTTAACTGAAAGGCGCAGGGAATACCGTCAGGAGCAATGGCAATGATGTCCTTACCATATTCAAGCGCACAATGACGAGTGCTGTGAAGAACTTGGTATCTCTGTCCACCCAATATCTGTACAAAGCTCGCCTGATAGCTGCGCTCGCCTGTACTATCCAACCAATTTTCGAGCAGCTTCTCGATCACGCCATTCCATCCGTTTCTTCTCGATGATCACCCGATACCGCTCTCGGTACTCCGGATCCCTAGAGAGTGCTTTTAATGTATCCTCTACCTGCTGCTCCATACCCGGTGGGGCAATCAGCGTGAGGCGGTTGTGCTTACCGGTTGTATCGAAATCAAGGCTGATTTTTTCCAAGGCATCCAGATAACGAATCGGATCGATAGGTATGCCGCCCCCATCGACAACATTACCAGTGCGGTTTGCCGCCTCGCTGATCAGGCTGAACAGATGTTCGCTGACCTGACTTGCCATTTCCCGGGCAACTTCGTCTAACTTGATAAGCCGCTCGTGGAAGCTCAGATTGGGTACTTGATCAAAGCGAATTGACATCTCAGCAGATGCCTCTTTCAACTCGGTCTCATCAATGCGACCGTCTGGACGTATTGTTACTACCCGATGCCCCTCTTTAATGAAATAGCGCGGAGCCTCGTTGAGCACACCCATGTAGGTATTCACACGTTGTCTGAATGCAGCTTGCAGTTTCCGATTGACTTCACTTTTCAATGTTGGGAGATCAGGTAACATCTTTATCAGGCTTGCCTCTTGAAAATGCCGCAGGTATAATAGTTAAACAGAGAGCTTGCCGGGCTATACGATCCGTTCGGTAATGATTTTCATATTGCCTGGTATGCTAAATGACATTAGTGGGACATTGCGCACTTACGATTAATTCATCTCACTCAGAGTTTAACATAGTATGCTTATTATTAAGAATAACCTTCAATAGGGTGGTTTACTATCACAATTCACATTCACAGATTGAACTGTACCAAAGACTCCTCATTTTGCATTACACCTGCCTTTGAGAGAAAATGAACACCAGGATAATTTGAATGTGGTCGCCGCATTCATGCAGCTTGTTGTCGCTTTCCAACAGACTTGATACAACTTTCTATTTGGTACCGAAACTCACACAATAGACACTCTGTATCGGTACACCTATAGCAGTGAACATAATCACTGACTTTAATGGTCACGGTCGTTGTCTGTAAGTAGCATGTAGAGCATCGGAAATTTGCTCCTCTGCGTTTTTGATCCTCAGCAGTCGGAAAACATGGCGTATGTAGCGACGCTGGAAGTTTGGTGCATCAACGATGAGCGACGCGCGCCGCGTCGTGACTGGCAGCTTGGGCAAGGCGCAATGATAGACGGCGCAACTGCAACGTGTTTCCCGACTACAGAAACCGCAAAATCAGACTCAACTCGTCGCCGCGCCCTGAATCTGGCGAAGATCGATGGACTTTATAGACAGCTTAGGCACTGGAAAAATTTTCCTAGCCTTGTCTTGTGAATCACTGGATAAAATCTATCTAAGTCACCAAACGGAGGAGGAAATCTCCAGTGATTCACGAGAACTATTCCACATTGGCCGAGCAATTGCAGCGGATAAGCGACCCGCGCAACCTACGTGGACGGCATATGTGTGGCGGTATCTACAGTTGGTGCTAGCCAGTGCCCTGCTATCAGCGCACTGGCTAGCGATGGCAGAATGGGCATCAGTCCACAGTGCCCTTGTTGTTTTTAGGGTTGCGGACGCGCACAAGAGGAGGATACCAACCTTCCAAAGCGGAGCCGCTATGCAGCCCACGAGAATCCTCGTGTGATTCACGACCGAGGCTGGGGGAACATGAATACGGAAGATCCGAATGTACCACTGGTCTCCGGAAGCGGCGGAATCGATGATCCCAATGGCGGCATTGTCAGCGAGGAGCCATAGGCGTGTGCAATTGCAATGCTCGTGTCATAAGAGAACGGGCCACCAGGGTTGGCAACGGGCGAGGGATTGCCAATAGTTGGTTTGCCTAGAATCGACTCCAGGAATGCGCGTCTGAACTCGGCCGGCAGCCAGACAACCATTCGAATTGTCATTTGTGTGAGCGGATCGTTCGGATCTAGCGGCATGTCTTCAGGATTCACAGGATACGCAATTGACGAGGTAGGAGAAGAGCTGCCGTCGTCACTCCAGATCACACCGCGTCCACTCGACACGGAACCATTGCCATGATGGGATCCACTCTCGCTTTCTTGCGCCTTCTCCTTTTCAGCTTTCTCCTTTTCAGCTTCATACTCTTCTCGCTTCTTCTTGGCATCAGCTTCAATCCGGTCTATCTTCTCCCTGGCAGCTTTAACCTCTGCTTCTCGCTTCTCCTTTTCAGCTTGATATTCGGCTTGCCCCTCTATAGTAACTTCTAGCGCTTCAGCCGCGTCTCGCCTCTTATTCGCAGCTTCAATTTCGGCTAGCTCCTCCCTGGCAGCTTTAACCTGGTCTAGCCTATTATTCTCTGCTTCAATCGCGTCGTCTAGCCTCTTCATGGCAGCTGCATCCTCGTCTTGTTTCTTATTCTCAGCGTCAACATGGTCGCTTGTGGGGGCAACGCTGGAGCTGCTGGGGCTTGGATCGTGTTTGTCCTCCTGGTGCGCAGGGAAAGCTGTGACCCAGTCATGTGTACTTGGATCCAAATAAGCACTATTGCCCGACTCGTCGCGAAACTCAAGGAGATCGCCGTCATAATGCAGATTTATGTTACCGGGGCCGAATCCGAAATCCTCAAGGGCCGATGAGATCGTCTCTGATTCCCCGGTCGTTTCAGACGAGGTGTCAATCTTGCTGGATGGCGATACCCCCGTTACCTGTTCAAAAATCTCAACGTATCCGGTCATGAGCGGTTCGGCGGCTGATTCCATTCTGCTGCCCAGATCCACAATGACTACACCTGCCGCATAGGCGAAAGAGGCAGCGCCTTCTGCTACAGGGACAACGCCGTCTCTTACATCGCCCGGCATGTCCTCTAGAATTTTCGAGAGATCGCCCGCCACATCAAGTGCTGTTTCAGATGTTGCTACCCCCATGTGCATAGTTGTGTGCATAAACTTTGCCATATCCGCTCCTATGGCTTCCTTTGTAGAAGGGGAGACACCAGCTTCCATGAGGAAGAACATCCTGTCTCGAAACTTCTCTACTGCAACCCCTGCTTGATATGTCAATGCTTTAGCTGCGAATTTTATACCGAACTTGAATGCTGCCCATCCTAGATCAGGAGATATCGTTATCGCTTGAGCTTTTTCGGAAGCGACGTAGTGCTTGATCCACTGGTGTCCCAAATGTTCCGTGTAGGCTTGTGCCTGACCATATGGCGTGCCTTCCAGAAAGCCTGTTTGTGGAACTCTTGAAGCAAGCAGCGCGTGCGCGCCGCCAAGGCGGTAGATATCGGGACCAACCTGAATGCCAAACATGAGGTCAGCAATTCGTTTATCCGTACCGGGGTATTTCGCTCCATTGATGTCCGTAAGTAGATCCAGGGTGCCAGTCTCGAGAATGGAGTCAAAGTCAAGTCCGAGTGAGAAGTGCTGAAGCAGGTTTCTACCTTCGATGTAGGATGTCATGGCATGCGTCTGGAGATGCCCGATGTTATTATGTGAAAACGAGGGAAGTCTTAAGTCTAGACTTGCGAACGCGCCGAGCGAGACCGTCATGTTCGTGACCGGTCCCAGGAGTGGCACCAGCCCGGATTGCATGGCAGTGTTGACATATGTGTCGAGCACCCCAATCTGCTCCGAAATTGAAAGTCCGTTCAAACCTCCCGAAATCAGGTCTGATGACCAACTGTGCCGGCGCATTTCACCTGTATCCCAAAGCCGCGTCAAGAATTTCGCGGACGCTTCTGGTGTGAACTGGTGGGCGACTATGCCCCTACCCCCTAATATTGATTCGTCAAACTCCCCATAGGGGGTTCCAAAGAACGGCGCGTTCATGTCACTCATTGAGCGATTCCTTTCGCACTAAATAATTAGCATAATTGGCTCGGGACAGGAATAGCATGGAGGACCATACGGGGTTGCACCATGCACACCCGTCTCACTTCCCCAACCTCCCATTTCAGGCGACACTTCACTGGCCAGAGTCGTAATTGTCACGAGTTTTATGTATCCGTAATTTCCAACATCCGTGACTTGCGCATAGCTCATTGCTTCCTTGTGTGCCGCCACGTTTGCAACCACCAGGTCGCAAACGCGATCTGCCGTTGGCAGTATCATGGCGCTTCCAGCTTCATTCGCGTTCGCAGTGACATATTTGAGACTGCGGGTGCGGTGAGAGGGTTGGATGCCCAGATTCTTTGAAACCCCCTCATGTCCCTCCTTAGCGCAAGAAACTATCGCGCCAATGCAGAGATCGCCGGCAGCGTCCTCGTCCGCAATGCGCTGCATAGCACCTTCAATGAATTGTGGTCCCCACGCTCCACCGAAGTGGTAAATCGATGCCAGTCGGTAGCACCCGACAACCTCGTTCTCGAAGAGACTCACGAGCTCCGGCCGCGATATCCAGGGTCTGAGCGCGGGCGATCGTACAACACCAAGGATAGGTCCAGTCCGGTAGTTGAAAGGTTCCTCCAGATCTCCAGCACTGGCAAGGTAACTTACAAACGACTCCACGACGGCTTCTGCGGACCAGGAAAATGCCCACAGTTGAAGTGTATCATTCTCATAACCCTCGACAATAATTCTGGGTTTGCTCACCTCTACAGGGCTTGATCGAGAACGCGCAAGGACTTCGAGGTGAGGAGCCAATATGGCGGCGAGTTCTGCGACCTGATCTGCGGTCAGCAGGCTTTCTGCAACGCCCAGAGTGAACGCGACGCCTGTCCCGTCAGTCTCACCAGGTCCCGTGATCGGCTCTGCTGCGCCCGCCAAACTGTCGGCATTTTGGCTCCCCTTCCCCCACGCTCCCATCAGTTCGGCGTCGCGAGCCGCCTTGAGTATGATGGGCGGCATATAAGAATAGCCACTGTATTGTGCCCCTGACGAGAAAATGGACGCCCCCGTTGGTTTCCGAACGAATTTTATCATGTCTACAGTAGATACATATTGCTTGATAATCCTTACCAACGTACTGAGGTAAATGCCCTGTACTCCAGATACGCCCTTTTCCTCAATAAACTGCCTAATAGTCTCGGCCAAAGCTCTGGTCTGGCTGGGAGACTTCCTGGACATCGATCCCAAGGCGAACGCCGTAGCTTGGTGATGGCTGGTCCACCGTTGAGCCTCCCACTCCGATCTTAACATTTCCAGTGCGTCTGTGTAAGTGCAGTAGTGCGTAGTCAAGGACAACATACGAGCCTCCTATATATTTATCGCGCCCAACAAAATTATCTTGCTCAATATTCTCCTGATCGGCCACTGTGGCGCAGCTAGCAGCTAGTTGTTTTGGTAAATCAAAGCAAACACCTTGAACAGTCAAAACATGATATTCATTATAGGCAGCGAGTAACTTTGGATTGGCAGGATGATAGAAAGAACTATTCATAGTAAACTATCAAGACTTTCTTGTCGAATAGCCTCAATAAGATTATTATGCCAGTTAGTTTGCGCAAGAGGAGAGGTGGTAACCTGAATGATATTTAGACCGGCATCGTCAATAAACCGGCGTGCATCTTGGTCTATCGGATACAATTCCGCCAGAGCATCGCGTAGCGCAGCAAGAATGGTTTGGCTACTGAATTGATGGGTAGAAGAGAAATCTTTATCCATATTCATTTGGCTTTCTGTGCCTTCAGCAGCAAACATTCGGACTACGTGAACGACCATAGACATATAGTACGACAATATTAAATTAGCTAACAGTGATAGCGAGCTGATTTTAGGCCAATTTTCGCCAAATTCTTCGTCGGAAAACCGTAATGAACGCAACAGAATCGTTGCTCCCAAAAATTTGGTCAAATCGATGACACAAAATTTCTTAAGTATTTTCAAGAAAGGTTTGTTAACTTCTTCAGAGTTCTACCTCTCTCGTTGCAAAATTAAAAGCGCGCAAACCTTTCTTTTATTTACTTAACTTCAGCAAAAGCGATTTGGCACATTCTATTTAACGTTATCGTAATAGTATCAATCATGCTTGCGAATTGCAAAACTGAGCAAACAATTCCGAACAGATAAAAAAGCAGAGCCTTTCTCTAATGCCTGAATACTAGAGGTGCTCACATTAGATTCAAAATTGTTGGTCACTTCCAAAAATGTTCGTTTCTGAGAGACATCCCTCTCTCCTTCCCCATCTCGCGTAAATTTCCCATACAATCTCTCAAAACTATCATTTGAAATAGTACCTCTCATAAGCTAGACGCCGATTGAGTTTTAAGCGGTTTTGCAGTGCTAGTCGGTTATGCGCGTGTATCGACCCAGGAGCAGGATACGTCCCTGCAACTGGATGCACTGTGCGCTGCTGGTTGCGAAAAGCTGTTTAAGGAAAAAGCCTCCGGCGCACAGCGTGAACGTCCTCAACTGAAAGCGGCACTCGATTAAATGCGTGCCGGTGATACATTAGTGGTCTGGAAGCTGGACTGGCTGGACCGTTCCATGCGCCAGCTAATCGACACGGTGGAAGACCTGCATTCACGGGGCATCAGTTTCCGTTCGCTCACCGAAGCCATAAACACTCAGTCGAACGATTGCGGATTTAGCTGGAGAAAAGGATATTCTGCCCCTCATCTGGCCGAGGCATTGCAATATTGTCCGCGAGAGATAGGGTAGTAATCGTTTTGGTGTAACCGCTGTAATATAATTGTGGCTAGATAAGTCTGGATGTGGTAATCACGAGCGAGGTCGCCCCATGAACGTACAGGTCGAAATCGAACAAGAAGAAGATAATTGCTGGCTGGCGGAAATTCCGGCGCTGCCTGGGGTAATGGCGTATGGGCAAAGTGCGCAAGAAGCCATCGCACGGGCCAAGGCCCTAGCCTTACGTGTCTTGGCGGATCGCTTGGAGCATGGCGAAAACGTAGGGTAGTCACAATTGGACAGTCATCCCTTGGCTGATCGCTGTGCCAGCTTACTGCCTGCTGCCCAAACGGATGGGAACGATGTACGCAGCGTTAATCGCTCTGCATGACCAGGGACCGATTGGTTTTGTTGTACGTTAGGCACCCTCCGGCACCCAACTCGCCTCAGCCTGCTTTCCCTAGCTACACGGTGAATGCCCCTGAGAGCGAGATGCTCATCTGGGGCTTGCGCGATGAATGGCGCGTGCCGCCCAAATCCTCCAGGAGGAGAGCTAACATGTCCCAACCCAATATGCCTGAAACACCCGCACCGCAACGCCGCAGCTGGCGCTCTTTGCCGCGCGACGTGCACAGGGGCGGTAGGACAAAATGTCGCCTGATGAGCCCGTGGTTGCGCGTCAAATTTGCCGTCTGGTGGAAGGACTGCCTCGTGGATAATTATTTTCTTGGAATGGCCTTAACACCAGGCAACTATGCCATGTTCACCAACATCGATGGATAGGGCTTTTCCTATTACGACAACGTTAAATTGGTCGTTGTTCCGCTCTGTGCACGCGTCGAGTACTCTCGTGGCCCTAGCTGGTCCGTGACCAGCGGCTGGGATCAATACCGCTGGTCACGGACCAGCTAGGCACGTAATTTAACGTTGTCGTACTATTAATGCTTGGCCAAGACTTTTACGGCTAGGTGTAAAATTGGGGAGTAAATCTTCAGCCGCGCGACTCATGCCCAAAGCGTTGTCCTCAGACGATTGAGCCATGTCCCAAAAACAGATGACAGCTGCCTCCTGACATTGGGACATTGGGCCGCTATACTGTTTTTGGACAGTCGAACACGATCCTGTCTCGCAACTCATCAATCGTTCAAATCAAGGAGGTAACCCATGAATCGCCCACGTTCCTACACCATCGCTGCCGTGCTGACCGTGTTGTTTAGCCTGGTCAGCTTGATCTTCGAATTGCCCAATCTGATCCAGGGTCCTGGTGAGATGGCCCCCGGTGTTGAGGGACCGCCGATTTTCCTGACGATCCTCAATTTTACCCTGGCGATCCTCGGCTTTGTCGCCGCTTATGGGATTTGGCAGATGCAGAAGTGGGGGGTTGTACTTGGCATCATTGTGGCCGCCCTGAGCGCACTCTCGGGTATCCCTGCGATTGTCTTCGCACCATTTCTTGCGCTCCGTATCGCCGGCGTGGTGAGTGTGATCTGGAGCGCCGCGATCATCGTGTTGCTCCTGCGTCCTCAGCCAAACCCAGCCACCGCCTGACATGTGTTATACTGGGCCGATGAGATCCGCACCACAGGCTGACCTTCCATCACCGCAGCTTCTGTCGCGTACACGGCGGAAGCTGCGCACGCTCCTGCCGCTGCCAGGTGATGAGCTGTTGAGCCGCGGGATGCTTTACGGTATCCTGGCAATTTATGCCTGCGCGACCTATAGCATCATCGTCACCGGCGGCGGGTTGATCTATTATGACACGCTCAACTATTATGACACGATCAATGCGTCCTGGTGGTTTGCTTTACCGGCACTGTTGACCATTGCCGCGACCCTACGGCCTATCCACAATTGGCTGCGTCCCAGTATTGATCGATTGGTCTACGACTGGCACGCAGACCCCTATGCAGTGATCAGCGAACTACAGCAGCATCTCGCGCTTGCGCCAGAGCAGACGCCGCAGGCAATTATGGGCGCAATCGTGGCGACAATTGCCGCCACGCTACGGCTACCCTATGTGGCGCTTGAGACCGATCTTGGTTCGGGTCTACAAAGCATAACCTACGGCGCACAAATTGACCATACCGAACGCGTGACGCTGCCGCTGGCCTTCCGTTCCACCCCGATCGGGGCTTTGCACACGGCCGCGCGCAGGCCATATCAGTCACTCTCCACCAACGACCTCAGCCTGCTCCACGACCTCGCCCGCCAGGTCGGGATCACCCTGCACGCGGCCCGCCTTTCCGATGCGCTGCAAAGTTCACGTGCCCAACTCGTCACCGCGCGCGAAGAGGAGCGCCGCCGCATTCGCCGCGACCTCCACGACGGTCTTGGCCCCACCCTGGCCTCGCTGCGCCTGCAACTGAGCGCCTTACGCCACCGTGTGAGTCATAACGCGGACGCCGAGCAGCTCATCGACGAACTGCGCGCCGATGTGCGCGCCGCCACTGCCGAGATTCGCCGCCTGGTCTACGATCTGCGCCCACCCATGTTGGATGAATTTGGCCTGCTCGGCGCCCTACACAACCTGGAAGTGACAGGCGACGGGCTGGCGCGTACCATCGAAGCGCCCGCCGCGCTGCCACCGCTGCCGGCCGCCATTGAAGTGGCGATCTACCGGATCGCGACTGAGGCGCTGCACAACATTGTGCGGCACGCCCAAGCCACGCGCTGTACCATCCGCATTGCACTCGACGAGGCGTTCCTGACGCTCACAGTGACAGATAACGGACGCGGTCTGCCCGCCAATTATCTGGCTGGGGTTGGTCACCATTCGATGGTCGAACGGGCGGCGGAACTGAGCGGCACTGTCTCCATTCTGCCCGCACCGGCGGGCGGCGTCTCTATCATTGCAACCTTTCCGCTGAAGGCGGTGCAACATGAGTGAAGCCCTGACGAGCCACCCACCGACGATCTTGCCACTGACGATCTTAATCGTCGACGATCATCCCCTCTTCCGCAAAGGGCTGCGCACCCTGCTGGCCACCGTGCCGCAGGTGCAAGTGGTCGGCGCGGCGGCCAGCGGCGTCGAAGCTGTGCTACTGGCGGAACAACTCCAGCCCAACCTTGTGCTGATGGATTTGCAGATGCCCGGCGGCGACGGACTCACCGCAATCCGCCAAATTGTTGCCGCGCACCCCAACATCCACATCCTGGTGGTAACGATGTTCGAGGACGACGACTCGGTCTTTGCGGCGATGCGGGCGGGCGCGCGGGGCTATGTCCTCAAAGATATGGACGACGATGAGATGATCCGGGCGATTCTGGCCGTTGGTCACGGCGAGGCCATCTTCAGCCCGGCCATCGCCACCCGCATTATGGCCTTCTTCAACAGCCGCCAGCGCCAGCCGCCAGCACTCTTTCCTGAATTGACCGAAAGTGAACAGAACGTGTTGCGGTTGATGGCGCGTGGGCTGACCAATAACGCCATTGCCGTTCAGCTTGGCTTTAGTCCCAAGACCGTACGCAACTACGTCAGCAATATCTTTGGCAAGTTGCATGTTGCCGACCGCACCCAGGCAATTGTGCGGGCGCGTGATGCCGGCTTGGCCTAACACCGTTGCGCAATCGTAACTCTCCAGGGCCAATTTGTCCTCTTTTGCCTCGGGGTAGTTTTCCTGACAACCGGCAATTTGTCAAATGCCCACGCGTGCTAGGTTGGCGACATGGCAAAACCCTTGCCGCGGATGACCCAATCTGTCACCCCAAAAAGCAGCTGTGTGGTGACAATTTTGGGACAATATCCCAAAACCTGATGACAACAGCCTCATGACAAAGGGCGATTGAGTTGATAAACTGTTTCATGTTATGAACAGTCAAATCAATCAAAAAAGGAGAGCTTTTATGAATCAACTCAAACGTTCCACCGCTCTGAAAATTGCTGCTGTGATTTCACTTGGTGTGGCAACCATTGGTATTGTCTTTTATGATTTGCCAAACTTGATGCTGGGAGCAGCGGCCAGTTTAGACCCGTTTCCACTCGTCTTGGGAAGCTTTGCCACCGACATTCTTGCCTTTGTCGCCGCCTATGGGGCGTGGCGCAACCAACGGTGGGGAGCTATCCTTCTTTTGTTGATCACCGCATTTTGGGTGATTCAAGCCCTGTTGACCTTGTTGTTCTCCACCAGTACCATTGACACCGTTTTTTCCACCGTGATGATGGCTGTGCATATTCTTGCGATTGTGCTCTGTCTGTGGCGTGAACCTGTAGCTGTTAATAGACACGCCATATAAATAACCTGACACAATCGACCGAAGTGCGTAATGCAGTATTCTCATTTATGAGCGAGTCGAGTACAGGTTTATGTGTCATCTCTGTGAGGTTGGGGCACGATGAATAAATATGATCGTAAGCGCCTTTGGGTAGACCCCGACCTTTGGCTCTATCGGGGCTTGCACTGGCTGCTTTTTGGCATGAGTAGTTTAACACTCTACGTACTCGCTGCGCTCGTGGTGTCGTGGCCATATCGACCGATACATTCATTGGCAGAAGTACCCTGGTGGTCATCATTGGTGGCGCTTGGGTTGATCGTTGTGACAAGTATACCGCTCTACGGTTGGCTAGCGCGTGCTGTCCATCACCTGGTGTATGGACAGCATGATGACGCCTATGCAATCGTCGAACGAGTCAATCGACATTTGAGCATGTCGCCCAGCCCCGATGCGCTGCTACCAATGTTGGCTGAGACCCTGGCGGATACGCTCAGACTGCCCTATGTGGTGATAAAAGCACACCAAAGCGAAACCCAAATCACCACAACCTTTGGTACGGCTCCTCCCAATACGGAGTTGATCACAATCCCACTCCTTTCCCACAAAACGGTGTTGGGTAGTTTGCATGTGAGTGCGCGTCGCAGCGATGAATGGCTTTCGGCGGCGGATCTGAGCTTGTTAACCGATCTCGCCCGACAGGTGAGCATTACACTGCACGCTGCACAATTAACCAACGCCTTGCAACGTTCACGGCAACAATTAGTGGTGGCACGGGAAGAAGAAAGACGTCGGATTCGCCGCAATCTGCATGATGGATTGGGACCCACGCTAGCATCGATACGCCTGCAACTACATGCACTACGCCAAATACTGCGGCAAGACCCAAACGCAGCCGAGCAACTGATTGATGAATTGCGTAGCGATGTCAGCAACACCACAGCTGAAATTCGACGGCTGGTTTATGATTTGCGCCCACCGATGCTTGATGAATTTGGTTTGGTTGGTGCGTTGCGCAATCTCGAACTATCTCCCGAAAAATTGACCCGCTACGTCAATGCACCCGACTTATTGCCACCTTTACCCGCGGCGCTCGAGGTTGCGCTCTATCGCATCGCGGCTGAGGCGTTGCACAACATTGCGCGCCACGCCCACGCTACCGAATGTACAATCTGCTTGACAACAGATCGGGCAATGATCACGCTTGCCGTACAGGACAATGGTTGCGGTTTGCCTGCTACCTATCTCGCTGGTGTTGGACATCAATCAATGATTGAACGAGCAGCTGAACTTGGTGGTAACGTTACTTTTACCTGTGCCCCAGCCGGTGGCCTTTGTGTGCTGGCAACCATCCCGTTGCCCAAACCAAATTCAGGAGCGGTAGAAATCCATGACTGAACCACTCAAAATTTTGCTTGTCGACGACCACCCGCTCTTTCGCAAAGGGTTGCGCGTGCTCCTCTCCACCCTGAAACAAGTGGTGATTGTGGGGGAAGCAGCCAACGGTGCTGAGGCTGTGAGCTATGCCGAACAACTGCAACCCGACCTGGTGTTGATGGATTTGCAAATGCCCAATGGTGATGGTTTGACAGCCATTCGTCACCTTGCGGCGACGCTGCCGCAAATTCACATTTTGGTCGTCACCATGTTTGAGGATGACGATTCGGTCTTTGCGGCAATGCGGGCGGGTGCGCGTGGCTATGTGCTCAAAGATATGAATGAAGAAGAGATGGTGCATGCGATTCTCGCGATGGGTCATGGAGGGGCAATCTTTAGCCCAGCGATTGCGACGCGCATGATCCACTTCTTTGCCAATCGTCCTGCCCACCCCAAAGCAGCCGAAAGTTTGCCCGATTTAACCGAGAGTGAACGCAACGTACTACGCTTGATGGCGCGTGGGATGTACAATGATGCAATTGCCGAACAACTCAATTTTAGCCCCAAAACCGTGCGTAACTATGTCAGCAATATCTTCAGCAAACTCCATGTAGCCGATCGCGCCAACGCAGTCATCCGCGCTCGTGACGCAGGCTTGGCATAAAACCACTGATCGGTCCGACTGTCCAGGGACAAGATGTCCCTACTTTCTGGTGACTCCCGCCTCTCCCACAAGGGATGCCTCGCCTGTATAATCGATTCAGGTTCGGTTATACAGGCGAGGTTTTTTCATGGGGAGTAACTTTGATGATGAATCGCTCAAATCAAGTGGGTGTGGCAGGAACTGCGTATGCGGTGGGTGGGGTGCTGTGGGTGGCGCTGGCCCTCATAATGGGCGTGCTCTATGGTGATGATCCGCCGCCCGCTTCGGCTGCGTTCATTCCGAGCCAACTCCTTTGGCTCCTCTTGCAGTTGTTGCTGCTTTTTGGTTTCTTTGGCCTGTTTTGGGGGCGCGCCGTTGGTAATCGCCTTTGGGGGAAGCTGGCCTTTGGCCTGGGCGCGTTAGGACATCTCCTCTTTGTGGCGGGCGAAATCCATTCGCTTGCCAGCCGCACAATTTCGGATCTGCTGGCCGTGGCGGCGCTGGTCTCTGCCATTGGCCTTCTCCTCACCGGCTTTGCCGTGCTGCAGGCTAAACAGTGGCAAGGGTGGGCGCGCTGGCTGCCGCTGCTGACCGGTCTCTATCCCTTTCTCGTCATGTTTCCCCTGATTGCGATCACCGGGGATGCAAATATCTTTGCGATTGGCGGGTGGGGATTGGTGCGGCTGGCGCTGGTTTATGGCGTGCTGACGATTGCGGTGATCAGCTTTTACATTGGCGTGGTCACCGTGCTTGGCCGGCTCTTGCAGCGTGAAGCGACGTTGCTGCCTTCCTTGCTGGCGACGGGCGTGGTGGCGGTGGCGTTTCAGCCCATACGCGCCTGGCTGCAACACCAGGTCAACCGCCTGCTTTTTGGGCAACGCAACGAACCCTATGCGGTGATTACCACGCTCGGCCAGCAGATCGATAGTGTGCGCGCGCCAGATCGCGTTTTGCGTGCGATTGTCGAGACCATCGGGCAAAGCTTAAAGCTGCCCTATGTGGCGATCCTCAGCCGCGACGAAACAGAGATCCAGGCAGTTTTTGCCCTTGCACCCAGTTCACCATCCACGCCGCCGACGCATCTGCTCCGGCTGCCGTTGCGGTATCAGCAGCAAGCGCTGGGTCTGTTGCTCGTGGCACCCCGTCTGGGCGAGGAACGCTTGAGTGACACTGAACACAAGTTACTGCACGAGTTGGCGCGGCAGACCGCCATCGCCGTCTATGCCGCGCGCAGCACGGCCGATGTGCAGCGTTCGCGCGAACGGATTGTGCTCGCCCGCGAGGAAGAACGCCGGCGCATCCGGCGCGACCTGCACGATGGTCTGGGGCCGCAACTGGCCAGCCAGACATTGACCCTGGATGTCATTGCCAAGCTCCTGCACAGCAACCCGACGCAAGCCGCCACTCTCTGGCCTGGAAGTGACGCGCCGCCTGCGGATGTTGCAGCCAGCCCTGCGGGTGCTGGTCATCTCAATGTTGGATGATGCCACCGTCTTTCAGGCGCTCAAGGTAGGGGCCTGTGGCTACATTTTGAAAGGTGCCAGCGGCGAAGAGACCGTACGCGCCCTGCGCGCTGCGGCCGGTGGCGAAGCGATCTTCAGCCCCAAAATTGCCAAACGAATTCAGCAGCACTTTGTCGCGCCCAACGCTGTGGGTGCCTTTCCCGAATTAACCGAACGCGAACAGGAGATCCTCGCATTGTTGGCGCAGGGGCTGACCAACAGCGCCATTGCCGAGCGACTGTCACTCAGTGTCAAAACCGTGCGCAATCGCGTCAGCGATATTTTTAGCAAACTCCAGGTCAGCGACCGCGCCGAGGCGATCATCAAGGCGCGTGAGGCGGGCATTGGCTGACCCGCTTCTGCGCCGCGACCCTTTCCATTGCACAGCACTTTGCGCTCAGCGCGGCGTTGTATGGTGCCGGTAAAATTCGGCTAGTTCCTCCAGGCTCACCTGTCCTGTAGCTACGCGTTCAAAGAGGACGATTTGGGCCGGCACGGAAGAAACGATTAAGTGGTAGCCATGAACATAAAGAAATAAACCCGCCGCGGTATAAGCCGTTCGTTTATTACCATCAATAAAGGGATGATTGCGGGCAATGCCTTCCGCATAAGCGGCAGCTAAAAGAAAAAGATCCGATTGACCGTAGGCATAGTAGTTTTCTGCGCGTGCTAGTGCCGATTCCAGCAACCCTTCATCACGAAGGCCGAAACTACCACCATGCTTTTTGATTGCAGCCGCATGAATATAAAGCACCTGTGTTTTGCTAAGCCAGCGGGGAATCAGGACATCTTTCACTGGGCAAGACCTTCAAGCACTGCATCATGTTGATCCATGAACTGCGCCAGATCTTGTTTGAATTCTTCAGTAACTTCACTATAATAGGCATAGCGGTACTTCTTCAATTCTGCATACTCGGTCGCCGAGAGCAGCACAACACTTTCGCGTCCGCTGCTCGTCACCATCACTGGTTCGCGCTGGGCTACTTCTTTGAAGTAACCAAAGTTTTTCTGGAATTCAGATGCACTCACCGTTGTCATGACATATACCTCGTCACTTGCTCAATATACACAAAATCCGTAATTTCCATAATCATACCATGACAAAATGCTGGACGCAATAGAAAGCGGCGTTTCTTTACCAGCAGAAACGCCGCCTTTCAGCCAGAGCAACTGGCCAATCTGCCAGGTTTAAAGCCTCACCCCTCTTAACCGCAACGCATTCCCGACCACACTAATACTCGAAAACGCCATCGCGCCCGCGGCCAAAATCGGGTGCAACTGCCTTAAAAAGTCGGGTGCCCAGCCAAAGGGAGCCAGGATCCCCGCGGCAATCGGGATCAGGGCGATGTTGTAGCCAAAGGCCCAGACCAGATTCTGCTTGATGTTGCGCATCGTCGCCTTGGACAACGCAAGCGCCTGGGGCACGCTGCGCAGGTCACCGCGCATGAGGGTGACGTCGGCGGTCTCCATCGCCACGTCGGTACCGGTGCCGATGGCAATGCCGACATCGGCCTGGGCAAGGGCAGGGGCGTCGTTGATGCCATCGCCGACCATTGCCACTTTATAGCCTTCGGCCTGCAACTGTTTGACATGACTCGCTTTGTCCCCCGGTAGCACTTCGGCCAGCACCCGCTCAATGCCCACTTCCTTGGCAATCGCCTGTGCGGTCGCCTCGTTGTCACCGGTCATCATTACAACCGTGAGGCCCAACTTGTGCAGCGCAGCCACCGCCTCCTTGGAACCATCCTTGATCGTGTCGGCCACGCCGATCAGCGCGCTGGCCTGGCCGTCCACCGCCAGCCACATCGCGGTTTTGGCTTCGCCTTGCAGCTGGGTCGCTTTGGGACCAAGGCCGTTCAGATAGACCCCTTCGCGCTCCATCAAGCGCAGGTTGCCTAGCAATACCTTGTGCCCATCCACTGTGGCGGCAATGCCATAGCCGGCGATACCTTCAAAGCCGAGTGGTTCACTCAAGATCAACCCCCGTTCGCGCGCCGAGCGCACAATCGACTCACCGAGCGGATGCTCAGAGCCCCGTTCGGCGGAGGCAGCTAACCGCAGCAAATCATCGGTCGTCAGTCGTCGGTCATCAGTCGTCACAAACGTCTCACTCGCCACCACATCCGTCACCGACGGCTGCCCCTTCGTAATCGTGCCCGTCTTATCCAATACAATGGCGGTCAACTTGTGCGCCTGCTCCAAGGCGGCGCTGTTTTTAAAGAGAATGCCATTCTCCGCACCCTTGCCCACGCCGACCATGATTGAGGTGGGCGTGGCCAGCCCCATCGCGCAGGGACAGGCGATGACGAGCACCGCAGTGAGGCGGATCAGGGCGGGGACAAATTCGCCGCCGACGAACCACCAGACGAGAAAGGTTAACAGGGCCAGCCCGATTACGCCTGGTACAAAGTAGGCGGCGACCTGGTCGACCACCCGTTGGATCGGGGCGCGACTACCTTGGGCTTGTTCCACCAGCTTGATGATCTGGGCCAGGGCGGTCTCTTTGCCCACTTTAGTCGCCTTGAATTTAAGCAACCCTTGCTTGTTGAGCGTCGCACCAATGATCGCGTCGCCCACTGCTTTCGTCACGGGCATGCTCTCACCGGTGATCATGCTCTCGTCGACCGTGGAGTGGCCTTCGACCACCACACCATCGACCGGCACCTTCTCGCCGGGGCGGACGATGACGATGTCACTTTTGATCACTTCGGCAATCGGGATGTCGCGCTCTGCGCCGTTGCGGATGACGCGGGCGGTTTTGGCTTGTAAACCGATCAGCTTCTTGATTGCGGCGCTGGTCTGCCCCTTGGCGCGCACTTCCAGGAGTTTGCCCAGGACAATCAGCGTGATGATTACCGCCGACGTTTCAAAATAGAGATGGTGCCCCAGGCTATGATCGCCCAAGGTCAACGCGATCAGAATCGCGATACTGTAAAAATAGGCAACCGATGAACCCAGCGCCACCAGCACATCCATGTTGGCTGCGCCGTTACGCAAGCTCTTGTACGCACCGACATAATAGTCCCAGCCCACGTAAAATTGGACCGGAGTGGCCAGCGCCAAGAAAAGCCAATTGACCCACAGCGCGTGCGCCCAATCGCCGACCAGCCCAAAGTCACGGCTCATGCTTAACACAAAAAGCGGCAAGGCAAATACGACGCCAACAATTAATCGTGTCCACTGGTGACGCACTTCGGCAGCACGGGCCGCGGCTTCGGCATCAGCAGGCTCCGCGCCGGCCGCAGCCTCAACCACATCATACCCAGCCTGGCGCACGGCGGCGACCAGATCGCTGTAGCTGGCGACACCGGGGACATAACTGACGGTCGCCTTTTCGCTGGCATAGTTGACCTCGGCCTTGATCACCCCTTCCACCTTGTTGAGGCGGCGCTGGATCGTGTTGGCGCAGTTGGCGCAGGTCATCCCCAGTAACGCGATCTCGGCGTTTTCGGTCGGGATCGAATAGCCGGCCTTTTCGACGCGGGCGATCACATCGGTCAACACTTCTTGCGGCTTGGAGACCGCCGGGTCATAGTTGATCGTCAACTTTTCGCTAGCAAAGTTCACCGCAGCATTGCTCACGGTCGTCACTTTTTTCGCATTACGTTCCACCGCCGCCACACAGTTGGCACAGGTCATGCCGATGACGGGGACGGTGAGTTGTTTCATTTCAGTCATGGTAAAGTCCTTTGATAGAACGCGGATTGAGCGGATGAGGCGGATTTACGCTGATTTTTTGAACATCCGTGTAAATCCGCCTCATCCGCCTAATCCGCGTTCTATGCCTCCGCCGCCGGAAAGTTAATCTCGGTCAGCAAGCTCTTGATCGCATCCCAGTTGGCGGGGGTATCGTAGGCAACGGTCACCTGTTTGGTGGCCTCGTCGGCCTTAACACTCTGCACGCCGGCCAGTTCACCCAGTTCGCTCTCAATCGTGTGAGTGCAGTGGCCGCAAGAGATGTTGGGGACGGTAAAGGTTTTGGTGGTCATTGGTCATTGGTCCTTTGTTATTGGTTTTTCAAACGTGATGCGTAAAACGTAAAACGTGAAACGTGATGCGTGAAACGTCTCTCAGGTCACATCACGTTTCACGCATCACGTTTCACGTTTTACTCGTCACTTCAAACACACTCGTCACTTCTTGCAACATGCGCTCGCGTTCCTGTGGATCATCACCTTGGATGGCGGTGGTGACACAGGTGCGCAGGTGGTTGTCGAGCATCATGGCGCTCACTTTGTTGAGCGCGGCCTGCACCGCCTGGATCTGTTTGATCACGTCGATGCAGTAGGTATCCTCTTCGACCATGCGCTCGATGCCTTTCAAGTGGCCCGAAGCGCTGGAGAGACGGCGGGTGACTGCTTTGCGGGTGGATTCATCCATCGGCGGCGTTTCCTGTTAATAATTAATGGAGAATACTTAACGGTTAATTGTTAATTACCCTCGTTCCCATCCCCCCTGGGGGGGGTATGTGCTTATGATATCATGGAAAAGTGAGGGTGTCAAGGGGCTTATTACTAGCGCGAGGGGTGAATAGACAACACAAATCGAGTTGACACAAACGGGCTGCGCATCGGAGGATGCGCAGTACACTATCGTGCTATGTTTATTTGTGCTGTCGATAAGACGCAACAATGCCGCGAAAATTTGCCTAATCCGCTGCATCTGCGTCTTATTCTATATTTATGCCGCTGGTGTCTCCACCCGTTCGCGCGTCGGCCGCACGAGCAACATGGGGACCGTCACCTGGCGCAGCACACTTTCGGCGACGCTGCCGAGGACGAGGCGAGTTAAGCCCTTGCGTCCACGGGTGGCCATTGCCAGCAGATCGTATTGCCCCTGTTCCACCGCGGCGACAATCTGTTCGACCGGGTCGCCCAAGCGCACGAGGGTGGTGACCTGATAGCCCTTTTCGCGCAGTTGTTGCGCCAGGTGTTTTAACTCGACTTCAAACTTCTGGCGATAGGCGCGCCACTCCTCATCCGTACAGGCGACCGTATAGGCGGCATGCGGAATCTCGGCCACGGCGCTGTCGGCAGTAACATAACTCTTGGGCCGTTGGGTCACCCCCAACAGGGTTAACGCCACATCCTCTGCCGCAAAGAGCCGACAGACCGCCGGCATAATCTCCGGGCTGACCTCCGAAATGTTCAGTGGAATCAAAATGCGACGCAGTGACACAGGTTGGTTTGCTCCTTTTTTGATGACCGATGATAGCCTAAGGGCATGCAAGTACAGCGTTGCCGAAATTTTGATGGGTTTTTCGTCCCAGCGGGACGATTGACCATAGGACCGAGAAAATCATGATATTTCCCGCCTAAAGTCAACCGTCCCGCTGGGACGAACGCTGCTTTTAATCCATCAGAACTTCCGCCACACTGTACTCGTCGCGCCGTCACCGTTTGACCACGCGACTACGCGACAAAATGACGAATCACCCAATCACAACCACCTCATGATCGCGCACGCGTGGTACTTCACAGCGCACCCAACCGTCTTGGATCGTGGTTTCGATTGCGTGCTCTGCAACCAGCAG
Organism: Caldilineaceae bacterium; assembly: GCA_022842065.1. The sequence goes on from JALHQH010000016.1 coordinate 111,462, forward strand.
GGTGGCCTGACGGCCGCTGACATCGTCGGGCAGGCGTAGGGTGATCACGAGTGGGCCGACGGGCAGGTGGGCTTCGAGGGGGACGCTGTCGCTGCCGGCCAGGTTGACCAGGTGCAGGATCAGCCGCCCTGGCTGAAGGTAGAGATGACAGTCGATCAGGCCATCGCCTTCGACTTCGAGGCCGATGGTGTTGAACGAGGCCCAGCGCACAATATTCGCCAGCAGATCGCCGTGGTCGGGCAAGTGATAATGGGCGAAACAGCGGTCGAGATCGGCGGGCAAGTAGGCAACGCGGCCGCCCTCTTCGGTGTTGCGCAAAATCAAGGCCGGGTTGGTGCTCTCGGTCTGCGCCATCCAGGCAAATTCGGGGGGATAGATCGGGAAGGGGGGAATCCAACTAAGTGGCACCTGGGCATCCCAAGCCGGATCAACCACAAGCAACTGGCCGCCAAAGGGCAGGATGTCAGTCTCGGCAAAGCCACCCAGCACGGCGTGGCGCTCGCTGTCGATCGGGGGTTCGTCGTCGCTGTGTGGCCCATCTACCTGTGCCCCCAAGGCGGGGGTCAGGCGCAGATAGGAGTGGTTCGCATAACTTTCCCAACTGCTGGACTCCGTAGCGGGTTCACCTTCTTGCTCATCCAGGGTGTTCGCCCCAAAGAGATCGGCCAGGGCAAAGTCGGCGCGGCGCGCGCCCCATTCGTCGTAAAGTGTACTCTCACCGGTTGCAATCAAGTTGCCGCCCTGGGCGACAAAGTCACGCAAGGTTTGCACCTGGGTATCGGAGATCGCGGCCAGGTTCGGGAGGATCAGGGTAGTGAAGTTGGCCCCATCGCGGCCAACATGGTCGATGTGTAAGGGCAGATAAGGAATGCGCGCCCGAATTAAGGCGCGGGTGATGCCTTCATAAGGCAACATTACCCGTTCGTGGCCGGCCTCGCGGCCATAGAAATCGAGATTTTCCTGGGACCAGAGCACGCCGACGGTGGCGACGGGCGTGCGATTGTGCAGATATTGGTCGTTGCGGGCGTGCCAGCGCAACAAGGGTTCCGGCGTGAGATATTGGCGGCGATCCTCGTGGTAGGCGCTGATAAAGTGCCACCAGGGTTGCAGACCACCGGCAATGCCCTCTGTCATCCAGAGTTGGACTTCCGCTGCCGGTTTGGCCGCGAGCCGAAAGGTAGGGATGCGCCCTTGATATTGGGCCATACTTTCCGGGGCCAACTTCTCCCAGCCTAGCAGCCCGTGGATCAACTTGCCGGCATTGCCGTTGTGATAAAAGGGGGTGCCGGGGCCGCGCGTCTGGTAGTCAACCATCACGATCTCGGAGCGTTCGCAGATCGCTTTCATGTCGCGCAGCCGCTGACTCTGATGCGCAAGGTCGCCTGAATTCATTCCCAGCCAGAGACAGTCGTGGCCACCCACGGCCTGCGTCACCCCGTTGTTGCGATCCCAGACTTGCAAGCGGCAATCATAACTCCAACGTACCCAACGGCGGTAGATCGGATCACGCCAGTCGACTGCGGTCGGCAGATCTTCGCCGATGTCATCAAAGAATTTGCGTTCACAGTTGCGACAGTAGCAGATCTGGTCGCGGCCCAGGCCACTCCAACTGTTGTCGGTAAAGCCGTCGGGGCGATAGTTGACGATGATCTCGCGCAGCACATCGGGCAGAAATTGGCTGTAGTAGGTGCTGTTGATACAGGTGATGAAACGGTCAGCGGCCTGATAGGGTTCCCCTTCCCCGCTGCGCGTAAACCATTCGGGATGTTCGTGCAGGGTTTGCAGGGTGGCGCGGTTGGAGTCCATGCGCGCCAGCACGGTCAACCCATCTTCGTGCGCAACTTGGAGTAATTCGCCAAAGAGATCGCGCTCTTCCAGGAAGCGGGCGCGGTATTGTTCGCGATAACGGCTGGGGTAGTAGGCAACAATGCCACCGGCGTTGATGATCACCCCTTGCACCTGGGTGCGTTGCCAATAAGCGCGCCACCAGTCGATGTCATAGCGGGGCGGGTCGAGTTCGGTAATGTTGGTCTGCCCCCAGCGGTGAGTCGTTTGGTACCAGGGCGCACGATTTTCAGTCATGATGATGATCCTTTAAGCCGGTTAACATGTGGTGCAAGAGGGCCGTGAGTGTGTGTTGCTCTTCCGCACAGTCGCCCATTACAGGCGCAAGCCCAATCTGATTATCGATGACAAGCGTGGCAAGCCCATGCACCATCGCCCAGAGTGACATCGTGAGGAGATCGGCTGGCCCGGCAACAAACTCATCTTGCTGCTGGCCAGCAACAATGGCGGCCAGCAGCGTATTAAAAGCGCGCTTGGCGGCGAGATAGAGGGTAGGATAGTGCGAACGGTCGCCGACCATGTGGCTGAACATCAGACGAAAGATCGCCGGATTTTGTTGCGCAAATTGTACATAAGCCAGGCCCCCGGCGACAACTCGCCCGGTAGCTGATCGAGTGGCTGCGATCACAGTTGCTTGATCTCCTGCTGTCAGGGCAGCCGCCAGGGTGGCGGTGAGTTGGGCAAAACCATCCTCGGCAATCGCCGCCAGCAGCGCCTCTTTATTGGCAAAGTGGCGATAGGGGGCGGTATGGCTGACCCCCGCTCGGCGTGCGACCGCGCGCAAGGTCAGCCGCTCCACCCCTTCACTGGCTAAGAGCGCTAAACCAGCGGCAATCAAGGCATTTTTTAAGTCGCCATGATGATAGTTATTTTCGATCATCATTTCCGATGTTGTCATTGTAAACATTCCCACAGAACGATCAACATAAGTTGTGTAAATTATATCACGTGTTGCCATTGTAAACATTTTTTCTAAATTTGACAATCTTTTGGGCAATGCGTTCCGAGGACACCGCAGCAAGGGGTTCGTTGACCCCAATTCGGCGCGGTGTCCTCGGAACGCATTCGTCTCTTCAAGAATTCAGGGGGTTGAGATGGATCCTTCCTGGAAGAGGCAGAAATTTGTCGGTCTGGGCAGAATCGTTGCGCCTCTTCCAGGAAGGGTAACCCCATAAGATCCAGTAGAACCACATATTCGTCAGCTAACTAACATAGGGAGAGACACATGAGCAAACATTTTGTGGTGGTTACGGGTGCATCTAAGGGGATTGGCCGGGCGATCGCGCTCGGTTTGGCGCAACAGGGCTTTCATGTCTTTGCTGGGGTGCGCAAAGTTGAAGACGGTGAGGCATTGGTCACTGCCACGGGTGCCAATCTGACCACGTTGGTAATCGATGTCACTGACCAAACACAAGTGCACGCCGCCGCTGAGACGGTACATGCTGCCGTGGGTGATGCCGGCTTGGCTGGTTTGGTCAACAATGCGGGGGTCGCCGTCGCCGCGCCGCTGGAGTTTATTCCGCTGGACGAATTGCGCAATCAACTGGAGGTCAATGTGGTCGGCCAGATTGGGGTTGCGCAGGCGCTGTTGCCTTTGTTGCGGCTGGCCAAGGGGCGGATTATCAACATTAGCTCGATGGGTGGACGAATTGCCGGGCCATGGTTGGGCCCTTACCATGCCTCAAAATTTGCATTAGAGGCGTTGACCGATGCGCTGCGCCAAGAGTTGGCCCCGTGGGGAATCGCGGTGGTGAGCATCGAGCCGGGCGCAATCATCACGCCGATTTGGGAAACTTCGCTGGCACGGGCGCGGCGGATTGTTGCACAATTTCCACCCCATGCGCAGGATCTCTATGGAAAACAGATGACCAAGCGGATTGCCCAGGCGGAAAAGAATGCCAATGTCGGCATTCCGCCTGAACAGGTCGCCATGGTGGTGGCAACTGCCCTCACTGCCCCCCGTCCCAAAACGCGCTACGCGGTTGGGCGCGATGCGCAGATTGCCATTAACCTGATCGCCCGCCTGCCCGACCGCTGGCGTGATTGGCTGGTGGCGCGCCAGCAAGGGTAAACACACTGTCAACAGATTCGGGGAGCGGATTGAACAGATTGAAGCGGCAACAATTTGTGTGAGCAGCCCTGTAGAACGGATTGAACAAGCTGAATCCGCAAAATCTCGCCACAGCACACACATTAACCATTTTCAATTTCAAGTAATTATTGTGCGCCCTTTGCCTGGGGTGGACACGAGCGGCGCACCTCCAGGCGCACCGTGCGGTCCAGCCAGGGAATGTAATGAAAAGCTAGCCCCCATGCTGCGATCACGCCGGTGATAATGCGCATCCACCAATTAAAGGTGCCATAGTGATCGCCGGCATAGAAACCGGGGAAAGCATTGTTCGTAAGTTGGGCCAGCCAGGCGTTGGTATCGCGAAAGCCGCCGGCACTAATGCCAAAGAGCGTGTCGTTAAAGACATGGCTCAGCCCATCGACGCCAATCGGCACCAGGGAAAGCAACATCAACCAGAAGGGGATCGGGCGCAGTGAATAGCCCAAACGGCGCGCCAGTGGGAAGAGCAGGCCAAAGATCGGCGTCATAAAGTAAAAGCTGACCATGCGGTCGCTCCACGCCATTTTGTAGCCCAGTTCGGGGCTACCGGCAAAATGGCGTAACAGCCACGGATCATTATGCGGGTAAACCGCCAGAATTTCGGGCAGCGTATAGGTGAGTTTTTCGCCAAAAAAGAAGAAGCTGCGTTGCGGCAACTGGTGGCAGAAGGGGGAATAGATCACATGCAGCGCCACGCCTAGCCCTTCCCAGCCCATGTACATTGCCAGCGGGGCCAGAAAGGGCAAAATGACAAAGATGACCATTGGCCCTAAAAAGAAGAGCATCCAGTGGCGCAAAAAGCGGCACAGCAGGCGATCAATCCGCTCGGCAAACGGGCTACTCTCGCCGCCCACAGGCACCGGGGCTGAATTCGATTGCGTTTCCATCATCTTCCTAACCTTTACATGTGGCTTAACGGTGAAACGTAAAACGTGATGCGTGGCAGTTACGCATCACGTTTTACGTTTTACGGTTGTGATGAATTTCACCATCGCCATGCTAACGATTATACCCCATGTTCGGCCAAGCTGATAAGTGCTGAATCGCCCATAAACAGTAAAATGAAACTGCACGGCTATACTCAAATCAGAATGAGACCCCTAGTTTCGGTCAGCGTGCGTCGCACTGACCAAAGAATCTAGCGGACTGGAAACAGTTGGCGGTCAGTGCGACGCACGCGATCCCGTTAGCCAGCAAAACTCCGGTTCTCAACTTGACTTCAGTATAAGATCGACAGATCTTAGCCGTGCAGTTTTACGCTACAAATAAAAGTTACTCACTCTTGACATCAAACCATTCTTGCAACCAGCCCTGCATCGCGGTGATCTCGGCCTGTTGTGCCTCGATGATCGCAGTGCTCAGGGTCTTGATCTCTGCATGTTCGGCCTGTGCCAGTGCCATCTCCGCCATGTGAATCGCCCCTTGATGATGGTCGATCATGGTGGTAAGAAAACGTTGATCAAAGGCGATGGTCTCATCAGCGGGCATCATCATCATGCCCATGTCCATGCCCATGCCCTTGGATGGTGCTAAATCGGGGTACCAGTCAGCACGCCACGCCTGCATCTGTTCGATCTCTTTGGTTTGGGCGGCGATGATTGCCTCGGCCAACGCCAGCACTTCTGGGCGTTCGCTGGCCGTCTGTGCTTCTTTTGCCATCGCAATCGCGCCTTCATGATGTTGGATCATGCTATCGATGAATTGGGCATCAAAGGGGGCGGCATTGGGGATTGTCCCATTTGCCATTGCCCCGTGGTCCATGCCCTGCTGGCTCATCATGCCTTCATGGTTCATGCCTTCATGATCCATCATGCCTTCATGATCCATGCCTTCATGATCCATCATGCTTTTATGATCCATCATGCTTTCGTGGTCCATCATCCACTCGTGGTGCATCTGCCAATGTTCCATCATCGCGTGTGCATGTCTCATCATCGGCTTACAGCCGCTGAGCAGGGTGCTCAGGGCGAGGAGTATAAAGATAGTCAAGTAACGTTTCACTGTAATCTCCTTCATAGAGATAGTCTGTTTGCACGCCAAGGCACTTAATGCCAGCGCTACCAACGCTAGGGATAACGCGGTTAATAATGAACGAGCTAGCTGTTTAGCATAACACACGATTGTGAAGAAAATGTGAAGAAACAAAAACGAGCCAAATAGATAAAACTGTACAAAGGTGATGTAAGCCCACATTAAGAATGGGTTGCAGGGCGGGGCATCACCTAGGTTGTAACAGCGGACTATGGCTTTGTTTGCGCTGACGATCAATGCCAACGCATAAAACAACAATAACGCAAATTAGCTTAATTAAGCGTTTCCAAACCATACAAGCGGTTTACGCACTTTAGCCGATGAAAAGAGTACTAAGCTAAGGTATCGTGGTGCATGCTACATTCTGCCTAAAAGCTGACAATAATTGCGTCTGATGGCGCACGCTTGTCTAGCATTTGGCTGATTATCAAAAAAAGCATAGGAGCAATTCATGCACCCGGTTCTACTCTCGATGAGCAGGCCTTTGCGCGCGGCGCGCATTGGCCTACTCTTGGTTAGCCTTATCACCTCACTGTTTGTGAGTATGGCGCCCCCACCTTTAGCGGCGTTATTGGCACCACAGCTACAACAGTTCTTGCCGGCACCGGCCATTGCCTACGGCCAAAGCCCCACGCTGGCCCTGACCAAGAGCACCACGGCAACGACGGTCGAATCCGGTGTGCCGTTTGAGTATATCATGAGCTATAAGTGCGCCAGTATTACAAGTAACTGTACCGGCGTCACGATTGTCGATATACTGCCTGCTGATCTGGAATATGTGGCCGGCAGCGCCGTGCTTACCTCCCACATCCAGAATCTCAACCCTAGCGCCGGCACCCTGACTTGGACCTTTGTTGATCCGTTGCCGGCCGGCAGTACAGGGATTTTGCGCTTCTCGGCCCGCTTCAAACCCGGCACCCTGCCCGGCACCACGGCTCAGAATGAGGCGACCATCAATGGCTCCAATGCCGCGCCGGTCACCGCCCAAAGCACCGTGGTCACCACGACCGGGGCCTTTGAAATGACGGCGAGCAAAAGTGGCCCGAACGATGCCATTGTGGGCTTCCCAGCCGATTTCAGCGTGGGGATCTGTAGCCCTGACAGCAATGGTGGTATTCGCCTCACCAACGCCGTGATGACCGATACCCTGCCTGCCGCAGCCTTCTTTGTGGACGCCGAAGGTGAGGAAAGCGTAGACTGGACCTATACACCGACAGTTGCCCCGGATCAGGGGGGCACGGTCGTCTTTACCAATTTGCCGACGGTCGCGGTTGGCGGCTGTTTAACCCGCCAGGTGACTTTGCGCTACACCAGCGATCCTGGTGTCACCCAGACCAATGCGCTGCGGGTAACGGGGCAACCGGAAGATGGTTCGCCCGCAGTGGTACTAACGGATAGTCACGATTTTGGTTTTATCGCGCCGTATGCCGAAGCGCAATTCAGCAAAAGCTCCACCAGCCCGAGTAAATTTACCGGTCCGGCTGCCAATCCCAATACCGAAGTATTGCCCGGCGAAGCGGTGACCTTTACCCTCTCGGCAAACAATAGTGGCTATCTCACCTTGACCAATCAGGTCATTACCGATGTGATTCCGGCTGATTACAATCTACGCGGCTGGGAAGTGAGCGCGACAATTACCAAACCGGTCAGCAGCTTCTACCAGCTTAACGGTGATGGCAACTGGCTGCCCCTGAGTGGGAATCCCTTCAATGCGACCACCGTGATCACCACCGGTAGCCTTGCCCTCCCCATTAACGACACGATCAGCCACTTGCGCTGGGACATCGGCGACATGGATGTCTTGCCCAAACGGACCCCTCCCTATAGCGTGCAACTCTTTGGCACCGCCGACAGTGGGCTAAGCTTTGGCGATAGTTTCCAAAATTGTGGCACGTTGACAAACAACGAAATTACCACGACGCTGCAAGCCTGTGATACGGTTGACATCATTGCCCAACGGGCGATCCCGCGCGTCAGTAAGACGGATAGCGGTGGCCCTTACTTGCCGCTTGACATTGTCGATTTTACGATTGAGCTTTCCAATGCGGATGTGGCCCATCTGCCTTTAGACAACCCGGTGCTGGTTGACCTTTTGTCACCGATGTTCACTTATGTGATCAGCAGCGCCACCTTTGTCTCCGGGAGTAGCGCGGTCGGCGCGCCGGCCCCCAATTTGGAGGTCATTGACGATTACAAAGGCACCGGGCGCACCTTGTTGCGCTGGCGTTGGCAAGACCAAAGCGGCAGTGGCGGTACCGATGCGCGCTACAGCTTGGCCCCCGGCACGAAGCTAGTGGTCTCCTTACAAGCGCAGGTTGTCGATGGCACCCCGCCTGGTACCTACGAAAACCGCGCCGCGCTCCTGGAATGGGATGGCCCAACCGACCCCGATGATCCGGGTGTTGATCTGGAAAAGATCCTGCTCTGTACGCAGAACGGTGCGCTGATTTACACCGATGACCTCGACCTGGATGATGACGGTAACACCGCCGAAGTTGCCTGTCGCGAACAAGCGGTGCCGGCCGTCGGTGTCGCGCTCTCGATGGATTCAGAAAAGTTTGTGCGCGGCACGCTCGATTGCCAGAATACCACCGACTATGGCGCGACGACTGCCTGTGAAATCGAAGATTACAACAAACTGGGGTTGACCGTCCTCGGTGGCGATGTCGATTATCGCCTGATCATGACCAATACGAGCAACGTCTCGGTGACTAAGATCACCTTGATCGACATCTTCCCTTATGTTGGCGATACCGGTGTGATCGATCCCCAAGCGCGGTTGAGCGACTGGGGACCCAACTTGCAGGCCGCGATCAATGGACCTGGTAGCGTGCCCGTAACGATTTACTACAGCAGCGAAACCAATCCTTGTCGCACGGAGCTGGTCACCGATGGCCCGAGTGGCTGTCTGCCGGCAAAGTGGAAGACCACTTTCCCCGCCGATCCGACCAGTGTACGCGCAATTAAGATCGAATTCTGTGATGCCACCGATCCCACCGATTGTGTGGTCCTGCCGCGTGGGGCTTCACTCGCCTTTAATTGGCACATGGTCGCCCCCAACATTGCGCCGGCGAATGCTGCTTGTCTGACCCCCGCCGATGACTCATTTGACTGGACGGCTACCCCGAACTGTAAAATTGCCTGGAACTCCTTTGGCTTTACGGCGTTTGAGGCCAAAGATGAAGATGGTACCCCCGGCAATGATAGCTCGGCACTGCAGTTGCCTTCCACCGAGCCGATTCGCGTCGGCATCCGCATTGCCACCGATGACAAATATTCACTGGGTGATTACACCTGGCTCGATATCGCCGGCATCCAGGATGATGGCATCCAACAGGCCGAAGAGTTGAATGGTTGGGGTGTGAGCGGCGTCCGCGTCGAACTCTATGACACTGATGACAATCTACTCGACTACCGCTATACCGGCCCGGATCAGAATGGCGATCCCGGCTATTATCAATTCTCCTATTTAGATGAGGGTGACTATTACCTGCGCTTCTATCCACCGGCTGGTTACACGGTCAGCCCCCAACAACAGGGCGCGGGTGACCATGATGAAGAGGACAGCGACGGCGCAACCCAAGACACCGATCCGACCTACGGCGATTACTGGCAGAGCGAAACCTTTACGGTCGATGAAACAACCACCGATGCCAATCGCTTTACCCCCGCGTGGGACTTTGGCCTCTGGTTGCCGACTGACTATGGCGACGCGCCCAGCCTTTACCCGGTGAGTTCCCTCTTTACCATCGACCCAGCCGATGCGGCCCGTCACATCATTGTGCCGGACTTTTACCTAGGCACCAGTGTCGACGATGAAACCGATGGCCAACCCGGTGATGAGGCCCTGGACGATGATAACAACGGTGAATTTGACGACGACGAAGATGGCGTCCGCTTCCCCGACTATCTCGGCACCATTGCACAGCCGACCGGCGTGCTCTTCCCTGGTCGCGACGCGGTGTTGACCATTACCGGCACCAAACCGATCACCGATGCGGGCCTACTCAACGCCTGGATCGACTGGAATGGCGACGGCGAATGGGCGACGGCGGAGCAGATTGCCACCGATTTTGCCCTTGACGGCGTGCAGACCCTTACCGTTGCCGTGCCCAGTGATGCCACCTTAGGCACCACCTACGCTCGCTTCCGCTATGGCAGCGAAAGTGGCATCGATGCCACCGGCACCGCACTTGACGGCGAAGTGGAAGATTACAAAGTTATCATTCTGAGTTCACCACTCAAGTCGATCACTGCGACCAACGCAGAGCACACCAGTGGCCCCGATCTGACCATCGGCGAAGTGGTCCGTTATCGCCTACAGACGGCGCTGCCGGAAGGGACCTTGCCCAATTTCCGGCTGACCGATGCGCTGCCTACGGGTCTACAATTTTCGAACGCGGTGACCGTTGCGGTCATCAATGGCGGTGATGTCATCTCCACCGGCTTGACCGTCACCGGCGCGCCCTTTGGCGACGGGGTAGATCCGATCTTTGCCTTTGGCACCATAACCAACAACGACTTTGACAGCGACGAAGAGCTGCTGATTGTCGAATTTGATGCCGTCGTGCTCAACGTGCTCGGCAATCAGGCGGGCGGCACGCGCGACAACACCTTCACTGTCAGCTTTGACACTGTCACCGAGGATTCCAATACGGTCCAGGTCGAGCTGGTCGAGCCGGTACTGGCGTTGACTAAAGCCTTGGTCACTCCGCTGCCCACTTATCTCAACCCTGGCACGGTGGTCACCTATACCGTGACCCTGGCCCACGCGGGCAGCAGCAGCGCCGATGCCTTTGATCTCGTGCTGACCGATACCTTGCCCGCTGGGCTGACCAACCCCGTTGTCGTCAGCATCACACCTGGTGGCGTGCCCCAGATCACGGCCCCTAGCAGTGAAGTAATTGGCAATGTGGTGCGCATCCCCGCCGTGGCCGATGGCGGCTTTGCGCTGCCCCAGGGTGCCACCCTAACCATTCGCTACCGCGCCCAACTGGCGGCGACCGCCGAGCCGGGTGACCAGATTGTCAACCAGGCCGGTCTCGTGTGGAGCACCTTGCCGGGTACCGATCCCAACGAGCGCGATGGCGGCGCGGATGAGCCCGACGGCACCGATCCGCTCGACGGTGGTGCGCTTGATGACTATGAAGTCGGCGACAATGACCAGTTCACTGTGACCGGTGACTGGGGCGACGCGCCTAACAGCTATGCCACCACGCGTAGCAATGCGACCGCGTTTGCCGGTCCGGCCCACTTTATCACCAGCACCCTCTACTTGGGGGCGAGTGTTGACGATGAAACCGACGGCCAACCAAATGTCGCGGCTACCGGTGACGATAGCAGCGAGACGCCCGACGACGAGGATGGCATCAGCTTCCTCAATCCGATTGTGCCGCGGCGTGTGATCTCTACCGTGGTAACAGTCCATAACACAAGCGGCGTGCAGGCTTATCTTAGCGGCTGGCTCGACTTTGACGGCGACGGCACTTTTACCCAAGGGGCCGACCAGATCTTCAACAGTAAGCCGGTTAACAATGGTGTGCAAACGCTCGCCTTTACGGTGCCCGCCACCGCGACGCAGAATATTGCCACCTATGCGCGCTTCCGCTTGACCACTGATCCGACAGCCAATTTCTATGGGTTGGCCACGGACGGCGAAGTGGAAGATTACGAAACCTATATCGAACCGCTCGGCTACATCGGCGACCGCGTTTGGTATGATCTTGACTTTGGCAGCGACGATGATGGCGGCGCGGAAGTTGGCCTGGATGGTATCAAAGTGCAGTTGACCCTGCCCAGCGGCGCGACCATCACCACGACGACCAGCATCACCGGGCGCTATCTCTTTACCGATCTGCCGCCCGGCACCTATGGCGTCACCGTGATCACCAGCACGCTGCCGATTACGGTTGTCCACACGCCGACCGCGGACCCCGATGGCGGGGCCGACAGCGTTTCGTCGGTCACCCTGACCCGGCCGTCGCACAAGCGGTTGGACCAGGACTTTGGTTATCCGCCCGAACTGCATGCCATTGGCAACCAGGTCTGGATCGACTTTGGGGCCGGCGCAGGCTATGCCAACAACGGTCGCCGCGACGGTGGCGAAAGTGGGATCAACGGGGTGCTTGTCGAACTCTATGACGGGGCGGATACCCCCGGCGTGGATAGCCCGCTTGATGCTATGACAACGGCTAATGGCGGCTTCTATCTCTTTGACGACCTGCTCGATGGGGACTATATTGTCCACATTCCGGCTAGTAACTTCAGCAGTGTGCTCGATGGCTATACCTCTTCGACCGGTGGGGCTGGTGATATCGCCACCGACGATAATCTGGATGAGAACGGTGGCGACACGCTGGTCAACGGCGGGGTCAGCAGCAGTGTGATCACGCTCTTCCCCCATACCGAGCCGACCGCTGAGGCCGGCACGAGTGGCACGCCTGCCAGCAGCCAGGATGACGACAACACCAACCTGACCGTTGACTTTGGCTTTACGATTGAAACCTTTATCGGCTGTAGTGCCGGCAACGATGACCTGGGCGGCACGATCTTCCGCGACTTCAACGCCAATGGTCGCCAAGACAGCGGCGAGCCAAGCTATGTCGGCGTCCCCGGCCCAATCATTGTGACGGCTTATGACGATGCCGGCGTGGTGATCGACCAGACCCTGGTCCAAACGGACGGCAGCTATGTTCTGCCCGGCATCTTTAGCGCCGGCAGCAACATCCGCCTCGAATTTAGCGACCTACCCGAACTCTTCCAAAGTGGCCCGGCGGGTACCAATTCGGGGACAACGGTACAGTTCCATGATGGGGCTTCGTGTACCGCAGATCTGGCCATCAACGTGCCCTGTGAATATTGCCAGACCAATCCACACTTGGCCTTTAGTCGTTTTGAGAGCGGTACAGGCAGTGGTTCCAACAGCGGCAACGGCTCTGTCCGTATGATCCCCGACGATCACAGCAGTAGCCAGGTCACTGTGGCCACCCTTGGCCAAGTGGGCTCGATTTGGGGCCTTAGCTATGATTCATCCAGTCAACAGTTATATGGTGCAGCGTTCCTCAAACGCCATGTCGGCTTGGGTGCACGTGGCCTGGATGGTGTCTACGTTGCCGATATGAGTGGTAGTTCACCCGCTTTAAGTGGTGGTTTTGATCTGCAAGGGGTCACAGCCAGTAATGGCGGTAGCCTTGATCTCGGTTCAGTTGATCGCAGCAGTGGCGCAAACTACAACCTTTCCAACACACCGGGCAACCCGACGATTGATCTCGATGCGTTTGGCAAGGTTGGCACGGTCGGTTGGGGCGGCATTGATCTGCTGCCCGATGAGAATACGCTCTGGCTAGTCAACCTCAACCAACGGACGATTGTGCAGATCGATCTCACGCAGGTGACCCCGAGCGGTACGAACCCGAACCCGGTAGCCGACAGTGCGGTACGTCACTACAATATCGTCACCGGCGGTCCGTCGGATGATACGATCAGCGGTGCGCCAACCTGTACGGATGGTACGTTGCGCCCCTTCGCGCTTAAGCTGGCCAAGGAGCGCGCTTACCTTGGCGCGATCTGTGATGCCGCCAGCGCATCAACGCTCAAGCAACCGAGCGAACTGGTAGCCTATGTGCTCTCCTTTGATCCGGCCAATCCGACGGCGTTCACCGAAGAGTTGAGCTTTGCGCTCGACTATGATCGGGAACCCTATTATCAGATGCAAACTGGCACCAACCAACGCAGCGGTAACTGGCAACGCTGGATGAACAGTTGGAATGATGCCGATATTACGGTAAACAATATTGGTACCAATGGCTGTTGCGCCGACTTCCGCAGCGCACCGTCGCCGATGCTTTCTGACATTGAATTTACGCCTGATGGGTCGCTGATCCTGGGGGTGATGGATCGTTTTGGCCACCAGACGGGGTGGGCCAATCGTAAGGCAGTTAGTGGCGACACATCGGCATTATCCTTTGGCTCAGTGGGTGATATTCTCTACGCCAAAAAGACCAGCAGCGGCTTTGTCCTCGAAGATGGGCAAGCTGATCCCGGTGATCCCTATTATGATGACCTTACCGACACCTTTGATGATCCGGAGCCTGGCTACTCCTCCGCTGACAGCTATGGCAATGCCGGTGAATTCTTCTATGGCGATGCGTACAAAGGCTCCGACGCTAGCCACCACGAAACGAGCGCCGGTGGTCTGACGGTTCGTTTTGGCTCCAACGAAGTGGTAATGACAGCTTTTGATCCAAACCAATTCAACTCACAAGGGTTGAAGTGGCTTAGCACGACAACCGGCGCTAGGACCGATGCCTATGCCACCAGCACCGGCACCAATCTCCAGACCTTTGGCAAAGCCGCCGGCATGGGCGATGTCGAACTGCTCTGTGATCCCGCCCCGATCGAGATCGGCAACTATGTCTGGGAAGACCTGGACATGGATGGCATCCAAGATCCGTCAGAGCAGCCGATCCCCGGTGTGCAGGTAACGCTCTATGATATCACCGGCACCCAGATCGCCAACGCGACGACGAACAGCAACGGTGAATATTACTTTATCGACGCCAGCGACCCGCGCCTGACCACGATCTTCTCGTTGACGGTGCCGACGAATTTTGGTGTCGTGCCCAGTGCTAGCGCGGTGGGTGGCCTGTTACCGCGCACCCAATACGAGATTCGGATTGATACGACGCAGAGCGCGCTCGAAAATTATAAACTGACTATAGCGGATGTCGACAGTGGCACCACCCTGGCCGACGGTGTCGACTCTGACGGTCTGCTGAGCGGCACGCTCGCCACGGCCGAGGCGACCACCGGTGCCGCCGGGGTAAATGATCACACCTTTGACTTCGGCTTCTGGCCCTATGTCAACGTTGGTAACCGCGTCTGGTATGACACGAACAATGACGGCCTGGATAATGATGGCGCAGGCAACACCGCGGGCAGCAGCACGGGTGTCGCCAATGTCACGGTTGACCTTTATCAGGACAGCAATGGCAGCGGTGATTACGATGGGGCCGATAGCCTGATCACAACGACGACGACCAACCCCAGCGGTTACTACGCCTTTACCGAACTGACGCCGACGACCAGCGCCAACACGAACTACATCGTGGTCATCGCCGCTCCGAACTTCAGCAGCGGCGGTGAGCTGGTTGACTATGTCAGCAGCGACGGCAATGGGGCGAGCGCGCCCGATCCCGACAACGACAGTGATCAGGATGACAATGGTGATCTGTTGGCTGCGCTCGGTGTGGTCGCCAGCAAGCCAATCACCCTCGAACCGGGCGACGAACCACTCCTGAGTGGTGACGAAAGCAGCGATGGGGGCAACCTGCCCGGCATCGACGCCAACGGCAACCAGACCGTCGACTTCGGCTTCTACAAGCTCACCGTCGGCGACTATGTCTGGGAGGATTACAACAACGATGGCCTGGTCGATAGTGGCGAACCGGCGCTTGACGGCGTGACAGTGACCTTGCTTGACGATAATGGTGCAGTGGTTGACACAACCACAACGGTGGCCGGCTACTATACCTTTACCGGCCTGATCAGTGGCACCTATGTGATCAGCGTGACGCCGCCCTCTGCCGCTTATACCAGCAGCGATGGCCAGATCACCGATGACGGCAACAATGAGAACGATCACGGTGTGCCTGCCGGCAGCTTCATCGTCAGCCAACCCTTTGCCCTGACCCCTGGTGGTGGCGTTGGTACGAATGAAAGTGCCACCGCGACCACCGCGGCGACCGAAAACCTCAATCTTGACTTCGGCCTCTGGCAGCCCATGAGCCTGGGTAACCGCGTCTGGCGTGATGAAGGCACGGGCAGTGGCGAACTTAACAATGGTAGCGATGACAACGAAACTGGGCTGGCCGGCGTGGTCTTAGCCTTGTTGGACAAGAATGACGAGCCGGTCATTCAGAATAATAAAGAGTTGACCACAACCACCGATGGGGCCGGTTACTATACCTTTACCAATCTGATCTCCGGCACCTACCGTGTCGTCGTAATGGGGAGCAACTTCACCAGTGGTAACGCATTGGCCGGCTATGTCAGCAGCGACGATGTGGCGACGACACTCACACCCGATGATAATGACAACGGCGATGACAACGGCGTTGGCGATGGGGGCAGCGGCGACATCAACAGCGCTCTGATCACCCTGACCTATAACAACGAGCCGGACGGCACACCGGATGTTGACGGTGATACGAATGACAATACCAATCTGACGCTCGACTTCGGCTTCTGGCGGCCACTGAGTATTGGCAATCTGGTCTGGCGTGACTTTAATAACAATGGCCTCTATGAACCGGGCATCGGCGAGTTTGGCATTGCGGGCGTCACGGTGACGTTGACCATCAGCCCCAGCGCCGCGCCGTTCTTGACGACCACGACCGATCTCAACGGCAACTACCGCTTCACGGATCTGGTGCCGAGCGCTTACATTGTCACCATTGGGGCCGCAAACTTCGCCCCTGGTGGTGCCCTGGAAACACTGATCAGCAGCGTCGATCCGGCGAGTGCGTCGGCAATTAACGACGATGCCAATGACGACGATAACGGCCCTGGCATTGCCGCCGCCGCCGTAAACAGCCAACCAGTTGTGCTTAGCGCTGGTGCCGAGCCAAATACCGATGGCGACACGAGCCGCAACAGCAACCTCACCGTTGACTTCGCCTTTGTTGGCGTCGATCTCGGTGACTTGCCCGACGGCAACGCGACAACTTCACCCGACTACGCGACTCTGCTCAGCAACAGTGGCCCCAGCCACACGCTGATCCCTGGCCTGCGCTTGGGTGCGGCCGAGGATATCGAGACTGACGGCCAACCGACCGCGACCGCTGATGGCGACGACACCAACAGCGACGACGAAGATGGCATCAATCTGCCGATCTTTGTCGCCGGCCAGAGCGCAGTGGTCACCGCGACCGTGCTCAACACGACCGGGGTTGACGCAGTGCTCTACGGTTTCATCGACTTTAACGGCGATGGTAGCTTTGCCGCCGGTGAAACCGTCACCGCGACGGTCAGCAGTGGCGCTGGTAACCAGGAAGTGCTGCTCACCTTCACCGTACCGGCTGATGCCGACTTCCAACAACAGTTGGGTGCCCGCTTCCGCCTCAGCCATGACACGAACCTCAGCGCCACTGGCCCCGCCAGCAATGGTGAAGTGGAAGATTACCTGATCGCAGTTGAGCGCTATGACCTCGCCTTGATCAAAACGGTGGGTGCGGTTTCTGAAAGCCCACTGGTCCCTGGCACGAGCGTCGTAACCTTCACGATCACCATCACCAACCAGGGCAACATGACCGCGACTGACATCGTCGTCGTGGACAGTGTGCCCGCTGCATTAACCTACAGCCAGACGGATAATCCCGGCTGGAGCCTAACCACCCCCGCGGTGACGACCATCGCCGGGCCACTCGCACCGAACGCTGCGGCGACGGTGAGCCTGGTCCTGCGCGTACCGATCACCATGCCCGGTGTGACGATTACCAACACCGCCGAGATTGCCAGCGCCTTAGATGGCGACGGCGAACCCTTTGTCGATGTTGACTCGACGCCGGACAGCGATCCCGACAATGAGGGGCCGATCACCGATGACGAACTCAACAACGCCAACAGCGACGAAGATGACCACGACATCGCCGTGATCAGCGTGGGCGAGCGCGTGGCGATTGGTAACCTGGTCTGGCACGATCTCAACCAGGATGGCGACTTCGACAGCCTGATCGACAGCCCGATCCAAGGGGTCACCGTCACGCTCTACTTGGCGGGTGGTACTCCTGGTATAAGCAGACCGGTGGCCACGACGGTGACCGGCAGCACGGGCCGTTATCTCTTTGATAACCTCGCCCCCGCCAATTACTTTGTCCACGTGGGTGCCGTGAACTTCCAAGCTGGCGGTGTGCTGGTTGATTATCTTTCCAGCATTGGCACCGGCAACGATGAAACCACCGACCACGATGGCGACGAAAATGGCATTGATGCTGCTGATCCGGCGACGAATGGCATCAGCTCGCAAGCGTATACGCTCAGCGCCAATGGTGAACCGACTGGCGACGACGATACCGGCTACACCGGCGCGATCGATGATGACAACGTCAACCTGACCGCGGACTTTGCCTTCATTCTCTATGGCAGCATTGGCGATACGATCTGGTATGACGTTGACCGCAGTGGCGGTGACCAGAGCAGCCAAGGCAGCGAAGTTGGCTTGCCCGGCGTGGAAGTGCAGTTAACCGATAGCAATGGCACGACAATCACGACGACCACCAGCATCACCGGTTGGTATCGCTTCGATCAGCTGTTGCTCGGCACCTACACGGTCACCGTGAACACGGCAACGCTGCCCTACACTGTGACCACCAGCCCAACCTTTGACCCCGAAGCCGATGGGGACAGCTTGAGTGTGGTCGAACTAACACCGGCCGCCCCGGTTGATCTCGACCGCGACTTTAGCTATCCGCCAGTGCTGATGAGCCTCGGTAACCTGGTCTGGTATGACAACAATAATAATGGTCTCTTCGAGAGTGGTTTGGGTGAAGTGGGGATCCAAGGCGTCACGGTGACGTTGGCCCTGAGTGGCACCGCTTCACCAATCCTGACGACCACGACCGCAGTTGACGGCCGCTACCTCTTCACGGGGTTGATGCCCAATGACTACGTAGTCACCATTCCTGCCGCGAACTTTGCGCCGGGTGGTCCGCTCGAAAATCTGCAAAGTAGTCTTGATCCTGTCTCAGCTTCGGCGATCAATGCCGACAACAATGACGACGATGATGGCCCCGGCGTAGTCATTGGCGCAGTGCGCAGCCAACCGGTCAACCTGAGCATCGGCCTCGAACCGACCACGGATGGTGACGGTGACGATAACTCGAACTTGAGCGTTGACTTTGCCTTTACGCAGTTGGGCCGCATTGGTGATACCGTCTGGTATGACCTGAACAGCAGCGGTGGCAACCAGAGCACACAAGGTACGGAACTTGGCTTGCCGGGCATTGCAGTGCAGTTGACCGACAGTCTGGGCGCGATCCTGACGACCACGACCGACAGCAACGGTGGCTATCTCTTCGCCAATCTGCCGCTGGGTACCTACACCGTGACCGTGATCACAGCGACCTTGCCCAACACCGTGACCACAAGTGCCACCTTTGACGCCGACGGCGGCAATGACAGCACAAGCGTGGTGACGATCAACGCCACCACCCCAGAGCAGCTGGATCAGGACTTCAGCTATCCGCCGGTGCTGGGCAGCATTGGGGACACGGTCTGGTACGATGGGAACAGCAGCGGCGGCAACCAGAGCACACAGGGTAGCGAAGTTGGCTTGTCCGGCGTCGAAGTGGCGTTGACCGACAGTAATGGTACGACGATCATGACGACGACGAGCATCACCGGCTGGTATAGCTTCGAGGGGCTCTTCTTGGGCACCTACACGGTGACAGTCAACACCGCGACCCTGCCCTACACCGTGACGACCACGCCGACCTTTGACGCCGACGGTGGCAACAACAGCACAAGCGTCGTGACGTTGACGCCGGCACAGACCGATCGCAGCGACCAAGACTTCAGCTATCCACCGGTGCTGATGAGTTTGGGCGATCTGGTCTGGTATGACAATAATAACAATGGTCTCTTTGAGAGCGGCCTGAGCGAAGCCGGCATCCAAGGCGTCACCGTGACGGTGGCCCTAAGTGGCACCGCTTCACCAATCCTGACGACGACGACCGATCTCTCTGGCCGCTATCTCTTCACGGGGCTGCTGCCGGGTGACTATGTCGTGACGATTCCCGCCGCGAACTTTGCCTCGGGCGCGGCGCTCGAAAATCTGCAAAGCAGCAGCGATCCCGCCTCGGCCGCGGCGATCAACGCTGACACGAATGATGACGATGATGGCCCCGGGGTGGCCGGCGGCGCCGTGCGCAGCCAACCTGTCAACCTGCGCATTGAGTTGGAACCGACCGATGATGGCGATAGTGACAACAACTCGAACCTGAGCGTTGACTTCGCCTTCACGCAACTGGGCAGCATTGGTGATACCGTCTGGTACGATGTCAACAACAGTGGTGGCAACCAGAGCACCCAGGGCAGCGAAGTCGGCTTGCCGGGTGTGGCTGTGCAGTTGACCGACAGCAGTGGCACAGTCATCTCGACAACTGTCACCGACAGCAGCGGCAATTACCTGTTCGACAACCTGCCGTTGGGCACCTATACAGTGACCGTGTTGACCGCAAGCCTGCCGAACACCGTGACCACAACGCCGAGCTTCGATGCCGACAGTGGCAACGATAGTCAAAGCGTGGTGACCATCAATGCGACAACACCGGCAGATCTGGCGCAAGACTTCAGTTATCCCCCTGTCTTTGGCAGTATTGGTGATACCGTCTGGTTTGATCAGAACCGCAGCGGTGGCGACCAAAGCTCACAAGGCAGTGAAGTCGGCTTGCCTGGTGTCGCAGTACAACTAACCGATAGCCTGGGCAATGTGGTCACTGCCACGACCAGCATCACCGGCTACTATCTGTTCGATAACCTGGGCTTGGGCACCTACACGGTGAGCGTCAACCCGGCGACCTTGCCATTAACCGTCACCACCGCGGTCACCTATGACCCGGATGGCGGCAATGACAGCACCAGCGTGGTGACGATTGATGGCACGACCCCGGACAATCGGGAGCAGGACTTCAGCTATCCACCGCTCCTGGGCAGCATTGGCGACACGATCTGGCTGGACGAAGATAAGAGTGGCGGTGACCAGAGCAGTCAGGGCAGCGAAGCTGGTCTGGCCGGTGTGGAAGTCTGGTTGACCGACAGCCTTGGCAATGTGCTGACGACCACGACAAGTGGTGGTGGCAATTATCTCTTTGCCAACCTATCGCTAGGCACCTATACGGTGACCGTCAACCCAGCGA
This sequence comes from Caldilineaceae bacterium, assembly GCA_022842065.1. The sequence goes on from JALHQH010000016.1 coordinate 132,363, forward strand.
CCTTGCCCGCCAGCGTGGTGATCACCCCGACCTTCGATGCCGATGGCGGTAGCGATAGCCAAAGTGTGGTAACGATCAGTGTCGGTGCGCCGGATAACTTGGACCAAGACTTCAGCTATGGGCCAATCCGCGGTCTGATCGGTGATACTGTCTGGTACGACCTGGACAGTAGTGGCGGCGATCAGAGCACGCAGGGTAGTGAAACCGGCTTGGCTGGAATCGCAGTGCGTTTGACCGATAGCCTTGGCAACGTGTTGACGACAACGACTGACGGCAACGGCTACTATCTCTTTACCGACCTGGGGCTGGGCACCTATACCGTGACGGTGAATACCGCGACCTTGCCCATCACAGTTGTCAATCTACCCACCTTCGATGCCGATGGTGGGGTGGACAGTGTGAGTGTCGTCACCCTAACGCTGGCCGCGGCCAGCAACCTGGCGCAAGACTTTAGCTACCCGCCGGTTCTCGGCCGCATCGGCGATACCGTCTGGTACGATGTGGACAGCAGCGGCGGCAACCAGAGCACACAGGGCAGCGAAGTTGGCTTGCCTGGTGTGGAAATCTGGTTGACCGACAGCCTCGGCAATCTGCTGACCACGACGACTGATGGCAGCGGTTACTATCTCTTTGACAACCTTTTGCTGGGCACTTACACGGTGACGATTAACACCGCCACCCTCCCGGTGACAGTGACAACCGATGTCACCTATGATCCCGATGGTGGCAGCGACAGCCAATCGGTGGTAACGATTAGTGTGGCAACGCCGGACAATCTGGCGCAAGACTTCAGCTACCCGCCCGTCCTCGGCCGTATCGGCGATACCGTCTGGTACGATGTGGACAGCAGCGGTGGCGACCAGAGCAGCCAGGGTAGCGAAGTTGGCTTGCCGAACGTCGAAGTACAGCTAACCGACAGCCTGGGCAATGTGGTCACTGCCACGACCAGCATCACTGGCTACTATCTGTTCGATAACCTGTTCCTCGGTGCCTATACGGTGACGGTCAACACCGCCACCTTGCCGCCGACGATAGTGATCACGCCCACCTATGATCCCGTTGGGATCGCCGATAGCGTGAGTGTCGTGACGATCAACGTGACGACGCCTAACGCGCTGGACCAAGACTTCAGCTATGAGCCGGTGGTCCAACGCGACTTCGGCGACCTGCCGCTGCCCTTCGCTACCTTGCTCGGTGACGACGGTGCCCGCCACATTATCAACCCAGTCGCCAACCCGAGCTTCGGCAATCTGATCGATGGCGAAGCAGATGGCGTGCCAAGTGTGGCCGCCGACGGTGATGACAACACCTTGATTGCCGACGAAGACGGAGTGATCATCCCGCTGCTCGTGCCGGGCAGCACGGTCACCTTAACCATTCTCTATAACAACCCGACGACACAACCGGCCTACATCCAAGGCTGGCTTGACCTGAACGGTGACGGTAGCCTGGAACGCATTATCACCAGCACAATGGTGGTGAGCGGTGTCAACGACCTACTGGAGGTAGCCGTAGCGATTCCTGCCGATGCACTGCCCGGCACGGTCTATGGCCGCTTCCGTATCAGCACCGCCGATCCGGTTGGTTTTGCCAGCCAGGCGGCGGACGGTGAAGTCGAAGACTATCAAGCGACCATCAGCGGGACGCCCTATGACTTTGGTGACCTGCCTGATGGCAGCGCCGGGGTCGCCAGTGGCAACTATGAAACCTTGCTACTCAATGATGGCCCACGCCACGCGATTGTGGCCGGCCTCTACCTGGGCAACTTGGTCGACCGCGAAAGTGATGGTCAACCAACCGGGTTAGCCAATGGCGACAACCTGACCTTGAAGGCTGACGAAGATGGCGTGCGCTTTGGCTCGCTGGCGGTAGGCAACAGTGCCCTGGTCACCGTCACCGCTACCAATACCGGTACGAATGACGCCCTGCTCGTGGGTTGGATCGACTTCAACGGCGACGGCAACCTGGCGGACGGCGAACGTATGACCGTCACCGTGCCGGCAAATACCGTCGCGGCAAGCTTCATCCTGAACTTCGGCGTAGTGCCGACCGACAGTGTCGCCGACAGCTACGCCCGCTTCCGCCTGAGCACCGACACCGCTGCCCTACAAAGTGGTGGCGAAGCCGGCGACGGCGAAATCGAAGACTATGCGGTCAGCATCAGCGTGCCGGACAAATATGACTTTGGCGACCTGCCGGCACCCTATGCGACCGAACTAAGCGGGGATGGTGCCCGCCACATCATCACCAGCTTCAACCCCATGCTCGGTGTCAGCGTTGACGCTGAGACCGATGGCGTACCCACGGTCAATGCCGACGGTGACGATCTCATGGGCAGTGACGACGAAGATGGCGTGACCATTCCTACCCTGGCGGCGGGGACGACAGTAACCGTTACCGTGGCTTACAGTAACCCGCAGCGCAACCCAGTCTACATCCAGGGTTGGCTTGACTTTGACGGCGATGGCGATCTGGATCGCATCATGACTGATACGGTGGCTGCGCCGGGCACCGGCACGATCAATGTGCCGATTACAGTTCCGGCAACCGCCACTGGCGGCGCGACCTATGCCCGCTTCCGCATTAGCAGCGAAATCGGCGTCGGCAAGGGTAGCCGCGCCCTGGATGGTGAAGTCGAAGATTATCTGGCCACGATCAGCCCACTCTTGGGCAGCATCGGTGACACGGTCTGGTACGATGTGGACAGCAGCGGTACCGATCAGAGCAGCCAGGGCAGTGAACCCGGTCTCGCCCGCGTCGAAGTACAGCTAACCGATGGCCTAGGCAATGTGGTTACCACCACGACCAGCATCACCGGCTACTATCGGTTCGACAACCTGCTGCTTGGCCAGTACACGGTCACGGTCAACACCGCCACCCTACCGGTAACCGTCACGACCAACGCGACCTATGATCCTGATGGCGGCAACGACAACCAGTCGGTGGTCACGCTGACGCCGGCCGTACTGAATAATACGGCGCAGGACTTTAGCTACCCGCCGCTGCTGGGCAGTATTGGTGATACCGTCTGGTACGATGTTGATAGCAGCGGTGGTGACCAAAGCAGCCAGGGCAGCGAAGTGGGCTTGTCCGGTGTGGAAGTCTGGTTGACTGACAGCCTGGGCGATGTGATCACGACGACGACCGATGGCAGTGGCAACTACCTGTTTGCGAACCTGCCGCTTGGTCTCTATGTCATCACTGTCAACCCGGCCACCTTGCCGCCGACCGTGGTGATCACACCGACCTATGATCCCGATGGCGGCGATGATAGCATCAGTATGGTGACCATCAATGCCACGACGCCCAATAACTTGGACCAAGACTTCAGCTATGAACCAGTCGTCCAACGCGACTTTGGCGACTTGCCTGCAACCTTCGCCACCTTGCTCGGTGCTGACGGTGCCCGCCACATTATCAACCCGGTTGCGAACCCAACCCTGGGTAAAGCCGTGGATGGCGAAGCGGATGGCGTGCCAAGCGTGGCCGCCAATGGTGATGATAATAATCTGGCGCTTGACGACGAAGATGGCGTGACCATCCCGTCGCTGATCCCCGGCAGTACGGTTACCGTGACCATTGCCTACAATAACCCGACCGATCGCCCGGCCTACATTCAGGGCTGGCTTGATCTCAATGGGGACGGTAGCCTGGAACGCATTATCACCAGCACGCTGGTGTTGAGTGGTGCCAACGATCTCATCAACGTAGCCGTGGCAATTCCCGCCGATGCGCTGCCTGGCACCGCCTATGGCCGCTTCCGCATCAGCACCGCGGATCCGGTTGGCTTTGCCAGCCAGGCCGCCGACGGCGAAGTCGAAGACTACCAGGTCATCATCGCCGGGATTGCCTATGACTTTGGTGACCTGCCCGATGGCAGCGCCGGCATCGCGACTGGTGACTACCAGACCTTGCTGCTCAATGATGGACCACGCCACGAAATTGTGGGTGGCCTCTACCTGGGCACTACCGTGGATCGCGAAGGCGATGGGCAACCAACGCCAGCGGCTGACGGTGACAATCTCACCCGTGCGGACGAGGATGGTGTGACCTTTGGCACCATGGCGGTTGGCAGCAGTGCCGTCGTGACCGTCTCGGCCACCAATACCGGCACTAACGACGCCTTATTGGTCGGCTGGATCGATTTCAACGGCGATGGTGACCTGACTGACCGCGAACGCATGACCGTGACGGTGCCAGCGAATACCAGTGGCCAGCGCTTTACCCTGAACTTCGGGGTGGTACCGACCGCTAGTGTGGCCAGTACCTATGCCCGCTTCCGCCTGAGCACTGACGCAGCCGCCCTACAAAGTGGTGGTACGGCCAATGACGGCGAAGTCGAAGATTATGCGGTTAGCATTAGCGTGCCGGCCAAATATGACTTTGGTGATCTGCCGGCCGGTTATCCCACCGCCTTGCTCGCTGACGGGGCGCGCCACATCATTGATGGCCCCTTCAACCCAACGTTGGGTTTGACAGTGGACGACGAAGCCGATGGCGTGCCGACTGTCAACGCCGATGGTGATGATCTGGCTGGCCGCGACGATGAAGATGGGGTCACTATCCCCACTTTGGCGGCCGGCACGACCGTGACGGTGACTGTCACCTACAGCAATCCTGGGCGCACTGTGGTCTATATCCAGGGTTGGCTTGACTTCGATGGTGATGGCGATCTGGACCGTCTGCTGACGGATCAAGTCGCGGCGCCTGGCGTCGGCACTATCAACGTCCCGGTCGCCATCCCGGCGACCGCCACGGGCGGTGCGGCCTATGCCCGCTTCCGCATTAGCAGCGAAACCGGCTTGGGCTTGGGTAGCCGTGCCCTGGATGGGGAAGTCGAAGATTATGTGGCCACGATCAGCCCGCTCTTGGGCAGCATTGGTGATACGATCTGGTACGATGTTGATGGCAGTAGTGGTGACCAGGGCACGCAGGGGAGTGAGCCCGGCCTGCCTGGGGTGGAAGTGCGCTTGACCGATAGCCTGGGCAACGTACTCACCACCACTACCGACAGTCAAGGCAACTATCTGTTCCCGGCGCTGCCCTTGGGCCAATATACCGTGACGGTCAATACGGCGACCCTACCGGTGACGGTAACGACTAGCCCGACCTATGATCCTGACGGTGGTAGTGACAACTGGGCGGTGGTGACCATCACGCCGGCGCTGCTTGATAATGACGGGCAGGATTTCAGCTATCCAGCACCAGTGGTGCCGACGGCAACACCAACGAGCACGCCAACGGCAACGTCTACCGCGACGGCAACCAGTACGCCAACGGCAACACCAACCGCGACGGCAACGAGCACGCCAACGGCAACACCAACCGCGAGCGCCATGCCGACGGCAACATCGACCAATACGGCAACGAACACGCCAACCGCGATACCAACAAATACACCGACGGCAACGAACACGCCAACCGCGACACCGACAAATACACCGACGGCAACGAACACGCCAACCGCGACACCGACAAATACGCCGATTACCTACCGTGACTATGGCGACCTGCCCGATGGGGACAACAATACGGGCTTCGCCACCGCCGGCAATAATGGCGGTGAAGGCGAGGCCGCCAGCCACCTGATCACCAACGCGCTCTATCTGGGCAACTGTGTTGATGCCGAGCTGGATGGTGCCCCCACGGCACGAGCTGGGCTGGGCAGCAGCGGCGGTGATGATAACACCGCCGGCCTACCTGGTGGCACCGCCGGCCTCTGTGTGGGTGTCACGGATGAAGATGGGGTGAAGTTGGCCACGCCGCTGATCGCCGGGGCAGACGCATGTGTGCTGGTGACGGCAACCAACCAGACTGGCAGCGTGGCGCGCTTACAAGGCTGGATCGACTTCAACGGCGATGAGCGCTACGATAGCAGCGAAGCGTTGACAACGGGTGACTTTGCCGCTGGTGGCGCACCGATTGCTACTGGCGGGGTGAATGCCCAACGCTTCTGCTTTACCACGCCGGCAACCGCCACCTTTGTTGGTGGTGAGACCCACTTGCGCTGGCGCTTGAGCAGTGTCGGTGGCCTACAGTCCACTGGTGCGGCGGCGGATGGTGAAGTGGAAGATTACTGGCAACCCTTTGCCTGTCTGGGCAATCGGGTCTGGATGGACTGGGACGAAGATGGCGTCCAAGATACGGTCGATCCCGTGGAGCCGGGCCTGCCCGCAATGCCGGTCACGCTCTTCTGGTATGGCCTGAATAATGTTGATGAAGCCGGTGGTGGCGATGATCGCCGCTATACCACGCTGACCGATGACAACGGAGCCTACCACTTCTGTGGCGTGCTGCCGAGTGATAGCAACGGCAGCGGCGGTAGCTATGAAGTGCAATTGATCGATACCTTTGCACCGATTGCCACCAACCATGTCGATAGCGTGGATGATACCTTTGATAGTAATGTGATCAACGGCGGCATCTATGCCCCGACGCTGCATACCGATGTGATTGTCATTCCGGCCGTGGTGGCCGATGCACCCGAACCCATCGGTTTACCAAGTGGCGAAGGCGGCCCCATGGACAGCAACAGCCCGCCCTATGGCTATCCGGATAGTAGCGTCGATCAGACCATCGATCTGGGCATTGACCCGCACGATATGGGTGATCTGCCCGACAATAATGGCGGCACCGGCAACTTCCCCACCACGCTGATCAATGGTGGCGAAGGGGCACCGGCACTGCACACGATCGAATCTGATCTCTATCTGGGCGACTGTGTCGATGCCGAGATTGACGGTCAAACCGATAGCGAAGCCGGCACCGACAACGTCAATGGCGATGATGGCATCTTGGGCTTTGTCACCCGTGGCAACTGTGCGCTGCCGGATGACGAAGATGGTGTGGCACTGGTTACCCCCTTGGTGCCGGCTGGTCCGGCCTGTGTGGCCGTCACGGCCAATGTCCCTGCTGGCGAACAAGGTGTGTTGCAGGGTTGGATCGACTTCAATGGGGATGGTGATTTCGGCCTGCCTGGTAGTGTAACTGATGCAAATGAACTGTTGAGCACACGCGACTTTGCCGGTGGGCGCCTGCTATTGCCTGGCAGTGTCGAGCAACAGCGCTACTGCTTTGATGTCCCGCCGGCGGCAACAACCCTGAATGGGAATGTGCATCTGCGTTTCCGTCTGACCAACGATGGTTTGACGCCGGATAATAGTATCGCCCTCGGTTACGCCGGTTCTGCCGATACGGGTGAGGTCGAAGATTATATCATGGTGCCACCGCCCTATTGTGTGGGTAACTACATCTGGATCGACAGTGGCAGCAGCTTCAATCTGCAGGATGGCAATGATCGAGCTGCCAATACGCTTGCGGTCAACCTGATCTGGGGCGGACCGGATGAAAATATCAGCACAACGGCTGACAATTTCAGCTACCCAACCGTCACGGATGGGGGCGGTCACTACCACTTCTGTGGCCTCTTGCCCGATCCGGATGGGGACGGCATTCCTGACCAGTATCAGGTGGTCGTGCCGAATGCGCCAACCGGGGCACAACTGCTGGTCGCAAGTCGCCACGGCAACGATCCTAGCCTTGACAGTGATGGCTTTGCCGGTCAGGTCAACGTGGCGGAGTCGGCCATCTTTGCGGTGACCAATGATCCCGACAACCGCGATCAGGCCGCGAATGATAGCAGCGGGTTGGACAATGGTATTCCTGACATTCGTGATGACCTAACCGTGGACTTTGGCTTCTTTGTCCCGGCCAGTTTGGGTGACTATGTCTGGTTCGACGATAACACCAACGGTATCCAAGAGAGCACGGAACAGCCGGCCGCCGGCATTACCGTCATCTTGTATAATAGTGATGGTCAGCAGATCGCTACTACCGTCACCGACGCGGCCGGCAACTATGGCTTCCCGAATCTGTTGCCAGGTGGTTATTACGTTGCGTTTGTAACGCCAAATGGGTACACTATCAGTCCCAACGGCAGCAATCCACTGGATAACACCGACAGCAATGCGGATCCGGCGACCGGGCGCACACCGTTGATCGTGTTGACAGCAGGCCAGCATGATCCCACCTGGGATACCGGCATCTACCGCACGCCGACCAACCTCGGTGATGGAAATGAGCCGGTGGTTAAACAGCAGGTCTATCTGCCATTGGTCAGCCGCCTGCGCTTTAAGTTGGAACAGCAGCGTAAAGCAACGCCGCTGTTACAGTGCAGCGAAACAACCTGCTTATCTCGCTAAATGCAAGCAAGCGAACACCGCAGGCTGTAGCTAACGCAGTCGACCAGTAAAGCGAAAACAAAGAAAAGGGCAGAATGGAAATCATTTCCATTCTGCCCTTTTCTTTGTCATCTTTATGTAATGTTTTGGGCTGATCACGTCAGCCTTTTGTCATATAGCTGATAACCAGATGTAACGGTTTGTCATTATTTTTGCCACTATACTCATCTACAGCACAGCCAAGTTTCGGGGTTGTGCACTGATAGAAGTTAGATGAATCGACAGGTGTGTGGCAAAAATGTTGTACCGCTTCTTCTCCATCATTTTACTGGCTCTGCTCATTTTGGTGTCAATGTTGGCTGCCACCGTCCATTCGGTTCAGGCTGCACCGGCAGCGGTCATCAATGGTGCCGATGCCCCGGCTGGGGCCCAACCGTGGATGGTCGGGCTGGTGCTGGCTGAGGTGGAAGATGTGTACAATGCGCAATTTTGCGGCGCAACCCTGATCGCCCCCCACTGGGTGTTGACGGCTGCTCACTGCACCTTTGACCTGGAGCAACAGCCATTTGCCGCCGCCGAGCTGGAAGTTGTGGTCGGCAGCTATCAGTTACGCAATGACCAAGGCGAACGTCTGGTGGTTGATCGCATTATCCGCCACGCCGATTTTGACTTCGCCACCTTCTACAATGACATTGCGCTCTTGCACCTGCCACGCCCAGCCACGGTTACGCCAATTGCACTGTCAACGGCCATCACCGACGCCGCCACCGCTAAAGTGATGGGCTGGGGGCTGATGGCGGATGGCGAGAGCGCTGAGACCTTGCAAGAAGCGGAACTGCCACTGGTGGACAACACAAGCTGCGCTGCATTCTATGCGGCACAGGGCTATACGGTCTCCCCCTTGACCCTCTGTGCCGGCTACAGTGATGGTGGCATTGATGCTTGTGTGGGTGATAGTGGTGGCCCGCTAGTTGCCTGGGATGAAGTGAGCCAAGGCTGGCAGCAAATCGGCATTGTCAGTGCCGGCGCTGGTTGTGCCGAGCCGGGCTACTACGGTCTTTACACCCGTGTCTCAAGTTTTCAGGAGTGGATTGCTGCGCAGATGGGGTAAGAGTGGGCTGTAAATCAGAAAAGTAAGGCTGCTGTGGTCCAGCAGCCTTTTTGCTTTTGCGCTGCAACTTTATCCATGCCGTGTACGTAATATACTGCGGCGATTGCTGAGAAATTAAGGCTGTACACCAGGTGACAGTCACTGGCCGTGACGATGGGACTGGATGCACCACTGGGTAGCCAACGACCGTCACCTGGGACAAATAATTTAAGAGCGCATGGCAACGGTTAAGTGGAAAGCTTGAGCAACACGACTTGGGTCTCTTCCGGCAGGGTGCTCTTGGTGACCTTAAACATATCCTGTGGCTCGGGCGTGCCCGCGCCAAATTCTTTGAGAAAGCGGTCAACCGGTTCTAATTTTGCGGCTAGTTCGTCAGTCAACCCGGCATGGCGATAGTGCATGGGGATGACAATCTTGGGTTCAAAGACACTGACCGCTTCGACGGCATGGGTGGGGTCAAGCGTGTCACTCCCGCCAACCGGCACGAGCAGCACATCGATCTCGCCCAGGTTTAACTCCTCAACTTCTGACTGCGAGGGGACGACGCCAATATCACCCAGGTGGCCAACGACCAGGCCGCCAAAGTCAAAAAAGAAGATTACATTCCGCTCTTTGGCATTGACTGACTGTTTGTGATGATAGGAAGTGGCCCCGGTAATGAAGATGCTCTTCATTTCATATTCGCCTGGCCCGCGTAAGATCCGGGCTTCACCGCCGACTCGTTCCACGGCATTGTGGCCAGGCTGCTCGTGGCTCACGGTAATAATATCCGCACGCACTTTGGGTAAAGTAAGACCAATCTCGCGATCATAAGGGTCACATAGGACGGTGACACCCCCTTCGCGGATCCGAAAACAGGAAAGACCGTACCAAGTAATATCCATGTGTTTTTCCTAGCTTGTTGGCAATAACGGAACATATGTTTCGTTGCACTATACCGTAGGTTTTGTCGCTCGCCAAATTATGTAGGGATAAGGATATAGTTGATATTTCAGTCTAATTAGTCGAGTTGGTTGCATTGTGGCCTTGCTGATGATATAATTTGTTCGTTTTATGTTAAGGATCAAATTTCTAATATTTGGGTATTATACCAAAGATCTATTGTACCCATCACATTGTGGCCTGCCTATGCTGCTGCCCCCGACATTCTTTTAGATAAGAGAAGGAGTTTAAGATGCAACAAGATGAAGTGCGTAAGATTGTGAGTGATCAGTTTTCCCGTTCGCTTGCGGAGACCGGTGTGCAAATCACCGCGTTGCCGCAAAATCAACTACAGGCAATTGTCACCGCCATGGCCGATTCGGTCTTTGCGGCCATTGCTGCTGTCGAGGATGAGGAGATGGGATCTGGGGTGAGCCGTGGTGCGGCCATGCCGATGCCCAAGAATAGTGAAGGAGTAATTGAATACGTGGAAGAAAAACAAATTTGGCGCGGCCGCCCTTACCTGACGATTGGCACCGTCTACGAAGTGACCAACCAGCGCATCCGTGTGATCAAAGGGCTGTTGGGTAATAAAATTGAAGAAATTGAATTGGTCCGCGTGCGCGATACCACTGTCAAACAACATGTGGGGGAACGCATGTTGGATGTTGGTGATGTCACCGTTCTCAGCAATGATGCTTCCGCCCCAGAATTGGTGCTGAATAATGTCAAGAACCCAATTGAAGTGCGCGAATTGATTCGCAAAGCAGTGATCGAAGAGAAAAACCGCCGCGGGATGCGCTATCGCGAAGATATGTAAAGCACCGTGCGCAGCGTTGACCCCACTGTGTAATAACAGGGGGTAACAATCCAGTTGGGTGTAAGTTTTCCGAAAAACTTACGCCCAACTGGATTTAGCTTCGGCACATGACATTGTTGGTCTCCCGCCGTAGAGCCGCTAACGCGGCAACCTGTCATCTTAACTTTTCACAACTAGCGCTTTTCCCCATCGCCTCTTACCTCTCATAAAGATATCACCATGACTATAGAACAATTTGATGTTGCCGCGATCATTGCCATTGTGCAGCAAGCCGGTGCCCTGGTGGAACAGATGCGCCGCGATGGGTTAGCGACGGTCAAGCGTAAATCCAGTGTCATTGATCTGGTCACCGAGGCAGATCTGGCCAGCGAAGCACTGTTGCGGCGGGAATTACACACCCTCTATCCTCACGTCGGCTTCTGGGGCGAAGAGAGTAATCAGCGGCCCACCGAGGAATTTTTCTGGCTGGTTGACCCAATTGACGGCACCACCAATTTTGCCAATGGCTTGCCCTTTTATGCCGTCAATGTTGCCCTCTGTCGTGGTGACAGCGCCCTGATCGGGGTGACGTTACAGTTGCCGGTTGGCATTATTTATTGGGGTGTCAGTGGGCAAGGGGCTTATCAGCGCGCCCTGGATGGCACGGACAGTCGTCTGCAGGTCAACAGCGCCACCGAATTGGCCCGTGCCCTTGTCTGCACCGGCTTTCCCTATCACCGGGGCGAGTCCACGGATAATAATAGCGCGGAAATCGCCTACTTTATTCCTCGTGCCCAGAGCACCCGCTGTCTGGGGGCCGCTGCCCTGGAACTAGCGCTGGTCGCGACTGGCGCGCTGGGGGCTTATTGGGAAGGTTGGCTTGGCCCGTGGGATGCGGCGGCCGGCGTGCTCCTGATCCGCGAGGCGGGTGGCCAGGTGACTGATTATCGGGGCACGGAATGGGCGTTGCCTGGCGGCTTGGGGCTGGTGGCGAGCAATGGGCAACCAGATTTACATGCGGCTCTGCTCACGGGGATTCAAACAGCCCGGGCCACGCTGACTGAACGGCGCCTGCCGCTGTAACATTGGTCTACCTGCTGCATCGTGGTTACGCGCCTTGACGATAGGCTTTTCGCTACAGTCGGCCTATTAATTTCCCAGGCTGAATCGTCGCGGGTTATACTCAACGTTGTTTAACTGTTTGCATTGCCTGGCGTGCAGCTCTTTCAATTTGCGCGCGATTGCCTATCGTCCAATTCTATGAGGAACCCATGAGTGCTATCTCTTCTGCCGACCGCCGCGCCGCCCGTCGTCACCGCCGTAGCCAATCACCCTTTGCCCAAATTCCCTTTCGCACCATTCAAAATCATTTTCCCCCACTGGAAGTGGTGACCCCCGAGCAGGTCGAGCAACTGCACGAAGCCTCCATGCAGATTTTGGAAAATATCGGCATTGTTTTTATGGATGCGGAAGCGCTTGACCTGTGGGCAAAGGCCGGGGCTAAGGTTGATCATGCCCAGCAACTGGTGCGTTTTGATCGCGGGCTGATCCTCGACCTGGTGGCCAAGGCCCCGTCACAATTTACCTGGCGGGCGCGCAACCCGGAACGGGATCGGATTATTGGCGGCAATTATGTCAACTTTGTGCCCCATGGCGGGGTGATCTTTGCCCAGGACAACGACACCGGCCGCCGTCCAGGCACGCTCGAGGACTACTATAACTTTCAGAAGATTGCGCAGAGCAGCCCGGTGATGCACTTTACCGGCGATCAACTGGTGGTGCCCCACGATGTACGCGTCAGCTACCGTCACCTGCGCCGTTCTTATGGCGCGCTGACCCTGAGTGATAAATGTTACATGGAGGCACCCCACGGGCGGATTATCGGCGGCGATGCCGTGCAGATGGCGAATATCACCTTTGGCACGGATGTGAGCAAGTTGGCGGACCCCGTGCTCGGCGGCATTATCAACTCGAGCAGCCCACTGCGCTATGACGACCGCATGTTGGGCGGCATGTTTGCCTTTGGTCGCGCGGGCCAAGTGCTGATTATCACCCCCTTTGTCCTGGCCGGCGCGATGAGTCCGATTACGATTGCGTCGGCGGTGGCGCAACAGAACGCTGAAGCGCTGGCCGGCATTGCGTTTGTCCAGCTGCTGCGCCCCGGTTCCCCGATCCTCTACGGCGGCTTTACCTCGAACATTGACATGAAGAGCGGCGCACCCGCCTTTGGCACGCCGGAAGGGGCGTGGGCAATGGCGATTGGCGCGCAGTTGGCGCGGCGTTACAACTTGCCGTACCGCGGCAGTGGCAGCCTTAATACGGCTAAAGTGCCCGATGCGCAGGCCGCCTATGAAACGATGTGGACCCTTTGGCCGGCGGTGATGGCGCATACCAACTTTATTATGCACGCCGTCGGCTGGCTGGATGGTGGACTTACCGTCTCCTATGAAAAGATCATGATTGATACGGAGAGTTTGGCCATGTTCCAGACCTTCCTGGGCGGCCTGACGATCAATGAGGAAACCTTGGCCCTGGATATGATTGCCCAGGTGCCTCCTGGTGGCCACCATTTTGGCACTTCGCACACGCAAGCGCGCTACGCCACCGAATTTCACCCTACCTTCCTCGCCGACCGTCAAAATCTGGAGTCGTGGCAACAGGCTGGGTCGCTTGATACCGCACAGCGCGCCAACCGCCTCTGGAAACAGGTGCTGGAAGAGTACGAAGCCCCTGCGCTTGATCTGGCTATCGAGCAGGAATTGCGCGAATTTGTCGAGCGCCGCGAACGTGAACTGCTGGGAGTGGAGCTTTATACGTAACCGGCAATGGCCGCTCAACCTCCTCACCACAATGCAATCTGCTTAGTTTAGGGGCAAGCCGTGTGCGTCGCCCTGGTCGTACGCGATCGGGGCGACGCACATGCGTGGCGCAGAAACTTGCCTTCCCACACCAAGCTAAAACTTTAGCTCAATCTGGCTGCAAACCGGCCGTCACTTTCTGAAAGATCGCCACCACATCGTCGATTTCGCCGCTGCCCCAGTTTTCGTGAAAGAAGAGATTAAAATGGCTATCAAGCATCGCCTGGGCGTTGGGACAGGGAAAGGTCCGCTCCTGATCACCCTGGTAGGCCCGACTGGCCCAGGGATAGCCGCTGTTGCCAAAGACCCGTCGCTCGACAAACCAATCCATCAGGTGCGGCATTCCTGCCCGATAATCGTTGCCGATGGATAACCCTTCGGCCCGCAGCGCCGCGCAGAAGGTGACTTTGTCGCAACTGGCTGCTGCCTGGTGGAAGTGGATCGGCAGAAACCAATAAGCCGACTCGTGGCCGAACGGTGGTGGTGTAATCGTCACGCTGTCCAGGTCGGCCAGCCCTTCGTGTAGTTGGCCGACGATGTGGCGACGGCGCGCCAGCGCAGCGGGCAGTTTGCGCAATTGCACCCGCCCAATCGTCGCGGCCAGGTCGTTGAGGTTAAAATTGAGCGAGGCCGTCTGGTTGGTCGCACCGGCGGGCAAAAAGAAGGGTTTGCCCCGGTCCGAAGCGCGGCGTACGGCCTGGTAGCGCGTTTCATCACGCGTAAAAACGACACCCCCCTGTGGCCCCGTGCTGTGATGTTTGCCGCCCATCGTCGAGAACGCGGCCAGGTCGCCAAAGGTGCCAACCATCTGGCCGTTGATCGTCGCACCGTGGGCTTGGGCACAATCCTCGATTACGGGGATGCCATGTTGCTGGGCCAACCTCATAATGCCCACCATATCGGCTGGTTCGCCGGCAATGTGGGGCACGATGATCGCGCGGGTGAGGGGGCTGATCAGCGCGGCGATCTGTTCGGGGCCAGTGCAATAACTGTTAGGCACGCTGTCGGCGACCATCGGGATCAGATTTTGCAGCGGGATCGGCATCATACCGCCGGGGTCGGTAAAGGCCCCGATGATCACCTCGCCAAAAGGCTCCAGATCCAGCGCCTTAAGCGCCACATAGACCGCCGCCGACCCCGAGTTGACCGCATCCGCATAGCCGCCCCCCAGCCACTCGGCAAATTCCGTACAATAAGCGCGCTCCTCCTCGCCATCGTATGGCGGGAGGATGCCGCTATCGATGACCTGATCGAGAAAGGCCACCACCGCCGCTTTCTCTTCGGGGCCGATGTGGCCGCGTTGTGGGAAGGGGGTGGCGCGGACTTTGTTATTACCGTAAAGTGCTAAATCCTCTTGCTGTGCCATCTGCTCACGTACCTTTACTTGTGCTGAGGATCAAAGCGCCAATACCATCACCCAAAAGGGCGACCTGCCGACTGCATAATCAGCAAATTTTTCCAATGAGCCGTTAGTTTGGTCTACCCGGTACGCGTTCATCAGATCCGCCGCTTCGCCGGCACAATAGAGATAGTTGCCACTCGGGTCGATGTTAAATGAGCGCGGACTGGCCGGCACCGCAAAGTGACCAAAGGGACTGAGACTGCCATCCCCGGCGATGGTGAAACCGGCGATACTATCGTGGCCCCGATTGGAGGCGTAGAGCCACTTGCCGTTGGGGTGGAGTTCGACGTGCGCGGTGTAGCCCCCTTCGGTATAGTTTGCCGGCAAGGTCGAAATGGTTTGGAAGGCGGTGAGGGTGCCCGCTTGCTGGTCGAAGTGGTGAGCGGTGACCGTGTTCCCTTGCTCGTTGACGATGTAGACGACATCGCCATTAGGACCAAAACAGGCATGGCGGGGGCCAGTGTAGGCTTCGTCCGGCGCGACTTCGGCAGGCGTATTCGGCGTCAGTTGGCCGGTTGTTGCGTCAAAGTGAAATTGACTGGTCTTGTTGACCGGGCAGACGTGGGGCACAAAGACAAAGCGATCCTCCACCGCGGCCAGCACGGCGTGGGCTTTTTCGCCGGTATTGAGATATTGCACCAACTCCCCAATCGCGCCATCGTCGCCTAGCCGATGCACGGTAATGCCGCCACCGGTATAATAGGCGGTGAGCAGAAAACGCCCGTTGCGGTCGGTGATCAGATGGGCGGGCGTTTCAATCCCGGTATCTACTTTGTTGATCAGCGTGAATTCGCCGCTGACCCGATCAAAGTTGAACGCGGCGAGAGTAGTCGATTCGACATGCGCGTCATAGATTACCTTGCCATTCGGGTGTAGATAGAGCGCGCCGGAGGGGCCATGCGCCGGGCTGACAGTGCGCAGGTGCAGCGCGCCGCTTTGTGGGTCAAGATCATAGAGTTTGATCTGTTCATCGCCGGTTAGCGAGACGAGCACAATGGTTTGGGGCTGGGTTTGGTCGCTCATCGGTGTGTAGGGCCTTTCTCGTTGGTGGTGTGTGCAGGATTGGCAAACAGTTGATCATATCCAATGGTTGGAAATTGTACATCAGTTACGCAATGACCGCCAAGCACCGCTAATTTGCCCCGCTTTGCCCTATACTGCCCTAATTGGGTGCGCCCTAGAAAACGGGTGAGTCGCACTACGTCCCCGGCACAGGCGAACCAATTTTTCGCCTGCATACCATTTCCCCACCTGTGCCGGGGACGTTGACCCCAATTTGGGGACACACCCGCTCTAATTTTACGGTTTGACAAAGCTGTAACCTTTCGCTAGACTATCCCTCAGCAGTACAAAATGTAGGACAATCAGATAAGTTCTCGGCTGCTTCGGAAAACGAACCATGCGCGTTATCGACTACATCTCCAACCAACCTGCAAACTAACCAACGAACCCAAACCCACCATGAAAACTTACCGCGCCGCGGTCATCGGCTGTAGCCGGATGGGCGGCTTTATTGACAATGAAGTGATCGGCTATCCAACCATCGTCTTGCCCATGTCCCATGCGGCCGGGTACACGGCCTGTGCGCGGACCGAACTGGTGGCCTGCGCCGATATGCGGCCAGCGGTGATGGCCGAATTTGGCCGGCAGTACAATGTGCCGCCGCAGGCGCAATACACCGACTATCGCGAACTAATCGAACGGGAAAAGCCGGAGATTCTCAGCGTGGCCACCCAGCCGGAGCAGCGCGCCGAGATTGTGATCTATGCTGCTGAACATGGGGTGAAAGCGATCTATGCCGAGAAGGCGATGGCGGCGTCGCTGGCTGAAGCCGAGGCGATGGTCGCCGCGGTGGAGCGCAATGGGGTTGCCTTTAATCTCGGGGCCAACCGGCGTTGGGCGACCGAATATGCGGCCATGAAAGGAGTGGTCGACAGCGGCGAACTGGGCGCGCTCAAAAGTATTCTGCTCTACAGCACGGGCACCCTCTTTAACATGGGCAGCCACTATTTTGACCTCGCCCTGCTGCTCAACAACGACCAGCCGGTGCAATGGGTGCAGGCCACCCTGCATGCCGATGATAGTATCTTTGACGCCGACCTGCTGCGCGAAGATCCGGTTGGTGAAGGCTTTGTGCGTTTTGCCAATGGCGTCACCGCCTATATGTTGACGACGCCGCGCGGCGGCGATTGTGAGATCATCTGCGAACATGGCTCACTCACCGCGTTTAATGATGGCTTGAGTTGGCAATTACGCCGCCGCCAGCCGATCGATGCCAACGGCCATACTGGCCTGCTCGACGCGCCTTATCCCGAACCACCGCGGGTCAGCTCAACCTTGCGGCTGATCGAAGATCTGGTGCAGGCGTTGGACAGCGGCCAACCGCCCCACGGCGGCCCACGTACAGCCTTGGCTGGTGCCGAATTGATCTTCGCCTTTATCGAATCACACCGCCAAGGGGGCGCACGGGTTGCGTTGCCGCTGCAACAGCGCAACCTGCGCCTGCAACGCCACGCCACCGGCGGCCACCAACCGCGGTACATACCCTGACAGGATGACAGGATGACACGATGAAAAGGGTCATCCTGTGATACTGTTGCACTATCTTACAACGGGATTCAAATCCCGGCCTGACAACGAGAAGCCGCCTCAGCGGCTGAGAAAACGATCCTAGCCGCTGAGGCGGCTTCTCGCTGTTAGCAAGGGGTTTTAACCCCATTTCGTAAGATAGTGCAACAGTATCATCCTGTCATCTTGTCAGCAACGAAAGAAATCAACGATGCACCTTATCGACTTTGCCAACGCCTACATGACCTGGTTTCCGCACGATGGGGGCAACATTGCGCGCATTCAACTGGACGCAGCTTGTACGATCAGCGATGACGAGACCGGCGTCAGTGAAACTTTTTACTTGATTGCGCCCTGTCGCGCCGAGCGCATGTATCTCGACACCCCGCTCTTTCAACTGCCCAACTATGAGTTTTGCGGCATCTGGACCCAACAGGAGTACTTGATCATCCGCACCGCCTGGGCCAGCGCACAGGACAATCGCCAATATGGGCTGCATCGTGACCGCTGGACCGTACGGCTGGATCTGCGCCACTATGGGGCGGCACGTCAGCTAAGCGATGATCTATCGATTGTCGAAGCAACATTAGCAAACCTGCCGCTGATCGCACGGACAACGCTCCACGATGCCACCCACGGCAAACGGGCCATCTTGGAATACCCGATCCGGACGATGAACCTGCTGCAGCAGCCACCGCGCTTTCAGGTAGACACGGGGCCGTTGATCCTGCCCGATTTTTCTCGCCCCGCTGCACACCTGATCGAACATTTTGAACTGGCCCATGTCGTCTATCACACCTTCGACCAAGCCGAATTTATCCTGCGTAAACCGGTGGCCCTGGCCGAACCGACGACCGATTACAGTGAAGTGCAGATCCACCCGGCCCAGCATGAAATCTGGTGTGGGTCGCTACCCTGATCCACAAGGAAAGCACTTGCCTTATCCTTATTTACCGATTTACCGATTTACCGATTTACCGATTTACTGTTCTACCCTTATCCCCATGCCACCGGCAGATGTTTCAGACCACGCACAACCGATGTATTGGTCCAGCGCAATTCGGCAACAGGCACCGCCAGCCGTAGATTGGGCAGCCGTTGGATCAACGTGTTAAGCGCGATCTGCCCTTCCATCCGTGCCAATGGCGCGCCCACGCAATAATGAACCCCCATGCCAAAGCCAAGATGACGATTATTTTGCCGTTCCAGGTCAAGCGTGTCGGCCTGGGTATAGCGACTTTCATCCCGATTGGCACTGGTCAGGGTGACATTGACGGCCTCGCCACGGCGGATGACTTGCCCCCCAAGCGTTACATCTTCGGCGGCAAAACGCATGGTGGCGGTCTCCACCGGCCCATCATAGCGAACCAACTCTTCCACGGCACTTTCGATGAGTTGGGGATTTGCCCGCAACTTTTCCAGTTGATCGGGATGCTGTAACAGGGCCAATGTGCCATTGCCAATCAAGTTCACGGTTGTTTCGTGGCCGGCGACGATCAGCAGCACGACCATACTGTACAGCTCGGTTTCGCTCAACCGATCCCCATTTTCTTCGGCCTGCACAAGCGCGGAGATGAGGTCAGGCTGGGGCTGGGCCCGCCGCTGGGCAAAGATCGCGCCCAGATATTGGAGCATGCCTTGTAGAAACTTTACCTGTTCCTGCCACTCCTCTTCGTTCATCGCTTGAGTGATAAAGGCATTGGACCAGGCGCGGAACTTGTCACGGTCCTGATGGGGAATACCGAGCAGATCACAGATCACCACGATGGGAATCGGAAAGGCATACTCATCGATCAAGTCCATCTGGCCCCGCGCTGCCACTTGATCGAGCAGTTCGGTGGCAATTGTTTGCACCCGTGCGCGCTGTTGCGCCATGATCGTGCCCGAAAAGGCTTTGTTGACCAATGTGCGTAGACGGGTGTGATCTTCGCCGTCGGTGTTGAGCATGTGGTTGTTCAACATCTGCACCGCAAGCGATTCTGGTTGCAACTTGGCCCGTTCTGCGGGCGTGCGTGTGTTTTCCCACCGTTTGACAAACCGTTTGTGGTCGCGCAGTACGGCCTCGGCATATTCGTGATTGGTGACAATCCAAATCGTTGCGGGATTACCACCGGTTGCAAAAGGATAGATCGGTTCCTCGCGGCGCATCTGGGCAAAGGTCGGAAAGGGATTGGCTTTAAACTGATCGCCAGAGAGGAGATAAGGTTGCTCTTGGTTTGACATTACATGAATCCTTCAATTAAGTCTTGAATAAAGCTGGCAGTGTCACCGAACTGGGCAATGCGGCCCTTGCTTGCATACGGCCAGTGTTTCTTTGCAATGCCAGTGTACCACCAGGCTCTAGCTTTGCGAAGCTGATCGACACAATACGTTCATCTGTCCCTGGCAGTTTCACATCGTGAGACAGTGGACAGTGGGTCATTCACTGTCCACTGCTTGCCATGTTGTGCAGTCGCGATAGCTAAGTTTATAAATTTTGCTCACTTGACAGGTATTCCTGATTAGGATAGGCTAAAGGTATAGGACAATCTGATAGTATTGGGGCAATTGGCGCTTGCCCATTGCCGTTCGTGCTAGTCACGGAGTGACGGCAGAGGGTAGCCGAGGGTTTTAACCCTCGGATCGGGCAAAAACCAGCCTTAAAAGGCTGGTCTACCATCTGCCGCCACTCCGTGGCTGAAGGGGCAGAACTTGCTTGACAATGCACTGGCATCTTGACAACATCCCGTACAAACTGGTTGAGAGTTGAACCGTGACTTCCTTCCGTATTGGCATTG
The DNA here is from genome assembly GCA_022842065.1 of Caldilineaceae bacterium. Next base: position 152,979 of record JALHQH010000016.1, read on the forward strand.
ACACTGGTGGCACCTTTACTGACCTCATTCGTTTTGATCTGACGACCGGCGAGATCCAGTCGCTGAAAGTCGCTTCTACCCCCCGTGAACCATTACAAGCCTTTATTGGTGCCCTCCGTGCCGCTGATGCCCAACCGGCCACCATCGCCGGCCTCGTCCATGGCACGACGGTGGCCACCAACGCGTTGATCGAACGCAAAGGGGCCAAGGTCGCCTTTGTCACCACCGCCGGCTTTGAGGATATTCCCTATATCCAGCGCGTCAATCGCCAGGAATTATATAACCTGGATTGGGACAAACCGCGGCCATTGCTCCAGAGTCGCCGCCACTGTTTTGGCCTGCACGAGCGCATCAACGGCAAGGGGCAGGTGGTCAAGCAACTTGATCTGGCCGAAGTCGATGCCCTTTGCGACCAGTTGCTGGCCGGGGGTTTTGAGGCGGTTGCGGTCTGTCTGCTCTTTGCCTATGCCAGCACCCAACACGAGCAGACGGTCAAGCAACAATTGCAGGCGCGTTTGCCCACCATCCCCCTCTCGATCTCCCACGAATTGGCCCCGATCTGGCGCGAATATGAACGTTCCAGCACGACCATTGCCGATGCCTTTTTGAAACCGTTGCTCCAGCGCTATGTCGCCAGTTTACAGCGGGGTTTACAGGAAAGCGGTATCGACCTGCACTGGGCGTTGATGAAATCGAATGGCGGGATTATGCAGGCCGCGGCCGGGGCGGATCAGCCGATCCAACTGGCCCTCTCCGGCCCAGCCGGTGGCATGGTCGCCAGTCAATATCTGGCCGGTCTGTTGGCTTTGCCCGATGTGGTGACCGTGGATGTCGGCGGCACCAGCGCCGACGTGGGCATCATTGTCAACGGCGACTTGCACCACACCACCGAGTACGAGATCGAATGGGGCATCCCCGCGGCCATCCCGATCATTGATCTGAAGACGATTGGCGCGGGCGGCGGTTCGCTGGCCTGGGTTAATGCCGGCGGCTTCTTACAGGTGGGGCCACAGAGCGCCGGTGCCGATCCCGGCCCGGTCTGTTATGGCCAAGGGGGCACCCAACCCGCGGTCACCGATGCCAATTTGCTGCTGGGGCGACTCGACCCCGATTATTTCCTGGGCGGCAAGATGCGTCTGCAGACGGCGTTGGCCCGCGCCCGGCTGGATGAAATGGCCGCCAAGCTGGGGATGCCCACGATTGAACTGGCCCACGCCATTGTTGACATCGCCAACGAAAACATGGCCAACGCGATCCGTATGGTGAGCATTGAACGGGGCCATGACCCGCGCCGTTTTGCCCTCTTTGCCTTTGGCGGTGCGGGGCCGCTGCATGGCGCGGCGATTGCGCGTAAGCTGGACATTCCCACCGTGATTGTGCCCCCCTTCCCTGGCGCGTTTTCGGCGATGGGGCTGCTCATGGCCGATCTGCGCGTGGACAAGATTTGGACGCAGGCCTTTCGCTCCGACCAGGTAACGGCCGATCTGGTGCAAAGCCAGTTTCAACAGATTGCTACCGCCGCTTTGACCGAATTGCGCCAACAAGGCTATGCGGGTGAACCGCAGTTGCGTTATGCAATCAACATGCGCTACCTGGGCCAGAATTATGAGACTGAGATCGAACTCCCCGGTCTGGTCGGTGACAAAGCGCAACTCGTTGCCACCTACGAAGCCTTCCACCAGATGCACGAGGCGACCTATGGCTATCGCATTCCCGGCGCGGTGGTCGAGTTGATCAGCTTCAAGGTGACCGCGATTGGGGCGATTCCCAAGCCCCGCCTGGGGACGGTGCAAACAATTAGCCAGGAACCGCCGCGTGAACGGCCGGTCTATTTTGCTGGTCATGGTTTTGTGCCCTGCCGGATTGTCCGCCGGGCCGCACTGCCCATCGGCGAAAGCTTGGCCGGCCCACTGATTGTGGAAGAAGCCGGCTCAACCACCCTTGTGGAGCCGGGGATGCGTTTAACACGCAACGAATATGACATTTTACGCCTGGACATTTTACCCCCGGACATCGGCTAAGGACAACCAGCATGATTGCAACCCAAAGTCAACTCGCCATTCACGGTGGTGCCAAAGCGGTCCAAACCGAGGCCACCGACCTCTTTCAATGGCCGATCATCACACAAGAGGACGAAGACGCTGTCTTGGATGTGCTGCGGCGCGGCGCGATGTCCGGCATCGATGTGACGATCAAGTTTGAAGAGGAATTTGCCGCCTGGCAAGGGGCGCGCTATGCGATTGCCTGTAATAACGGCACGGCCGCGCTGCAAAGCGCCTTATATGGCTGTGGCGTTAGCGTCGGCGACGAGATCATCTGTCCCAGCCTCACCTATTGGGCTTCTGCCTTGCCGGTGCTCTCTCTGGGGGCCAGCGTGCTCTTTGCCGACATTGATCCGATCACCCTCTGCATCGACCCCAACGACATTGAACAGCGGATCAACAGTAATACGCGCGCCATCGTCGTCGTCCATTATTTGGGCCATCCGGCCGATATGGACCCGATCATGGCGATTGCCCGCCGCCACGGGATCAAGGTGATCGAGGATGTCTCCCACGCCCAAGGGGGGCTGTACAAAGGCCGCAAATTGGGCACGATTGGCGACGTCGCCGGCATGTCGCTGATGAGTGGCAAATCCTTTGCAATTGGCGAAGGGGGCATCTTGACCACCGATGACCGCGACATCTACGAACGGGCGCTGGCCTTTGGTCATTACGAGCGCTATGATAACCGGATTACTTCGCCGGTCTTGCGCCCCTATCGCAACCTGCCGCTGGGTGGCTACAAATATCGTATGCACCAACTTAGCTCGGCGGTCGGGCGGGTGCAGTTAAAACAATATGATGAACGGATCCGCGAGATCCGCCGGGCGATGAATTATTTTTGGGATCTGCTGGCCGATGTGCCAGGGTTACAAGCCCACCGGGTTAACGAAGCCGATGAACATACAATGGCCGGCTGGTATGCGCCCCATGGGCTCTACAAGCCAGAGGAGTTGGGCGGCCTCTCGGTGACCCGTTTTGCCGAAGCGGTGCGGGCTGAAGGTTCACTCTGCAGTGCGGGCATCAACAAGCCCTTGCACATTCACCCGCTGCTCACCGAGGCCGATATCTATGGGCATGATCGCCCCACGCGGATCGCCCACGCTCACCGGGATCTGATCCACGAACAGGGCAGCCTGCCGGTCTCGGAAACCATCGGCACGCGCGCGTATGGCATCCCCTGGTTTAAACATTATCGCCCTGAACTGATTGCCGAACATGCCAACGCCTTTCGCAAAGTCGCCGAACAGTATCACACCTTGCTGGCCGACGACCCGGGCAATCCCCCTGATCTCGCTAGTTGGCCGTCGCTGCATGGGGTGTGAAAGAGTAGACAGTAGGACAGTGATGTAAATTAAGTAAAGCGAGATTTTGACCCCTCCCTAACCCTCCCCAGTTTGGGGAGGGAACCGTTTCCCCCGAGACCGTTCCTCCCCTTACCAGGGGGAGGTTAGGAGGGGGTAAAACCTGCGAAAACTTAATTTACAGTGTAGTAAGAGAGTACAAACTGCCCCACTGACTTACTGTCCTACTGGATTATGGTAGATTCGCAAAACAGGATCAACGCCGTGATGAAAGTTGCTTTTGTCGGTTTTCGCCATGCCCATATGCACTTGCTCTATCAGCACGCGCAGGCCATGCCCGAGCTTGAAATCGTCGCGGCCTGTGAGGAAGATGCGGCGACACGAGTCGCATTGGCAGAGCGTGGCGCAATCCAGATCACCCATGATCGCCTTGATGCCATGTTGGCTGAGTGTGAGTGTGCGGTGGTGGCGGTGGGTGACTATTATGGCCGGCGCGGCGCTTTGGTGCAAAAGCTCTTGGCGCAGGGTAAACATGTAATTGTCGATAAACCGATCTGCACCAGCCTGGCCGAGTTGGCTGGCATCGAAGCACAGGTCGCGGCAACTGGCCTCAAAGTGGGCTGTATGTTGGATCTACGCGATGCCCCCCAGGTGATCGGCTTGCGCCAACTGATCCGCAGCGGGCTGATCGGCGAGGTGCATGCAATCAGCTTTGGTGGTCAACACCCGCTTGCGCTCGGCACCCGTCCCGCTTGGTACTTTGAAGTGGGCAAACATGGGGGGACACTCAACGACATTGCGATCCACGCCGTTGATGCCTTGCCCTGGATCACCGGTTTGGACTTTCAAGCGATCAACGCGGCACGCAGTTGGAATGCCTTGGCGACTGACTATCCACACTTCCAGGATGCGGCGCAAGTGATGTTGACGATGAGCAACGGCTGTGGCGTGCTCGGTGATGTCTCCTATTTTATGCCGGACAGTATGGGCTACTCGCTGCCGCACTATTGGCGGCTTACCTGCTGGGGGCGCAAGGGCATGGTCGAGACATCGATGACCAGTGATCACCTGCTGGTCGCGCTGAATGGCGAAACGACGCCGCGTCGGGAACCCTTGCCGCCGGGCAACCCGGCTGGCTATCTCACCGCTTTTCTGCACGACATCGCCGGCACCACGCAAGGGGACGAATTGACAACTAGTACCGTCCTAAAGGTCGCCCGCATCGCCTTGCAGATCCAGGAGGTTGCTGATCGGGCGAATGCTGGTGCAACGATTCAGACCCCACCCTAACCCTCACTGCCATTAAGTTAGGGGGTTTCGTAGGTGCGGTTTCTTACCGCACAACGTGGGTCTACCCAGCATGTGCGGTAAGAAACCGCACCTACGGCTTGCCAATTCGCTTAACTTAATGGCAGTGACCCTGACCCTCCCCAGCTTGGGGAGGGAACAGTTCTTTCCCAACTTGGGGAAGCGAGGAGGGGTGAACAACGATAAACACTGCCCCAACGGGCAAAAGGAAACTTATGAGCGCACCATTGAGAATCGGCATGATCGGCCTGGACACGTCGCACTGTGAGGCATTCGCCAAGATTTTGCATGATGAGGCCTACGAATATCATCTGCCCGGTGCGCGGATTGTCGGCATCTATCCAGGGGGCTCGGCTCAATTTTCCAAAAGCCACACGCGGGTGCAGGGTTTCACCGAGACGCTACAGCGCACCTATGGCGCCAAACTCTACGATGACATTGCCACCTTGGCCGCTGACGTGGACGCGCTCTTGCTGGAAAGTGTGGATGGGCGGCAACATCTTGAACAATTCGCCCAACTGGCGGTGGGTAAACCTGTCTTTATTGACAAACCCTTCGCTACCACGGCGGCCCATGCGCGGGCGATTATCGCGCACGCTGCAGCCACCCAGACCCCGATCATGTCCTGTTCCTCGCTGCGTTATGCCGCCGGTATTGCTGATCTACTAGGTGCCGGCGAAAAGGTCATCACCGCCGAGAGTTTTGGCCCGGCCCAGTTGCTGGCAGATTTTCCAGGGCTCTTCTGGTATGGCATCCACAGCGCCGAGATCTTAACGACGCTGATGGGCACCGGCTGCCGCCAGGTCCAGTGTAACGAACGGCCCGATCTGGATGTTGTGATCGGTGAGTGGGCCGATGGGCGCATCGGCGTGTTGCGCGGGGCGCGGGTTGGTGCGGGGCAATTTGGCTGTGTCGTCCATACAGACCAAGCGATTAAGTGTGGGATCGCTCAGTCGGCACCCCCTTCGTACTATCTCATGCTGCGGGCAGTGTTGCCCTTCCTGCAATCCGGTCTATCGCCCATTCCTACCGAGGAAATCTACGAAATTACCGCGTTTTTGGCCGCAGCCGAACAGAGCCGGGCGCAAGGCGGTGCGGTCGTTGCGCTGGAAACACTCTAGATTAGCCAAAGTTTTCTAGATCGCCCGCTTGTGTTTTGTGAAATAAATTTTGCTGGATTAGCACTCATAGCAGTCACGGAGTGACGGCAGATGGCCGAGGGTTGATGAATGTTAAGAAAATAATCCGGTAAATGTAAGTAAATGCTAGCCGCCCCGCCATAAATGGCACCCAAGGGGTACCCGGCTACAGAACAACGCCCCCTAAAGCGGGCTTTAGCCTGCGTTGTTCTGTAGCCCTGTGGCTTTAGCCCAGGGCGGTTTACCAAATCAATTATTTAACGTTCATTAACCCTCGGCTTAGTTGACAAAACATTCGTGCCAAACAGTGAGGTCTACTTTGACAAGCATGCCAATCGCCACATCGGCCCCTTTATCGATTGATCCGGTCACCCTCACCGTCATCGATAACTATCTCACCACCACCTGCCGCGAGATGGGGGTGGCGATGATGCGCACGGCCTATTCGCCGATCTTTAACGAGTCACTCGATTTTTCCTGTGTGATCTTCGACAAGCGCGGCCAGATGATCGCGCAAGCCGAGTTCTGCCCATCGCAGATCGGCACGATCAAGTACACGGTCGAGTGGATGCTCGAAGAACTGGGCTATGATGTCTACAAGCCGGGCGATGTGCTGCTTATGAATGATCCCTACCGCGGCAGCGGCCATGTGCCGGAGCATACGATCCTCAAAGCCGTCTTTCATGAAGGCGAGATCGTCGCCTTTGTCGCCAACTGTGCGCATCTGGCCGAACCAGGGGCCAAAGCGCCCGGCGGCCTGGCTGGCGACGCCACCGACATCTTCCAAGAAGGGCTGCGCATCCCGCCGATCTGGCTGATGCGCGAGGGCAAAGACCAGGATGACATCTGGAAGCTGATCCTTTCCAACCACCGCACGCCAATGGTGACCTATGGCGACCTCAAGGCGATGATCGGCTCGGTGCATGTCGCGGAACGACGGCTGCTCAACCTGATCAAAAGTTACGGGTTAGAGGTCGTGGAAAAAGCGAACCAGGATCTGATCACGATTGCCGAACGGCGCATGCGCGAGGAGATTCGGCGCATTCCCGACGGCGTCTATTTTTATGAAGATGTGATCGAAGATGACGGCGTGGGCAAAGGTGCCTACCCGATCCGCTGCACCGTTTATGTCGAGGGTGACGAGTTGACTGCCGACTTTACCGGCTCGGCCAAACAGTGCCCCGGCCCGATGAACGCCACCTATGCGGTCACTGGTTCGGCAGTCTATAACGCGCTGCTCCATCTCACCGACCCGACGATCCCGCGCAATGAGGGCTGCTACCGCCCAATCAACATCGTCGCCCCGCCCGGCACGATTGTCAACTGTCGCTATCCGGCGGCGTTGGTGGGGGGTAACACGGAGGTCAGCCCGCGCATTACCGATATTATTTTTGGGGCACTTTCGACGGCGATTCCCGACCGCGTGCCGGCGGCGCAGGGGGGCAGTTCGTGCTGTTTCCTCTTTGGCGGCACCCACCCAGAGACCGGCCAACTCTATTCCCACTTTCACTTTGAAGGGGTGGGCTGGGGCGGACGCCCGCACAAGGATGGCAACAGCCAGGTGATTGTGATCAACGGCAATTGCCGTAACACCCCAGTCGAAATTTTTGAGAACCGCTATCCACTCTCGATTGACTCCTATCGCCTGCTCGCAGATTCGGGCGGACCGGGTAAAAACCGTGGCGGGCTGGGCATCGAACGCATCTTTACCGTGCAATGTCCAGAAGTAACGGTCAGCGCGATCTTTAACCGCATGATCGTGCAGCCCTTTGGGTTACATGGTGGTCAACCGGGCCATTCCAGCGGCATCTACGTGCGCCGCGCCGGCGAAGAGGAATGGCGCACCTTCAAGGAGGTGTTTGGCACTGTCTCGCCTTCCAAATTTTCCGGCATTCTCTTGTACGAAGGCGACCAAGTCAAGATCATCGCGCCCGGTGGTGGCGGCTGGGGCGATCCCCACGACCGCACGCCGGACCGTGTGCTACAGGATGTCACCGAAGGCTTTGTCACCCCCGCCGCAGCGGCCAGGGAATACGGCGTGCAAGTGGTGCAACAAGCAACCGGTGATTTTGTGATTGCAGGGTAAGCTAGAACGCTGATTTGGCAGATTAGGCGGATAAAGGCTGATTTTTAGTTTTTATCAGCGCAAATCCGCCAAATCCGCGTTCCATAATGCAGGAGATTTTATGGGTGAATGGATTGAGCGCGATCCGGGTTATCTGTCCTTTGATGTCTATAACTGTACTTACTGCGGCAAGCTGATCCCGCGCCATATCTGGCTGGAAGAAGTGGACGGTACGCCCCAGCCTTTTTGTACACCCAATTGTCATCAACGCTATGTCCACCGGCGGCAGCCTGTTACGCAAGATCGTCAAACAACAGAAGTTCACTAGATGGAGTTTTCTATGTCCTCCTTTCGTGTCGGCATTGACACCGGCGGCACTTTTACTGACCTGATCGCCCTAGACGAAAGCACTGGTGAAATTCACCTGGGCAAGGTTTTTTCGACCCCCGGTCAACCCGCCGAAGCGCTGCTCAATGCGCTGGCGCAGGCGCAGATCCCCTTGCCCGCCGTCAAGCAGTTGATCCACGGCACCACGGTGGCGACCAATGCGTTGCTCGAACACAAAGGGGCCAAGGTGGCCTATGTCACCACGGCCGGTTTTGAGGATATCCCCTTTATCCAACGCATTCGCCGTGAATATCACTATGACCTGATGTGGAACAAACCGGCGCCGCTGGTCGAACGTTATCACTGCTTTGGCGCGACCGAGCGGGTTGATTATCGCGGTGAGGTGGTGATCCCGCTTGACCTCGCCTCCCTGCAACCTGTGATCGACGCCTCACAACGGGGCGAAATCGAGGCGATCGCGGTCTGTTACCTCTTCGCCTATTTACGCCCCGAACACGAGTTGACCACAGCTGACTACCTGCAGGCTGCGGGGATACAACGCCCCGTGTCGCTCTCTTCACAACTCTCGCCCCTCTGGCGTGAATATGAACGGGCCAGCACCACCATTGCCGATGCCTATTTGCGCCCCTTGCTGACCCGTTACATCGGCAGCTTAAACGAGCGGTTGACCCAAGCGGGCTTAACCACCCCCTGGGCGCTGATGAAATCCAACGGCGGGGTGATGCCCTCCGGCGCGGTGGCCGAAAATCCGATCCAGACGGTGATGTCCGGCCCGGCCGGCGGCATGATCGCCTGTAAATATTTTGCCGGACTAAGCGGTGATGATCGCGTGGTCACCCTCGATATGGGGGGCACTAGTTGTGATGTCGGGTTGTTGGCCGGTGGCGAACAGCGCTACACCACTGAATTTGAGATCGAATGGGGCGTGCCGATTACCGTGCCGCTCATCGACATCCACTCGATTGGTGCGGGCGGTGGCTCGATTGCCTGGCTCGATGCGGGTGGCTTACTCCATGTCGGACCAGAGAGTGCCGGTGCCAATCCAGGGCCAATCTGTTACAACCGCGGCGGCACCCGCCCAACCACCACCGACGCCAATGTGGTCTTAGGCCGCGTGGCACCCAGCTCTTTTGTCAGCGGTTATGCGGATGACGCCGATCAACGGGCGGTGGCAGCCTTAACCGAACTCGGCGACAAGCTGGGGCTTTCCCTGTTGGAGACAGCACAAGCGATTGTTGAAATTGCCAATGCCAATATGAGTGATGCCATCAAGTTGCTGACCCTGGAACGTGGTCTTGACCCGCGTCACTTTGCGCTCATGGCCTTTGGTGGCGCTGGTCCGCTCCATGCCGCAGCGATGGCGCGTGGCTTAGGGATGCCCAAGGTGCTCGTCCCGCCCTATCCCGGCATGTGTTCGGCGTTGGGCATGTTGGTGGCCGATCTGCGCATTGACAAAGTGACCACCTTCCCGGCGACCTCCGACCGGGTCACTTTCGCCGCGCTGGAGGAACGTTTACAGGCACTGATCGCCGCAGCCAGCGCTGAATTAGCTCACGAAGGCTTTACCAGTACACCCCAGATCAATGCCACGGTCAGTATGCGCTACTTAGGCCAGAATTACGAAGAAGAGATCCCCGTCGATCTCGACACGTTGCGCCAACAGGGATTGGCCACCCTTTTCACCGCTTTCCACCAGCACCATGAACAGCGCTATGGCTACCAGATTGCCGGCGAGACGATTGAACTGGTGGCCTTGAAGGTGGCGGCGGTCGGCCCCATGCCCAAGCCGACCATTCGGGGCGCGGGTGCTGACCATAAAGCCGCGGCGGGTCAACCCTTTGCACAGCGCCAGGTTTATTTTAAAACCACTGGCTGGGTCGATTGCCCGATCTACTGGCGCAACGATCTGCCTGTCGGCACCCACTTGACCGGTCCGGCGATTGTCGAAGAGCTGGGCTGTACGACCTTGCTGGAGCCGGGGCAACGGTTGCATGTCGATGCGGCGGGGATGCTGGTAGTCACTGTCTGATTGCTTTAGTTCGGCAAAATTCTACCTAACAAATTATCCGGATCTATGCGAAGTTCAAGATAGGTGGTGTAGAACAAACGGTCAGGGACGAACCCGCGTGGATTCGATCATTTGAACTTGACAAATGCAGGTAGTAATTTTACTATCGCCGTGAGCAACTCTTTGTTAGATCGTTGATGGTTTGCACGCTTATTATGCGCAATTGCTCATTATTTTTTCGACTTCTTGCCTAGTATACTTTGTCACCTAGACCCTTTTTACAAGCGGAACCGGAAGAATTTTATGCTCCTCGCCAAACCGAATATCAAATATATTAACACCGTGACCCATGAGAGCAAGGTCTTGATCGTCGCCAGCGTGGTCGAAGCCAGCGGCACGAAACTAATCTATACCATCAAACAAGATGGCTTTGAGGACAGTGCCTTGCAGAATCCCAACGATTCTGGTTGGGAAGATTTCAAGGCGCTAGAATTGCCGGACGACAGCGTGGGCGACCCTTCGGTGGCTGAACAAGAAAGCCAAAATTTTACAGATACCAGCGGCAATTACCTCATTCGCTCGGTCTATAAGAGCGCTGATCTTACAGCAGCTGCGCCCGTACAACTGGTGTCACACAATGGCTATGTCTATCTCTTCCGTCAATCTACCCGCGGCACCTTGCTGGTTGACCGTTTTGTGCTGGACGGCATGACCAACAGCCTCAACCCGACGCTGGAGGTGCGTTACCGACGCAGCCGCCAACGCTACAAGCCGATCAAAGCCATGAAGATCAACAGCGGCGGCCAGATGGAAGCAATCGATGCGCTGGATTTCCGCGATATGCAAAACCTGCCCTTCTACGAACCCACCACGGAGATCGGACCTAAGCTGTTGAATGGTCTGCTCGACGGTTGGTTTGGGGTGGTGGTCAACCCCACCCAGGAAGTCGAGGGCTATCGCTGGCATTTCTTTGTCTACAATGCCCCCAGCCAACGCATTGACACGCTGACCCTCCACTCTGGCGATGAGCAGATCTTTACCCTGCTCAACAGCACGTTGGCTTCAATTGATGATCTGACCAATGCCGTAACCTATGCTCGCGTGCCGGGGATCATTCAACAAAAAATTACCCTACAAGATAGCCAGGGACAGCCCTTGCTGGTGAACAATGGTTTGGCCGCCATTAAGTATGATGTGCAATATGAAGAGCAAACTGTAACGGGGCCGCAACTGCTACGCGATGCCAGCAAAATTATGCTGGCTGTTCCGACAGATGCTGGCATTGCCACCTTGAGCTTTGCCATTGCCGACGACGGTACATTGGCCCAGATCGCCCCGAACGTCCAGAACACCTTGATGCGCAGCAGTCAAAGCGAAGTCTTGCTGCCGCTGACCGTGCTGGATAACCTGCGCGCGGTCGGCGATACCCAACCCGCACCCAGCGGCACGATTGTGGGCATGAGCCAATCCACCGATGATGCCACCGTCGAGAAAGTGCGCGTCCAGGTGGCAGACGCCGATCACGCCGCATTGGCCCAATTGAGTCGGGGCGATGTGATCAAACTCGCCAACACCACCAGCTACAATGGGCTGTACCAGGTGGCGAGCGTGGCGGACAACAACGCCTTTACGATCAATGCCGCCTTCACCTATGGCGAGGTGGGTGATTGGGAAAAGGTAGAGACGGAAGATACCGGGCTGATCTTTGATGGCATGATCACTGGCTATCAGAAAGTGGGGGCAGGTCTGCTCCAGGTCAATGCCCTCAATCATGGCTTGGAGACAGGTGATTGGGTGCAGATTGTCGATAGTCCCGATCTGGCCGGTGAGTATCCCATCCTGGCCCAAGATGCCAACAGCTTCACCGTGCAACGTCTGTGGGTCAACGGCGACGCGATCAATCTCAAATTGGAATCGCGCAAACGGCGCGGCTTGGTCTTTGACGGCAAAAACGACTGGATCGAAGTGCCGCTGAACGCCCCCCTCACCCTCACCACTGGTTTTGCCCTGGAAGCATGGGTGAAGCTCAACAGCGCCCAAAACCAGACGATCCTGGCGACGGTGCCGGATGCACCCTATACCCAGGGCGGGATCAGCCGGGGCTGGCAAGCGATGTTGGGGGTCAACAATGGCAAATTTAGCTTTGCTTTTGTCCCGCTCAACCTGCCCGGCAGCGCTCCCCAACGGCTCGACTCCCCTACCCCGGCCACGCTCAACCAGTGGGTGCATGTGGCCTGCGCCTTGGACGACAAGGTGCTGCGTCTGTTGGAAAATGGCGTTGTGGTGGCGACCTTGCCCGTGGCAACATTGGACAAAGCCGCACTGGACGCCTATACGGCCTGGCTGACGCAGGTGCGCGCCGAGGTCAAACAGCAGGAAGCCACCACCGCGCTCCATGCCCTGCCGGCCCAACATCCCGCCAACTATGACCGGGGGCGGCTCGTAGTGCGAACCAGCAGCAAGGCGCTGAGCGGCGAGTTGGGCACGACGCTGGTGCTGGCTGCCGCCAACGAACAGACCGAGCAACAGTGGCGCATTGAAGGGGGGCGCCCCGCCGGTGCGCAAGGGGCAACCACGACCTTTGCCATTTATAACCTGGCCACGCAACTGGTCTTGGACAACAGTGGCAAACAGGTGGCCTGGCAGAATCTGGATAGCCAACTGTGGTTGCTGGATAGCACCGGCGACGGCTATTTTCAGCTCCGTTCCCAACAGAATAACTTGGTGGTAACCGAGCGAGAGGGGGAATTGAGCTTACAGGCTGCCCTACCTGCTAACGCTCCCACTTTTGGGCAGCAACAGTGGTGGTTTGAAGCGTTGGGCGAGGGCAAGATAAATCTCATTCGCACCATCCAGAAATTGCTGGAAGCCAACCAACCGCGCGCCGGTACAGGGATCTCGTTTAACACGTCAACGCTCACCCTGGCGGGGCAAATCAGCGCTGCGGATGTGAATAAGGCGGTCAAAACGCCCCAACTGCTCTTACAGGGGCAGTTGGCGGAAGTGCGTCTGTGGAATAACGGACGCAGTGACCAGGATATCCTCAACAATATGCACCTGCGCCTGACCGGGCGAGAGGTTGGCCTGATGGGTGACTGGCCGTTGGGTGGCGTAAGCGTCGATGAGGAGGACAAGCACCAGGTCTTTGACTTTTCCGTGGCTGCTAATCAGGGCATTGTGCATGGCGCGCCCTACGGCGGCGGCATGATGCTGGCGCGCACCTTGCGCGACAAGGTGACCCTGGCAGCCAAATATAGCAGTGACGAACTCTTTGCCGTGCGCACCGTCACCTATGTCGAAAGTTTCGAGTTCCGCACCGATAGCCGTGTTGACCCGCAGAATGCCGACGGCAAGGGCGGCGCTATCTTTAAGCCCTCGATTTGGGGGCAAATGAGCCGCAGCGCCGAAACCCGCCAAACGATCCCCCCCTTCCAGCCCGACTTCCAATTTGAAGCACTGGCCGATGGTTGGCATCGCGCCAGCTGTCGCTTTTTGCCGCAAGGGGTGCGCCTGGTGCGTTGTTTTGAGATTGCTGATGTCAAAGGCAATTGGCAGACATTGGAAATTCGGCGCAACAAAATTCAATATACTTCCAGTGTGGTCACCTTCAGCCAGATCGAGTCGACGGCCCAAATCCCCAGCTTAGTCAACCCGTTGACGGGACTTAGCGACCCCATCGCCACCGTGCGTCAGATCGAGCGCGGCGAACAAGAGGAAGCCGCCTTGGTCACCCGCCAAAAAGAGCTTGAGGCTTTACTCGCGGCTTGGAAGGATGATACCGCTGCGCGCAGCCGTCTTGCGGAACTGACGGCGCAGGCTGAAGATCTGAAGGGTCAGATCGCCCTGCTTGAAGCTGCGTATAATCAATTAGTCATCAGCCCTCTTGGATATTGGTTTAAGATTGGCACCAATACTGTTGCGCCTATAAGATATATTCATCCCGACCTTCATAAGTTGGGTGGAGACCTGAGTACAAAATTGTGGGAGATATATTCGGACAGTCCTTTTGACGGTTATCTATGGAAGGTTGAATCATTTGGAAATGAAGTCAGAATTCGTAATAAGTTATATACTGATTACCTTCTTTGCCTTTTGAGCAGTCTAGAACATCCACAAGAAGGATATGTGGCAGCCGCTCCTTCAGAAGATACAACGGCGGCAAGGGATTGGAAACTAGAAGAGGTTGAGGGCGGTCGTTTTAGAATGTTTAACGTAGCTTTCCAAAAATACATCTTTTCTTCTGGCGTAATTCTTGATTGGGACACTTGGCGGTGTGGACTTACGGAGGCGGCAGAACAATCCGGTACAATTTGGGAATTCGAAAAAACAGATCAGGAATTGGAGACTCTAGCGGACCAACGGGCAGAATTGGAGCGACTCAAAGAGGCATTGAAGCCGATTCAAAACGAAATCGATCAACTCAATGCTGCATTGGGCGCTGCTGCCAGCCAGAAAACCCAATGGGAGCAAGAGCTACAACAGATCAAAGACCAATTGGTCATCATCCGCCAGCGCATCAGCCAACTGACCACCAGCTATCTGAACCTGGTGGTCAGCCTGAATACCACCGCGCAAGCCATGCCCAACCTGCCTGGGCAAGCCGACCCGCAGGGTTTAAAGGTGCAGGCGGCGCTGCTGCCCTTTGCCCAGGCGGCCAGCCGGCTCCACGCTCTGGAAAGCTGCACCGGCCACGTCGCGCTAACCTATCTGGATCAATGGGGGCAGTTGCACCAGACCCGCTATGATACCGCCTATGATGCCGACGGCAAAGGCGAAGAATGGCTGGCTGACACCTATCGCGCCGCGTTGGTGTTGAACGGCAATCGACCGGCGCTGACCTTGCCGACGCGGATCTTCAGCACGGTGAGTACGCAAATCACCATTGAATTTTGGGCCAAAGGGGGCAGCAACCTACCGCAAGCGCTCACCTTTTTGGGAGCCACGGATGGGCAAAATAACTCTTGCCTGCGTATCCAATTGCCCAATGAAAAGGGCGATATTGTCTGGGAAGCGGGCACAAAACCAGATAGTGGGGCTATTGACCGCTTAACCCAGCCCGCTGCGGCGCGTCTCTACCGCGAACGTTGGACCCACTGGGCCTTTGTCAAAGATAGCGCCAAAGGCGAGATGAAAATCTACGTCAACGGGCGGCTGTGGTACGCCAACAACCCCAAAGAGAAAGATGGCGTGACGCTCAAACAGCCGATCTCCCCTATTACACGCGCCGCCTTGGCGGGCTTGCCCGGTGACAGTAGCACTTGGCAGGGGCAACTGGCTGAAGTGCGCATTTGGAATGTGGCCTTGGCCGAACGCGAGCTGGAAGCCAACAGCCGCTTGCTCTTACAGGGCAACGAGCCGGGGTTGATGGTCTACTACCCCCTGAACGAAGCGCAAGGTGATCTGGCGCGGGATGTCACGGGCCAGGGGCGCCACTTGACCGTGGCCGGGTGCAGTTGGGCGGCCTGTAGCGCGCCGATTGGGCGTCTCCACGATTATTTCGAACTGCTGGAGAACCCCACCCAGTTTGATGGGCAAAACACCTATATCCAATTGCCGCGGCTTAATCTGGATTGCAGCGAAGGGCTTACGTTAGAGGCTCTTGTCCGGTTTGATGCCGCGACCTCTCACTCCCCCATCATTGATCTGGGCAATGGCTCCGTCAGCGAAAATATTCGGTTGACTAAGGTTGGAACCAATCTGGCCTTTATGATAGTCAATAAAGTCAACGGTAATAGCCAGCTTTCCTATCTAGAAGCACCCAATGTTTTGCCGCTGAATGAATGGGTCTACATCGTTGCCACTATCCAAAAGAGCGGCCTGGCTGCCCTTTATGTCAATGGCAGCGCCAAAGCCAGCGGGCAAATGTCTCTTCCCGTCACGACCCTGCGCACCAGTAACTTTATTGGCAAAAGCGATCAGCAAGGCGATCTACTTTTTCAAGGCGAGATGAAGTTTGTGCGCTTGTACGAAAGTGCATTGAGTGCCGCTGAAATTGGGGACTATGCCCAACAGCACGCGGTGGGTCAGGAATTGCTCAACGTTGCCACGCTTTTTGATGGCAAGACGAAATTTGTACAACTGCCAGCCCTCAACAAGGACTTCAGCCAGGGCTTTACGGTGGAAGCCCTGGTGTACTTTGATGAATTTCAATCATGGTCGCGTATCATCGATCTGGGCAACGGCCCCGGCAGCCAAAATATTCTGTTGGCAAATGAAGTCACAACCAACAACCTGAGCTTGATGGTCATCAACAATGGTCAGCAGTACCTGCTCAAAGCCCAGAATGCCTTGCCCAAAGGCGAATGGGTCTATGTGGCGGCCACGATCCAGGCAGATGGGACAGCCAAGTTGTATATCAATGGCGCGGAAAAAGCCAGCGGCCAGATGGCGCTGCCGATTACGGTAACACGCAATCAATGCTATGTGGGCAAAAGCAATTGGAACAACGATGCACTATTCAAGGGGCAGATGAATTTTGTGCGCCTGTGGAACCAAGCCCTCAGCCCGCTTGAAATTGCGCGTGCGGCCCAGCAATATTGCTATTCCGAACCAGCTTGTCCCTTCCCGTTGCTCAACACCTACACCCAATTTGATGGCAAGACAAAATTTGTGCAACTGCCGGAGATGAATGTCGACTTTAGCCAAGGACTGACCATTGTGGCGCATGTCCGTTTTGATGCGTTTAATGCCTGGGCGCGCATCATCGATTTCGCCAATGGCCGCGGTGACCAAGATGTGAAAACAATGCAAGACATTGTGCTGATGATGGATGGAGCAACCAGTGGCATTTATTGGACGGTCATCAACAATGGCCAGAGCTATTCAATCCATGCCACTAATGCCATCCCGCAGGGCGAATGGGTCTACGTCGCTGTGACTATCCAAAAGAATGGCATGGCGTCCCTTTATGTCAATGGCGTCGAAAAAGTCAGCGGACAGATGGCCCTGCCTCTCACGACCCTGCGCCGATTTAACTATATTGGCAAAAGTAATTGGACGCCCAAAGATGCGCTGTTTCAGGGGCAGATGAATTTTGTCCACCTCTGGAATCGCGCCCTCAGCCCAGTTGAAATCTTGCATATCGCGCAAAAACAACGACTCCTCCCGTTGCTCAATACCTACACCCAATTTGACGGCAACTCCACCTTTGTCCAACTCCCGGCCATGAATGCCGACTTGAGCGAAGGGCTGACCATCGAGGCCCATGTCCGCTTTGATGAATTTCAACACTGGTCGCGCATCATCGATCTGGGCAACGGCCCCGGTGGCCAAAATATTCTGTTGGCGAATGAAGGCACAACCAACAACCTGACCTTTTATATCTTCAAAGATGATCAACGGTACCAAATCATAGCCCAGAATATCTTGTCCAAAGGCGAATGGGTCTATGTGGCAGCCACGATCCAGACGGATGGGACAGCCAAACTCTATGTCAATGGCGTCGAAAGGGCCAGTGGGCAGATGGCGCTGCCGGTCACGGTGCTGCGTACTCTGTGTTATGTCGGCAAGAGCAATTGGGCAGGCAATGCGCTCTTCAAAGGCCAGATGGACTTTGTGCGGCTATGGCGAACTGTCCTCGACCCCACGGAAATTTGGCGCAATGCGCAAACCTATAACCCACGCCCGCTCCACACTTCGGCGCTTTTTACCGGCACAGAATACAGTCGGGTCATGGTGGATGCCCAGCAGCGCAAAGATGCCATGATGATGCACACTTTGATCTGGGCCACCGACGAGGGTGTACGGCTGTTGGATCAACAGCGGATCGAAGCGCTCGATCTGAAATGGATCGGCAATGCCCAGATCAAACCAACCCTGATTGGCTATATGGAAGGTGCACCACCTGTACCCAGCGAAAACTTGACCCAAGAGGACAAATACAATAGTGCTGCTTCGGTAGAGTTAGTCCAGTCCAGCGATGTGAACTATAGTTGGACGCGCGAGGAAAATATCGGTCTCGGCGCGTCGATCGAGGCGTTTATGGGCGCCAAGTCCATAACGCTGGTGGGCGGCGGCTTTTTAGCTGAAATGTTCACTTCTGCCGAAGAGAGTGAGTTGAAGGGTGGCGGCTCTCGCGATTTCACCTATCACTGGCAGCAAGCCAGCACGGTGGGTGCCAGCCACAGCCTCTCCCAGCGTGATCGCCTGGAATTACGCGGCAATCAAGAATTAGAGGCCAACTTCCCCGTGTTGGGCAAACGTTTTATCCCCAAAAATGTCGGCTATGCCCTGGTGACCAGCGGGTTGGCCGATATCTTTGTCAGCAAATTGCGCCGCACGGGCCGCATGGTGGGCTATCAGGTTTTGCCAGTGGATGGTGTGCCGCTGGATGTCAACACCATCACCTTCCTGATCAACCCGGCCTATACCATGGCCGGCAGCCTGGATGGCATGACCGGGACGCAGGCCACCAGCCAGCGTTTCTTCCGCCAGGTGCCCGACATGCGCGCTCAATATGGTTCGCTCTATCCAGCCAGCTATCTCCGCTTGGCCGAAGCCTACCGTCTGAAGGCTGACATCGAACGGCAAGATCAACGCCATCAAGCTTATTTTAATCAGTTTAATAGTCGTCTGCTTGACGAGGCATCGTTGGCTAGACAGATTGGTTCGGATGACGATACCCCGGTCAGCGTAAATTTACCGACGAGTGATAGCGGGGTCAGCAATAGTGCGTTGGAGGAAATTGATAAAAAAATTGCCGCCAAAGAGGATGAGCTGGCGACCCTGCAAAAAGCCACGCCAGTTGACCAGGCCGCGGTTGATCACTGTAAAGCGGAGTGGGACGGCCTGCAAGCCGAACGTTTACGGCTGTTGCAACAACAACAAGCAGATGAGCGCGACGCTGGCGCAGCGCGGCAGCGGGAGATCAAAAGCGCCTATAGCGACCTTTCGACCCGCGCCCATGCGACCGCAACATTTGACGGTTGGCAGCGGAACATGGAGAATTTACAGGTGCGCGCCGGCAAACGCAACATTGTCAACACCTATGTCTGGGATGGCGATGGTGGTCTGCATGTGGAAGAGCAGCAATTTGCCAGCACGGTGCAACATTCCATTGGTGGTTCTTTTGAAATGGATTTGGGCGTCGGTGGCGAGATGAAACTTGTCTTTGCCAAAGGCTTGTTTGAAGGCAAGTTTATGGCTCATGTTACGCTCACCCAAACCATGACCAAAACGGAAGCGGACAGCAGAGGCATGGAACTGCGCGTTGATTTAAGCGGAGTGGAAAGTCGGGGCATTACTGACTATAACGATTATCCACTGCTGCCCGGTGAGAAGGTTGACCGTTATCGCTTTATGAGCTTCTTCCTGGAAAACAACACCGACCATTGGCACGATTTTTTTGACGAAGTCGTCGATCCCGAATGGTTGAACAGTAATGATGAAGAAGCCCGTGCCCTGCGCGAAACTCGCAATGCTCGCCCGAACAAAGTCTGGCGCGTGCTGCATCGTGTCACCTATGTCGAGCGCCCCTCCCTAATGGGCTTCGGTCGCCAGATTCCCAATATCACGTCCACGGTCACTACTTTGCAACAGTTGCGGGCACAGGTCAAAGAGCTGACTGGCCGTTTGGGCCTGTTACAAGATGAAGTTAGTGCCAAGTTGGATCAAATCTTGAGTAAACTACCCAAATAAGAGCAAGATGTAAGGCCATTGGAACAAAAATGGAATAAAAAGGGGGCAACTCTAAAGTTGCCCCCTTTTTATTCCAATGGCCTTTGTATATAAATATGGTTCACGCCACCATCGCGGCTAATTTGAGACTATCGACCAAGGCCGCCCGCCGCATGAAGCTCTTGGCCTTTTCCGGGTCTTCGGCGGCGCGGCGTAACTCATCAAGATTGCGCTGCCGCACAAGCGGGTCGCGCTCTTCCATGATCTGTTTATTCCGAATCGTCTGCGCCTGTACGTAATCGATTTGCGCCTTACGCCGCTGCCGGCTGTAGCGATCCAGTAGATCCTCATCGGCTTCGCCGCGCAGCACCTTGACTAATTTTTCACAAAGATTGATGGCGTCATGAATCCCACCATTCATGCCGATGCCCCCAATCGGATTGTTCAGATGAGCAGCATCGCCAATCAAGATCGCTCGCTCCTTACGAAAGGTAGCGGCGACGCGCTGGTGGACACTATAGCCTTTGACAGAGTCAAGCTCAAACTCTCCTTGCCGTGCGAAGAATTTTTGGAGGCGCTGCTGCACCGCCTCGGGCTTAAGCGCATCTTCTATGCTTTCACCGGCCCGCGTTTGAAAGAAACCACGCCAGATGCCAGAGGGGTGTTCTCCCTTGGCTTTGAACACTGCATACCACTCATTTGGATCAGAGAAGTAGTTCCGGTAGGCAAGCGTTGGCTCGTTTTTGAGAAAATCATGATGGGTTGCGATTTTGATAAAGTGTTCGGGGTAGGTAAATCCTTCAAAGGGGATGTTAGCCGATCTGCGTACGATACTGTGCGCACCATCTGCCCCCACCAGATAGGTACACTCGTAGCGTTCTGGGCCGTCTGGACTATCAGCGTGTACGACCACGCTGTCGCTCTTAAATTCGATGTCGGTGACCCGACGCAAGAAGCGCACATCGAAATCGCACCCATCATGAAATTGCTCAATAATGTAGCGGGTGAGCTTGTACTGTTCGTATTGGAATACATACGGGAAACGCAATTCATCCTTTAGCTGGCCAAGGTCAAACTCGGCCACCAATTCCCCACTCACCAGATCGTGATATTGGTACTTTGGCGCCTGAAGTCCGAATGGGAGAATTTGCTCGGCAATACCAAGCGCGTCGAGCATTGCGCTGGTTGGTGGATGAATACTGACAGCTCGTTGGTCTTCAATCGGCTCTGCTTCCATTTCAAGGACTGTAACTTTGATCCCCGCACGATAAAGTGCCAACGCGCAGACTATACCAACCGGCCCGGCACCAATGATAATCACAGGTTTTTGCAAGCGTGCAGAGGAAAGCGTTTTTTCCTTTTGCATTGATTTTTCCTCCCGAAAAACTCAAACTTAGATGGCAACCAATTTTGGCTGCACAGGTGGATGTATACGACTGCTCGTGTTAGGCAAGGGCTGGTTGTCTTCCTTTGTCTCATCCGGCAACTGGGCAGCCAATCGCCGCTCCCTAAATACTGGCAGCATGGCTGCGCTGACCCCACCAGCGTAGGCAAACTGGTTGAGGATGACTGTGTTGAGAACCGTGAAATGGAAAAAGAGCGCACCCCCCATGCCGATCAGCATGGGGATCAAGACGGCGCTGAGACAAAGATTGGTGTTCCGATGAAAGTCACGCGCCAACTCGAACAATTGCGGCAACTGTTGCAAGCTTTCATCCATTAGAATTGCCTGGGCTGTATCGGTGGCAACAGTGGATGCCCCGCGCAATGAGATCGAAACCTGTGCCTTTTTCAGGGCGATGGCATCATTGATACCATCACCGATATAACAGACAAATTTCCCTTGGGTTTGTAACTGGGCAATCAGGTCGGCTTTGTGCTCAGGCAAGGTCTGCGCAAAGTAATGGTCGATGCCAAGCTCCTGCGCCAGTTTGCGTGTGGGTGCTTCATGGTCGCCGGAGATAATATACAGGGTGCGGATTTTACCTTGACGGCGTAATTGCTCGATCACCGCTTTGGCTTCCGAACGCACAGTGGGCGCAAGCTCAATTGCACCCATTGCCTGCTGACCGACGGCTACAAAGACCAGCGAATGCCCTTGTTGATGACAGAGAGTCTGATATGCTTCCAAATGAGGCGGTAGCGTAATGCCTTCGCTCTCAAGAAGACGACTGCTGCCGACTAATACCCGTTGTTGCTCAATGATCACTGTCAGACCGTAGCCCACTTTGTATTCGGCCCCTTCAACCACTGGCAGGATAAGCTGGCGGTCGGTAGCAGCTTGCCGAATCGCCCGCGCAATTGGATGGGTTTGGCGCTGTTCAGCAGCGGCGGCATAGGCCAGGACGCTGACTTCATTATACCCACCACAGGGGTGAACGCTCACGATATGCGGTTGTTCTTCCGTCAATGTGCCAGTTTTGTCAAAGACCAGGGTGTCCACTTGGTTTAACAAATCGAGGGTGCGCCCATCCTTGATCAAGATTAAGTGTTTCGCGGCACGGTTAAGGAAATTGAGCGCACTCAACGGCGTAATGACACTGAGCTTAATCTTAAAATGGGAATCGACAATGGCCAACGCACTGGCAGGGCCAATCCAGGGTAAGGCGGCGACACCCAGCAGCAAGGTAGGGACAACGGTCTGATTTGACCATTTTTCAGAACGTAATTGGGTAAGTGACTTGGCATCAACGGTGCGATTAAGAATTTGGCCGATCTTGGCTGCGGTCGTCGCTTGGCCGGTTTTTTCCACCCGCAACTGAACACACCCAGCCAGCACCACGGTCGAGGCAAAGACCAAGTCGCCAATCCCCCGCTCCACGGGCTGCGCTTCGCCGGTGAGAATGTGTTGGTCCACCGTGGCAACACCATAGATGATTGTGCCGTCGGCCGGAATCACCTCACCAGCTTGGAGGATCACAATATCATCGATTTCCAGTGCTTCGAATGATTTTTCGCATTCCACGCCATCTACCAACACCCAGACTGTCGTGGGGTGTTGACGAAAGACATCGATCATGCTCTTCTGCGAATCATCTTTGATGCGCAACATGAGGTTATTGGAAAGTCGCACCAGAAATGCACTCAACGATGCTGCGAAAAACAACCCTTGCGCCGTGCAGCCAACTACTGTAATCGTGACCAGGGTGTCGGGAGTCACCCTCTTCTGTTTTAAGTTGCGCCAGGTGCGAAGATGGACATCACGTGAGCTGTAGATGTAAAGCGGTGCTGCCAACAGACCGAGCGGCCCATAAACCAGGCCGCCCAGTGCCGCCAAAGCGAGCGCAGTGGAAGAAGGCAGCATGCTCTGGCTTGCTTTCTGTTTCGCTGCTTTGTTAGCCTGGACATCGGCTGCCGATGAGATGTCGGCCAGTTGACGCTCACGCGTATCGCCCAGCAGCGGTTCGAGCGTTTTAACGATGTTGCTTTGAAAGGCTGAATACAGTTCGGATAGTTCGTCTACGATTTGGGAATATACAGTCCGTGCCCTCTCCCCTGTGTCCCGATTCTGTACTGGCTGCTTGTTTAAGGCGCTTTGGCATTGGGGATCTGCTTTGTGTAATGCAACAACAAGGGGCTGGGGGTGCGCAGAACGCAATCGGCTGCGGATTTGCGCACTGATGCCGTTGAATTGGTCTTGCCGATTCAACTTTGCTTGTGGATTGAGCGCGAAAATTGAGAGTGTCATAGTTTGCTTTTCATTCTCCTGCCTGACTTTTACGGCAACACCCCGCCCCGATCACACCAGGCGCGCAAGGCTAGATCAGGAATCAGTTGCTCGTGCAGAGCTTGTACACGCCGTTCCTCTTCAGGGGATAATAACATCTTATGTTCCCCGATTCCACCTGTGCGTGTCAAACTGCCGCTTTGGAAGCGACTATAGCGACTGGTTACGGTTACGATGTCAAACTTGTTTGTATTGGCGCGCATCCACTCAAAACTGCATTTTTCCAAAATATTAGGCCATTGTGCTGACGACGGCGTTAGGTTGAGAAAATCGGCAATGCGGTGGATATTGCCGATCATATCGCGCTTGAGATCGGCATAGTGCAAGAGGAGGACATTGGGGGCATGGCGATAAGGCAACCAACCATTGGCAAATCGCCAATACCATTGATGGGCCAAAAAATGATCAACACTGTCCGCCAGTGAACTGTAGGGTGCGACCCGTTCACCCCAAACTGCCCGATGCTCCTGGGTTGTATTCTGCCAAAAAAAGTAGTACGAGATCAGGGTGTCTTTGGGGTTGCGGATCGAAATCAGATATTTCATGTCCGAGCGGTAGGGGAGTGTAGGCGGCGTAGTATGGGTCTTAAAGATGCGAAAAGGATACTTGTGAAAAACACCTTTCTCCCACACCGCCAACCGCTCCTGATCCGGTTGACCAGGATAATCGGGGAAATCAAGTGATGGACATTCATCCGTTAGACACGCAAAGGTGTCATCCCCGCCCGTGCGTAATTGATGGACAATATTCAAAAGCCAAGTTGTGCCTTGCTTCATACCTACAGAGATCATGACATCACTGGGTTGCCAATCGATCTGTGAAAAAATCGTACGCGAAATATAGGGATCACCGTTGAGCGGTTGTGTAGAAAGTGTTTGATTCATGGCTTCTCCTTATGCTAGGCTATCCGCAGCACTAGCAAGCAGGTGCTTGGACAAACTCATTGCCTATTCTGTTATACCAACGGATGCCTGCCGATAAAGGCGCCGGTGGACGGTCACTGCCTGTGAGGTTGACCATGACCGTTTCTTTTGTGGGGAAGTTACCAGTGCGCACCAATTTGATCAGGGCAGCCAACGCTGTTGCGGATGAGAAACAGGGCGAGATGCCCTCACATTCCTCGACCATGCGCCTCGCCTCGCGGATCTGCGCTTCACTGACAGCAGCAAAAGCTCCTTTGCTCTCGAGTACGATTTTTCGGATGTAAGGGTAGGTGCGGGTCGGGTCGCCGCGTAAAATCGCTTGGGCAATCCCCTGGGGCATGGCAACGATATGTTCCGGGCGGATCCCTTCTGAATTTTCCGCAGCAGCCCGCACCATGGGGGCGCAGCTTTCTTGTTGGGCACATAACAATTTGGGTAGCCGGTCAATCTGTTTTAAACCCACTAGCTCCTTGGCTCCTTTATACGTTCCGAAGACCCCCATCGCGCTGGATGTAGCCTGGATGTACCAATCGATCGGTTTTGGTGTCTGATCACATGCCTCAAAATAGGCTGTTTTTAACCCCTCGCGCCGGCCCACGTTAAAAAAGCCACGCTCAGAAACCAACCCATGCTGCTTAGCATAAACACCGGCAAAGTTAAAGGCATCCACAAAGCTGGCATCACGCAAAACATGATGGACGACTTGCTCGTGATCTGTATACCAAACTCGATCGGCAAAATCTTGAGCCGTAAAGATGTGGACACGCATGTCTGGGTGATGGGTAATCGCATAGGCATAGGACGATGAACTATTCCCAGTCGATGACGTGCAAAACTCTCTCACCCCTTGCTCCCACAAGTAGGGCAAAGCAACCGCTGCCATTCGGTCCTTGGTTGTGCCAGTGGGGTGAACGGTTTCGTTCTTTAGATAGAGATCTGGCATACCGAGGAGCTTGCCAAGTAACTTGGCATGGATCAGGGGGGAGTAGACGACATTCGTAGGTAACAAACGGGCGGGGTCTTGAATGGGCAGCAGATCGGCAAACCGCACATAGGGGTTTGTTGAAGCGTATAGTTTTGCCCGGCTCAAATCATAACGCACATCAATCATGCCGTTACAGTGATCACAAGCTGTTTGGTAGCTTGACGAAAAGGTCTTTCCGCAATGAACACAGTAGTGTTCGATCAAGGATTTTTTGCCAGTAGGAGATTGCGCAAGGGTGGCGCGTTGCGTGCGGACGCGAGTGTGCGATAGTCTATTCGACGCAATGGCAGGTGGGGGAGCTGGCGCAGTGTTTTCAGGTGTTGTTACAGTATTTGTCATGATATTCATCTTCATAGATTGTTTGACTTCACAATTCGAGGTCGTGCATGATTTCTCATCATGCACCTGTTCACTCGACCCCATATATTTGATGTAAAATAGATGTGAAATAGAAATAAAACGGTAATGTATAAAATAATAGCTATTCCAGAAAACGACCAGGTTCGGCAACACCAATGGCAAGAGATGTCTGCCCTTGCATGATTAAATCGGCAATCGCTTTACCCATACCAGCAGAAAGCAGTGTGCCTTTTTTCCCGGCACCGGTATTCAGATAAACATTCTCATAGCCAGGTGCCCTCCCGACAATGGGAAACCCATCCGCAGTGACAGGGCGCAGACCTACTGTATGTTCAAGTACCTTGGCCTCACGAATGGCCGGCATGATCGTAGCCCCATGCGCCAATAATGTTTGATAGGCTTGTTCGGTCGGTGTGCGATCATAACCTTCTGCTGTTTCGGTGGCACCAATCCAAACATAGGCTTGACCTCGGCAAAATAACGAAAAATTTTTCAGGCTAATGTCATAGGCTAATGCTTCGCCAGGGATATCAACTAACAACATCTCGCCCTTCAGCGGTTCAACTGGAATCCTGATCCCTAACCAACGGGCTGGCTCCTCTCCCCATGCCCCCGTGGCTATCACCACTTGATTACATAGCACGCGGCCTTGATCCGTTATGACACCCTTGGCCTGACCACTTTCGATGAGCAAACCGGTTACCTCTGCCTCAATCAGTTGTACACCGCGACGCACGGCAGCTTCTCCAATAGCCTGGTTATAGGCGAGTGCTTCGATAGCGGCGTTCCCCTCGGTATACAATGCACCAACTATCGCCGGGTTGATCCGGCGATCCAGGCTTTTTACCGTGTTGGCATCTATGATCTGCGCGGAGAAGCCCGCATACTTGCCATACAGGATGCACGATGCTTCATAGGCGGCTAAGCTAGCCTGATCGAAAGCCAGAAATAGCCGCTTGACCCGCCGTGGGCAAAAGTTGGTTGTGCCTTCCTGCTGTAAGCTCTCCCAAAGTGCCAGATGCAAAGCGAATGATTCCATTGCCAGGTTGCTGAGCAAGCCAGGAATTCCTTGGCCATGCAGCGGGTTAAGCCCACCCGCAGAGTTGCCGGACGCTTGTTTACCCACCCCCGAACGCTCAATCAGCGCGGTTTGAACCCCTTTTTCGGCTAGGTAGTAGGCGGTCATACAGCCGGCCATGCCCCCCCCAATCACAATCACATCAACAGACTTGATCATCTTTGCTCCTCGTGTGCTGATTTGCCGCGCAACAGTTTTTACTGTCTCACTGGATACTAAGCCCTGGCCGCGATGGTGTACTTCTTCAAAAAGCCAACCGGCTGCAAAGCCTCTTTATACGCCCGCAGCCCTGGACTGCCCAGGTCTTGCTCATAGTTCATAAACTGGCAGCCCCGCTGCGCCATGATCTGGGCAGTTGCGCATTCCAGGTAGAGACCCAACCCGCGATAGGCAGGATCAGCTTTGCCAAAATGACCAATATAATAGCCGTCGTGTACCGCCTCGTTGATCGTAAAGGCAACCAGGCGCTCTTCCAGATAGACCCCCACTGTCACCAGGGCGAGTTGGGGTGCAAAGTGCACCAGGCGCGCCAGGGCCGTAGTTTCAACTGCGGTCTCGTCGGCGCGTTTCCGGCGTTTGTCTGCCCACAGGTCAAAGAGCGCCCACACCTGCGCTTGCTCAGTGGGTTGGCACAGGTCGAGCAGACGGGCCACAGCCGTGGGATATTGGCGCTGGAATTTGTGCAGTTCTTTGGCTTTCGGCTGCTGAAGGTCTGATGCCAGTTGGCGCAAGCGTTCGGCCGAGAGGATGTAATCAAAACAGGCGCGATCTTCGCTGACCTGATAGCGCGCATCCAGTTGCTCCCGCATCGCCTGAATAGAGACTTCCGGCACAATCAACAGCTCTGGCGTAAGTCCCTCCGCTTGCGCATAGTGGAGCAGTTGCTGCACAGTCTCAACCACCTGACAATCGCCCAAGAACGAACGAAAGTTTGTCCCTGCGCAGCCCAGCGCGCTGTTGCCGCTTGCAGGCTACTGCCCAGTTCTGGCAATTGCCAACTGTCTTCAGCTGCGGCGGGAGTGGGCGATGATGTGGCCCTTGGGTCTGCCTTGCGCATCAGCTTGACCAGAGGCGAGGGCGCAGGTCGCCGCGTAACCCGACCGCCCAGTAAAAGCGTGCCGCCGGCGAGTAATAATGCAGAAACAAACATGCCGTGTCGATTCTCCGGGTGTATTTACCACTTTCCGATTGTTAGACTGTGGTTGGGTTTAGAATTGCGTTTTTGACCGACGGGAAAAGTGCAGTTCTAACCAGAGCAACGTAAAACAGGTACAGCATAACCCACCACTGTTGTCTGCATCGTCCACTGGGCGCGTTATAACCCGCCCAATCAACGCGAACTTGGCAAGATCGTAGCTTACCCGCTGGCCGAACCACAGCCATTGACCAAGGTAATAAACAATAGGCGCTTCAGGGTGTGACCCGTGGACGATCCATACAATGGTGTTCGGTTATTCTACAGTTGGGGTTATAATACTAAAAGCCAGCAAATATTACAATTGCTTTCCCTACCGGACAGATTTAAAGTAACGAAATAGGCTGCCGCTCAGATATGCTCTTTGAGGGTAAATCAGTAAAGGAGCAAACGAATGAGTGACAGCCGTAGACGGTATCGTGCCATCAAAAGTGGATTGCTGCAACTTTATCCCCAACGACTGACGGGGCAGAGGCAGCACGCAGTTGCGCCAAGTGGCGAAGAACGCGCCGACTAAGGCCACCGCACCGACTATGTCATTGCCGACAAAGGCTATGACGCCACGGCCCTACTCGAATTGATTGAGCAACTGGGGCGATTCCCCTTATTCCTGCACGCAAAAACCGCAAAGTCACATCTGGTGAATCGTCAGGCGCTGCGTAACATGAGTAAGTAACATTTTTGCCGCTGGTAAAAATGTTACTTATGGGGTTTAATGCAGAGCATCAGTATAAAGGAGCACTTGATCAAGAGTTAAAAGCGCTCACGAAAAATAACGATACCCTTACTGCTAATGAACCGGGACTTATTGTCACCAATACACAGGAAAACAAGATGGACAGCGTCACCTTAACCGTCATCTACAACGCCCTGGTCAACATCGCCCGTGAGATGGGCTTGACCATGATGCGCACCGCCTATTCACCGATCTTCAACGAAGCGTTGGACTTTTCGGTAGTGATCTTTGATGACCAGGCGCGTATGTTGGCGCAAGCGGAATTTTGTCCGTCGCAGATCGGGGCCATTCGCTACACGGTGGGCTGGACAATTGAAGAGATCGGCGCGGCCAACTTCAAGCCGGGCGATGTCTACATCCACAATGACCCCTACCGCGGCAATGGCCATATTCCCGAGCACATGGTGATCAAGCCGGTCTTTGTCGATGGCACGCTCTTTGGTTTTGTCGCCAACATTGGGCACATGGCGGAAATTGGGGGTAAGGCGCCCGGTGGTTTTGCTGCCGATGCCACCGAAGTCTACCAGGAAGGATTGCGCCTGCCGCCGGTCAAGATTGTTGACCAGGGGCGCGATGTCGAAGATATTTGGAAGATCATCCTGAGCAACCACCGTACGCCCCGCAACTCGTATGGCGACCTCAAGGCGATGATCGGTTCGCTCTATGTGGCCGAGCAGCGGGTGATCGATCTGGTCAAACAATATGGCATTCCCACCATGCGCCAAGCGTCCGAGGAATTAATGAAGCTGGCCGAACAGCGCATGCGCGCCGAGATCCGCCGCATCCCCAACGGCGAATACCACTTTGATGACCTGATGGAAGATGATGGCGTCACCGCCGATCCGCGGCGCATCCACCTGACGTTGACGATTGCCGACGATGAGTTGATCGCCGACTGGACCGGCACCGAGCCGCAAGCCCTCGGCCCGACTAACTGCACCTATGGCTCGACGGCGTCGGCGGTTTTTAACGCCCTCTTCCAGTTGACCGACCCGACCATTCCCAAAAACGAGGGTTGTTATCGCCCGGTCCACATCATTGCGCCGCCGGGGACGATTGTCAATGTCCAACATCCTGGCCCCGAAGTCGCCGGCCACACTGAGGTGAACCCCCGCCTGACCTTTATGTTGATCGGCGCGCTGGCGCAAGCATTGCCCGACCGCGTGGTCGCGGCCGATGGCGGCACCTCCAGCAACTTTCTTTTTGGCGGCGTCCACCCCGATACCAAACGTTTTTACGCCAACTATCACTTTGAAGGGGTGGGGTGGGGCGGGCGGCCCAATGGCGACGGCAACAATGCCCAATGCGCGATTGTCGGCAACTGTCGCAACACGCCGGTCGAGGTCTTTGAGACCCGCTATCCCTGGCGCACCCACAGCTACCGCTTACAGCCAGATTCGGGCGGGCCGGGCGCGACCCGTGGCGGGCTGGGCACCGAACGGATCATGGAGGTGACCGCGCCGGAAATCACCCTCAGCGTGATGATGGATCGCACCAAGGTGCAGCCGTGGGGCATCTTTGGCGGCAGCGGGGGCGGCAACGCCGGCGTCTTTATCCAACGCCCCGGTGATGACCGCTTCCGCACCTTTTCCGAGGTTTTTGGCACCGTCTCACCCAGCAAGTTTGCCAACATCCGTCTGCGCCAGGGTGATCTGATTTTGCTGCGCTCAGCCGGTGGGGGCGGCTATCAGAACCCGCTTGACCGTGCGCCGGAGCTGGTGCTGACCGATGTGCGGCGCGGTTTTGTCTCAACCGCCGCCGCGCGGGAAGACTACGGGGTGGTCATCACGACGACAGCTAACGGTCTGCAGCTCGATGAAGGGGCGACTGTTGCGTTACGTCAACAACTAGCGACCACTGCCGCCTGCATCGCCACACCCATCAGTGAAAGCACACCTGACCAACCCCAGCCTATAACGCTCACCAGCCAAACGCCACGGACTGGGCACTGGCAAAGCGTGGCCCCCAGCTATCTGGACAACCAGATGGATCACTGCGATCTCTGTGGCAAATTGTTGCCCAGCCAAGCCTGGGTCGATGATGCTTATGGGGTGGGCAAAGGTTTCTGCGATACCCGTTGCGCTACACTGTATGGCACCTATTGGTTGCCCCGGTATGGCGAAAAAAGCGCTGTGGTGCATTTCGCTTAACCAGGATAAAATAGGCAACGCAGGCGACTGATCTGGTTTTTTCTCTGGCGCGCCAGCCATTTTGGCGCACAATGATCAATTGATACAAGGAGAAATTGTCATGGCAACGCAAGCAGATTTTCAGCGTTTTTCCCGGCGCACCCTTTTAAAGGCCATGAGTGCCGGGGCCGGTGTGGTGGCTTTGGGTGGGGTGCTCAGCGCCTGTGCCCCGCCGGCCGCAGCCCCAGCCGGTGGCGAAGCCGCCGGTGCCGCGCCGGCGACCGGCGAGCAAGCGACCATCAGCTTCTGGAAGTCACCGCACAGCCAGTTTGAACAGGATCGCATGGGCGCGGTCATTGCCGAGTTTGAAAAGCTTCACCCGGAGATCAAGGTCGAACATACGATCACCACCTGGGAGACCTGGGACGAGACCTACACGACCGGCTTTGCCGGCGGCAGCCCGCCCGATGTCTCCTACATGCCCGATCAGTTCTACTTCAAGTTTGCCGAAAACAAGCAGTTGGCGGACCTGGGGCCGTGGGTCGATGACGCCGCTTATGAGTCCGAGCGCAATGCCTGGTTCAAAAGCCCGTGGGATCTGGGCAACTGGCAGGGCACCCAGGTTGGCATTCCCAACATTGCCACCATGTTCTTTATCTATGCCAACAAAGCCGCCTTTGAGGAAGCCGGGCTGGATGTAGCCACGCCGCCGGCCTCTTATGCCGAGCTGGCCGAACAAGCGATGCTGATGACCAAACCCGATGGCGCGCAATGGGGCTATGGCGCGATGACCACGACGGTGGACCAGGGCTTCTTTGCCGGTTTCCAATATTTCCATGACAGTGGCGCGAACTTCCTCAATGAAGCGCTCGATGGCCCCGGTTTTGATAATGAGGGTGGCACCAGCGCGCTCACCTTCCTAAGCAGCTTGATGAATGAACACAAAGTGCAGGCTCCGCACGGTGCCTTTAACCGCGCCGGCATCATTGATCTCTTCCGCGGCGGCAAAATCGCCATGTTGATGGAAGAAGTCAGCCAGCACGGCGACTTCAAACAAACCGGGCTGCCCTTTGAATATGACATCTTCCTCCAGCCGGCTGGCCCCACCCAACAATCCTCCTTCGGCAACTTTGGCTTCTTTATGTTGGCCGAAGCCAGTACGCAGAAAGACGCAGGCTGGGAGTTTATCAAGTACGTCACCAGCGGCCCGGTCTTGGGTGCGTGGGCCGAACAGCACGGCTTTGCTATGATGCGCGGCGACGTGGAACTCTACAAGGATGACCCGATCTACGCCAAGGCGCAAAAGGAGATCGCCCCCAAGATTCAGGGCTTCCAGACCCACGCCAAACTGCGCCAGGTCGTCACCTCCATGTGGAGCGAATTTGAAGGCACCCTCGCCGGTCAACGCCCCGCCGCCGAGTCGATTGCCGCCGCCGCGGAAGTGGTGAAGACGGCGTTGGCATGAGTGGGTGAGTGGGTGAAGGGGTGGCAAGGTGACAAGGTGACAAGGTGACCCCTTCACCCACTCACCCCTTCACCCACTCACCCCTTCACCCTGTCACCCCTTCACCTTGTCAAAGCAACCGAGGTAATATGGAAGCACCACTCCCTGCGCCCCCCATGCGCCTCTCGCCTGCCGAACATCGGCGGTTGCGGCGGCGCTATGATCGGCGGCGCTATCTGACGGCGTATCTCTTTCTGGCGCCGAATTTGATCTTCTTCTTTCTCTTTCTGGTGGTGCCCTGCTTTTGGGTGCTCTATTTGAGCTTTCATGAGGGGGGGATCCTGGGCGCGCCCCGGTTTGTCGGGCTGAAGAACTGGAACCTGATCTGGCAGGACAAGGTCGCACACCGGGCGCTGCTGAACACGGTGACCTATATGTTGATGGCGATCCCCAGCGTCTTTATCATTGCGATGACACTGGCGCTGCTCCTGCAACGGATCCGGCGGGGCGCGCTCTTTATCCGGGCGGCACTCTACTTTCCCACCCTGACGCCGATTGTGTTGGCCGCGCTGCTCTGGATCTTTGTGATCCATCCTGACTTTGGCGTGCTGAATTTTCTGGTGCGCCTCTTTGGTGGCGAAGCGGTCAACTGGTTGGGCACCGGCGCGGCCTTGCCCACGATTGCCATGCTCGAAGTCTGGCGCGGCTCGGGCTTCTGGACGATGTTGTTTTTGGCGGCATTGATCAGCCTGCCCCAGGAACTTTACGACGCCGCCAAAATCGATGGGGCCAGTGATTGGGCGCAATTTCGCTATTTGACCTTGCCCTTACTGCGTCCTACCTTTGCCTTTGCCTTTGTCATGGCGACCATTTTTAATTTTCAGTTGTTTGATTCGGTCTACATCCTGACCGACGGCGGGCCACAGAATCAAACGGCAACGGTGGTCTGGTATATCTACAAAAACACCTTCCAATTTGATAAACCCGGTGCCGGCGCAGCGATGAGCTTTATGATGTTGCTCATGATTTTGGCGCTGACAATGGTGCAACTGACACTTTTACGACGAAAACAATAAAGATAACGACCAAGCACCCCCTCCTAACCCGGGTACCCGTTGGGTGCAGGTTGGGGGAGGGACTGTCTCGCCGTTAACAATTCCCTCCCTTACCAGGGGAGGGCTAGGGAGGGGTTAGCTGTTGGCAACGCTTAAAGAAACTTCACGGACAGATCGACGCCGTACCGCGCCACCCGCGCCGCGGAGCCAATGGCGCAGCCGGATGGGCCATTTCTTGGCCTATCTAGTGCTCGGGCTTGCCTGTGTCGCCGCGCTCTTTCCGTTTCTCTATATTATCTCGCTCTCCTTAAAGCAGAGCACGGCGCTGGTCACCTACCCGCCGCAGTGGATTCCCAATCCGCCGTTTTGGGGCAATTACACCCTGTTGCTCTTGGAAAAACCCTTTCTACGCTGGGGCTTTAACAGCTTGTTTGTCGCCGGCAGCATCACCATCGTCAAGCTCTTTTTTGACTCACTCGCCGGCTACACCTTTGCCAAGATGGACTTTCCCCTCAAGGAGCCGCTCTTTATCCTGATTCTCATGACCCTGATGATTCCCTTTGCCGCCACCCTGATCCCCACCTTTCTGATTGTGCGCAACCTGCACCTGCAGAACACGTACTGGGGGTTGATCCTGCCCGGCCTGGCCAGCCCGATTGGTATCTTTATGATGCGTCAATTTATCGAGTCACTGCCCAATGACCTGGAAAATGCGGCGCGGCTGGATGGCTGTAGCGAATTTTACATCTACTGGCGAATTATCCTGCCGCTGGTGCGCCCGGCGCTGGCCGTGCTCGGCATCTTTATCTTTATGACCCAGTGGCAAGCCTTTGTCTGGCCGCTGGTGATCACCAACACGGAAGACATGCGCGTGCTCACGGTTGGCCTGGCCTCGCTCAAAGGCCAATGGGTGACGGACTGGGGCTTGGTGGCCGCCGGCTCGGTGCTGATCATGCTGCCCGTGACGCTGGTTTTTATCTTTTTTCAACGCTATTTTATTGCGGCTAGTTTGGCTGGCGCGTTGAAGGAGTAGCGATGATTCAGCCTTGAACTAAAGTTCAGGCTGATAGCGCAAGTCAGCTAAAGCTGACTGGTGGCAATGAGCTAGTTGGCTTTAGCCAACTTGGGTTTTTAGCCTGAACTTTAGTTCAAGGCGGCGAATGCTTGAATAGATACGTGCAAACCCTATAAGGAGTGCGGGGCATGGCGCAAGTCGAATTGATCCAACTTACCAAACGTTACAAAGAGTCAACCGCCGTCAACCAGGTTAGCCTGACGATCCAAGACAAGGAGTTCCTCGTGCTGTTGGGGCCGTCGGGCTGTGGCAAGAGCACCATTCTCAAGATGATCGCCGGGCTGGAGCCGATCACCGACGGTGAAATTTATATTGACGATGAACTGGTCAACTACAAAGCGCCCAAGGCGCGCAATGTGGCGATGGTCTTTCAAAATTACGCGCTCTATCCCCACATGCGGGTCGAAGAGAATATCGGCTTTCCGCTAAAAATGGGCGGCCAGCGCCCGGAGACGATCAAGGAACGGGTCGCCGGGGTGGCGCGCACGTTGCGGCTGGACAATTTTTTGGCGCGGCTGCCGGCCCAACTCTCCGGTGGACAGCGCCAACGCGTTGCCCTGGGGCGGGCGACGATTCGCAATCCCGCGGTCTTTTTAATGGATGAGCCGCTGAGCAACCTGGACGCGATGTTGCGTGTACAGATGCGTGACGAGTTGCTCAAACTCCACGAGCGGCTGCAAACGACCATCATCTATGTCACCCACGACCAGGTCGAGGCGATGACGATGGGGCAGCGTATCGTGGTCATGCGCGATGGGTTGGTGCAGCAAGTTGGGCCGCCGCAGCAGGTCTATGATCTGCCGGTGAATGAATTTGTCGCCAGCTTTTTGGGCAGCCCACGCATCAATCTGCTGTCGGGCAAGTTGACGCAGGCGGATGGCAGTTGGTGCTTCCAGAACCAGGGCATCACCCTTACCTTAGGCGCAGAAATGCAGCAACGGTTGACCGGCCTTGCGGTCAAGGCCGGCGACCAAGTCACCCTCGGCGTCCGCCCTGAGGATCTGGAGATTGTGGATACGGCAGCAGATGATCATTTGCAGGGGACTGTGCATCTGATCGAACCGGTCGGCTCGGACAAATATGTGAGCATCCGGCTGGGTGAAGAAGAGTGTATGGTGCGCACCTCCCCTCGCCTGCCGTTGCAAAAAGGTGAAAGGGTGGGGTTAAAGTTGGCCTGGCCGCGCGTTCATCTGTTTGATGGCAGTGGGCGCAACGTCTTTGCCACTGTTTAACCTGGTTCCACGCTCTGCGTGGAATACTAACGAGGACGCTCTGCGTCCCACTTGACGCAGAGCGTCCGGTTGGCATGACGACGCAGCGCGTCGTCACGAGCATTGGAAAGGAGCCCAAAGATGTCTCTCCAACTACCCGAAGCAATCATTCAGCAGGTTTCACAACAGGTGGATGCTTCCAGCGACGCGATTATGGCCTTTCTCGCGCGGCTGGTCCAATTTCGCACCGCCAGCCAAGATCCTCAGGATCCCTATTTCCCCACCGAGATCAAAGCCTGTCACGCCTTTTTGGCCGACAGTTTAACGGCGATGGGCTTTGGCCTGGAAAGTTGGCTGGCCACGCCGATGACCTTTGCCGAACATCCCGTCCTGGTCGGGACGCTCAAAGGCAGCGGCGGCGGGCCGTCGCTGGCGCTCAACGGCCATGTCGATGTGGTGCCGACCGGCGACACCTCGGCCTGGCACCACGACCCCTTTGGTGGCGAAATCAGTGAGGGCAAACTGTGGGGCCGCGGCGCGTGTGACATGAAGGGGGGCGTGGCGGCCATGATCCAGGCCGTTAGGATCATCCAACAGTGTGGGCTGCGCCTCAAGGGTGATGTCCAGGTACATGTGGTCTCGGATGAAGAGGTGGTCGGTTTTGGCAGCCGCCAATGCGCCGAACGGCTACCGCAACCCGACTTTGTGCTGGTGACCGAGCCGACGCGGCTTAACATCCTGCCGGTCGAAGGTGGGCTAGAACATATGCGCATTGAGATCGAAGGGCGGGAAGAACATGCCGGTCGCCGCTATTCCTCCACCTATCCACGCGAGGGCGATCCGGGTCATGGCGTTAACGCGGTGGAAAAAGGGCTGAAAATTGTCCAGGCGTTGCAGGAGTTGGAACGCAACTGGGCCTTGAGCAAAAGTCACCCCCTGCTGCCGGCCGGCTTTAATACCTTGTTGCCCGGCATCTTTATCGGCGGGCCAGGGGGCGGCAAGGATGGCCAACTCAACATCATCACCAACCCCGGCACTACCCCCAACTATTGCGCGATTGAATACAACATCTGGTACTATCCCCAAGAGACGCTCGACGAGATCAAGCGTGATATTGAAGGTTACGTCAACGCGCTAGCACAATATGACCCGTGGCTGAAAGCCCACCCGCCCAAGTTTACCTGGTGCCTACGCAACATCTCCTTCCCGCCGGCCAACACCGACCCCGATCACCCCGTGGTGCGCAATTTACAGGACGCGTTACAGGCTGTTGGTCATACGCCGACGATCCAAGGCTTCAACGCCGCGGCGGACCTGGCCTGGTATGCCGCCAAGGGCATCCCCGGTATCATCTTTGGCCCGGGTGACTTGGCGCAAGCGCACAGCCCCAACGAATTTATTCCCGTGGCTGATATGATGATTGCGACCAAAGCGATTGCCCTAGCTTTGTTAGCTTGGTGCGGCTTTGAATGACCCCCGGCCGCTCACGTTTCACGTTTCACGTTTCACGTTTCACGTTTTACCCTTTGCCTCGGTCCAATTAAATTGAGCGAACAGCCTTATATACAGGGGAGGATCAACTTATGGCGCTTGCCATCGAACGTAACTCACCACCGGTTCGCGCCGGTGCTTTCGGTCCCCAATGGGACTTGGGTGATGAGGAGATCGAACAGCTAATCGACGTGATCCGCGCCGGTAAGTTGAGCCGGTTGGGGGGTACCAAAGTCAACCAGTTTGAGCAAGATTTTGCCGCAAAACAAGGCGTTACCTATGCCCAGGCCGTCACCTCGGGGACAGCCGCGGTCCACACGGCCATCGGTGTCATCGACCCGAACCCTGGTGACGAGATTATCACCACCAGTATCACCGATTTTGGCACGGTGATTGGTATCCTCTATCAGAATGCCATCCCCGTCTTTGCCGACATCGATCCAGTTACGGGTAACCTGGATGTCAACGATGTCGCGGCTAAGATCACCGGGCGCACCAAAGCGATTGTCTTGGTCCATCTCTTTGGCAACCCTGGCGATCTCTCGCCCTTTGTCGAACTGGCGCGCAAACATAATATTTTTCTGATCGAAGATTGCGCCCAAGCGCAACTGGCCGTGTACAACGGGCGGCCCGTCGGGTCGTGGGGTGACCTGGGCTGTTTTAGCTTTGGCGGCAAACATATGACCACCGGCGACGGCGGCATGGTGATCACCAACCGCGCTGACCTCGCCGACCGGCTCAAATGGTTCACCGACAAGGGCAACCCGCGCCAGCCGGTCTATGAGCACAACTATCTGGCCCCCAACTATCGTATGACCGATCTGCAAGGGGCGGTGGGGGTCGCGCAGCTAAAAAAGGTGGGCGCAGCCGTGGCGAAAAAACAGTGGGCGGCCAACCAGTTAAACGAAATCATCGCCAGCGAACCCGGTTTGTCCCTGCAGAGTGTGCTGCCCGCGGCGCAACACTCCTATTGGGTCTATGCCTTTCACCTGGATCCTGCGCAATTTAGTGTGCCCGCCAAACAATTTGCCGCCGCGCTGCAAGCAGAGGGGGTGCCCGCCAACTCGCCTTATCTGGTCTATCCGATCTATAAATATCCGGCCCTGGCCCAACGGCGTACCTATGGCACTTCGGGTTTTCCCTGGGCTTATGCTGACATTGCGCGCGATATTGATTATGGGGCGCTCTCGCTGGCCGGTTCGGAGCGCTTCTTGGAAACAGCGATTGTGGTGCCCATGAATCCTTCCTACACCGCGCAGGATGTGGAACATTTTGGCCTTGGCATTCGCAAAGTGGCAGACTATTATCGGATAAAATGAGGGGCAGATGGCTGAACTGATTCGTTTTTCGGAACATTTGATCATGGATGGTTACAACTACGCCTATGGCATTGCCGCGGCTGATCTGACCGGCAACGGCGTGTTGGATCTAATCTCTGCCGACACGATTGTCGGCCTCTACTGGTTCGAGAATGATGGGCAGGGCAATTTCACCCAACATATCATCCACGAGCGTAAGGACGAGTGGTTGGAGCGCTGTGCCGTTGCCGATATCAACGGCGATGGCCGGCCAGAGATTGTGATTGTCGATAACCTGAATGGGTCGCTGCTCTATTTTGCCTTTACCGGCGATCCACGTGTGCGCGCGAATTGGCACTATCACTATATCATCGAGGGGGGCTTGCCTGGGGCCTATGATGTGGCCGTCGCCGACTTTGACGGCGATGGCGATCTCGATGTGGCGGCCTCAAGCTGGCGCAAGGGTAACCGCTTTGATTGGTTTGAACAGCGCGATGGGCAATGGATCCAACATCCGATTGAAGAGAACATCGGCGAGACCCGCACCATCTGCGCGGTAGACATTGATGGCGATGGCCGGATCGATCTGTTGGGTACGGCGCGCACCGGCAACCAGGTGGTCTGGTATCAGAACCCCGGCGACCCAGTCAATCTGCCCTGGCGCAAGACCATCATCGATGACGCCCCCCAACCGATCCACGGCCACCCCGTCGACATGGATGGCGATGGCGGTGTGGATGTGGTCATGGCGTTGGGGATGTTACCCCAAAATCAGCAGTACGACGGCGTCGGGCTGGAGCACCACCAGATTGTCTGGTATGAACATGGCGGTGATCCCACCCAAGGGCCGTGGCAAAAGCACATTATTTGCGACTGCTTCCCCCATGCGTTTGAAGCCATTGCTGCGGATCTGGACAACGATGGCCACATCGAAGTGGTCGTCACCGCCTGGGATTTGACGGGGCGGGTGGCGCTGTTTAAACACCGGGGTGACCCGCGTGGCCCGTGGGATATGCAGTTGCTCAAGGATGGCTGGACGCGCGCCGACCAGGTGATCGTGGCCGATCTTAATGGCGACGGGCGGCTGGACATTATCGCCGCGGCCGAGCGCGGTAGTAATGAATTGCGTTGGTGGCGCAATGAAGGTAAGCCATGAGCAACCCAACACAGTTGAATGAGCTTGATAAAAGGTTGGAATGACGCAGCGCCCGGCGGCTGAGCGTGCCGAAGCCAGAGGGCGCTGCGTCATTCCTAAAAAGGAAAGAAATTCATGTACGCCATTGACTTTATCTCTGATTTCACCGTCGATCCGATTGCCGAGCCGGATACGACGCTGGCGCAACTGTTGACGCAGACGGCAAAACACAACACCACGCTCACGCTCACCACCTCCAAGCGCGGCCTGATGAACCAGGTGCCAAAGGAGGCGATTGCGGAAACGCTGGAAATCGTCAAGCAACATCCGCGCTTGCTGCCTGTCGGCATTCTCGACCCACGTCAT
This sequence comes from Caldilineaceae bacterium, assembly GCA_022842065.1. The sequence continues at coordinate 193,016 of JALHQH010000016.1, forward strand.
TATCTCGGCTGGCAAGCGGATCTGCGTACCTGTGTGGAAGGGGGCTGTGTCGCGATCCGCATGGCACCGGGGCCACAAAATTGGTCGCCCAATACGCTGATCTTTCAGAAGATGGTGGCAGCGGTGGCGAAGGCGGCGACCGCCAAAGGGCAACCGTTGCCGATCATTATCGATTTCAACGGGGCCGGCAAAGAGGCATTGGATTGGATTCACATCGTGGCCGAGACGACCCACCGCGCTGGTGTGCCGGTGGTTCTGAATGAAGTTAGTTATGGCTATATGGGCGAGTTGATCACCGTGATGCAGGAATACGACAATGTCTACGCGGCGATCCGCTGGCTCTGTCTGGCTGATGGCTTGGAGGTATTGGTGGAGGCTGGGGTTGGGCAACAGTTGCTCTATGGCAGCAATGCGCCCAAATATTCGGTCACCGGGTTGCGCAATCAAGTCTTAATGGCGCGGCTTAGTGACGAGCAGAAGCAAGCCATTTTGGGTGGTAATGCACTGCGATTGCTGGGCAAAGACATTGAAGAATTGGGCGTCGAACCCTTATTGATCCGCACCGAAGCTGATCTGCCGGCCCAGCCGATCATCGATATGCACGCCCATGTCTCCGGCTTCCACGTCGCACAGCCCTTTAACACGCGTACAGAGACCAACGTCCATGAACTCTCGGCGCGTTGTAACATCGAGTTAACCTTTGTCTCCTCCTACAACGCGATCAACTATGACATGCGCGAGGGCAATGCCGACACCCAACGCTTCCTTGATCGCTACCCAACGCTGCGTGGGTATGTCACCGGCGACCCGCGCGATATCCCCGGCTCGGTCGAGCAGATGACCCGCTACTTCCAAGATCCGCGTTTTGTCGGTGTCAAGCTCTACTGCCCCTTTGGCGGCAATATGGCCACCCAGCGGATGCAAGATCTACTGGTAGAGGTGGCGAAGTTTGGCCGTCCGGTTAAGATTCATATGGACGAAGGTGGTTCGCCCTACCCTGGGCTGCGCCAAGCCGCGCTGCGTAATCCGGAGCTGGTGATTATCAAAGCGCATGGCGATGATCTGGATGGGGCGCGCCAGATTGTTGACCTGCCCAATGTCTACTTCGAGTTTTGTAGCAGCAGCATCACCGCCGGCAAAATCCGCCGCGTGATCGACCTATTGGGGCCAGAACGCATCTTCTTTGGCTCTGATCAGCCGCTCTTTGCCCCCTGGTTTGAATATGGGGCCTATCTGGATGCCTTTCAAAATGAGCGCGAAGCGGCGTTGATCCTGCATGAGAATGTGCGCCGGGTTTTTAAGGTGGGGTAACCACTGTATCGACGGTGCAAATGATGACCGCGCACCATGAAATTCTGGCTTCATAGCCCTAAGCAGGGGCGTACAACGATCACGTTGACGCTCTACCATTGACGGAGCAAGCTTTTATGACAACCATCAACTTGACTGGGATGACCCTCCAGCTGGGCGAGCCACGCCAGGCAATGGAAAGTGTGGGGCATGGCTGGTTCCCCTCGCTGGCCCGTTTTCCCACTGGCGAACTGCTCCTGGCCTACTCACTGGCTGCCGACACCAACGAAAATCAATTCGACCTCTCCGGTTATCAGGTTTCGGCCGACGGCGGTTACAGTTGGACGCCGCGCTACGACATTCTGCCCGAACATCAACCCATGATCTATGTGCCGCAGGCGGATGGCGCGCTTTTTGCCATTCCGGCCTATCTCTATGCGTTGACCCCCGGCGATCAACACAATTTTTGTGGCGCGGCCATCCGTTTTGAACAAGCCGGACAGCGGGTGATCTTTGAACCGCGTGGCGTGCGTCTGGTCGATTGGCCCTGGCCGGTGGCCGCCCAACCCAACCCCTATCGCCCCAATTTGCATCGCGTCAATCTCTGTTTTGACGGCGATGCGCTCACCGTCGAGGGTCGTTTATTGGCGACTGTCTATGGCAGCAAACAAACCTATGTGGGCAAAGGCAGCGAGCCCCTCTACTCTGTGGTTGTCGTCACCTCGGACGATGGCGGGCGCACCTGGCGCTATTTGGCAACCGTGGCCGGTCCGGAAATTGCCCCGCGCCACGAGCCACGCGGGCATGGGCCGGGTGAGCCCTCGTTGGTACAATTGGCGAATGGCGACCTCATGTGTGTCATGCGCATGGGGGGCGGCGCGGCTTTTCCCCTCCGCCGCAGTTATAGCAGCGATGGCGGGCGCACCTGGTCCACGCCCGATACGCTACCGGCGGTTAGCGTCGAACCCAGTTTGAAACGCCTGCAGAATGGGGTCCTGGCGCTCTCAACCGGGCGGCCAGGGCTTTTTCTCTGGCTGTCAGCCGATGAGCGCGGGGCTGCGTGGCAAGCGGTCGATATTTTGGCGCATCACAATCGCTGGGCACCCGCTGCCAGCTATCAGATTACCGCCGAGCAGACCACCGCCTACACCGAATTGATTGAGGTTGCCCCCAATCAGTTGCTGTTGGCCTATGATCGCACCCCCTTTGGCTGGCAACCTACCCCAGCCGATGCGGGTGAGCGCAATCGTATCTTTCTCTTACCAATTGAAGTTGTTCGCACATGACTAATATCCACCCATCCCACCGTCTATTTGGGGAGCAGCTTAGTTTGGGCAAGCCGTGTGCGTCGCACTGGTCATATGAGATCGGGTCAACGCTACAACGCCTGACCAGTGCGACGCACACTAGCGCAGAAACTCGCCCCCAAAGTGAGATACACCGGTCTACTGGTGTGAGTTTGACAAAGCATCTGCGTTCAGCTAAACTACGTGTAGTAAGTTATAGGACAATCCTATAACTTGTTTGCTGTACAGCGTCCTCATTGCTCGTTTTTCCTTTCATGTCCTCATCACTCGTTTTACATAGATCGTTCCACAGAAGGAGAATGCGAATATGGCAAGACAACTGACCCGTCGTGAGTTTTTGCAGATCACCGCGCTGGGCACCAGCGCCAGTCTGTTGGCGGCCTGTGTACCGGCAACCCCCACGGAGACAGGCGCTGCCCAACCAGCAACTGGTAGTGCTGGCGCTGCCGAACCGGCTGCCGGCGGCACGCTCAACATCGGTTATGGCCAGAAGACAAGTTTCAGCCACTTTATGCACATGCGCAGCTATGCCGGTGGCGAGACGATCTACAACCGCCTGATGATGCAGGGCAAACTTGTCCAATTACGCGAGCCAACCAAGGAGTACTATCCTGACCTTGCGGAGCGTTGGGAGTTTGCGGAAGATGGTAAAACGCTGACCTTCTATCTGCGTAAAGAGTTGAAGTGGCATGATGGTCAACCCTTCACCGCCAAGGATGTGGACTTTACCTTCCACATGGCTGGTTTCGATCTGGAGGGCTATATCTTGACCCGCTATTTGGCCCCCTATGTGGTGGGCGCGCGCGAATGGGTGGACAACGAAGCCGAGCGCATCACGGGTCTGACGGTGGTCGATGATCATACCGTGCGTTTTGATCTGATCGACCCGGCCAACGAGGATCTGATCCTGGCGGCCTTCAACAACACCTGTATGGCTCCCGAACATATCCTCAAGGATTATCTCGACCGCGAGAAGGCCAAAGAGATTTTGCAGAGCGAATGGGCAACCACCGCCAAACATGTGGGGATCGGCCCCTTCAAGGTGGTGGAATATGTGGCTGATCAGTACATTATCTATGAGCCATACGCCGACTACCACTTTGGTAAACCCAAAATTGACCAACTCGTCTATCGCTCTTATCAAGATCGCCAAACGGTGGCGGCCGCGATCGAAAAGAAGGAAATTGACATCGGCTGGATTCCGGACACCGAGTACGAGCGCATGCAGCAACTCGATTTCCTCAACTTCCGCACCCCCAAGGCGACCCTGGCCGTGGGGACTGTGATTAACGCGGCCCGCCCCTACTTACAGGACAAGCGTGTCCGCCAGGCGCTGCTCCACGCCATCGACCGCGATACCATCATCCAGAAGATCTATGCCGGCGCCTCGGAAAAGATCGATACGCTGATCCAACTGCCCAAATATGGTGATAGCCCCAATTTGCCGCGATTTGACTATGATCCCGAAAAGGCGAAACAGCTGCTGGCCGAGGCCGGGTGGGATAGCACGACCAAAATCCGCTGGCTGACCGACAAGGTGCCGGCTGACACCTCGATCTTTGATGCGATCAATGGCTATTGGGCCGAGGTGGGCATCGAGGCCGAATACCAGATCAACGCCGATCTCACCGCTGGTCGCGGCCCCGATTGGGACTTTGATCTCTACTGGAGCTCCTATCCGATCGGCCACCCAACCGAGTTTGCCTCCTACTTCGATTCGCGCTCCGCCGAAGCTTATTACACCGGCTTCCAGAACGCACGCTATGAAGAACTCTCTGACCTGTCTGTGCAGCGCTTGCCGGAGGAAGAAATGCAGGCCGTCATCTACGAGATGCAGGAGATCCTGGCTGAGGAAGCGCTTTTCCTCATGGTCTGCCCCACCCCCAATATTTGGGCGATTAACAAGCGCGTCCATGATATCCTGCCCATCTACGCCGCCACTGGCTTCAACGATTGGGGCGGTATGCAGAACGTGTGGGTGGAAGGCTAGGAATTGTAATAATTAATGGAAAACAATTAACGCTTAATTGTTTTCCATTAATTATTGTGTATTAGAGGGGTAGGGCATGGGACAATACATTCTACGGCGCATCATCCTGATCCCCATCCTGCTGCTGGGGATTACGGCCATCGATTTTGCCTTTATCAATCTGGCCCCGGGCGATCCGATTACCGCGATGCTCGATCCAACGGAAATGCGGCGGATGACGGATGAAGATATCGCACGGCGCCGCGCCGCGTTGGGGTTGGATCAGCCGGTGGCAGTGCGCTATTTCTTGTGGCTAAAAGAGGTCGTCACCGGCAACCTGGGCCATTCTTATGTCAAGGCGCAGCCCGTCGCGCGGTTGATGATCGATGGCATCAAAAACACGATCCTGCTCATGGCCCTTTCGCTCGTTTTCACCACCATTGTGGGGGTGTTGCTGGGGATTATTTCGGCCTTGCGCCCCTATTCCTGGCTGGATTATCTCTTAACCGCGCTCTCCTTTGCGGGGGTCGCCATGCCCAGCTTTTTCTTTGCGCTAATTCTGATCTTTGTGGGCGCGCTCTGGTTGGGTTGGTTCCCTACCTCTGGGCTGCTTACCCCCGGCGCACCTTTTTCCCTGGTGGATCGCCTGCTGCACATGGCCTTACCGTTGATTGCCCTCTCTGTCGGCGGTACGGCTAGCCTGTTACGCTATACCCGTTCCAGCATGTTAGAAGTACTCCAAGAAGATTATATTACCACCGCCCGCGCCAAGGGGCTTTCGACCAGGCTGATCAATCTGCGCCATGCCTTTAAGAATGCCGCTTTGCCGATCATCACGATCTTGGGGCTGCAAATCCCTGGTCTCTTTGGCGGCGCGGTGATTATTGAGACGATCTTTAGCATCCCTGGGATTGGCTCAACCATGGTGGAGGCCACCGGTAATAGCGATTACCCGGTGATGATGGGGGGGATTTTGTTGTCGGGTATCACCGTGCTGGTCAGCAATCTCTTGGCGGATGTCGCCTATGCCTTTGCTGACCCGCGCATTGCAATGGGTGGGGAGTAAGCGATGGTGGAAGAGCATGGTGCCGTAAGCTCGCTTGATCTGGCCGGTTCTGCTGCGCGCCAGCGCCCCAGCGCGATTGAGAGCCCACTGGCGCGCACCTGGCGTCGCTTTCGCCGCCATAAGTTAGCCATCGCCAGTCTATTTTTTATTGGGCTGATCAGCTTGATGGGCATTTTTGCCCCTCTGGCCGCGCCCAAAGATCCGCTGAAAACCAGTTTGATCGACTCGTTGGTGCCGCCCAGCCGCGACTATTGGCTGGGCACCGACCCGGTTGGGCGCGATGTGTGGAGCCGCACGATCTATGCCATTCGCGTCTCCCTGTCCGTCGGGATTGTGGCGGTGGGCATTTCGCTGGTGATCGCCCTGGTGCTGGGCACGCTTTCTGGCTATTATGGCGGCACCATCGATATGATCGTGATGCGGTTGACCGATATTGTGATGACCATTCCGGGGCTGGTGATCATTATGGCGGCCGTCTCGGTGCTTGGGCCAAGTATCTACAATGTGATGGCGGCCATCGGCATCCTGGGCTGGCCAGGGATGGCGCGCCTCTTGCGCGCCCAAATCCTCTCGGTGCGCGAACGTGACTTTATCCGCGCCGCCAAGAGCATCGGCGTTTCCGATTGGCGGATCATGATCCGCCACATCTTGCCCAACGCCATTGCCCCCGTGCTGGTGGCGGCGACCTTTGGTGTCGCCGCGGCGATTCTGACCGAAGCGGCCCTTAGTTTTCTTGGCTTTGGGGTCCTACCACCGACCCCCAGTTGGGGCAACATGCTCAACGCCGCCCGCTCGTTGAGCCGCCTGCAGGAAAACCCTTGGTTCTGGTTACCTCCTGGCGTAATGATCTTACTCACCGTCCTTGCCATCAATTTCATCGGCGACGGGCTGCGCGACGCCCTCGACCCGCGTACCAAGTAGTGCCCTTTTAGGCCTGGGGTGACACGGGACTTCGACAGGCTCAGTCACCGTGTCACCCCAGGCACCTTGTCAGAAAGACGGCTATCTTGAAAGCACTCATCCTGACTGGTCCCCGCCGGCTTGAATTGCAAGAGTTACCCATCCCCACCCCTGGGCCTGGCCAGTTGCTGGTGCGCCACCAGGTGACCGCGATCAGCACGGGCAGCGAGGTCATCCGGTATTTGGCTGGGGCGGGGCCGACAATTGGCTATTTGGGGGCCGGTGTGGTGGTGGCCGTGGGCGCTGGTGTTACCCAGATCCAGCCAGGCGACGCCGTGCAAACCAGCGGCCCCCATCATGAATATGTGTTAACCCCGGCCGCCACCGCGTTATCCATCCCACCTGGTGTGCCTTTTGACCAGGCGGCCTATGCCTATTTGCCCACCCTGGTGCTGCATGCCCTGCGCCTCTGTGACTATCGGCTGGGTGAAACGATCTGTGTGATCGGGCAGGGGGTCGTTGGGCTGATGGGCAGTGCATTGGCCAGGGCGCTGGGCATCGCTGTGATCGCCCTGGATACTGATGAGAGCCGCTTAGCAACTGCCCGCCAGCTAGGCATCCCTCACGCCTATAACCCGTTGGCCGCGGACTTTGCCGGCACCTTGGCGACGCTCGTCGGTGATAAAGGGATTGATGTAACGGTGGATGCCACGGGTAGTTATCACGGGCTGGTCCAGGCCATGGCGTTGACGCGCAAGTGGGGGCGAGTCGCCATCCTTGGCATCTATCGCCCCGACCCGCCGGACCCGGTCATGGCGGCCCGCCTGCATCAGGCCTATCTGAAAAACTTTCACAGCAAGGAACTGCGCCTGGTCGGCTGTTCCAATGACCCCGCTGAAAATTATCCAGCCCACATCTGGCGCTTTTCGATTCATGACAACACCCGCCAAAGCCTTGACCTGCTGGGGCAGGGGAAACTCAATCTCGCACCGGCCATTACCCATCGTTTTACACCCGAAGACGGGCCAACCCTCTATGAGCGGCTGGCCCAACGCGAGGCGGGGCTGTTGGGGGCTGTCTATGACTGGGGTTGAGCCGCGCCCAGGATCAGTACAGTGTAAATTAAGTAATTTTCGATTGTCATTCCGAGCGATAGCGAGGAATCGCCAGTTTGCCAGATCGAGATTCCTCACTACCGTTCGGAATGACAGGTTACTTAATTTACGGTGTAATCAGCGCACCCTAACGGCTGTCTACTAAAGTTTGTAAAGGAAACACAAGGTCAGTTACCCGATGCCTAAAGGCAGGGGCTTGCCCGTGATAGACGAATCTACCCGTGCTTTGGAGCCTACTGACGGAGACTCATTCTCGCCAAGAGCTTGCCTAGCGAGAATGCCACGAAGTTTGATATTGCGAGCAGCGTTAAGATCAGCGTGCAGTTGATAGCCACAAGCTTTACAGGTGAAACGATGACCGTTGCGATTAGCCTTTTCGATATAACCACACTTGGAGCAACCTTGCGAAGTGTACTTAGGGTCAATCTCGATAATTTCAAAGCCGAGATTAGCCGCTTTGTACTGCAAGAATTGTTCAAGCTGGTAGAACGCCCACTTATTCGCCTCGCCGTTCTGGGCCTTGCGGCGCGGGGCGTTACGAATACCATCAAGCTTTTCAATTGCAATCGTTGGATTACCTGTTGCTTTAGCAAAGTCGATAATGCGTTTGGTGATGACGTGGTTTGTATCTCGCATAAAGCGCGCTTCTTTCCCGCTCAACCGTTTCAGAGCACGCCGAGTCGAGCGCGTGTTCTTCGTTGCCTTTTTCTGCTGAAGGGAAGCACGAGTTTTCAAGTAGCGATTACGGATATGCTTTACCCGTTTGCCGCCAAAGAATTGCAAGTGTTGACCATCCGTGGCGACGGCCAAATAGTTGATCCCACGATCAACGCCGATGACGGCATTGTTTGGTTTAGTGACCGGCTCTACGGCACTGGTGAACGAAACGGACAGAAAGACTTCGCTCTTGCTGATAAACATGCGCGCATCGCCAAGTTCCCAGCTTTGCAAGTAGGTTTCTAGCATGGGCGAACCATGAAACGTCACACCCTTGACACGTCCGTCAAGCGTCCAGATACTCAGACCGTCGGTACGAAAACCGAAGTCGCGCCCACGTTCGCCGCCTTGCAGTGCAACAGCGTTGTGTGGCTTGAAGTAGATTGGGCGCTTCAGTTGGGTTTTAGAAGTCTTGGCGGATTGGTATTTGGCCGCAACTTGGCGGACAGCATTCTGTGTCACCTGCGCAGACAGCCCGAACAACGAGCGCACGTCACTGTAGACAAGATTGTTGACCTTAATCGTATTGTGAGCGACTTCACTGTTCTCAAAGCAAACGAGACTGATGTAGTTGCAAGCTTCGTTCCAGCGCTGAATCGTTTGCTTGGCAACCGTCAAGTCTAGATTAAGTTTGACTTTGGTCGTTCGTGTAATTTCCATAGAAAATAATTGTACCACAATTTTACTATGGATAAAAGTATCGTTTAGGGTGATTATATCCTGCTTGTACTCAAGCAGCGCCATTCACCCCCATAGTTAAAACCAGGGGTACCCTGGCGGAGTTCAGATGGATCGCACACCTTATCTCGAAACATTTGACGATGGCCCCAACGGTTGGTGCGCTTGGGGCACCGGTTCCCATCTCCCGGAGCTAAAGGATGGTGTTTTGATCACGCGCGGGCCCTGGCGTGTGGACCCCAATCATAGCCCGCCCGGGGCCGGCTATTTGCATTTGTTGACCTATCTCTATACCCATGCCACCTACTATACCCAGGAAATTGCGGCCGCCGTCGGCGTCAATCGTTTTCTCGCCGACAACAAAGATCGCGATCTGACCAACGCCCGCATGACGGTACGGCTACGGGGCAATGTCGATCTCAAGGGTGCCCAATTGACTTTGTGGGTGCAGGCCGATATCGGCGATACGCGCCCCAACTTTGTGCTCACTGGCCAGTCGTTGACCGTGACCCCTGATTGGAGCGAACAAACCCTCTTGCTCTCCGACGACCCCGCCCAGTGGACTTGTGCCGGCGGTCGCCACGACTTGACCAAACTCTATGGCTACGGCGACATTCGTGATGCGCTGCGGGATGTCAACTGTGATCTGATCATTGTGCTCTTCCCGCTCAACGTGGTGCCGCTGGACGCGCCGTTTGAACAGCGCGATTTCCTGCGCACAAACCGCGACTATCAACCCGATTATGCCTACCTGCCCAGCGGTGTGATCGAATTTGACACCATCAAAATTGAGTATCCCTAGCACACCTAGGCGTCAATAAGTCACCAGTGAACAGTGAGCACTGGACAGTGGACAGTGAGCAGGACTGACCACTATCCACTGTCCACTGTCCACTGTCCACTGTATCGTCACTTGCGCCGCACGCTACTAGTAATTGAGGTTAAACCATGTCTACGCAAGCTGTTCCCCCCATTCTGGATGTCCGCGCACTGCCCGGCACTGTCGAAGTCATTGCTTATAAAGATGGCGGTTTGTTCCCCGTATTGGCCCTTACCGGCGACACCGTTGTCGCCGCCCTACGCGGGGGCGCTGGTCACCTGGGGCTGGATGGGCGGATGGAGGTGGTGCGCTCGTCCGATGGGGGGCAGACCTGGACGCCACCGGCCGTAGTCGCCGACAGCGAGTATGATGACCGCAACCCTGCCTTTGGGGTGACCAGCAGCGGCACTTTGATCTTGGCCTATCACCGGCAGGGCAACTATGATGAAGCCGGCAACTGGCTGCGCCGTGAGGCAATGACGGAACGGCGGGTTGAGATTATGGTCACCCGCTCCCATGATCGTGGTCTCACCTGGGAAACGCCCTACGCGCTGGGGGTCGATCTGCTGGCCGCCGGTTCACCCTTCGGCAAGATCGTTGCGCTGGCGGATGGCACGCTCTTAATGCCCATTTATGCTCGCCCGATCCCCGCCCTCTTGGGCAGCCAGGCCAGCGCCGTGATCGGTGATGGCGATTGCAGCTACCTGGTGCGTTCCCACGATGATGGCGTCACCTGGGGCGAACCGACGCTGATTGGCGTCAACAAGAACGAAACCGCGCTGCTTGCCCTGCCTGCTGGTGAAGTGCTGGCCGTGATGCGCAGCACGCCCCCCGACCAGGCGCTCTATAGCAGCCATTCCGCCGATGGGGGCCACACCTGGTCGCCGCCGGTAGGGGTGACGGGAGCACGCCAACATCCCGCGGATCTGGTGCAATTGGTCAATGGCGATCTGTTGCTTACCTATGGCAACCGCACCGCGCCCTATCGGATTGAAGGTAAAGTCAGCCGCGACGGGGGACGCACTTGGCTGCCCCTGCTGCTTACCTTCTCCGGCCAACTCTATGGCTATCACCTGCCGCCAGAACGTCCCACCGACTTGGGGTATCCCTCTAGCGTTGTGCGCCGTGGGGCCGGTGAAGGTCAGGGGGTTACGCTCTACTACTATAACCCGTCAGTGCGCAAACCCTGGCAGCACGAAAATCGCAGTGCAGAGACGCGCTATCTGGCGCGCGACTACTATGCCATTGCCGTGACGTGGGATGAAGCGGAACTAATTGCCGCCGTTGACCGGCTGATTGGATAAGTGTGCCCCTATGCCCAAACGCCCTTTTTTGATCGCAACAACCATTGATTTCCCCGACGACTGTCAACGGATTCCCTTTACACCAGCGCTGCTGACGCAACTGCTGGATCGGTTTCAGTGGCTGGGGGTGCGCCGGGTCTATTATAACTACTATGCGTTGGCGGGGATGTGGCAGATCTTTGCCCAAAGTTCCCCCAGCATTCGCCAGACGTTGGCAACCTTAGGCGATCCCATGCCGCTCATCAGCCGCCTGGTGCATGAGCGGGGGATGGAGTTTTTCGCGATCATCAAACCCTATGAGACGGGCATGAGCAACGCCGTCCACCCAGCCAGTGCCCAGGCGCAAGCCAACCCTGGCTTGCCCTGCCGCAGTGGTGTCTACACCGAAGTCGAGGAATGGGTCAAAGCGCGCCCCGAATTGCGCGTCCAGGTGCGCGCCGGCGATCTGCCCACTGGATTGGACGACCTGCCGGTGACACGCATTCAATTGCGCCAGCGCGACATGACGCCGATTCGGATCCGACCGGAAGAGCTGGAAATCTGGACCAGCCCGGACAATCGCCACTATCAAAAACAAGCGCTGGCCTTTCAGGTAACGGAAGGGGTCGAAAGCAGTCCGCACACGGTAGTGGACATCTTTGGCAATCCCGTGACCGCTCAAGGGGCGCCGGTGCGGGTGCTGAACATCACCGGCTTGCAGCTACGCGACCCCTTTGTCGCCATCACCACCAACCGCAACGACGACACGGGCACGTTTCGTAACACCGCCTCCGCCATGGTGCACGCCTTTGGCCCCGACGACCGGCCCTTGCCGATTATCGTTGGCAGCCACAAGGCGGTTTGGCGCAGACAGCGCGATTTTCGGTGCGATGACCTGGCTTTCGACGCCGGGATTGGCGACGCCTATGTCTGCCTGGATGTCAACAACCAACGTACCATCTGCCCCCATTGTCTGGAACGGGGGATTGCCGACTGTAGCGTGGCGACGATCTTCCCCGATACCCCCATCTGTCGCGATGGGGTGATTGCCTTTGCCAAGGGGCGCAACGAATATCTCGCCGGTTCCCTCTGCGAAGGCTACCCGGCAGTGCAGGAATATTGGCTGGGCTGGATCAGCGATTGTATTGCCGCCGGTGTGGATGGCGTGGATGTGCGCATCTCCAACCATTCATCATGGACCGATACACCAGATCGCTATGGCTTTAACGAACCAGTTTGGCAAGAATATCAACGGCGCTATGGGGTCAACCCGGCGCTGGAACCTTATGACCCAGCCTTACTGGCTGAGGTGCGCGGCGATCTCTATGACGGCTTTCTGCGCGCCGCCAAACGGCGTCTGGCCGCGGCCGGGAAACAGCTCCACCTGCACCTGGAGTTTGAATCATTCCGCCCCGATGCACCCCAAGCGCGCTGGCGCACCCGGCCCGGCAATATCGCCTTTCACTGGCAACGCTGGCTGCAAACGGGCCTCGCTGCCGAAGTCCAGTTGATGGGCGCGGCCTGGACGCCCGAACGCGCATTGACCGATCCCTTGGTGCAAACAATGATCGCCGCGGCGACCGCCCATCAGATCCCGGCCCACCTGCGCCGTTATATGTGGTGGAGTCGCGACGGTAAGGTTCACGCCGACAGCCTGGAGCATGTCTACCGTCAGCCCGGTATCGCCGGCTATAATCTTTATGAGACGGCTTCCTTCTACGACAATCACCAGTTGGGTGCCGATGGTCAACTCCAATTTCATCCAGGCATGGCAGAGGAGATCCGGGCGCGGATCGTGCAATTGGGGATCGGCTGAACAAGGCACCCTGCCGGTTATGCTGGCTGTTCGACCACTGTTGTTGGTTTCGCTTATTAACCTGATTGGTCAATGGCGGCGGGTAGATTCGATGTCGCCGTTCTCCATTGACCAATCCCTCAATCTCTAAAAAATGATGAATACACCCAAAAAGATCGCAGCGATTCTCAGCGAATATTTTCACTATTCGCACGCCGATGTGGTTGTCGGCAAGTTTCTCAAGGGCTTTCCCACTGATGAGGGTCTGCTGCCGGCGCGCACGCAGATTGTTTCGATGTATGTTGATCAATTCCTGGAAGGGGATATTGCGCGCACAGTTGCGGCCAAGTTCAACGTGCCGATCTACCCTAGTATTCGCCGCGCGCTGACCCTGGGCGGCAAGGAGTTAGCCGTTGATGGCGTGTTGCTGATCGGCGAGCATGGCGACTACCCGTGGAACGAGAAGGAGCAACAACTCTATCCGCGCAAATATTTTATGGAGCAGATCTGCGGCGTCTTTGCCGAAAGCAAACGGGCGGTGCCGGTCTTTAACGACAAACATCTCTCCTATAATTGGCCTGATGCCAAGTGGATGTACGATCGGGCTAAGGCGCTCGGCGCGCCCTTCATGGCCGGCTCCTCGTTGCCCTTTGGCTGGCGCAGCCCGTGGTTGGAACACGAATTGGATGCCCCCCTGCGCGAGGCAGTGGTCATTGGCTGGGATGGCATCGATGTCTATGGCTTTCACACCTTGGAAACTTTACAATGTATGGTGGAACGGCGCGTTGGCGGCGAAAGTGGCGTGGCGGCTGTCACCTGTCTGGAAGGCGATGCGGTTTGGCGTGCTGCCGAAGCGGGGCGTTGGTCACGGCCATTGGCCGAAGCGGCCTTTGCGCAAATTCAAGGGAAACCGGCCGGCACGATGGAAGAAGTTTTCCCCGCACCGGCCGTCTTTTTGATCGAATATCTGGATGGCTTTCGCACCGCCGCGCTCATGCGCACCGACAAAGCGGGGACACTGGACAAGTTTGCCTATGCGGCCCAGGTGGGTGATCAAGTCCAAGCCTGCGAGGTCTTTCTGGGCGAAGAGCCGCATCCCCATTTTAGTTATCTCAGCTTGAATGTGGAAGAGATGTTTTTGACGGGGCAGCCCACCTACCCAGTTGAGCGCACCTTGTTAACCACCGGCATACTCGAAGCGGTGATCGACTCGCGTTACCAAGGCCATGTGCGCATCGCGACCCCACAGCTTGCTATCCCCTATCGCTCGTATCACACCCTCCCGTGGCGGCCAACCGGTGCCCGACCGGTCGGTGCAGCCGCCACCCTTTGGAACGAACTAGCCCCATGAATCGAGAAGGAGCAGCACCCATGCAACATGGTATTTTCTATAAACGACCTGATCATTATGTGATTGGCCCGGTGCCGCAACTACTGCCGGCGCCCCAGGGGGCCCCGCGCTTGGCGGTGTTGGCGTTGGTCTCGCCCTTTGCCGACCACTACGGGCTGGCCGAGCGGGTTATCCTCGTCTCCACCGACCAGGGCGAGAGTTTCCAGGAGAGTGAGGATCCGACGATTCCCTTTACCTGGCCGGCCACGCAGCCGCGCGAATGTTATGACCGGTTTGCAGATGTGATGCCCGATGGTACCTATTTAGCCGCAGGTACGGTCGGCTTTGAGGTCTGGCCGCGCACACGACGAGCCGAGGCCGAAGCGCTGGGTCTTTCCGTGCGCGACCATCCCAATCTGCGCGGCGAAGAAGTCGTCGTGGGCATGCCCAAACTCTTTGTCCAGCGTTCGCGCGACCAGGGGCGCACCTGGGAACGACAGGAGTGGCATGTGCCGGGGTTTAGTTGGTTGACCGCCTTCCCCCGCTGGGTACGGCTGACCGATGGGTCGATCTTGCTGCCGGTCTATGGCCGCAACCCCGATTACAGCCGCGGCCAAACCTTTATCTTTCGCAGTGACAGCAGTGGAGATGATTGGCAACTGATCCCCATGGCCTCCAGCATTGCCGGCGTCGATGGCGATGAGGTCGGGCTGATCGAGGTGGTACCAGGGCGAGTGTTGGCGTTGATCCGCCATGCGGCAAAAGGTAAATTGACTGATGGTTATCTGCTGGAGAGTTGGTCGGACGATGGGGGGCGAAGTTGGTCACAGCCGCTGGGCACTGCGATCAAAGGCTATCCGCCGCACATCCTACGCCTGCAAGATGGGCGTTTGCTCTGTGGCGTGACCTATCGTTGGGAGCCGATGGGGATTCGCGCTGTGCTGAGCAACGATGAAGGGCGCACCTGGGACACTGCCAACACAATTGTGTTGCGCGACGACGGCGGCGCGGTCTCCACGCTTTGGCACAATGCGGTTGGCCACGAACCCGGTCGCGGCGGCTCCGATCTCGGCTACCCGATCACAGTGCAGTTTCCCGATGGCTCTCTCTTCACCTGTTACTGGTTCACCGGGCCGGATGGCATCACCCACGCCGCGTATACACGCTGGCGCGTCGAATAAAATGCGTAAGCCCTAATGAACTGTTCTCAGGAGCAAACAATGTCTAATGCCACCTGGCAAGATCATCAGACGATTGATCTACCCGACCTACGCGTTACCCTTTCTGAACCGAGAGCAATTGGCCGCCGCCGTGGCTACTTCTGGTTTCCCAACTTGTGGCGGATGGCTAACGGCGATCTATTGGCGACAATTTCACCCGTGGCCGATATCCACATGTCGTCGATCCCTTATCTGGTCACCTGGTCGCGCGATGGAGGGTTGACCTGGAGCGAACCAATCGTGGCCAATGATGGCGGCCAAACCTTGCTGCAATTGACTACCAGTGATGTGCCGGGTGATGCCATCCTGTTGCCCTATAATTTACGCCCGCGCCCCACCGGGATCGGCGCGCCCTATAATCGGATCCCGGCGGGGACGCGCACGGTCGAATATGTGCCCAGTGGCGTGCTCGTCACCGGCTTTCCCGGCCCGTTGAAAACGGTAATTCCTGGCTTGGATATGGCCAGCTTTTCGTTTAATGGACAGACAGTGCAACTGCACGATGGCACTTACCTGGCCACGGTCTATGGCGAATTGGTCGAGCCAAGTGGTTATCGCATCTTTGCCGTCAAATCAACCGATGGTGTCGGCTGGACGATTCATGCGTTGATCGCCGACAAAACGTGCGGCGTCTTTGGCCAGGAAGCCCCGAATGAATCGGCGCTGTTACGCCTCAACGATGGCCGTATCATGTGCGTTTTTCGCGTCGCCTCGCGGGCCAACTATGGGCAATGTTGGAGCAGTGATGAAGGCACGACCTGGAGCGCCCCGGTCGCCATGACGGATGTCTTCTCGGTGCAACCGAGCCTGGCGACGCGCCCGGATGGGGTGATTGCCCTGGCCGGCGGCCGCCCCGGCTTGTACCTCTGGCTCAACGCTGATGGCAGTGGCCAGCGCTGGCAAGGCATCGACATGCAGAGCCATCACAACACCTGCCACCCCGGTGAGTCGATTCAGGTTTACACCGAGCACAACCACCAGCAACAGACCTCTGCCTACACCGAAGTGGTTGCCCTTGATGACCAGCACTTTCTCTATCTCTATGACCGGCTTGCCAATGGCTGGCAGCCGATCCCAGAGGAAATGGCTGATACTAACAGTGTCTGGTTGGTGCGCGTTACCGTCGAGAAGCGCTAGTTATTTAGGGCTTACGCAACCTCACCCCCCAGCCCCTTCTCCGGCGCAGAGAGGGGGAGCCAACTCCCCTCGCCAAACTGGAGAGGTTCCCGAAGGGACCCCAGGGGTGAGGTTGCGTAAGCCCTATTATTATCTTGTCAATTAAGTTCTGATGGTGTCATTGCCGTGGTTAAACCGATGTGCGCCCAAAGAAATGAGTGTTCAAACGATGTTTTCACTAGCTTGTACCACCTGTGATTGGCAAGGGGCCGATGCCGACCTCAATGGCTGTCCACAGTGCGGCGCAACCATTGATCTGTATTACCCTTCATCGGCCATCGTGGTGGCCGATCAACAACCGGGTATCTGGCGCTATGCCAGCCACTTGCCGCTGGCCGATCTGCAATATGCCGTGAGTTTGGGCGAAGGCAACACCCCGTTGCTGCGGAGCGCACGCCTCGGCCCCCAACTCGATCTGCCCCAACTCTACTTTAAGCTGGAGGGGTCAAATCCCACCGGCTCTTACAAAGATCGGATTGCCGCAGTGGGGATTTCCCGCTTGTTGGCCCTGGGCAAACGGGGGTGGGCAGCCACCTCTTCCGGCAATGCGGGGGCGGCGATTGCGGCCTATGGTGCCCGCGCCGGGGTGCCGGGTTATCTGTTTACCGTCGAAAAGTATGCCAAAGCCAAAGTCGCCCAGATTTTGGCCTATGGC
This sequence comes from Caldilineaceae bacterium, assembly GCA_022842065.1. The sequence goes on from JALHQH010000016.1 coordinate 210,337, forward strand.
CCGCAGGCCTGGGCGGTCGAGCGCTTGGGTTATGACCCCGTAGTCGAACAGGCCACGTGGGCCAACATCGGTCAACTGTGCGCGGCCAACCAGTGGCTCATGTTGGTGACCGCGCGCGCCTTTAGTCCGCATGCCATGGAAGGAGTAAAAACCATCGCCTACGAGGTCTGCCAACAGCTGGGTGCCCCCGATGTGGTTTATGTCCCCGCCGGCGGTGGTGGTCTGCTGAGCGCGTCTTGGAAAGGCTTTGTCGAAGCCAAAGCCGCGGGGTGGATTGCGCGCTTGCCACGCATGGTCGCGGTCCAGGCGCAAGGCTGCGACGCCATTACCCAAGCCTGGCAGGCAGGCCGCCCGGTCCAGCCCATTCCGGGCTGTACCACCGCCATCTCGGGCATCCAACTGACGGCCCCACCGGATGGTGAACTGGTTTTGCGCGCTCTGCGCGAATCGGCTGGGTGGGCACTCTCTGTGCCGGATGCGGCGACCTATCAGGCGCAGGCTGATCTCGCCAGCCAGGAAGGGATTTTTGTAGAGCCGGCGGCGGCCATCACCTTGGCCGCAGTGCGTGCTGATCGGGCGAGCGGTCGCCTGCAAGGGCATGAACGGGTCGCCTGCTGGCTGACCGGCAGTGGTTTCAAAGATGCCAATGCGGTGCAGCGTATGATCGAAGGGCGCACCATCGCACCGATCCAGGCCGCAGAAATTTTGACGTTGCAGGTAGCAGCATCAGATCACAAAGGGCAAAGGTTTTTATGAAAAAACTTGAACTGATCGACAGCGGTATTCTCTACATCAACCCCGACCCGGCGCACTATCATGTCTTTGCGTCCCATTCACATCCGGTGCAACTTGCGGCAACTGAATTTCTGGCCACCTTTAGCCGTGGGGATGGCATGTACGCCGCCAACCAAAACATTGCCCTGACCCGTTCGTTGGATGGTGGGGTCACCTGGCAACAGCAGGGGTTCTTGTACGATAAAGCCGGCGATGACCGGCCCTATTCCTACAACGATGGCTTTCTTTCTCGGCTGCACGATGGCACGCTGGTGGTCTTTGCCTTCCGGGCGGATCGCTCCGTCCCTGATCAGCCAATGTTTAGCCCCAGCGGTGGCCTGATCGACAACGAGCCGATCTTTTTTACCTCCGCCGATAATGGCTACACCTGGCAGGGACCACACCCCATCAAGCTGCCGGCTGGCCTCGTCGCCACCCCCGCCAGCACGATCACCGAACTGGCCGACGGACGTTGGCTGGCCACCTTTGACCAGTGGCACGGTTACCACGACGACCGCCCCTACAAACCAATCATGCTGGCGATGACTTCGGCGGATCGCGGCCACACCTGGAGCCAACTGGCGGTGATGGCGGATGGTGCCCCCATCGGCAAGGGCTTCTGGCACGGGAAGACGATCCGCCTGCATGACGACCGTCTGTTCACCCTTTACTGGGCCGCCGATATGACCCAGCCCGACAAGGGGCCGGTCAACCTGCCGATTCACTATGCCATTAGCGACGCTGCTGCCAACCAATGGCCCATGCCCCAACCGACCAATCTCCCCGGCCAGACCAACTGGCCGGCGCAACTGCCGGATGGCTCGCTGGCCGCCATCTACACCCAACGTGAGGGGGATCAACCCGGTTTTCTCGTCGCCTTATCGACTGACCTGGGCCAAAGCTGGGATCTGGACAATGGGGTGCGGGTGTGGGATGCCAGGGGCTGGACCCACCTGGGGATCAGCTCCCCCGACAAATATCCGCGCAGCCACGACACCATTGCTTTTGGCGCGCCTACCCTCATGGCGACCGCGGCGGGTGAACTGTACGCCAGTTGGTGGTGTACCTTTGCCAGCCTTACCCATATTCGCTGGGCCCGGCTGCGCGTCGTCGGCTGAGGTTAGGTGTCCTAAATTCTCGCCCACTGGTACCGTGTGACGGAAATTATGCTAAGTTAGAATGCGCAGAGGGGCACCCAAAGGGGTCCCTCTGCGCGGTAACCCATCAAAATTTAGCTAAAAATCCACCTTGCTGCCAATTTTCGGGGCGCACCCGGTATTTTTCTGCGATTTGACAGCCACGCCCAGATTGTATATAGTATTGTTCTACAACCCAATGTCCATTATTTGAATTTTAACTGAGCAGAACTTACGTCTTCGCGCGTAGGGACACGGCATGCCATGTCCCTACGCGTGGATGTTGTATCAGCATTATTGCAAAAAGTATCCTTTTCTCTCAACCGCAGAGCCTTCCCTGCGCGCCTGCTCCCCAGCAGTAGTAAATCGTGTTTGGGTAGGGCGATCCGCGCTTCCCACGCGGGTTACCCTGTTGCCTGGAAATTGCTTGTCCTTTGGTTGTTCCTATCATTACCGTAGTAAACCGCAGTAACAAGGAGAAACCTAATGATGCACAGTGGCATGAGTCGTCGTGATTTCCTACGTTTTACTGGCAGCACAGCCGCAGTTGCGGTTCTGGCTGCCTGCGCGCCCGGTGTCGCCCCTACCGGTGGGGGTGAGGCCGCCAGCGCCGAACCCGTTATCGTTCGTTATGCGGGGTTGGAATCGATGGGGTCGGCGGTGGAGAATTTCCTCAAGCCCTATCTCGAAGAAAAGGGGATTACGTTAGAGCGTGGCTCGTTTGGGCAGCAGGAATTGACCGACAAGATCATGCAGTCGGTGGCGACCGGCACCTACCTGGCCGATATTTATCAGTTTGAGAGTAATGCGCGCGCCGATGTGATTGGGGCCAAGGCGATCCTGGAAGTGCCGGAAGAGGTGCAAGCCGCGGTCGAGATCGAAGATGTGCTGCCCGGCATCCTCAAAACGTTGACCTGGGAAGGCAAAGTTTACGCCCTGCCCTATGATGGCGACATCCACTACTACTCTTTCCGCAAAGATCTCTTCGCCGATGCGGCCATCAACGGCGACTTCAAAGCGCGCTATGGCTATGATCTCGACCCGGTCAATGGCGCGGCCACCTGGGATCAATGGCGCAATATTGCCGAATTCTTCACCGGCTGGGATTGGAACGGGGATGGCAAAACCGACAGCGATTTTGGCATTGCGTGTATGACCAAACGCGGTGATACCGCCTGGTGGGGCTTCCATTCCCGCGCCACCGCCTATGCCAAACACCCAGATGATCCCGGCTATTTCATGGATACTACTACCGGCGAAGCTCGGGTCAACAACCCCGGCTTTGTGCGCGCCCTAACCGAATGGGTCGAAGAGAATACCAAGTGGGCACCCCCCGGTGGCACCGGCTTTACTTATGGCGATTCGCTGAACGCCATCGCCGGTGGCCGTGCCGTTCAGACCTATAACTGGGATTCGGTCAGCGTGGCGGCGTCGGATGCGGCCTCGGTGATCAAGGGCAAACAGGGCTATAACATTCTGCCGGGTTCAACCGAGGTCTATAATGCAAAGAGCGGTGAGTGGGATGGCTTTGAAACCCCCAGCAATGCCCCCTACCAGGCTTTTGGCGGTTGGGTGATTTCGGTCTCTGCGCAGACCGAGGCCAGTGTGATGGACCATGTGTGGGCGCTGGTGACGCACCTTACCAACCCCGAGAGCGGACTCTGGTTTGTTACCAATCCGACCGGTTGCAGCCCCTATCGCTTGAGCCAACTGCAAAATGTCGATGAATTTGCCAATGGCGCATTGCAGTTGGGCGAAGAAGTGGCCACCGATTATCTCGATGCGGCCCAGCGCACCCTAGAACATCCAAATGCGGTGGTCGATTTTGCCATGCCAGGGTGGACGCAATACCGCGATGCCCTGGAATTAGGGGTCTCTAAAGCCTTAGCCGGTGAAGCCGATCCGCAAACTGCCCTCGACGAAGTGAAAGCCGCCTTCGACGAGATCAGTGATCGCATGGGGGGGCTCGAGCGCCAAGCTGAGATTTACAAGCTGGTGTTGGGCGTTTAAGGCAAATCGGCAAGATGTCATTCACGAAGACACACGCAGAAAAATTCCCTTCGTGTGTCTTCGTGGATTGTTACGGCTCAACCGGAGTGCAGGGGTTGACAAGCCCGCCCTGGGCTAAAGCCACAGGGCTAGATAACAACGCCGGGTAAACCCGGCTAAGGGAGCCGGGTTTACTCGGCGTTGTTATCTGGCCCGGGTGCCTGCTGGGCGCGTTGACGGCGGGGTGGGGATGGCAACCCCCTAAGATCCCATTGAACCATTGTTATTTGTTTAAAAATGGCCTGAGAGGTACGTGTATGGCTGGTAATACGACGGCGCTTTCGCCAAAGCAGATGCGCCCAACTGCCTTGAAACGCGGGCGCTTTGAATTGCGTGACCGGACCTGGGGTTGGATTTTGCTTTTGCCGGCCGTAATCGTGGTCGCACTTTTATTGATCGGCCCTGTGCTATGGACGCTCTATGCGGCGTTTACCGATCTGCATCTCTTTCGCATTGGGGTGGAGACCGAATTTGTGGGGCTGAAGAACTTCCAAAAGTTGCTCGAAAACGATTCGTTTTGGCGCACGGTGCGCAATACGTTGGTCTTCATGTTGGGCGTCTTGCCGGCACAGCTCACCATTGGGCTGGTCGTGGCGATCTGTCTGGACAATATAACCATCGGGCGTAAATTTTTCCGCACCTGGTTTCTGATGCCGATGATGATCAGCCCGGTGGTAGTGTCGTTGGTGGTGGGGCGGATGCTCTTTGCTGAGGATATTGGGCCGATCAATGAGCTGTTGCGCGCGTTTGGTGGTAAAGGCATCCCCTGGTTTACCCACCCAACCTGGGCGATGGTGACGGTGATCATTGTCGATGTCTGGCAGTGGAGTTCGTTTATGATCTTGATGATCATGGCCGGCCTGCAAGGGATTCCACCCGATCTGCACGAAGCCGCCCGCGTCGATGGTGCCAGCGCTTGGCAAGGCTATTGGTATATCACCTTTCCCTTGCTTATTCCTATCATCGTGACGGCCTTATTGGTCCGGGCGATTGATGCCTTTAAAGTGGCGGATATTATCATGGTGCTAACCGGTGGTGGCCCTGGGCAAGCGACGGAAACGGTCACGGTGGCGATCTATCGCGCTGGGGTCAAAGGCGGCGATCTGGCCCTGGGCAGCAGCCAGGCTTATCTGTTATTGCTGATCATGTTGGTCTTTGGCGGTGCCTTTTTGTATATGTCACGCCGCGCGATCAAGCGTGGTTAACATAAGGATTGGTTCTGATGGGTATTCACGGGCGCAAGCGCCTCGCAAACACGATCTCATACACGGTGTTGATTCTTTGGTCACTGATCCTCTTCTTTCCGATCTACTGGGTGGTGATCGCTTCCTTCAAGTCGCAAATCGACTTTGCGGTTAAATCACGCTATCTGCCCTGGGTTGATTTTCAGCCAACCTTACAAGCTTGGCATTATCTGTTGGTCGAGCGCTTTGCCTGGTTTATGGGGCCATTTACCAACAGCCTGATCATTGCATTTATTTCTTCGATCATCGCCTTGGTGATTGGCTCGATGGCGGGCTATGCGTTGGCGCGCTTCAAATTTGGCGGCCACAGTGATTCGATTGTACTGGCCTTTATGTCGCAACGCATGTTTCCGGGGGCGCTCTTTATCCTCGCCTTTCTGGTTATGTTCCGCGAACTGCAATTACTAGACACACGCACCGCCTTGATCATTGTCTATGCCAGCGGTGCCGTGCCCTTTGTCGTTTGGGTCATGCGCGACTTTTTCGAGAGCCTGCCGGTGGAGATCGAAGAGAGTGCGATGATCGATGGCGCGTCGCGGCTGGTCATTATTTTTCGCATTGCCATGCCCCTCGCCGCGCCTGGTTTGGTGGCCGTCTTTGTGCTCTGCCTGATCGGCGCGTGGAATGAATATCTGGTGGCGCTCACCCTCACCTTCCGCCAATCGATCACCATTCCGCTCTTTATGGGGATGCAGATCAGCATGACCGGCTACACCGAATGGTGGAACATGAGCGCCATCGCCTTGGTGAGCGTGCTCCCCGTCATTGTCGCCGGCATGGTCCTGGAAAAATATATCACCGGCGGCCTCACCTTCGGCGCGTTGAAGGGGTGACGCTACTCGTAACCACGCTCAGCGTGGTTATGCCGCGCCCAGTGGGCTCCCGACGCGCCGCGTCCCCAGGACGCGGAGCG
>JALHQH010000017.1:0-86171 GCA_022842065.1 Caldilineaceae bacterium
GCCGGCGCGCCCAGTTCGTTCCCTGCGATTCTTCGTTTGGTATTCGTCAGCGCGTCGCAAGCGCGCTATGCCCCACCTGTGCTATAATCCGTCTATGAAATTCAGTATAGTAATATTGGCGTTTTACGAGCGTTTTTAGAGCGTTTTGTCGCTAATCTACAGTTGTTGGTAGAGTAGATGAATCCATTACAGATCAAGTTGTTTGGTGGCTTTACGGTTATGTTGGGTGACCAGCCGATCACCTACTTTCGTTCAGCGAAAGCGCGTGGCTTATTGGCCTATCTCGCAGCGCAACCGGATCAAGATCATGCGCGCACGACACTGGCGACGCTGCTGTGGGGCGATTTGCCCGATACGGCGGCGAAGACCAATCTGCGGATTGAGCTATCGAATCTGCACAAACTCCTGGCCAACCACCCAGCGCTGACCATCACACGCAACACGGTGCGCTTTCACCGCGCCTTGGCGACCGTTGATGTCGGTGATTTTCGGGACGCGGTGACCACCTTTCTGGCCCTCCCCGCCGAGTCGCAAGCCACCCAACTGAGCCGCTTGACCGCTGCGCTTGATCTCTATCGGGGCGAGTTTCTGGCCGGCTTGCAGTTGGGCGATGCGCTGGAATTTGGTGAATGGCAGTTGTTGACCCAAGAACAGCTTCATGAACAGGCCATGGGCGCGCTCAACCTGTTGCAACAGCGCTACGCCGAACAGGGCCGTTGGGCAGAACTCGCCGGTGCGGCTCGCCGTCAACTGGCCCTGGTGCCCTGGCAAGAAACCGCCCATCGCAATCTGATCCAGGCATTGGCCGCGCAAGGGCAACGGGGCGCGGCGTTGGAACAATATGCCAAATGCTGCGCCATCCTCCAGGCCGAGTTGGGGGTCGAACCCGCGTTGGCCACGCAGGAAATTGCCGCGCGCTTACGGGAGAATCAACCTAGTAAAAGCACCGCAAATCCAACGGTAGCACGCCACAATCTGCCCCAGCAGCTAAAAGCGTTGGTTGGTCGTAGGGCAGAAATCGAACAGGTTTATGGGTTGGTACAGCAGGAGCAACTCGTCACCCTGTTGGGGCTGGGCGGGGTGGGCAAATCGCGACTGGCACAAGCCGTGGGGCAAAAGGCCTTAGCCGATTTTGCCCACGGCGTCTGGTTTGTGCCACTCGCCAATATCGAGGCGAATGACAGCGCACCCGACCGGATTGCCCTGGTGATTGCAGCTGCGATTGGTTTTCCCCTCACCGACATGCAAGCACCATTGGTGCAGTTGGCGGCCCATTTGGCCGATAAAGAGATCCTATTGCTCTTGGACAACTGGGATCAGCTCACGGCTGCGGCTGAGCCACTCTGTGACCAGTTGCTGGTGCATAGCGGCGTTTTCATTCTGGCGACCTCGCGCGTGCGTTTGTCCGTCGAAGGCGAAGTCCCTGTTCATCTAGCCGGCTTGCCGGTTGACCAAGCCTTTGCGCTCTTTGTCGAACGGGCGCGGCGGTTGGTTCCTACTTTTGCTCCTGCCGATCAGGTGGCTGCCATTGAGCAAGTTTGTGGGGCCGTGGGTGGATTACCGCTGGGCATTGAATTGGCGGCCAGTTGGGTCGAACATCTGGGGGTCGCCGAGATTGGGCACGCGCTGGCCGAAATTGCTGTCGAACCAACCCAGGCCAACAACCATGTGGACCGTCATCAGACGCTCCACGCCATGTTTGAATATTCATGGCGGTTGCTGAGCACCCACCAGCAGCAGATCCTGGCCCGGCTTTCGGCCTTTCGCGGCGGCTTTGACCGCGCTGCGGCAAGTGCGGTGGCCGCAAGTAATTTGAGTGACCTCTCCCTATTGATTGCCCACTCGCTCGTCCAACGTCTCACCGCCGGGCGCTATGATCTCCATCCGTTGGTGCAGGAGTTCGCCGCGCGTAAGCTCGCCGCAGCCGCCGCAGTCAGCCTCTTTCCCGCCTATAGCCGCTATTACTTGACCATGCTGACCAATGCTAACCCGACCCAACGCACCACCTTACGGGTTGACTTTGATAACATCCGCAGCGCCTGGCAGCAGGCTGTGTTGTCAACCGATGACACGCTGATCCAGGCAAGCACAAAACCCTTTGGCGAATTTACCGCCCAGTTTGGCCTGATAGCCGATGGCAATGGCCTCTTTGCCGAGGCAGCAGCGCGTTTTGATGCTATTCCCCAACAACAGGAGCTGGTCGCCCAATTGCTCGATCAACAGGCAATCTTTGTGCGCAGCCTCTATGGGTTAGGCGCAGTCCGTCCGCTGCAACAACGGGTTTTGACCTTAACCAAGAACCCCGCGTTGCAAATCCGAGCGCATGGCGATCTGGCGAACCATTATGCGGAACAGGGCGAATGGGGGCAAGCCGATTTTCATTTTGATCAGGCCGAAGCGCTGGCACAATCGGCTGTTGATCTGGGGGCGTATATCAGCACGGCAGAAGAGCGCATTCATATCAACGCCATCCACTTCCGCGGTGATTTTGCCCAGGGCATTGCGCGTCTGGAAGAGTTGTTGCATTTGCTGGATACATCGCTATCACCCATCGTTAACGCCGAAACTATCCGTGTTCAACTGCTACGCAGCCTTTGTATGCTGGCCACGCGGCATCGTGATTATGGCCTCGCCATCGGCTATGCTAAAGCAACGCTGGCTTGGGTGGAACAGCGCGCACACCGTATGCGCCAGAGTAGCGCGCTGCTGGATCTCGCGCTGGCGGAGCAATTTGCCGGTTTATATAATGAGGCCGTTACCCATAATCACGCCGCCCTGGCGATTTCTGAGGAAATTGGTGACTTGGACCAAGTCGCCTTACTCAAGGCGAATCTCTGCCTGACCCTGCGCCAACAGGGGGAACTGGCGACGGCATTGGACTATGGGCTGGCGGCGGTTGCGATTTTACACAAGCTGGGCATCCGCCGGATTGAAGGGCAAGCGCGCAACCGTGTTGGTCATACCTTGCTGGCGCTGGAGCGGTGGGCTGACGCCGAAGTCGCCTACCGCGAGGCGCTGACAGTGTGGGAACCGATGCAACACCCCAATCAGTACGAAGCGGTAGCCGGGCGGGCAGTGGCTTTATTGCACTTGGACAGGCCGGCGGAGGCATTGGCACTGGTCAACGTTGTGCTCGCCTTTGTCGCGGCACACGATTTGGTGGGCATTGTTGAACCGGTGCCGCTCTTGTTCAATTGTGCAACGGTGTTATGCGGGGCTGGTGAAACGGCACAGGCCCAAGCAACGTTGCAACGGGCTGCGGCCTGGGTGGAGTCGGTGGCCGGTCGGATCAGTGATGAGGCCGTGCGCACTGCGTTTTTGGCTAGGCCGGATGTGCGGCACTTGTATGCACGAATGCGCTGATCGGGGAGGCACACAGGCAACCGGCGCTTGCCGCTTTTACACCGCGCTGCCTTCTCTTGCCCGCTGGGCGCGGACAAAGTCCGGTCCACAAGTTAACTTCTGCGCCAATTTGTCGGCAGGATCAACAACCCGCCAGAAGGGCGTGATTTGTTCAACATCACCCTCTTCTTTCAATTGATCCAAGGCCGCTTCGGCAACGACGCGTAGAAAGATCGCGGTGGAGACAGGACAAGTGCTGTCGGCGGCGTGTTGTTGCGCCAAATCGGCGCGCATCTGCACCATCGTGCGTGTTATGCCATAGGGTAACTGGTTGATATAGCTTGCTACCTCTTGCGGCGACGCGACCAGCATCGTCGTGCCGCTTTTCAGGCCGGCAAAATCAAATTCGAGCAATTTGACCACCGGCGCTTTTGATTTTCTGAGATGTGACTCCCAATTTTTCGCTTTAGCGGCCATGATGCACTGCCTCTTTCTTTGCGCGCCCGGTTAGCAGACTGAGCGGGATAAAGAGCAGGTATATCCAAGCGATCTCACTGGTATACGCCGCCAACGGCATTGGCTTCAGTTGTAAAATGCTGATGCTATCGAGCAGAATATTGATGACTAGAATACCAATGCCGATCAACGTGAGTGGTGCCGAATTGGTTGTTGGCAACGCTGTTCTGCGGTAGAACCAGCGCAACAAGAGGAAAGTGGTCAAGATCAAGAACGACACCATGATCGCCTTGAAGAACCAAAAATTGATCAGCAACTGCCCCTCCGGACTAAAGAACGGTAGGCTCACCACAAAGGGTACCAACCAACAGAGAAATGCCACCAGTAGAAATTTGTATAGGATCTCCATGCTGCCTCCTTGAATGTTGAATTTTCCCAAGAATAGCAGGTGATGACGGCGTTGTATTGTAAAAAATGGTCATCCGACGTAGCGCTCAACAAAATCGGTGGGGGTCATGCCCGTAAATTCGCGAAATTCGCGGATAAAGTGCGCTTGGTCGTAGTAGCCATCGAAGGTGATGATGCCAGTGGTGCGCATGCTTTGCAATGCCTTCTGAAAGCGGACAATGCGTTCGACTTGTTTGGGGGAAAGCCCAATCTGCTGCTGGTAGAGACGGCGGCGCTGGCGTGCCGAGTAGGCCAGGTTGGTATCATCGGCGGCGCCGGTGGCGACTTCAAAAAAGTGTTGACGAAAATCATTTTGCAACGAAGCATCAATCCACTCTTGAAAGGGATGCAGAACAGTCAATAACCACTGGTTGGACGATGCCTGGTTGCACACATCGAGTAAATTAAAGTAGAGGTAAAAGACCCAATCGGCATCGAGCTTCACAGTATAGATCATAGTCGCATCATCAGTCACTTCACGCAACTGGAAGGCGTCCCAAACGCCGAAGTGCAAGCCAATGAGTTGTGTCCCTGGTGGTAGCGCTAGATCACTGTAGCTCATACCCATCGCCAGCAGAAACGGCTCTAGAGCCATTTGCCCGGTCAGGTCAAAGAGCAGATGAACACTCAAATCAGGGACAAAGCGAATCGTTCCTGGCCTGTCTGCTGACTGCGTGATCGACCAATGACCACGCCAGGGCAATCCTGCATCGCCGGCTTGGTATGTAAAAAGTGTATGTGTCTGCTTCGGAACACCAATCGGGACAAAATTCATAGCAAGCTCGCTTTGGTCTGTTTCATCAGATACCGTAACCGCTGATTATCCCGTATAATGAAGCAATTGTCTATCCAGGTTGAACGATTCATCTATCCCAGCCCGCCCCGACATTGCATAGGGTGCCGACTGCTGCCCCCAAAGATGCCCATTGGGCGTGAAGGCGATTGGGAGAGACTAATCGTTGTGTAAAACACGAGAAGGAGCATGATGGAATATCGAACGCTAGGCAAAACCGCGCTGCAAGTCTCGGCCCTGAGCTTTGGCTGTGGGGCCGTTGGCGGCCTCTTGGTCAAAGGCGAGCGCGCCGCAATGGTGCAAGCCGTGGCCCGCGCCATCGAGCTCGGCATCAACTATTTTGATACCGCTGCGCTCTATGGCGACGGCAAATCTGAGGAGAATTTGGGTCTGGCCCTGGCCGAACTGGGGGCCGCAGATCGTGCCAATGTGCTGGTCGGCACCAAAGTACGCCTGCTGCCGCCGCAACTGGAAAATATCGAGCAGGCGGTGATCCAGTCGGTGGAGCAGAGCATGCAGCGCTTGCAACTTGACTGCATTGACCTCATTCAGTTGCATACGCCGGTTGCCGTTACGCGCCGGCCGGACCGCCAGTGGCTGAGCGCCGCGGATGTTGAAGTGACGATGGCGGCTTTTCAGCAGTTGCAAGCCGCGGGCAAAGTACGCCATTGGGGCTTCAACGGCCTGGGCGAAAGCGCGGCGATCCATGCGGCGCTTGTCGGCAATGTACAGACCATCCAATCCTGCTTCAATTTGCTCAACCCAACGGCTGGCATCCAGGCCCCGGCTGATTTTCCTTTCCAGGACTATGGCCAACTGATTGCGCGGGCGGTTGAACATGCGGTAGGCGTCATTGCAATTCGCGTCTTGGCCGGGGGCGCGTTGAGTGGCTCTGCCGCGCGCCATGCCAATGCAACCCAACAGGTGGAGCCCATCGCCTCGAGCCAGAGTTTCGCCGCTGATGTGGCCTTGGCCGGGCGCTTTGGTTTCCTGGTCGAGGAAGGGTATGCAAGCAACCTGGTGGAAGCGGCGATCCGCTTTGCGATTGGCCAAAGTGGCGTCTCGACCGCGGTGATCGGCATCTCGACACTTGAACAGTTGGAAGAAGCGGTGGCCGCGGCCAACAAAGGTCCATTGCCCCCTGCGCTGTATGCACGGTTGGACGCAGTTTGGGCCGGTTTTGCAGGCGCGGCTTGAGCACGCAACCGGCCATCCCCCCGATTCATCCTACCGCTAATCACCTGATCGCGGTTATACTATCCCTATTCCCCGTGGCAATCGATCATATGTAGGGTTTGCCCCTACACTAACCATTTACCACACAGAAAGGAGTAGCGACGCGCACTGTCAGATTGGCGTCGCCCACCCATGAAATACACAACATTTGCCGCGACGGGTGAACAAGTCTCCACATTGAATTTGGGGACAATGATGTTTGGCGGCCGCTGTGATGAAGCCGAGGCCGACCGCATTCTTGGCTTGGCGATTGCGCGCGGGGTCAATTTTATCGACACCGCGGCCGGCTACTGTGATGGGCTGACCGAGGAGATTTTGGGGCGTATTATGCAGGGCGGACGGCGGGAAAAGCTCTTCCTCACCACCAAAGTGAGTAAGGGCGTTGATCGCGCTAGTATTCTGTCGAGCCTTGACGAGAGTCTGCAACGGATGCAGACCGACCATGTTGATCTCTACCTGATCCACTGGCCGGTTGAGGGGATGAACCCAACCGAGATCATGGGTGCGCTCAACAGTGTGGTCGAGGCAGGGAAGGCGCGCTATGTTGGCTGCTGTAACTTTCCAGCGTGGCTACTCGCCCATCACAACGCGGTTGCCGCGGCCAATGGCTGGGCGCGGCTGGTCAACAACCAGGTCGCCTACAATCTCATTGAGCGCGGTGTCGAAGTCGAGATCTTCCCCCAAGCCGTCGCCGAGCAGATTGCCATCACCGCCTACCGTTCGTTGATCCAGGGGTTACTTACCGGCAAATATCGCTGGGGCCAACCGCTGCCGGCCAACACGCGTGGCCAGAGCAGTACCCAACTCATCACCTGGCTCAGCCAATATGGCGAGAGTGTCGAGCGTTTTATCGCTTTTGCCGAGGCACGCGGGATCACGCCGACGACACTAGCGATTGCCTGGGTGCGCCATGCCCGAGCCATTACCGCGCCGATCATCGGCGTGAGTTCGCTACCCCAATTGGAAGCGGCGCTCGACGCTTTTGATTATGACTTGAGCGCCGAAGATTATAAAGAGGTCACCTATCTCTTTAATACCGAAGTGCAAGAGGAAGGCTTCCAGCGTTTCCCCGGTTTGCGCTACAACTTTTCACGCTTGCGCCGCAACTTGAATCTGGTCAGCGCATAGATCGATTGCCCGCGTTGGATAGCGCGCCTACAGACGACACGCCAGCCTTTGCTAAACTGATAGACAACGTAGATTAACATGGCACAATCGTGTACTGCGCATCCCCTGATGCGCAGCCCGCTTGGTGCCAACTCTATTTGTCGTATCTATGAGGTACTCTGTGATATTTTTCACGGAGAACAACATTTTCACCGTCGGGCCGCGTGAAGGAGCAAGTTTGCGATGATCTACCCAATGACCGAACGGCAACAACGTTTTGTGGCCATTGCCGATGAGCTGGCAAAAAAGTTCAGTGAACGCGCCGCGCACTATGACCGCACCGGTGAATTCCCCCACGAGAACTATGCGGATATTCGCGCCAGCGGTCTGCCGGGGTTGATCGTGCCGGTAGCCTATGGCGGCTGGGGCGGCAACTTGCTCGAAGCAACCATGTGTATGGAAGCGTTGGCGGTGGGCGATGGCAGCACCGCGCTCAGCACGACCATGCACATGCAGACCCTTGGCGGTGCGCTGGAACGGCGGGCTTGGCCCGATTACTGGTTGGAACGTTTTGCGCGTGAGGCGGTGGAAAAAGGCGCGCTGATCAATTCGATTGCGACCGAGCCGGAATTGGGCAGCCCTTCGCGCGGCGGCAAGCCAAAAACGGTGGCCGAACCGGTCTATGAAAATGGCGGCGATCAACCCACGGCTTGGGTGATCAACGGTCATAAGACTTTCGCGAGCATGAGCCCCGAACTCGACTACATGATCATCCTGGCGACGCTTAGAGATGGCAGCGATACGTTGGCCCAATTTGTCGTGCCGATGGGTGACGGCGTTGAAATTATTGAAACGTGGGACGCGCTAGGCATGCGCACCACCGGTAGCCACGATGTGAAGTTGCACGATGTGCGGGTGCCTCACGCCAACTTGATTCCGCGCGCAACTGGCGTCAACACGCCGGAACCCAAGGCCAATGCCTGGTTTCCGATGACGGTCTGCGGCGTCTATATTGGGGTGGCACGGGCCGCGCTGCACTGTGCCGCCCGCTATGCCAGCGAGCGGGTCCCCACCGCGTTGGGCAAACCGATTGCCGAGTTGGAGAGCATTCAGCGCCGGCTGGGGCAGGCCGAATTGTTGATCCATCAAGCCCGCTTTCTTATCTTCCACACTGCGGATATGTGGGATCGCTACCCCGATCGCCGCAGCGACCTACACGAGTCGATCCTGGTCACCAAGTATACGGCAACCAACAATGCCGTCGAGGCAGTCGATCACTGTATGCGCGTCATCGGTGGGGCGAGTATGACCAAAGACTTGCCGATTGAGCGCTATTATCGCGATGTGCGCGGCGGCCTTAGCCACCCCGTCAGCGATGATATGGCGTTGGTGCAATTGGGCAAGATGGCGTTGCAGAATTAGGTGATTGGTAATTGGGTGATTTCGCGCTCCGGGGGTACTCGCTCAATTACCAATCACCCAATCCTTCCCTCTTCTGTCCTAGCCTTTTCCACCAATTGACGCTTGCAAGCCTTGCCAATGCTGCTTACGATCTGGGCAATCATCGATCATTCGCCCAATCCATCGACAAAAGTAGCTACCCATGCCAGAGCGTATTGCCTATCCCAACTACGAAATCATTGGCGAGCAGCCTGCCTTCACGGCGGCAACCACCACGCCAGCCGCCCCAACCTTTCATCTCGTCTCCTATCTGATCGGCCTACTCACCGCCTTGATCCTGGTTGGTGGCAGCACCTTCCTGTTACGCCGCCCCGACCCAGCACCGATTGTCCTGCACGCGCCGCCGACCGCAGCCCCAACCGCCACGCCTTTGCCAACGGCCACCCTTGCCCCGATCATCGTCTTTGTCAGCGGTGCCGTGCAAAAGCCAGGAACCTATGCCCTGGACGCCGCCGCGCGGGTCGGTGACGCGCTCAGCGCAGCCGGCGGGTTGACCCTCTACGCCAACACTGCGTTGGTCAACCAGGCTGAACGGATCTGGGATGGCGCACAGATCCATGTGCCCAAGCTGGAGGCGACTGCCCCTGAGACTGCTTCCATTGCGCCTGTCGCACCTGAAGCCGCAGCACCGCCGGCCGGTCTTTCCGGTGCCGCCAACAATCCTGCGCCCGGCAATAGCGCGGCCACAGCCAACGGTGACCTAATCAACCTCAACAACGCCTCCGCCGCGCAACTGGAAACCTTGCCCGGTATCGGGGCCAGCAAAGCCGCCGCCATCATCGCCAACCGCCCCTACGCCACCGTCGATGAGCTTGACCGCGTCCCTGGCATCGGCACAAAAACCCTCGACCAGCTACGCCCTTACATTACCGCACCGTGAAACGTGAAACGTAAAACGTGAAACGTGAAACGTAAAACGTGCTGCGTAACTCGTAATTGCACCATCAAGTTTTACGTTTCACGCAGCACGTTTCACGCATCCCCATTTTGTCAACTAATTACGATGCTGGTAGAGTACACGTATGCGTAAACTCTTCTGGCTGCTGGCAGCACTGCTGCTAGCCTTCTATGCTCAAACGATCTGGCAGGGTGCCACGACGACGACGGCGTTTGTCGTGCGCGATGGCCTGCTGGTGGCTGTGTTAGCCGTCTGCTGTTTCGCCCTGGGCAGTGGTGCTTTAGGGTCGGGCGCGCCATCGCGCCTAGGCCAACGGCTCACCGCGCCGGGCGCGCTGCTGCTTTACACTGGGTTGATCTGCACCTTGGTTGGCGGCCTGGTCGCGGCGATCGGGCCCGCTGGGCTGGGGCAACGTAGCGGCACCATTTTGTGGGGCGTGGGGCTGCTTTTATTGCTGATCAGCATTGGCTGGCGTCGCGCGTGGCAAACACAAACCATCACGCCGGCGGCGGATTCGCTGCCGGTGACGCGGCCACCAGGGCTATCACTCCTCCCCCTACTTTTTGTCACGCTGATTGGCGTTGGCGTGCGGCTCCTCGTGTTGAGCCAACTCCCAGCCTTTTGTCTTGGTGTAGAGTGTGAGGCGGCGCTGACCTTGGCGGATGGCTCTGTGGCGCTTGCCACACCAGCCGTGTGGCTGGCGCGGGCAAGCCTGCTGCTGACCACCGATACCCTCTTTAGCCTGCGCTTGGGGGTAGCCGTGCTGGGGATGTTGACGGTGGCGGTTTTCTACCTGGCGGCAGAAGCGTTGACTGGCCGTGCCGCCGCCCTGTTGGGCGGGTTACTATTGGCCCTCTCCCCTTGGCACAGCGCCACCGATGGCAGTAGCGGCCCCTGGATCACTGCGTTGCTGATTTCTACCCTGGCGCTCTGGCTGTGGCTAGCAGGTTATCACCGTCAACAAGGGCGTTGGGCGCTGGCCGGGGGTCTGCTGTTGGGTATGCTGGTCTACACCGGGCTTTTGGGCGCAACGAGCCTGGTCGGCTGGGCGCTCTTGCTCTGGATTCTGTTGCTCTGCCTGTTAGCCAGCGCGGCGGGTGACGAGCGGCAGCTGTTGGGATTGGCGCTTTTTCTGCTTGGCGGTTTTCTGGTGGTTGCCTTACCCACCCTGGTCACACAGTGGCGCACGGTCACGCTGGCCGCTGGGCTGGACAGCACCGGGCTCACCTTTACCACCCTGGTGTTGACACTTTTTCAGCAAGGTTTGGTCGCGAACAATGGCTGGGCCGCAACCCCACCGCTGGCGGTCGCTTTAGGTGCCTTTACCTTGGTCGGCCTGGGGCTACTCCTGCGTAATCTGCGCCACTGGCTGGCCGGTTGGTTGTGCGGGGGGCTACTGATCTTCGTGCTCCTGCTGCGCTATACGGCCGATCCGATTGGGTTAGCGTTGCTCGTGCTGCCGGCGCTCTTGACGGCAACCTTGGCCGTGCAGCAACTCTTTGTCACCTTTCAAGCACAGTGGCAACGGTTGCTGCACCCAACGCGCACATTGGCCGGCGCAACGCTGCTGCTCTTGCTTTTGACGGCCCCCGCGTTAGGCCAGCTGCTTGAACAGACGGGGCAGGTGCGTTCAAGCGAACAGGCCACGCTCGATGGCGCAATGGCGGGGTACCTGACCACCCAATCAAGCGCGCGTGCCGGGACTACCATCTTTGTGCCGGCCTCACTGCTGACCAGCCCCAGTACCCGCCTCGTTCTGGACCGCGACCTGCTCAGCCAGCTCCAGCCGCTTGGCAATGCCCTCAATGCGCTGTACAGCGCGCCTGTTTTGCAGGATACCCTCTATCTGGTGCCGGCTGCTGATGGCGCGCTGCTTAGTCTGTTACAACAGCGCTTCCCGACTGCCCTGGCGGAGCTACAAATTGCCCCAGAGGGTGGACAGCCCCTCTTTAGCGCCCTGTGGGTGACGGCAGCGATGCAGCGTGAACAATTAGGCTTACCCGGCTTTCTCTGGGTCGGCGCTGACTCGCCCACAACGCCACCGACGTTGGCCCTGCCCCAGTTGGCAACCTTGCAGCCCCTGTGGCCCCCAGACTTACCCGCTGATCAACCATTCACGGCCCGTTGGCAGGGGACATTGCGTGTCCCTGTGGCCGGGGCCTACAATCTGACGCTGGCTGGCGGTGACTCGGCCCACCTGGTCACGCTCCAGATCGATGATCAGCTCGTGTTGGACAGCGCGCTCGGGCTGCTCAACCACAGCCTGACCCTGGCCAAGGGCTTCTATCCGCTCGCATTGACCGTCCGCCGACCAGCAGCCGTGGCCCCTACGACTCCAGCCGAGTTACTAATCCGTTGGCAGCGCCCAGATGGGATCGACGAAGTGATTGGCGGCGAATATCTCAGCCGAATCACTGCGCCGGACGGGGGCTTGATTGGTGAATACTATAGTGGCCGCGAGTGGCAGGGCACACCGCTGGATACGCGCAAGGATCCCCTGATTGGCCTAGCCGCTTCTTTTGCGGAACCCTACAGCGTGCGCTGGCGCGGCAAGGTTGCCGCCGAACGCACCGGCGAATATCTCTTTGCCGTGCTGAGTGCGCCGACCAGCGTTGCCCAGCTAACCGTGAATGGGACGCGCATGGTTGATACCAGTTTGGCCCCCCTTGATCCAACCGCGGCAGCGAGCGGCTATGCCGAAGGGGTGCTCTATCTAACCCAGGGGTGGCATGAGCTGGAGATCGCTTTTGCGCCGGATCCGGCGGCCCCTGGCCTGCAGCTCTTTTGGCAACCGCCCGGCAATGGCCCCACCACGCTGACCGCCGAATACCTGGCCCCGGTCCCTAACCTGCTGGCTGTTGATCGGCCCTTGCCTGCGTTGCCCGCCACGGTTAGCGGGTATGTCGGTGGTGACTTTGCCCTTTCGCAAGGCGTAGAGTATTGGAAACCGCAGGTTCGCATGCCGCCCACTGCCTTACCAACGTTGGGGTTGGAGACGCAATGGCGGGTAGGCACTTGTGGCAATGCACTTGATCAACTGAACCAACCCCACGGCGTGGCGATCAGCGCTGCGCGTCAACTGCTCTATGTAGCCGATACCGGCAACCGGCGCGTGGTCGAATACGGTTTTGACGGTCAACCCACACAAAGCTATCAGAGCCCAGAATGGCAGGAACCGTTTGACATTGGTCTGATTGATCAAAGCTTCCCGGTCTTGCTCGACGCCACGACCCAGTTACTCTATGATCTCAATCCCGCAACGGGCGCGGTTACGCCTCGCCCGCAGGCCGTCAGCTTTTATCGGCCGCGGGGGCTGGGGGTCGATGCGGTCGGTAATCTGGCCGTGGCTGACACCGGCGGCGCACGCATCGCCTTCTTGGCGGGCAGTGGCGAAGCACTGGGTCAAGTCGGTGGCCCCGATACCGCCATCGGGCGCGGTCAGCCGGTTGATGTGGTTAGCACGGCGGCTAGCCGCTGGGGGATCACCGCGGAAGATGGGCGGCTTTGGCAGCTAGAAGGCGGCGGCAGCATTACCGCGGTGCAGCCGACGGATACGCTCAACGGGCCACAGTTGGCGGCAACGCCCAGCGGCGCGCTCTTTGTCAGCGATCCGGCCCGGCGCGTGGTTCTTTATCTGGCGGCCACCGGGCAACCGCTCGCCTTCTTTGCGCCCCCCGATCTGCAACTCCCCACCGGTGTCGCCGCCACCGTGGTCGATGAATTACTCTATCTGGCCGTGGTTGACAGCGCCACCTGTGAACTGGGCCTCTGGCGCACCCCCCTCACCATGTTGCCGACACCGTGAAACGTGAAACGTGAAACGTGAAACGTGAAACGTGAAACGTGAAGCGTGAAGCGTGAAACGTGAAACGTGAATTCCGTGTAAACGCAGCACGTTTCACGAATTACGCAGCACACGCCAGTTCTGTATTGTGCCATGCTGATTGCCAACCAGGCGCTGTGCTATAGTAACCACTATGATCGATCCGCAGAATATTGATGCCACGACCAAAACCAGCTTAGCCGCGGAATTTCGCAAGTTGCCGTCGGTTGACGCGCTATTGCGTCAGCCGACGCTGGCGCTGTTGAGCGCGCAATATGGGCCAGGACAGACAACGGCGGCAATCCGCGCGGGGTTGGCCGAGGCGCGGCGTGCCGTCAGTGCCGGTGCTGCGGTGCCGACACTGGCCCAATTAACAACGGCGATTGCCCTGCAAGTAGCCGAGACGAACCAGGTCACGCTGCGTCCAGTGATCAACGCCACCGGCGTGATTGTGCATACCAACCTGGGACGCGCCCCCTTGAGCCAAGCGGCCATCGCCGCGATTACCAGTGTGGCCGCCGGGTATAGTAACCTGGAGTACGACTTGGCGGCCGGCGAGCGGGGCAGCCGCCATGACCACGCCCGCCGCCTACTCTGTGAACTGACGGGGGCCGAGGATGCCTTGGTCGTCAACAACAACGCGGCCGCGGTCTATTTTGTCCTGTTGGCGCTCTGCCAGGATCGGCAAGTACTGGTCAGCCGCGGGGAACTGGTCGAGATCGGCGGGGGCTTTCGGATTCCCGATGTCTTGCGTGAGAGTGGTGCGCAGTTGGTCGAAGTGGGTACCACCAACCGCACCCATCAGCGCGATTTTAGTGCGGCGATCGGGCCGACGACCGCCGCGATCATGCGCATTCACAGCAGTAACTTCAAGCAGATCGGCTTTGTGACCATGCCCACCGTCGCAGAGTTGGGTACGCTGGCGCGCCAACACCCAGGGGTGATCCTGATCGACGACCTGGGCAGCGGTACCTTGCTTGACACCCGTCTTTATGGCTTAGCACCAGAACCAATGGTCCAAGCGCGGCTCGCCGACGGGGCCGATCTGGTCACCTTTAGCGGTGACAAATTGTTGGGCGGACCACAGGCCGGTATCATCGTGGGGCGGGGGGAACTGATCGCGCGTTTGCGGCGTCATCCGATGGCGCGCGCGCTGCGCGTCGATAAATTGACTTTTGCGGCCCTCAACGCCACCTTACAGAGTTATGCCCGCGGGCGCGCCGCGCAGGAACTGCCCGTCTGGCAGATGATTAGCAAAGAGGTAACTGCGATTCGCGACCAGATCCAAGGGTGGCAAGCCGTGCTGGCAGAGGCCAATCTTGCCAGCGAACTACTCGCCGGCGAAAGCGCCGTGGGCGGTGGCAGTCTGCCGGGCGAGACTTTACCCACCGTCCTGCTGGCCATTGCCCACCCGACGCCCGACGCGCTGGCGGCGCGGCTACGGGCCCAGGATCCGCCAGTGGTTTGTCGGATTCAACATGACCGCTTGCTCTTTGATGGGCGGACGGTGCTGCCGGCGCAGGAAGCAAGCTTACTGCATCAATTGACGCACACTCTGCAAGATAATGGCTAATATGTCTACATCATACCAGTCTACACCGGCCATCGTTCCAGCCATCACACCTGCCTCTGGGCAACATGATCGACCCATCCTGCTCAAGTTGGGTGGTTCGTTGATTACGGACAAGCGCGCCCCCGAGTGCGCACGGCTGGCTGTCATCGAACAGTTGGCCGCCGAATTGGCCGAGGCCCGGCGGCGACAACCGCAGATCCAGTTCGTGATCGGTCATGGCTCCGGCAGCTTTGGTCATCTCTATGGCCGACGCTATGGCACGCGCACAGGAGTGACCACGGCTGAAGGTTGGCTTGGTTATGCCCTGACTGGTGATGCGGCGGCCCGCCTTAACCGCATTGTCACCGGGGCCTTGCTGGCCGCTGGCATTCCCGCCTGGAGCATTCAACCCGGTGCCCTTGTTCGTTGTGTCGATGGACGGATTGCAGGCGGCGCGGTGGAGAATATTACCCAGGCGCTAGCCAATGGCTTAGTGCCGGTCATTTATGGTGATGTTGCGCTGGATGACGTGCGCGGGGGCACGATTGCCAGCACGGAAGAGATCTTTGCCTGGCTGCTGCCACACCTGCAGCCACGGCGGGTGGTCCTGGCCGGCGAGGTTGATGGCATCTACAGCGCTGATCCCCTGGTTGACCCCACGGCTGAGCGTATTGCGGCGATTACCCCGACCACCCTGGCCGCGGTGCAAGGAGGATTGGGGGGCAGTCACGGCGTTGATGTCACCGGCGGGATGGTGGCCAAGGTTGCGGAGTCGGTGGCAATGGTGCGCGCGGTCCCTGGCTTAGAGGTGATTATTTGTAGTGGCCTCGTGCCTGGCAATCTCAGCCAAGCCTTAGCGGCAGCAGTTGGGGGCGTCGGTACCCGCATTTATCAGGCTGAAGGCAGCATGTGCAGCTGACAGCAAGTTGTTATTCCAAGGCTGGGAAAAACTGTTAGAGTATCCGCATCGTGCCGGATTTATACTACCGGTCGCGCGTATTTTTTGATAAAAATTATCGCTGGCCTTAGCGCCGATTTTGCTAGTACATGACGGCCTAAATAGACCAATGGTCCAACCCGGCGGGTCACGGACCAGCCTAGAGCGTAAGAACTGTGGGTTTATTTACGCCGCTATGTACTAGGATGTACGCAGCCACCAACGGTTGAATTTTTGTCAAAGACTTAGTTGTTTCGGTGTCATCGTTTGTTTTGCCTAAGTCCTATGGCTAATTTGGCAAACCTTACCTATTTGCAAGATAAACTCGGCAAAGAGTATAATACGATCTGTGTATTGGCTCGAAAGGCAAAAATCAAATCATGTCGCTATTGATTACTATTATTTCGTTTGTTGTCGTCCTGGGTGTGCTCGTCTTCTTCCACGAGTTGGGACACTACTGGGTTGCCAAACGTCATGGCATCAAGGTTGAAGAATTTGGGATGGGCTACCCACCGCGGATTATCAAGCTCTTTACCTACGATGGCACGGACTTTACGATCAATCTGATCCCCTTTGGTGGCTTTGCCCGCATGAAAGGGGAAGATGGCGGCGACATGACTTCCGGGTCATTTAACGCCGCAAGTCGCTGGGCGCGCGCCAGCACCCTGATCGCTGGTCCTTTCATGAATGCGTTGTTGGCCATTGTGCTCTTTGCCGCCAGTTTCATGGCTGGCTTTCCAGCCGCAGTGGCCTATCCGCAGATTACCGATATCGCGCCCGATTCGCTCGCCATGACATTGGGCTTACAGGCCGATGACTTGTTACTCCAAGCAGATGATCGGCCCACATTGGTGAGCGCAACCCCCGACTTTCGTTATGATGTCTGGCTGGCCGAAGCCCCTGATGCCCCCACTACCTTAACCATTAGCCGTGCCAATGAGCTGATCAACATCCCGGTCGCTGATCAGCGCACGGTGCGGACATTACTCGACACGCTGCTTTACCGCCCGGTGCTCGACACCCAGATTGTGGCCGTCGCAGAGAATAGCCCGGCCGAACAACAGGGGCTGGTTGCTGGTGATGTGGTCTATCAGGTGAATGGCGATCTGGTGACATATGACAACCCGCTCAATATCATTGTGCAGGAAAATCTCGACCAGGAGATTCCGGTTACGGTCTACCGCAATGGGGCCTGGTTGAACTTAAATGTCACGCCCCGCTCGGATCCGCCGGAAGGTGAAGGGGCGCTCGGGGTACAAATCGCGTCGTTGACCCGTTTGGCAACCTTGCCCATTTTGCAGTCGCTTTGGCAAGGCGTTGTCTCCACTGCCCAATATATTGGGTTGGTGCTTCAATTACCGGTGTTGCTCTTGATGGGGCAGCTTTCCCCGGCGGAAGCACAGCTTTCCGGCCCGGTGGGCATTGCCCAGATGGTGGGCGGTGCGGTTTCGGCCAGCATCGATACGGGACTTTGGTTTCCGATCTGGCGTCTTTCTGCCGTGCTAAGTGCCGCCCTGGCAATTACCAATCTGTTGCCGCTGCCGGCCCTTGATGGTGGCCGCCTGGTCTTTATTCTGATTGAAACCTTGCGTGGCCGCCGGATCAACCCTGAACGTGAAGGGCTGGTGCATATGGTCGGCTTTATGTTACTACTCGGCCTCATGGTCTACATCACCGTCCAAGATCTGCGCACTGGTACAATGGCCATCGACTGGCATACGTTGCTAGGGCAATAGCGCAACTACGCTGCTCACCGGCCACCGCCGTGAGCAGTGTCTGCTGTACGCACACTGCACCCATTGATGTAAACCGATTGACAATGCCATAGACGACGGCCTCCCGACCATTTGCGTGGTCAGTTGCCCGTCGTCTTATTTATGGTAGTCGTCTTAATTCGTGGTATAAGATATGCCCATGGAAAATCAACCATCCCAACCTAATCGGCCTAAGTCACAAATTTATCTGCAACGCGCCGCCGAGCAGGCCGAGTCGTCAACCAGTGGCAGAGGGGCACCATTACCGCAGAACACCCTGCCGGCGCTCCGTCCGGCGTTGCCAGTGCTGCGCAGTAGTGCAACCCAGCGCTGTCCCCATTGTGGTGCCGTTCAACCCGCGTCGACCTCTGTCTGTATGGCTTGTGGGGCCTTCATTCAAAGTAAAACCCCCAAGAAGATCCGCTGTCGGCGCTGTGGCACACGCGCTTCGGCCAATCTGGTGCTGTGCCCAGGTTGTGGTCGCGAATTGCAGGCGGCCCCGCCCCGGATTGGCTTATTCTTGGCGTCGTTGATCGTCGTCGCGCTCTTTCTGGTGCTGCTCACACGGGCGAGTAATTTTCAGCCGTTGACTTGGACACAGGCCAGCGCGGCCGCTGGGTGGCGTTGGATCAGCGCATGGGGTGATCGCCTTGATCCACAAATTTCGATTAACACAATCCCGGTCACACCGTTGGCAGAGGGGGCGGCCACGAATGGTGGACTCTTTGGCCTGAATGCGGCTAATAACGGCGTTGCCATGTCCGACGGCCCCGGCACGGCAGATGCGGCGGCTGCGGTTGGGGCAACGACACTGATCACAACCGCTGGCGCGCTGAATAATCCCGCCCCGGTTATCGGCGAAAATAGCAACATAACCGGCACCGGGGCCATAGCCATCGAGCCGGCAGTGACGGTAGCCGTGACGGTGGCTGCGACGGTGGCGGTCACTACGCCACCAACGGCAGTGGTACCACCGGTGGCGACCGCAACTGCAACGGCTGTGCCGAGTGCCACCCCCGAACCAACCGCCACGCTGGTTCCGGCCACTGCCACCGCCACCGCCACGCCTGCACCACAAACCCCGACCAGTGAAGGGCCACGCGCCGCGGCAACCGTCACGGCGCAGGCCAGATTGTCTGCCGGCAATGGCGAAAGTGGGGCACAGGTCATACGCTTGCAGCCGACGGCGACATTGGCTGCGTCCGCCACTGCGCGCCCCACGGTGGCACCAACGCTTTCGCCAACGCCGGTGCCCCCCACCCCCGTGCCACCGACGGCATCGCCAACGCCTGCGCTGCCGACACCGACGGCCAATGTCCGCACCTACGCCGTCCGTGCTGGTGATACGCCCTATGCCATCGCCACGCAGTTTGATATTACGGTGATCGAACTGTTGAGCGCGAATGGTCTGGCGCTCGAAGATGCCCGTCGGTTGCGGGTTGGGCAAGAGTTGATTATCCCGACCACGGACAGTGAGCCCACTGTCACGCCAACGGTCGCGGCTACGGCCACTGCGTTGCCGCTCACACCCACGGCAACCGCGACGGGGGCGTCACGGACACCAACGGCGGTCGCGGCGACGACACCTACCACCGCTTCCGTTGTCCGCTTGGATGCGCCCCAACTGCGCAGCCCAGAGCCCAATGCCTTCTTAAGCTGCAACGGGGAGAATACACTAACTTGGCTCCCGGTTGCGTTTATGCGCGAGAGTGACCAATATCGCTTGCATCTTGGCTTCCTTAGTGGCTATAATGGAGACGGTACGGAACAGGTAACCTGGGTGCTTGAACAGTTGATGCCTGCCAGTGCCTCGTTATGGCGTATGGATGAGGGCCTTTGTGGGCTTGCCCCGCAGAGCACTGGTCGCCAATGGCGTTGGTATGTCGAGGTGGTGGAAGCGGCCGATGGTGGGCTGCGATCAGTCAGCCAGAGCAGTACCATTTGGGGATTTAGCTGGAACTAAGCGCAGGCCAGTGGTTACTGAGTAACTATTACACCATTGACCGTTACACTATTATTTAGGGTCTATTCAGCATGCTGGGTAGGCAAAGGATATCATATGAATGCATCAAACGGTGCTCGCCAACCGCGGCAGCGAAACAATAAAGATTACTACACCGCCGTTTTGCCCTTAAAACCGGATCTCCCCGACGAAGAGGAAGGGGAGGTCCAAGAACCGCGTTTCACGGTTCAAGAGTTGATCGATCACCTGATCCACGACAGCGAAAGCTTGACCGGACGCGATCTGATTGTGCTCTCGGATCTGACGCGGCAGGATATGGAGATTGTCCGCCGGGATTGGACCTTGATTCCCATTGAGCAGCGCCGGCAACTGGTGGAGACGCTGGTCGAGCTGGCCGAAGAAGATGTGGATTGGCATTTAGGGCGCCTGTTACGAGTGGCCATGCAAGATCCCGATGAGGGGGTGCGTCTGCAAGCCGTCGAGGGTCTCTGGGAAGAGACCGGCAGCGATCTGATTGGTCAACTGGTGCAGATGGTACACACTGACAGCAGTGTCGACGTGCGCGCCGCGGCCGCCGGGGCCTTGGGGGCCTATGTGTTGGCCGGCGAATTAGATGAGCTTGATGCCGCGCTGGCCATGCGTGCCGAAGAAGCGTTGCTCGCCGTACTGCAAAATCCGGATGCTGCCATCGCGGTCCAAGCGCGTGCACTGGCCAGTATTGCCTATTCCGGTGAAACGGGCATTCGCCAACTGATTGAGGACGCCTACTATTCGCCCGACGAAGAGATGCGGGTGAGTGCCTTGGTAGCTATGGGCCGGAGTGCCGATATTCGCTGGCGCGGGCTGGTACGGGCCGAGTTGCAAAATCCGGCCCCGGCCATGCGCGCCGAAGCGGCGCGCGCCTGTGGCGAATTGGAGAGCAAAAAGGCCGAGCCGGAGCTATTAGAATTGCTGCTTGACGAAGCACAACCAGTGCGGTTGGCCGCCATCTTTGCCCTGGGCCGTCTAGGGGGCAAGCGCGCCCAAGCTGCGCTGCGTGCTCTCTCCGAGGATGATAACCCCGCTGAGTCGGAAGCCGCCGATCTAGCGCTCGAGGAAATGCTCTTTTTTAGTGCCGGCGAAGGGGTGCCGCTCTATGCCGACGGCGTGGATGATCCCGATGGCTGGGACGTTGACCCCTGGATGAGCGATGATCTCGATGACGATGAACTTGGTTCCTATGCAAACTAAGGCTTTCGCGTGAATCTCAAGCTAAAACGGCTCGTGCGGACGCAGAGTTCGGAGCAATACGCGCTCTTTGATCTCGATCAGGTTGATAGTGAAGCGCAACCGGCGACCATCGGCAAGTTAGATTTACATTACACGGGGGAAGGGGTCTACGGGACGATCTTGCTCTGGGATGAGAGTACCCGCCAGCTCAAACGTGGCCAGCGGCGTGACTTTGTCAATGCGCTGCTCCAAGAGCTTACCCAGCCCATGGGTGTCCCCAATGAGTATGTTGTCGAGTTCTTTATGCCGCAGCTAGAGCACTATGAACTGTTTCACAACGTTGCCGTCGAAGGTGAGCTAGCAGCAGAAGAGATGCCGCATGAAGAAGCAAAGCCATCCAGCAACCGCCCTCGCCCTGTCCATGACCGGGAAGTGGCACGTCCCCTGCCGCAGCGCTAACCCCCATGTTTATATTGCAGACGTTGCTCCCAATCTTTGCCCAGACTGTGCTACCCGTCTTTCTGGTCGCGGCCACCGGTTTCGTATTGGCTAGCCTGATCAATCTTGACAGCCGCTCGATTGGGCGCCTGCTCTTCTATCTGGCAACACCGGCGCTGGTCTTTCGCAGTCTCTATCGTTCCGAGCTTGATTTTATCGCTTTGCAACATCTCGCCCTGGTGGCAACAACGGTCGCGATTCTTTCTGGCCTGTTGGGCTGGTTGGTCAGCTTTGGGGAGACCCGTAAGCGCCGCGCCGCCCTGATCCTGACCAGCGCGGTGAGTAACAATGGCAATATGGGCATTCCCATCTCCTTCTTTGCTTTTGGTGAGGTGGGGCTGGCTCTGGGGTCAATCTATTATGTGATCACCTCGTTTCTCAGTAATACCTTTGGCGTGGTGATTGCGTCTGCCGGCCAGACTCCTTTTCGGACGGCATTGGCACAAAGCCTGCGGGTACCGGTGCTCTATACTGCCATTGCTGGGCTGTTACTCAACACGTTCCAGTTGCCGCTGCCCGAAACAATTTTTCGGGCCGTTGATCTGTTAGCGGATGCCGCGATTCCGGGGATGCTCATTTTGCTTGGCATTCAGTTGCGCAAGGCACCGATTAAACAAGTGCCGTGGGTAATCTTGCGTAGTACAGGGGTCCGGCTCCTGGCTGGTCCGCTCCTCGCTTGGTTGCTTTGTCTGCTCTTCGCGATTAGCGGTGCCGAGCGCGATGTGGTGATTCTACAGGCGGGGATGCCGACGGCGGTGATGGCCGCGGTGCTCTCCACCGAGTATGAGACTGAACCAGAACTGGTGGCGACGGTCATCTTTGTCTCGACGCTGCTCAGTCTGCTGACGCTTTCCGTCCTGCTCTGGCTGATTCTATAGAGTTTTTATAAACATGACAACACCTGATCAACCAACCGATTTTCAACAAACACTGCAGCAGAGCGCGCGGCTGCTCCACCAAAATCGCCCTGGTGAAGCCGCGGCCCTGTTGGAGCCGCTCTATAAACGTGCCCCCACCGACCCCGATGTGGCAATCAACTTGGGCGGTGCCTATATTCTGCAACGCCGTTGGAACCGTGCGGCGCGTGTGCTCAGCAAAGCGGCTGAGGCCAACCCCGACAATGCCATGGTCTGGACCAACCTGGCCGCAGCAGAGTTGGGCAATCTGCAGATGGCCGGTCCACAGCAACAAGAACGGGCCATCCGCGCTTATGAGCGGGCGCTGCAGGCTGATCCCCATGCGCCCAATGTGCACTATCATTTGGGGCTGATCTACAAGGATCGCGGGGAACTAAATCGAGCCTGTGCTTTCTTCCAGCGCGCCTTGGAAGTCCAGCCAGGGGACAAGGATGCCCGGCTTTGGCTGGAACGTTTGACCGCCATGATTGCCGCCGAGCAGCAAGCGCGCGCCAATACCGAGCTAGATGACAACCAACCCGATCCGGGCACGGCGACCGATGGCGACCAGCCGGCAGATAATGGAGCTGTTGTATGAGTTCCAAAGTGACCAGTCCCAGCCCGGTCGAGCGGACAATGACAGTAACCACACCAGACTGGCATCGCTCCTTGCACGATAAATGGCGCGAACAGCCGGAACAATTTGCCTGGCTCGTGGTTTTGATTAGCTTTGCGATCTTTGCGGTGCTTGCCTTTACCATTCCTATGGCGGTGAGTTACACCATTCGCTATTTGCCAATCAGCCAATCGGCGCGCTTTGAGCCGGCCGGGGAGAGTGTCTGGTTACTCTCCGTGCCCAAGGCCAGCGAAACCATTGCGGTGACCACGCCGCGTGACAATATTCGGGCCGGCAATATTATTGTGGCGACGGGCGATGCTACCCAAGGCACACTTAACCTGGTCAGCGATGAAGAGGCGGCGGAGAACCAGGTCCTCGGCAGCCTGCACATCTACTCCGGCACCAAAGTGGAGGTGCTGCGGCTGAGCCGGCCTTTCTTCAAAAATTGGAGCAATGAGCCCTATCAAGCGCGCTTACGGCTTGACGCCGGGCAGGCCCGCATCTTTACCAATAGCGGCAATGCCCGTCCCCTTTCGGTACAATTAGAAACGCCCCACGGGACGGTGCAACTGGCCTCAGGCAGCTATCAGATCTCAGTGGAAGAGCAACAGACTGATATCACCGTGGTCAGTGGTCAGGCCACGCTATGGCGGGAAACTGAAAGCGATTACCGCGTGGCCGTGCGTACTGGGCAGCGCGGGCAGATGACCGCGACCGCCGCACCGCAACAAGTCGCCGCGGCCACACAGAACTTGCTGATCAACGGTGACTTTACGCCCCCCGTGCTCGATAGCTGGAACACCAGCAAAGATGCCGAGCAGGAGGTTGCCTTGGGTGATGTTTTCTTTAACGAGCGTGATGGGCGCAAGGTCGCCTATTTTATCCGCCAGGATGAAGAGAATCAACACAACGAGGTGAGCATTCAGCAGGCAATCGACAAAAAAGTTGATGTTTATAACAGCCTTGTGCTCCAGTTTGATGTCAATATTCTGTTCCATAACCTGCCCGGTGCCGGCTATGCCAATACCGAGTTCCCGCTGCGGGTTGAAATTGACTATACGGATGAATATGGCAAAGACTTAAAGTGGGGCTATGGTTTTTACTACCGGGAGCCGGAACCGCCAGGACCAAGCCTTGTTGTTGGGGGTGAACAGGTGCCGCAAGCGCAATGGTACACCTACCGCTCACCTAATCTAATTGCCGAGCTTGATCAAGCCGGGACACGGCCCAGCCGCATCAACCGCATTCGCATCTATGCCAGCGGTTGGAACTACCAGAGCATGGTCAGTGAAGTGTACCTCTATGCCGAATAAGCCCGCAACGCGATCAGGTGCGTCGCACTGTCCACTGAGAAGTGGATCGTACGATCACCGTTTGGACAGTGCGACGCACCTGAAATTTTATGATTAATTGTTAATGGGGCGTGTCTAAGCGAGATGATGGTCATCCACCAGTGCTGAAATATTTTGCTGCCTGGCCTCGAACGTTGCGGCGTGCGCGCTCTCTCCACGCCGCGCGTCGCTGGTACCACAGTTGGTTGGCTGGGACCTTGTTACTTTACCTGCTACTAACCGGTTATCAATTAGGGTTACCAGGGCTGCATTATGATGAGGCGCGTGAGGCCGGCGTCAATGCCATGGAACTGCTGACCGGTGCCCCCGTTACGCCCTTTCGGGGGGTCGCCCTTGGATTGGGCGAATACCGTCTTCCCTTGATGGTGCAGGATTATATCGGTGCGCTGAATGTCTATTTGGCCTTGCCTTTGCTCTGGCTAACCGGCATTGGGGTGCCCAACCTCCGTCTGTTGCCTGTTCTGACCGGGCTGGCCACACTCTTAACCGTCGAGCGCACCGTGACGGCCTGGCTCTATCTAACGGCCCAGCCCAAAGGCGCACAAACTGGCCGGCCACTGCCGTTATCAACAGCGGGGCTGCTGGCGATGACGCTGCTAGTCGCGGCCCCCAGTTTTGTCTTCTGGAGTCGGCAGGGGATCTTTGTCACCAATCTAACCCAACCACTCTGTTTTTGGTGTCTCTGGCAGGGGTTGCGCTGGCTAGAAAATGGCCGTCGGCGCCACCTGCTCTGGAGCGCATTTGCTGGTGGCTGTGCCCTCTATGCCAAACTCTTAGCCATCTGGGTGATTGCGCCCTTTGTTTTGCTTGCGCTTGGGTGGTGGCTGTGGCGTCTGGGAAAAAGCCGACCGCGTCCCCCCTTGTCACTGGCCCTCTGCCTTGGTAGTGTCGGCGCGTTCACTTTCCCATTGCTGCCGCTGCTCTGGTTTAACCTGCAAAGTAGTGGCACCTTTACCGCGCTGACCGGCAACCTGCGGGCCAGCTACTATGGCGTTGACAACCTGGCGCTGCTGGCCAATCTGGCAATCCGCTGGCAACAGTTCGGCCAAATGTTACGTGGGGATCATCTCTGGTATCTTGGCGGGCTCTATGGCAATGGCATGGCCTTATGGGGTGCGCTTGCCCTGGTTGCGCTTGGTCTGCTAGTCAAGCCCTGGCCTTTGCTACTGCCTGTCTTCCTGCTGCTGGCCGCCTTTGGGGCCAGCCTCTTTACGATCAGCGCTCTCTTTGTTACCCACTATGCGCTGCTCCAACCGTTGGCCGCGGCGGTCATTGCCCTGGCCTGGCAAACACTTTTTACCGGGCATCCGGAACACAACCACTTCCGGCTGCGCTCCACTCTTTGGCGGTGGGTGGGGATCGGATTGGTGCTGCTCTGGCTGCTCGCCGATCTAAGTGCTACCGTGCGCTATCACAGTGCCCTCACGCACAGCGGTGGGTTGGCCGATCACGCTGATACCAGTTATCACCTGGCCTACTATCTGCGCTACAACGGGCTAGGTGCCCCCATTGCCCTGGATTGGGGCTTTGATGCACCAATGCGCTACCTCACCGTCGGCACCGTGACGCCGGTCGAGATCTTTGGTTATCGCTCCCCGCATACACCTGATGCCGATTTTGGTAGCCGCCTCGGGTTGTTTCTCGACAATCCGGCGAATGTTTACCTGTTACACACCGATGCGGCCACCGTTTTCGCCGGGCGGCGCGCCCAGTTCTTACAAGCGGCGGCCGACCGTGGCTTGCAGCCCGCGCTCATCACCACCTTTGCGCAGCGCGATGGCACGCCAGTGGTGGAAGTGTGGCGGGTGATACCAGCGCCCGAAAGCAGGTGAGGATTAGAGCATTAATGAATGCGGCATGGTTGCAATCAATTTATGTAAATTGACAAACTTTGCCGCTTCATCTACGATAGCGCACAGCTAAATGCCACCCAATCCGTTTGCTGCTGCGGCAATCGTACTCACCATAACAACTGTACCACGCATGCCCCATCAGTACGGGCATCCAACAGACTAACGCAAGGAGAACGCTATGCGCATGTTGAAGGTTATTTCTTTATTGCTCACCGTGGTTATGCTAATGGCGGCTTGTGTCGCGCCGGCCACCCCAGCGACTGATGCTGGTGAACCCACCGCTGTCGCGGCCGAAGAGGGGGCGAGTGAAGCTGCGGCGGGTGGTGCCATTAAGCTCGGCTTTATGGGGCCACTGACCGGCGGAGCGGCCTTTATTGGCCAAGAACAGCTCGGTTTTGCCAAGGCTGCAGTGCAGATCTTCAATGAAGAGACGGGCCTGAATGTCGAACTGGTTGAAGGCGATGATGAGATGAACCCAGATGTCGGCAAGACCGTTGCCGAACGTTTTGCCGCCGATAGCGAGTTGCTGGTCGTGGTGGGCCCTGCTGGTAGTCAGATCTGTGAATCGACCCAGCCGATCTTTGCCGAGGCTGGGCTAGCGCACATCACGCCATCCTGTACCCGCACTGATCTGACCACACCAGGGACACCGACCTTCTTCCGTCCCATTCCCACCGATGCCGACCAGAGTGTCACGGATGGGGCCTACATGGTTGACGAGCTTGGTGTGCAGTCTGCCTATTTGCTCGATGATCAATCCTCCTATTCGGTGGGGCTGAATGATGAGTTGGAAGTTGTGTTAACTGAGCGTGGTGTGACACAGATCGAACGCTCATCGGTCACCCAAGATGAGACCGATTTCTCCTCGCTGGTGACGACCATTGTTGCGGCGAATCCGGATGTGGTTTTCTTCCCCAGCCAGATTGAGAATCAGATGGCAACCTTGTCGATCCAATTGCGTGAACAGGGGTATGAAGGGCTCTTCTTCCTGCCTGATGGTGGCTTTGGTTTGGGGTGGGTTGGTACGGCTGGGGCAGCCGCAGAGGGCACCTATGTCTCCTTCTTCTCGCCCGATCCCAATCTGGTGCCCGAAGCGCAGCCTTACAATGAACGCTATGTGGCCGAGACCGGTAATGAATTTGGGGCCTTTGGTGGCGCTGCGGCTTTCACCACTTACATTGGCCTACAAGCGATCAAAGTTTGCAGCGATGCGGGTGATCTCTCGCGCGCTTGCGTGGTCGAAGCCTTAATCAACATCAACCTGGAGAGTTCGCCCCTTGGTATCCCTGTCGCCTTTGGGGAAGGCAACCAAATCCAGGGTAGCCGCTTCTTCCTCTTCCAAGTCCAGGACGGTAAGTTTACCCTGTTGCAGTAAGTAGGTAGATAGGTAAACAAGTAGACAGATAGACAGGTAGACAGGTAGTGGCTAACTGATTTACCTGTTTACTGATTTACCGATTTACCTGTCTACCTGTTTACCTACCGCGCAACCTAACCCATGACCTCATTCTTCGATTTACTTCCTCAAACCCTGATCAATGGCCTTACGCTGGGCAGTGTTTACGCGCTGATCGCGCTGGGCTATTCTATGGTCTATGGCATCCTTAAGCTGCTCAACTTTGCGCATGGCGATATCTATATGATCGGTGCGTATATGGGTTATGGCGCGCTGTTGCTCTTTTCAACCGAGGAAGCGTTGTTATTGCCGGCGGCATTGGTGATCTTTCTCATGCTGGTGGTGGCGATGGTCGGTGCCGGGGTGGTGAGTCTGGGGGTAGAACGCTTTGCGTATCGCCCTTTGCGCCAGGCGTCGCGTATTGCGCCCCTGATCAGTGCGCTGGGCGTCTCATTTATTTTGCAAAATATGGTGCAGATCACAGTCAGCGCGCAGCCATTAAGCTATGGGGCCGGGGTGTTGATCCCCACCGATGCGGGGATCATGCTTGGTGATCTCAAGATTCATGCTGCCCGCCTGCTGGTGGTCGGTGTCACCCTGGTCCTGATGGTGGCATTGAGTTATTTTGTGCAGCGCACCCGTTTGGGGCGCGCCATGCGCGCCGTCTCCATCGACATGGATGCCGCGGCGATGATGGGGGTCGATGTGAACCGCGTCATCGTGGCGACCTTCTTTATTGGTGCTGCGCTAGCAGGGGCGGGGGGCGTACTGGTGGGGATTGTCTTTTTTAGCGTCCGCCATACGATGGGCTTCCTGGCTGGGTTAAAAGGGTTTACCGCCGCAGTCATCGGGGGGATTGGTAGCATTCCCGGCGCGGCGCTCGGCGGATTCTTTTTAGGGTTGGTGGAAGCCTTTGCTGGTGTCTACATTTCGGCTACCTTCAAGGATGCAATTGCCTTTGTCCTGCTGGTGATTGTCTTGCTGGTCCGCCCCAGTGGCCTACTCGGACGAGCGCAAGTGCAAAAGGTTTAGCGAAAATTTAGGGTGCTTAGTTGGTTGAGCTTGTCGAAACCAACTAAGCACCCAACTAAAATTTGTGACATGATCAGTCAGATAAAGTGGTGATAGCAACGTATGAGTGAGCAGGGGCAGGGACCACGCATTGGCGTCGATGAGTGGGTTGCACAGGCAGCCGGGCGACGCCGGCAACAGGGGGGGCTGTTCGGCCTGCTGAGTCGCGGCTGGCAGGCACTGCCGTTGGGAGTACGCTATGGCTTGCTCCTCCTACTTTTGTTGAGTGCACCCTGGTGGACTGGGCAACCGTGGTTGCTCGCACAATTTGGCATTACCGACAATGCCTTTGTCCTGCGCATCCTGGCCCGCTTTCTCAACTTTGCCATGTTGGCGATTGGGCTCAATGTGGTGGTCGGCTATGCTGGATTGTTAGATCTGGGCTATATTGCCTTCTTCGGGCTTGCCGGCTATGGTTATGCTTACCTTGCCTCGGATTTTGTGACATTAGGCGGCGTGCTGCCCAATGGGATCCACTTGCCGACCGTGATCAATCTACCCCTCATTATCGGGCTGACGGCGTTGATTGGCTGGGTGCTTGGCTCAGCTTCGTTACGCCTGGTGGGGGATTACCTCGCGATTGTTACCTTGGGGTTCGGTCAAATCTTTCTGCAACTGGCCTTGACCGCAACCCGCGTCCAATTGCCCTGGCTGGAACGCCCCGTGGATCTGACGCGTGGACCGAATGGGATCAATGGCCTTGATCCGCTCAGCTTTTTTGGCTTTACCATCAACAACACCACCGCGTATTTTTACTGTTTTGCCATCCTTTTGATCTTGCTCTATGTCGGGGTTGATCATCTTAACCGCTCGCGGATTGGCCGGGCGTGGCGGGCCATGCGCGAGGACGAACTTGCGGCGGAAGTCATGGGAATTCCCACCCGTCGCCTCAAGCTGCTGGCCTTTGCGCTGGGGGCAGGGATTGCAGCGCTGGCTGGGGTAACCGACGCCGCTTGGCAAGGCAGTGTCGTCCCCAATCCGCGTTATAGTGTGACCACTCTGGTCAATCTCTATGCCATGGTGGTATTAGGTGGGGTGGGGAGCCTGCCGGGGGTGGTGTTGGGTGCCTTTATTTTTACGGTGTTGCCGGAAGCATTACGGAGCATTCAACTGGCTGGTTGGCTTTTTTACGGCGTCGGTCTGCTGGGCCTGTTGCTTTGGTTACGCCCGTGGTCGCGCTTTCTATTGGTCGTCGGTGGGGTAATCGGGGCGGGGTTGCTGCTGGATACCGCCGTCAATTTGTTCCTCCCCGGCTTTGACCGCGCAAGCTTACCACCGGGTTCTTTGCTCAATGAACTGATCCGCCGCTGGTTGGTGATTCCGGCGGATTTTACGTTGCTGGGTAACCTTGTGACCGGGAGCGCGCTTCTTTTGCTTTTACTTACCCTGCTAACGAAGGGGCGCATTCAGTGGTGGCTGCTAGGGGTGACGATCTATGCCTTTGCCTTTGCCTGGGAGACGCGACTATCACTAGAACCGGCCGCCACCCGGATCTTGATCGTAGGGGCGACCTTGGTTGTGCTCATGGTCGTACGGCCCCAGGGCTTGCTTGGTCGGGCGGAAGTAAAGGTGGTCTAATGTTAGCGGTGCAGAATCTCTACCTGAACTTTGGTGGTTTGCAGGTGCTCAGTGACCTCTCGTTTGCGGTGCAGGAACAGGAAGTTGTCGCGATCATCGGGCCTAATGGCGCGGGTAAATCAACCACGCTTAATGTGCTCACCGGCATCAATCGGCCTACCCAAGGCGATGTGCGCTTTGCCGGCCACTCTTTGATTGGCTTGACACCCCATGCGATTACCGGATTGGGTATGGCGCGTACTTTCCAGAGTCTGCGCGTCTTTCTCAACATGAGTGTTATCGAAAATGTGATGGCCGCGGCTTACTGTCATACCCACGTGGGGCTGTTGCCGACCGTGCTGCGGACCAAGGCCTGGCGCCGCGAGGAAGCGCGCATCCGTGCCCTGGCCGAAGAGAAGCTGGCGTTCTTTGGCAACCGCCTCCAAGGTTATCGCTATGATCAACCTGCCTACAGTCTCTCCTATGCCAACCGGCGGCGGCTGGAGATTGCGCGTGCAATGGCAACCG
The DNA here is from genome assembly GCA_022842065.1 of Caldilineaceae bacterium. The sequence continues at coordinate 30,749 of JALHQH010000017.1, forward strand.
GTGCACATCTGTTGCTGCTTGATGAACCGGCCGCGGGGATGAATCCGCACGAATCAGCCGAGATTACCGAGTTGATTGGACAGTTGCGCACCACCGCCGGTTATACCATTGTGCTCATCGAACATGATATGAGTGTCGTCGGCGGCATTGCGGACCGCGTCATCGTGCTTGATTATGGCCAGAAGATCGCCGAAGGCAGTTTTCAGGAGGTCACTAACAATGCGCGCGTGATTGAAGCTTATTTAGGACGACGGACAATGGACAACCATGGTCGCTAATCAAGGCGGCCTGTTATCCATCGTCCGTCAACTGGCACTCGTCAACGGACACCCGTCAACTGGCGTCCGTTCCCTATCCTCTGCCGGCTATCGTCCGACTAACGGTAAGTAAACCTTTTTGCGGTCCACACCAGTGGGACCAGAGACGATGACAATGGCACTGTCGCTGACAGTCGCCTTGAAGTTTAACAATCCCATGGCTTCCACCGTTACCACATATGCTACGGCATCGTTATCCGCTTTTGTCGCGGTCCACAGCAAGATACAACGATGTTCTTGCCCTGCGGCAATCGTAAGTGGTGCCGCACAGGTTGTCTGTACTTGTGCGCTAATGGCATTTGCTAGCTGTGCCGCCCCTTGCAGGTTGAGAATTTGGGCCGCAATATGGCCGACATTGGTGATGGTGATCTGATAGGTGACTACTGTCCCTGGGATCACATGGGGCGGCCCCAAACGGAGGACATCGACTTCCAGTTGTGGTAAGGCCGAAAGCGCGACCGTTAGTGCTTGTGTCTCGGTGACGACGGCACCCATTGGTGATTGGGCCGTCACCGTTGCGCTGTGCTGTAGCGGGCCAGGCAGATCGACCTCGTTTACAATGTATTGGGTAACTTGCGTGACGACCGCACCCGGTGCCAATGGTGTTGGCTGCGCCAGTAAGGCCCCAAGGCGACTATCCGCCAGTTGGGTGGTCAGCGTGACATCACCTGTATTCATAATCCGATAGGTATAGGTGATCATTTCCCCCACCTCTACCTTTGCGCGATCCGCCCAGGCCGCAAAGACCAAGGCCGGGATATCATTGTCGGCCACCGTTACCGTCACTGGCTGCATCGGGATGTTATCGTAATCACGATCGGTGCTCGTCGTTTGGGCTGTTAGCTGACAGCTTTGTGGGCCATCATCGATCTGATCATCGACCGCTTTCAGTGTGGCCGTGATCCCCGCCCGCCAATTGTTACCGTCCAGCACCACAGTAGCCGGGACCAGGCATTCGGACGTATCATTGACACTAAAGCTGACTAAAACCGGTGCCACCGGCTCGCTGCCCAGGCGGATGGTCAGAGGGAGTTCTGCTGCCGGCTCCTGGATTACCGATGTGGTGGAGCTGATGAACACGGCAATGCGGTCATCGTCGCGTACCGTTGCGGTGATGTCGGCAACTGGGAAATCAGCATAGACCGAATCGGTGCTAGTCGCTCTGGTTTCTACCTGGCAGGGTTGATCGCCGTCTGCTTGGTAGTCATCCACCGCGGTAACCGTCGTTGGCACCCCTTGTCGCCAATTTTGGGCCGTTAAGGTCACCGTCGGCACCACCGCACACTCGCCGGCATCACTGCTGGAGAGGTTGATGGTCACATCGGCAATCGGCTCACTCGTCAGCGCCACCGTAAAGCTTGCTGTCCCTGCCAGCTCATCCACTGTAAGAGTGGTTGTGCTGAGGGTGATCCCAGCCACATCGTCATCCAACACGGTCGCCGTGACATCCGCAAGCCCCTGGTTGTGATAGTTGAGATCAGCGCTATTGACCGTCGTCTGGACGGTGCAGGCCTGGCTGCCATCCATGACATCGTCGTTGACCACAGTGAGGGCAACCGCAACCCCCGCGCGCCAGGTCAACTTATCTAATGTCACTGCGGCTGGCAGCGTACATTCACTGGCATCGCTGCTGACCAGATCAACAATCACAGGCGCAGTCGGCTCACTGTTGAGGGTAATCGTGAAGAAGGCGACCCCACTTGGTTCGGTAAGGGTGAGTGCCGTACGGTCAAGCGCGATCCCGGCCAGATCTTCATCGCGTACGGCCACCTCCACATCGGCAAGAGCCATGCCGTTATAGCCGGAATCGCTGCTAGTCGCGCTGGTCTGTAGCGTACAGGGCAAGGTGCCGTCAGCGACATCATCGTTGACCGCGCTGACCAACACAGCGATGCCGTTGGCCCAGTTGGTGGCGTTGAGCACAACCGCAGTGGGCGCGCTGCATTCACTGCTGTCGCTGCTCGTTAGATTGATCGTCACTGGCGCGATCGGTTCGCTGGTTAGGGTGACCGTAAAGGTGGCGCTTTCACTCGGCTCGCTAACGGTTAGGTCCGTTGACGAGACAATGATGCCGGCGGTGTCACTGTCATCTTCGACGGTGACCGCTACATCGGCGGCGGCAATGCCGGCATAGTTTTTGTCAACACTGCTGACGATCGTCTGCACGCCACAGGCCTGCGCGTCGTCGTCGATGGCATCATTCAGCGCGGCGACGGCAACGGCCACCCCCCGCGCCCAATTGTTCGCATCAAGGGCAACACTATTTGGTGCGCTACACTCAGTAAAGTCGGTGCTAACTAAGTTTACCGTCACGGTTGCGGTTGGTTCACTGGTCAGCGTGATCGTAAAGAATGTAATGCCATCCGGCTCATGCGTGGTCAGGTTCGTTGGTGCGACGCGCACACCGGCCTGATCATCGTCGTCTACGGTCACCGCCACATCGCCAATGGCCACGGCCGCATATTTGGCATCAGTGCTGCTGGTGGTCGCCTGTAAGAGACATGGACGCGTATTATCTTTGATGGCATCATCGACTGCCGTCACGGGGATGCCGACGCCGGTGCGCCACTGGGCCGGTGCAATGGTAACACTGGCCGGTGCGGTGCATTCACTCAGATCATTACTAAAGAGATTAACCGTGACTGTGGCCGTCGGTTCGCTGGTCAGGGCGACGGTAAAGATGGCGCTATGATTAGGTTCGCTAACGCGCAACACCCGGGGGCTAACCAGGGTCCCGGCGCTGTCATTGTCGCGGACCGTAATGGCAAATGGGTTGACCACAAGCGCCTGATAATTACTGTCGCTGCTGGAGACTGTCGATTCGATCGGGCAGGTGCGGTCGTCATCATCAATATCGTCATCCACGGCGGCGATGGTGGCCCCAACGCCGCTTTTCCAATTATTGGCGTTAAGGACAACTTGTGCCAATGTACTGCACTCATCGGGCGCGGCACTTTGCAATGTTACTGTCACCGGGGCGGTGGGTCGGCTGCTGAGTTTGAGCACCATCACGGTGCTGCTATTGGGTTCCGTCACGACCGGATTCGTGGCACTGACCAGCACAGCCGCATAGTCATCATCCTCTACGGTTACCAGGGGGTCGGCAATGGCAATGGCGTTGTAGTTGGCGTCGCTGCTTGTCGCGCTGGTCGTAATGGCACAACTTTGCGCCCCATCGATAAAGTCGTCATTGACGCCGGTAACGGTCACGCGTATGCCCTGCTGCCAGTTGGTTGCATTGAGCACAACGCTGGTGGGGACCGTACACTCGCCACTATCCGCGCTGGCCAGGCTAATGGTCACGGGGAAGAGCGGTTGACTGTCTAAGGTAACCGTAAAGCTGGCGGTAGTGTTGGGCTCGCGCACGGTAAGCACACTTGGCGTAACCTTGACCCCAGCCTGATCGCTGTCATCCTGCACCGTGACTGCCACATCGGCGGCGGCAATTTCATTATACTTGGCGTCGCTGCTGGTGACCGCAGTCTGTACCAGACAAAGTTGATTGCCATCATCAATGCGATCATCAAGCGCGGTCACCAGCACCGAGACCAGAACATTCCAGTTACTCTCGTCCAGCACAATGCTAGGCGGGACGGTACATTCACTGCTGTCACTAACGGTAAAGGCCACGGTCACTGGTGCAGTCGGCTCACTGTCTAGTGAAATGCCAAAGGTTTTTGTCCCATTCGGCTCAGCCGTCGTCAGGCTGGTTGGGCTGACCGCGACACCGGCCGTATCATCATCCTGTACGGTAACATCCAGATTGCTCATGGCGCGGCCATTGTAGTTGGGATCGCTACTCTGCACCTGGGTCTGAATCAGGCAGGGTTGATCCTCATCGTCAATCTGGTCATCAATGGCGCTGACCTCGACGCCGATGCCCTCGGCCCAATTGTTCTCGTCTAGATTAACCGTGGCCGGCGCACTACATTCGCCTGGATCGCTGCTGGTTAGCAGGACAGTAACGGTGGCCGTTGGTTGGCTCGTGAGGGTGATGGTAAAAGATTTGCGCTGGGCCGGCTCGCTGATCGTGAGGGCACCGGGGGTCATCCCAATCCCGGCTACATCATCACTATGAACGGTGACGCTCACCGTGGCTAGCGCAATGCCGTCATAAAGTGGATCGGTGCTGGTTGCGGTTAATCCAATCAAGCATGACTGATCGCCATCTACCACAAAGTCATCAATGGCGCGCACGTTGATGCCAACGCCACGCCAATTGCCGGCGTTAAGTTGGATCGTGGTGGGCAAGCTGCATTCGCTGGTATTACTATTGCTCAGTGTGATATTGACTGGCGCCACTGGCTGACTCTGCAACGTCAGCGTAAAGGTCGCATTACTACTCGGCTCACTGACTTCAATGGCCGTCGGCGCGACCGCTGCACCGGCCGTGTCATCATCGAGAATAGTGGCCGTGGCCGTGCCATTTGCGACCGTCGCATTGATCGCACTCTTAAGCGTCAGTCCAAATGTTTCATCCGTTTCGTCAATAAAGTCGCCGGTGATCGGAATGAAGATAGCTGCATCAAGATCCCCTGGATAGATGATTAAACTCGTGTTGCGTGAATTATAATCAGCCGGGCTAAGTGCCGTTCCATTGCTTGTGGCATAGTCAACGACAATCTGCTTGCGTGTCGCTTTGTTCAGGGTGACGGTAAATCGCGCCCATTGATCCGCTTCGTCAACGTTAACTGCGCTGATGCTTACGGTGGGTAGGGCGACAACCTCAAACGCAGCAGATGTTGTATTACTGCTGGTCACATGGCCATATTCTACCGTATTAGTGACCGTCTCCGCAGGACCACCCGTGTGAGTAACCATAAAACGATAGGTGATGGCTTGACCAGCCGCAACGTCACCGGCCCAGGTGACCTGCGGACTGCTCATTTGCGCGGTCGCACCCGTTGGTTGTTGGATCCAGTGGGCAAAGCTGACATTGGTGGGCAATGTATTGGTAAGCTGCGCGGCATAGGCAAAGGCATTACCGCTGTTGCTCAGGACAATCGTGTAGGTCACTGTTTCGCCATACTCAATCTGTGCCGGCGCGGTGGCAATTGTCATGGTCAGTTGCGCCGTGTGGGGTGATTCATGGGCACCCATATCAATTGTCGCCCCTTGGCGCCGGCTTGCGCCGCCCAGCGCTTGGGTGGTCGGGTTTTGGGTCAGATCGCCGCCATCCGCGGCCGGCGAAAGCGAGGAAAGGGTATAGTCGCCGCCTATGATAGGGGCAGCTGACGCTACGAGGGGGGCCGTAAAGAGCGGATCACTGCTCAGGTTATTGCCGTCATTCTCACCAAATGTGCTGTTCCAGGTGGTGCCGGTAAAAGCATTTTTGATCAGGCTATGATGGATGCGCAGTTCACTAGAGCTGTTACTCACATCCGTCGATGTGTTGCTCATGTTGTTCCACACGATCGAATTGCTCATGATCACGTTGGCCAGCGAATTGGCAATGCCGCCACCAGTGAAGACCGCGCGATTGCCGGTGATGGTGACATTGATCAGCTGCATCGGGTTGGTGACGCGATCGTTGTAGATGGCCCCGCCACGACTGGCACTGTAATTGCCACTAATCAGCGTATTGATAAAGGTTGGGCTACCACCGCGGGTATAGATGCCGCCGCCGGCAGTTTTGGTGCGATTGGCCTGGATAATGACATTGGTCACGCTGGGGCTGCTGTTAATGGTGGCTAGACCGCCCCCATAATTTTCAGAATTATTGCCGAGGATCGAGAGATTGATTAACGTTGGGCTGCTGTTTTCAATAATCAGGCCCCCACCACAGCCAGGACCACAGAGATTGGCGATGGTGCCATCCGCTTTGCCGCCCGTGATGACAAACCCATCCAGCACCGCGCTGCTATCCACGGCACCGGCACTGACAACGTGATAAGCGTTCGGGTTAATGATGGTGATGGGGTTGGTGATCACACCACTACTGTTTTTGTCTGGATCGTTCTGCGAGAGATCACCACTTAGGATCGCCAGGTTGGCCTGCCAGTTACGTTCATCACGCGCCGTTTCTGTACCCGCAAAGCCACCGTAGAGCGCCACTCCTTGTTTGAGCAGAAAGGTCGCGTTGCGGTCGTCGTTGGTCGCGCCAATACCATCATCAGGGTAGTAGATGCCATCGGCAACCCAGATTTCGCTGCCACTCGTTGCCGCCGCCAATCCATCTTGCAGCTTGGTAAATGCGGTGCTCCAACTGAGCCCATCACGAATGCTCCCACCGGCCGCCTGATCGACGTAAATCACGGTCGTTGTCGTCACCGCCTGGCTAAGGGTTAGCTTGGCAGCGGTTGCCGTCGTCGCTTCCTGCGCCGGCAACCGTTGGGTTGCGATTGCCGACTGGTGTTCAGCGAACAAAAGGGATAAGGTTAGGAGAATGATAACGATAAGGGCCCAACCACTGTGCGTGGCTAGCCGGACGGTAGATGGTAAACGATCTGATAGTTTGTAAAAAGGCATTGATCCTCTCCCTGGAAAATCTTATACGCTGCGCTGGTTGAAAATCGGCGTTTCACCGCTAACTTGCGAACCCTGTTTCAAAACAAACGCCATCAGCTGTCCTGACAATTTCAGGCGCAACTTCAGGCGCGACTGAGCATTCGTTGCCGATGCTTATAAAGTGATACAAACAGCATAAAATGAGAGGATCTTAAATAACATAACAAATGCCTTACACAAGCCTGTTTTTGCCTATTTTTAATAAAGATCGGACGAAAGGCAGGAAATGAGGGGAGACAAAATATTCAAACAAATTGTGTCATTTGTCATAACAAAAAGCCATCCCGCAAGGTAATGCGGGATGGCTTTTTGTTATGTAGATAATTGGTTAGGCTTTACGTGGTCGTTAGCTAGTTTGATCAAAGGCGACGAGGAACTCGCTCACGCGTTGGACGACAACTTCTAACAGTGCCTTGCCCTCATCAGCGCTGGCTTCCGCTGGATTGTCGGTATAGCCGGTGCTGGCGGCCCAGGCCCCATGGACTTGGACTGTGGCTCCGGTCAGGTCACCAAAGAGTCCCTTCTTAACCTGTGACTGATCCTGGATCTGCCCCATACCCTCCGGATCAATCAGATCCGGGCGTAGCGCCATCACCATTGAGGTTTCAAAGCGGCCGGCATGGCCGGGAATGCGGTTACTAGGCATTAGCCCCTGTTCGACCAACGCCGGGCGGGCAATGTCCCAATAGGCCCCGGTGGCAATCGTCACATCATGACCCAAACGATTGACAAAGTCGAGACCGACGACATTATTGGAATCGGTGTTGCCGCCGTGGCCGTTAAGGACGATCAGTTTACGAAAGCCGCTAAGTAACAGCCCTTCCAGGATCTCGGTCACCGCAGCCAAATAGGTGGGGCTGCTTAAGGAGAGGACCCCCGCAAAGGGGCGATGGTGATGGGAATTGCCATAGCAAAGCACCGGTGCCACCACGACTTGTACCTGGCCTGCCGCCCGTTCAGCCGCGCGCTGGGCCACCGTACCACAGAGTAGCGTATCGGTGATAATGGGGGCATGGGGGCCATGTTGTTCAATCGAAGCCGTTGGTAACACAGCTACGGCGTTGGGGGCCAGGCGGCGGATCTGTTCGCGCGTCATTTCAGCGAGTAGGACAGTCATGGAAAGCTCCTTTTACAGCACGGGAAAATGGAAATGGTGAAATAAACATTTGGGCATCATAGCAGAAAGAGAGATGGTTGCAAAGTAAAGCAAATGCCTTCCCCTACTGCCCAGCCGTGGTCGCTTCTCGTGCAAAATTAACGGCTGGCTATGGTGACGTTTTGAATGAAAGGTAAAAAATAAACCGGTAAACAAGCGTAGGCTGCGCCTGCCGAAGCCGAAGCGGGGCCGGCTTCGACAAGCGCAGCCTACGCTTGCCGAACTATTTGATTAATCTCCAGCCAAACGTCACTGCACCCTAGCGTATAACCACGGCCAAAGTGTCGGTGTTGCCGGCGTTTCTGCGCTAGCGGAGCACGACCGGTAGGTAAATCCCAAACGAATCATTATCGTTAATCGTGGCGCTAACCTGATTGGCCGGCAGATCGGCATTCTGTAACGCGCTGATCACCAGATAGAACTGTTCATTTGGCTCTTGCTGATTGTCGTTGATCAAGGTCACCGGCACCGTAACTGACATTGCGCCGGGGGCGATGGTTACAGGCTGATTGACCAGCGCCACATAATCTTCGCCGGCACGTGCGGTATCATCCAACGTGTTGATCACCATGCTGACGGTACGGCCGCTGGGCGCGCTCAGCTTCAGTACAAAGTTGACGATCCCCGTCGTCTCGTCAACCGTCACGTTGGTGACACCCAATGTGGGCCGTGCGTCGTTATCGACGATAGTCAGGGTGACCTCCACGCCGGCCGCCAATACCGCGCCTTGGGGACTGCTCAAGGTGAGGCGCAGGACTTCGTCATCCTCGTTGAGCAGATCATCGGTGATCGGGATCGTAATGGTTGCACTGGTTGCGCCGGCTGGAATAGTGACGACGCCATTCACATCGGTAAAACTGCTACTTTGCGCTTTGGCAACCGGCGTTGTACTGTAGTTGACGGTGACCGCGCCGGCCCGATTTGGTTCGTTAAGGCGTACTTCCACCGTGACATTGCCCGCATTCTCATTCGCGGTGATGTTGGTGGTGGCCACGCTGAGTTGTGGTGCGCGCACACTCACCCCCACACTGCCAACGTTATTGGTTTGGGTGACATCTTCACGGGCGGAGATCGAGGCGATATTGTTGATCGTCGCGCCGGTGGCCGCAAAGGTCGTGCGCCCGCGTACAGTGATCACGCCGCCCGCACCGGCGTTGATCGTGGGAAGCCGCCAGATGTAGTTCGCGCCCCCACTCTGCGTCAACGGGAGAGTGCTCTGAATTGTAATTTCACTGAGTAGATCCAAGGCCAACAGATCGGTGAGCACCACGCGGGTGGCCGGTTGCGGGCCGCTGTTATTAAAGGTGAGCGTATAGGTCACTAAATCGCCGGGCAGCACCGAAACGGCCGAGACCTGTTTCGTCAGCGCCAAGTCAGAGATACAATCCCGGTTGTGATAGAGCTGCAGGTGGGCACCACTGCCGCTATTGCCAACCAGCAACAGATCGAGATCGCGATCGCCATCCACATCATTCCAGGTGGCACTGCCGCCGTAGATCGGGGCAAAAGTGCTCGCCACCGGGGTAAAGCTGTCATTGCCATCGTTGCGCAACAGTTGGATCGCGGCGGTTACCCCATCCGGCGTGCCCGCAACCAGCAGGTCGAGGTCGCTGTCATTGTCATAATCACCCCAGGCCAAGGCGGGCCGGCTGAGCGGTGTAAAGCTGCCACTGGTGACATCGGTAAAGCTCCCACCATCGTTGCGGTAGAGGCGGGTCAAGCGGTTGCTGGCATCCGTTCGCCCCGCGAGCAGCAGGTCGAGATCGCCATCCTGGTCATAATCACCCCAGACCGCAGCACTTTCGTAGACCCCCGGTAGGGCTGCACCCACATTGACAAAGCCGCCCTGATCGTTGCGAAAGATCTGGGTCAGCGCACTGCTCCCATCAGAGGTGCCGGTCAACAACAGGTCGAGATCGCCATCGCGATCATAATCACCCCACATGGCTGATCCGCGCTGCACATTCGGCAGGTTGGTGGTAACTGCGGTAAAGCTGCCCTGATCATTGCGATAGAGGCGTGTCAGCCCGTTGGTGCCATCGGTGGTGCCGGTTACGAGCAGATCGAGATCGCCGTCATTATCAACATCGCCCCAGGTCGCGGTGCTATAACCAACGGCGGTCAGCCCCGCATTGTTTTCTGTAAAGGCCCCATTGCTGTTGTTATAGAGGGTTGCCACCATTGCGCCGGCTCCGACCCCGGTCACGGCCAGATCAAGATCGCCATCTTGGTCATAGTCACCCCAGGCCAGGTCGCCATGCTGAATTGCCGCCAGCGCCACCCCGCTATCCACAAAGTTGTTGTTGCCAATATTGCGATAAAGTTTGGTATGTGGCGTGGTGCCGTCCGCGCTGCCGGCCAGGGCCAGATCGAGGTCACCATCTTGGTCATAGTCACCCCAGGCCGCAGCACTATTGAGCAGGGCGGGCAACCCTGGCGCAAGGCGACCAAAGCCGGCCAGACAGCGTTCGCGGTCAACCCGGCCAGCGGTGAAGTGCCACTGATAGGGGGTTAACGGTGCGCCGGGGAGACTCTGAATCGCCGCGGTACCAATGACATGAACCTGTTCGCCATGTTGTAACCGTTGGGTTGGGGTAAAGGTGAGGGTGCGTGCCACGCTATGATAGCCAAAGCTGCCGCTGCGCAGCCCACTCTGCTGACCATAAACCAACAATGTCTGCCCATTGAGGGTGGCCGGGTTAATCTCGGCGTCAAAGGTCGCTTGGATCGGGGCATTGAGCCGTACCCCGGATTGGGCCGGCGCGGGTACGGTTTGGGTAATATGGTAGCGGCGACCCACGCCCACGGCCGTCGCGTTGTTCGTCAGCGTAATATCGTGGGTTGCCACAATGCCGGCGCGGTTGGTGATCAGCGCACCGGGGGGGCCATCAAGCAGCGTTGCGGTGATGGTGATCATACCCCCTTGGTTGGCGTTCAGATCGCTTACCTGCCAGGCCAAATTGGGCGCTTGTCCGCTGGAAGTGACATTGACCCCAGGGCTGGCGCTAATTGCGCCGATTTGCACATTGCCCAGCTCGATGGGCAGCAGATCCGTGATCGCCACACTGCGGGCCGGCTGTGGCCCCGCATTGGTAAAGCGCAGAGTATAGGTAATCACCTCCCCAGATTCGGCCGCATTTGTCGAGGCGGATTTTGTCAGCGCCACGTCGGAGATACAGTCCATGTTCCGATAGAGGCGCGTGGTCGCGTTGGTGCCATCATTGCCGCTGACGATCAGGTCAAGATCGCCATCATTGTCAAGATCACCCCAGGTGGCCGCGCTATCAGCAACCGCCGTCAAACCGGCGTTAAAGTCAGTAAAAGTGCCACCGCTCTGCTGATAGAGCGCGGCAATGGGGCCACTATCGGTGGCCCCGCTCAAAAAGAGATCAAGCACATTATTATTATCAAAGTCACCCCAGGCGACTGAGCCATTGGAGATCGCTGGTAAACCGGTGCCGACGGTTGAGAAATTGCCGCCACTGTTGTTGTAGAGGATGGTCGTGCGGCCGCTCTCACTGTTGCCGGCCAGGATCAGATCGAAGTCACCATCTTTGTCATAATCACCCCAGGCCGCACTACTTTCCGCCAGCCCAGTGAGGATGGCCCCGCTGTCACTAAAATTACCATTCGTGTTGCGGTATAGGGTGGTGATGCGTCCCCCATCACTCAGGCCACCCACCAGCAGATCCAGATCGCCATCGCGATCATAATCGGCCCAGGCCAACATGCCGTTATCAACCCCAGGTAGACCGGCCGCCACAGCCGTAAAAAGTCCATTGCCTTCATTGCGATAGAGGTGAGTGGCGCGCCCACTGCCCGTATCGCCCGCCGCCACTAAGTCAAGGCGGCCATCATTGTTATAGTCGCCCCATGCTGCGCGACTGTTGCTGAGCGCTGCAAAACCGGTGCCTACCGCCACAAAATTGCCGCTGTCATTGCGATAGAGATTGGTGATCCCGTTGGTACCATTGCTGCCGGTGAGAAAGAGATCAAGGTCCCCATCGCTGTCATAATCCACCCAGGCGACGGCCCCATTGCGTACACCTGCCAGCGCTGCGCCGATATCGGTAAAGGTCCCGCCATTGTTTTGGTAGATGCGTGTCAGCACGCCCTGGGCGCTTTGGCCGGCAAGCAGCAGGTCGGCGTCGCCATCTTGATCATAGTCACCCCAGGCCACCATACCCTCATCGACTGGGGGAAAAGGCGCGCCGCTGGGTTTAAAATCGCCGACACAGCGATCCAAGGCACGGCCGGCAACAAATTGATATTGATAGGGGGTGAGGGGCGCACCTTGGGGACTTTTTAGCCCTGCGGTAGCAATGACATTGACGACTTCGCCTTGGACAAAGGGCTGTTCGGCACGGACCGTCAATGTGCGCGCTTCGCTGTTATAGCTCGTCTCGGCAAGGCCAAATAGACCACTCTGGCTGCCATAGATTGCCAGATTCTGGTCGCTGATACTGGTCAGCCCAAGTGTGGCATCAAAGATCAAATGCATGGGCGCGTTAAAGTCAACGCCGACCGCCCCACCGCCAAACGGGAGGCTCTGTAAGACATGGAAAGGCGCAACAATTGGCTGGACGGTGCTGTTATTGGTCAAGCTGACATCGCGCCGGGCGCTGATTGTTGCCGTGTTGGTGTAAACCGCGCCCGGTGTGGGGTTGATTGTGCCGGTCAGGGTAATCGTGCCGCCCTGGCCTACGGATAGATCGCTGACCTGCCAGTTAAAGGGCGGGAGGGCACCACTGTTGTTAATCTGGATGCCACTTGCGCTGGTTGCGGTGACAACTTGCAGGTTGCTCAGCGCGCTGGGCACAAGATCTTCAATCGTCACGACCGTGGCTGTGACCGGGCCGGCATTGGTAAAGTGCAACGTGATTGTCACCGGTTGATTGGCCGTTACCTGTGTAGGGCTGACCGTCTGCGTGATCGACACATCCGAGGGACAATCATAGTTGCGATAGACGCCGGTGACAATGCCGTTGTTGGTCAGACCAGAGATGAGCAGATCAGCATCATGATCGCCATCAACATCGCCCCAGGTGGCCGTGCCCAGATTCATGGCCGGGAAATTGGTGGGAAAGGGCATAAAGTTGCCCACTTCGTTTTTGTAGAGGATGGTAAAGAGTTGTTCGATCGTGTCCTTACCGCTGATCAGAATGTCAAAGTCGCCATCATTATCAAAGTCCGCCCAGGTGGCAGCTCCATCCAGTACGCCTAGCAAGTCGGCGTTAATATCCGTAAAGTTGCCCCCATCATTGCGATAGACGCGCGAAATCGGGGCCGGTAGGCTGCGGCTGGTCTCACCGATCAGGAGCAGATCCTCATCGCCATCATTGTCATAATCTTTCCACGCCACTGCACTGTCGCGCAGGTTTGGCAAATCGGTGGGCACCAGGGTAAAAGTACTGTTCCGATCATTGCGATAGAGCAAAGTGACTAGCCCACCCGCACTGTCACCAGTGAGTAACAGGTCCAAGTCACCATCGTTGTCATAGTCGGCCCAATCGGCGGCGCTGTTATTGACACCGGTAAAAGCCACTGCCGTGTCTACAAATGTATCGTTGCCGATGTTGCGATACAGGCGGGCCAGACTGCCGCCACTGCTGTCGCCATGAAGGAAGAGATCCAGGTCACCATCGCTGTCATCATCAACCCAAAGCGCACCGCCCAAGGCCACACCAGGTAAGATGGCGACATTGATAAAGGCGCTGCTCCCCTCATTGCGATAAACGCGGGTGGTATATTGGCCGGCAAGATTCGAGCCGGTCAACACAATATCCAGATCGCCATCTATGTCATAGTCGCCCCAGGCCACCGACGCTTCACGGACGCCAACCAGGCCAGCATCAAAGGAGGTAAAGTTACCCGCGCCATCGTTGCGATAGATGCGGGTGAGGGGATTACCACTGCTCTTGCCTGCCAACAGCAGATCCAGATCGCCATCATTATCAAAGTCGCCCCAGTCCGCGGCGCTGGACCAGACCGGCGTAAGATTGGCCGTATTGGGCAGAAACCCTTCCATACAGCGTTTGACCTGATAGCCCGCGGTAAATTGCCACTGGTATGGGGTCAACCCCGTGCCAGTGTTATCCTGGATTGCCTCTGTCCCCACCACGGTTACCGTTTCACCAAAGCTAAATCGGCCGGCTGGAGTAAAGGTAACCGTGTTACTGTTATTGTCATAACTAAAGTTGCCGGCCAGGCGACCATGTTGGCTCGCCTGAACCACAAAGTGGTTTAGGTCAACCGTGCTCATGTTGACCGTGCCGTTGAAGCTTGCGTTCACCGTATCGCTCAAGGTCACCGTGGCAAAGGCACCTGCGCTGGGGTCGGTGCTGATAATATCGAAAGGCGGCAGCACCGCGGGCTGACGGCCACGGTCAGCGGCGAGGGTCTGGTTTGTAAATAAAAGCGTGTAAAGCAGACCTGTACAAATAAAGCTCAAAATAATTTTGTGTAGACTCGTCATGGTAGATGATTGCCTCTTATTCTCCTATACCGGACAAACTGCCGGTGCCGTCGCATCTGGACTGTCCATCGCCGGCGGTTAAGCCTGGACCATACCACCGCGTATCAGTACGCGGTACTATCCTGCGGTTGAAATCAGAACCCCGGTTTGCACCCTGATAAAAAATTCTGCTTCTCATGCCGCGCGAAGGATAAAGATCGGTAGTACCGCAGTTAATTATTGAATCGCACTCGTGCCGGAAGGGCAATACAGCATTCTACGGAATTTTTGGGCTAGTACACCAAGCAATTGACGTACTGGGCTTTACACGCGTTTGTGGTAAAATGTACAAATAAAATTTCTATAACACTGTACTAAAGTGAAAACCGATAGAAACCAGTAGTTTTTGATGATCCACGAAGTTTTAGGTGATAGGTGATGGGAAACAGCTAAAATGTAATGCGTAAAACGTAATTAGGCGATATACGGGTTACGGGTACGGGTAATTACTTGAGGAGGCGCTGATGGGAGATAATCGCTTTGCCCGCTTTGCATGGGGCACCTTAGCTTATAATTTGTTGGTGATTTTGTGGGGCGCAGTGGTGCGCGCGACAGGCTCTGGCGCTGGTTGTGGTAGCCATTGGCCACTCTGTAATGGCGAAATTTTGCCGCGCGCCGCTTCGGTCGAACTGCTCATTGAGTTCTCCCACCGCCTGACCAGCGGTGTGGCGTTGATTGCCACGGTTGTCTTGGTGGTCTGGGCTTATCGCCGCTATGCCAAAGGTCACGTTGTGCGCCGGGCTGCGGCTTGGGCCATGTTCTTTATGATTACAGAAGCGCTGGTGGGTGCTGGGTTGGTGTTGCTAGAGTATGTTGCCTTTGATCAGTCCGTTGCGCGCGCCTATTGGATGGCGGCGCACTTGCTCAACACCTTCCTGTTGTTGGCCGCGCTTACCCTTACCGCTTGGTGGGCATCCGGCCAGCCCGCGGGGCAATGGCGCAATCAAGGGCTGGTGGGTGGGACGCTAGCGCTGGCCGGCTTGGCCCTGCTGCTACTCGGTTCGAGCGGTGCCGTCACCGCGCTGGGCGACACCCTGACGATGCGCGGTGGCATTTCGCCCGAGACTTCCGCCTATGTGGCCAGATTGGTTGATCTGCGCATCTATCATCCGCTGCTCGCGTTGGTGGTCGGCGCGTTGGTGGCGCTGGCCGCATGGGTGACCGCGACCCAACGGCCTAGTCCCCAGACGCTGCGCCTTAGCCGCGCGTTGGTTGCGCTCTATATAGTGCAACTGTTGGTGGGGGCGGTGAATGTGGCACTAAAGGCCCCGGTAGCGATGCAGCTAGTACATCTGTTACTGGCGGATGCGCTCTGGATCTTGTGGGTTTTGTTAGGTGCCGTGGCGTTTGCGGTCGAACGGCCGGTGCCGCAACTGACGCCCGTCCCCGCCCCGGCCCGCAGTGGTGATTAAGCTGTGGCGACTGTTGGCGGATCGAACAAGACGCGGCAATTTGGCCTTGGGTGAGTCACTGGCGGCTTTGGTGGGATAAACAAAAGTTCAATTTTGCGCTCGGGGTAGGCTGTGCTACAATTGTCGTATCAGCCGTTGGCTGCCCCAACTGCTTTATCCCCAGTGCCTGCCTGTTGGCCTTCCCAATATAAGAGGCGGGCTTGCTAATCAAAAGCCCTGTCGGCTGAGCCGACAGGGCTTTTTTAATTGAGAATTCTTGGGCTGATGGCGCTGAAAATGTGTGCCTACGCAGGGTTAATCGGCGTTGAGGGCGGGGGCGGTGCCGCCCGCCGTGGGCGCGGCCGGGGGCGTAGTTCCGCGGTTAACGAACGAACGGTGGCCCGCAGCCCCACGATGGTACTACTTGTGCGTACAACCGGATCAACCACACTATCACTGACAAAGGTGGTAGTGCCGCGCACAGTGCTGACCGTCTCCTGAGCATCTTTCAGAATCGGCTTGATTTCGGTCTGCAACATTTTGACCAGTCGCCAGATCTGCCAGACGAGCACCCCCAGTAGAACGCCGATCACAATGCTTTGGAGGGCAATGATAATGATGGCAATATCGCGAATTGTTGCCGAAACCATATGTCCTATCTACTCCCTGCGCCAGTCCGCGGCGCGTCTTATCGTTCAATAATGCCCACAATGCCTAAGAGCAACCATGCCCCCACCGAAGCTTCCAGTAGATGTAGATCGCCGATCCGCAAGAAGGCCGCTTGAGTGAAGCTGCCGATGACCTGGCCAAAGCCAAAACCAATCCCGCCCATGACCAGCATAATCAAAAGATCCTGAAATGACCGTCCCCGGCCCAAATGGGCCAGTGCCACATAGGCAAGTAAACAGCAAAGGCCTAACAACAGCGGTGGCAGTGCGCTCATCAATAAATTGTGCCCCCGCCCAAACAGAGGTCACCGTCATAAAAGACGGCCCGTTGCCCAGGGGTAATATCGCGCAGGGCTTCGGTCAACTGTACGGTGACCTCACCATTTGCCGCTGGATAGAGCGTACAGGCCATCGCTTGCGCCCGATAGCGGATCTTACAAGAAGCCAGAGTGCCGGGGGCAGGTGGCTGATCCAGCGTCCAATTGACCCCAGTTGCCAGCAGGCGATCCTTACCCAAATCGGCCATCGGTCCCACGATCAACGTGTTATTCGGATGATCAAGTTCTACCACAAAAAGTGGCTCACTCGCCCCGCTAATGCCCAATCCCTTGCGCTGGCCGATGGTGTAACCGGGTAACCCTTGGTGCTCACCATAGCGGCGTCCCTGGCGATCAAGAATCGGGCCGGGGCGCATGGCGGAGGCCGCCCAATCTTTGAGAAAGCGGCGATAGTCATCATCAAAGATAAAACAGAGATCCATGGAATCGTGTTTGCTGGCAATCGGCAAGCCCCGCGCCTGTGCGATCTGGCGAATCTCCGGCTTAGGATAATCACCCACGGGGAAAAGCACATCGCGCAATTCGGCCTGTCCCATCACGCTGAGCACATAACTCTGATCCTTGCCCTCATCGACCGCTTTGTGTAACTGCACCGTGCCATCGGGCAGGCGGCGCAAGCGCGCATAGTGACCGGTAGCAAGGTAGTCTGCCCCCAGCCGCCGCGCATAGTTTAGCAGATAATCAAAGCGGATGTGGCGATTACATTCAACGCAGGGGTTAGGGGTGAGTCCCTTGCTATAACCGTCGATGAAAAAGTCAACCACATTCTGCTTAAAGGGTTGCTCCACGTTGATCAAATAAAAGGGCATGCCCAGTTGGTCGGCCACCCGGCGCGCGTCATGGACACTCTCCAGGCTACAGCACTTGTTGGTCGAGCCTTCGCCCTCCCCCATCTCTGCCCAGAGGCGCATCATCACGCCGATACAATTATAACCCTGTTCGACCAACAGCGCCGCTGCCACGGAACTATCCACACCGCCGCTCATGGCGACCACAACGGTGGTATCGGCGGGGGATTTTTGAGACTTATCGATCATAGTAAGATTACGAGACACGAGACACGAGACACGCGCCCAGAGGGCACCCGCGAGATACGAGATACGAGTTGCCGAGCAACTAGGGTATTGTAACTGATTTGGGGGATGATGGCTACTGGGCTGGCTTCCATTTCGGTCTTTCGCTAATCGGTGCTCCCAACAATGGATGATATTTAGCCGTTATCGTCTTGGCTAAATATTTTTCTCAGGTTCATTGCCGCCGAAGAGACAGAAGGGCGCATCTTCTTCCGTGTTGCTGAACACTTTGAAATTGTCGCCAGTGTACTGCGCATCCTCAGATGCGCAGCCCAGCTTGGCACGCACCCGTTCGCATCTGGGGATGCGCACTGCACGTTGCCATATTGAGAATTGCCGACATGGCTTGTTAGGTTCTATTGACATTTCAATTTTGCAGGGTTGAAACCCGCGGCTAACCCCGAAAAGCCCGGGTACCCGGGCTTTTCGGGGTTAGCTGGCCAATCGAATTGGCCCTTTTAGCAAATGTCAACAAAACCTAGGCAAACCAGCGTCGCCACCAAGCAGCGGTCTGCTGGTCCGTCTGCGTCAGTAATTGTTGTACCGCGGGGAGGGTCAGCAAGGCGTTAAGGGCAGGCGCTACCTCTGGGGTATTTTTTTGCAGCGAATCCAGCGCATTGGTCAGCGCACCGCCATTGACTGACGCCGCAGTTTTGGTCAATTCCTGTTGCACCGTTTCCAGATGCACTTCGGCGCGCATGGCAAGTCGTTGATCGGCGATGGTGCGGACCGCTTGTGCTAAATTGGCCAGTGCGGCCTTGATTTGTTGCGGCGCATCTCCAGTCGGTTGACTTGAATTTTCGGTCACGATCTGGGTGATGTTACTCCCGATCGTCACATTGCGGGCATTATTGCCAACCGTACCGATCGTCACATTGCCCTGGACTTTGTGACCACCGATCTTGTCACCCTTCACCTCATCACCATGCACAATTTTATCGCGACCCACAAATTCACCGCCGACGGACACATTACCGCCGATGTAGGCCCCGCCATCTGTATTGATATTTGCTGGTTTTGCCATAAGTGCCTCCGTGTCCTTACCCTTTGTTGCTTCATCCGCCCACAACCGCCCATCATCGGCGCGCATAAAGAGCACCGGTGTGCCCCATTCCATAATACTTGACTGGGTGTAGACCATTTTGCGCGCCTCGGCCAGCGCACCGTCAACGCCATAATCGTCGGCCAGGGCACTGTAAAATTCCTGGGCCAAGGCAATGGCAGCGCGGTCACTCACAGGAAATTGCATCGCGATCACCGCGGGCAAACCCTGGCGGATCAGATGTTGGGCCACACCGGCAAAGGGTTCGCCTTCGACCTGGCGTGCCCCTTCACAGGCATTGAGAAAGGCGAGGCGCAAGGTGGTGTGATTTTGCAGCAGAATCGCCAGCCGGTCTACTTCGACTTTATCACCGCGCCCCATTTCGTCGACCAGGACCAGACCGCTCTGCTGGGTGGCCAGATCCGCCCAACCGTGGCCGATAAAGTGGATAATGTGATAGTGGTTGCGGCGCAGCGCGCGTTGCAACTGAGCCAGGGTAGCATTGGTCAACCAGGTAATTTCAATTGCCCCAGCGGTCACAAGTTCCGCCAGCGCCACATCCAACCGTTGTCTTTCCCCCGCCACATCAAGCTGCGGCAGCACATCGGGCGCGTTGGCGGTCAACCCCAAAATGCGCAGTGGGCGTTCGACCCGCAAGGGCATCGCCGCCAGGGGTAGGGCCAGATAACGGACCAGTGGTGTAGTCTCGGAGAGGACAAGATAGCGGTTGGCGCTAGGGTCGTAGAGATATTCCCAGGGCAGCGCTGCCAGTTCCGGCACATCGTTAAGGCGCAGACGCACGCGCAGCCCTTGTTGCTGTTGGCGCACCACATCCAGGCTGCGGCGATACAATTGCCCGACCGCAGCGCTGAAAAGCCGCTCAAAAAGATCGGTGCCAAAGGTCTTGGGGTCGCGTGGTGGGGTCGGCGCGGTGCCGTTGACTTTTTTCAGTTGAAAGGCCCGAATCGTCCCGCCGACCAGCCGCAACGTTTCGGCAGAATTAGTCAGTTCGGTGGGCAAGGTAAACTCGCCCTTGTCCTGCCCAGCCGGCGCGTTGAGCACACGAACAAGGTAACCGGTTGGACTGCGTTCAAGCAGCAGATCGAAATTTTGGTAAATAAGTGCAGGCATGGGATAGTTGCTCCTAGATCGGGTTGGAGGTAGCGACCGACCACCTTATCATAATACGATTTAGGAGCAATTGCAATAGGGGGTGAAGATGGGGTGCGTGAAACGTGAAACGTAAGACGTAAGACGTGAAACGTGAAACGTGAAACGTGAAACGTAAGACGTGAAACGTGAAACGTGAAACGTAAGACGTGAAACGTGAAACGTGAAACGTAAGACGTGAAACGTGATGCGCACTGGGGGAATGGTCGAAACGCACGAATCACGCATCAAGCATCACGTTTCACGTCTTAAACTAACGCAATGACGCGACTTGGTCCACCGGTGGCGCCGGCGATTTTGGGGGCACCGACGATGACAGTTGCGCCGCTAATGGGCAATTCGCCCAGGTTGGCCACACATTCCATCCCCCAATGATCCGAAGCCAACCAGCGGTAGTGAAAGGCAAAATCGGGGGAGGGGCCGTAATCAAGGCTGAGCGTATCTACAAAGACGCCTTTAACATTGCGCTCGGTAATTAACATTTCGGCCGTCTCGACATGGAAACCGGGGAAGTGCATTACGCCAGCGGGGTCAACGTTGCGGAATTTGTCGTTGGTGACATGGGCATCCCAGCCACTGAGCATAGCGACGATTACCCCCTCCGGCAATGGCCCGTAGATCGCTTCCCAGGCGGCAATATCATCGGGCGTGACCTGGGCATCGGGATCGTTTTCGGCTTTGGCGCGAATGTCGATGATGGCTAAGGGGCCAACCAGGCGCTCAATTGCCAGTTGGTCGGCAGAGGGGCCATCGGAGAAGTGAAAGGGCGAATCCAAGTGGGTGCCGGTATGCTCGTCAATATGCCAGATATTCAGATTATAGCCGTCGTTGGCTAGCGTGTAGACCGATTCGATTTCCAACTGTGGTTCGCCGCCAAAGGTCGGAAAGTCCAGCGTGAGGGTATGCGTCAGATCGACAACGCGGCTAAAGCTGACCCCACTGGGCGGCGCACCCGGCACGGTCGATTGGCTAAGGCCAGCCGGCACAACGGCCGCCCCGGTCGGGGGCATCACACAACCACCGGCGGCCAGCAGTGTGCCTGCGCCGACGGCGGCGGTCTTGAGAAAATGGCGGCGGCTCAAGTCTGCCGCGATCTTGCGAGTACAGGCCGGAACGCACATAGATGGTCTCCTTTTGTGTTTGAGGCAATGTTGAGATGAAACCTTTGCCGCACCATAGGCACGGCGCTGTCAGGGAAAACAGCGTGAGGTGATCTTGATCGTATGGAAAATTGGGTGTTTGTCAACCGACAAATTGCACAGAAAAAAGGATAGTCCGTTTTTCTGTGCGTTTGCTCTTTGCATCTATGCTACTTTGCGTTAAAGTAGGATCTGTAACAGTCTGTGATGGGTTGTTACGCTCCTCAGCAACTGGTACTAATCGTGATCACTGACGCTGATTAGTCGGTTTTGTCCTTTTATACTCGGCTCTGTCATCATTTAACATTTTTATGCGTGTAGAAAATGTTAAATGATGACAACCGCTGGTATACCAATAGAAAAGAAACACGCAATGAAGATTTTTGTAACCGGCAACCAGGGCCGTATTGGCTCAGAAATTTCCGACCAACTTTTGGCCCAAGGCCATACCATCGTTGGCTACGACCGCGCCAATGACCAGGATATACTCGACGGCGCCGCCGTGCGCGCCGCTGCCCAAGGGTGTGACGCGGCCATTCACCTGGCTTCCTTGCTGGGTGGCCCCAACGATGATCCCGACGAAACGATGCAGGTCAGTGTGATGGGCAGTTGGCATGTGCTACAAGCCGCCGAGGCCGAAAAGATGCAGCGGGTTGTCTATTTTAGCAGCGTCAATGCGTTGGGCATCTTCATGGGCTTAAAAAAGCCTGATTACCTGCCAATCGACGATGATTATCCGCCCCAGCCGGTGAGCGCGTATGGGCTCTCGAAACGGTTGGTCGAAGATATGTGTCGCTACTTTACCGAGCGCACGGGGATTGCCACGGTCTGTATCCGGCCACCGTGGGTCTCCTCCCCAGAAGCTTATGCGCGGATCGCCGAGTGGCGGGCGCACCATGCGAACTATGACTGGAAGGCTCGCTGGGAGTATGGCGCCTTTTGTGACGTGCGCGATGTTGCGCGCGCGGCAGTGCTGGGCCTTACCTGCCCTGATCCGGGCCATGTGACGATCCTGCTCTGCGCCGACGAGATCAACGCTGACCGCCCCAGTCGCGAACTTGCGCACGAGGTCCACCCCGATGTGTCCTGGCGTGGCGGTGCCGAATATGACACCAATCCTCAGCGTGCGCTGGTGAGTAATCAACGGGCCAAGGATCTCTTGGGCTGGCAGCCGCAGTACGGTTGGATGGGCAAGGAACGTAACGGCTAGCGTTGTCCATCCGCGCGCCACACTGCGTTGTGCTGGCAACACCCGCCAAGCAGCACAACGCAGTCTGGACAAGGAGAAAAGGCATGAAATCACTAAAGCGATTATGCATTGTCAGTTGGTGCTTACTTTGCCTGAGTATGGGCGTTCGTCCACACACTGGTCATGCTGCTGGTGGCGTATTTGCCTTTGTGGGGACGGGGGGGCCGATTGAATCAACCCTGACGGTCGCCCCGCCTGTCCCCATCGTGGTCGCGCCTGTTGTGGTCACGCTGGCCGGGATTTGGTCCGATGCCTGTATCCCAAGCTATGAATCGCATAGCATTACAGCGCATACCGTTATCATTGTCGTTGAAACCCCCGCGCCAGAAGTTGTTTGTGGACAGGCCGAGACGCCTTGGTCGCTTACAGTCGGGTTGGGGCACCTAGCGGCAGCCACCTATCAGTTGCAGGTGGTCGGCGCGTTGACCATGTCAATCGATATCACCGTTTTTAGTAACTTAAGCTATCTGCCGCTGGTTAGCGGCACCTAAGTAAAGGACATTAGATATGGGGTACCCAAAGCGCAAGCGTACTTATGGATTGGCCGGCCTCTGGTTGCTGTTGCTGTTCAGCCTGGCGGGCTGTGGCGGCAACGCTGAACCAACCCCCGTCGCCAGCGAGCCGGTCACGTTGACCATGCTCTCTTTTGATGTCGGCGCGGCGTGGGAACAGGCCGAAGGTTATGCCATCGAGCAGTTCCAACTGCAGGAGCCCAACATTGCCTTGGACCAACGCCCGTTCAACCAATCACCACAGCAGGCGTTGACCAGCTCACCCGCCCCCGATTTGGTGACCAGTGGCGCGTATAGCTTTTTGCGCACCGCGGCGCAAAGTGGCGGCTTGATCGATCTTTCCGAGTTATGGGCCGAGACGGGCTTAAATGAGGCCTTTCCCCCCGGTTTTCAAGCGTTGAGCGCCACGGAAGGCAAACAATATTACCTGCCAGTCGCCTTTGGCTGGACGGGCATCTATTACAATCGCCAAATTTTTGAACAGTACGGGTTAGTGCCACCCACCACCTGGGATGAGTTTATCCAGATCTGCGAAACATTGGTGATTAACGGCGAAACGCCCCTTTCCCTCAGTGGGCAAGACGCATGGATGACCATGCTCTGGTTCGACTATCTCAACCTGCGGCTCAACGGGGCGGATGTCCACCGCGCCCTCGTGCAGGGCCAACTGCCCTATACCGATGCGCGGCTGCAAGATGTGGTCGAGACGTGGCGCATGCTCTTTGCCAATGGCTACTTTGTCGAACGCCCCGAGTTGATTGGGACCCTGGATGCCGTCAATGGGCTCTTACGCGGGGACAACGGGATGCTGGGGCGCGAAAAAGCGGTCATGATCCTCACCGGCCCCTTTTGGCTGACGAATATGCCCGCTGTTTTTATGGATGAATTAGATTTCTTTCCCTTTCCCACCATGAATGCAAATGTCGCGCCGGCGGAAGTGGTAACCACCCTGGGCTACATGGCCCCGCGCGCCGGCGCCAATCCGGCCGCGACCTTGGCCTTTCTGCGCTATATTGGTTCGCAGGCCGGGCAGACGGCGATGGCGCAACAGTTGGGCACCTCCACCCTGTGGGCACCGGCGCGCAGCGACATCGACCCTGAACTACTCTCCGCCACGGTGAAGCAGGGCATGGCCTTAACCAGCGCCGCACCCAATCTCTTTGCCCCTTTTGTGCTTTCCTTGCCCGATGCGGCGTGGGGAGCAGCACAGCAGGCCGCCCAAGGCTACCTGCGTAACACCGACGAGACGGTCGCTTTCCTTGAAGATCTTGAGGCGATGCGGCAACAGGGGATTGAAGCGGGCTGGTGGGAGTAGCGATGATCGCGAAAACCGCACTACACGACTATTGGGGAGAGCGAAAATGAAATTCACGCGCAGGTTGTGCTTGGACCGGCCGCATTAGCACAAACTCATTCGGATATGCCTCCTCAATGCGCTCGAATAAGGCAAGCTTATCAGCATCGTGATCAACGAGTTTCCCCTGATAGATAGCGATATATTGATTTGGGTAACGCGCCAACAATGAAGCGTGAAGCCGTTGGAATGCCTTAACTTCGCGATCCATCGGATCAAAAGGTTCTGTGTTTGCTGCATCAACGGCGTTCCTTATCTTCAGTTGCTGCCGACTGCGCAGATACGCATCAAGCATTTGCTCAAAAAGCAAGGGTAAGGTCAGCCCCTCTTGGCGCGCCGTTTGGTGTAGCCGAGCAAGCAAACTATCTGGAAGGGGAATTTGTGCCATCGTTTGAGCTCTCCTAATACACGATACATTGCCAATTTGTTCTACGCTATTATACCATATTTATTGCCGCGCTTTATAGACCATACGGTTTGCTACACGTTTATAAAGTACCGCAAGCCTTCTACGTTTCAAATTTTCTAACCTATTGACATTGTCCAAAAGCTCTGCTACACTTTGCGCATTATTGAACCAAGATCATGAGGATCTGAATTTACCGTGAACAACAACCACCGCTTTACCTTTCCGATGATTATTGCAACCCTTGCAGAACGTGTTATGCAGGGTCAATTGTCCGCGGGCGGGTAGAATGGGAAGTGTGTAGCCAGCAGCCGTGGACAGCACTGTCCACGGCTTTTTTGTTTGGTTGAGCCAAAGCCGTGGGTGCAAGTCACCTGCGGCTTTTTTTATTGAAAATGAGGGCTGATGGACGATGGCCTTTGGCTTCGGCAAGCTCAGCCGCCGGCCACCGGCCATTGTCTATTAGCCCTCAGCAGTCGTCTATCCATAGAAAGAGGTCCACCATGCCGGCGATTGAAGTGTGCAATTTACACAAGAGCTTTCGCACCAAACGGAAAGCCGCGGGCCTACAGGGCAGTTGGCGCGCGCTCTGGCAACCAGAATGGCAGACGGTCGAAGCCGTGCGCGCGATTTCGTTTGCCATGGAAGAAGGGGAGTTGCTTGGTTTTATTGGGCCAAATGGGGCCGGTAAATCGACGACGATCAAGATGCTCACCGGCATTTTGCACCCGACCAGTGGCCAGGCCTCTGTTTTGGGCTATACACCGTGGACGCAGCGTCGCGCACTGGCCTATCAGATCGGCACCGTCTTTGGGCAGCGCCCTCAACTTTGGTATCACCTGCCGGCAATTGACACCTTCTATCTCTTCGGCAAGATTTATGAGGTCGATGAGCGCACGATCAAGCAGCGCATCGGTTTGCTCAGCGAAGCCTTCGAGATTACCGACCTGCTGGAGACGCCGGTGCGCAAATTGTCGTTGGGCCAACGCATGCGCTGTGAAGTGGCGGCGTCACTATTGCATAAGCCCAAGTTGCTGCTGCTGGACGAACCGTCGATTGGGCTGGATGTGGTGGCCAAACAGCGCATCCGCGATACGATCAAGCAGATGAATGAACTGGAGAAAGTGGGCGTACTGCTCACCTCGCACGATGCCGGCGACATTGAGGCCCTTTGCAAGCGGGTGATCATTGTCAACCACGGCCAGATTGTCTATCAGGACAAGGTGTCGGCACTCAAGCGCAATTTCCTCACCGACAAACAGGTCGATGTGCGCTACGCCGAGCAATTGCCCACCGGTTTCCACCTGGAGGGCGTCAAGATCGTCAAGCTGGGTACTTACGGTGCCAAGTTACGGGTTGATACCAAACAGACGCCGGTTGGTGCCATGATGGCGCAGTTAGCCGGCGCGGGTAGCCTGGTCGATGTGACGATCTCCGACGCCTCGCTGGAAGAGGTGATCCGGACGATCTATGAGCGGCAGCCAGCGGGCGTCGGCGGATGACAAGGTGACTGGGTGATGCAATAAACATTCAGCGTAACCAACAGAGGTGGGCGATGGCGAAATACTGGGCGATCTTCAAGGCGCAGTTGTTGAATAATGTGGCGTACATGGGGAATTTTCTGGCGGGCAGTGGGGCAATTGTGCTCTTTATGTTCATCTTTGCCCAGTTGTGGCGGGCGGCCTATAGTTCCACCGGGGGCAATGTGATCGCCGGGTTGACCTATCACGATGTGCTCTGGTATTTGCTGCTGGCCGAGGTGATCGAACTGAGCAAGCCGCGCCTGGCACTGGCGATTGCGCAAAGCGTACATGATGGCTCGATTGCTTACCAGTTGACCAAGCCCTATCATTTTTTAGTCTACCAATGTAGTGTTGGGCTGGGTGACAGCGCGCTGAAAATGGTGATCAATACGCTGGTGGGCGGCGCCGTGATCTGGCGCATCGTCGGTGCGCCGCCTGATCCGCGTTGGTGGCCGCTCGTTTTACTGCTCGTATTGGGGGGCTGGCTGATCTACTTCTGCTTTACCGCGCTGATTGGGTTGGCCGCTTTTGTCACCGAAGAAGTGCGCGCCTTTGAGTGGATCTTCCAGAAGCTGATCTTTATCCTGGGCGGTTTTTTGATCCCGCTGGATCTCTACCCCGCCTGGCTACAACCGATTGCCAAGGCGACCCCCTTTGCCCAGGCGATCTATGCCCCGGCCCGCTTCTTTGTCGATCCCTCATGGGAACGTTTCGGCCAGGCGATCCTGGGCCAATGGCTTTGGCTGGCCGTTTTAATTGGGCTGCTCGCCTTCTGCTATCAACAAAGCACACAACGGCTGGCGATTAATGGGGGATAAGGAGAGACGAGACACGAGACACGAGATACGAGACTGGGAGATTCGAGACTGGGAGATTGTAAAACGTAAAACGTGATGCGTAACTTCCCTCTATCCGTAATCAAGGGAAGACGACGAATCACGCATCACGTTTTACGTTTTACGCATCACGCATCACGGAACTAACACACATGAAAAACATTCAACGCGAACTCAAATTTCTCCTCGCGCTCTGGCAGGCGAATCTGTTGGCGGCGATGGAATATCGGGTAGCATTTCTCTCCCAGGTGGTGGGGATGATGCTAAACAATGGCATGTACTTTATCTTTTGGATTCTCTTTTTTGATCGCTTCCAGGCCATTCGCGGCTGGGCGCTGCCTGACATGTTGTTGCTCTTTGCCGTGGTGGCGACTGGTTTTGGCGCGGCCGTCGTGCTCTTTGGGAATGTGGTTTCCCTGACGGAGGTGATCGCCACGGGCCGGCTGGACTACTATTTGTCGTTGCCGCGGCCCGTCTTGCTGCATACGCTCGCCAGTGGCAGCATTCCGTCGGGTGTGGGCGACTTTGTTTATGGGATCGTCTCTTTTCTGGCGGCTGGACAATTGAGCTGGGATACGTGGCTGCGCTATCTGTTGGGCGCAAGCGTGGCGGCGTTGCTCTTCTGCGCGCTGATGGTGATTGTACACAGTGCCGCCTTCTGGCTTGGCCATGCCGATGTGTTGGCGCAACAAGCGTTTAATGCGGTGCTCACCTTCTCGATGTATCCGATCACTATGTTTGACGGCGCGGCCAAGTTCTTGCTCTTTACGATTCTACCGGCGGCCTTTATCGGCGCGGTGCCCACCGGCTTTGTGCGCGCCTTTTCGTGGGCAGTGTTGGGGCAAATGTTGCTGGTAACCACCGTCTTTCTGACGTTGGCGATTGTGATCTTTCACCGCGGACTAGCCCGCTATGAGAGTGGCAGCGCGATTCAGACCCAGGTCTAGTCGGCAGACGCGGAGCACTTGCCGCGACTGGCGTTCATGAAGTTTTTCCTATTATATGTCGTGAGGTAGATAGGTACACCGGTAAATTTGTAAACAAGTAGCTAGTACACTGTCAGCTAAGTTTTGCTAGTTTAGCCACGGAGTGGCGGCAGAAGGTAGCCCAGCCTTTTAAGGCTGGGGTCCAGCCGCAGGTTGAAACCTGCGGCTACCATCAGTCGCCACTCTGTGGCTAATCTAGCAGAATTTCCTTGACACTGTACTAGTACGACTACGCTAAATTATGTGCCTAGCTGTGTCCAATTTAACGTAGTCGTACTACGTACGCTTTGAAAATAAAGCACCCGGCGTAGAAATGCGGGTGCTTCATTTATTGGTATTAGTGTGTTACATACCCTGATCGACGTATTGACAACACCAATTTGTAAGCGTATGATTGCAAATAGCGCAGTTAGGGATAGCCGGTTAGTAAGCGTCTACCGGCAAAGGTGGCGCCATTGGGTCTATGCAAAAGCTACTTGGTTTTGAAAAACTATTGGTACCGACCGATCTATCGGTTGACGAGCAGCGCAAACGGCGCTTTCTTGCACTCTTTCTTGTGCTCCTCACCCCTGCCCTTTTCCTGTTAGGCCTATTCAATTCATGGAACCAGCCTTCGACCACTGCGAATTTGATTCTTTGGGGTGGTGCGGCCTTCAGTCTATTAAGTGTTCTTAGTCTGCGCTATCTAAAAAATATCAAGCCGATGTTTTATTTAGGCTTTACGGTTACGCTCGCGATTATGACCTATCAGGCCGCGATTGGTACAGGGGCCGGGATGGCCTTTCTCTGGTTTTATTTTTTCCCCCTCTCCACCTTTTTCCTTTTTGGCAAACATAAAGGGCTGCTGTGGGTTGTGCCATCCTGGGTGGTTGCCCTGCTGCTGCTCATTTTCAACATTGGTCCCTATCACTATCCCAGCGCATTGGGCATCCGCTTTCTGATTACCTACACGTTGGTCGCAATCTTCTCCTATGGCATTGAAGCCTCGCGCAGCCAATATTACAATCAATTGCTGACAGAAAAGGCCGCGCTCGAAGCGGCGCTGCAAGAGGTCAAAACCTTACATGGCCTCCTGCCGATTTGTGCCTCATGCAAAAAGATCCGCGACGATGGCGGCTACTGGCATCAAGTGGAAAGTTACATCAGCCGCCACGCCGAAGTCGAATTCAGCCACAGCATTTGCCCCGAATGCCGCGTTACGCTCTATCCCCAGATCTATGCGCGGGTGGAGAAGAGTAAGGTTTGATTGTGCTTGTGTACGCGGCCGCTGACTAGGACAGCGTGACGTAAATTTTGATGGTTTTTTCGTCCCAGCGGGACGGTTGACCTGAGGACCAAGAAAATCATGATATTTCCCGCCTAAGGTCAACCGTCCCGCTGGGACGAACTGCTTTTAATCCAGCATAACTTCCGTCACACTGCACTAGTTGCGCGATGGTTCAAGTTGCAACTGCTCCTCTAAAAAGTCCAACACCTGGCCGATGATCGTGCGGGTTTCCGGCGTATCCATCCAGACATCAAAACCATGTTCGCCCTCTGCATAGTCAATCACGGTGACCTCGACTGCTTGCTCTTGTGCCCAGTCGATGAGATCGGTCATCATATCGTAGAAGCCGGGTTCATCCTTGCCCACGCGCACGGCCAACAGGTCGAAGTCGGGCGGAAAGGCGCCGTCAGTGCGTTCCGTTGCGCCATAGAGGACCACCGCACACCGAATATCATTGTAGTACGCAGCCTCGGCATCGGTAATTGCTTTTAGCGCTGGGGGTGGATTGCCGGATGAGGCCCAGATGCAGACGCGTTGCCGATCAATACCCAGCGCATCGGCATTGGTGTGCAAATAGGTAAGCAGATCCGCGGTGTCCGCTTCCGGCGTCGTTGCATCATAGAGCACGCCGACCATGCCATCAGCTGCTACCAACTGGCCCCATGAGACATAAGGGCCATCATCTTTCAAGGTGTGGCTTAATTCGGGTATGTCAACGCCATGGATAAAGACAACCGCGGGCAATGGTTCGCTAAACGCAAAGTCGGGCGGATAGTAGAGATCCAACGCCAGGCCATCCTTGTAGGTCAACGAAGCCACTTGGGTCTTGTCCATGTCGGGCAATTCGTAGAAGGCAAACCACGCGTTTTCGACCCCGGCTCGCTTGTCGGCCCCGCGCTGGAAGAAACCGATTTCGGCGGGCGCAACGGCGGCGGTTGGTGCCTCTGCCGGTGTGATTTCGCGCCAGCTTTGGGCTACTGGATCAAAGTGCCAGAGATCGCCATAGGCGCGGTTGCGATCTGTGCCACCACCAAAAAGAAGGATCTGCTTGGCCGTGGGGTCATAAAGCATGGTGTGGAAACCGCGTGCGGCCGGTGCATTGGTCAGGGTCAATTTTTGCCATTGCTGGGTGGCATGATCATAGAGCCATGTCTCGCCCTGCGGGACTTCGTTGGGAACATTGACGCCGCCAAAGAGGATCGACTGTTCCAGCTCCGGCACATAGACCATCCGGGTATAATCGAGTAGCGGAGGTGTGCCGCTATCCGCCACTTCGGCCCAGGTATTGCTATTATAGTCATAACTCCACAGGCGGTCATCACTGACACTACCCCAGAGCAAGACCCGATCCGCTGCGCTGTCGTAGACCATAGAATGGAAATTGGTGCCGGGGGGCGCTAACGCTGGTTCCATTTGTGTCCAGCGATTCGCTGTGGCATCAAAGGCCCAGGTTTCGTTGAAATAGCCATTGTTGGGAATGTCATAGCCACCAAAGAGGATCAGCCGCGCCGACTCGCTGTCATAGACCATGCGCGCACCAACCATGCCCGGTGATGGGCTCTCGTTGGTGACTAATTTCGCCCAGGTATCATGGTTATAATCGTAACTCCACGTTTCGCTCAACAGACCAAAGGTCATACCGTCCAGCGTCGCAACGTAGATCAGGCGATCTGTCTTTTCGTCGTACGCCATTGGTCCCTCGCTGGCGGGCGGGCCGGCACTCGGCGTCATCGCTTGCCAACGATTGGCGGTTGGGTCGTAGGCCCAGGTATCCGCTAAGGGGACCATGCTGCCCAGTTGCCCGCCCAGCAGAATAAAGCGCTGGGATTCGCTGTCGTAGGCCATGGCGTGATAGTTGCGCGGGCCGGGCCAGGGGCTGGTCGCTGCGGTGGTTGCCGTTGATTGGCTACCCAATGGTGTCGTCATTGGCTGACAGGCGTTAAGGCTGAGGATCAGAAACAGAAACTGTGTTACAAAACGATAAATGTACTTCATCAGCATATCTTCCTTTCTTGGTCTTGGGTTTGTGGATTAGCGCGCCAGGGGAAGCGCGCCGACGCCGATAGCTTGACAAATGACTGTGACGATGTGGTTATCGTCCCTTCTAGTGTAGCGGGATGGCGTTGCGTGAAAGTCTAGGGCAGCGTCTATTGGCGCGTTTATTGCGGTGAGGTGTAGATCGCCGAAAATGGCGGTAGGCGAACAACGGTGCGTATGGTAGAATCATCAACAAGGTGCTCGACAACGGCATCACTTGGATGGCGAAAGGAGGAATTGGATGCAAACGCTCACAATTCAAGAGGCTGAAACCCAGTTACACGCATTGGTAAAACAAGCGCAAACGAGTCAGCAGCCGGTGATGTTGACGGATGAGGTGGCAACCCCAATGGCGGTGCTGATCGATCCGGCCCAATATGGCACCTGGGCCATCACCGCTGAACCGCTTTTATCTGCTCGGCTACAGCAATTGCAAGATCTATTAGCCATGTTGGCAGCGCAGTGGCAAGTTGTGCCGGTGCGCCAGGCTTTTCCGGCGGCCTGGCGTTGGCGTTTGGAAGGTGTCTGGGAAAGCAGCCGCCATCGCGAGGCGCCCTTTCGCCAATTGGTGGTTTTGCTCCAAATGGCTGCTCGTTCTTTGCCAATGGCTGACTTTACCCGTGAGCACTTGGCTTTGTTCCAACAATGCGTTGCTACATTGCACCAGCCCGTGGTGACGATGACGGATCTCGCCCAATGCGATGAAGCGTTGATTGCGCAAGGGTTCCCGGTTTTACTCGAATTTGACGATGAAATGATCGCAGCCTATGGCGACGAACGGTGAACCCAAGCCGCGTGTTTTCATTGATACCAGTGTGCAGATCACACGGATTTTAGGCGCTGCGACCAAACGACAGTCAATCGAGCAGACTCTGGAACAGGAGGTCCATGGTTGTACAGCGGCCTATGTTTACATGGAATATCAGCGTACACTCATTGCTGATTTTGCCCATGTTCATCGCGTTTTGCAACAGACTGGCAACTGGGGTGATGCCATTGCTACGGTTGCATCCGGCGCACGGTTATTTCGTCCGCGCGCGTTGGTACGGGTGAATCGAATCTTGGGTGAAACGCTCAATCGTTCCCACTTGGATGTTGAAAAAGGGTTGCTCTTCCTGCGTACCTACCTGGACTACCGTTTGCACACCCGTTTTTGGCAACATGTTACAGCACTGGACGACAGCATTCATTGCGATTTATTGACCGCTGCTATCACGCAACAGGCGGATCAAAGCTACCAAGTAGCTGATTCTTGTCGCAAAGAAACAGCAGCCTGTGCGCTCCCTGGCTTTTTACACGAACAGCGCGCCAAACTCCAGATCATCAGCGCCTATCTGGCTGCTCACCCCAAGGCGATCAAAGAACAACCCCGGGTCGAGCAACTTCTGCGCGCCGTTCAACGCGATCCGCGAAGCGCGTTGGGCCAAAACAGTTGTTGGCCGTTGGGTGATTTGATCATTCTTTTGCATGTGCCGCCCGCTTGCGCCGTGTGGAGTCTGGATGCGGATTTTGCCGCCTTGACAACTGCGTTGGGGTTGCCGCGCTTTTCGCCATAAGAGACTGCCCCTGTGATTACATTGAGGAACTTAGCGCTAT
Organism: Caldilineaceae bacterium; assembly: GCA_022842065.1. The sequence goes on from JALHQH010000017.1 coordinate 63,830, forward strand.
GCCACAGTGAGGGGTTGACCGACAAGTTCGCGACCAATCCCTCAGGTGCTACCTTACTCACACCCGGCCATCGTCAACTCTTGGAAGAGGACAATCACATTATCCGGTTTGCTGGAGCGGAAGTTCTGAATGCAGTCACTCGCTGCCACAAATTGGACATCGGTAAAGGTCCAAATGGCCGGTTGGTCGGCGGTGATTAAGCGGTTGGCTTCCTCGTAAAGCGCCTGTCGTTCGTCTGGGCCGGCGGTGGCGCGGGCTTCGTCGAGCAGTTTGTCCACCGCTTCATTTTTGTAGAAGCTGCACGCGGTGTAGCTGCCCCACTGGCTGGAATGATATTGGTTATAAAGATGCGCATCGGGGTCAAAGTAAGCCGGGAGGGTGTAGATATTGATCAGCTCATACCCTGTTTCAGGACTGGTGCAGCTGGCGCCCATCGCATCCCACTCAACCGGCACTAGATTCAGGGTGATGTTCAGTTGTTGCAGCCCATCGCGCAAAAGCTCGCCCGTAATCTCCTCGTTGATCAAAGCTGGCGCATAGGCATAATCGAGCGTAATGCCCCCCTCGGGCCACGCTGATTGTTGGAGATAGCGCTTGGCCTTTGCCAGATCATAAGTTGGCGTTTCTAGATCGGCGGGCGCACCGGGAAAGTTGCGCGGGGTCGGGCCGGTGGCAATGGTGACCGGCGGATTGGTGCGCTTGCGTAATTCATCATAGTTGAGGGCATAGGCAACTGCTTTACGCAGGTTCGGGTCGCGCATATACTCGCCCTGGGTATTGAGCTTGATGCTATTCATGGCAAAGGGCAGATCCTCTTCAATGTGCCAACCTGGGGTCGCCCGTACCTTATCTGCTCCGGCAATATCCACTTCGGCAATGTGGTACTTGCCCGCCAGCAAGCCGTTCAACTGGACAATCGGGTCCGGCTCGTAGATCCACTGAAAGCCGGCAATCGGTGCGCCATTCGGCCGGCCACCCCAATAATCAGCCACGGCGATAAACTCGTACACTTTTTTGTCTTCCCAGCGGCCTTGGGTAAAAGGACCGGAACCGGCTTCGTGGGTGGCGAGGTAGCTTTGCCCGTCATCATCCCCCTTGTTGGCTTCGACAATGGCTGGATTGACGATGTAGAAATGGGCTAGCGTGTCGAGGAACGGCGCAAAGGGATGATTCAGCGTAAATTTGACGGTGAACTCATCCACCTTGCTGATTGAATTCTCATCGGCAACCCCCGTCCAACGATAGGTGGGTGGCCCCTGCAAGCGCAGCATTCGTTGCCAACTGTACACAACCGCCGCCGCGTTGACCGGGCTGCCATCGTGGAATTTGGCATTTTGTTTCAGGTTGAAGGTAAATGCACTGGCATCCGGTGCCGCCTCATAGTTCTCCACCAGGTGATTCTCCCGCTTGTCGCCACGCACAATAAAGAGCGCATCATACAAGCTGATCAACGCATTGTTGACCGAATAGTTCTCGCCAATGGCCGGGTCGATGTTGTCCATGCCTTGGGCGGAGGCGTAGTAGACGATGTTGTTGGCCGCCGCTGCGGCTTGAGGGGGCGCAGTAATGGGTTGACAGGCGCTGAGCAAGAGCGCAAGGATGAGAAGGAGGGTTGATAAACGGTTGGTGGGTAACATGAAAATTCTCCTTTGGTTAAATATAAGAGCCTTCTGTTGATAAGGTTAACTGCTGGGGCGTCGCTGCGCTTTTACTATTTACCTTGCGTGTCCCCGTACCAGATTGACTCGGTCCAGACTTGCTAATGGGGAAGCTGGTTGAACGCTTGTTCCAAGATGCGATACTGGTTGTCATAGTTGTCCATCAATTAGTGGCAAAGGGGTTGCGCCTAGGCGGCCTTCGAAGTTGGACAATTTTAAAATAGCATTAGAGATAATTTAAAGGATGAGGCGTTGCAAAGACGTTTAGTGGTGCGTCTATTGGGGCGTTTATTATTGCGTGAAATTCGATCTCACGAAGTGGCTAGGCTGTATCCTAGCCACTTTGTCGGTGCGTGGAGGTAAGAAATAGATTTACCATTATCATATAAATTTATACCGCATTTATCAAAACCCATTTTTAGCAAAAAACGTGTTTTTAGACGCATAAATAGACGCTTTCACATACGCCTGTGTTTTATGCTTGTCAAAAACAACTCATAGACTTAGAGGAGGCATTATGTTTCTTCGCAAACTTCGCTTGTTGGCTGAAATCGTTGGTTTTATTGTGATCACGTTGCTCTGCCTTTATGGAGGCATGGCCTTTTTTGCCAATGCCCGCTTGGTCTTTGCAACTGTGAATGATTCCTCTCGTTCACTGGTGAGCCACGCAGCCGCGAATGAAAAGGTAGCCTTTGCTCCGCTAACAACGAATCCTCAACAAATCTCCAATCCATCATCTGTGGTTCCACCCTTTCTTAACTATCAAGGTGCCCTACGTAATCAAGATGGTATTCCCCTACCGGATGCTCAATACACAATGATCTTTCGCATTTATGATGATAACAATAGTGTAACAAAACCAATCGGAACAGAAATCTGGAGCGAGCAAATCTTTGGGGTCACAGTGCGTGATGGACGGTTTGGTGTGTTATTAGGTAATACATCACCGATACCTACTGACCTATTTCTTCGCCGGGATCGATTCTTGGGTGTGCAGATAGAAGGACATGATGAGATGAAACCGCGCCAACGGTTTTCAAGTGTTCCTTATGCAATGGCAGCGGATCAAGCGTATGGCTTAAGTGCCGCGAATGGCGGCCCCCGAAATATTATTGCAGTCAATGGCAATGGAGGGGTAGAAATTGTTCAAGATCCCCAATTCATAGATATCTCTGACGTGGAACTGAGTATCTTTGGAGGTGAACAGAGCAACCTCTTACTGCAAAACTCGAATAACCAATGGGGACGAATCGACCGCTGGGCAGAGAGCTTTGATATCCATGCTTCAGATGAAGTTCACCTTTATACCGATAGACCCAATGGTAAAGTCATCATTGGATCCATCATCGTTGATAATCAAGGGAATTTAGGCAATCCTGATAGGTCTACGACACTGAACCTTTATGGCTCGCGCATCGGCGATACAGGTGACTATCGTTTATTTATGCGTAGTGGTGGGGATATCATAACCTTTGATGGTGAAAACGATAGAGTTGGTATTGGTACAGCCGATCCAGATCCTCAGGCAAAATTGGATGTAAATGGCACATTACGCGTAGCAGGTGAAATGAAATTTCGTAGACGCTATCTTACTTTTAATGCCCATGCTGCAGGCACCCAAACAACAAATGTTACTTTGGGTACTCATGATATTTGCATGTTGACAAAGGTAGATATGTCTTTTATTGAATCGTATATCGGTGAAGAGCATAGAGACTTTTCCTATCGGTCTGACGGTTCATGCCAAGTTGCTTTTTCCTATGGTCCGGCGATGATAGCTAGTATGAATATTCAGGGAGGGTTTGGTCACCCTTCTTGGTATTTGACTGCGGAGCCACAGGGGGTAGGAGTTGCTTGTTCCGCTATCTGCATGGACTTTGGTCAGTAATTTGAGCAGTTGTACCTTGTTCTGGTCATACTACTTGCACTTCTACCGTTGGAGCTGAGTGACACTCGAAGCTCCAAAGATAGCGTTCTGATTTAAATGAAGAGAGGTTCCTAATGCAAGTTAGAAAGCTACTTACCCTTACCCTAGCTATGACATTGTTGCTGACAGTAGCTCTACCGTCGTTGCTTGTTGCGCAAACAGAAGATTCCCTGACTTCTGATAGCGATGGAGCCATTTTCAGTGCGATAGGCGACAATGCGGAAACAGATATTGATGATACCAATCTTCCATCCGTAGGTTTACTGACACAAAAGGACTACGAGCTAATCTATACAATAGCGAGAAATCTTACCGATCAAGCCGTAATCTTTCGGCAATGTCAACTTCAAATGCGTCCCCATCCGCCCGATTTCCCCTGTGCCATTGAGCCCTCGCAGCCCGACACGCCAAAGTACGCAAAATCTTACCAAGACGGCAATAGCAAAGAGTTTCTGAATTTATTTTGTGAGGAATCAATAGTGCTTGCCGACGGCTCTTGCGCTCAATCGGAAGATTATCGCAGCAAGCTTGTTGCGGCTCATTACTTGTTTCTCCAAATGTACTTGGTAGAACCGCAACTTCTTACTATTAAAGTCAACGACCAGGACCTACGCGTCAAAGAGTTAGGGGTAGCCGGGATCCTTGAAACAACACGCGAGATTGTCTTGGCACATATGATCTTTGCCAGTGAATATGCAATCGATGCCCTGGATTATCGATTCACCCTTGAGGGTATGGCTGGTTCTCACGTTTGTATCGCAGCTATGCGTCAGTATGAACAGGCACTTGAAACACCGACTGAAAGCTACAATTATTTTACAGATGCCGATTGCATTATTCAGCATGAAATCGAACTGCTAGAAAAGGCAAAGAAACACCAACTTGCAGCTTTGGATATTGTAGCGAATGCTTTCAATCGAGATGCGGCTTGGCCTCTTGGCATCCATCTTGGTGACCTCTTTACACCAGATGAACTCGACATCTTTGCCAGCCTTGCGCAAAATTATGTCGTTGTTGTCGATGAGATCGCTTTGCGTCACCGCCAATTAGGTGACGAAATTCATAACGATGGCACGGCTACCGCTCAATATGTAACGGCACAGGATATCCTACAAGGCGTGGCACAGCCTTTTGTCCAGAGAGCCAAAATCCTTTTTGACACAAATAGTGATGGAAAGACAAAAGCAATCCTGTTGGCAAATACACAATTAGTCAACGCACAACTTGATAAGCTCCAGTCCGGCATCACAAATATCCAGAAAAAAATTGATCTGTTTGGCTACCAACCCGACTATATGCCGCTCCAATCGTATGCGCATCTAAAACAACAAGCTGATTATCTAGTAGCACAAGCCCAAAATAGCGAGGATAAAGCGCTCACATCAACACGAGAGTGGGAACTAGATGATGATCAATTGAAAGCACAAAATCTCAATATCCAGACGACCTACGTGACGCGTCTGCGCGAAATTTGTGGTGCGAATACAGATAAATACAAGACCTGTAATGGTGATACCGGAAGTCTGTTGGATCACAATTGGTACGACATAGTAACAGCGCTTTTACGCATCGATCTGACAAATCTAAAGATTCAAAACACCTGGCAAACAATTACTGATACTTTGGAAAGTACTGCACAAATCACGGTTCTGCTTACAGTCTCTGGTGAGGAAATAGCAGCCAACGAACTGGCCGCTGGCATAGTGCGGTCCTATCAGATTATTGGCACGACAGCAGCATCGACAAGCAAAGATACCTTCACAGAACATACTGAAACGAATCAAACCAGCGTTACTCCTGGACTGCTATCCGGTGTACTAGGAGGTTTTACCGCTGGCGAAAAACTCACAAAAGTTATAGGGCTCTTAGGTTCGCTAGGCAGTGCGGCAAGCTTAGCCAAAAGTACTGAAGCAAAAGGCGTGGGTATGCAGGCAGTGGCTGGAGTAGCCAATGCGTTCTTTGGCAGTACATCTAGTTCAAGAACAACTGCCGACACAACTGGTACGCGCTTTTCCCAAACAAAAACCAATTCAATGTCTACTGTTTATAATCCCAATGAGCTAGAACTTGCCGAACTTAATAGCGCCAACCAGATATTAACCTTGGCAAGCGAAATCGGTCGGATTGAAATTCAAAGTGAATATCAGGTGAAGCAACTCTACCGGCAACTAGCAGAGCTACAAGTCGAGCAAGAGGTGAATGTCAATGAATTCAATCGCGCTTCGGCTGAACACAACGATCTATTGGCAGAATGGCAATACTGGCAAGCGCTCTATACACAAGCTGGTGACAACCAAGAATCCAGCTATCTTGCCAATCCAGCCCACCGCTTACTACGTGATCATGACACCGAGATTGCCCGCGCACAACTGCTTTTGGCTGCGCACCAAGCGTATTTGACAGCAAAAGCGTTGCAGATAAAAACACTAGCTACCATTGATGATACGGATGGTAAATTTAAGTTAAGCAACATCTTTAAGGCAAGAAATTGGCAACAAGTAGCCCAATATCTAGCAGCAGTCGATGCTAGGTATGATGCGTTCGACACTAACCAGCAAATAAGTGAGGACAAAGTTGAGATTAGTTTGGCCGATCTAGTAACTGGAATTATCAATAACAAAATCGGAGATAGTGAAACGCTCCAACAAAAGCGTAATGAAGCTTTTCAACAGCATTTGCAGACGCATCTTTTTCGTGATGTCGATGGCAAACCTGAAAAACTATTGTTACCTTTCTCAACATCTCTATTAGAAGAACCATTAAATGACCCAGGTCGCTATAATTGGCGTATCGCGGGAGCGACTACAGGTGCTACTCAGGTTGACGGACACTATATCTGCTACGACCGACAGGATTATGGCATTAGCATATCCCTAGATCTGTCAGGTTCACCTCCACCAAGATTACCTGATAATATGAAGGTGACGTTAATACAATTTGATAACACTTCATATCGTAATATCGAAGGAACGCTTGTAAATTACAGCCCAAAGCCTGCCAGTATTCTTTCGAGTCAAGCAATTTCCTCCGATCTAAAGGAACTATTAAATAAAACAACTGTTAAAGCTACTATCAGCATTTCTCCACTTGGCGATACACCAAGCAATAAGATCAGCGACTTCTGCAATCGCAGTGTTGCCGCAGGTGACTGGCTACTTGAGATCGACCTTCAACGCTATCCAGTGCCTTTAGAGAATATCAGCGACATCATCATACGTATGCAGACATTTTACTATAATGCGCAGTAGTAATGGGTAACATATTCGCTGGGGTTTCAATATGACCCGCTTCAGACACCGGTTATTCACAGATTGGACTTTTCCCGTAAAGGGATGGCTTGCAAGCATTCTGCTGATCTGCATTGGGCTGAGCCTGCCCCAGAGTGTCCTGGCTCAAACCGACAAGCAGTCGGGGGTTTCACCACAAGTGATCTCGTTGCCATCAGGCCCAGGCTCGCTCGAAGGACTCGGCGAATCCTTTCAGCCCAATCTGAGTACTGGCACAGCCAGCTATCCGGTGTCGATTGCGATGCCACCGGGGGCTGGCGGCTTCCAACCTGAGCTTTCATTGATCTATAACGGGGGCAACGCAAATGGAGCTTGGGGTCTTGGCTGGAAGCTAAATATCCCCTATATTCAACGCGAAACTGACCGTGGATTGCCAGCCTATACAATGGCGGATACCTTTATCTATAGTAATGCCGAAAAACTGATGCCCGTCGATGATGACGATTATCGCTTTGAGACCGAAAGCTCGTTTATGCGATTCCATTGGCTGTCCACCGAGCAAGCTTGGGAAGCCAATACGCCGGATGGAACGCGCTACCTGTTTGGTCTGACTCCTAGCGCACAGATTCAAATTCCATACAAAGGTGTAACGCAGATCTATCGTTGGTGGCTGGAACGACAGATCGATCCTAATGGCAATGAAATTCGCTATGTCTATCAATCATTCGGTGAAGATCACTACACCTATCTCAGCGAAATTCATTATAACTTCAATGGGCATAACAACTACTCCACTCTGATACAGTTTCATTATGAACCAAGGCCCGATATTCTAGTTGACCGCACCAGTCGGGCTGCTATCAATATTGGCTTGCGCGGGACAAAGATCGAAATGTGGGTGAGGGGAGAGTTAGTAAGAACATACCTGTTTGGGTATTCTCCAGAACAATCTACCGGTACGCACTCCCTGCTCACCTGCATCACGCTAGAGGGCAGCGATAACCAGACGACGCTGCCACCAACTCGATTTACCTATACCCAATATGATCCTAACACCTATCAGGTTGTAAGAATGGTGAATGCGCCAAGCAGTCTTGGTGCAATTGATGAAGATGCGGCGCTTATCGATATGAATTACGATGGATTGCCCGATCTTGTTTTCACCATACCACAGAATCGCTATCGCCTCTATCTAAACAGGGGAGCAGGCGTGTGGCAGAGCAATTATCAAGATGGGCCATCGCAGGGGCAGCTTTCCTCACCGGGTGTAAAACTGGCGGATATGGACGGCGATGGTAGCGTTGACCTGCTCACCAAAACAAGTGCAACGCAGATGAAATATTGGACTGCCGCTCCTGGCGGTTTATGGGATCGGCAGATTTCCTATCGACAATGGACTTCACCAATTTTCGATCTCACATCTTCCAATATCCGTTTTGTGGATGTCAATAACGACAAACGCATTGATGTTTTTACGCTAAATGATGCCGCCTACAGAATATGGTTGGCGCCCACTGATGATCGTTGGTCGCCTGATGCCAATTTTGCTGGAAGTGCACATGGCTTTTCCGATACGAGTTCAAACCTACGTTTTGCTGATTTCACAGGTGATCGATTGTTGGATTTGGTAGAATTGCGTCGCAACTCGATTACCTATCTTCCGCACAAGGGCGATGATCAATTCGATTCCCGTATTGGGCTTGGCAATGCGCCGCGCTTACAAAATGGCGAAAATGTCGATGATCTACAATTGGGCGATCTCAACAATGATGGCCTTGCCGATGTGATCTTACCTGATTCAAGGCAAGTAAGCTACTGGTTGAACAAAGGTGATAATAGTTTTACAGCGCGAATCAACATCCCGAACCAAGGTACAAACAATTTTCCTGTTTTGAATACCCGGACTACGGTGAATCTTGCTGACATGGACGGCGACGGTGCGCTCGAACTCCTCTACAGTCAAGCCGACGGATCCTTTGAATATATCGACTTTTTTACCGGCCCCCAGCCGAACCTTCTCACCGGGATCGACAACGGCTTGGGTCGCAGCTACGAAATTCACTACAAATCCTCGACCGATGACTATATCGCCGATCAAGGGACTGCCAACGCCTGGAAGACGACAATCCCTTTCCCAGTCCAAGTGGTCAGCCAGGTGACGGTTCACGATGCCAACAGCGGCGCGGCCTACGTCACCGACTATCATTATCGCAATGGTTACTATGACGGCGAACAAAAAGAATTTCGCGGTTTTGCCGAGGTAATCGAGACCCAACACGGCGATGAGTCAGCACCGACCATGGTGACCCACTATTTTTATGATGTCGGTGATAAAATCGAAAGCCGCAAGGGGTTGTTATACGCTCAGCAGATCACAGACGAGGACGCTGATTGTAGTCAGCCAGAGAGCGGCTGCTACCAACAGATCACCAACACACTGGCAACCTACGAAGTGGCAACAGGCGTACACTTTTCGACCATCACCCGCACGCATACGTTCCTCTATGAAGCCACCAGTCAGCCAGTCCAACTTCTGCAAAGTTTTGCCTACGACTCCTTCGGCAATCAGACCGAGAACTTTAACTTTGGGCAAGTTTGTTCGACACCGAATGGCGCGCTGGATATCGCCTGTGGCAATGACGAATTACTCCAATATACAAGCTACGCCATTAACCCTGAACGCTGGATTGTCAACACGCCAGCGGTGATTACGCAAACAGATGCAGTCGGCAATGTTGTCAGCCTGGCCCATCTCTACTATGATGGCACTCCCTATGTTGGCTTGCCACTGCATTCTGTTGAGCGTGGTGACCTAACGCGTCAGGAAGAGAGCCTGGGACCATTGGGCAACAACCGCTTTATTCCCACCCAGCGGCAAGCCTTTGATAAGTACGGCAATGTGATCGGCATCAAGGATGCCAATGATCACCTAACCACTATCAGCTATGATGACTTAACCCACACCTTCCCCGTCACCGAACGCATTCATCTGGACACTGGTCGCACACTCACCTACACGGCAGCCTATGATATTGGCTTTGGCAAAATCATCAGCGCCACTGAATTTAATGGTAACACAACCCGCTTCACCTATGATCCCTTTGGTCGCATCGCCAGCATTATCTTGCCGGGTGACACACTAGAACTGCCGACCCAACAATTTTCCTATAACTTGGGCAGCCCGCGCAGTTCGATCACGACCGGCCAGCGCGAAGAGTCCGGTACAGACCATGTCCACACGAGCGTGGTCTATTTTGATGGGCTGGGACGCAAGCTGCAAACACGCAGCGAAGCTGAATATGGCCGAGTGGTGGTCGCCGAAGCCATGACCTTCAATGCACGCCAAAGCGAACACGAACAGTTTTTACCCTATTTCGCTGATGACTTCGCCTATGAATTGCCCGACATAGCTTTGCCCCATACCAACAAAGAGTATGATCCCTTGGGGCGAGTGATTAGCACCACCAACCCAGATGGCACCTTCGCCACTGTCTCATTTCAACCCCTACTCCAAATCCAGGCTGACGAAGAAGACAATCATCTTGGTTCGCCCCACCAAGACACGCCCAAAACATTGCGTTATGACGGATTAGAGCGATTGGTCGAGGTAGTTGAGCGTAATCGTGTCAGTGATACGGTGGAAAGTTACCATACCCACTATCAATACGACACATTGAGCAATCTGACCCGAATTACTGATGCCCAGAACAATATCAAGACCATGCAATACGATGCCCTATCGCGCAAAACCTTCATGGATGACCCAGACCGGGGCGTGATGTACTATACCTATGATGACGTTGGTAATCTACGCCAGACCATTGATGGTAAAAGTCAGGTCATCACCTACACCTATGATGCTGCCAATCGCCCGCTGACTGAAACGTGGTTCACGGCTGATCTTGGCGCCAGGACGGTCTTTACTTATCACTATGACTCCTACCTTTCCCCATTACACCCCGATGCACACAATACCCTGGGGCAAGTTACCTACATCGAAGACCCAGAGGGTGCGGTCTACTTCTCCTATGATAGTCGAGGCAACGTTGCCGGACGCATCCGCAGCTTTAGCCAAGAAGGTCTCAGCTTTGTCACGCGCATGCGCTATGATGCCATGGATCGCCTGAGCGGGTTGACCTATCCCGATGGCTACACCGTCACCTATGGTTATAACGCACAGGGCTTGCTCGAAACTATCCCCGGTTATGTGGCGAACGTGGATTACACGCCCGCCGCCCAACGCACAGGTATCACCTATACCAACGGCGTTACCACCCGCTACGGTTATGATAATCGTCTGCGCCTGGATCATTTGCAGAGTGGAGCCGGACAGAACATTTTGCAAGATCTGGGCTACAGCTTCGACCAGACCAGCAATATTGTCGCTATAACCGATAGCCGACCACAACGCACGCCAGTCAATGACCAAACGCAGGACTATAGCTACGACAGCCTTTACCGTTTGACCCAAGCATCAGGGACTTATGGGCAGATCGATTATGCCTACAACAGCATTGGCAACATGATCCATCAGAGTAGCACCATCAGTGACACCCGTCTCAACCAGGGAGTGATGCGTCATGGCGAGAATGGTGCCGGTCCTCATGCGCTGACCTTTGCTGGTGGGGATGTGTATGGCTATGATGACAATGGCAATCGACTGGGCAAAGGAAACACAACCTATAGTTGGAATGCACGTGACTGGTTGGTTGCGGTAACTGGTGAAGAGACTGCCTCAGTTTATGCCTATGATTCAGCGCGTCAACGGATACGGCAAACTGTGAGCGAAGGTGAAGTTATCACCACGACGCTTTACCCAGATCGATATGCTGAAGTGCGGGGTGATCAGTTCGTCCGTTATATTCTTGATAATCAACAAAGGATTGCCCAGATCAGAACTATTTTTGACTCCACGAATTTGCTGCGTGGCTTCAGTGACTCAGTTACAATGAATTTCACAATAACTCAACTTGTTGTCTCGGATGCCATTTGGCACTTAACTGACCACATAGGTAGTACAAATTTCTTGATCGATAAACGCGGTCAGCTTGTTTCTGAAGCTACTTACAACCCATATGGAACTACTCGGTATGAATTGGACGGCAGAAAGATGTACTACCAGTTCACTGGCAAGGAATTAGATGAAAGTGGCCTCTACTACTATGACTCTCGTTATTATGACGCACTTATGGGACGTTTTATTAACCCGGATCCACTTTATATGGAGAACCCTGATTACGGAGCAAAGAATCCCTGCCTGCTCAATATATATACCTATGCTAATAACAATCCGATTCGGTTTTTAGATACTAATGGTGAAGAGCCTGTAGACTCTTCTAAAGTTAAGCGCGGTGGAGTTGTCGAACAAGGTTCAGGGACGCCTGACCGTTTAACAAAGAGAATTGTAATTGATATTACTAATAAAACATTTTTTGTTATTGAAAAGAAGACTGATAAAATCATTTTTGAGGCGGACGTAATATTAGGATCGAAAGAGACTCCAACACCTCAGGGGAAATTTCATGCAGGAAATTGGGTGAGGGACTATGTTACTCCCAAATGGGGGTGGCAATCTGATACACCTTGGAGTAAAACATTACTTGGTGGCAATGCATTCGGTCCGTTCCAGTTACCGTTGTTTGAGAAACCTGGCTATTTTATACATGGTACAATGGGGCCTGGTTGGGCATCTCTCAAATGGGGGCAAATGTTAGTTAGTCCGGAGTCTCACGGATGCATACGTATGTGTAACCCTGACATACAACAACTTCATGACGAGATCTTGAAAAACCCACGCGGTATCGAAATTGAAATCAAAAAAAGCGTGAAAGATCAACAGGAACAAAAGTAGGCTCTTAAGGGAATCCTGTCGAACCTTATTTTCGTGATCGATAATGCCAGGGCAGAAATACCACCCAAGGAAGAGTGTCAAAAGCACTGACGGTAACAATTTGTGCTCGTATTGCCTCACGAACGAACCTTACTTTGAAAAAAGAGCGGGAGAGTCAAGAAAAATCACCAGAAAGTCGCCATTGTCATGTTGCGTGCGGTAGTTTGCCTGAAGCATTCGATGGGCCATAGCAAATTTATGTGATGAAGCATCGATTCTCTGCACTAGAAGCTTTATCAGGGGTTATCTCATTCGATTATCAATAGGACTTACGCACAGCCCGGCGGCTGAGCTTGTCGAAGCCAGAGGGCTGTGCGTAAGTCCTAATCAAGTAAAGCGAGCTTGATATTTCGCTAACCTTCACCGGCAATGGCGACTCCTTGCAAGGCACGCTCAACGGCGCACAATCCCTGGCCTTTTCTGGCTCACCCACCTTCACCGGGCAGATCGATGGCATTACCACCACCTTCCAAATTGACTCGGCTCCCTTTACCGACAACGTTTCCGGGCGGTCAGTGCAACGCCAGGTCACCCTAGCCGGTTCACTGCTGGAAGCCGGCAACGTCATCCAGGGTGTCTACACCGAAACGATTCAAGGCTTCACGCCCCAACCCTTGATCGTCGGCGGTACATTTTTAGCATCGCGAGCATCAGCCAGTGCTGGTGGGGCTAATGTCGCGTTGGATGGTGCAAACAATTGAGCGGGGTGTGCTAATGAGTCACGGATTAGGCCGCTAGGTTAGCCGTTTGCCCAAAGTATGTAAGCCGTTATCACCCACATTTGACAAAGTCCGCGTCCTGCGTGACCGCTTTTTCGCGTCTTGCACCTTTCTCCAATTAATGGCATACTAAACGCCATCTGAATGCAACACTCAACGTCAACTAAGTGAGTCTCCCCATGCCTCACCTCAAACTCCGCCTTCTCGGTCCGCCGCAGGTTGAACTTGACGGCGCACCCTGCGATCTCCACTCGCATAAGGCGCTGGCACTGCTGGCTTATCTTGCCGTGACGAACCAGCCCCACAGCCGCGCCAAACTGGCAACCCTCTTCTGGCCGGAGCAAAATGAAAGCCGCGCCTTGGCCTATCTGCGCCATACGCTCTGGACCATGCGCAAGCTGTTGGGCGCGGCGCTGTTGGATCGCGATCACGAGGTGGTGCGCCTTGATCCCCAAGCCGATCTCTGGCTCGATGTGACGACCTTTCAAACTCAGTTGGCCGCCGGCAACCTGGCAGAGAGACCAAGCGCAGCGGCCTGTATTGCCGCGTTACCCCACTTACAAGCGGCTGTTGCCCTCTATCGCGACGATTTTCTGGCCGGCTTTTCCTTGCGTGACAGCGCGCTCTTTGACGAGTGGCACTTTTTTGCGCGAGAACAACTGCGCCAGCAATTGGCCACTGCCTTACAGCAAGTGGTGCGTGGGCTGGCGGCGCAGGATGAGCAGGGCGCGGCCATCCCCTATGCGCGCCGCTGGCTGGCGCTTGATCCCTTGCACGAACCGGCCCATCAACAACTCATGCAGCTCTATGCTGCGAGTGGCCAGCGCGCGGCGGCAGTGCGCCAGTATCGCGAATGTCGCCGCATTTTGCGCGAAGAACTGGCCGTGGCGCCGGCAGCAGAGACCCAAGCGCTCTACCAGCAGATCCAGACGCAGCCCCCGCACGCCGGCAAAGCCCAGGCGTTGCCCGCGCATACGGTCGCAGCGGATTCATCGTCGCCGGCACCGGCGACCGCACCCCCGCACCAGGATGAGTTGCGCTTTGTGACTGTGCTGGCCGCGGGTTTGGTCGAACACGCTGATCAGCACTTGGCGACTGCCGACGAGCCGCCGGCCCCCGAGCACTTGGCCGAGGTAGTGGCGCAGGTGTGGCAATTGGTGGCCGCGCACTGTCTACCCTATGGCGCGCAGGTGGAAGGGGTGATGGGCGGGACGGTGTTGGCCCTTTTTGGCGTGCAACGGACCCATGAAGGGGATGCCGAACAAGCCCTGCACGCGGCACTGGCGATCCAACGCACAACACAGCAACAGGGATTGCCGCTTAGCCTGGGGCTAAGCTGTGGCTTGGTTTACATTGGCACGCAGAGCACCACAGCGACACAAAAGCTGGTGCTGGGCAGTGTGGTCAACCTGGCTACCCGTTTACAAGCACAAGTAGCAGCCGAGGTCACGGTGGCCAGTGCGCCAGTCTACCGACAGACGCGCGGGATGTTTCGTTTTCAGCCTCGCACGTTGCACCTGGTCGGCAGCGGACAGCCGGTGACCGCGTATCAAATGGTCGGCACTGTCGCTCAGCCGCGCAAAATGCGCGGCATTGAAGGGTTGCGTACAACGTTGGTTGGGCGTCAGCTAGAGTTGACAACTTTGCAGCATCTCGCAACCCAAGCAGGAGAAGGCACAGGTGGCTTGGCGATCATTAGCGGGGAAGCCGGGGTCGGCAAATCACGGCTGATCGAGGAATTTCACCGCCATTTGCCCCCAGCCTCATCGGGCTGGCTTTGGCTGGAAGGGCGCTGTTTGGAGTTAGCCCAGGGCACCGGTTATGCCCCTTTTATTGCCCTCTTCCAGGCCTACTGGGGTTGGGATCCGGCGGAAGGGGAAGCCACATGGGCCCAACGCATTATCACCCACTTGGCCGAACTCGCGGAAGATGGCCATTTGCCGGCCGCGCAAGTGGCGGAAGTCGGGGCGGCGTTGGGGCGGCTCTTGGGGCTGCACTTTGGCAATGAGTGGGATACGTTGCTGCAGCAGCTTGACGGCCAAACCGTACAGCTGCGGATGGCCGGCGCACTCGCTGATTTTTTTGTCACCCTGGCCCATCGCCAACCACTGATCCTGGTGCTCGAAGATCTGCATTGGGCCGATACGCTGTCGCTTGAATTGATCAACCTGTTATTGGCCGCCTTGCCCCACCACGCGTTCTTGCTGCTCTGTCTTTATCGGCCCGAAGCGCAGCGCCGCGCCTGGCAGTTGGGGGTGATTGCGGCGCAACGCTGTCCTGGCCACTTTACCCAACTTGCGTTAATGCCCTTAACGCCGACACAAAGTACCCTGTTGATCGACAATCTATTGGCTGTTGATGGCCAAGGGCTGCGCCAATCGGCCACGCTACCCGGTAACACGACTGAGCACCAGCCTTGCGCCTTGCCAACCGACCTCCAGCAGTTGATCTTGAGCAAAGGGCAAGGCAATCCCCTTTATATGGAAGAGTTGATTTACGCGTTGATCGCCAGTGGCTTGTTGACACGCCAGCCCGATGGCTGGGTAGTCGCCCCCCAGTTATCCTTGACCACTGTGCCGGAGAGTTTGCAGAGCATCATCTATACCCGCCTTGACCTGCTTGATGCGCCGTGGAAGCAGATTTTGCAGCGCGCCGCCGTGATTGGGCGGACGGTCGGCCGGCGGCTTTGGCAAGCCCTATTGCCCCAGGAGTGGGATCTGGAGCAAGCGATTGGACGGTTGATCGAGGGGGCTTTTCTCTATCAGGAGCGCCTCTACCCGGAAGAAGAGTATTCTTTTCGTCATGTCCTCGTGCAGGAGGCGATCTATCAAGGGCTGGTCCAGCGCCAGCGCCGTCAGTTGCACCGCCAGGTGGCCGCAGCGCTCGAGCAGTTGGCCGGTGTGCGCTTACACGATCAGATCGATCTGCTGGCTTATCACTGGTCACGCGCCGGTGAGCCGCCCCAGGCGATCCACTATCTGCTGCTGGCTGGGGATAAAGCGCAGGCGACCTTAGCCTATCATGAGGCGGCGGCGTACTATCGCCGCGCCGTCGGTTTTCTCAAAGAGCAAGCGGACCCAGCGTTGACTGCTCGCACCTTGTTGAAACTGGGCAACAGCTACCATAGCCTGGGTGAATTCCGGCGGGCGCGCCAGGCGTTTGACGACTGTTTTGCGCTGAATCAGCAAGCACTGACGCCGGTTGTCCACGCGGCACCAACCACGCATACCCTGCGCCTGGCCTGGGGCGAACCCTATAGCCTGGATCCAATTCAAACCGGCAACACCAGTGACATGGCGGTGGTCCAACAGCTCTTTAGCCCTTTAGTTTTGCTCAGCCCCGCGTTCGAAATTATGCCGGCGGTCGCCCAGCGCTGGGAGGTCTTGCAGGGTGGCCGGCGCTATATCTTCCATCTGCGTCAGGATGTCTACTGGAGCGATGGCGCGCCGGTGACGGCCCATGACTATGCCTTGACCTTGCGCCGCATTCTGGCCCCAACCGCGTTCGACAACATGGCGAGCCTCTTTTATGCGATTAAGCAGAGCGAAGCCTATCATACCGGCCGGGTCACTGATAGCCAACAGGTTGGCATTAGGGTCGCCGATGATTACACGCTGATCATCGAACTAGAACAGCCGGCCACCTATTTTCTCCAATCGCTCACCTGTGCTGCCGCCTATCCAACCCCGGCACATTGTTTTGCCACACATGGTGACGCCTGGTCGGCACCAGACGCGCTGGTGGTCAATGGCCCGTTCCAGTTGGTCGAGTGGCAACGCGGCCACCGGTTGATCTTGCAGCGCAATCCCACCTACTTTGGGCAGGCTACCGGCAATGTCGAGCGCGTTGAGCTGCGCTTTCAGTTGCCCATTTCTCAACAGGTGACCGGCTATGTGGATGGGCAGCTTGATCTACTTTGGCTCAATGAGATGGATGCGGCGGCGCGTGAACCGTTGCGCCAACGGTACTCAGACCAATATCGAACAGCCCCACGGTTGAATGTGCTCTTTGCTGCCTTCGATGCGGCACAATCACCCTTTACCGATGGCCGGGTGCGCCAGGCTTTGGGGCATGCGATTGATCGGGAGGCACTGGTCAACACGACGTTAGGCGGGTATGAACAGCCCGCGCATGGTGGTTTCATCCCGACTGGCCTACCTGGCCATTCGCCGCAGATTGGGCTTGGCTTTGATCCAGTACAGGCACGCCGCTTGTTGCAAGCCGCCGGCTACGCTGACACGGCCTACTTTCCAACGGTGCGCGCCCTGGCGTGGCAAGGCATGGACGCGGTCTGTCATGGGTTGAGTGAACAGTGGCGCGCACACCTTGGTATCACCATTGCCTGGCAGATTTTGGATTATCCCGACTTTTTGCGCGTTCGCTATGAAGAACGGCCGGCCCTGTTCTTATTCGGTTGGAATTGTGACTACCCGGATGCCGGCATCTTTATGGATCTCTTTGCCAACGCCGATGTTACCCACTGGTCCAATCCCGAGTTTCATCAGCTTTTTGCTGAGGCGCAACACACCCCAGAGCCGGCCAGACGGCTAGCCCTACTGGCACAAGCAGACACATTAGCCACCACCGCAGCCCCAGCACTGCCCCTTTACTATGAACGCTTACAGTTTCTCGCCAAGCCCCACCTCCGTCATTATCCAATGTCGCCCTTCAGTTGGTGGTTCTGGAAAGATGTAATCATCGAATAGGCGTGTGTTGATCTCCCCCAGCGCCTACGGCATAGCCCTACTTTGTTATCCCGTAAAATTGACGCTCTCTTTAGATTGATGATATTATCACAGCCGTTCAATCATCAATACGCTCACTCATCTAAGAAAGGAGGTGCGCAACATGCCAATCATCCACAACTTTGCTCGGCGTCTCACCGCAATGGTCGACAACAATATATCGCTGTGTACCTCTGGATGGAGAAAACGTGTTTTACCCTTGCCGGCCTAATCAATAGGTCGGTTTATGGTTGTTCTGCCTCTTCACGCCACGAGCACACAATGCTGGTGGCGTTTTTATTTCTCTGCCCCTTTTTCCGGTAACCCCAGCAAACAATGATATGTTGTGAACCACCCACGGAGCAGGAGCGCGCCTACGCTTGTCTTGCCAAACGCATACCTATCCCATGACAAAGGAGCCTGAATGACCGAAAACGCGCAACTTACAATCGATAATACAACTGTCCCAACCTTAACCACGGCACGGCTAGTGCTGCGTGATTTACGCCCAGCGGATGCCGCCGACGTGTTGATTTTTCGTGGCGATCCCTATGTGCAGCGCTTCAATTCGGAACCGTTAAAAAGTGTGGAAGAAGCGGCCACCTTTATCGAGGAAGCACGGGCGGGGAGTGCCGCCGGCCAATGGTATGGCTGGGCCATTACCCTGGCGGGACAAGATCGGGTCCTCGGTGGTGTCAGTCTGCACGCCTGGGACAAATACCATCGCCGTGCCGAAGTGGGCTATGATCTCGCCCATGCCTTTTGGGGGCAGGGCATCGGCAGCGAAGCGGTGCGTGCCGTGCTCCACTATGGCTTTACCGCACTCGACCTCAACCGGATTGAAGCTGCGACGATTGCGGATAACCATGAATCGGTAAAGCTGCTGCGTAAACTCGGCTTTCACCTAGAAGGCATCCGCCGCGGCTATTCGTGGGAAGACGAGGGCACCTTCCACGACAGCGCGATGTTTGGCCTGCTGCGCAATGAGTTTATACATTAGTACAGTGTCAGCGAAATTCTGCTAGTTTAGCCACGGAGTGGCGGCAGAAGGTAGCCCAGCCTTTTAAGGCTGGCGTCCTGGACCCGCAGGTTGAAACCTGCGGCTACCGTCTGCCGTCACTCCGTGACTCGATCCGCGCGGCGGGCCAACTTGTTAAACTGTCAGAATTTCTCTGACACTGTACTAGACGGCAAAAATAAATTGTTACTACGTTCAACCACCAAAAAGGAAAAAGACGAAAATGACGACACCCCAATCTGGTTTTGCCGAAATCAATGGCACTGAATTTTACTATGAAATCGCCGGCGCGGGGCCACCCCTGGTGCTGATCCACGCCGGCATCTGTGACTCGCGCATGTGGGATGACCAGTTTGACCACTTTGCCGCGCACTTCCGCGTTTTGCGTTATGACATGCGCGGCTATGGGCAGACCGAACCGGTGGCTGAAACTTATAGCCACCATACCGATCTGGCCGCCTTATTGAGCCTGTTAGCGATCGAGCGCGCCCACCTGCTCGGCTGTTCGATGGGCGGGAGCACGGCGCTCGACTTTGCCCTGGTCTACCCCGAAAAAACAGCTTCACTCATCATGGTCTGCTCTGAGCCCAGCGGCTATGAAGATGCGGAGTCTGAAGACGAAGAACTCCCAGCGGATTGGGATCAGATTGTGGAGGCCTTCAAGCGCGGTGCCTTTGCCACCGTAGCCGCTTGGGAGGTGCATCAATGGGTCGATGGCCCCCAGCGCACGCCCGAACAGGTCGATCCGGCCATCCGGCAGAAGGTGCTGGAGATGAATACCATTGCGCTGGAAAACGAAGCAATGGAACTCGGCGAAAATGAGCCCCTCGATCCACCCGCCTTTGCCCAACTGCAGCAGCTCCAAGTGCCAACCCTGGTCATCATCGGCGATCTCGACCAAGCGTCCATGCAACGCGCCGCCGCGGTCATGGCCGACCGGATTCCCGGTGCCCAGCGGGTTGTCATCCCGAATACCGCCCACCTGCCCAGCATGGAGCAACCGGACCAGTTTAACCAGATCGTCTTAGATTTTCTGGCGATGCAAACGGGGTAATTTACCGAATCATACAGGAGAGAGAATAAGTAGTTGATTTCTTGTACGTTCCTGATCATAGTTATCCACAATGCACAAAGAATATTCGGGCTTGACAATTCCTCGCCCAGGTTGTATAGTTACAACTATGGCAACTGATACAGTGACAATCAAAGTGTGGGAAGAGACGCGCAAATTGCTGCGTCTCATAAGCGCAATGACTGGGGAACAAATCTTGGAAGTTGCGCACCGGATAGCACGTGATGAATGGGAGCGAGTGCAGCATGATCAGAGCGCACAAGATCAGACTAAACCCAAAGCCTGATCAGGAAGTTTACTTTCGCAAGGCAACAGGAACAAAGCGCTTTGTCTACAACTGGGCGCTTAACCGATGGAAGTGGGCAAAGGGGCAAGGCATAGCGATCTACGGCATGATGGCCGCAAAGAAGGATTTCAACGCCATCAAGGGGGAGCTATGCCCTTGGGTGTACGAGGTCGCCAAGGATGTCGCGGAGGGCGCGTTTGCCGATGCAGGGACAGCGCTCAAGAACTACTTTGATAGCAAGAGTGGGAAGCGCAAGGGGGCTAGAATTGGCTTCCCCAAGTTCAAATCAAAGAAGAACAAGAAACAATCTTTTCGCCTGAACAACGATAAGTTTTGGGTAGACGGCCATGTGATCTATATCCCCAAGCTTGGCGAAGTCAACATGGCAGAGCCGCTACGATTCGACGGCAAGATCATGGGCGCGGTCGTTTCAAAGGTAGCTGATTGGTGGTACGTGTCAATTCAGGTAGACGTGGTGCATTCACCAAAGAAAGATTTCCCAAAGCAGTCAACCGGGGTTGACGTAGGTGTAAAGGCAATGGCGACGATCTCAGATGGCAGTGAGTTTGATAACCAAAAACCACTGCGCAATGGGCTGCGTCGCCTGAAGAAATTAAGCCGAAGCCTCTCGCGCCGCATTAAGGGAAGCAATCGCTGGTGGAAAGCGAATCGAAGGGTAGCGCGCTTTCACAAGCGGATTGCCGACAAAAGGGCCGACGTGCAGCACAAGGCTAGTCACGCCATCGCATCAACCTACGCTTTCGTTGGCGTGGAAGACCTTCACATCAAGGGGATGGTCAAGAATCGGCGGTTGTCTTTTGCGATTTCTGATGTGGGTCTTGGTGAGTTTATCCGCCAGATTGAGTACAAGTCGGCTGCGTTTGGTGGACAGGTGGTCAAGGTCGGTCGTTTCTACGCCAGCAGTAAGACCTGCAACGACTGTGGCTACATCAACAAGCAGCTTGTCCTGTCAGCTCGAAAGTGGACCTGTCAGGACTGCGGCGTGATCAACCAGCGCGACTGGAACGCCGCCAAGAATATTGAGCAAGAAGCGCTTCGCCTAGCTTGCGCTATATAACTAGGTCGCCCGGTTGTGGCTTCGTCGGGCGTAATCGCACATGGACAGCGTGTAAGACCTCGTGCAGTTTGGGGCCGTGCTGGTTGAAGTGTGTACTCGTGTAATGTACAACTATGTACAAGAAAAAGAAAGCAGAAACCAGCTTGACGACAAAAGAACGGCAGCAACTGATCGTCGCCCCCTTTACGGGTTATGATCCCCTGGTTGGTCGCTGGCTTTGGCTGCTGACCGACATTCGTCAGCGTACCTTAGAAGTCCTGGCCGGCATGACTGATGACAAACTGCATTGGCGACCGGACGCCGAGGCTAACACGATTGGGACATTGCTCTACCATATTGTCGCGGTCGAACTAGACTGGCTCTACGTTGAAATCCTCGAGCGGCCTGACTATGGCCCCGAAGTCACGGCCCTCTTGCCCTATGAAATGCGTGAGCCATCAGGCCGTCTGATGCCGGTGGAGAACGAGGATCTCCAGCAACACCTGGCCCGGCTAGCCGCGTCGCGCCAACTGTTGCTGGATGCCCTGCGCCCGATGACAGCGGCGGATTTCTACCGCGCCCGCCGCTTAGACCCCTATGACGTGACGCCGGAATGGGTCTTATACCACCTGATCGAACATGAAGCAGGCCACCGTGGTGAAATTGGCGAGTTGCGCCGGCAAGCCGAATTACAAACGGCGTAACGCGGTGTCTTTTGTCGCGGGCATGCCATGGGTTGCGCGCCAAAATACACCCCGGTTAGC
>JALHQH010000017.1:86181-207104 GCA_022842065.1 Caldilineaceae bacterium
GGCAAGGCATGCCTTGCCGCGACAAAAGACACCGCGTTACGCCTACCTCAAAAGATTTAAGCTCGATTTAACATGATTTAGGGTAGATTTAAAACAAGCCCCTTCCATTTGGTCTACAATAGGGTCATCGCAACAAGTAAGCGATGGCCCTACTTTTTTTGCAACAAGCGGTGCCGACCCAGGCACCCGACCATATGAAGGAGTTCTCACCATGAAAAATAATAGTCGTCTCTACAATCTACTGGCCGCCGGTTCCCTGACGGTACTGCTGCTCTTAACCTTCCTGCTCTTTCAAAACAATCGTTTTGGTGGGGTCGCAGATGCCGCCACCACGACCGTCACCGAGACGCTTGTTTTGCCCGTGCCCAGCCAGGAGACCGTGATCGATGCGAATGCCGGCCCACAGACCAGTAATGATCAGACCCTGCAAACGCTACAAGCGCAGAACCAAAAGCTGATGCAGGCGGTGCAGGTGATGCAGCAGCGGGAACAGCAATATCAGACCCAGCTCAATAACGCAAGCCAGGCTCTGCAAACCTTGCAGACCCAAAGCACGGCACCAGGCGGCGCGCGTGGTGAATATGAAGAATATGAAGACGAACATGAGCATGGGGAGCATGAAGACGGCGATGATGACTAACACAACCATCCCTAAGCCGACCATCCCTACGGCGATCTCACCTAATCCAACCCTGACGACTGGAATGACAGGTAACACAAAGATGACAAACGTAACGATGACGAAACCCACTGTAACGAAACCAGGCACCGCCCCCAAAGCAGGTGCATCGACCAAGGCAAAACCCACGGCATCGAATCGGAGTGCCAATTTACTAAAGAGCGCGCTGGTGGTCGGCTCACTGGTCGCGACCATCATGGGGGCTAATCTCGCCGCCCAAAAAGACCAGGCCGTAACTACGCTTGCCGGGACAACTATCACTACCAGCAGCAGCACGGCCCAAAGTGGCAATCCGCAACAAGTCGCCACCGTGCCCAACCTGGCCGCCGACAGCACGCTGGATAATTTGTTCACGACGCAGTTAGCACCGATTCCGACCATCAACATCCCGACGGTCGTGACCAGTAGCCGTTCCAGTCGCTAACCCATTGGTTCTAGGAGGACGCTTGATGTAAAGTCAAGTGTCCTGCTATAGCCAAGCGATCATTGACCCTATTTAAAGCAGGCACCTATGGCAACGCTCACCAATCAGACCACCTGGTCCAGTCACCACTTCTACGCAATGGGCAGCCAGATGACGGCATGGCTGGATCTAACCGACCAATCGCTGGCCGACCAAACCTTGCAACAAGTGGCCGCCCTCTTTCACGCCGCCGAGGCGCGCTTGAGCCGCTTTACCCAAAGCAGCGAATTGGCGCAAGTGAACGCCCAATCAGGCGAGTGGACCCCGGTCTCGAATGTGCTGTGGCGACTGGTGGTGCGCTCGCTGCAACTGGCGCAGGCGACTGATGGTTATTTCGATCCCACTGTGCTGAACGCTGTCGAAGCCACGGGCTATGATCGGGACTTTGCCCAGCTTAGCCAGCAAACGCAGCCGACAAATGGTGCTGGTCGCCCTCTTGCACCCCAAGCCACCCGTGGTTGCTGGCCGCAAGTTGAACTCGGCCAGGCCCAACATGCCATTCGCTTGCCTGCTGGTATGCGCCTTGACCTGGGGGGCATCGCCAAGGGCGACACGGCGCAACAGGCGGTTGCCTTTCTCAGCCAGTGGGGGCCCTGCTTGGTCGATGCAGGTGGTGATCTAGTCGCCGGTGATGCGCCGGCTGGGTGGCCCGGTTGGCCGGTCGGCATCGCTGATCCGGTCGATGCGCGCAACGCAGGTGACCCCATGAACCCTGATCTCGCCCAACTCTGGCTAAAGAACAGCGCCCTGGCCACCTCTGGGGTTGACTACCGTCGTTGGCAGCACAATGGGGTGCAGGTTCACCACCTGATCGACCCACATACGGGCACCACCGCCAGCACCGACCTATTAACCGTTTCTGTGCTGGCCGCCGACGCCGCCGTCGCCGAAGCGTGGGCCAAAGCAGCCCTCATCGCTGGGGCCAAGGCCGGCCAACTCTGGTTGACCCGTCTACAGATCGCCGCCGCCCTGATCGATCAGCACCATCACCTGCTGGTCACCCCAGCGTTGCAACCTTTTATCCAACCGGTCTAATTATTTGGACGGTGGCTTCGACAAGCGCAGCCGCCGGTCGTCAGTCATTATTCGTCGATTATCGCTAGAAAAGAGTACTTATGTCTACCTTATTCCAAACACCAATTGAAACTTCACCCCAAACTTCACGGGCCAAGATCCGCATCCTCCTTGGTATCTTTGTCACGGAAACCCTGATTCTACTCTGGTGGCTCTTCCCCACTTTTTTCGCCCAATTCAACCTGCAAAACACCCTGTGGGCCAGTGAAAAAGTTGCCTGGTACCTCACCCGTTCCAGCGGCACGGTTGCATACATCCTCCTGAGCGCTTCCACGATCTGGGGCTTGCTACTGAGCACCAAGCTAATCAAAACATGGGTGCCGGCCCCCGTCGCGTTGACCATGCACGATGCCCTCTCGTGGATCGCTGTGGGCTTAGCTTCTTTTCACGCCCTGCTCTTGCTCTTTGACAGCTATTACACCTACACGCCGGCCAACCTGTTGATTCCCTTTACGGGGCCTTATGAACCAATCTGGGTGGGCATCGGTATTCTTGCGTTTTACCTGATGCTCTTGCTCTCGGCGACCTTTTACCTGCGCCAGTGGATCAGCGCCAAGCGGTGGCGCCAACTCCATTACCTCACCTTTGCAGCCTACCTCATGGTGACGTTACATGGCTGGATGGCCGGCACCGATAGCCGCGCTTTTGCCTGGCTCTACGGTGGCAGCGCCCTGCTGGTTGGCTTCTTAACCTTCTATCGGATCTTTGCCGCCCTGGGCGAACGCAGTGAATCAAGCCGCAAGTTACAACCAGGCGCGACAAGCTGAGGGGTGGCGTCAGGTGGCAATTGTAAGTCGTCTGCAAAGCAGTCCAGTTACCGAAATTTTGCTGATTTTTTTCGTCCCATCGGGACGGTTGACCTTAGGACCAAGAAAATCATGATATTTCCCGTCTAAGGTCAACCGTCCCTACGGGACGATCAACCGATCAGCACTTGGCCAACAGTGTACTGGTCGGCTGTGGTACAATAGATGATGATTGGCTTTTTACCGCAGAGGACACAGCGGAACGAATCATTCTCTGCGATAAATGAAAAATTCTGACTCTTTAAAGCGTGATTGATAAACCCATGATCCGCATTCTACTCATTGATGATGACCCCTATATTACCGAGCCACTGGCGCGGGCGCTGCGCGAGCAAGGGTACACTGTCGGCGTGGCCAATAGTGGTGAAAGTGGCCTGCAACAAGCGTTGGCCCAACCACCCGATCTGGTGATCCTCGACGTGATGATGCCGGGCATGGATGGGTGGACGGTCTGTCGCCAACTGCGTGAACGGAGCGTGGTGCCGATCCTGATGTTGACGGCGCTCAATGAAGAGATCGACCGCGTGTTGGGGCTGGAACTGGGCGCAGATGATTACCTGACCAAACCCTTTAGCACGCGTGAATTGTTGGCCCGCATCAAGGCGATGTTGCGCCGCATTGCGCTGGATCGCATCCAGCCGACGCGTGAGGTGTTCAAGATCGGTGCAATTGAACTGAACCTTACCACCTTTCAGGCCACCAAGGCGGGCCGGCCGCTCACCTTGCGCCACAAAGAATTCGAGCTGTTGGCCCTGTTGATGAGCCACGCCGGTGAGGCGGTCACCCGTGCCGAGATTTTCGACCAGGTCTGGGGGACCGACTGGCTGGGCGACACCCGCACCTTGGATGTCCACATTCGCTGGCTGCGCGAGCGGATTGAGGATGACCCCAGCCAGCCCGTTTACATCCAGACCGTGCGCAATATCGGTTACCGCTTTCTGGCCGCTGAGGACAAAGGACGTTAGCCATGCGCAGTTCATTACTCAGTTCATTAAGGGGCCGGCTCCTGGCCACTTACCTCGGCTTGATCGTCATCGGCTTTGGCGGCTTGACGCTGCTCTCCGGTTGGCAGATCGCCAACAGTGCTTATACCGACTTTGCCGCCACCTTGCGTGTCAATGCCGCGTTGCTGGCCTCTAGCTTGGGCAGCCCTGGCCGTGAAGAACATGGCGAGCATGAAGAGGGCGGCAAAGCTGCCCCCCAACTTGACGGTGACCTCTTCCAACGCACCGCCGACAGTGTGAATGGGCGCGCCCTCCTGCTCGATCAACATGGCCGTATTCTCGTTGACAGCGCAACAGACGGCAGCGCGGTTGGTCAAAACAGCCCTTTTAGCTTTACCCAGGCGACCCTCGACGCGCCCTACACCTTTGACGTTGACGAAAACGGCGTGGAGCAGATCATCAGTACCGCGCCTCTGCGTACCGGCGACGAAGATAATGGCTACATCCAATTGGCGGCCCCAGCGACCCAGCCCCGGACGATGGTGCGGCAACGGGTGCTGGTGCTGGTTAGTGGCTTTGTGCTCTTTGTCTTGCTGGGGATTGGCGTCAGCCTCTGGCTGCTGGCTTCGTTGACCGGCCCGCTGGCGCGCCTGCGTAACACCGCGCTGGCAATGGCTGCCGGCGATCTGCAACAGCGAGTGCCCACACCGGGGCAGGATGAAATTGGTGAAGTCGCGCTGGCCTTCAACCAGATGGCAACACAGGTGGAGGCGATGGTGGCCGAGCAGCGCGCCTTTGCCAGCAACGCTTCGCACGAATTGCGCACCCCGCTCACCACGATCCGCCTGCGCACCGAGCCACTGCTCACTGGCGAACTCGACCCAGCCACGGCACAACGCTATTTGGATGAAATTCACCAGGAGGTGGTGCGCATGGCCGGCCTGGTCGATGATCTGATCCTGCTTTCGCGGCTGGATGCGCACCGGCTGGCCGTCGGCGAAGAGCAGGTTGATCCGCTGCGACTGCTGCGCCGGCTGCACCAGGAGTTAGCCCCACTAGCTGAGGCCAAAGGGATCAGTTTGAAGATCGAGCCACCCGTCACCCCTTTACCGCCGATTCAAACCAACCTGAATCATGCGCACGTCGTGGTGCGTAACCTGTTAGACAATGCGCTCAAATATACGGCACCCGGCGGCCAGGTCGTGGTAAAATTGGCGCAGCAAGGCGAGCTGATCAAACTTGAGGTCGCCGATAATGGGCAGGGCATTGCCCCGGAAGATCTGCCCAATCTGACCAAACGTTTTTACCGGGCCGACAAGGCGCATGGCCGCCAGACTGATGGCATTGGGTTAGGCTTGGCACTGGTCCAATCGATTGTCGATCTCTATCATGGCCAGTTGACCATTGCCAGCGCAGGGCTTAATCAGGGCACTACGGTCACCGTCTGGTGGCCGGTGCAGCAGCCTAGAGTCGCCAAACCGAGCAGCATTGCTGCGACTGCCGTTAGGAGTGAACATGAGCTACACGGGTCCCCAGTTTTTTGATGGACAAATAGAAACGATATGTTAGAAGTAACACCCACAATTATTATTGATGAAAGCGAACTCAGCGAGGAGTTTATCCGCGCCTCCGGTCCGGGCGGGCAGAATGTGAACAAGGTCTCGACTGCGGTGCAGTTGCGCTTTAATGTGGCAAATTCACCGGCGCTGCCCGATGGCGTGCGTCATCGTTTGCTGGCCCTGGCCGCCAACCGCATCAACAGCGATGGTGAACTGGTGATCGTCGCGCGCGAATCACGCAGCCAACTGCAAAATCGCGAAGACGCGCGCGCCCAACTCGTCGCATTGATCCGCCAAGCGACCGTCAAACCCAAATTGCGGCGCAACACGAAACCGACCTTTGCGTCGCAACAACGACGGCTAGAAGGCAAACGCGTACGCAGCGACGTTAAACGGCAACGCCAATCCAAACCACGCGATGAGTAGTTAATCTACCGCGCCAGCCCGCTTCAGCGGGCGTTGTTCCCTAGCCCGGTGATTTATCGCCGGGCGGTTTCGCCATCCGCACCATCACGCCCGCGCATAAATACACTTCAAATAGGCCCCTTCGGCAAAGCCCACCGGATGATCGAGCGCATGCCCCGTTTGGTCAAAGATCCGCAATGGCCGCCCCACCCCTCCTGCCGCCTGAACCGCATTCGCCGCAAAAGCCTCGGCGGTTACACGGCTGGAGCAGGATGCCAGCACAATCGTCCCGCCTGGCACCAGGACATTCAACCCTAGTCGCGTCAACTGGGCATAGGCCCCTAGCGCCCGCTCGACTTCGCTCTGCCGTTTGGCAAAGGCCGGTGGATCGATGATCACCAGGTCATAGCGAGTGCCATCGTGCGCCAGTTGTTGCAGTAGGACAAAGGCATCACCGGCCAGCAATTGATGGTCCGCCTTGGCGACGTTGGGATTCGTTTGGTTGAGCGCAAAGTTGCGGGTTGCCGCGGCCAAAGCGGGACGGCTGAGATCAAGACTCGTCACCTGCGTTGCCCCGCCACGCGCCGCATAGAGCGAAAAACCGCCATTGTAGGCAAAAACATTGAGCACCCGTTTGCCCGCCGCCAAGCGCTCGACGCGGGCCCGATTCTCACGCTGATCGAGAAAAAAGCCGGTCTTCTGGCCGTGGATCGGGTCGGCTTCAAAACGCAGCCCATTTTCCAAGAAAACGACTGGCCCAGCTAACCCGGTTTCGCCGATCACCATCCCCTCGGTCAACCCATAAAGCTGGAGGGACAGTTGCTGCACATTGCGACTCAGCCGCAACACGATCTGTTCTGCATTTTGCACCGTCAGTAGCGCCGTCAACAGATCAACCAGATGGGGCACCCAGGCTGTGGTGTAGAGCTTCACCACTAGGGTCCCCTCATAGCGGTCAATCACCAAGCCCGGCAACCCATCATTTTCACCATAGACCAGCCGATAGCCAGTCGTCTGTTGGTTGGCGGTCAGCGGTTGGCGCAGGTGGGCGGCGCTGGTTAATTTCTGGGCAAACCAGGCCCGGTCAATCGTAGCTGGCGTCCCTTGCTGCAGCACCCGCAGCCGGATCGGCGAGGCGGGGTCATAGAGGCCAACCGCCACAAAGCGTCGTTTCTGGTCAAAAACCACTGCCAGATCGCCGGGCGCACCCTCATGGCTTACCTTTGTGATCGAATCAGCAAAGAGCCAGGGATGACCACCGCGCAAGTGCCGCTCGGCGTCGCGCGTAACGGTGAGCGCCATGCGGCGTTCAGCGGCTTTGGGCAGGGCGGCAAGGGTTGGGTTGTGGGTAAGCAGGTTACTGTTCATAGAGACTAAGTATCGCACAAGTCAGCAACATTGTCTCCCCGCTCCTGGGCTGATTGTCACTTGTCCCCGCATTGGGGATCGACTACAATCCAATGACCGATGCAACAAAGGCGCTTGCAAAAAGTGATATTCCACGAAGAAAGAGCTCCTTCGGCTGCCGGCGCGTCCCCCAGGTACGGGCTTCGTGGATCAACAATGGACATTATTTTATCTAACCACAGGAGCCATGATGATCGACATTCTCACCTGGGCGCGCAGCGTCCTCCTCACCACCCCTACGCGCTGGCACGACTTGATCGCCACTTTGCCGGCTGAATTGCTCACCTTAGCGCCAAACTCGGGCGAATGGTCCGCGCTGGAATGTCTGCAACACCTGGTGGATACCGAGCGCATGGTCTTTCCCTTGCGTGTGGGCTATCTACTCGCCGAGCAGGATTTCCCAGCGTTTGATCCTGATGCGCAGGGCAGCACACCTGTTGCCGTGCAAACCCCGGCCGCGTTGGCAACCGAATTCGCCCGTTTGCGGGCCGATGCGCTAGCCCTTTTTGATACCATTACGACCGCCGACCTCACAAAGCGCGCCCGCCATCAAGAGCTGGGCATCGTTACTCTCAGCGAATTGATCCATGAATGGGCGGCCCATGATCTGATGCATACCGTGCAGGCAGAACGCGCCTTGATGCAGCCCTTCATTCGTGGCTGTGAGCCCTGGCAAGCCTACTTTGCTGATCATGTGGCAAAGTAGTGAAGGCAAGCCTACAAAAAAGCGTTTTCCTGTAAGGCGTGACACAAAAGAGTAGCGGCTAAAGTAATGTCTTATGTTCCAGATCTTAAGGTTAAACGGCCAAAAAAATTAGCTGAGCCAAGCAGTTCCGTAGGGTCAAGCCGTTTCCACCAGTGGTAGAACATATCAAGTTAACGAGAAACCTTACGGTTAAGGAGTAAGTAAGTTACCACATTGATCCCATTGTGTCTGACAGCTTTTTGTAATACAATCAGTCCAAGCGCAAAGCTAAACGAAACAGCGCAGCAGATACAACGTTTACAGATTCATCTGAATCAATATCTACGGGAGCAAACACATGAAAACTTTCACCAATCTGAACTACAAAAGCTGGTTGAGCATTCTGTGCCCGTTGATTACGTTGATTCCAGTGTTGAGCTTTATCTGGTCGGCACCAGCTGAAGGGCTGCTGACCTTGGGCGCCTGGTTTGTCAGCAATCTGATGATGTTGACGATGCTCTGGTTGCTTGGTCGGCTGGAACGCTCTTCCATGCGCCGCTTGGCCGTCTAAGGGTTCTGGCCTGAATCGAATATGGCGCACTTTCTCTGCTCCACAAGCCCAGCATCAATGTGATGCTGGGCTTTTTTGCGCCGTTACGCGGTCAACGGTGGCTATATCAGCGCGCGTTAGCCTGGCGCGGCACAACGGACCTTGGCCAATCGGTCGCGGCTAGCGTTCTTCCCGTAAAGCTGACCGAGCGTGCAAAGGCGGTTATGCAACCAAAGTAGCCAAACCTACGAAACGATATTTATTGTGTAAGGCATGAGGTGACTGACATGGCCGACATGGCAAGCTGATTTTTTAAATCGTAAGGGAGAATTGCCTAAATGATTACGCAACTTCGCCAAAATCGTAAACTAAACGGATTTTTCTCACTGGTAGCGCAAACTTAGTTAACGAGAAACCTTACGTTTAAGTTGCTAGTAAGTTACCACATTGCTCCCATTGCTTCTGACAGCTTTCTGTAATACAATGAGCTCAAGCAAGCGGCTGCACGAAACAAAGCAAATCAGGTCCACAAACAAATCAGCCAATCACAGCCAAGACGTTTACAGCTTCAGCTGGATCAATATTTACGGGAGAATAAGTTCATGAACACTTTCACCAATCTGAACTACAAAAGCTGGTTGAGCATTCTGTGCCCGTTGATTACGTTGATTCCAGTGTTGAGCTTTATCTGGTCGGCGCCGGCTGAAGGGCTAGTGACCTTAGGTGCCTGGTTTGTCAGCAATCTGATGATGTTGACCATGCTCTGGTTGTTAGGGCGCATGGAACGCTCTGCTGTGCGCCGCCTGGCTGTATAGCTTCTGCTAAATTCTACTTTTTCTTTCTCTTCGATCTAAGCCCGCCATTGCAAAGATGACGGGCTTATTTTTTGCTACTCTTGCCAGGCAACCCTTGGCCCGGCGCAGTGCCTCAGCGTTTGCATCTGGACTAAACCCCAAAGATATGGGTCAAGACCGTACTGCCTGCGCCCCCGACACTCTGCAACAGCGCTCGGCTCGCCTGGGCCAGCTGATTGCCACCCGCCCGCCCTGTTAACTGTAAAACAATCTCGCAGGTTTGATAGATGGCCGAGGCCCCAATCGGATGCCCGCGCGCTTTTAAGCCACCCATGGAACAGATGGGCAATTGTCCCTGCAATCCAATCTGATTCTCCACGGCCAACTGCCACCCTTCCCCCGCGTTGGCGTAGCCCACTGCCTCCAAGAGCAGACAAGCCATAATGCTAAAAGCGTCATGCACCTCAAAGAGGTCGATATCATTGCGATGGACATTCGCCTTACGAAACGCATCGTGGGCAGAGCGTGCGGCGGCATAGAGATGCAGGGGATCAGCGCGTTGGTCAATGCGGAACCAGTCCGTCGCGACACTGGAGCCCAGAATACGCACTGGTTGCGCCGTAAAGGCGCGGGCTTCGTTACTACGGGTCAAGACAACCGCCGCGGCACCGTCACAAATCGGTGCGGCATCATAGCGCCGCAGCGGTGCGGCGACCAGCGGTGACTGGCTAACCATCTCGCTGGTGACCAGCTTGTCTTTGAAGAGGGCGTTGGGATTACCACGCGCGTTCTGGTGTGCGTTAACGGCAAAGTTGTTGAAGCACTCTATATGCAAGCCATACCGTTCCAAGTAAAGCTGCATCAAGCGCGCATTCTGACTGAGCAACGTGGCGCCTTGGGGCACTTCCAACTCGGCATCCAGCGCTTTGGCCAGCACCTCGACGACGCGGGTTGGGTCGCTGCTCATCTGCTCGACGCCCAACGCAATTGCCGTGCGGGCTTCTCCACTGGCCACGGCAAAATAAGCCATGCGCAGCGCGGCGGCACCGCTTGCCGTGGCCGCACGTACCTGCAATGCTTCGATCCCGCGTAGACCGGCGGCATCGGCAATCAGTGTGGCCAGATGTTTCTGCCCTTGCAATTCATCGGCCAGCATGTTGCCGACAAAGAGGGCATCGACCCGATCAATGCCGGCATCTGCCAGTGCCAGGTTGACCGCGGCGGCACCCATCGCTTTTAAGTTTAGCATGCTGGTCTTCACCACGGGCAGTTGGCCCATCCCCACAATGCTAACGCCACCCGTACGGTCAAGCATCCACATAGATCGCCCTGTGCTTTCTCCCTAAAGTGTACTCTGTTTGAAATCAGTTCTTTAATTTTCGCGAACGAGGTGACTGTCACCAGGTGAGGAGCGGCTTGATCGACCAGCGCATGCCATCGCCCACTGACAGTCACCTTGCTGACCCTTTTCTGGGCCAAACGCGCGCGCCTGCGGCGGACCGCGGCCACGCGATTGCGTGCTCGCCTACCATCTTACTGCCGCGCCGATTTGATTGTCAATTGGGATCAGGCTTATGATCCATGCCGCGCGCTGATTGTCGTCGTTTTGCTAATGAAGGAGCTCATCTCATGTCTATGCCCATGCCCTTGGCGACTGCTCGTCGTGGCCGTACTGGTTTTGCGCATCTGCGCGAAATGCGGACAGATATGCTTGGTTATCTCAATCACCTAGCCAGCCAAGGCGATCGCTTACGGATTAGGCTAGGACCGCTTTCCGCGTACTTTATCAATCACCCTGATGATGTACGTGAGGTGCTCGTTACCCAGGCACAGAAGTTACAAAAGCCGGGGAATGTAAAATATGCGGCGCGTCAGCTCTTTGGCGAGAATCTCTTTACCAGTGATGGGGAAGTGTGGCAGCTCTTGCGCAGCACGATGCAACCGGCTTTTCATGCCACGCGCGTCAACCGTTATGCCGCAATTATGGCGGCCCACACCCAGACGATGGTTAACGCCTGGCCGCCAGGCAGCACGGTGGAGATCACCGCTGCGATGATGCAGTTGACCATGGGGATCAGCACCAAGACCCTCTTTGATGTGGATGTGCGTGATCAGGCCGCTGGGGCGGCGATTGTGCGCTTTATCGAACTTTTCAACGAGCGCATCGCCGCGCCGATCCCTGTCCCTGGTTGGCTACCGACCCCCCGCAATCGCGAGCTGAAGCAGCTGATCCGTGTAGCGGATGCGCTGCTGCAACCAATCATCGAAGAACGGCGCGCAACGGGGGTTGATCATGGCGATGTGCTCTCCATGTTACTCAAGGCGCAACAGGCTGATCAGACCGGCATTCTCACCGACCACCAGGTGCGCAATGAGATTAACAATCTCTTTGCGGCCGGCTATGAGGTGGTGGGTAACACCTTGGCCTTTACCCTCTATCTGCTGGCGCAACATGCTGCGGTGGCGGCCAAAGTTGTTGCCGAGCTGGATCAAGTGTTAGCGGGGCGGACGATTACCGTAGCGGATCTGCCCAACTTGCCCTATTTGGAGATGGTCATCAAGGAGTCCATGCGTTTGCTGCCGGTGACGACCGTATTGGCCCGCCAAACAACCGAACCAATCACCGTTGCCGGCCACCAGATTGCGAAGGGGCAGATGATCCTGGTTGCGCCGTGGACCTTGCACCGGCATCCAGCCATTTACCCCGCACCCGCTGAATTTGACCCTGACCGTTTTGCCCCTGCGCGGGTTGATGCCATCCCCAAACATGCCTATATCCCCTTTGCCATTGGCCCGCGCATCTGCCTGGGCAACGCTTTTGCTATGTTGCAACTGCGCGTCAACCTGGCGACGATCTTGCAACGTTATCGGCTGGAACTGGTGGCGGGTTACCAATTTGAGCCACTCTTCCGCTTCAACATGCGCCCGAAGGACGGCTTGCCGATGGTTGTGCGCGCCCCGTCGTAGCGGCACAATATATCGTGCCGCTACGACGGAAGTTGTGTAAGTTTTCGTTGGTCAGTTTCTAATGCTCGGTGGGATGGGTAGCCGCGTACAGTAGGGTGGGCGGCTCGGCGCGCAGCAGGCGGTCGGTGAGCTTGTATTTGCCGGCAATGCGTTGTAACTTTTCTTCGGCGGCCAGCGCTGCTGCATAATCGGGCGCGGTCAATTCCAACTCGACCATCACCCCTTCACCTAGGATCTTGGGGCAACGCATCAACTTGGTGTGCAGATCGAGATCGGCGACATAACCGAGGCGATCGACGCCACTAAAGCTCATAAAGGGGTGGTGACCAGCGGCGGTTAACTGGCTGAGCACCCCATCAGCGTCGGCAAAATCGCCGGTGATGCCGACCTCGGCCAGAATTTCACTGCCCTGCACCCCGTGGGTAATCTCTTCGCCCCACTCGCGACGGATATTGGCAAAGCTCCCCTGATCGGCCTCTTTATAGCCCAGGTAATAACGGCTGTTGCCGGTGGGTGGCACCAGGCCAATGCGCAATAGCCGCCCGTTCGCATAAATGGCTGGGCTGAGAATATCCGTCGTCCATTCTTTTTCTGCGCCTAGACTTGCTTCTAAAAAGGGCAAGAGGGTATACGCCTCGGCGACCGTGGCGACACGAAAACGAATCTCAACTTCATAAGATGGTGCTGCCATCTGCGGCTTTTCCTCTCTCTACACAGCCGTACGACTGCGCAGGATCTCAATGTAACGCTCGGTTGCCGACTGCTCCACGACGGGAGTCTCTTCTTCCTCGCTGCGCCCCATGCCGCGCGTGGCGGCCCCCATGGGCACGCGGGCCGGACCAACGCCAGGCACGTCGACCATGGCCTGCGCCTCACTTTGTGCCAACTTGAGCACCCCTTCGGCCAATGCCGCGGCGGCTGATTCACGCTGACGAATGGCGCTGGTATTCAAGAAGTTCTTAACCTGCGTAATGATGCCCAGGATATCATGGGCCGGCTTCGATCCTGCGCCGATAATGAAACCGGTGATTAGCAGATCCCAGGTGGTCGGCATATTGTCAAGCAAGCCGGGTACCGAAGGGCTTAAAAACGCAAAGAGCTGGATATTCGCAAAACTGGCCAATAGAATGCCCAAGATCACACCAGCCAGCATACTTGTACCACTTTTGAATTGCAGATATTGGGGCGTCTTCAACTGTTCTGGCGTCCAGCCCAGAAAGCTTAGCAACGCCCATTCCAGGTAATTCCAAATAATTTCAATCGCCCGTTCCACGCCGACGGATGCCGTCAGAATCGGCATCAAGGCCGGGCCAATGCCAGTTGTGTCCATAGAAAGCTCCAAGATTAGGAAGAGTGGTATATCAGTAAATCGGTATATCGGTAAATCAGTAGTTCAGTACCGATATACCGATTTACTGATATACCGATTTACCTATATACCCCTCCACCAACACCCCTACCCACCAAAATGTTCCGCCAGGTCAACGAGGAGGCGCACGCCGTAGCCGGTTGCCCCTTTGGGGGTGACCGGGTCTTTGTCGCTGCCGGTCCAGACCATTGCTGCAATATCGAGGTGGGCCCACGGATAGCCTTCGGTGAAATGCTCGATAAATTTAGCGCTGGTGGAGACCCCACCAAAGCGGCCGCCACTGTTCTTTAGCTCGGCCATGTCACTTTTGATCTCATCGATATATTCATCGTACATGGGCATGGGCCAGAGTCGTTCACCAGTGCGTTCGGCGGCTTGGAGCAGCGCATTTTGCAACCCCTCATCATTGCTGAAACAGCCTGCCGCCTGCGTCCCCAGGGCAATCCCAATCGCGCCGGTCAAGGTTGCTAGATCAACCACCGCCGCGGGTTGATAGCGCGCCACATAACCCAGCGCATCGGCCAGCACCAGCCGCCCTTCGGCATCGGTGCTGATAATTTCGGTGCTCTTGCCGGTGATGCCAGTGAGAATATCACCAGGCCGAAAGGCGCGGCCATCGGGCATATTTTCCACACAGACGCCCAGCCCCATGACGCGGCGCTTGACCCCTAGCCGCGCAATCGCTTCCATCGCGCCGATCACCGTGCCGGCCCCGCCCATATCGTCCTTCATCATCCCCATATTTTCCGAGGGCTTGATGCTGATGCCACCAGTGTCAAAGGTAATGCCCTTGCCGACGAAGATCAGCGGTGCCTGCTGCTCCGTGCCGGCGGGGGCATGTTCGAGGATGATGAACTGGGCTTCGTTTTCGCTGCCCTGGCTGACGGCGAGCAGAATATTCATCCCCAACTCGCGCATGGTAGCTTCGTCAAGGACGGTGATTTTCAGCCCAACATTTTCGGCCATGGCCCTTGCCCGTTTGGCAAATTCGACGGGGTTCAACACATTGGCTGGTTCACTCACATAGCTACGCGCCGCATAGACCCCGGTTGCCATCGCGCTGCCACGGGCAACCCCAGCCTCAATGGCGGCAACTTTGCTGCCATCAAATTCCACAACCGTACAGCGCTCTGGCCCAGCTTCTGGGGCTTGGCGTTTGTAGTTAGGAGCCAGGTAAGCGGCCAAGAGGGTGCCTTCAGCCATCGCCTGCGCGGCATCACGCGCATCCAGCCCACCAACGCCTGCCCCATGGACAATCGTGGCATACTGCTTGACCCCTTTTAGTTTACGCAGCGCACTTTGCACCGTAGCTGCGGCCCGGCGAACCCCTTTTAGGGTAAATTTCTCCGCCTCACCCAGCCCAATGACCAGGACGCGGGCGGCCGGCAGTTGACCGTTAGTGTAAAGCAAAGCTGTCGTCCCCACCTTGCCGGTAAAATCGGCAGTTGCGATCAACTGACTGATTGCGCCGCCGAGGGCTTTGTCGATGGCACCCGTGGCACCACCGGGTTTGGTCACCCCTTCGAATAAATTAACAACGAGACAATCGCCCGTTTGTTGGGCAAGATTCCCTTGCACCACATTGATTTCCATGATTTGTTTTTCCTTTTAGCGCAAGGCTCAACTTCTGCATTAGAAGGCAGGATGACAAGGTGAAGGGGTGAAGGGGTGAAGGGGTGAAGGGGTGATTGTCTCGGTCACCATGTCACCTTGTCACCGTGTCACCGTGTCACCCCTTCACCTTGTCATCCGGTCATCCCCCCCGCTCAGCCTAACTTCTTCTCCAAACGCAAGGCGGCTTCGGCCAGGGTTTCATCGGTCTTGCAGAAACAGAAGCGCGCCAGATTGTCGGTGAGATATTGATGGGCGGGGCTGTAGAAGGGGCTGGGCGGAATGGCCGCCACCCCGACTTCGCGTGTAAACCAGCGGCAGACGCTCTGGTCGCGGCGTGAACCCGCTTCGATGGGTACATCGAGCTGGCTGGTATCGACTAGAATAAAGTAAGAGCCCTGGGGGGTGAGCGGCTTCAGGCCGACCCGATGCAGCGTGTTCAAAAGAAAATCGCGCTTGCCCTTGTACATCTGCCCCAGCCAGTTAAAGTAATCGTGTTCACCGGCGACTTCCAATGCGATGGCGACCGCTTCCTGTAGGGGGGTTGCCACGGCAAAGGGGATCCACTGGTGGGCCATGAAGATGGCATGGGCCAACTTTTCATTGGTGATCGCCCAGCCGATCTTCCACCCGGTGACAGAGAAAGTTTTGCCGGCACTGCCCAGGGTAATCGTCCGTTCCCACATGCCGGGCAAGGTGGCAATGCGGGTGTGTTCCACCGGTTGGCCGGGATCGCTGTAAGTCATCCATTCATAAACTTCATCACTGAGGACGAGGATATCATGTTTTTGCACCAGGTCGGCGATCTGCCCCAACTCGGCCCGATTGAGCACTTTGCCCAGGGGGTTTTGTGGGGTGTTAATAATCAGCAGGCGCGTGCGTGGCGTAAACGCGGCTTCTAATTCAGCCATGTCGAGGACCCAATCTGCGGCGGTGGTTGCGTTGGGCTTGGGGCGCAGCGGCACATAGACCGGCGTCGCGCCCGCCATGATCACCGAAGGGGCATAGCTGTCATAGAACGGCTCGATCAGCACCACTTCGTCGCCTGGCTCAACCAGTGCTTGCAAGGTGGCATAGATGCCCTCTGTCGCGCCGACGGTGACGACAATTTCGCGCTGGGGGTCCAGATCACGCCCAAAGAGCGGCCCGTAGACCTTAGCCAGCGCGTTGATCAAACGGGCATGACCGGCGCTGCGCGCATATTGGTTGAGATCGGCGGCAACGGCCTGTTGGGCGGCGGCCTTCACAAAGTCGGGCGCGGGAAAATTGGGAAAGCCCTGCCCCAGGTTAACCGCATTGTGCTGAATGGCCAGTGCCGTGTATTCGGCAAAGACCGTTGTGCCAAAACCGCGCACACGCTGTGCGGGTTGAAAGGGCGGGCGAGTTGAAACGGGTTGCGTCACCTTCGTCTTATCCTTCGCTACTTGATTGGTCGGAGGAAAATTATGCTAGTCATTATACTTGATCTTAGTGCGCCAAGCTAGTGCTTTAGCCGAACGGACAGCAATTCCGGCAGTGTGTACTGCGCATCCCCCGATGTGCAGCAGCGTGTACTGCGCATCGGGGGATGCGCAGTACACGCTGCTGTGAGGACAACTATTCTAGCTCTACCTCATCATCGCTGCTGGGGCCACGCTGTACTGCGTCTGCGCCAAAACGCTGACGCAGTGTCTTGATGGTTTGCCACAGGCGCTCTTCTTTTTCGTTAGGTTGTTCCCAGAGCGTAAGCTGGCGTGCCGCATCGGTTAACCCGCTGACCCCGACCCCGATTAGCCGTACCAGTTCGCCATGCCAAAGGGTGCCAAAGAGGCGTAAGGCCGCACTTTCAAGCTCGCCGGCCTCGGCGGTGGGTTGGGTAAAACTGGTCTGCCGCGTAATGGTGGTGAAATCGGCCCAGCGCAATTTGAGCTTAACGGTGGTGGCGTTTAGCCGTTTGCGGCGTAACTCGTCGGCCACCGCCGCCGCCTGGGCGCGCAATGTCTGGCGTAACTGTTCGCCGTCATCCACATCACGCGTAAAGGTCGTCTCCTGGCTGATCGACTTGGTCTCGCGCTGCGGTTCGACGGCGCGCTGATCAAGCCCTTTGGCATGATAGGCCAGATCGCGGCCATGTTTGCCAAAGCGCGCCGCTAGTTCGGCTTCAGGCCAACGGGCGATGTCACCAATTGTGTTGATCCCCAATGCACGTAGTCGTTCGGCCGTTTTGGGCCCAACGCCCCATAGTTCGTCACTGGGCAGCGGGGCCAGAAAAAGCGCTTCCTCTCCTGCTGCCACCACCGTGATGGCATTGGGCGACTGGCCGCTACGCACAGCGGCTTTGCCCACATTGTTGGCAATTTTGGCGACCAGCTTGTTGGTCGCTACGCCCAGCGAACAGGACAATTGCAGCTCGCGGTTGATTTGCGCCTGGAGCTGCTGCGCAATTGCTTGGGCCGCGTCGTCGCGTCCAGTCACGTCGAGAAAGGCTTCATCGATCGAGAGCTGCTCGACCAACGGTGTTAGCGCATGTAGGCGCGCCATTACTTGCTGCGAGACCCGGCGATAAGCCTGATGACGCGCGGGCACGATCCGTAGTTGCGGGCAGAGGCGCAGTGCCTGGCTCATGGGCAAGGCCGAATGGACGCCGAATTGGCGCGCCGCATAGGAGCAGGAAGCGACCACCCCGCGCTCCTGAGGCCGCCCGCCCACGGCAAAGGGCTTGCCCCGCAGCGTTGGATCGTGCTGCTCTTCGACAGCGCAGAAAAAGGCATCGAGATCCAAGTGCAGGATCTTGCGCCCAGGTTTGATTGCGGTACTGCTTGTTACTGGCGTGCTCATCACTTGCTATTATAGCCCGTCTGTTGCGGACGCGTCATTTTCGGTTTGGCGTGATAGAGCATCTTTCAGCGCAACGGATAATTTGCGCAAGCTACTGGGGAAATGTAAACTGCTTAAAGCGCAGCGAATTTAGCGTAGACGAGAGATTATCAGCGTAAGCGATCAATTTGTATTGGTCAAAATTTGTGGTTGCTGCTCAGGTTGAACGGTTAGCCCATTGACGTCGCGGCTAGCAAGTACATTTTGACCAAAATGTACTTGCTAGCATGATCATGATTTTGGTAGCACTTTACCCATTAAAACGTGCGCCCAAAAATAGCACACTCATTAAACCGCATGCCCATTAAAAGTGTGACGAGAAAAAGCACGACGAGCAGATGAATTGAGGAGAAGCACCGTGGAGATTCTTGGTATAGACATTGGTGGTA
The DNA here is from genome assembly GCA_022842065.1 of Caldilineaceae bacterium. The sequence goes on from JALHQH010000017.1 coordinate 104,740, forward strand.
GTGGCATTAAAGGTGCCATTGTCGATGTAAAGCAGGGCCAATTTGTAACCGACCGCCAGCGGATTGAGACCCCTGTCCCCTCTACCCCGGATGCTGTGGCCGGTGTGATTGCACAACTGGCAACCCATTTTAATTATCAAGGCCCGATTGGCTGTACCTTCCCAGCCGTCGTCCAACATGGGGTGATCTTGACCGCGGCGAATGTGGACCAGAGCTGGGTTAATACGGATGGCGAGGCGATTTTTAGCGCCGCGACGGGCTCGCCTGTCCACATCTTAAATGATGCTGACGCGGCTGGTGTGGCCGAAATGCGCTTTGGGGCTGGCGTGGATCGCAAAGGGGTCGTCATTATGCTCACCTTTGGCACGGGCATTGGTAGTGCGATCTTTACAGATGGGCAACTGCTGCCTAATACCGAATTTGGGCACATGAAGATCCGGGGCAAAGATGCGGAACATCGCGCCTCGGCCCGCGTTCGTGAGGAGGAAGGGCTCAGTTGGAAGCGGTGGGCCAAACGGGTCAACGAGTTTCTGCTGAGCATGGAGTTTCTCTTTTCACCTGATCTTTTTATCATTGGTGGTGGTGTGAGCAAAAAATTCGACAAATTTGCGGGTCAACTGACGGTGAAGGCGGAACTGCGGCCGGCTCAGTTGCTCAATGATGCGGGGATTATCGGTGCTGCCATGGCGGCCTATGAAGTCGTCCCTGCACCCAAGGGCAAGCCTGGTCGACCAAAGAAGAGTGCTGCCGCAGCCTAATTCGCGCTTTGGCAAACTAATTTTTACCTCTTTTGATTGAATCAGCTACGGGCACCGGCAAAGCTGCCGGCACCCTGTAGCCGGTTCAATTTTGTTTTGTCGCTGCTGTTAATCCTAATTTTAGCTTGGCAAACGGCTACTTTAGTACAGTGTATTTAGCCGTTGTAAAAAGTAAAATCTGTTGTGTGTCACGCATTATTTGCTAGGTTCTGTTGACTTTTCGCTGGTAGCCGGCCAATTCGATTGGCCGTTTTAGGGCTCAACTGGAATTCAGGGGGTTGCCATCCCGCCCCGCCGTCAACGCGCCCAGTGGGCACCCGGGCTACCCAACAACGCCGGGTTTATCCGGCTCCCTTAGCCGGGTTTACCCGGCGTTGTTAGGTAGCCCTGCGGCTTTAGCCCAGGGCGATCTTGTCAACCCCCTAAGATCCCATTGAACCCGTTTTAGCAAATGTCAACAGAACCTACTACGCATTGGGGCACCCAGAAGGTTCTCGCAGATCGCCGACCTGTACGCTGGATCTACAGGGATCAGCTGGGTGCTGGCGTGAGCGGGCGGCGAATAACAGGTGATACGAACAAATCAGCACGCTTGGATCGCATCCATGCCTGATCGGCAAGCGCACAACCTTGCTGAAACTTCATTTTAATGACCAGGATGGCACCGGGTATTTAACCTATATCGGCTTGCGCGACCTCGCGGCGTTGCATAAATCTCTGGTACAGTTGTGTTGCTGGCCTGGACACTGGATCAGTGCAGCGGAATTTATCATCTATTGGGCGCGTTGTTATTGCACGATTTGTATGGTAAGCTACCGCCATAAATACTCGATCGCTTACGTATATGTCAGGTGGGGCAAGTTTGGCTAGAGGAGGATCGGCATGGCACAAGCGAGTAAAAGTGGTCTGTTGACGAGTGACCAAACCCGCAATGCGTTAAGGCATTGGCACAACAACAGTAAGGTGGAAACACCTCTTGCCACCCTTTATCTCTTCCGTAAGATTTTGCAGGAAACTGAACAGCCCACCCGTTATGTGGCCAACCAACTACTTTTGCAGGGGTTAGAGTCACTAAAATCGGTTGACAAGAACGCGGCCGCTTTATTGCAGATGCGTTTTCTGGAGAAACAATCGCCGCGTGTCCTGGCCAAAGCTTTGAATATGTCCGAAAGCGCGTTCTTCGCCAAGCAGCATGAGGCGATGACGGCACTGACAACTACGATCACGAACTTGGATACAGCCGCGCGCATTGCCCAACAGGATCGGCTCTATCAACGACTGGAGGCACCTACCTATGCGGAATTAGTTGGTGTTGCGCCGCAGATCGACCAGCTATTGCAACAGCTCTGCGCGCCCACGGCACCCTGGCTGATTGCACTAGAAGGATTGGGGGGGATGGGCAAGACCTCGCTTGCCCATCAAACGGTCCAGCGCTTAATTGCCAGGGGGGCTTATGACGAGATTGGCTGGATTAGCGTGCGGCACAAGCGGCTGACCTTGGGTGGTAGCGTTACGACGGTGGCCGATCCGATCCTCACTGCTGAACAATTGATCCAAATGCTTGCGCGCCAACTGCTGCCGGAGGTTGCCCTGGCCCAACGTGACAACCCGTCGGCATTGCTCAGCGCCTTACGCCGGCACCTAAAACAGCTGCCACATGTGGTAGTGATCGACAACTTGGAGACGCTAGTCGATTTGGAAGCATTATTGCCGACGTTGCAAGATCTGGCTAATCCGTCTAAGTTTCTACTGACGTCGCGCGAAGCCCTTTATGCCACACCGAATATCTACCATTTTCGGATGCCAGAGTTGAGTGAGGCAGATGCCTTAGCCCTTATTCATCAAGAGATCGAGATCTCCAATCTGAGCGCACTCGCCGACTTGTCTGATGCCGAGTTACGTCCGATTTTTACTACCGTGGGGGGTAATCCATTAGCCCTGCGGCTGGTGACTGCGCAAGCCCATGTCTATACATTGAATTCGATTCTGCAACATTTGGCGACCGCGAATGGGCAAACCGCCGAAAGTCTTTACAACTATATTTATTGGCATGCCTGGCACAGTTTGGACCAGACGAGTCGGAGTGTATTGCTGATCATGCCGCTTGTCAATCCCGCTGGCGATGACATCGGAACGATTGCCGAGATCGGCGAATTGGGGGTGGAACTGGTGCGAGGGGCACTTAACCAGCTTGTAACGCTTAGCCTGGTGGATACGCGCGGTGGCTCCAATGAACGATGTTATCGCATTCATGGGCTAACTCGCACCTTTTTGCTGGAGCAGGTATTGCACTGGCAGCAATAATTAACCTGATCGTCGCGGCCAATCAACGGGGCATGGCGCTGGTTGCATAAGCTGGCAAGCAGCTGTGCCAGCTTGATTAATGGTGTTGTGGATGCAAGAGGTATGGATGGTAATTGCAGGAGTAGATCAATCACAGCCTGAGGATGTAGCGCTGTTTAACCAGTTCTTGGAACGCAGTATTATGGTGAGCCAAAAGCGCATTGAAGCCGAGGGCGACACTGTGCCCATCTCGGATGCGGTGCGTGAGCGTGCACAAAATGTATTGGACTTTGCGCTGAAAGATCCAAAAACTTGGGCTGTCACCCGTAAGCTTTTGCTGACGATGGCCCCGAAAATGGAGATGGCGGGCTATCGTGCTCATTGGCTACCGTATCTGCTGGCTGGGGTGGCGCAAAGTCAACGTCTGGGTGACGAGCCGGCGGCGGCCGCGTTGCTCTTTCAGTCTGGCTATTTACATCGGTTGATGAGTAACTATGCCGAGGCACAGACTTTGCTCAGTGCTAGTGCCGCGCGCGCTGCGGCACTAGGGGACACCCAAGGCCAGGCCTGCGCGCTTAACCAGTTGGCCTATGTTGCCTGGCAGCAAAGCCGGTATGATCCTGCGCTAGTGCTGGCGCAGTCCGCATTGGCTTTGTTGGATGATGCCGATCCAGAACGCGGGACGGGTTTATCTGTGTTGGGGCTGGTGGCTTTGCGTCGACGGCAATGGCAGGTGGCCGAAAACTATCATCGTCAAGCCTTGACAATTCGCACTGAGCACGCCCAGCGCCGACAAATTGCGTGGAGCTTGCAGAATCTGGCCGATGCTTTGCGTGGCCAGGGTGACTTCGCAACTGCTGCCAGCTATTTTGAAGAAGCGATTACCTTATTGACTGAAATCGATGATCCGGTTCATCGTGCGATTGTCCAGATGAATCTTGGCATTGTGCGCCAGCGGCAAGAGCAAATCGACCAGGCGCTGGCCTTATATGCGCAGGCGGAAGCATGCTTTCGGCGGGTTGCTGATCAGCTCAACTTGGCGAAAACCTTGGTCAATCAAGGGATCAGTTATTTGGCCGCCCATGAATGGCGCAAGGCTGAAACCACGCTGTTGGAGAGTGCCAACCTTTTCCAGCAGTTAAATGATCAGGGTGAATATCTAAATGTGTTGGATGGTGTGGGCATCAGCTATTTAGCGCAAGGGGATTACGCTAAAGCACTGGCCATTTTTGAAACGATCAGCGGTCAATTGCCGCAGATCGAAGATACCTACTTTTATCAAAGTTTGTCCATGGTCATTCCCAATCAGGTCGCGCAGGCAAGGGTAGGGCTTGACAAAGAAGCGCGCTAAGCGCGCGGTCCTTTGTCAAGCTGTGCGTTATGCCTTAGCAGCCACCACTGCTATGGGTGCAGGCATAGGCGGCCGGGGTGATGGCTGAGCCGGCCATGGTATCGAGCATAACAGGGGCATAGGCTGCGCTCAGGGCGACAAAGGCCGCCAGCGCGAGCACCAGCAAATGACGACGGGTATTGCGAAATGTGAGTTTCATGGCAATCTCTCCTGTAAGGGTAGAAGTGAGGCGCAGGTAAGCGCACGCTAACAAAGAAGCAGACTTTGTGATCACCTTGCTGCTGCCTACAGGATAGCTCGGCGGCGGGGCGTTTTGCTGAGAAATGCTGAGATTTTGCTGAGGATGAAAAAGCACAATGGCAGAAGTAACCGCGCCCGCAACAGCTGAACATCCGTGGGGCGATCATGCGCCGACCTACCGCGCCCAGGAAGCACAGTTGCTCGCCAGTTGGATCTTGACGGGGGCCAGTGGCTCGGTCATTGGGCTAAATGGATCGGGCAAGTCGGATCTCTTGGGTTTTCTCTGTCACCGCCCCGAAGTGCTTAACCGCTATCTGCCGGTGCGCGCTCAGCCCGTAACCCTGCTGCCCATGGATTTGAACAACTTGCCGGATAACACCTTGGCCGCCCTCTTTCGCGTCATTCTGCGCACCTTTGCCGAGCACAAAGCGCGCTTTGCCCCCGAAACCCAGGCGTTGATCACCCAGCTCTATCAAGAAAATCGCACTGCAACCGATCCCTTTCTCTCGCAAAGCGCCCTGCGCGAATTGCTGATCCACCTGCAGGCGCAGCGCCAGCGGGTCGTCTTTGCGCTGGATCGCTTTGACACTTTTTGCCGCATGCTCACCCCAGAGATGGGGGATGCCCTGCGCGGTCTGCGTGACGGCTTCAAAAGCACCCTTTCCTATATCGCCAGTATGCGCCTGGGTCTGGACTATGTACCAGAGCCGGATCTACTCGGCGATCTGCATCGGCTGCTTGATCAACACATCTGCTATGTCGGCCCGATGAACGAGCAGGATACGCGCGACACGATTGCGCGCCGCACCCAGTTGGTCGATCAGCCCCCCACCCCCGCCGAGATCGAGCAGATCTGGCAGTTGAGTGGTGGCTATCCTTCCCTGGTGATGGTCATCTGCCGCTGGTGGCTGACCACGGCCCAACGGCCGGCACTGGCCCAGTGGCCGGCGCATTTGTACCAGATTGCCGGGGTGCGCCATCGCCTGGCCGATATCTGGGCCGGCCTCACCCAAGAGGAGCAAATGGTCCTCTTTGAGGTGCAAAAGCGCGCCTTGCTTGATAAGAAAGTGTCGGCCACCGTGGGGCAACATTATGCCCCCGTGTTGGATAAGCTGATGGAGAAGGGACTCTGTCTGCCCCATGCCAGTGGCCCCCGCCTCTTTAGTCGGCTCTTTGCCGACCATGTCGCCCAGGTGGGTGGCTACAGCCGGGGTAAAATTTGGCTTGATGGAGCCACCCAAACCCTCTATCACGGCCAGACGGTGCTCGATGGTCTTGCGCCCAAAGAGCGCGCGCTGTTACAATTCCTGGTGGAACAGCCGCGCCAACAACATACCTACACCGATGTCATCGTCGCCGCCTGGAGTGATGAAGAGCGCTACCACGGTGTCAACAACGACAGTCTCTATCAAGTCGTCCGCACGCTGCGGCTCAAGATCGAACCCAATCCCGCCCAGCCCGCCTATGTTGTCAACTGGCGCGGCAAGCCGGAGGGGGGGTATATTTTCTTCCCGGAAGGTAGGCCGCAGTAGACAGTGATCAGTGTGACAGTACAACACTGCTTACTGATAACTGACTCCTTGTCCTCTTCTCTCACAGCCAGTTTTATCTAAGCAGGAAACCAACTCACGATGGCTATCAGTCGCCAAACACTTACCGAACTACGTCGAATCTTGATTGAACTTTACAATGATCCGGCCTTAATTCGTGTGGTTGCAATCGATGCTGATCTCAATGTCGGGCGTATCAACATGGGCGGCAGTGCCGTCAATGTTTGGCATGCCATCTTAGAAGAGGCGCAAAAGGTCGGTGCCATCAATCGGCTGGTCAACCTGGTGCTCGATGAATATCCGGCACCAGAAGCACAATTGCGGGTGCTATTAGGTGATGATTTTGTGCGGATCACTGGCCCCAAGCCGCAACCGGCGCAACCACTGTCCACTTTGGCCGCGTCTTTATCGCTCTCGCAACCTGCAAGGCCAAGCGAGCAAGCCCCTGTGATGCCCGTGTTCCAGCCGCAGACGACTGCGCCGTTGCTTCCCATGGCGCAACCACGTACCCTACGTTTGACCCAAGCCGAGAAACAACTGCTGAGCACCCTCTTGCACACGGCATCGTACCTGCGCATCCTGTCGGAATTTACCGATGGCCGCACAGCGACGCGCGTCTTCTTGATCCGGCCCACGGATCGGGATGGGGTTGAGGAGTTGCCCGCTGTGGTCAAGATCGGTCCCCAAACATTGATCGAACCCGAATGGCAGGCGACCCAACGCCACGTCCTAAGCCGCTTACCCGGTTTTGCAGCCATTCAAGGTGAACCGATCTACCTTGCCCAGCCCGATGGCGCGCTACTGGGCGCGCTACGTTATGGCCAGGTCGGCGAGGGGATCTTTGCGGTCGAGAGTCTGGCCAGTTATTTGGCAAAGGCCAGCCTGATCGATAGCTGGCATCTGCTGGAAAATCGCCTCTTTAAGCAACTCGGCCAACTCTGGCGCGCCACCCTCACCTGGCAACCGCTGCTGGTCCAGAATAGTTACGACGCCATTCTGCCGGTTAACTTAGTGGTCACCCCTGTTGTGACCGGCACGCCAACCACGCGCCTTGATGGTCGCCAAGTGGCCGGTACGATTGACCCCGTGCCAACCGTCGGCCAAAATGACTTGGTCGAGATCACAAATTTTGTCATCACCGAAATTGCTGGGGCCGAGCTCACGTTGAATCTGCCCCAAGCACCAAATGCGCGCCGCACGGCCTATCGCCTACGCGTCCAAGGCGCACAGGGTGACTATCGGGTCGGGGCAACGCTGCCAGCAACCTTGGCCCGTGTCACCACCACTCGTGAAGAAATCCTGTTCACCGCGGCGCAAGCACAGGTGGGGCAAGTCGATCTGACCCAACGTACCCTTACCCTCTCCGGCTCGCCTACACAGCAATTACCCAACCCGCTGCCCGCCCTCTCCACTTTGTTAACTCAGGGCCACGAGGCCAATTTTGCCACGATCCACGGCGACCTCAACCTGCGTAACGTCTTGGTCGATACGGAGGCGCGCAGCACACACATCATCGACTGTGCGGCGGCGCGGCAAGATCATGCCCTGCAAGATCTCCTGCGCCTGGAGCGCGATTATGTAACCGATGTGCTGGCCAAACTTTGTTTTGAGGCTGATCTGCCTGCGACCACGATTGTGCGCCTCTATCAGTGCGTCCACTGTGCTACGCGCGGCACACCGGCGGCCAGCGGTCACTTTTCGCTGCCCACTGATCTGTCGCCCATGCTACACAAACCCTTTGTACTCCTGGTCACCCTGCGCCGGGCCGCCCGCGAACTGCTGGCCAAGCCAGGGCAATGGGACGAATATTATAGGGGGTTGATTATTCACCTGCTCGGCGCGCTCAAGTTTCGTGATCTTGACAACGCCCCCGCCGGCCAGCAGCCCAAAGCAGTGGCTTTCTGGGGCGCGGTGGTTACGTTGGATCTCTTGCACGAGTTGCAGTCTGGTCAGACGCACACCTGCCGCGACATTAACTGGCGTTTCTTTGATGTCACCAAAGGTGAACAGCCTGATCTGATCAGCAAAGGGTTGACCCCAGCCGATCCGACTGCGGCCCAAAGCTTGGGCCTGGAGGAGCGCGGGCTTGAGTCTTTTACCCCTGACGCCACTGCGGCCCCAACCGCGGACGATCTTCCACCGGTGCAACGGCGGCTCGATGTGGCCGCACCCGAGCAGGCGACCCTGGGGCGCGCCTTTTCGCTGGCCGTCGCCGTGCGTCAACCGACCTCGCCAGCCCTGCCGCTGGCCGAATTGCCCCTCACCCGCAGCGGCCAGGCCCTGCTCGACTGGCCGGCGGCCGAGCGTTTTCTCCGGCTGCGCGCCGAAGTGATCGCGCCCGAATGTGAGATTGTCGGCGCGGCGAGTTACACCTTCAAACTCTATCGCAACCTCGATTCGGAGCTCTCCTACTTCTCGTTGATCCCCAAAGTGACCGGGCGGCTGAGCATCATCGTCCGCCTCTACCAGGAAGATGATATGTTGGGCAGTACGTTGGCCCATACCCTGGTGAGCGAACAGGTCGTTGGCGAAGTCGGCGTCCAACTGCGCAGCGAACAGGTCACGACGAAGGCGACGCCACACACGGATCAACTGGTGGTGGATAATGCGCCAAGCGGCCGCCCGATCAAAATTCTCTTCCTCGCCGCCAACCCGCTCGACACTGTCTTCTTGCGCACCGACGAAGAAGCCCGCGCCATCGATGTCGCCCTGCGTCAAGCCGCCAACCGCAACTTTGAGATTCGCGTCCACGGGGCCGTGCGTATCAACGATCTGCAAGATCTGCTGCTGCGTCACCAGCCGGACATTGTCCACTTTAGCGGCCATGGTACAGAGCAGAACGAACTGCTCCTGGTCGACGCCAACGGCAATGGCGTGCGGGTGAGTGGTGCAGCCTTACGCCAACTTTTTACCGTGCTCAAGGGCAACATTCGCTGCATCGTGCTCAACGCCTGTTACACCGAAACACAAGCCAAAGCGCTCGCCGAGGTGATCGACTGCGTGGTGGGGATCGAGGATGTCATCAGCGACGAGGGCGCCCGCCAGTTCGCCACCGCCTTCTATCGTGGGCTGGGTTACGAGAAGTCGATTGGCGATGCCTTTGCGCTGGGGCAGGTGCAGATTGAATTGGCCGGGTTGGGCGAGGCGAAGGCGTTGCATCTGTTGACGCGGACGGGGGAGGCGGCAACCATCAACTTTGCCGATGTGAGTAATGTCGCGCCAGCCGCGACTGGCCGAGCAGCGACCCCTTCCCCAACACCACCGCAACGTACCGCAATCCCGGCGGTCGATACGGAATTCCTGCAATCCATGCTGGCACAACACCGGCGCAATCTACAACTGCTGCAACGCCAGAAAGCCAACTTTGGCGCAGGGGAGGAACCGTTGCGCTTGCTCAACCAGATTGCAGCGGAAGAGGAGGAGATTGGCAAGATCGAGCGGCAGTTAGGGGGTGAGTGAAAAGTTATTAAGCTTGTCTGATGTCATTCAACTGGCCAAAGCGCTTCATGCCGCGGGCCAGCCGTGGGAAGGACGAGCCTTTGGCTGGCCCGCGGACTACACGCCGGAAATCAAGGCAGCGAACGCGATTTTTGAAGAGTACGATGAAAACAACGTGGTGCAGACAATGGTTGCGCCACGCTGGTCGCCGGCCAGCTTTTGTATTGGGATCAACGACCTGTGGTTTGTTTCGGTAACCTGGGAATTCGGCCCGGAGGAAGAACCGTGGGTTTACCTGGAAGATGATTACGGCTATCAGTTTGATGAAGCGCCTCAAATCGCGCGGCTGAAAGCACGGCAGCAAGCGATGATTGTCGCACCGCACCGCACAGCAGTTTGAAACTGCTTGCTAACCGCGAGAAGCCCCCTCAGAGGCTGTATCGCAGTCGTTGCGGTGACTTCCCGCGGTTGGGTGCAGGTTTTTAACCCTGCTGCCAAAATTCATTCCAAATTGAACTACCTCCCAGCTATTTTCCCCCACTTGCTCTCCCCACCCCTCTGTGATACCATCCCCCCATACGTCCCAATCCACCAACCACAGAGGAGCAATCTATCATGCAACAAACAACCCGCCCCTATATCATGGACAAAAATATGGGCAAGGCGGTCGATCTGGACAAGGTCGATCTGCCCACGACGAATGGGGATGGCAAGCCGGTGATCGACCTGACCGCGGAGCAGAAGTATCTCTTTGATCTGCGCGGCTGGCTGTTAATTCCCGGCGTTTTGAAGGAAGACGAGGTGACAGAGATGCGCGACTTTGCTGTGCGTCTGCACCACGATCCCCAATCCATTCCCGAACTGGAGCGCAATGCGTTGGGCGGGCCGCTGCAAAAGCTGGCCGATCACCCGCAGGTTGTCGGCTTTATGAATGAATTTGTGGCCTATCCGGGGCTATCCAATCAGGAGTGCTACGGCTTCCGGCAGGAGTCGTGCCATCTCTTCTACCGCTCGTTGGGCCAAGGTAAGTTTGGGCCGCACAACGGCAGTGGCATGTTGCGCTTTCCTGGCGATTCGCATACCTATCACTGTATTCCCGGCAAAGCCAACGCCGGGTTGGTGCGTGTAGTCTGGGAGTTGAACCCGGTGATCAAGGGTACCGGTGGCACGTTGTTGGTCAGTGGCACCCATAAAGGGGTCTATGCCGCGCCCGAGTCGATCAATGACCCCAATTCCGGCATTTGGGAGACCTATGAATGCCCGCCCGGCTCGCTGCTCTTCTTCACCGAGGCGTTGACCCACAGTGCCACCGCCTGGACCAATGCGCAGAATGACCGGGTAGCGATCTTCAGTTGTTATAACACGGTCAACAGCAAGTGGCACCACTGGAACCCCGCCCCCGAACAGATCGCCACCATGCCGCCCAAACGGCGTACCCTTTATCGGCCCGTCCACGCCCAGGATAATCTGCTCAACGGGACCTATCACGGGTAAGGTAATCAGGATCCACGAAGCGGGGGGCCTATTGGACGCGAAGACACACGAAGAAAAGCTTTTCACCTTCCGCCTTCGTGTGTCTTCGTGTGCCATTCCTTAGGAATTTGATCAATCCATTTTGCATAGTGCTTCACGCTTGCTTGCGGTAACCGGTAAATGCGCTAATGGTGTAGTAGTCATGATGGTCTACTCCTCATCAAAACTGCCCAACTTGTGATTCAGCACACCATACAAACGCAATAAACGCAACAAGTGGAGTCACCTTGTTAGTATGTTTGCCTGCCATAAACATTGGGATGGGAAGTAGGGCTTACGCAACACTTATGCGTAAGCCCTAAAGAAACAGTTTTTCTTCGTATACCCGCGTGGATCACTCCCCCTACCCCTTCACCCGCTTCAACTCTTCGGCCTCTGGCCGCTCCTTATAAAACGGATCCAACGGATAACAGCCCGAAATCAACCCGTTGCGTGGGGCGGTGGTGCAGTCACTGAAGGTGCGGCAGATCTGTTTGCGCTGCATATGGTTGCCGCTGAGGATGTCAGCGCAGATGTCGGGGTAACTGAGCACCATGCGGCCAATGCCGACGAGATCGGTCAACCCCGTACGCACCGCGGCCTGGGCGACGTTGGGGAACCAATCCTGCAAGTACGAGTAGCCGGAGCCGACGTAGAGCAGGTTGGGCCGTTGGCGTTTGAGTTCGGCGACCACGTCGATCTGCCGCGCCACGCCGACCAGCGGATCTTCCAACAGCTGATAGCCATCGGACGGCGGGAAGTAGGCAGGGCGCTGGATGTGGGGGTTGTAGTAGGGGCTGCCCAGGGTGATGCAGACCAATTCGATCCCCAGCTCGGTGAGAATGTCGAGGAAGGCGACCGGTTCATTGTAGTCCATGCCCGTGCCGCTGCCATCGCCGCCAAAGGCGTAGGGGTAGCGGTCAGCGCCATAGGGGGCGGGGACACCATGGCGATCAGCGTCGGGGCCAGGCTGGAAGGGGATAAAGTCGATGGCACTCAGGCGCACGCCGATCTCCAAACCGGGGGCTTCGGCGCGGATGCCGGCGGTAATTTCACGCAGGAAGCGGGTGCGGTTCTCCAGGCTGCCGCCGTAGGGACCAGGGCGGTCGATGGCGCTAAGGAACTCGTGGCCGAGGTAGCCGTGACAATGTTTGAGATCGACAAAGGTGAAGCCGGCCTGTTGGGCCAGTTTGGCGGCGCCAATAAAGTCGTCGATCAGGGTCTTGATCTCGTCGTCGCTGAAAAGGTAGCTGTCCGAGTCGATGTGAAATTTGGGGTCAAGCAGGGGGTGGCGATAGGCGATGCGCGGCGCCATGCGCTTTTTGTCATAGGGCTTGCAGAAACGGCCGGAGTGGGTCAGTTGCAGCCCGATTAACAGGTCGTCGCTGGCCCCAAAGTGGGCTTCGTGGGTCTCGACCAACAGTTCACGCAGGTTGGCGATTTCGCCCACGGTTTCGGGCAGGATCATCAGTTGGTTGGGGTTGGCGCGGCCATCGGGACGGACAGCGGTGGCTTCACAGCCCCAGATCAACTTGGCCCCACTCAGCCCAAAGCGGCTCCAGCGGCGGCGCACCAGGTCATTGGGCAAGCCATCGGTTTCGGCATCCCAGCCTTCCATGGGCAGCACGGCAAAACTGTTGCCGATGGTATAGCCGTGGGCGCGGTGCGTTTTGGCGAGGGGTGAGGCGGAACCACTTTGCACTTCTTCGTCAAAGGGCAGGGTGATGCCGAGTTCGGCCACGTGGGCTTGAAAGGCTTCGGCACTTTTCAGGGCGGCGACACGACGATAGGTTGCCATACTATGCCGCCTCCAACACGCCCAGGCGTTCGGCGATGTCACGCAGCACCGCACGGTCGCTATCGGGGCGGCGGTCGCCATTGGGATGGGGATTGTCGCTCTTGATCCAGCCGCGCAACTTGAGGAACATGGCCGCGCTGTGTTTGTAGGCGGGCACGGCGGGGCGGAAGGCGAAGAAACCCAGGTATTGAATCAGGTCGTTGAGTTCATAGAAGGCGGGGTCGCCGGCTTCCCACATGGCGTCACGTTGGGCAAAGAGATCGGGCGCAAAGGTGCTCAGGCCAAGCAGATAGTCGCTGCCATACATGACCATGTCCACGGCGAGGTCGTTGCCGGTAAAGACTTTGAAGTCGGGGCGGAGCTGATCGCGCAACAGCAGCCGTTGCCACTCCTGGTCTCGATGTAGCGATGAGTGTTTTGCGCCGATGCACTGGGGTACGGAAAGCAGCCCGGCATAGGTTTCCAGGTCGTAGATCTGGCCAAAGGGGGCGAACATTTTGCCCAGTTCAAAGGCGATAAATTGCGGGCAATCGCGCCCCAGTTCGGCATAACTGGCGACAATCCGCTCCGGTGTCTGGCTGGTGAGCGGATAGGATTGGAAGACGACCGGTGTGCCGCCGTAATCCTGAATCAGCCCCATCTGTGCTTGGGTGAGGCTGGGGTCCCATTTGTCGCCTGGTTTGGCCGGCACAAACGCGCCAGCGACGTAGGACGACTTCCCGCCGAGGGTCTCTTGGGTGCGGGCGAGCACTTCACGGCGTGTCGCCTGGTCGATCAGGTTGACATAACCGGTATCCATGTTGACAGCGGGGGCGATGCCATGCGCAGCGGTGCGCGCGACATGGGCGGTAAAGCTCTCCCAGTCGATCGAGTTGTCATCGTTAAAGGGCAGCAAAATGGCGGAGATACCGGTAATTTTGCGCTTGGGCTTGAGCATGGCAAGCGGATCAATGGCAGTCGTGACGGGTGGTGCGACAAGTGTACTCATCGTGAGGCGCATCCTCTCTTTGAACTATGGTGGTTAGCGGGCAAAAGGGTAAAAGGTTTTACTATTGTAGTCGATTGCGCGCTGAAAGGAAAATACACCGCAAAATTTCAGCCACTTGGTGCGCTCAGTAACTTGTGTTACAATTACCAAATTATTTCTTGCTCAATTTGACGATTTATCCACAACTGCTTCGTTCCCATCAATTGAGCAATCTTTATCCAACAGAAAGTGCTCGCCGGTGTGTAAGCCGTCCGGCTCAATGGGAATTCAGGGTTGACAAAATCGCCCTGGGCTAAAGCCGCAGGGCTACCCAATAACGCCGGGTAAACCCGGCTCTTTTAGCCGGATTTACCCGGCGTTGCCCCCTAGCCCGGGTGCCCACTGGGCGCGTTTACGGCGGGGCGGGGATGTCAACCCCTTGAATTTCCGTTGAACTGGCGATCTTTCTGCGCAATTGAGTTGCGCAGACAAAGGGTGGCAACACTTGGGCGATTGCTTTCTTTTTTATTGGCAAAACAAAGATGATTCGGCAACTACCTCGATGGATTTGGCTGGGGGCGATCCTCCTGGCGTTTTCAGGCGGTCTGATCAATGCGGTCGCCCTGGGTGGCTTTTCGCACAATGCGGTTTCCCATGTGACCGGCACGATCACCAAAAGTGCCATGGCGATTGCCACCGAGGATGGCCAGACTTTTGTGATTAGTACAGGGTTAATCCTGGCTTTTCTAGCGGGCGCGATGGTCAGTGGCATCATTGTGGGCAATGAACATCTGCGCTTGGGCCGGCGCTACGGCGTCGCGCTGATCTTGGAAAGCGCCCTGTTAGTCATCTCCTTCGCCCTCTTTGCGTTGGGGATTCATGAAGGCGAACTCTTTGCCTCAGCGGCCTGTGGTTTACAGAATGCCATGGTGGCGACCTATAGTGGGGCGGCGATTCGGACCACTCACCTCACGGGAGTGATCTCGGATATTGGCTCGATTATCGGCAATCTGATCGCCCGCCGGCAAGTTGACAAGCGCCAATTTTTACTGCTCTGCACGATTGTCAGCTCCTTCTACGTCGGTGCGACGGTCGGCACGACCCTCTTTGCCCGCTTCAGCTTCGCCGCCATTCTCGTACCGGCCACGCTCACCTTATTCACCGGCATCTCCTATACCGCCTATGTCTCCTACCGCAAACACTGGTTCGACAAGTATAACCGACCCGTGCTGCCGCAGTATGATAGTCAGTAGGGGGTAGGTAGACAGGTAAATCGGTAGACAGGTAAATCGGTAGACAGGTAAATCGGTCAGTAGATACAGTAGTTCTACTTATCCACCGATTTACCGATTTACTGATTTACCGCTCTACCGATTTACCGATTTACCGATTTACCCATCTACCCATCCACCAACAATAGCAACCGTGTCGCCTGTTGGCGGATGGCGGCGATCAGGTTTTGGACAGGGGCGGGGAGGGGATCAGTTTGGGTGGCGAGGCGGACCAGGGCGCTGGTGCGGTAGAACGGGGGGAGATCGGTGACGGGAATTTCGATCACGGCGGTGCCAATGGCGGACGCGCCGATCTGGGCGCGCGTAAAGAAGCCGGCGCCGATGCCGTCGCGGACCAACTGTGCGCCGGTTTCCATCGGTAGATCGTAGACTGTCTGCGCCCGGGCCGCCAGTTGGGCCAACCCATCGGGGGTGATCTGCCACCAGCGCATGAGCAGAAAGGGATCGCTCAGCGTCACCACATCTTCCTGTGTAATCAGCTGACCATGCTTGTGCCGCTGCGCCAATAGGTGGTGGGGCGCGGCCAGGAGCACCACTTCCTCGGCAAAGTGTAGCAGCGGGGTTAACTCCACGGCAAAGGCGTCGGTACGCGGCCAGGCGAGCAACCCCACCTCCACCACGCCATCGATCAGCCACTCGATGATCTGTTGATGGTTGCCATCCTCCACATAACAGGCCACCTCCGGATAGCGGCGGTGGAAATCGGCCAGCGCCGGGGCCAGAAAGCGGCCACAGAGTGAACCGAGCACGCCCAGCGTGACCCGGCCGCGCTCACCGCGCTGCGCCAGCCGCGCCGCTTCCACGCCTTCGCCGAGCACCGCCAATGCCTTGCGCGCATAGGGCAAAAAGGCCACCCCGCGTTCGGTCAAGGTCAACTGGCGGCGGCCACGCACAAAGAGTGGTCCACCCACTGCAGCTTCCAATGCATGGACACGCGCGCTGATCGTCGGTTGGGCAATCCCCAACGCCCACGCCGCCCGGCTAAAGCTTCCCTCGCGCACAATGCGCTCAAAGGCAATCAGTTGCTCTTCATTCATCAACCCACATTCCGCAGCTAAAAATTGATCAGATAGGCATATGCAACTTCGGGACCAAGTAACTGACAATCTGGCGGCGACTAAGGCTACTTTGCCGAAGTTTACCCTGAGCTTGCCAATGGGACAAACAGCGCGACACCAGTTTACCGGGCAGAAGTTGGATGGCACGGGGTCTAGTGTGCGGCGCACTGCTCACGCATAAGTACTCGCCGCGGTCCCCTGATGCGCAGCCCGCTGTGTGTCAACACGCGGCAGGTACTTGCGCCGCTCTATTTGTTTTGTCTATTAGCGGCTCGTGGCTCAGCAGTCAGGTCATCCCATGGATTCAGTTTTAATAGAAGTTGCGATCGCGGCGGCAGCTGCTCATTCCAACGCGAGCTAACGATGCCGTAAACTCTGTCTTGTTACCTTTTAGCTTAACAATACCCATTGTACACCCAACCTCGTCTGCCTACCGCTGGTAATAGGCGGTAAATATCTAGCCATTACCGCGTTTGTTCCCGCAAAACAGTGATTAAAATTCACCTGCCACACTTCAACTTTTTATGCTATACTAAACTGCGCTTGTGTCAATGCGGCGCAGCATGCTGTAATTTCTTTTGCTACCCCGTTTAATCAGCCGTCACACCTTTCCGTTCACGATTAGGGAGTAAAGCACTATGCGCCGAATCATGCTGCCCTTGTTATTAATCGGTATCGCCGTTAGCCTAAGTTGGCTGAGTTTTGCCACCATCACCGTAGCCGCGCCCCAGGGGCAGACGACTCCGCCAGCCGAAACCGCCGGCCAAGAATATGTTGTGCAGGCGGGTGACTCGCTTTATAAAATCAGCGGGCAATTCTATGGCGAGCCGGCAGCCTACCAAGTGATTATTGCGGCGACAAATGCCAAGGCCGCAACCGATAGCCGCTTTACCCCGATTGCAGACGCCCGCTTTATCCAAAGGGGCCAATTGCTCTGGATCCCAGATCAGCCCGACCAGCCGATTATTGCACCAAACGACGCGACGCCGCCGGCACCGACCACAACGGTGCCCATCACAACTGGCCCAACCGTGACCGTGCCGGCGGGTGCTGCGTCTTTCACCGCGACGACTACCCCCACGACGACTACCCCCACAACGACTACCAGTGTTCGCTTTATCTCGCCCAGCACTGGTGCTGTGGTGGCCCCGCGTTTTGTTGTGACGATGGCGGCCACCGCGTTGACGGTCGAACCGGCGGGCGAAATCAACCCAAATGCCGGCCACTTTCATATTCTGGTGAACACCGACTTTGTGCCCGCGGGTGAGATCATCATCAACGATGCCCAACATCTGCACTATGGCCAGGGGCAGATCACCACGACGCTGGCACTGGAACCGGGCGAGCATGTCTTACGCTTGCAATTCGCCAACGGTGCCCATGTGGCCCTGGCCGGTGAACAATATCAGGACACCATCACCGTCACGGTGGCCAGCACGGCGACCGCGGCGCTCGCGCTGGACGGACCAGGGGTGCGTTTTGTTTCACCAGCAGATGGGGCCGTCGTCCCGCCCAAGTTTGATGTCACCATGCTGGCAAACGAATTGACGGTCGAACCGGCGGGCGAAATCAACCCGAATGCCGGCCACTTTCATATTCTGGTGGACACCGACTTTGTGCCCGCCGGCGAGATTATCATCAACGACGCGCAACATCTGCACTATGGTAAAGGGCAGATTACCACCACCCTGGAGCTAGAACCAGGCGAACATGTCTTACGCCTGCAATTTGCCAATGGGGCCCATGTTGCGCTTGATGGGCCGCAATATCAGGACAGCATCACTGTCACGGTGGCTGGCACAGCGACCGCGGCGATTACAATGGATGGGCCAGGGGTGCGTTTTGTCTCACCTGCAGATGGGGCCGTCGTCCCACCAAAGTTTGATGTCACTATGTTGGCAAACGAATTGACGGTCGAACCGGCGGGTGAAATCAACCCCAATGCCGGTCATTTTCACATCCTGGTGGACACTGATTTTGTCCCTGCCGGGGAGATTATCATCAACGATGCCCAACATCTGCATTATGGCAAGGGGCAGATCACCACGACCCTAGCACTGGAACCAGGCGAGCATGTCTTGCGCCTGCAATTCGCCAACGGTGCCCATGTGGCCCTGGCCGGTGAACAATATCAGGACACCATCACCGTCACGGTTGATAGTACGGCGACAGTGGCTAGTCCAGACACGGCAGCACAGGTCTACTTTGTCAGCCCAAGCGATGGGGCAACCGTCGCCCCGCGCTTTGAGGTGGTGATGGCAGCCGAAGGCTTGATCGTCGAGCCAGCGGGTGAGATCAACCCCACGGCTGGGCACTTTCACATTTTGATTGACACCGATTTTGTCCCCGCGGGCGAGATTATTATCACCGACGATCAGCATCTGCACTTTGGCAAAGGGCAAGCGGTGACCAGGTTGACGCTGGCGCCGGGCGAACATGTCTTACGGCTACAATTCGCCAATGGTGCCCACATTGCGCTGGCCGGCGATCAATATCGCGACGAAATCACGGTTGTGGTCGCCGAATAAACTTGTGGGGAGGAGTCATCATGGCATTGGGCATGGGAAAATGCGCCGCCGCGATCGGTTTCGCCGGCCTGCTGGTAATTTTACTCTGGTTTGCCTTGGATACATCTACAGCAATCGGGGCACAGCGTAGCACACCAACGCCGACGGCTGCGACCACCAGCGTTACCGTCACCTTACCGCTGCCAACACCGGCCGTGGCCCCAACGTTGACCACCGTCAACACCGACCAGCAGCCGCTTGGTGAGCTGAGTTTTCAGAGCAATCCCCAAGCCGTGGCCGGCAATTTTCGCCTGCGCCTCACTGGACTGCCGCCGGCACCGGCTGGGAGCAGCTACTACTTGTGGCTGTTGGGTGGCCCAACCACGACGCTCAACCTCGACAGCTTCGCGGTGATCACAGGCCAAGTTGATTTTACGGGGACGACAGCCGCGGATCTACCAGCATTTTACCGCGCAGCGCGCATTACCTTGGCCCCCACTACTGGGGCAGCAGCGACACCAGACGCAGGCGTGATCCTCACCGCAACCCTGCCCACCACCCTGGCAACGGCATTGCAGCCCTTACTCGTCCTGGCCGCGGCCCCCCCCATTACCAGGACAGAGGAGGCAGAAAATGGCGTCTTAACCACGGCCCAAACGCAAGTTGCCATCGCCGTCCAACATACGGGCTTCCTGCGCGAGGCCCTGGGCACTGACGATATGCCCCAAGCGCGGCGCCATGCCGAACATATCATCAATGTGCTTGATGGCAAAAATGGCTTTATGTATGGCGATCTTGATCGCGATGGGCTACCGGAAAATCCCGGCGATGGCGTGGGGGTGCGGGTCTATCTGGACACCGCGGCCCAGGCGGTAACCGTGCCCACATCAACTCTGGACAGCACAGGGGCAGCGACGATCGCAACCATCTTGCCGATCATTGAAAATGGCCAAAGTCTAATTGATGAGATCTTTGGCAAGGCCCTCCAGATCTTCGCTGCGGATACGATTACCGAAGCTAGTGGCTTTGCGGTGGATCTCACCACATTGGTTGATCAACTTAACAGCCAGATCAACCAGGCCCACGCAACGACGCTACAGTTGGTAACCTATCCCTTTACCGGCCCACTCCTCGTCGTGCCTAGTGCCCTGACCACGACCGTAACGACACCGCGCCCAACTACCGTTTCAACCCGGCGCGCCCTGGCCCCAACCCGCACGCCAACCGCGCCTGCCCACAGCCATGCGCC
Organism: Caldilineaceae bacterium; assembly: GCA_022842065.1. The sequence continues at coordinate 124,743 of JALHQH010000017.1, forward strand.
GACGTTGCAACCGACCACAACCATAACGGCAGCGCGATCGACGGTGCTACAGTCCACAGTCATCCCTACGCCAACCATTGTGCCTACACCGACGGTAACGCCCACGCCCGCAGCACCGCCGACCGCAGCGCCCCTGCCAACGGTCGAGAGCAGCGCGCTGCGCAACCCAGTGGCTGGCCAGCGCTGGCAAGATCCAGCCGATGGGGCGGTCTATGTTTACGTCCCTGGTGGTAGCTTCGGCATGGGGTCAACGGCGGCGGAGGCGGTCTCCCCACGCGAAGTGCCGGCCCACGAGGTGACAGTGGCCGGCTTCTGGCTGGGGCAGAGCGAGACGACAAATGCGCAGTATGCCCGCTGTGTCGCCGCCACGGTGTGTACGCCACCGGCCAACGCACGGTGGGATGATCCCGCCTATGCGAACCACCCGGTGAGTGATGTGAGCTGGACGCAAGCCACAGCCTACGCCGCCTGGGCGGGTGGTCGCCTGCCCACCGAAGCCGAGTGGGAACGCGCCTGTCGCAGCGATGATGGCCGCACCTATCCCTGGGGCAATGACGAACCGGATGCGCGCCGTAGCAACTACAACAACACAGTCGGTGATACTAGCCCGGTTGGCACTTATCCCCCCGGCCAGAGTGCCTATGGGCTGCTTGACCTGAGCGGCAACCTCTGGGAATGGACCAGCAGCATCGAAGCTGACTATCCCTACGACGCCACCGATGGCCGCGAAGCCGCCCCAGGCACCGCTCCAGACACTGACAAGCGGGCTGTGCGCGGCGGCTCCTTCTACTACACTTCCTATCAGATCCGCTGTGCGGCCCGCACCGGCTTTGCCCCCACCACCGCCAACGAACATATCGGCTTGCGGCTGGTGCTTGACCAGCCAACCGTGGTTTACCGCAATGCTATCGATGGGGCGGTCTATGTTTACGTTCCTGGCGGTAGCTTTGGCATGGGGTCAACGGCGGCGGAGGCGGTCTCCCCACGCGAAGTGCCGGCCCACGAGGTAACAGTGGCCGGCTTCTGGCTGGGGCAAAGCGAGACGACAAATGCGCAGTATGCCCGCTGTGTCGCCGCCACGGTGTGTACGCCACCGGCCAACGCGCGGTGGGATGATCCCGCCTATGCGAACCACCCGGTGAGTGATGTGAGCTGGACGCAAGCCACAGCCTACGCCGCCTGGGCGGGTGGTCGCCTGCCCACCGAAGCCGAGTGGGAACGCGCCTGTCGCAGCGATGATGGCCGCACCTATCCCTGGGGCAATGACGAACCGGATGCGCGCCGTAGCAACTACAACAACACAGTCGGTGATACTAGCCCGGTTGGCACTTATCCCCCCGGCCAGAGTGCCTATGGGCTGCTTGACCTGAGCGGCAACCTCTGGGAATGGACCAGCAGCATCGAAGCTGACTATCCCTACGACGCCACCGATGGCCGCGAAGCCGCCCCAGGCACCGCTCCAGACACTGACAAACGGGCTGTGCGCGGCGGCTCCTTCTACTACACTTCCTATCAGATCCGCTGTGCGGCCCGCACCGGCTTTGCCCCCACCACTGCCAACGAACATATCGGCTTGCGGGTGGTGCTTGACCAGCCAGCGCAGCAAGTTGTGCCATGACGTGCGCCAAGCCTAATCCAGCACCGGCCAGGCGCATGGACAGAGAGCGTAACGATTTAGCGGTATCGTGACCAGCAGCTAACGATATTGCCAAAGCTTGTCAACGGAGAAAAAATTATGCATAATCACGACCGACTTGAACTGACGATGACCTATGTGGCCCCCAATATTACCATCGGGATCCGGCCAGGCAGCATTGAGTTTGTCGGGGGGCGTGAGGCACAGCAGCGCGAGGTAGCAACGACCGAAGGCCATCTTAAGCTGGAGCCGGATGTCAGCTTTTATATTAACACGCGCGAGTTTGGCGTGGGCCGCAGTGTGACCAACGATCTGGTGATCGATAGCCCTAAAATTTCGCGCAGCCATCTCAAAATCCTGGCCGCCCAGGATGATTCCTTCCATGTGCAGGATCTCGGCAGCGCCAATGGCACCACGCTCAACGGCAAAGCGCTGGAAAAACAAAAAGAGTATCACCTGCGCGCCAGTGGCGAGTTACAATTAGCTGGAATTCTCCATCTCAAATTTACCGATTCGGGGGCGACCTTTGTGGCGCCGGAGACCTTGACGGTCTTTGGCCTTAGCCTCTCTCATACCGATCGTATGGTCTGGGTGCAGGGCCGCGAGACGGATGGCTTCAAACTCTCCAACAGCGAATACAAATTTCTGAGCCTGCTGATGGCCGGTTACCCCGACCATGTAACGCATGCCGACTTGACCCAGGCAATTTGGGAGTATGCTTCGAATGATGCAGAAGATGAGAAACGCTCACGCGATGCCATCTTTAACATTGCGAAACGCCTGCGCGAGCGCCTGCAAATTGTCGATCCGGATTACGAGTACATTGAGACCGTGCGCAAATGGGGTGACCGGGAGGGCGGCTACAAATTCCACAAACACTAAAAATTTGCTTGGCACAGCTTCCTTGCTATACTCAGTAGACCGCAACGTTCGCTGGCTTCGCCAAGCCCTTCGCGCCCAGAAGCGCGCCCAAAGGGCTCCCGCCTTGGGGCGCGCGCAGGACGAAGCTCAGCCACCGAGCGCAGCGGTCTACTGATACTTGGCGCACGCCGCGTCCTCCCCTGATCGGCAACGTCGGGACAAAGACAGAACTCACCGCCGATAGATTTTGCCCACAAGTTGATAGAAAAGCGGTTGATCTTGCCAGAATTTTTCTGAGATTAGCAGGCAATTGTGGTGTAAAATGTTCCTCATTCTGGTACGCAAATTGGAATTTGTCTAATGACGGCGTCGTCCGGTCAATTGTAATGCTGGGGAAGGTTAGTTATGAATGGTTACCGTCAGCTTTGGCGTAGGGGTCTCTTCTATGGGATATTGCTCTTGCTCGTGCCCTACTGGTTGCCGCAGTTTGTCCACGCCCAAGCCACTGGCCAGGCAAGCCCCCAGGGCAATCGCGGGCCGACGCTACAGATCAGCCAGGTGGACACAAGCCAATTCCCCCTGCTCGCGGTCACTGTACGCGGGGCAAATTGGCCCATCCCCTTTGCTGATTTACCGATTGCGCTAACCCTAGATGGCAATGACTTGCCGATTATCGCGGATGAAGCTGTGCAACAGGGGTTACAACTGGCCATTGCCATTGATGTAAACAACTTCCTGGACCGTGGACCATCAGGCCAGTCCGGCTATATTGAGACGGTCGGCACTGTGCGGAGTTTGGTCGAAAACGGGACGCTGGTGCGCAATCAAGATTGGCTGGCCGCTTATTTTCTGCAAGGCGAAGCGGCCCCACAGTTAGCACAGGAATGGACCCAAGAACCAAACCTGGTCTTTAACAGCATCGTTAGCAAGCGGCCGACCCCAGAGAACAGCGCAGAGAGCAACGTCGAGACACCATTGAGCGAGCTGACGCTGCGGGCGCTCTTTGCCCAATTTGCCACAGTGCCGCGCGTCGCCCTGCCCAAAGCAATCTTACTCTTTACGACAGGGGCCACGCTGCCTAATCTTGACGAATTGCTCGCACAAGCCCAAACGGAAGCCATTACGATCCATGTGGTCGCCTTACGCCTGGCCCAAAATCCAGCGCCCCCCCCAAGCATCAGCGACGAACCCCTGCAACAGTTGGCCGCCGCAACCGGTGGTCAATATGTGGTACTGGAAAACTTAGAAGCAGTCACCCCCCTGGTAAATGCGTTGACGACAGCCCGCACGGCCCGGCAGTTGCAGGTTCGTGCGGATACCGCAACACCGCAAACCCTGGCTGCCAGCAGCACGCTGCCTGATGGGAATATCGTCAATACGACGGCTGATCCCAGCAGCTTTGCCGCGATCAATGTCGCGCCGGCACAGATTGCAATTGCGGCCCCCACGGCGGCAGAGATTAACTGGCAGGCCTTAGCGGTGGCGCCGGATAATGCCGACGAACGCCTGTTACCGATCCAAGCAAGCTTTACCTGGCCCAATAATCAGGTGCGCCAACTGCGGCAGGTCTCCTATACGCTAAGTGGCCCCAATGGGTTCGCGCGGCAGGAGATCCGCACCGCTGCACCGTTCGACCAGGCCACCCTTGCGCTACCGGCACCAGGAAATGGTGCGGCCGGTGATGATTATACACTCGAAATCATGGCGCTAGATGAGCTAGGGGTCGAGGCCCTTTATACTGCGCCGGCACTGCACATTCAGAATCCAGCCGCAGTTGAGGCAGCCGCCAATGTCCCAGCCGCCGCGCCTGCGGCCGTCAACGCAGGTGTACCGGACGCGGTAACAGCGACAACTGGACAATCTACGGATACCGTTACCATACCCGGCCTACAGTTACAACTATCGCGCCGCCTGCTGACTTGGCTGCTGCCGGTACTGTTACTGTTGATCGCCTATCTGGTCTATAGTGAACGCCGTGAGCGCAACAAACGGGAACAGGTACCGGCCGCGCCCCAAACGCGACGCGACAACCGAGCCGGGGCGCGGCCCAATGCAGGAGCCGATGCTGGGGGTAAGCCAGGGGGTAAGCCAGGGGCTAACCAAGAAGCGAATCCAGTAGCCAATCCGGCAGCCTTTATGCTACAGCATGATTCACCGGCGCGCACGCACAGCCGCTACCAGCTAAAACCTGCCCCCAAACAGACGGCAGATGCCTATGTCATTGATGAGCACCACCTGCGCGAAGAAGCGCCTGTCCATCGCGGTGCTCCTGGGCGTGCGAGTCAACTTTTGCCGACACCGGCGCTACGCCAGGAAAAACCTGTGTTTGGTGAAGAAACACCATCAAAACGCGCTGGCCGTGAGGAACTGGCCTGGGCCCCAAAGGATGAGCTGGCTGATAGTGAAAAGCTGACGGTTACACCGGCCCGCATGGATGATGAAGAGGCCACCTATCAGGCCAAAGAGGTAGCACGGCCGGTGATCGGGTACCTGGTCCGGGCGACCAGTGATCCGAATCTACCCAAAGAGCTACCGATCTATGGGCTTAACCCTGCGCCGGGCCAATTGCGCCAGGTTCACATTGGGCGCCATAGCAAACATAACACAGTCGTGATTAACGACAAAAGTGTCTCCCGCGAACATGCCGTCATCATCCAGCGCGAAAAACGGCTTTACCTGCGCGATAACGCCAGCACGGCCGGCACCTTCCTGAACTGGAAGCGGCTGAATCCCGGTGAAGAGTTGCTCCTCCGCCACAATGATCTGATCAGTTTTGGCCGGATCGCTTATGAATTCCGCATCCATGGCGAAGATGAGGCGACCAGCCCCAATGGCTAGCACGACGACGTTACCGCCGTTAGGTGACTTTGCCTATCAGGCAGAGCGCCTGCTCGCCACCGACAGTAAGATGTCACAGATCCTAGTGGTGCGCGATCCAGCCGGGCGCGCCCTGATCCTGAAAATTGCGGCGACGGCCCACCAACTGCAGTGTGCATCGAACCGCCAAGCGATTTACAACTCGGTGCGCTGGCTGGAACGCATCCCGCCCCATCCGGGCATTGCCACCTTACAGCCGATTGCCTATAAGCGCGTAGCACCAGCCAACCCAGGGCCAAGCGATCCTGCCATTTATGTCGCCGCATTGGCCGAGTGGCCGGGCACGCCGGAATTTGTGGTGATGGACTATCTGGCCGGCGGCACGCTGAGCGATCTTGTGCGCAAACGCCCGCTGCCCGGCAAAGTGTTACTTTGGCTCATCTATCGGCTGGCGCAGACGATAGCCCATTTGCACCAGCATGGCTGTGTCCACCGTGACCTCAAACCAGAGAACATTCTCTTTGGGCAACCACCACGACAGGTACCATCATTACAAGCATTACAGCCCGTTCTTATCGACTTTGGGGTTGCCGCCGGGGTGGGCGAACTGAAGCTCATTTGTGGTTCGCGGCTATGGCTGGCCCCCGAATTACAGCGTGCCAATGAACAGCAGTTGCTGACAGTCGACCCGGCGTGGGACATCTATGCCCTGGGGTTGATCAGCTGCTACATCCTCTCTGGTCTACGGCCCCGACGCAATGCCTACACCTATCAGGATTGTCTGGATTATCAGGCGCGCGTCTTCGCTGCGCTTGACGAAGAATGGTCAACACAAGAGGATGCGGCGGACGGCGTTAGGGCGCGCTTAGCGCAGTTGTTACAACAGGCCCTGGCCCAGGAACCAGCAAGTCGGCCCCAAGCCACTACACTGGCCACGGAAGTCGGACGATTGTTAAGTGAGGTGGTCGGTGGCCGCGAAGTTAGCCCGCAGCCGGCAAAGGTCAGCGCCGCGGCGGGCCACCAACCGCTGGCCGGCAATGATCCGCCCTTGCCGGCGGCACAGCGGGCATTGGCAGCGGCACCGCCACCGGGGTACCGCACCATGCTGCCCGCTGAAGTAGCCCAGCCCTATGCGACCACGCCAGTGCGCCCAACGCCGGTTACCGCGGCACCGGCGCCGGTACTTGTCACTGCCAGCCCCACCCCCTATGCCCCTCCGGCCGGCTGGCGACGCAAGCTGCAAAACCGCTATACCGTGGGTGCAGTCAGCTTGGGTTTACTACTGCTCTTGCTTTTTGTGATCATCGGTGGCAATCGCGAACCACAGGCAAATGCGGCGGCAGTTGGGGCAGCCGCTGTGCATACAGCACAAATCAGTGTACACACACCGGCGGTTGGCGTGACGATCCAGACCGGCACACCGGCTGCAGTCACCCAGCCTGGGCCTGCTGGGGCGGACCCAACAGCGACCGCACCTGCCCCAACCCTGGCCGCATTGCCCAGCATTGCCACCACGCCCGCCCGCGACACAACATCGATTCCCACATTGGCCCCCCTTGCGCCGACAGGCACTGTGCAACCAACGCTAGCCTCATTACCGCTCGTCGCGGCCCTACGCGCCCTGCCGACCCCGAGTGTCACTTTCTCGCCAACTCCGCGACCGACGCCGGCGACCAGCCCCACGCCAGACCACACACCAACCGTGCGCGCCGCCAGCCCAGCCCCCCCATCAGTAAACCTGCTGCGCCCGGCCGATAATGAAGTGAGTAGTACGCCGCGCGTTGCCTTTATGTGGGAAAGTGCAGATCAGCCGCTGCGCGCCACGCAATGTTTTGAGCTGGTCTTTTGGGCTGAACAAAATCCGCAGGATCAGCGCTCGCCGGTGGGGGCGAGCCGCGCAAGCCAACATACCGTCAACTTTGCCACGCTTCTTGACAGCAGCGACCCCCTCTTACGGCAGTTAGCGCGCAGTGTAGAGGGCTTTTTGTGGGGGGTCCGTGTAGTTGACTGCGCCAATCCCCGCACTGTTGTGCAAGATAGCAGTGACAGTCGCCACTATACTTATCAGCCATGACTAACCCAATGACACCTCAGATCGGTTTACGCAGCCACCAGGGCAAACGAGGCACAGAGAATGATGACCACGCCACCTGGTTTGTTGTGGAGCGGCCAGATCGGGGCTGCACAGTCTATGTGGCAGCAGTGGCCGATGGCGTTACCTCAACGACGGGTGGGGCACAGGCCAGCCGCATTGCCGTGGAAGCACTGGAGGCCGCCCTGCGCGAGCCGCCCGATCCACAAGAAACTATCTCCGAATGGCTAGCTGGGGCGATTCAACATGCCAATGAAGAGATCCTCTTTGAAGCCAAACGCCAGCCGGAATGGCAAGGGATGAGCACCACCTTGGTCGTCGCCGCGTTGGCCGGCAGCAAGCTCTATGTGCTCCACTTGGGTGACAGCCGCGCCTATTTTATTGACAATCAGCAACTTCATCAATTGACCACCGACCATACATGGGCCCAAGCGGCCGTTAATGCCGGGACGATGTCTGTGATTGAGGCGGAGCGCCATCCAGGTCGTCACCAGTTGCAACGGTACCTGGGCGGACAACATCAGCTCAATATCGCCCGTGGGATCATCGATCCCAGCACCGGACAGCTCGAAGAATATATGCAGACTTGCCCTGGTGATCGGATCTTACTCTGCACCGATGGCATCCACCACCGCTTGCCGGCGGCTACGATCTGGCAGTTGATCAATGAATATCGCGATGCACCACAGGCCGGGGTAGAGGCGCTGGTGACAGCCGCCATTGCCAGCGGCGAGATCGATGACATTACAGCGCTTTTGTTTACAACGACCATACAACCACCGCCCCCATCCCCGCCCAGCGCCTTTCCGCTTGACGCCGATGCTACCGTTGGCGCGGATCCCTTGGAGAGCTACCCAACCCCACCACCAGCGCGCAGTTTGTCACCAGCGCGCTGGTTAACCGCGGTGGCCTTTGTCTTAGTCATCCTCACCCTCTATCTACTCTACCGTTAATGCTTCAGTGTGTCAGGTGCGTCGCACTGTCCAAATGGTGAGCGTATGTGCCACTTCGCGCTGGACAGTGCGACGCACCTAAATACGCAGTTTTGCCTGCTGGGAAAGCTGGATCGCGCCATTCAACCGCAGTATAACGCGTAAAAACAAGCACACCGGCGCACGCGATCGCGTGCGCCGGTGTGCTTGTTTTTACGCGCCACCTCACTGTTGCTGGCCTTCGTTCACCGCTCATTCGCCAATCTATCAGCGCGGCGCCAATCTAACAGCAAATGGGGGGAAAGTTTCAGAAAAAGAGCCTACATTTGCTCGCCGCCCCAGGATACAATGAGGACACAGCAGCAGACAACAAAAGCAAACAATAGCTAACAACGCTGATATTTGCCCAACAAGTCAACTGTTCACATATCACACCAATGCTTACGGTCGATTACCCATCTACAAAAGGAGACACACATGTTACACAAGAATGATTTCGCCCTGGAACAACTCGAAGAACGCCTGGAAATGCTCTGGATTTTCGTCCCGTACGTGGCCACCTGCTACAAGAAAGTCTGGTTCGTCACGATTCCTTACCCTTGCATCAAATGGCGCTGGATCTGGGTCTAACCAACCAACTAATCAACCAACCAACTATCAAAAGGAGACACACATGTTACACAAGAATGATTTCGCCCTGGAACAACTCGAAGAACGCCTGGAAATGCTCTGGATCTTCGTCCCGTACGTGGCCACCTGCTACAAGAAAGTCTGGTTCGTCACGATTCCTTATCCTTGCATCAAATGGCGCTGGATCTGGGTCTAACCAACTAACTAACTAACCAACGAACGAACCATCAAAAGGAAACCACCATGTTGCACAAGAACGATTTCGCCCTGGAACAACTCGAAGAACGCCTGGAAATGCTCTGCATCTACGTCCCGTACGTGGCCACCTGCTACAAGAAGGTCTGGTTCGTCTACATTCCTTACCCCTGTGTCAAGTACTATCGCTTCTGCTTCTAAGCCCATGATTACTGACTACGGTCTGCCCGCTCCCGCAAGGGGCAGACCAGTCAGTCCTCGCCATTGACAGATACGCTTCAAGCAAAAACAGACAGTTAGGCTGACCAGCAAAGCAGCGGGGTAGGCCATGCCGATAGTACACAATGTTCCGAAAAGAGGAACCTGCGGGCGCAGGTTCCTCTTTTAATTTTTCCATTTAACCTTCTATCGTCCCCTGGTCAATCTTATAGCAAAAACTGGCCTTTTGGTAGAAAGCCAGCATCGTTTGGCGAGCGGGATTGCAGTAAAGTTAGCGCAACAGCAATTTGATTAGCGAAGAGCAAAAAGGAGCGCACCCAATGACAACCACCCACGCCAGTGTCGCAATTACCCATACCACCGGGCTGCTGTTGCGGCCAGGCATCCAGATCGTCGCCTTTGATAGCAGCACGCAGGAGAAGAGCTTCCGCGTCGAGCTGACCGATGGCCGCCATTTCCAGATCAATGAGCGCCTTTATCACCTGTTGGAAAGTTTGCGCACACCGGCAACGGTTGAGGAACTTGCCGCCGCGTTTCAAGCCCGCACGGGGAATAGCATCGCCCTTGATCAATTGACGGCGCTCTGCACACAACTGTTAGCGCAAGGGTTGCTCAACCAAGCAGGTGATGATCTGGACCAGCCGGTAAAAGCGGTGACACCCAAAGCTTATCTAGGGATGCACTTCCGCCGTACCCTATTGAGTGCGGAGCGGCTTGCGCCGCTCGCACGCCTCTTGCAGGGTGCCTTTCAGTGGCCAGTGGCAATTCCCTTGCTCAGCCTGATCGCGATAGCCCACTTTTTTGCCTACTGGGCCATCAGCTTACAACCAGAGCTCAAGCTTGAACTATTTACCGGACCGCTCCTGACCGCGCTGGTGCTTTTTAGCATCTTCCTCCACGAAATCGGTCATGTTGCGGCCTGTCGGCGTTGGAATTGCCCCCACGGGCCACTCGGCTTTGGGCTCTACTTTTCGATGCCGATCTTTTATGTCGATGTCACGCAAGCCTGGCGGTTAACCCGCCGCCAGCGCGCCATGGTTGATGTCGGTGGGGTCTACCTGCAGTTGCTCTGCACGCCGCTGGCGTTGCTGCTATACTGGTTGACCGGCGATCCGACCTTTCTCATGGTCATTGTCGCCATCGACATGCTCGTGCTTTATAACTTTGAACCGATTATGAAGCTTGACGGCTACTGGCTACTCTCTGATCTGACGGGTGTCCCCAATCTGCATAACCGCACCAGTGAAGCGGCATTGAATGTTGGCAAGTGGCTCTTGCGTAAGATCACCCTGCGCGTGCCGGCGCCGACGACCTCCCCCTTCAGCCAATGGTCATGGTCGGTACGCACGATCATCTGGATCTATCTCGCGATCTCGACCGTGATCTGGCCGCTCTTTATGCTCTTCTGGCTGCCCATGCTCTGGCAAGCGCTGCTGGCCTATCCGGCCCTGGTCTACAATGCCTTGCTGGCCCTAGGCACGGCCACGGGCACGGGTGATTTGGGGGGCATCTTTACCCAGTTGGGCGTACTTTTCATGCCGACCCTGATTATGCTTGGTCTAAGCTTTGAGCTAAAGCGGCTTGCGGCCAAGTTGTACAGCGGCTGGCAACAACGACGGCAGCAGCGGATCCCGCTGGCGACGGTGCCGGCAACAGCATAAGCGCCACGCAACAGCGAGCCATCGTCTATCAGCAGTCCGCTCGATTGATAGCCAAATCCATCCCACTTGATAGAAAGTCGGATGGATTTGCGCTTGTGATTACCCTATACTAGGGACAGCAGCAGATCAGCGCAACATCTGGAGAAAGGAACCTTCACCATGCTCACGAACAATCACACCCAACGCGACTACCTCCTCCTGCGCGAGCAGCCATTGCCAACGCCCCAACGCCCAGACCGACAACGTTGGTTACGACGCGGTGGGATCGTCCTCTTAAGCCTGTTGACCCTGGCAATCGGCTGGATTTTGATTGTAAACCTTTTCTTGAATGGGCTACCGGCCGGCCAGGTTGCCCCTGCGTTTAGCGGCACCACCTTGGATGGTCAGCCAGTTGACTTAGCCGCCTATCACACGCAGCCTGTCATGTTAACCTTCTGGTCCCCCGACTGTTTTGCCTGTCGCGAAGAGCTGCCCACCTTGCAAGTATTATCCACCGACCCCAGCAACGCGATGCAGTTGATTACCGTGGTCAGTCATATGGCGGAAGCAGATGTGCGCCAATTTGTGGCCGAAGCGGGCTTGACCTTTCCGGTGATTGTGGACGAAGCCGGCACGATTGCCCAGCGCTATGAAGTCAGCGGCATCCCCTTTACCTACTTTATCGGTCCAGATGGCCTGATCGACCAGGCGGTCATCGGGGCAGGAGGCGCTGGGGTGTTGGAGAGTACGCTATCAGCATGGCTCTATAGTTGCCAGATTGATGAAGTTTGCAGCGTAGAGTAAGTGACAAGCTCAACGAATTTTATTCTGAACACAAGAGGCAGGCCATGAAAACGCAGACGAACAGCTATCAACCACAGCAGCCGGTGATTGACATTGCGCAGATGACCAAAAGTTATCGCATGGGGGCCAATGAAGTCCATGCCCTGCGCGGGGTCTCCCTCACCATCCAACCTGGTGAGTATGTCGCCATCATCGGGGCGAGTGGTTCGGGCAAGAGCACGTTGATGAACATGATCGGTCTGCTCGACCGCCCTTCCACCGGTGCTTACCATCTGCAGGGCATTGAAGTAAGTCGGATGGAAAAGGCGCAACTGGCGACGCTGCGCAACCGCGAGATTGGCTTCATCTTTCAGCGTTTTCATCTCTTGCCCCGCACTCCAGCACAACGGCAGGTTGAACTGCCCCTCTTTTATGCCGGCGTGCCCAGTACGCAGGCCGCCAAGCTGGCCAAAGAGGCGCTCACCCGCGTTGGCCTCGGCGAACGCACCCACCACCGCCCCGATGAACTTTCCGGTGGTCAGCAACAGCGGGTGGCAATTGCCCGAGCACTGGTCACCCGCCCCAGCCTACTCTTGGCCGACGAGCCAACGGGTGCCCTCGATTCCAAGACTGGCGAAGATGTGCTGCGCCTCTTCAAAGAGCTCCACCAACAAGGCATGACCCTGGTCGTCGTCACCCACGACATGAGCGTCGCCAAACGGGCCGGCCGCATCATCATGCTCAGCGACGGCGAAGTGGTGAAGGATGAGTATCAGCATTAAAACGTGAAACGTGAAACATGATGCGTAAAACGTAAATACGTCTTCCAATCGCTCACGTTTCATATCTCACGCATCACGTTTCACGCATCATGTTTCACGTTTCACGCATCTCTACATCCCGGAGGATAGCCCAATGAAAGCGCTTCGTTATTCCAGTGTGGCGTGGGAAAGCATTATGGCCAATAAGCTGCGTTCGCTGTTGACCATGCTGGGCCTGATCATCGGCGTGGCGTCGGTGTTGACCACGGTCGGCATTGGGCGTGGCGCGGCGTTGGGGGTGACGCAGGAGATCGAGGGGCAAGGGCTGAACACGCTGGTGATTACCCCCAAGACCCAAAATATTACCGACAACAGTACGCTGACCTCTGGTGATGCCCGGGCCCTGGCTGATCCAACTATGCACCCAGAGATTGTGGCCGTTGCGCCAACCAGTTCGACCTTTATGCGCGTGGTCAATGGCACACAGACGATTGAAAGCCAGGTCACCGGCACCACGGCGGCATATGCGCAAGTCAAGAATCTCAAGCTCGCACAGGGTCGCTTTTTTAGTGGCGAGGAAGAGGCCGCACAACAACGGGTCGTGGTGCTCTCCTCGCTAGCCGCCAGCGATCTCTTCAAAACGGGCGACCCGATTGGGCAGAGCATACGCATCAACAACGAGCCCTTTACCGTTGTCGGGATCCTCAAAAAGAGTGGCGGCGACGATAGCGAAGCCTATTTCCGCCCAATGTACACCCCGCTCGAAGTGGCGCAGAATCGCCTGATCAACGCCCCCCGTTTCCGCAGTGAATATGTAGTCTCCGATATCACCGTGCAGGTGACCGACAAGGATGTGCTGAGTTATGCCGAGCGCCAGGTGGAGCAAACGTTACGGCTGCGCCACGACTTGACCGCCAGTGACAAAAATGATTTCCACATTCTCAACCAGGCGCGCCTGTTGGAATTGGCCGGCAATGTTGCCAACATGATGACAGCGCTGTTGGGCAGCATAGGCACGGTCAGCTTGCTCGTCGGCGGGATTGGCATCATGAACATTATGCTTGTCTCCGTGACTGAGCGCACCAGTGAGATTGGCCTGCGCAAAGCGCTGGGAGCGCAGGACAATGACATTCTACTCCAGTTTCTCATCGAAGCGCTCGTGCTCTGTGCATTGGGCAGCATCATCGGCATTATCTTGAGCTACAGTGTCAGCGGTCTACTCAACAGTATTCCCGAATTCCCTTTTCGGATCATGCTTGAAGCATGGGCACTGGTGTTGGCGTTAGGGGTTGGCCTTTTTAGCGGCTTTGCCTTTGGTCTCTACCCAGCCATCCGCGCGACCCGGCTCGATCCAATTGAAGCGTTACGCTATGAGTAGATAGAACGCGGATTTGGCGGATGCGGGCTGATTTTTCGATACTCTTTACCTAATAGAGAAAGCAGAGAAACATGGCACAATTGTGTACTGCGCATCCCCTGATGCGCAGTACACAATTGTGCCAACTCTACATGTTTTCTCTATAAGATCCGCCTCAATCAGCCCGCATCCGCCAAATCCGCGTTCTATTTTATCGCCGCGAATTGACAGAAAATTGCCGCCCCCTTGATAGAAAATCAGGCAGATTTGTCCCACGCCAGCTGGTATCCTGGTCATAACAAACTTACCCGTCTGTGACCAATCCAAAGGAGTCCACCATGCCTATCCGCAAATTAGTCGTTATTGTGCTCGCCCTGCTTGTCGCCCTGGATGTTGTGTTGCTCTATGCCGGCGGGCCGGCTGGGGTAGCCGCCGCCGATCCAACCACTTATGTGGATACCGACCAGGGCCGCCCCCAGCCGCCAACCAACGAGGAGCTGGCAGCGGGTGTGACCAGCAACCTGGTCCGGATTCGCGCCGCCAGCGCGGTCATTGATGCGCTATCCGCAGCCGGGGCCGTTGAATTGGTGAGCAAGCGCCAGGTCGTGTTGGAGGTAGAGGGAACGATTAGCCAGGTGGCAGTGGGGGTGGGTGATTGGGTCACCGCAGGCGATCTGATTTTGGCACTCGACAAAAACGAGTTGGAACGGGCCGTCACCCGCGCCGAAGTCGATCTGGACACCGCGCAGGCGGAGCTAGCTAAGTTACAACAAGGCAGCGACCCCGGTGAAATCACGGTTGCCCAAGCCAATCTGGACGCCGCGCAGGCCAATCTAGTCAAGGTGCAATCGGGGGCAAGCCCGGAAGAGATCAGCGCGGCGCAGGCCAAGGTTGCCGCAGCGCAGGCCAAACTTAATGGTCTCTTTGCCCCGCCCAGTGGTGGTGAAATTGACGAAGCCAAAGCAGCATTGGAAAAGGCCGACATTGCTCGCCAAGAAGCCCTACGCGAATATGACAAGATCAAGTGGCGCAATGATATCGGCATGACGCCGGAAGCCGCCGCCCTTTATAAAGCAACCGTCGACTTTGAGCAAGCCCAGGGTAAGCTGGATCGGGTTAATCAACCATCGTCTAACGCTTCAGTGCAAGAAGCCAAAAGCGAAGTGCAGCGGGCCGTCAGCGATCTCGAATTGTTGAAGAATCGCCCTTCCGCCGCCGAAGTGGCGGATGCGCAGGCCAAAGTGAGTGAAGCCCAACAGAAGTTGGCGAAGCTCAACGCCGGTGCCGGTAGTGCCGAGTTGCAAGCAGCCGAAGCAAAACTGCGCAAAGCCCAGCTTGATCTGGATGAAGCAAAGCTGAAACTGACCCGTACCAACCTGCTTGCCCCCATGGAAGGTGCCGTGTTAGAGGTCAACGTCACGGCCGGTGAACGGGGCACGGTCGGCAAAGCCGTCGCCACCATCGCCGACACTCGCCAACTCCGGCTCACGGTCAAGGTCGCCGAGGTTGATATCCCCCATATTACCATCGGCCAGAATGCAGAGATTGCGATTGACGCCATCCGTGGCCGGGCCTTCCAAGGGGTTGTCGAGCAGATCGACCCCACCAACAAGGCCGACAAAGATGTGGTCAACTACCCTGTCACCATCCGCCTGACCGATGAAAATCTGGACGGTGTGCGCCCAGGGATGAATGCGCTCGCCACCTTTGCCAACGCCGAAACACAGGAGAATCGTTGGCTGGTACCCACAACGGCATTATTAGAGCAGGATGGACAAGTGATTGTCCAGGTCGCGCAAGGCGAAAGCACCCGCCCCACCGTCGTCGAGCCGCAGGAAACCCAAGGCGAGTGGACAATTGTCAAGTCGCCCGCCCTGCAAGAGGGGGATAGTGTGGTCGGGCAGGTCGCGTCCTTTGTCGATGAGCAAGCCGAGGCGCAGATCGTGTACTAACTTGCAGATTGGTTTGGAAACATAACCAAAAAGCGTAGGAGAGCGCCGTTGGCGCTCTCCTACGCTTTTTGGTAGCTGATTTTACGATAAGGTTTCCTCTTTCCAATCGGCGATATTGCGTTTTGTTTTGTCAAAGGCAATGCCGAGGAGGATCACTGGTCTGCCTTGGCCCAGGTAAGAATCGGCATAGCCTTTGTCACGAATCTGCTGGAGGGCGATGGCTGAGGTACTCATCTTGAATTCGAGGATATAAACGACATTTGGCAGTTCCAGAACGGCGTCAAGTCGCCCCAGGTTGGTCAACTTTTCTGCGTCGATCTGAAAATTCAACAGGCGCAACACCAGATAAACAACCGAATGGTAATACGCTTCTTCTTCAAGAAAAAGTGTATAGGGAATTCCTGCAAAGATCGATTGCAACAACGCAATAAATGTTTTCAGGTCCAACGCGCGTAGGGCTTTTTCCATACCAGTCAGAAACGCAACACGCAATTGCGCAGTACTTATATCAAGATAGTCGTCCAGAAGTTGCTGCTGAAAAGCTTCTGTGACTTCCCGATTGGGGTAGCCCAATCGATATTCTTCCCCCTGGAGTGATAAATGGCTCTCTTTAATCGTCAGATAGCCCGTTTGAAAGAGTAGTGAATAAACATTGAGTTCGTTCGGATCAGCGCTATCGAGCAACGTCTCATCAGCCGTAATTGCCTCTAGAGTATAGGCCGGGATCTGTTTTTGGCGGAGGAGTTTGACCAGGAAAGAAGGCGTTGCCGTCGAGAACCAGTGATTCGCAAAGCGCTGCTGCGTAAAGAAGACCAGTGTAGAAAATGGCACATAGACGCGCTGAATGCCATCCCACGAATAGCCGTCATACCACAGGCGGATCTGTTCCAACATGGCAGCACGGTCGACTTTATAGCGGAGTGCCAGCCGATCAATATATTCCCCGAAATAGGATTCTAGTTCTGCTTGCGTATAACCTAACAAGGTCGCAAAGCGCGGATCCAGCGTGAGGTCAAGCAGATTGTTCAAATCAGAGAAGATCGAAATTTTGCCGTATTTTGAAACGCCGGTAAGAAAAGTAAAATGAAGATGTACAGCCTCCGGTGCTTTCAGTACTGAATAAAAATTCTTCAGTACCGTAATGTGATCCTGCATCTTCTGTTCATTTTCCAGCAGATCCGTGATGGGCTTATCATATTCATCAATCAAGAGCACAACGCGGTATGAACCTGTGCCTTGCCCCTGATCATCGCCTGCGCCCAATGCCGCTAGACGAACGATCAGCTCTTGGAACTTCTCTTTATAATGTTGGCCGAGCAAACTAAGCCCATACTGTGCCGCCACTTTGTCCATGTACTGTGCCAACGCATCAGCCAGGGACTTTTCCCGATAGTCCATGCCATTAAAATTGATCACAATAACAGGATGCGGCTGCCAATCGATTTTGTCTTCAATCCAAAGTCCCTGAAAGAGGCTGCGATTGCCGCGGTAGATCTCCTCCAATGTTGTGATCAAAAGCGACTTACCAAAGCGCCGTGGACGCGCCAGAAACAAAAAACGGCCAGCGCGCATTAACTCGTGAATCAGTTGTGTCTTATCAACATAAAGATCATTACGTTGACGTAATTGTACAAATTCCTGCTCACCAACCGGCAACTGTTGCATCTTGTCGACTCCACGCATATCTGCCCACAGCATACTTTATCACATAAATTGTAACATAATTATCATATCCTTCCCACTCACCAGAAAGGTGCATTGGTAAATCGGGCAAGAATCGGTATACTGTATATCATCATCAAATCACCAAGGGGAGCACGTGTGAACTTTATCATCTTCCAGCCGGACGAACTGCGCGCCGAAAGTGTCGGCTGCTACGGCCACCCGCTCGCGCCAACACCGAACATTGACGCCCTCGCCGCGCAAGGCACGCGCTTTGACCAATGTCATGTCCAGCATACCGTCTGCACCCCTTCGCGCTGTAGCATGATGACCGGCTGGTATCCCCATGTACGCGGCCATCGCACCCTGTGGCACCTGCTGCGCCCAGATGAGCCGAACCTGTTAAAGTATCTCAAACAGGCGGGCTACACGGTGTTGATGTATGGCAAGAATGACCTGCTGGCCCAGGCCAGTTTTGCAGAGAGCGTGACCGCGGCGCATTCGTATGGCAAAGGCAAATTTGGCAAAAATCCGTACAGTGTGGATGATCCACGCTATTACAGCTTTCTCTATACACCATACGATGGTCCGCTAGCAGAACATGGCGACTATGCCAATGTCCACGCGGCGATTGACTTTCTGCGCGCCAAACCGACACAGCCCTTCTGTCTTTTCCTGCCGTTGACCTATCCCCATTGCCCCTACTCAGCCCCCCAGCCCTGGCATGATCTGATCAACCCTGACGACCTGCCCCCCTTGCGCCCGGCGGATTTGCCCAATCGACCAGACTTTCACGCACTGATCCGCCGCTATCGCCACCTTGATCGCCTTTCTGCGCCAGAACAGGTGAAGCTGTTCCGCAAGATCCAAGCGGTCTACCTGGGCATGACCGGTTTTATTGACTATCTGCTGGGACATTTGTTGGAAGCGCTGGAAGAAACCGGTCTGGCCGATTCTACGACTGTCACCTTTACCTCCGACCACGGTGATTACGCCGGTGATTATGGGTTGGTGGAAAAATGGCCGAGCGCGGCGGAAGAGGTGATCACCCGCGTCCCGCTGATTGTGCGTACCCCCGGCGGCAAGGCCGGCCATGTGGTGGATGAGCCGGTCGAACTCTTTGACCTAATGGCGACGACCTTGGCTCAAGCAGGGATCACCACACAACATAGCCACTTTGCCCGCACTTATAGTTCACAGTTACAGGGCGCGCCCGGCGATCCAACCCGTGCAGCCTTTACCGAAGGTGGCTATGCGCGCCACGAGCCGCACTGTTTTGAAGGGCTACCTACCCGCGATGAGTTTGCGCGCAACCCGGCCAACATCTATTACCCCAAAGGGCAACAACAGCAGGATTATCCGGACAGTGTGGGGCGTACCGTTGCTATGCGCACCAACACCCATCGCTTTGTCTACCGCCCGACTGGGCAAGGCGAATTGTATGACCTTGCCAGCGATGGGCAAGCGTTGTACAATCTCTATGGTGATCCAGCGCAAGCCGCGATGCAGCGTGAACTGGAACGGCAGCTATTAACCTGGACGGTCCAGACCAGCGATGTTACGCCCTTTACGATGGACCCACGTGGGTATTAATGTATTACCGGAGGTACTTTATCAAATGGATACGTCACTTATTCAATCCAATCCAAATGTGATGATGGGCAAACCGGTAATTGCGGGGACACGAATTACCGTTGAACTCATTTTAGAAAAATTGGCGGCCGGTGAAACCATCGAGCAGTTGCTGGAAGCACATCCAAGATTGACATCAGCTGCGGTCTTCGCCGCGTTAGCCTTTGCCGCGCAAGCGCTTAAAGCCGACGTGGTGTACCCAGTTCAGACGACACCAGCATGAATTTACTGGCAGACGAAGGTGTGGATCGACCCATTGTCGAACAGTTACGCCAGGATGGACATCATGTTCTCTATATTGCTGAAATGTCACCTGGTATTGACGATGAGGTGATTCTTGCGCAGGCAAATGCGGAGAGTGCTCTCCTGCTTACGCTCGATAAAGACTTTGGCGAATTAGTATTTCGCCAAGGGTTGCTTCACGCTGGCGTAATTTTAATCCGTCTTGCTGGTTTGCGCCCTATGACGAAAGCAAAACTTGTTGCGAAAGTGTTGCGTGAACGTGGTCCCGAATTACTCAGTAAATTTAGTGTCATTGCCCCAGGAACTGTTCGTATCCGCAGACGAACAACCAACGGCAAGAACAGAGGATAATCAGTAACTATGCCTTATGTTGTTGAGATGCGCCTGGGCCTCCAGGTACCCATGCGCGATGGGATTGCCCTATCTGCCGATCTTTACCTGCCGAAAGCAAATGGCCCTTTCCCAACGATCTTGATCCGCACCCCCTATAGCAACCATGTGGAGGGACTGATTCTGCGCGCACGGGCGTTGGCCAACAATGGGTATGCCTGTCTCCTGCAAGATACGCGCGGTCGCTGGGATTCGGCCGGTGACTACTATCCGCTCCAAGGCGAAGGGGTCGATGGCTACGACACCCAGGAGTGGATTGGCGCACAGCCGTGGAGCAATGGCAAAATCGGCACGTCGGGTGGCTCCTACTTGGGCCATGTCCAATGGCAGAGCGCACCCTTTGGCAGCCCGAATTTAACGGCGATGGCCCCGCGGGTGATGGGACCGAATTTTTATAAGGCGCTACGACCAGGTGGCGCGCTACAGCTAAACCTCTGTGCCACCTGGGGGGTAGGCACCAGTGAACATACCAACCAACTGATTGAGTATCAGCATTGGACGGAACTTTTTTATACGCTGCCGTTACACGCTGTCGATGCGGCCACTGGGCGTGATTTGCCTTTCTGGCACGATCTGCTCCTTCACACTGAATACGATGACTATTGGTCAGCAATGAATCTGGAGGAACGCTGGGGTGAAATTGGGGTGCCGGCGCTCAACATGGGCGGCTGGTACGACATCTTTATTGAAGGCTCCTTCGCCTGCTTTAATGGCTTGCGCAAAGGCGGCCGCACCCCAAATGCGCGGCGCAGCCAACTGATCGTCGGCCCTTGGACCCATTCACTCAGCGTTTCACCCAAAGTTGGTGACATTGATTTTGGCACCCATTCCATGTATGATCTCGATCTGCTCGAATATCGCTGGTGGGAGCAGTGGCTACGGGGGGTCGATACCGGCATTCTGGAGGAAGGGCCGCTACGCCTCTTTATCATGGGCGTCAACGAGTGGCGCACCGAGCAGGAGTGGCCATTAGCGCGCACCGATTGGCAAAAATGGTATCTGCACAGCAGCGGTAGCGCCAATACCTTGCGCGGTGACGGTGCCCTTGCCCACCAAACGCCTATCACGGAAGCGCCCGATCACTTTGTTTATGACCCCCACTTCCCGGTGCAGACCGCCGGTGGCAACAACTGCTGTGCGCCGAATATTACCCCTTGGGGGCCATATGATCAGCGCGCAGTGGAGATGCGCAGCGACGTATTGTGTTATACGAGTGAACCCTTGGCGGAAGACATGGAAATCACCGGGCCGATTACGCTGGTGCTCTATGCGGCCACTGATTGTCCCGATACCGACTGGACCGCCAAGTTGGTCGACGTTGCCCCCAGTGGTTATGCCAAGAATCTCTGTGATGGGATTGTGCGTGCCCGTTATCGGGAAAGCATGACCGCGCCGACTTTACTGACGCCAAACCAAGTTTATCGCTATGAGATTAACGTGAGCGTGACCGGCAATGTTTTTCTGCAGGGCCATCGCCTCCGGCTGGAGATTTCGTCATCGAATTTTCCCCGCTTTGACCGCAACTTGAATACCGGCGAAAACATGGGTAGCAGCAGCGAAATTCGCGTGGCGCAGCAGACAGTTTATCACGACAAAACGCACGCGTCGCATCTGGTGCTGCCGGTGATTCCTGCTGTATAGCTATTTTAACCGGTCTGTCCCAGCGGGACACCTGATCTTAGGCACCTAAGTTCAAGTGTCCCGCTGGGACAGCCTGTAAAATTAAAAAAGAACCAATCTAATCAAAGAACTAGAGGAGTAACCATGAAACTCGTAACCTATAAACCGCGTGGGGCCAGTGCACAACTGGGTGCCATTGTCGATGGTAAGGTGATCAACCTGGCCGAAGCATCGGGCGGCGCGCTCCCCAATGATATGCGCACTTTCCTGGCGCTGGGCGATGAAGGACTTAAACTGGCCAAAAAAGTTGCCACCAAAAAGGTCGCGGCCAGCCACGGTGTTGCCCTGGGTGATGTCAAACTCATGGCCCCGATTACCAACCCCAATAAGGTGGTGGCGATTGGGCTGAATTACCTGGATCACATCAAGGAGAGCAACGCCCAAGTGCCCAAATTGCCGATCATGTTTACCAAGTACACCACCTCCATCGTTGGCCCTGGTGACGAAGTGCGCTGGGACCCGGAATTGACCGCCAAGGTCGACTGGGAAGTGGAGTTGGCGGTGGTGATCGGCAAAGCGGCCTATCGCGTCAGCGAAGCCGATGCGCTCAACTATGTGGCCGGCTACACCGCCTGTAACGATGTCAGCGCGCGCGACCTGCAAACTGAACGGGGCGACCAATGGATCCGCGGCAAATCGCTCGACACCTTCTGCCCGCTTGGACCCTGCATCGTCACCAAGGACGAGATCGCCGACCCGCACAACCTCAAGCTGAAGACGATTGTCAACGGCAAGACCATGCAGGATTCCAACACCAGCCAATTGCTCTTTAAGCTCCCTTACCTGATCCACTACCTGAGCCAAGCCTTCACCCTGCTGCCCGGCGACGTGATCATCACCGGCACGCCCCCCGGCGTCGGCATGGGCATGAAGCCCCCCGTCTTCCTCAAGGATGGCGATGTGATGACGGTTGAGGTGGAAGGCATTGGCGAGTTGACCAATCCGTGTGTGGAGATTAAGTAGGGAGATTGGTAAATCGGTAAATCGGTACATCAGTAGGGATTATGACCGATTTACTGATATACCGATTTACTGATATACCTTTCCAAAGGAAACGACAATGAGCAACGAAACCTTTATGATCACCGGCGCGATGGGCTGTATTGGGGCCTGGGCGATCCGTAATTTAGTGCAAGCGGGCGTGAAGGTGATTGCCACTGATCTGGCCACCGAACCAATCCGCCCGCGCCAGGTAATGAGTGCCGAGGAAGTGGCGCAAGCCAAGTTTGTTAAGCTCGACGTGACCGATCTCAAAGCCGTGCGCAGCGTGGTGGAAGAAAATGGGATCACCCATATTGTCCACCTGGCCGGCTTACAAGTACCTTTCTGCCGGGCCAACCCGTCAGTGGGCGCGGCGGTGAATGTGGTCGGCACAGTCAATATCTTTGAAGCGGCCCGCTATGCTGGCATCAAGGGGCTGGCCTACGCCAGTTCGCTCGCTGTGCTTGGCCCCGCCGAGGATTACCCGGAAGGACCGGTCGAAGATGATGTGCCGCTGCTGCCGCGCACGCTCTATGGGGTCTACAAGGCCGCCAACGAAGGCACGGCGCGCATCTACTGGCAGGATTGGCAGGTCGGCAGCATAGGGTTACGCCCCTACATCGTCTACGGCGTGGGTCGCGACCAGGGCATGACCAGCGATCTGGCCAAAGCGGTGCTCGCCACCGCCGCCGGTCGACCATACCATATTCGTTTTAACGGGCCGGTTGGGCTGCAACACGCCAATGATGTGGCGCAGATGTTTATCGGTTGTGCCCGCGCCCAATACCAAGGGGCCGCGGCCTGTAACCTCCGCAATGACATTGTCACCGTCGCCGATTATGTGGCGCTGCTCAAGGCCGCAGCGCCCGACGCGCAGATCACTGCTGCCGATAACAACCCGCTCCCCTTCCCCTGGGATCTGGATGATGGCGGGCTGCGCGAAATTCTCGGCACCATGCCGTGGACGCCCCTGCAGACCGCAATCAAGCAGGACTTGGCGCAATTCCATCACTTGCTGGCCGAGGGGTTGATTGATTTGAAGCAACTAGAGAATTAGCGGCAAGGAATTTCCATGCCTGAAATTTGTCGGTTCTTTGGTATCATCATCACGCTTAATTACAATGACCACCCACCACCACACTTTCATGTTCGCTATAATCAACAGCGAGCAATCATTGAGATTGAATCGCTACGATTGATCGAAGGCAGATTATCGCCGCGTGTGTTGGGGATGGTCATTGAGTGGGCCAGTCAACATCAGGCTGAATTACGGGCTAATTGGTACCTTGCTCGACAAACAGAACCGCTGAATAAGATTGCGCCTTTGGAGTAAAAATATGCTAAAGGATATTACGAAGGTCAAGCTGGTCGGTGATTACAAGTTACAAATTACTTTTGAAGATGGCGTAGATGGCATTATCGATATTGCGGCTTTGATAAGCTTCAAAGGTATATTTGCGCCACTAGCGAATCCAGATTATTTTGCCAAAGTCGCCGTCAATCCAGAGATCGGCACAATCTGTTGGCCTAATGATGCAGATCTCGACCCAGATGTATTATATAGTATGCTCACAGGTGAGCCTCTACCTACTGTTGAGTATGCTTAAATCATGAATAGGACTAAACCGTGACTGCACTAAAAGCCGTCCCCCTGGGCGGCAAAAATGCTTTACAAGTAACCAACTTTGGCTTGGGGACTGCCCCTGTTGGCAACCGTGAGACGGTACCCGATCGGGATGCCGAAGCCACTTTCCAACGGGCCTACGAGTTGGGCGTTCGCCTCTTTGACAGCGCGCCACTCTATGGTAGCGGCGAAGCTGAACTACGGCTGGGGCGTGCGCTCAAAGGCGTGAAGCGCGAGAGTTATGTGATCTGCACCAAGATTGGCCGCGTGCTGAACGCCGATCGCAGCAGCTTTGTCTATGATTACTCCTATGATGGGGTGATGCGTAGCCTGGAAGGTAGCTTGCAGCGGCTGGGCACCGACTATGTTGATATCGTCCTCGTCCATGATCCCGACGCTGACAAGGTTGATCACGAGCAAGATGCGTTGAGGGGAGCCTTCCCCACCCTGCAAGATCTGCGCAGCCAGGGGATCATCAAAGCACTGGGCGCAGGCATGAATCAGTGGCAGATGGAGCAGCGTTTTGCCGAGCAGGCCGACCCGGATGTCTTCTTGCTGGCCGGGCGCTACACCTTGCTGGAGCAGACTTCGCTGGGCTTTCTCAAACTCTGTAAGGAGAAGGGAATCGGCATCTTCCTGGGCGGGGTCTACAACAGTGGCATTCTCGCCACCGGCCCCAAGGCCGATGCAAAATATAACTATGCCAATGCCCCAGCACCGATCCTGGAAAAGGCGCGCAAGATTGAGGCAGTTTGCCAACGGTTTGGCGTGCCGCTCAATATCGCTGCGTTGCACTTTGCCCAGGCCCACCCCACGATCACATCGCTGGTCGTCGGTGCCGTCAAGCCGGCGGAGGTCGAAGCCAATGTGGCCGCCCTGGCGACCGAGATCCCGGTCGAAATGTGGCATGCGTTGCAGGCACAAGGGTTGATCGAGGCGAACGCGCCAGTGCCACAAGGTTAGTACCGCCCAGTGATAAATCACCGGGCTATTAAACAACGCCCGCTGAAGCGGGCTGATACGGCCGGACAAGCCCGCTTCAGCGGGCGTTGTTCACTAGCCGGTGGCTTTAGCCTCCGGCGGTCTCAGCAGGTAAATTCATTCACCTAGCTCTACTCATCATTAGCGTTGATATGGTTGAATCGTCTGCAATTGTGCAATGACACGATAATGTTTCTGATTAAACGTTGCCAGTTGCAGTCCTGCACCCACTGCCGTATGCGCGATTAATGTATCGATCATGCCGATATTATGGGATAATGAGTATCGAGCAAAATCCTGTAATGCACGCTGACAATCATCGCGCGTTGGCCAAAACAGTTTGCGTCCAACAAACAGCCGTTCAACTCGCTGTTGTTGTGTTTTATTCTGACAACCTTGCAGCAACTCCATCACGACCAAGCCAGGAAGCCCAACCTGCTCCTGATGTAATGTTTGTAACCAGTTGATAGCCGGTGTATGATTACGCATGACATCAATCATGATGTCTGTATCAACTAAGAGCATGGCGCTTCATTCTTTGTTGTTCAGCATCAGTTCTCAGTTGGCGAGCATAGATTGCGCTGTCTGTGATGTCGGTGCGTTCTTGCCACAAACCGACAATTTCTGAACTTGCCAGCTCTGCTGCCGACAGGGTCAAAGCGGCGTGTGATACTTCTTTTTCAGGCTGCTCCTGCAAAAATTGAATATAGCGAATCACTTCCGGCCAAAGATCAAACTCTAAAGCGCGCAATGCACGGAGCACCTGTTCTTCATTAATTGATGTAATTGCCATTTGATTTTCCAGTCTGTACAGAACAAATACTTTTGAACACGGTATCAATGTCGTTAAAATCCTGTTCAAAGCATAATTGTGTCATTCGCCTACCCAAATTATAGCATAAGGTGCTTCTTACAAATAGAGTGACCATGAACCAATTTGCCGGCAACGATCCAAAGGTTGTTTCAACCCAATACAGTACCAGCGCCAATCTCGACGCGCGTATTCGCCTGCACGCGGGCTTTAGCACCAACCACTATGGCTGGCTACCCTGGGTCTTTGACCAACTGCTGACGTTGCCCCCAACGGCTAACCTGCTGGAGATTGGCTGTGGGACCGGCCAGTTATGGGCAGAAAATCGGATGCGCATTCCATCCGGCTGGACCTTGACCCTGAGCGATCAATCGGCGGGCATGTTGGTAACAACCAAAGCGGCCCTGGCCGAAGTGGTGCGGCCCATCAGCTTTGAACAAATTGATGCCCAGCAGATCCCCTACCCTGACGCGCACTTTGACGCGATCATCGCCAACCACATGCTCTACCATGTGCCCGATCTGCACAAAGCTTTGGCCGAGATGCACCGTGTATTGAAGCCCGGCGGGCACCTCTTTGCGGCAACGAATGGCAAGGCGCATATGGTGGGCCTGGGCGAGTTGGCTGGGCGCTTTGATCGGGGTCTGAATGTCAAAAGCTTACTGGCGATTGACAACTTTCAATTGGAAAATGGCGGAGCGAAGTTACAGCAACATTTTGCCCAAGTTGCGTGCCTGTTCTATGAAGACGCGCTGGTGGTGGATGAGCCGGCCCCGCTGGTGGACTATATCTTGTCGATGGCAATGCACGCCCGTTATACCGAATCGCGGGCGGCCCTGCATGACTTTATTGTGCAGGAGTTGGCAGCACACGGCGGCACGATTCGGATCGAAAAGTCGACGGGCCTTTTTGTTGCCACCAAGTGACGCGATGGGCAATGTTTAGCTGTGGCAAATGAGGCGCAACCGGAATGCAGGGGGTTGACCAGATCGCCCTGGGCTAAAGCCACAGGGCTACGGGACAACGCCGGGTAAACCCGGCTGAGGGAGGGGGTACCTGGCGTTGTTCGGTAGCACGGGTGCCCACTGGGCGCGTTGATGGCGGGGCGGGATGTCAACATCCGAAGAGCCCATTGAACCGCAAATGATTTGGTGGCTTTATCGCACGCCCTGGCTTGATCGTTTAAGGAAGCACCATGAAAACTCTGGCTGAAGTTGACCTCACCTTAGCGTTACCGGATAAAGCCTACAAAAAAGTACGCCATGCGCAGATGGCGCGGCTGCTCGAATTAGAGCAGTTGGTCTATCAGCGCCAGGTACCGGTGATGGTGGTCTTTGAGGGGTGGGACGCCGCCGGCAAGGGGACCACGATTCGCCACTTTACCGAAAAGCTCGATGCCCGCGGCTTTAAGGTACTGTCGACCAATGCGCCGCGGACCCACGAGCGGCAACGCCCCTGGCTCTGGCGTTTCTGGATGAATATTCCGCGCCACGGCCAGATCGCGATCTTTGACCGCAGTTGGTATGGCCGGGTGTTGATCGAGCGGGTCGAGGGCTTAACCCCCATCCCCGAGTGGATTCGGGCCTACGAGGAGATCAACGCGTTTGAGCGCACACTTGCCAATGACGGTACGGTCTTTATCAAATGTTGGTTACATATTTCCAAGGTCGAACAGTTGCGCCGCTTTCTCTTACTTTCGCAAAAACCAGAGACAGCCTGGCAAGTGGCCGCCGAAGATTGGGACCATCATCGTAAGTATGACGAGTATCTGGCGGCGGTAGCCGATATGCTGGATAACACGAGTACGGCCGTTGCCCCCTGGCATGTCATTCCGGCCACGGATGCCAACTATCGCACCTTCGCCGTTTTCTCGACGGTGATTGCCCACCTGGAAGCGGCCCTTGGTGAAGAACCCAGCGACTGGTCAAAGATCGAAAAAGTATACCAGCGGTTGTCATAATTTAGCATTTTCTACACGAGTAAAAATGCTAAATTATGACAGAGCCGAGTATAGTCGAAGCAGCGGAGCCTGTTCATGCTTGAGATGATCGACCTGACCCAGCAGTTGACCAAAAAAGAATATAACCAGCAATGCCAGCAACTTCAGACCCAACTGCGCATTTTGGGCTACTATCTCTACCAACGCCAACGCCCAGCAATTCTGCTCTTTGAAGGCTGGGATGCGGCGGGCAAAGGCGGCGCGATCAAGCGCCTCACCGAGCGGCTGGATCCACGCGGCTACATCGTCTACCCGATTGCCGCGCCCAAGGGCGATGATGCAGAAAAACACTACCTCTGGCGCTTTTGGCGGCGCTTACCGGCGCAAGGGGTGATGGCAATCTTTGACCGCAGTTGGTATGGCCGGGTCTTGGTCGAACGCGTAGAGGGGTTTGCCCCTGCGGAAGCCTGGCAACGGGCCTATGGCGAGATCCGCGAATTCGAGCAACAGTTGGTCGATTTTGGGGCGATTGTGCTAAAGTTCTGGATGCACATCAGCAAAGAAGAGCAGTTAGCACGCTTTGAAGGGCGCGAGGCGCGGCCCCATAAAAGCTGGAAGCTGACCGACGAGGATTGGCGCAACCGCGAAAAGTGGGATCAATATGAAGCGGCGGTCGAAGAGATGTTAATCAAGACGACAACCGTACATGCCCCGTGGACAGTGGTCGCCGGCAACGATAAACGCTTTGCACGCATCCAAGTGTTACAGACCGTGGTCGAACGACTTAGCCATGAGCTAGGCATTGATGCCACGCCTGAACAACTCCACAGCTTACCACCGTTGGCCGCGGTCGTGCCCGTTCCGGAATGGGCCAAAGCTGAAGCCAAAAAGCTGGAGCTTAGGCTTGATGGCACTTGGAAAACGCAAGGCAAAACAAAGCATAAACAGCAGAAGGATAAGTAGCCACATGGCTGCACACAATGAAGTAACTCGCCCCACCAGACCGCGCGTCGTGACCGGTCGCCGTGGGCTTAACCAGTGGTTGGGTGGCTCGCGTAGCTTACAAACCAATCTGGCCCTCACCACGATGGCGCTGCCGGGCGTGATTTTGCTCTTCATCTTCGCCTATCTGCCTATGGCCGGGCTGGTGATCGCCTTTAAGGATTATCGCTTTGCCGAAGGGATCTGGGGTAGTGCCTGGGTGGGACTGGAGAACTTTCGTTTTCTCTTTGGCACCGATCAGGCGTGGCGCATTACGCGCAATACGCTGCTGATGAACAGTCTCTTCATCGCCACCAGCACGGTTGGGTCGCTGACAATCGCAATCTTGATGAATGAGATCTACACCAGTCGGCTGAGCAAGTTCTACCAGACGATGCTCTTCTTCCCCTATTTCATCTCCTGGATCATCGTCAGCTATTTTGTCTATGGCTTTCTCAACGGCGACACCGGGATTGCGAATAAAACCTTAGCCGCGCTGGGAGCCGAACCGGTTGCCTGGTATCGCGCCCCCGAGTATTGGCCAGCAATCTTGACGATTGCCCATCTCTGGAATGGGGTCGGCTTTGGCAGCATTGTCTATCTGGCCGGCATTCTGGGCATCGACACGCAACTCTTCGAGGCCGCCAAGATCGATGGGGCCGGCAAGTGGCAACAGATCCGCTTTATTATGATGCCCATGTTGTTGCCGCTGATCATCATCCTGGTGCTGCTCTCGATTGGGCGCATCTTCAACGCCGACTTTGGCCTCTTCTTCTTTGTCCCGCGCGATACACCGATGCTCTACAGCACGACTGATGTGATCGACACCTTTGTCTACCGTTCACTGGTTGAATTGGGTAATATCAGCATGGCCGCGGCCGCCGGTTTCTACCAATCCGCAGTCGGCTTTTGTCTGGTTGTCCTGGCGAATTGGATTGTGCGACGGATTAATACCGATTATTCGTTGTTTTAACCGAACAGGAAGCTTGCTAATGTACATCGACAATTTTATCTGGTTACCTGAAATTGAAGATCAATATTATGAACGAAAACGATAGTGTAACCTTAACATCGATTTCAAAAGCTGATACGATCGAAGGGATTGGCGAGTATTGGGACACGCATAGTCTGGCTGATCACTGGGAAGAAACCCACGAAGTCGAATTTGAGGTGCGTGCGCAACGCCGGCATCGTGTTGTGATTGAGCCGGAACTTTACCAGCGCGTTGAAACCCAAGCCCGCCAACGTGGCGTACAACCAGAAACGTTGATCAACTTATGGATTAGCGAGCGACTCCAAGACAAAGTTGTCCTTGCCCATTAACAGAGTTGCTATGGGTAGACCAAATCACACGTAAGGAAATGACTTTGATAGCTCCTATAGAAAATGCCGAGACACCCCGCGCCAATCGATGGCGTAAACCCTTTTCGTGGGGCAAACTTGCGGTCCATCTGCTGCTGGCCGTGATCGGGCTGGCCTGTGTCATCCCGATGATCCTGGTCATTTCGATTTCGTTTTCGGATGACAAACAACTGGCGCTGCAGGGCTACAGCCTGTTGCCGGTTGGCTTTAGCACCTTTGCTTATGAGTATATCCTGCAGCAGCCGGCGCAGATTTTGCAGGCTTATGGGGTGACGATCTTTATCACTGCGGTGGGCACCCTGCTGGGGCTGTTGCTCTGCGCCATGCTGGGGTATGCCATTTCGCGCCAGGATTTTCTGCTGCGTGGCCCGATCTCGTTCTATGTCTTTTTTACACTACTCTTCAGCGGCGGCATGGTGCCCTTCTACATCCTTGTCACGCGTTACTTGGGCTTGAAGGACAATGTGCTGGTGTTGATCCTGCCCTATCTGGTGACGGCTTGGTATGTGTTGATTTTGCGCACCTCCTTTGCCCAGTTGCCGACCGAGTTGCTCGACGCCGCGCGGATTGATGGCGCGGGTGAGTGGCGCATCTTCTTGCAGATTGTGCTGCCGCTTTCCAAGCCGGTCTTGGCGACCATTGGCCTCTTCTTCATTCTGCGCTTCTGGAATGATTGGTTCCTGGCCTTGCTTTTTATCAACACGGCCTCGCTCTATCCGCTCCAATATCTGCTCTACGTGCTGATGGCCAACATCAATTTCCTCGCCTCCAACCCGCAGACCACCGGGGTCCCGATTCCCGTACAGTCGGCGCGCATGGCAATGGCGGTGTTGGCCTTTGGGCCAGCGTTGTTCAGCTTCTTATTGTTGCAGAAGTACTTTGTGCGCGGGATCACGATTGGTGGGTTGAAAGGATAATTAATAATTAATGGAAAATAATTAATTGTTAATTGTTAACCCCGCCCTAACCCTCACCTACGAAGAGATAGAACTATTGACGGTGCGATAGTCCCTCCCCCAGGTTGGGGGAGGTTAGGAGGGGGTGGCTTGATAGTTACGATTAATTGTTGATTAGGCGAGAAAAAACGTGGTTGCGACCGGCGCGGCTCTCGATTATACTACTCGTGCACTTTATGCACGTGAAAACTTGTTTATTTTCCCCAACCCATTGTGATAACGCTCAATCTTACAAAATATTGGAGGTAGTTGTATGAAGAAGGTAAGCGACCGTTTTGTCGCGCTGCTGCTTTTGGTGGCCTTGTTGGTCACCGCCTGTGCCCCAGCCGTTGCCCCAGCCGATGCGCCCGCCGCCGGTGCCGATGCGGCGGCAGCCGAATATGTCCCAGTCACCTACACCTATGCCGGCAGTGGTGTCCCCACCGACTTACAGTTAGTCCAAGATGCCATCAATGAGATTCTACATGAGAAGATCGGCGTCCACCTGACGTTGGAGCCAATCGACTATGGCGCGTATAACGACAAGATGCAGTTGCGTCTGGCCTCGGGCGAAGCGTGTGACATTATCTTCACCGCCCCCTGGATCAACAGCTACACCAACAATGTGGCAAATGGGGTCTTGGCCGAGTTAGACGATCTCTTGCAGACGGAAGCCCCTGGGCTGTGGGCCAGTATGCCGCCCACCACTTGGGACGCCGCGCGCATCAACGGCAAAATCTACGGCGTGATCAATCAGCAGATCTTCCCCAAGCCCTGGGGTGTCCATGTGCGGACTGATCTGCTCGAAAAATACGACTTCAGCCTCGAGGGTGTCACCAAGTGGGAAGATATGGAACCCTTCCTAGAAGCGGTCAAAGAAGGGGAAGGCATTACCCCGCTTATCTCCGACGATCAGGGCGATACCATGTACCGCGCCACCTACTATGGTATCGACCCGCTCGATGATGGCATCGGTTTTATTGGCGTGCGTGCGGACGATGAAACGCTGACCGTGCTCAACGTCATGGAAACTGAGGAATATCGCGAAGCAGTCAACCTGACCAAGAAGTGGGTTGATGCCGGTTACTTCTCCAGCAGCCCACCCTCCGCCGATGAAGCACGCGCCAACTTCCGTGCCGGGCTCTATGCGATGGGCTACCATGTTGAAAAGCCGGGCAATGCAATTGAGATGGAAACCGCGACGGGCTGGACCTTCGAGAGCAAGAATCTGACCGATCCGCTGATTCTCGACACCGCCGGCGCGACCGCCACCCTCAACGCGATCTGCAAAACTTCCCCCAATCCGATTGAAGCGATGCGCGTGCTGGAATTACTCAATACCGACGCCGAAGTCTACAACCTACTGGCACGCGGCATTGAAGGGGTGCACTGGGTATGGGCCGATGAAGCGAACAAGGTCATCGGCTATCCCGAAGGCATGACCGCGGAGACGAGTACCTACAATCCCAACAGTGATTGGATGTTTGGCAATCAGTTTAATGCCTACTACCGCGATGCACGGCAGGTCGGGGCCTGGGAAGCGACCAAGGAAATGAACGACACCGCTTTCCCGTCGGTGGCGCTCGGCTTTGTGGTTGACCGCACGCCGATCCAGACCGAAGTCGCGCAGGTAACCGCCATCCTCACCGAGAAGGGGACACCCATTGCCAACGGTTTTGTTGCCTATGACGAGGCGATGCCGGCGTTGCTCGACGAGATCAACGCAGCCGGTGCCCCCAAGATCATCGAAGAAGTGCAGCGCCAACTGAATGAGTGGGCAGCAGCCAGGGGCGGTACAACGAAATAGTGAAGTAAGAGCTGTACACTATCACAAATAACGGGGTAAACGTAGGGGCACGGCATGCCGTGCCCCTACGTTTACCCCGTTACCTTTAGAGGTCAATTTCTTGCACGCCGGTAAAGAGCAGCACTTTGTTGTTGTTGTTAGCCTGGCTTAGCGCCGCAAGCAGGGCTTGGGCGTCGTCAGGACGCTTCATCTCCACCGTGTAAACCAATTCGGTTAAGAGGCCGGCTTGCACGGTCTCCATCGCCACCAGATCGTAGCGGTTGAGATAACGGCTAAAGGGCTCCCGCAGCACCAGGTCGGGGGTCATGTCGCTTGGTAGGCGAACCTTGAGTACTTGTTGCGCAATCGGGCGGGCAAAGAGATCAAAACGCACCATCGCCAGGATCAACAGCGAGATGGTGACCGTGGCCACAATCCCCAAAAAGTAGAAGCGCGTGCCGCAAGCCATCCCTGCGGCCATCGCAAAGAAGATAAAGCCGACATCGCGCGTATCCTTGATCGCGTTGCGAAAACGAATGATCGAGAGCGCACCGACCAGCGTAAAGGCGCGGGCGATGTTGGAGCCAATAATCAGCATGATCACCGCCACCACCATTGCCATGAGCACCAACGTCTGCACATAGGATTGGGTGTAGGCGGTGCCGCGATAGGTGGCCCGATAGACATAGCCGATGAGCACCGCCAGCATAAAGCTCAGGGTCAAGGTCAGGACAACATCCTGCACGGTAAACAGTGAGGCGTTCGCTTGCAGCGCGTCAAACTCTCCCACTAACACTTCCCAATTCATGGCTGTAACATTTCTATGTGTTGACGACGGCGAATCGCTTCACAGCGTTCAAGCGCCGCACAATATTTGCTGATCCGGCGCGGCGTACAGCCATGCCGACTCAATAGTTGGGCCAACCAATAGGGGATCGTCTGGTTGACCTTGACTTCTAAAATCGACCAACTTGGGGCCAAGACCGTTTGCAGCGGCCCCGCGTCGGTGGTCAGTAGGCTCAGATTCTCGACGCGACCACGCACATCGGTGTCAAACGTGATACGCAGATCGGGGTAATCCCTATGACCGCCATACGCAGCCCGCTGATAGCTTACCACACAGGTGGGCTGAAGGTGTAACGCCCCAAAGAGATAGTGTAGCTCTTGGGCGGTGCGCTGCTCTGGCGCGGTGAGATTTGGTAGCGTCTCGGCATAGTCACCAAAGTTAGCCGCAACGCCATAGGGTAGCCGTAGCCGCCGTTTGCCCATGCGCACATTGGTCCGCTGTTTGATCTCCAAAAAGACCACTGTTTCCGGCAACACAACCGGATTACCATAGGTGCGCACACGAACCTTGCGCCGCATCTTCACCCCATTAACCTTGTCCCAATAGGCTTTGTAATCAGCCGTGTCATAATAGAGGCTGGTGACCGCATAGTGGCCATCGTCATCGCCAAAGGGATCGGGCCGAAGCACTT
Source organism: Caldilineaceae bacterium (assembly GCA_022842065.1). Next base: position 159,103 of record JALHQH010000017.1, read on the forward strand.
GGTTCACCGCCGTTGCCAGGGCCAGATGTTGGGTGCGGTTGAGCAAAAATTTGATTTCATGGCGCAGATGGGCCTTAGGCCGTAGATCATTCGCAACGCGTTCAGTCATCGCTGTTCTTGTTTCCTACATTTTATGGTTCATCCGCGCCAGGCGAGCCATAGAGCGCGGCACTGGCACGCCAACTACTACCCAGATTGGGGTCCGCTGCCAGCTCAATTAATACCAAGGCATCACCTTGCCCAGCGGCAGTTACCGGCCAATCACCATCGGGACGATAGGTAACTTGTGTAATCACCTCGCCGTTATGATCATAGAGCGTGATCGGCTCACCATAGTTGGAAAGTTCGCCCGTATAAACGCCGTTGATCTCAGCCTCGGCATAACGTTCGCGAAATTTGCGGAAGTCACGCACCAAGAGCCAATGCGCGCCGGGGGCAAGCTGTGTATTCATGGCAAAGCGGTATGTAATGCCATCAAAGTACGCACGGTCCAGATCCACCGGCAACTCACCCACATTTTTGAGTTCCAGATATTCATAGTCGGCACCATCGGGCGCATGGTACATCAGCTCGGTGATCCGCACATCGGCCTTTTGCGCCGTACGCCGATAGTGCCGTTCCTGCAGCGCACTCCAGCTAACCTGGCCAGCCCCATCAACCGCACGCACCCTTGCTTTGACAAGAGTCGCCGTGGTTAGGTCTAGTGGGGTTTGATAAAGTTGGGCCGTAGGTGCGATGGCACCACTGCCCGCCAGCCGTGGATCGCTACCGTCGGTCGTAAAATAAATTTCGCCGGACGTAGCCGTTATTACGACCGCTACTTGCTCATCAAAGGTAGTTACCATTGGCTCGAATTGGGGCGGGTCGAACGGCGGGTAATACCCAGCCACACGGGCTAAGGTTAATAATTTGTCGCCATTACCCACCATCTGCTGCAATACATTGGCGCTGGCCTGCTGCCAATCGGTGACGGTAATGGGGTCAGGATCGCGCGCATCGCCCCAGCGGGCCGACTCGGCGACAATGGCAGTGGCCAACGGTGCAGTAATCGTCTGCCAGCGTTGCATCGCGTGCTCATCACTCAATGCGCCATCGGGTTGCAGCTGCCGGTAAAGCCGATCAGCGAAGAGCAGCCGAAAATCGGCATTGGCCAGCAGCGCTTGAAAAACTTGTTTAATGACGTTGGGGTAGGGTGCGCCGGCCTCAGCATCTGGCCCCAGTTGGATCTGTGCACCATCATTCCACGTCTGCTCGCCGTCCCAAACAAAGAAGAGATTACGGCCGGCGGGGTATTGCACATTCGCATACCAGTTATTCGCCGGCCAATCAGTGTTACCCGCATACCAGTTGACGATCAGATAGTCGCTAAATTGTACGGGGTCAATAAACTCCAACATGGTGGCATACTTGGCCGGATCCTCAAGTCCCCCAGCCTGTGCCAGTTGCATGAGTACATTAAAGCGGTCCAACAGACCATGCACAGGGCCACCGTGGCTGGCCGTTGCCCATTCCTCCTTGTCACCGCCGTAATAGACTGCGGCGAAGGAGGCATCGGGCCGCTCAACCACCTCATATAACCCCCAGTAGAGACCGTTGATATAGAGGTGAACAAAACGTCCATGCACACCCGCACCGCCGGTCGCGATCTGGGACGCGCGCAGCCAGGCATCGCGCGTATAGGTCGTCTGCCGCAGATCGGCAGTATCCGGATGGCCGGCAAAACTGCGGTCAACCCCGGCGCGCAGCACCAACGTGTCAAAGGCAGCAACCGGTGAATTGGGGAAGAATTGATATTCGAGCTTGGTCGCCCCGTAGGCAGCTTTAAAGAAGAGGCGAAAGGAGTGCTTGGGCATGTATTCCCAACGCCCTGCGCCGCCTTGAATCCGCAGCCCAGCGTTAATTTGAAAGCCATCGAGCGCAGGAACGGTTGCTGTCATCGCGGTTGGCGTAGCCCCATCAGCCCCTGTGGCAGTAATCAATTCCACCGACACCCCATATTCTGCTTCCACGCCACGGCGCTGTGGGTCGCTATACAGGTTGGTAAAGGCGGCCGGCGGTAAGGCCAGCGAGAGTGAAGGCAGCGCCCGCAACCCCTCCAGCAGCAAGGGCTGCGCCACTGGATCTTGGGCAATCCGTGGATCCATGGCGTAGTCGGCCGGCACCGGTTGACCGGCCACCCCACCGCCAAAGGTGATGCGATGGGTGCCCCAAGTCGCGGGCATGGTGGGCGGATCGGCGGGCTGCTGGAGCACCGCCGCAGGGAAAAGATAACTCTGCGTTGTCACCGTGGCCGGCAGTTGGTCCGTGGCGCTGGCGGTGGCCCGTAAAATGGTGGTCGTCGTGATGGCTAACGGCGCTTGATAGCGCTGACCGGTTTCGGGCGTGGGCAGGCTGCCATCGGTCGTATACCAGATTTGCGCATCGGCGGTCGTGGTTTGCAGCGCCACCGTCAACGTGGCGTCATAAAGTCCATGGGGTTGCGAGAAAGCGACCGGTGCCACCTCTGGTGGGCGCAACGTAGTCATGTCATTCGGCAAGCCAGGGGTAGGATTGGTAAAAAAGTGATAAAGCCGATCATCCTCAACCGTCATGGCGACGAGCCGACCAGCGGAGACATCGACCTGCTGTGGGCCATATTCAATGGGCACACTTTCGAGAAAGCGGCGAGTGGTCGGTGGATAGAGGGCCAGAAAACCAGCCGTACCGTTGAGGCGAAAGTTGGTATGCAAAATTGGGGCCGCATCGGCATTTTGGGCTTGCCCAGCCGGACTGGAGTCAGGCAACTTCACCCCATTTTTACCCGACGCATAGACAATTAGATAGTGGCCGGCAGGCAGTGGCCACGCGGGCAATCGCCATTTGTCCGGCACTGCCCTGTTATCGGTCAGCGACCACCCTGCCAGATCAACCGGATATGGCGAGCGGTTGTATAGTTCGATCCAATCAACATGATCACCTTCATCATCAACCAAGCCATTTTGGTTGCGCGCCAGAAACTCGGTGATGATCACTGCACTCGTATCGCTGGCAGCGGAATTGGTGGGGGTAAGTAGAATTTTTGGCAGATTGAAAAGCAAAATCAGGGCCAACAGGGACCAAAAGAGCCATTTTGCTTTACGATGATCAGTGCGCATAGAATCTTTTCTCAGAAAACGGGTCGCGCCTAAACATTATCAGTATAGATCGAATAAGGTTGCCTTGTGAAATTGCCGGGCCGACTAGGTAAGTTCCATAATATCAGTAAGCCGTAAGGATATAGGACAAAGAGATGTGCTATGATAACCCAATAAAAGCTTTTTATTTTGACACGCTCTAATCCATTTATCAAATCAAGGTAGTCCATTATGCCGATCACTATTGCCGTTGTGCCCGTTGCCGGCCTCGGTACACGACTGTTACCCGCTACGAAATCACAACCCAAAGAGATGCTGCCCGTCGGGCGTAAGCCGGTAGTGCAATATGTGGTAGAAGAGTTGACCCGTGTTGGCTTGGAACGGATTCTCTTTGTAACCGGGCCAGGCAAAACTTCCATTGAAAATCACTTTGACCTCAACGCCGAGCTGATCCAGACATTGCGTGAAACCGGCAAAGAAGAGTTGCTGGCTGAGCTCTATTTTGAGCGCGCCGCCGTCCAATACTTTTATACCCGCCAACGGCAACTGTTGGGACTTGGTCATGCCGTTAGCTGTGCCCGCCCCTTTGTCGGCAACCAGCCGTTCGTCGTGGCGCTGGGCGATTCGATCATCGGCATGCACGCGCAGAGTGATATTGTGCGGCGCATGACCGCCTGTTTTGAAGCGAACGATGCCGCCGCGGTGATTGCTTTTGAAGAGGTGCCGCGCACCGAGGTCTTTCGTTATGGGGTGGCCAAGCCACGTGTACCAGGCGCACACTTAAGGGGCGATTTTTTCGCGATTGACGATCTCATCGAAAAGCCCGATGTTGACGAAGCGCCGAGTAACCTGGCGATTGCCGCGCGCTATGTCTTTGCCCCCGCCATTTTTGACGCCCTAGACCGAATCAAACCGGGCAAGGGCGGCGAAATCCAGCTCACCGACGCCGTGCGTTTGCTCTTACAAGAAGGTGCCAACGTCTATGGCATCTCGCTTGGCCCCAATGAGCAGCGCTATGATATCGGCAACTTTGAAGCCTATTTCCGCGCCTTCATCGACTTTGCCCTGGCCGACGAACGCTACGGGGCCAGTGTCCGTAGCCATTTGGAAGAGATCGTGTTAAGTGGTAGATCAGTAAATCAGTAAATCAGTAAATCGGTAAATCAGTATCTCATCTGTCCTACCGATTTACTGATTTACCTGTCTACCGATTTACTGATCTACCTACCCCCAAAAACCAAAGGACGCGCCTATGCTCATTATCCGCAAACGAACCTATGCCCGTGCCGGCCTGCTCGGTAACCCGTCGGATGGCTATAACGGTAAGACGATCTCCTTTAGTGTGCGTAACTTCTGGGCCGAGGTTGTGCTCTATGAGTGGGATTCAGTCGATATTGTGTTGGCCAAGGATGACCGCGCCAGCTTTAGCTCGGTGCAGGATCTCGCCAACGATGTCAAGTTGCATGGCTATTATGGTGGGATCCGGCTGATCAAGGCGACGATCAAGCGCTTTGTCGAATATTGCCAAGAACGCGACATTGTCTTGCACGATCGCAACTTCTCGGTGCGTTACGAAACGACGATTCCGCGCCAGGTTGGGCTAGCCGGTTCCAGTTCATTGATTGTGGCCACCTTGCGCTGTTTGATGGAATTTTATGGGGTGACAATTGCCCACGAAGTACAGCCATCCCTTGTGCTTTCCGTCGAAACCGAAGAATTGGGCATTGCCGCGGGGCTACAGGATCGGGTGATCCAATGTTACGAAGGGCTGGTCTACATGGATTTCGACCGCGCCTGTGCCGAGCAGCGCGATGGCTTTACCACCTATCGTTACGAGCCACTCGCCACCGACTGGTTACCCAACTTCTATATCGCCTATCATGCCGACCTGAGCGAGCCAACCGAAACGTTCCATAATGACATTCGGGGCCGCTACAACCGCGGCGACGTGATGGTGGTGAATGCGATGAGCGGCTTTGCCGCGCTAGCCGCCGAGGGTTATGCTGCGTTCCAGGCCCACGATGATGCGCGCCTCGCTCAGTTGATTAATGCCAACTTTGATCTGCGCCGCAGCATCTATCGACTGCCGGCCTGGCAGGAAGAGATGGTTGAAACGGCGCGGCGCTGTGGGGCCAGTGCCAAATTTGCCGGCTCAGGGGGTGCCATTGTCGGCATCTATCGCGATGAAGCGATGTTCCAGCAGTTGACTGCGCAGTTGACTGCGATTGGTTCACGGGTGCTCAAACCCCAGATTACCGCCGGCTAAAAATTTCCGCCTGCCACAGCCGCCAACGTGCCGACGTTGGCGGCGCGCAATTTTGTGCATGCCCTTTTGGCCGCATAGATGTACCTCCAGCCTGTACCACAATCTATCCCACCCTTGCCCGCCTTCGATTACCCTCTTGTTATAATCAAACCAGTAACAAAGGTGATAGGCGTTATCCACGCTAACTGTGTTACCAGTAGGGTAAGCAGGAACAACCTTACGTTATCAAAGAAAAATAAGGGAGTGTATCATGCGTTTTATCGCGACTGTTCTACTCGGCACCTGTCTTTTTGTCAGCGCCTGTGCTGACAATTCCGCGCCCCCCGCCATCCCAGTTGTCCCTGGGGCTGAAATTTCGACACCACCACCCGCCGTGGCAACATTGATACCCGCAGATCCAACCGCAATCACCAACACGATTGAGATGACGAATAACAGTGACCTATCTACGCCAATGGTGATGACCGATACGGCGGCGCTGCCAGCGGTTACGGTGCTGACGGCAACGGCAACCAGCACTGCCAGCACAGCAGTGACCGAGACCCAGGGCATTACACCAAGTGCACAACTGACGGCAACCGGTGCGGCGGGGTTGCTTGGCGTCGCCACCCTACAAAATGTCACGGGCGAGTTGGTCGGCAATGCGATTTTTACCCAAAATGATGACGAAATGACGATCCAGGTGACGGTCGAAGGGTTTACCGCGGCCGGCGCTGGTCTGCATGGCATTCACATCCATACAACCGGAGCCTGCACGCCCGATTTCGCGGCAGCCGGCAGTCACTTTAACCCCACTGGTGCAGCCCATGGCCTGGAGAACCCAAGTGGCCCCCATGCGGGGGATCTCCCGAATATTGAGATCGACGCAGATGGCAATGGCACCTATGAGGTAACGACCACGTTAATGACGCTAGCCGCGGGGGACAATTCCCTCTTTGACAATGACGGCAGTGCCATGGTGATTCATGCCGCCCCGGATGATCTGGTGACCGATCCAGCCGGGGCAAGTGGTGACCGCATTGCCTGCGGCGTGATCGAATCTCAGTAGAAGATATCATGCAGCACCTTTGTGGCTACTCAGCCTGCAAAGTGTATACAGATCTGTATAAACTTTGCAGGCTGGCTGATATTGGTTTTTCACGACATGGGTTTTTCACGGCGGGCATAAACAAAAACTGGCAGAAAACAGATCATCAAAAGCCACAATCAAATTATTGAATTGTTAGGCAACTTGCGCTTGCAGTAATCGGTGGGGTAGGTGTAGAATAAACAATTGGTTTGAGTAAATAATTGTTTTGCAGCTAGCCAATTGGTGAATAAAATTTTGGCGTTTTTAAACCTAGGCGCGCAGGCGAAAATAACTCCTCAGCCATTAGACGGGGAGTACATTGAAAACCAACAGACAATCGAACCGAGCCATTTGTGTCTACTGATTCAGCGCTACCCATCGATCACTATCGCAACAAAATTTTGCCGCTACGGCAACAAGCAGTCGTGCGTAACCAGTGGCTAGAGGAACGGCTGGCAGACTTTCTGCCCACGCTAATGGTGCGTGAAGGGTTTGATATGTGGATTATCGTTGCGCGTGAGTACAACGAAGATCCCGTTATTTTATCCTTCTTACCCGAACCGGCGATGGCCGCACGCCGCCGCACCATCCTTGTCTTCACCAGGCGCAGTGATGGCACGGTCGAACGCTTGACCCTTGACCGTTATGGGCATGGCGAATATTATGCCAAAGGGTGGGATCCCGATCAAGAAGAGCAATTCGCCTGTTTGGGCCGCCTTGTCCAAGAGCGTGATCCCGCGACGATTGGACTGAACATTGGGGATGAATTCCCATTTGGTGATGGCCTGACCTACAGTGAGCATGGGCGGGTGATCAAGGCATTGGGTGAACATTATGCGACTAGGGTACAGAGCGCAGAGCGCCTTTGTGTTGGTTGGCTTGAACATCGGATTGAGCCAGAAATTACGGTCTATCCTGGTTTGGCGCAGATGGCCCACGCGCTGATTGCCGAAGCCTTTTCCAGCCGAACCATTCAACCAGGCATCACCACGACCGAAGATGTGGTCTGGTGGTTTCGCCAGAAGATGCATGAACTGGGGTTGCGGGCCTGGTTTCAACCAAGTGTTGAGATTCAAGCGCACGGCATAGGTTTTGAAGGGCCGGCCGGTGGTGGTAAGGCTACCCGTACGCTCATTTTGCCCGGTGACTTATTACACTGTGATGTTGGCTTTTATTATTTGGGGCTGGCCACCGACCACCAACAAAATGCTTATGTGCTCAAGCCGGGAGAAACAGAAGCTCCAGCGGAATTACAAGCCCTATTGGCTACGGGCAATCGGCTGCAAGAGCTCCACTTGGCGGCCATGCAACCGGGGCGCAGTGGCAATGAAGTGCTGCAAGAGGTACTCACCCTGGCCCAAACCGAAGGGATTCAATCCCAGGTTTATAGCCACCCGCTTGGTTATCATGGCCATGCCGCTGGTCCAGTGATCGGCTTATGGGATCAGCAAACCGGTGTGCCGGGCAAAGGCGATTACCCGCTCTTTGATCAAACCTGCTATTCAATTGAACTCAACGTCAAGCAAACAATTGCGGCTTGGGATCAGCAGTTGGTGCGGATGGCACTCGAAGAAGATGCAGTATTGGTGGGTGGAAAAATGCGTTGGCTTGATGGCCGGCAGCGCAGGTTACATTTGATCACTTGAGCTATGTTTAAGTTAAAATAGTAATTTTACTTACTGTTAGATAAGAACAAAATGATTATTTTCAAAATGATGGAAGGCAAGAGTGTATCTGTATCCATATCCTTGGTCTATGCCTAGTCTATCTATTGCGACTCAATCGAGTGGCATAATTAAATCGATCAACATTTTCAGTTTGAAGGTTAACGCTCAACCAGTTAGTTGAACATAGTAGCATTCCTTCGCAAGTACAACCCAATTCAAGGGTAATAACAGTAACGCAGAGAGACGATCACTTTGCCGGAGCGGACAAATCCAACGACGGCGCCGTTGCATATTGCGCAACTTGTCGCTATCTCTCGGCAAAAAATCATTAGCGTTACTGTGCACTTATTACTGGTTAGTCACCACGCAATCTTGGTGAAACAAGAAGCTTAACTCATAAACACAAGGAGAGTAATATGCGCATACTACTAGCCCTACTGACGGTCTTCGTCATGTTGCTGGCAGCCTGTGGTGGCGGTGCCGAAGAACCGGCCGCCCCTGAACCGGTAGCAACCGAGGCCCCTGCGGCTACGGAAGCACCGGCGGCGACCGAAGCACCAGCGGACACCGAAGTCATGACCGATACCGAAGTCATGACTGACACCATGGAGATGACCGACACCATGGAGATGACTGATACCATGGAGATGACCGACACCATGGAGATGACTGACACCATGGAGATGACCGGCACCGAAGAAATCACCGACACCATGGAGATGACCGGCACCGAAGAAATGACCGGCACCGAAGAAATCACCGACACCGATACGGTAACTGGCGGTTAATCACCAACAGTTAGTCGTGTGAAACGGCATAAAAAAAGCGCTACCTGCAGCTGCAGGTAGCGCTTTTTTTATGCCGTTTTCGCTTTTGCGCTTGATCAACGGAGAAAGGGAGGATATTTCTGGTCTAGTGCTGTGTCTTTATTCTATATACCGATCAATATGACGTCAGCTTACTCGGTGCCATAATGAGTGTCTATGAACACACAGAACAAGCAACACAAAGAACAAGGGAGAAAATTATGGCACCCAAAACAAAGACTGAACAAATCAAAAAACTGCGCGAACTGATCAAGGATATTGATATTGCCATGTTGACGACCCAAGAAGCGGACGGCACGCTGCGTAGCCGCCCGATGGGTACCCAACAGGCTGAATTTGACGGTGATCTCTGGTTCTTCACCCGCATTGATGCGGCAAAGGTGAAAGAAGTGCAGCGTAAACATGCAGTCAATGTCAGTTATGCTGACCGCGAGCACCAACGGTATGTCTCTGTCTCTGGAGAAGCTACCGTATTGCGCGACCGCCAGAAGATCGATGAACTTTGGAATCCGATTGCAAAAATCTGGTTTCCCGAGGGGAAGGATGATCCAAGCCTGGCGCTAATGAAGGTTCACGTCATGCAAGCTGAATATTGGGATACCTCCGCTAACCGAATGGTGCAGTTGGCCCAATTTGCCAAGTCGCTCATCACCGGTGACGGGGGCGAGGGGATGGGAGAGAATCAGAAGATCAGGATCTAATCAACAATTAATTGTTTTCGTAACGACCAACCTATCGCCAGCTAATAGATAACACAATCAAACCTGGCACAATCGTGTACTGCGCATCCCCTGATGCGCAGTACACGATTGTGCCAGGTTTCTCTGCTTTCTCTATAAGGGTTTACTCTACAGCAGCGTAATTTTTCAGGTTGCAAAATCTAGCTCGATCAGACAAAATAGCGTCAGGCAATTGTATTGCCTGACGCTATTGTATTTCTGGATTTATTTTTCCACTATCAGAGGACTTACACAATGCTCTTCAGCGTCGCGCCCAAAGAGCTTCCGCGCAGCCGCCGAGCACGGCCTAAGTCCTATCAGTAAAATAGACGAGACAAATCATGCACACGATTACTGCTACTACGCCCACTTTTCCGCCACCGACTTGGGCTATCCTTCAACGCCAACTGATCGACGTGATGAACCAGGCGACGGCACCTTTTCTCCAGCGTTACGTGCGCGAAAATGGCGAGCTGATCTGGCGTGAGGGTGGCACCAACTCGCGCGATGGGGCCGATGACTTTTACGAGAGTGCCTACAACTGGCCACTCTTTTATCTGCTCGGTGGTGATAACCACTTGTTGACCGAGGGCCAGCGGATCTGGGATGGCATTACCCAGCAACTGACCCGCGCCGGCATGGTCCACAAAGAGTATGAGTTGGGCTATGATCAGTTTCACCAAGGCGAGAGCTATATTTATTTTTATTTTCTCTGCTTGGCCGATCCGACGAACCCGGTTAACCGTGAACGCGCCCAACGCTTTGCCGGCTTCTATCTCAACGAAGACCCAAATGCGCCCAACTATGACCCTGAACACAAGATCATTCGCGCCGCGCACAATGGTAGCGGCGGCCCACGCTGGGGCTTTAGCGACGAAGCTGAGCCGTCCTACAACTGGGGGCCAGGGATGCGCGTCTATGGGCTGCCTTATCACGACTTCCCAGACATCACCCACTATGATGATCTGCAAGATGGGGCTAAGGCACGGCGCATGGGGCAGGCGATGCACGAGCGCATGGGCAAAGGCGATGTGGCCGGCAATCTGATCGTCACCAGTTTGATCGCCAATGCCTATCTGTTGACCGGCGACGACAAGTACCGCGCCTGGATGGTCGAATATGTCGATGCCTGGCGCGCACGGGCGCAGGCCAATGGCGGTCTACTGCCTGATAATGTCGGCCTCTCCGGTCAGGTTGGCGAATATATGGGTGGCAAGTGGTATGGTGGCCTCTATGGCTGGACGTGGCCACATGGCTACTACAACATCGGCATGGCGGCCACCGTCGCGGGGATCAACGCCTTCCTAGCGACCGGCGACGACGCCTATCTCGCCTTGCCGCGCAGCCAGTTTGATCAGATCTGGGCGTTGGGCGAAGTCAAGGATATCCGCACCTTGGAGATGAGCCTGGGGCACCACTGGCTGGGCACGGGTGCTGAGACACAAGACGCGGCAGAAGCGAATTACATGATGTTTGTCGCGCCCTACCGCTATGGCGATCATGGCTGGTTCGATTATCAGCCCCTCTCTCCGGTCTATCCAACCGCGCTCTGGAATGTGTCACAAAGCCAGGAAGATTGGGCGCGGATTGAAACGCTACGCCAAGCGGAAACCTATGACTGGCGGCAAGTAATTCCCTTCCGCAACAAGGAAGATGGTGGCCACGATCAGCCCTGGTTGCGCTACCTGGCCGGTGACAATCCCACCTATCCTGAAGAAATGTTGCGCGCCACCTACGCCTCCGTCTGCCGTCGCCTCGCCCTGATCGCCGCCGACGAGGCCGACCTAACCCAGGTCAACATCCACCATTGGCAGGAACACAACCCGATCATCTGCGAAGCGCTGGTGCAACTGACCCTGGGCGCGCCCCAAATTATCTACAATGGTGGGCTACTCCTCTGCCGCCTGCGTTATTTTGACGCCGACCAGCAACGCCCCGGTTTACCCCAAGATGTGGCCGCCTTGGTTAGTACTTTGGCGGCCGAACGCACGGTGGTGACCCTCGTCAACATCAGCCCTTTTGCCGAGCGCAATCTGATCATCCAAGCCGGCGGCTTTGGCGAACACCGCTTTGACGCGGTGACCTACGATGTGCTGGCTAGCGAGTACCCCGGCTCGCAGAAAAACTATGCACCGCCGTCAGTGGAAACCACGCAGGAAACCGTTGCGTTAGGTGAGCATCTGCTCCACGTCAAGCTGCCCCCCGCCACCCAGATCACCTTGGATCTGGCGACCGCGCGCTATGTCAATCAGCCCTCGTATCGCCAGCCGTTTGTTTAAGTTGATGCCAAAATTCGGTAGTGTAGTGTAGCGTAGGCTGAGCTTGTCGAAGCCGAAGCGGCTTTGGCTTCGACAAGCTCAGCCTACGCTACATCAGCATGCCCCCACGACTGTGCCACATCCAGCAACCGCTCCTCGTAGATGCGGCGGATCGTCGCCTCGATCTCTGGCTCGCGCACGCTCAAATCCTGAATCCGATAGCGCGCCGATAAGCGCCCGATCAGGTCGGAGGCCGACAACGCCTTGCGCTCAAATTGATAGGTGACGCGCAGATTCTGGCGCGCCACCACCTCTGCGCCCTCAATCGCGACGGTGTCGTAGTGCTCCGCCAGATCGACGACTAGCTCCCGTTTGCCGCCAAAACGATCTTGCAGGCTGGCTAAATTGCCATCGTAGAGCAGCTGGCCGTGATCGATGATCATGACCCGCTTGCAAAGTTTTTCGACATCGGAGAGGTCATGGGTGGTCAGCAGCACGGTCGTGCCCCGTTCCTGGTTGATGTGGGCAATAAACTGGCGCATGCGTTCCTTGGCCACCACATCCAGCCCAATCGTCGGCTCATCCAGGAAGAGCAGCGCCGGATCGTGGAGCATCGCGGCGCAAAGGTCCGCCCGCATCCGTTGCCCCAGCGAAAGGGAGCGCACCGGCGAGGTGAGAAAGGGGTCAAGTTCCAGCAATTCACGAAACTCCGCCAAATTCTGGCGGAAACGATCTAGCGGCACACGGTAGATATATTGCAACAGCTCCAGGGACTCGATCACCGGCAGATCCCACCAAAGGGTGGTGCGCTGGCCAAAGACCGCCCCAATGCCCCGCACATAGGTTTCCCGTTCTTGCCAGGGGACAAAGCCATTGACATCAAGCGTACCAGCGGTCGGCACCAGCAACCCCGTCAGCATCTTGATCGTCGTCGATTTGCCCGCGCCATTTGGACCAAGATAGCCGACTAGTTCGCCATCAGCCACGGTAAAGGTGATACCATCAACCGCACGAATCGTCGTATACTCGCGCCGCCCCAAACTGCGCACCGCCCCCCACAACCCCTGGCGATGTTTGTTGATCTGGAAATGTTTTTGCAGATTTTCGACGCGGATCATGGTGGTAAGTCCTTGGTGATATGGGTAGAAAATCCAGAGACGCAAACTTCAACTTTACCATGTTCACCAGGATCCAACCAAACAACTGCATCACGGTAGACAAACATACCCGTAGGTCATCGCCGATAAATCAAAGGTAGATAACTCTCATGCCGCGGCCAAAACTCGGTGTTGGACAGCGGCGACCATAAGCCCGCCGCATTTTGGGTCCGCACGGCGAAGAAGTAGATTGGCGCATTCAGGTGTAGGCTTGCTGTATAGGTGTTGAGCTCTCCCGCTAAGCCAGTCGCTAGCAGCGTCGCCTCCTCCCAGTTCGCGGCGGTAATGGGTGCAGTGGCGTAGCGCAAGGTCGTAGTGACGGCATCCGCCGGTGGGGTCCACACCAGCGTGAGGGTCAATTGATTGCTGGCGGTCACCACATTGGTGATCTGTAAATCGGTGATGGGCGCAGGGCCGGTTGGTGCGGGTGCGACCACTTCGATGTCGAGATAGTTGAGCATGGTGTACTCATCAAAGAGGCCCATCGCCATCGTCAACTTGTTGTCGGCAATCGTGACTGCTTTCGTCCGCACAAGGTAGGGATCGCTGGCCTCGTCGCTGATAAAGGGAACCCCTTCGATCTCGATCTGGTTATGCCCATAGACTTTGCCCTGCCAACCCACGGAGACGGTGACATTGTAGGTGCCATTGGGCAGGTCGAACTCGAAGGTCTTCTGCCGTCCCCAGTCATCGTAAATGACGCTGCGCTGCAACTCGTTGGGACCACTGCCCAGATATTGGACCATCACATGGGTCAGGTCGCCATACCAGCCATAACCGAGTGCGGGGTCGGCGGTGTATTCATTCCAGCCGATCTTGAGGTAGCTTTTGCCGTTCACCACCAGTGGATTGGCCGTTGGCTCGCCAGCGGGATCCTGGAAGTTGAGATAATAGTTGCCGGGCGGCCCTTCGGCGCGTGGGTGAGCAGGCGGTGGCTGGATATCGGGAATCGTGCTGATTTCGCCGCCCACTTTGAGCCCAATCAGCCGGCGCAGGTTGTACAGAAAGTCATCGTTGCGGGTGTAGCTGGTCAAGCCGCTGATGATCTTGTCGGCCAGCGGGTCGGCGGCGTTGGGGGTGTCAACTTGTAGTTGACCACCGGCCAGCAGGTAGAGATATTCGTACTCTTCCAGGCTATCGCGCATCAGTTCAAAACGGATCGACGGCACAAAGCGGTGGCCGTTGCTGCCATACGCGATCGGCTGATTGTTACGCGCTGGTGGGTAGAGCATAAAAGTGTCGCCGTTGTGGCCGTCGGTCATCGGGTCGGTCCACGGGTTTTTGCTCCAGTCGTTGAGCGCATAGTAGGCGATGCCGCGGATGCGATATTTCCAGAGCAGCCAGCCCGTCAACTTGCTCTCGATGCCAGGGTGATCCAGCGTAATCGGGTTGAAGAAGGGCGGACGCGTGCCATAAAGCCAGTAGATCCAGGTTTCCTCGCCGTGGTCACGGGCGCGGGCGTGGGAGACCAGTGGGTCGTACTGGTTAAAGACCGGTAGCCAGATATCGATCTTGGCCCCAGGATAGGTGGGGTTGGCATAGATTTCGGGTTTGGGTTCTTCGGAAACCATCAGCCGGAAATTGGGGGCAACTTTTTTTAGTTCCTGCGCATACCAGGCCACCGCATCGTAATCAGTCTGATCCTGCGGCTCGTTGGCCATGTAGAAGTAGGCTTTATCGAGATAACCGAGGGAGGCCAGATAATTTTGGATCACCCCCATGTAAGCAAACCACTGCCCATTGTAGGGGGAGTTAGGGTTGTTGGCTCCATACCAGTCGCCGGCACTGCGGCTTTGGCCACAGAAGGTGTTGGGCCGCTGATCCGCCGAAGCATCGTTATTGCGGAAGTTGGCCGCCATAAATGAGGGGAAACCAGCGCCATCGTTAAAATCCTGTCCCCCCAGATATTTCTGGGCCGGCGCTTCAAAGCCCCAAATGCCGTGGGGATCGGAGAGCGTTTTCGTGGTGCAGTTATAGTCGATATAGGGCGCACCGCCGCCGCTGGTCAACCCGCCGGACCAAAGGGGACTGGTTGGGGTCAGGCGGTGGTCAATGAAGAATTGTTTGATCTGATTCACATAGGACCAGTACTCATCCCCTGTGCCCTGTACCCCGTACTTGTTTAGGATCGTCTCGTGCGAAAAGTTCATCTGCGAGTCGACGTGCAGTTCAGCCGGGATGGCGAAGTTGAAAACATGCAGCCGCACCGGGATCGTCAGCGGGCCGATCTGCACGGTCGTGGTGTAGTCACCAGCCGCCGTGCCGGCCGGGATGGCAAGGTTGATCCAGAACGCACTATTCTGGTTGGCCGGCAGATCTACCGTTGCCCCATTGGCCAGCGGCCATAGGGGGTCAGGATAGGGGCCAGTGCGCCCCAAGCTGTCACTGGTTTGCGTCAGGTTGACATAGGCGACCTGATAGAGTTCGCTGGTGATGCCATTGCCAAAGTCACCAACATTAACCTGGGCCGAGAGCGCTTGCGTTGGTTTAACGACAAGCTGGAATGGTTCAAATTCGTTAGCCGCCGCGTAGACTTTGACTTCGTCGCCGGTGGCAGTCGGTGGCGCGTCATCCTGGAAAATGCGGCGACTGGGTGGGGCGGTCCATGCGGCAAGGGTTGGGGTTGACTGGCGGAGAGTGAAGGTATAGATCTCCTGGTCGTCACTGGGCGCGGCGACGAGTGGCATGGCATGCACAAGCGGCCAGCTCAGTGCGCAGAGTAGCAGTAGGCGTAACCAGATTTGTTTAAATGCCATTAGCTTTCTCACCTTGCCCTGTGGGATTGAAATCCCCGGCTAACAACGAGAAGTCGCCTCAGCGACTTGCTACCCTAGCGGCTGCACCAAGGTGGTACCCGGCCTTTCGTTTTTATACTCAAGTCAGCTTGGGAACCAGCGTTTTGGTCAACCCATCTTCCGGGAAGGGGTCACGAATCAGCTCGTTTACTCGACTACTCGTGACCCCTTCCCGGAAGATTCGAAACGTCGGGAGCAAAGCTGACTTGAGTATCGAACGGGATTTCAATCCCGTTCTTAACGCGTCACCAGCGGCAAATGGACCCGTTCACCCAGCACCACCGAAGCGGTACGCCGCACCTGGCCGGAATTCTGGTCAAGCACCAGCGATGAAACATCAACCGCTTCAAAGTCGTTGCCGGTCAGTTGTTTAAGTTCACGCAGCATTTGATTGTCCCAGCGCTCGTCGGGCGCGCCGGAGAGATACCAGGGCGACCCATTGTCGGCTAGGATGATGCCATATTTCTGCATCGCGCGGAGGATCACCTGGATTGGGGGCGAATAGCCACTCGGGTCAAAGTCGGCACGCAGGCGGAAGCGCTGACCCATCGGCGGGTATTCGCTGCCAGTGAGATCGGAGGCCTGATGGCGTGCCGGCCAGACATAGGCGTTACGTGTCTCTGGGGCCGTAAAGCGGATGGCGTGGCGGATTTCGCCCCCAGCCACTTCCTCATAACGTAAGAGCCCTGGCAAGATCGGCAGACCAGCGGCATCGGCAGAGGTCCACGTGTCGGGGCGCAATGCATGGCTATCCAATTCAAAGATCGCGCCGGAGCCGGCTTGCCAGCTGCCATCTTCCTGCGGGTAAGCGGCAAAGAGTTCATAGAGTACACAGTCATCCTGATCGACCATCAAAATGTGGCGGTCACCGTCACTGTTGGGACCACCTTCGATGGGCGGATCGGCTGGCACGGGATAGGGGCCAACATCACTTTGGTCATCGTACTCAAACGTAACATTGACTTTGGCCTGGCTCCCCGGCACGGTGATAAAGGGAATGCCAATCGGCGCACCGGAGCCGGGGGGCCATTCACCAGCACCAAAATCGGGATGAAAGGTAGTGTTACGCCCGATGGTGTCAATATAGGTCGCCGAATTGGCGGCAACGGGCAGGTCGTTGATCGGGGTATTCCAGATGTTATCGCCGGGAAAGATCTCACAGCCGGCCAGGGTGGGCGGCGCGGTGGTTGGGCGCGGCGTGGCCGTGGCAGTTGGCGTGGGGGTTGGGGCGTTGGTTGGTTGGGTAGTGGGTTGGATGGTTGGGGTGGGCGTGCGTGTGGGCACCGGCGTGGCGTTGGGATCTTGCCCGGCTTTCCAGTGGTTAAGCAAGGTGCCCAAGGCTTGTGGCGCGTTGGTCGGCGCACTTTGCCCCGCCTGATCTTTGTCACTCAGCCCATGACAGGAGCCACAGACGCGGATCTCGCCAGGCTGGAAGGTAATCCAGATCCGTTCGCGCACAACGCCTGTGCCCGCGCGGTCGGTCAATTGCCAGGTCAACGCGCGCTGGGCCGGGACAAAGGCGGCGACCGAGCCATCCGGGGCGACCACCACACTGCTTTGGGGTGCGCTGTCAACCACGGGGTTGGCCGCCAGCGCCGCCGGCTCGTGCAGATATTGGGCCAGGACGCGGCGTCCCGCGCGCGGGGCATTGCCGCCAAAGGTTAGCCCACGCAGTTGATCGGCCTGGAAGAACTGGAGATGGGTCACATCATAAATTTTGCCCGCAGCCCCAATCGTCTGCACACCACCAGGCACACGCAGATTAAAGGGCTGCTGACGATCCAGATCATCGCGCACCGTCACATTGCGGCTGACGATCAGGGCCAGGTTGTTTGCTTCCAGATAGGCGCGCAAGGTATCGGGTTCGACGCCGGCCGCGGCAAAGATCCCTGCCTCCGGACCGGGCAGCGGCGCCGTCAGCCGAGGCGGACGGAGGCGGGCGCGCACCTCCACGGGTTGCCACTCCCAGAGTTCACCGCTGTAGGTCACCAGCACATCGGGATCCCAGAAAGTAAGCGTTTCCGAGATGCCACTCGTCAACGGTAGGCCGGCAGTCCAGTCGCCGCTACCCTCTTGCACCAGGGTCTTCAGGCGGAACGCATAGCGCGAGCCGGGCTGGGCGCGACTACCAGTGTTGGTATCGGGGCGCGTCTCGGTGGTGTGTGCCACCAAAATCGTGCCATCGGCCAGGGGCAGCGGATCACGATAGAGGCCCGAATGGTTTGCGCTGGGGCGATCACTCGTACTTGATGTTTCGCGGTGGGTGATGTACGTAATGGCCACTTGATCGGCCAGCCGGTCGGGCGGGGCGTCAAGCGCGACGATCTGGCCGGCGGCATGGGTGGTGAATTCCGGGGCATCGATCCCATAGTAGCGCCCGGCGGTGATCACGTCCTCCTTCACCTGCAATAGATTGTTGATCCGGTTGGGATTGAAGCGGCTGTACTGTCCGTAATATTCGACCAGGTTGGGGTCATCGTTGATCGAGCGGGCAATATAGCCGTGCAATTCGTGGCGGCCCAGGTGGTTGAGAATCTCACTTTCCGTACCATCTTCAAAAATTTGCCAGGGCAGGAAGTGGTTGAAGCTGTGGCCATCGAGGTTAGTGCCGGCCAGCAGATCGGTACGACTGGCGCGCGGTTCGGGAAAAACTTCGCTGCGGTCGTTGAAATTGGCGGTTGCCGCCGCCGATTCGTCACTGTAGTTAAAGGTGCCGTAAGTGTTGTCTCCTTGGGCGTCACCATCCGCCTGTTGATCGCGCTGGAGGTGATCCCACTGGGTGAAGATTACGCGGCCAAAGCTATCGATAATCGGGGTAAAGTCGCCGGAAGGGGCATGGTTGAGCAAACGCAAATCGCCGCTCACCGGATCGAGGCGCCAAAGCCCGGAGACGGTGGGCGCTTCCTCATATTCGTCAAGCTGGGGATAAAGATGGCGTTCCCCGTTGCGTGGGCGGTCCGTGGTGAAGATGATGCGATCATCCGTCCCGTAGATCGGAGTGATGTTGTTAAAGTTAACCGGCTGATTCGGCACCTTGGTGATCACCGGCGTCTCATTCTTGCCCAACCCGCTAATCTCGTAGATCTGCCAGTAGTAACTTTCGACTTGATATTGCCGAGTCGGTGCGCCGACCACCATACTGAAGAGCGCTTTTTGCCCGTCCCAGTGGACGGCCGGATCACGCACAGCAATCGCATTCGCCCCTTGGCGACCGACATCGCCATAACCAGACGCGGCAGTGAGGTTCTTCAGGGTGCCGTCAGGATAACGAATCCAGAGATCACCGCCGCGCGTCACCGCGTCGAGATTGGCGCGATGGTTGCCAAAGACCGAACCAATCGTGGTAAAGTCAGCCGGTACGGGCACCTGGGTGACAAAAAGAATGGGATTGGCGGCCGCCGTGTCACTACTGCTAGCTCGCGCCACCAGCAGCGTGGGCAACAGAACGAGCAAACTAAGGGTGATGACAGCCAACAGCCAACCAGTCAGACGAATACGCATAGAGATGGCCTCTTTTGATAGTGTACTGGCTCTGCCATCCATTAACATTTTTCAGGCTGGAAAATGTTAATGGATGGCAGAGCCGCGTATAAATTGAACGGCTAATACACAGTGGCGTAAATAAGCCAATAGCTTCCCTGTGCCTAGCTGGTCCATGACCGGCGCTGGTCATGGACCAGCTAGGCACAGCAGAACTGTGGGACTACTTAGGCCGCGCTGTACTAGTCAGTTAAACTTCTGATAGTCAAGTAAACGATTATAGGGTATAATTTTGCTGATTCGTCAACGATATTCACCAAACTGCCGGTAGCAAACTCATGCACAATGCGCAATTGACAATGCTCAATTAAGCATTATTCGCAGCGCAGCCATTAACAAGATCAGGTACGTTTACCCATGCACGACTACCATATGCACACGCATTTCTCCTGTGATAGCAAAGCTACCATGCAGGATATGTGTAAGAGCGCCATTGCGCAGGATATTCCCGAAATTGGTTTTTCCGAACATTATGATCTGCATCCACTGGAGCCATGCAATAATTGGTTTCAACCAGCCCCTTGGTGGGCCGAGATTGAACGCTGGCGGCTTGCGTATGGTAATCGCCTAATCATTCGCGCCGGGATCGAGGTGGGTGAACCCCACATTTATCGAGCGCAAATGAATGACCTACTGGCCCAGTGGCCCTTTGACTATGTGCTTGGTTCGCTGCATTGGGTGGGGCGCGAAAATATGTTTGATGTCAACCACTTTAAAAACACC
The DNA here is from genome assembly GCA_022842065.1 of Caldilineaceae bacterium. Next base: position 179,237 of record JALHQH010000017.1, read on the forward strand.
CCACGCGACCAAAGCTATCGCGCCTTTTTTGTTGAGTTGGAACGGATGACGCGCCTGGGCGGCTTTGACATCTTGAGCCATTTCGACGTCTTTATCCGGACGGCGCACGCCGTCCATGGCCACTATCAGCCGCACGACTTTGAAGATCTAATTCGGCCGGTGCTGCGCAACTGTGTTGAGCAAGGAATTGCGCTCGATCTGAATACCTCTGCCCTACGCAAACGCGTTGCCGTGCTGACCCCCAATGTCGATATTTTGCGTTGGTATGTGGAGCTGGGTGGTGAACGGGTGACCCTGGGTTCCGATGCCCATCGGCCCGTTGATGTCGGCGCGCATCTCGATGTGGCACTGGCGACGGCAAAAGCGGCCGGTTTACGATATCTCACTTATTTTGCGGGACGGCAAGCCACTTTACGCCCAATGCCATAAGGCTGGCTTGTTAGTTTACCAGACTTTGCCAATGGCAGCTTCACGCAAACGCTGTGACTTCATTGCGTCAGAAAGACGAGAAGAGTACGCCAGGATTACTTTACTGTAAGCCTACTCACTTAATCTATTTGCTTAAAAAGGAAGATCGTCCGAATAACTTAGAAATTGCAAATAAATCGTAAGCAAAAAGTTGTAGAAAATAGTGCTATAATCAGCCAGGTCCTTCGTATCTATCCACTAGTGAAAGAAACTCATTTATGCAAACGGGATATTACTGCCCGCAATTTTCTACACGTTACGCTTTACGCGCCGGCCTGATCGTCGTTCTGCTCTTCGTTCAACTCTTGCTGCCATTATTACAAGCACGGCCCGCCTTCGCCCAAGCTGCGAACTGGTGGTCAACGCAGTGGGATTACCGTGTGGGCCTGACGGTGGCGGCGAATGGCCATGGCCGCACCGAGAAACCCGCTGAAATCGCGCTGAATTTTACTGCCCTACTGAACAGTTTGGGCCAAAGTGGAGCATTCGACCCCAACAGCCTGCGGTTGATTGAAATTAATAACAATACCATCGTCAACACGAATGTCCCTTTCCAGTTTGATCCCGCGGCCAATTACAATGCCACGAACAACGCCAACGGCACGCTGGTTTTTCTGCTCACCGGTACCACCCCAGCAAACGGTAGCCGCACCTATCATCTCTACTTTGATCTGCAGGGCAAAGGCTTTACGCTGCCTAATTTCGCCGATCAGGTGATCGTCACGACGGCCAATGATGAAGGACAGAGCAGTTTCCGCATCCAAACGGCCACAGCCACCTACTTCTATCAGAAAGAGGCCGGCGGCTTCTCTAGCCTGCTGGATGTCAATGGCAATGATTGGCTTAGCTATCGTCCCACACCGGCCAACAGCCCCAGTAGCACCTTCCGCGGCATTCCCAACATGGTTCATCCGGAAGGCAAGCTACATCCAGGTGCCACCGGTCACACCACAACGCTGGTCAATAGTGGTGTGCTCAAAGAGAGCATCCGCACCACCATCAACACCGATAGCGATGCGCGGCAATGGGATGTCTTGTGGGAATTTTTCCCCAGCTACAGTCGCATGACGCTGCTGGATGTTGACCATGATTACTGGTTCTTGTACGAAGGTACACCTGGTGGCGATCTGGAACCAACAGAGGATTTTGTGGTCCGGTCCAATGGCACCCAAAATCTTACTTCCCAAAGCTGGTCGGGCGACATTGCGGGTGAGGAATGGGCCTACTTTGCGGATCCAGGGGTCAATCGGTCGCTCTATTTGATTAACCATGCCGAAGATACCAAACCCGACTCCTACCGCCCCATGGGTGATAGTAATGGCGACATGACGGTCTTCGGCTTTGGGCGCCAAAATACGGGCAAATTTATGACACAGACCGGTGTTTCTTTCACCGTCGGCTTGATGAATACCACCGCCTATGCCAATGCTGCGCCGATTGTACGGGGTGCCTACAAACCGCTGACCACGAATGTGGGCAGTGCCGAAAGACGCAGTGGCGGTGGCGGTACAAGCATTACCATTGTGAAAGATGCACAGCCCAATGTCAAACGCAACTTTACCTTTATGGGGACACTGGGCAGATTTGTGCTGGACGATCCGAATGGTGACGATGGCGATGCCCACAGCAACAGCAAAACCTTTGCAATCAATCCGAGTCCCCATACGGTCCAACTTAGTGCCGCCAGTGGTTGGGTGCTCACCAACATCCTCTGTACCCCTACCACCGGCACGACCGTCAACCTTGCGACGCGGCAAGTACAGATTAATGCGTCGATCAATCAACCGGTTAGCTGTACTTTTGTCAGTCAGAAGCAAGCAACCGTGCGAGTGCAGCAGGTTGATGGTCAACCAGGAACAACCCTGCAACTCTATGACGCCACGGGCACACGCGTTGGCACACAGGTTAGCAACCAATGGGGCAAAAGCAGTTTCGTGGCCTTAACTGCCGGTGCATATACCCTCTGCGTTGATGCTCAGCAGGATTGCCTGGCACTGACAACGATCCCCGGTGAGATTGTGCAGGTCCACTTGTCCGATGAGATGACGGCCAGCAGTGCGGCCAGCGCAGTGACCACTGCTATGGTAGAGGAGAGCAACGAGGCCGATGAGATCGATGAGGCCGACGCCGTCGACGAAACGCTACTCAACAACGATGCAGCCTGGCTAACTACCCCCACGCTGGACCATCACTTTTATCTGCCGCTAATTACCACCGCAACGGAGTAGCACGCTCTCCACCGGGTAACAAAAAAAGCAGCTTGGCTAAATTAGCCAGGCTGCTTTTTTTGTTACCCCTATTTATCGCACAGGTGTCCGCTAGCGGGCACACCCATTTCTGCTGGGGGCGTTCGTTGTACTTAGCTTACTGGCGCACCCTACTGGCGCACACGGCGGGTCATACCAAAGAGCAAAGCACCGGTCGCAAATACACTGACCGCCAAACACATCTGTACGACTTCCATGATCATTTGAGCATCTGCTTTCTTTTTGTATACAATCGTCGCTGATGCCCTTAGTATTACATAGAATTTCTAAAAATCAAGCAGCTATTTCGGCTAGCCGCCTATGGTAAAGGTAAAACCAACATGTAACCCAGGTTACATGTTTTCATTAACCTAGGTTAATGAAAAGGTAAACGAGGATGAAAGGCACCTCTGCTTACTCGTGTACTGCGCATCCTCAGATGCGCAGTACACGAGCAGCATTGCTAGTGGTGACACAGCCATGTTGCCTGTTTCGCAAACGGTTCGTCAAACCACGGGGCGAGTGATATACTATGCACAGTAACTTTCATCCCCAGGTGGGTTAGCCCACTAGAGCCATGCCCACAAGCCATTGTTAAAGCAAAATCATAAGGAGAAACCATGTTGCCGATTATTGACACCCATCAACATCTCTGGGATCTGAGCAAATTCAATCTGCCGTGGACGGCTGGCGGCGGGATACTGGCCCAGAGCTATCTGCAAAGTGACTATCGCGCAGCCACCGCCGGCCTCAATGTCGTGCAGGCGGTCTACATGGAAGTCGATGTCGACCCATCCCAGCAAGTGGCGGAGGCCGAATACATCATCGACCAGTGCGAACGGGACGACACGCCAACCGTGGGTGCGGTCATCTCGGGGCGACCGTCCTCGCCGGACTTTGCTGCCTACATTCGCCGTTTTGCGGCTAGTCCCTACATCAAAGGGGTGCGCCAGGTCTTACATGTGCCCGAAACGCCCGCCGGCTACTGCCTGCAACCAAGTTTTGTGCAGAGCATTCAACTATTGGGCGACTTAGGCTTGAGCTACGATCTCTGTATGCGCCCCAGCGAATTGGGGGACGCGGTCAAGTTGGTTGATCAATGTCCTAACACGCGTTTTATCGTTGACCACTGTGGCAATGGCGACCCCAGCGTCATTGCGGACACAACCGATCGCCCACGCGACATGGCCGATCCCTTCTCCCATACCCGCCAACAGTGGCTGGATGACATGGCCGCCCTGGCTGCTCGGCCCCAGGTGATCTGCAAGATCTCCGGCATCGTTGCCCGTGCCACCCCCGGCAACTGGACTGCCGCCACCTTGGCCCCTGCGATCAACCATTGCCTTGATCTCTTTGGGCCGGATCGGGTCGTCTTTGGCGGCGATTGGCCGGTTTGCACGCTGGTGGCCACCTATGCCGAATGGGTAACCGCGCTGCGTGAGATTATCGCGAGCCGCAGTGAAGCAGATCAACGCAAGCTGCTGGCAGAGAACGCGACACGTTTCTATGGGCTGGCTTAAAGCGACAAATGCGTTAGTCCGCAGTTGGGGCATTACCCCAGATTTTAACCGTTTATGGGCCGGCCAGATCATCTCGGAGGTTGGCTCTGGTTTTGGCGCGCTGGGCTTGCTGGCGATTCTGCACTTAAACGCCACACCGGCGCAGATCGGAATCCTGGAAAGTGCCCGATCGGCGCCGGCCCTGCTAATCGGTCTCTTTGCCGGCGTCTGGGTGGATCGGGTGGCGCGGCGGCCCCTGCTGTTGATCAGTGATTGGGGCCGGGCGCTGCTGCTTGGGCTGGTCGTTGTATCCGCCTTCACCGGGACGTTGCGCATCGGCCATCTTTATGGCGTCGCACTGCTGGTGGGGGCGTTAACCGTGCTCTTCCAGATCGCCTACCATGCCTATGTCCCGGCACTGGTTGGGCGCGAACAGTTGGTGAGTGCCAACAGCAAACTGAGTGCCAGCAACGCGGTCGCCGAAATTGGTGCGCCAGGGTTGGGTGGGCTGTTGGTGCAAATGATCGGCGCGCCATTAACGGTGCTCGGTGACGCCTTGACCTTTGTCGGCTCAGCGCTCTGGATCGGGCGCATCCAAACGCCGGAAGCCACGCCGACGCCTGACAGTGAAACAGTGGCTGATCTCTGGCGTGAGATTGACGAGGGGCTGCGCGTGGTGGCGCACCAACCACTGCTACGCGCGTTGGTCATCGCTTCGGCGGCGACTAACTTTTTTGGTGGCTTCTTTGCCGCCAACTACAGCCTCTTTATCCTGCGCGCACTTGGCTTATCACCGGCTTTGCTCGGTGTTTTTATCGGGGCTGGTGGCATTGGTGCGCTGCTGGGGGCGTTTCTGGCCGAACGGTTGAGCAGCCGTTTTGGGGGGCGACTGCTGGCGGTGGCGCTGTTGGCCGGTGCGCTCTTTGCCGGATTAGCGCCATTGGCCGCCGGGCAAGGCTTCGTGGTCGCGCTGCTGTTGCTCGTGTTTGGCCAGTTAGCCGGCGATATCTTTGGCTCGATCTATGCGATTCTCGAAGTCAGCACGCGGCAACAGTTGGCCCCGCCGCAACTGCTTGGCCGCGTCAACGCCAGCTTTGGTTTTGTGACCGGTGGGATCGGCATGGTCGGCATTCTGACCGGTGGTTGGCTGGGTGAACAGGTGGGCAGTGGGCCAACGCTGTTGATCGCGGCGCTGGGCATGGCGCTCGCCGGTGGCTGGCTCTTCTGGCAATTGGGTGATTGAGCGCAGGAGTGATTGAAAGGAAGCAGATGACCTTACGGATTGGCATCTTGGGTGCCGCGCGCATTGCGCCACAGGCGATCATCCATCCGGCACGAAAGGTGGCGGATGTACAGGTGATAGCAATTGCCGCCCGCGACCAAGCAAAAGCGCGCTCCTTTGCGGCTAAACACCACATTCCCCAAGTGCACGCCAACTATGCGGCGTTGCTCGCCGATCCGACGATTGATGCGATCTACAACCCGCTGCCCAACAGTCTGCACGCGCCGTGGACCATCGCTGCGCTGCAAGCCGGCAAACATGTACTCTGCGAAAAGCCGCTGGCTGCCAATGCTGCGGAAGCTGCGACCATCGCCGCGACAGCCGAAGAAATGGGCTTGATCGTGATGGAAGCCTTTCATAATCTCTATCATCCCCTAGCCGCACAGATGAAAGCGATTGTTGATGGCGGTCAGTTGGGTACGATCAACCAGGTAGAGGCACATTTTTGTACCTTGATCCTGCGGCGCCAGGATATTCGGTTTGACTATAGGTTAGCCGGCGGCGCAACCATGGATTTGGGCTGTTATACCATTCGTTTGCTGCGCTATCTTTTGGGCAGTGAGCCAACAGTAGTGCGCGCGGCGGCCACTTTGCTCGCACCGCAGATCGACCGCAAAATGACGGTTGATTTACACTTCACCCGCGCGGACGGGGGACGCATTACCGGCGTCATGACTTATGCCTTCTGGTCACCCCGCCTCTTGCGCTTCAGCACACGGATTGTAGGTGATGCGGGCGAGTTGTATGTGATCAACCCCTTTTTGCCCCATCTCTTCCACCGGCTGCGCGTCAAAACTGCAGCAGGCACCAGCACCACCCAGGTAAAAGGCGATAGTACCTACACCCACCAATTGCGCGCCTTTGTGGCCGCGATCCAGCAAAACAAACCACCCCTGACCGATGCCAGGGATGGAATGACAAATATGCGAATTATCGATGAAGTTTACACAAAAGCAGGGTTGCGTCGGCGCGGGGAGTGATGCGTGAAACGTGAAACGTGAAACGTAAAACGTGAAACGTGAAACGTAAAACGTGAAACGTAAAACGTGAAACGTAAAACGTAAAACGTAAAACGTGGTGCGTAACGAACTTCACGTTTTACGTTTTACGCTTCACGTCCCTAAATCTCGTTAACCGCTCGTTCGATAATACGGCGGGCGATGGTCTGCGTGCCGGTGTGGGTGTAATAGTTGGTGGTCATGTCGAGGAAAGCACTCCAGTAATCGAGCCGGTTGTCACTGACATCGATAAAATTCTGGATGCTACCGTAGACCTTCTCTGAAGAGAGATCGTTCTTGGTGACAAAATCTTGCATCCAGCCCTTGACGCTGTCCACACTCTTCAGGATAAACGCTAACTTGCTGGTCGTATCTTGGCCAGGAATCTCTTTGCCGATGGCGCGGTAGGTGCGGTTGCTGTCCAATTCGGCCGGTGACAATTTATCCAACGTATTCATCACCGCGCGGCTAAAGTCCGGGCCCAACGGCATGATGCCATCCAGACAGACCAACGCTGACATGCGCATGAGATCATCTTTACTGTAATCACCCAGTGCGGCGACAAAATCACCAATACTGTCGCCAGGAATGCCGTTGATCAGGCAGAAATTGAGCAGCTCCACCGTCAGCTTCATGCTGAAATCGATGGTCTGCGCTTTATCCGCCTTGGGCGTGATGCGGGCAAGGATCGAAAGAAAGCGCACCCGCTCGCCAATTTTGTTGGTGAGCGCCGCCGCAGCCAACAGCCGATCGGTGCTATCGACCGTGCCGTACAAATTCCAGGCGCGGCGGTAACGTTCCGAACGATCACGGAAAAGGGCATCAGACCGTTGGGTGACGGCCTTGATCAAGGCGGGATCTTTTTCGCCGGTGACCTTGATCACCATCTCTTCAAAGTCAACAATATTTTCCCATTGACCGGGCACCAGAAAATCGAGTGACCGCAAAACATAGACGGTTACGCTACGTTTGCGCAGACCGTTAACATATTCAGGAATCGACTTGCTCATTCGGGCTCCTGTGGATTTGTGCGTGCATAATTGCGATGGCACCTGCAAGCGCAAAGTGTGCTACCCCAACAAAGCGGGGAACTTGGCGAGCGCAGGTGGGCTAAGTTGATGATTATTCCAATGCGGCCAGGCCGTCCAGATCAAATTGCTCGAGCCATTCTGCACGCGCATCGGCGTCAAACGAAGCATCTTTCGAGCGCACTTGGACCTGAAAGCGATCGGCGACCAGAATAGCGGTGCCCAATGCACCGACCGTCGCCGCAGGATAGCCGGCAATCTCCAGGTCAGTGGATTTGAATTTTTCCAGCGCATCGGGCGCGTTGGCAGTGTCGGTGACGGCCAACGTGGCGACTTCGGTCCCCTGGAAGTTGAGTTGCGCCTGTGCGAACCCTTCCTTCTCCTGGGTATAGAGGACATTGTAGTCGCCATCATCTTTGGGGAAGAATTTGTTAAATTCGCCACCAGCTAACGGTTCGACAACGGCGACATTGTCGCCAAGGTTGACAATCGGGCGGCAGGCGACGGTCAACGGGATCAGCATAATTAGCACAATGAACAGTAGTCGGCGCATAGATTTTTCTGTTCTGCTCCTGTTCAACTGGGCGCGCTTTGCCGCTCAACCGCTTCGCCGGCTGGCCAAGGGTGAGTTTTCAAAGCCTGCGCAGAGTGAAATATAATATAGATTAACGGGCTGAGCATAGCACAGCCTGGGGGCAAGGGCAAAATTGTTGCTTCTCCTGCTACCGCACGATGTTCAGCGAAGAGTTTCCCCAATAATTTACAAATAAAGTGAGTGGTCAAGCACATGATGAAATCAACGCTTTTACCATGTCACTGACCACTACAAAATTTACAAATAAAGAATAAAGGATTACAAACAAATCATGAATGCACTGCCTTTTCTCGACAGTGAGCAGTTGTTAGAAGATCTAGAAACATTAGGGCAGATCGGGCGCACGGCCGAAGGCGGGTTGATGCGGATCGCGTTTAACGAAGCGGACTGGGCGGGGCGCCGCTGGGTGGCCGATCAACTACGTGGCCTGGGGTTAACGGTGACGACCGACGCCGCCGGCAACACGCGCTCGTCCTATGCGGGCAGCCAGGATCTACCAGCCATTGCGATTGGCTCACATACAGACACTGTGCCCAATGGCGGCATCTACGATGGGGCGCTGGGGGTATTGGCTGGGCTGGCTTGTATGCGGGCGCTGCAGGGGGCTGGGTTGCGGCTGCGCCATCCGGTGGAAATCATCAACTTTGTGGCCGAAGAGGCAACAATGGCGGGCGGCACCCTGGGCAGTCATGCCATCGTCGGTTCGCTGGATCCACGGGTGATCGACCAGCCGGCATGGGACGGACAACTGGTACGCGATCATCTCCAGGGTGCTGGGCTTGATCCAGCGCGGCTGGGTGAAGCAAAAAGCAGCCCAGCCAGCTATGCCGCCTTTTTGGAATTGCATATCGAGCAAGGGGGACGGCTGGAAGATGCAGGGATCGAAGTTGGGATCGTCGAGGGGATCGTCGGCATCCGGCGTTATCTGGTCACCTATACGGGTTATGCCAACCATGCCGGCACCACCACCATGGATCGCCGCCAGGATGCGTTGGTGATGGCCGCGCCGCTAATTGGCCAAGTGCGTGAAGTCGCGATGGCGCATGGCATTGTCGGCACAATCGGTAAAGTCGAAGTTATCCCTGGCGCGCCGAATGTGATCCCCGGCAAGGTGGTGCTGCATCTGGAAATTCGCGGGCTGGACGAAACGGTGCTTGATGGAGCAGAGGCCGCCTTGGCTGCGCACGCCGCAACCCAGGGTGGGCAATTTATGCGTGTCTCGACCAAAGCCGCAGTCCAATCCGATGAGCGTTTGCTAAGTGCCTTCACCGCGGCCTGCACCGAGTTGGGCCTCTCTTATGTCCGCATGCCTAGCGGCGCGGGTCATGATGCCATGAACATGGCCACCCTCTGCCCGATGGCCATGCTCTTTGTACCCAGCCAAAATGGTGTCAGTCACTCGCCCGATGAATATACGGCGCCGCAGGATTGTGTCAACGGCGCGCAGGTGTTGTTGCATGCGCTGTTGCAGATCGATAAGATGATATAGAAATTTATTTACCCAACAGACAACATGTCCTAACGGCACCGCGCCCCAGGGGCACCCGCGATGAAAATTTTTCTACCACGAAGCACGCCAAGAGCGCGAAGGAATGCTTTTCTTTGCGGCTCTTCGCGACCTTCGCGGTGGCTATTTTCACAACAGGATCTTGAGGGATTGACGGACACTTACAACGATTGACGTTGACGCCCGCTTGTATTACAATATATCCCAATATCACAAAGTTACCATTGCGTAAGGGCCCTGTGACGCATGAAGCATTATCGCTTCTGGTGGGATGACCAGAATATTGACCATATCGCCGATCATGGAGTCGAACCGCACGAGGCCGAGGCTGCTCTAATTGGTGCTTGGCTGATCCGTATAGTGGGACAGGGTAAATATGCTGCATATGGGCAAACGTTCGCGTGAAAAACGCCGTTTCCGTACAAAGTAAATCTCATGCCAAAATTACCTGAATTCCAAACTGATGAAGAGTTGATTGCTTGGTTCGATACCCACGACACCGCTGACTACATTGATGAGATGGAAGAAGCTGACGAAAATTTTGCATTTATCCCCACCGCTTTTGCAACCAGACCCGTAGATTTACGGTTACGCGCGGACCTTTTCTCCGCCATCGAACGCCTTGCCGACCTGCGCGGTATCCCCTATCAACGTCTTATGAAAGATTGGCTACAAGAAAAGCTTGCGCAAGAAGCGCCAGAATTGCTACTCCACCCCTAAAATGCGGTTGTGCGGAAAACAAAATAGACCCACCGGAATTTATAGGGTAGCAGAAGGGCTCGCAGCGTCATCACGTAGCCGCTGCCACTCGTCGGCATAAGTCGTCGCTTCGATGCCCAGTTCCTGGATATAGCCGAAGGTCAGTTTTAACATGGTCATCGCCGGGTCAAAACGCGCCAGTGACCAGGGGTGCCAGATCAGCGAGATGTAGGGCAGATCAAGGGCGATGGCGCGGTCGATAAAAAGGCGGTTGATCGCGAACTCTTCTTGGGGCGTGGTAATCGGGCGCAGGGGCACCCCCTCGGGAAATGGTGAGGGCCAGGCGACGATGCGCTGCGCACGGGTGGTCAGGTTATGTGCCTTGAGCAGATTTTCATGCCAGCCGTGGCCGGGTAATTCCCATAGGGCTGGCTGCCCTTCTTCGGCATAGGTAAAGGGCTTTTCAAAAAGCGAGGGCACCGTATAATCTGGTCCCCACAGCAGCGAACTGACATAGCCAAAACCCGCCGCGGCCACACTGTCCACCAGCGCCCCATCCCCACGCAACGCCTCGGCAAAACCACAGCCCGGACGCAAACCCGGACAAGGGCGATCAAAGGTCTCTTCAATACGTGCTTTGCCCAATACCAACTCCTGCTCGCGCACCGCCGCAGCGGGGGCAGGGCCACAGAAGGGATGATCGCGCAACATCTTGTGTGAATAGGTGTGCGAGGCGATCTCAAAAAAGGGCACGTCACCGAGGACGGCGCGGTATTCGGTGCCTTCAGTTTCCAGCCGTTGGCCCACAATAAAGAAGGTGGCGGGCATGGCAAACTGTTCATGGACCTGACGGATCTGGCGGCAGGCGGTCAGACAGTCCTGCGGTTTTTCTGTATCGTACGCGGCAATATAGCGGGTCATGGTTATTGCTTTCGTTTTTGCAATGAAGGTCGGACGCGGATAAACGCGGAAATACGCGGATTTTGTTTTCTCCGCGTACTTCCGCGTTTATCCGCGTCCGAAAATGTTTCGGGTAATAGCTGAGACAGACGACTTTTATGGCAGCCAGGGTTTGGCATGCATATCTGCGGTACAATAGGCGACAAGCACTTTGTTGATGCCGGCGGCAATCATGTCACAATCCTCGGGCGCATACCACTGGTTGAGGCCAATCGAAATGACGCGGTTAAAGAGATCATCAGCCACTGGACAGAGGCCCTGATCATAAGCCAACGGGGCATGGTCTTGGGCAAACGGCAGATCAGCGGGCATGGTGCCGGTTTTGAGCGTAATCGGGAACATATCGGCGTAAATGTGCCAATCGGGGCGAGGGGTGGCGCTGCGCATCCCGGCACGAATCCCTTCGGCGTTGAGCGCGGCCACCAACTGTTCCCCCAACGCACGATTAGCGGGGAAGAAGCGCAACTGATAACCAATTTCGCCCGCGACATCGTTGAGCCACTGGGGCGTAATTTCGCGACAGGGCTGGAGTTGGCCCAAGATGCGCAGCTTTACGTTGTGATGGCGACGCACAATGTCATCAAGTTTGCCCAATTGCACCACATTGACCGCGGCTTCCAACTCAGAGAGGCGATAGTTGAGCCCGTTGAAGAGTTCGCCCTCGTAACGCGGCGACGCAAACCGATCAGGCCGCCAAAGTCCACCGGCCTCGGCAAATTGATTGACCCGTTCCCACAAGCGCTCGTCATCGGTGAGGATCAGCCCCCCTTCACCGCCGCCGATGATCTTATAGGCAGAGATGCTAAAACAGCCCAGATCGCCCCAGGTGCCGACATAGCGCCCCTGATATTTGCCCCCCGGCGACTGGGCACAATCCTCGATCACACGCAGCCCATACGCCTGCGCCAACTGCAAAAGCGGTGCCAGATCACAGATGCTGCCCATGACGTGGGTCGGCGCAATGGCGACGGTGCGTGGGGTAATCAACGCCGCGACCTTGGTCGGATCCATGTGCAACGATGCATCGACATCACAGAAGATGGGAATCCCCTTGGCGGCAATCACCGCGCCCGCGGTGGCATAGAAGCCAATCGCCGGCACAATCACTTCGGTGCCAGGGCCAACGCCGGCGGCGATCATCGCGCAGTGCAGGGCCGCGGTGCCAGAGCTGACGCCCAACGCATACTTGACCCCAAACTTTTCTCGGGCCAGTGCTTCAAAGGCCGCGCCCTTGGTCTGCGGCGGCTGGGCGGTGGCATAACGCGCTAAGTTTGGCCCTGCACCCAGGTCAGCATCGCTCACACTGGCGCGGATCCGGGCCAGTGCGGCGTCGGAAAAGCCAAAACGCTCGGCGATCGAGAAAAATTCTTCAACGCCAATCTTGGGTTGGGGTTGACCAACAGCAGCCGGAAAGGCTTGGGGACCACCCGCAAGCGCCAGGGCTTCACGCGTAAGTTCGGCAATCATCTTTGTTTTCTACTTTCCATAACCCATGCGCAGCCCTTCGACAAAGTAGGGCTGGAAGAGAATGTAGAGGACCAACATGGGCAGCACCGTCAACACGGAGCCGGCCATCACCAAGCCATAGTTAATGTTAAACTCACTCTGCACCGTCGCCAGACCGACCACCAGCGTGCGCATGGTGTTGGCACGCAAAACGATTAAAGGCCAGAGAAAGTTGTTCCAGTTATTGATCACGGTAAAGATGCCCAGCGCGGCCATCGCCGGCGTCGAGAGCGGCACGATGATCGACCCAAAGATCCGCAATTCGCTGGCACCGTCGATCTTGGCCGATTCGATCAACTCGGAAGGTAGGCTCATAATAAATTGGCGCATCATAAAAATGCCAAAGGGCGAGGCCAGCACAGGAATAATCAACGCCCAGTAGGTGTTAAAGAGCCCCAGCCGGTTAACCATGAGAAATGCCGGGATCAGCGTGACAGCAAAGGGCACCATCAGGGTAGAGAGAATCAGCGAGAAGACGAAATTTTTGCCGTAAAACTCTTTTTTGGCAAAAATATAGCCCGATAGCGTATTGAGGAGCAAACTGCCCACGGTAATCACAATGGTAGTGAAGAGCGTATTAAAAAACCAACGCGGGAACAACCCACCCTGAAAGGTGAAGATGATCTCGTAATAGTTGTCGAGCGACGGATTCTCGGGTATGAGCGTCGGCGGATAGGTCATCATCGTGAATGATTTGGTAAACGAGGTAGAAGCCATAAAGAGAAACGGCACCACCGTCACCAATGAAATTGCCAGCATCACCACATACCAGAGCACCTGCCACATAAAGCTCTGGCGTTGGTTTTGTACTCCCCCAAACATGGCTGACATAGTGATTCCTTTACTACCACTGGCCACCTTTGTGTAGGGGCACGGCCTGCCGTGCCCCTACACAAAGGTGGCCAGTGATGATGATTAATATTCAATATCGGAACGGAAGAAACGCAGTTGGAGCAGTGACAGGGTGATGATCACCAGGAGTAATACCACTCCCATGGTGCTGGCAAAGCCGACATTATCGGATTCAAAGGCTTGTTGATAGACATACCAACTTACGGTGGCTGTCTTCCATGCCGGCCCACCTTCCGTCAACACATAGACGGCGTCGAAGAGCTGAAAATTAAAGATCGTCGCCATGATAAAACAGAAGCCCAGGGCAGGGCGCAGGAGGGGAATCGTGATACTCCAGATAATGCGCAAGCTATGGGCACCATCAATCCGGGCGGCTTCGTAGAGGTCACGTGGAATTGATTGCAGGGCAGCAAAAAGGATAATCACATAAAAACCAAAGCCACGCCAGATCTCCATCATCACAATCGCAGGGATCGCCCAATCGGGGTCACCTAACCAATCGATGCGGGGAATGCCAACCAGGCTCAAAATATGATTGAGTGGCCCAAAGTCGCGATTGACAATATAGGCCCAAATGTTGGCGGCAATCACCACCGGTGTAATCAGTGGAAAATAGACCGTACCCCGAAAGAAGCCCTGCATCTTCGGTAATTGAAAAATGATGATTGACACAATCAGCGCAATCGCAATCACCGTCGGCACGGTCATCACCGCGTAGAGCGTTGTGTTCCAGATCGTTTGCAGAAAGATCGGGTGCTGAAAGGCTTTGGTATAGTTCTCCAGGCCGATAAAGGTATGTTTACCCAACATGCCGCCCTTGGTAAAGGAGTAGTAAACGCTCCAGAGCATGGGCACAATTAAGAAGCCAAAGATGATCAGCAGACTGGGTGATAATAACAGATACCAAAACACCGTATCACGCACTTTGCGCCAGCGATGACGATTTGGGCGCGTAGCGGGCCGCGCCTGGGGCACAGACTTGGCCGTAGCAGTAAGACTCATAATAACGCTCCAATAGGCAGTGGCAACAATGTGCCTGTTGTACAAACTACTGTTCTGTCATGCCGAGTGACCGCTGTTGCCTTGGCAACAGCGGTCACTCGGCATGACAGTGTGCAGCTTCGTGCAAGGCTAAATTCGTGGTAGCTTCCGACTGTAACCGCTAACTAGTTTCTGTTGCGCAAGAGCTCGCTCACCGCTGAGACCGCCAAGCCCCGCAAAGGTTCTTTGCTGAAGTTGCTTTGCATTCCCTTTGCGCGCTTGGCGTTCTTGGCGGTAGAAACTTGCTATTCGCCATCCAGGATCGGGCCGACCGTCGCTTCGATATCGGCCAATGCCTGTTCGGCGGTCTTCTGACCGCTCATGACGGCTTGCGATTCTTGGACCATTGAGTTGGTCGCTTCACGCCAGCGGATGCTGATCTGCGTGCCGACGCCCCACCCTTGATCGAGCCAGGAGACCATCTCTTCGACAATCGGGTCGATATCAGGCAGGGAAGCAATGTTCTTCTTCAACGGCAGCAAGTCCACGCCTTTTTGCACATAGTCCACCTGAATTTCATCGGTTGACAGATACTCCAACAACTTGAACGCGGCGTCTTTGTCCTTGGATTGCTCGGCCATAAACATAAAACCGATGTTTGCCCAACTGGCATTGGTGCCATCGTCGGTCAGCTTGAGCATGGGAATCGTCGCCAATTCCAGATCCGCGGCCTCCTGGCGCCAGACCGCCTTGATGCTTGATGTTTCGGCCCAGGTCATGCCGATCTTGCCGCCCAAGTAAAGGCTGCGCGCTTGGTCATCGGTCGTGCCAACTGGTGTACCGGATTGGTCAGTCCAGATAATATCTTCGCACAATGCCTTGAGCGCTGCTATGCCCCCTTCGGTGTTGGCCGTCACACTGGTCAGATCATCGCTGAGCAATTTCGCACCACCGGCCGCCAGCAACGGAATCATCACGACCCAGTTCGTTACTTGGGCCGGGGTGGCAATGCCATAAGTGCCGGCCGCTGTGTCGGTGAGCGCTTTTGCCGCCGCGCGGAACTCTTCCCAGTTGGTTGGCACGGCGACGCCCTTCTCGTTGAAGAGATTCATGTTGAGCACCCAGCCCTGCGCCACGCCCAAGAAGGGCGCGCCCCAGGTGCTACCTTTGTAGGTGGCCCCGGTCCACGCCGCTTCTTGATAATTCTCTTTCCACTCGCCGATCTTGTCGGTGATATCAGCAATCTGATCCTGGCTTACATACTTGGGGTACCACTCATCGGGCAGGTAGAAGATATCGGGGGGGGAGCCACCAGCAAAGGCAGCGGTAAATTGCTCATCGACACTACCCCACGGGATCACCTGGTGATCAACGGTGACACCGGCGTTAGCCGCCGTAAACTTTTCGAGCAACGTCTTCCAGAGATCCGCCTCTTTGTCGCTGTGCGGCGGCTTCCAGAAGAGCACTTGCGTATCAGCTGCAGCGGGGGCCGCTTCGCCCGCTGGGCCGGCGGCCGGTACTGCGGCCGGGCAGCCGGCCAAGGCAGTCATGCTTAGCGCAGCGGCCCCCAAGAGGGCCGTGCGCTGCAAAAACTGACGACGCGAGAGCTTAGCAAGCTCACTACCAGATAATTGCTGGAACATGGAAGTCTCCTTGTATCGATTTGACTACGGCAAAAGATAAACAAATCCATGATAATCGGCAGAACAACTAAAGTCGATCAGCCGCGCCCATGGCTTCACACAATGAGAATGGCACCACGATACTTCGCGCTGAAGGAGAAGCAGATGGTGGTGGAGGTCAAAGCTGGCCCTATATACTTGGCTCTGTCATAATTTAGCATTTTTACTCGTGTAGAAAATGTTAAATTATGACAACCGCTGGTATAAATGCAAACAATCGGGTCGTAAAAATTGGCGTCGAGGGAACGTTTGAAGCGCACCAAACCCCATAAAATGCAGGAGCGATTTGGTATACCATACGATGACCGCCCTATTATAAATAGAAGCGCACGATTCGTCAACCACAATTTTTACTAGGAAACGTTGGGCGCTGTTGGGCAAAAGTATGCAGAGCCGGTATAATCATTAGTTGAGCATTGAAAATGATTAATGGTTAAAGCGTCCAACGCGACCATACGGCTAATCGACCACACGACAAAATAAATCAATGACCAACCACCCAATCACCCAATCCATTCCCGCTGCCGACTATGCCTTAATTGGTGGTTCCGGCACCTGGGGTGCGCGTTTTCCAGAAGATCTCCAGCTTGACGGTGTTGAGCTGGTGCATGTTTACAAAGAAGGATTTGAAACCCCTTATGGGCGCAGCGCGCCCTTTAAATTGCTCAACATTGCGGGCAAACCGGTCTGGCGCGTGGCGATGCATGGCATGTGGCGCGATGACGGTAGCCGGCCCTATTCGCCCTGGATCGCAGCCAAACAGACCAGTTGGGTGATGGAGCAAGCCGGCGTTAAGTGGGCGCTGGTTGAAGGCTCCGTTGGCGGCATCCAAAGCCCGACGCAAGCGGGCGCGCCCTTGCCGCCGTGGAGTGTGGTCATCTCCACCGACTTTATGTTGCTGTGGCGCCCCGAAGATCCCGATCCCTATCGCACCAGTCGGCCCGGTTCGGCGCGGCTTAATGACCCCTTTTGCCCGATTTTACGAGCAGCCCTCGTCAAGGCCGCGCGCAACGAACCCAAGTTTACCGTCTATGAACACGGGGTCTACATCACCACGCCGTGGTTGCGCTTTGAAACGGTCGCCGAAATTCGGGCGATGGCGCAAATGGGCGCGCATGTGGTCGGTCACACCCTGGGCCACGAAATGCCCCTCTGGCGGCGGCTAGGCATTCGGGTGGCGTCACTCAACATTGTCTCCAACCACGCCGAAGGCTACAGCGGCTGGAGTGGTGAATCCGCCGCATCGATGTCCGATTTTTACACCACTTGCCCTCACCACGTTGGGCCGGTGATGGTTAATGCGATCAAAGAGATTATCGAAACGGGCGTCGAGCCACCGGCAGATCCCAGTCGCTTGCTGGGGTTGGGACAATTCCCGGTGCCGGGGGCATAAAACAACAATAGATTGTGGAAACAAAAGATGATGCGGTAGCATCGGTAAAGTGAATTCCTATGGTACGAGCTCTGCTGACAGACTGTCGTTGGCCCGCGCTGCATGAACCGTATGCCACTGCGCTGCGTGAGGCGGTCACCTTTATCCTTGCGCGCTTTGCGGTGCAGGGGATAATTGTGAGTGGTTCCATCATCAGTGGCAACGCCAATCCTAGCAGCGACTTGGATATCATGGTCCTGCATGCCAAACCGCAGCGCCAGCGACTGCAGCGCTTCTTCAATGGCGTACCGGCGGAGATCTTTGTGAACCCGCCCCAGTCGATCCGGGGCTATTTTCAGGAAGAACGCAAAAGTGGCCGGCCCCAAACCGCGCACATGTGGGCAACGGGTTTTGTCTTGCTGGACGATGATCTGCTGGTCAATGTGTTGCGCCAGGAGGCGGCGGAATGGTTGCAGCAGCGCCCGGATCGCGCACCGCCGGCACTCACCATTAATCGCTACTTTAATGCCGACGAATTTGAGAACGCCCTCGATATTACCGATACCGACCCGGCGATGGCGAGCCTGCTCATGCATCACGCCATCTTTAACATGATCGCCTATCGCTTTCGTGCTGCCAATCTCAACGTGCCACGCCACAAGGAAATATTGGCCAAGCTGAAAGCGCTTGACCCTGCCGCCGGTGAACTGTTACAACACTTTCTGCTCGAACCGAACCTTGCCCACAAATTTGCGTTGGGTATACAGGTCGCCCAAACGCTCAATGGCGCGATCGGTTTCTTTGAATGGGAAACCGAATTGGAAACCGTTGCCGAAACATCATAACGACGAAGGTGACCGTCACTGTCCGCAACGCCTGGGCTAGACGAAACATTTTGCGGACAGTGACGGTCACCTTGGGCTCGCAGAATTCAAAAGGAAACGTTCATGAGTACCACGCCCATCACCCCCGCCGAAATTTTCGAACGCGCCAAGGCGATTCACGAAGCGGTACGCGCCTGGCGGCGGGAAATCCATCGCCACCCTGAGCTGGCCTTTCAGGAACATCGCACTGCTGGCCTGGTTAACGCCACGCTGATCGACCTGGGGATCAAAACCGATACCGAAGTTGCTAAAACGGGTGTGGTTGGCCACATCAAAGGCGGCAGTGGTCCGCTGGTTGGGTTGCGCGCCGATATGGATGCCCTGCCGATCCTGGAGATCAACGGCAGTGACTTTGACAGCACCAATCCCGGCGTGATGCACGCGTGTGGCCATGATTCACACACCGCGATGCTGCTGGGTGCGGCGACCATCTTGCAGGGTTTTGCCGATGAAGGGCGTTTGCCCGGCAATGTGCGTCTCTTCTTCCAGCCCAGCGAAGAGAATCAGGATGAGGAAGGCAAGTCGGGCGGACGACGCATGGTGGAAGAAGGGGTGGTCAATGGCGTTGATGCGCTCTTTGGCATTCACGTTGGGCCGGGGTTGCCGGTGGGCCACGTTTCCACCCGCTCCGGTCCCTTGTTGGCCGCCGCGGATCGTTTTGTGGTCAAAATTATCGGCTCCGGTGGGCATGGGGCGGCGCCGCATCAAACGAATGACCCGATCCTGCTCGCCAGCTATGTGATCAGCGCGATTCATCACATTATGGGCCGGCGCATCGATCCGCTGGCCGCCGGGGTGATCACCATTGGGCGCATTCACGGCGGCACGGCGGACAATATCATCCCCGGCGCGGTGACCATGTCCGGCACGATCCGCAGCATGACTGAGGAAATTCGCACGCAATTACACGAAGAGTTGCAGCGCGCCTGTGCCATTGTCGAAGGGCTTGGCGGCCGTTTTGAGTTAGAGGTTGTGCGCGGCTATCCGCCCACGGTCTGTGCACCAGCTGCAGTGGAGACGATGATGGCGGCGGCCAAAGCGATCTTCGGTGACGACAAAGTCCATGAAGCTGAGCCGATCATGGCGGCAGAGGATTTCAGCTACATGTTGCAACAGGCCCCGGGCTGTATGATCCAGTTGGGGGTCCACAACCCAGGGTGGGCAGAAAAAGTCTACCCCGTCCACCGCGCCGATTTTCGCATGGATGAGGACGCGCTGCCGGTGGGAGTGGCGGCCTTGGTGGCGTCGGCAGTGGGGTGGATGCAGGAGCGGGGGTAAATCACGTAGGGGCCGAGGGGGGCGGCAGACGACAATGGAGCGCTGCCCCCTTAAGCAACCTACGCCACATCACCTGCCCGCCCAATTACAGACGGGCACGCAGTGCGGCGCAGCAAGTGCTGGGACCACAGGAAATGTTCTCCGCCGCACCGCATGCCCCTACGTGATTAATGGTGATGTTCCGCCACGCCATCAAACGCCAGCCGCCCATCCCAGCGCAGGCTGCGGGCCGTGGCGGGTGTATCGACTAGGTTGGTGACCCAACTGATCACTTTGTCCAACCCCGTGCCATCTTTGAGATTGGTGAAGTGCCAGGGCAGGGTGGGGCGGACGCGGTTGGTGTCCCGTTCCATCGAGTCAAGGGAAGCCCCCACATAGGGAGCCAAGTCGATCTTATTGATCAGCAGCAGATCAGAGCGAGTAATCCCAGGGCCACCTTTGCGGGGCATCTTGTCCCCGGCGGCGACATCGAGCACGTAAACCCAGGCATCAACCAGTTCGGGGCTAAAGGCCGCGGCAATATTATCCCCGCCACTCTCCACCAGTACCAGTTGCAACCCCGGCAGCGCTGCTTCCAGATCGGCAATCGCTTCGAGATTCATGGAAGCGTCATCGCGGATCGCGGTGTGCGGACAGCCACCGGTTTCGACGCCGCGCACGCGCACACTTTCGAGAATGCCCTGGCGCATGATAAATTCGGCATCCTCTTTGGTGTAAATATCGTTCGTGACCACCGCCATGCTGTAGCGGCCCGATAGTTCACGGCTGAGGCAGTTGACCAGCGCCGTCTTGCCGCTGCCCACTGGACCGGCCACGCCAATCCGGATGGCACGTTGGGTTAATGTTGTCATGGAAATCCTTATACAATCTACACCGACAGGTACTCTTTCGCCTGTCCCTCGTCAAAATTACCGGCGGCCCCTTCAAGTACAATCGCGCCAGTCTCCATCATGTAGAAGTAGCTTCCCACACTGAGGGCGAAATCCAGAAATTGCTCGACCAACAAAATCGACATATTGCCCTGTTCGCGCAGGCGGTGGATCACATTTTCGATATCCATCATGATCGAGGGTTGAATGCCTTCGGTCGGTTCGTCAAGCAAGAGCAGTTTGGGCCGGCGCACGAGGACACGGCCAAAGGCCAACTGCTGTTGTTGACCACCGCTCAAGGTGCCGGCGACCCGTTTGCGCATCTGTTTGATGACCGGGAAAATCTCATAGATCTCCTCAATCGCCGCCAGATCAGGTTGGCGGGCATCGGTGGCTTCAAAGCCCATCAGGAGATTCTCATAGACGGTGAGATAAGGGAAAATGCCGCGGCCCTGTGGCACATAACCAATGCCGGCGCGAGCGCGTTGACTGGTCGCCCAAGTGGTCATGTTGGCGTCATCAAAATGCATCTCCCCGCGGCGCAACTTGAGCAAGCCCATAATACTCTTGAGCAGCGTCGTCTTGCCCACCCCATTGCGCCCCATCAGGCAGATCACCTGCCCATCCGGCACTTGGAGATTGATGCTATGTAAAATTTTGCTCTCGCCGTAATTCACGGCGGCGTTGGTAATGGCTAACATGGTGGTTTCTTTCTAGGGTGGGTAAATCGGTAGAAAAATAAATCAGTAAATCGGTATATCAGTACGACAACACCGATATACCGATTTACCGATTTACGACTCTACATTCCTACCGCTCTCCTCGGCTGCGCCCGATATAGACTTCAATCACCTGGGGGTCGCTCTGCACTTGGGCAACGGGGCCTTCGGTGAGGAGGCTGCCAAGGTGGAGGACGGAGACGATGTTGGCGTAGTTGCGTACAAATTCCATATCATGTTCGACGACGAGGACGGAGCAGCGTTTGGAGACTTCTTGGACGAGTTCGCCGGTGCGGTCCCGTTCACGGCGGGTCATGCCGGCAACTGGTTCGTCAAGCAGGAGTAATTTGGGCTCTTGCATGAGTAGCATGCCGATCTCCAGCCACTGCTTTTCGCCGTGGGAGAGAATGCCGGCACGGACATAGGCGCGCTCCCAGAGGCCGACTAATTCGAGGACGCTGTTGATCTGCGCATCGGTCTCCGGCTCGGCTTTTTTGAAAAGTCCGAAGGTGCCTTCCTTAAAACCAGCCGCGGCCTCCAAGTTTTCATAAACCGTGAGTGGGTTGAAAACTGTCGGGGTTTGGAACTTGCGGCCAATGCCCTTACGCACCAATTCATGCTCGGAGGTGCGTAGGATGTTGACCTTTTCATCAAAGACCACGGTCCCACGCTGCGGGCGGGTTTTGCCGGTCATGACATCGAGAAAGGTGGTCTTGCCAGCGCCATTCGGGCCGATCACAAAACGAAGCTCGCCGCGCGTCATGGAAAAGTTGAGGTCATTCAGCGCTTTAAAGCCATCGAAGCTAACGGTTACGCCTTGGGCAGAAAGGATCTTACCAGCATTTGTTTTGGGCAGATCATTGCGTTCAGCGACGGTATCGCTTGGGTGGGGTTGTAGGGCGACGGTCATTGGGTGCCTCCTTCACTACTGCCGGTGGTGGCAGTGCTCAA
The DNA here is from genome assembly GCA_022842065.1 of Caldilineaceae bacterium. The sequence continues at coordinate 201,613 of JALHQH010000017.1, forward strand.
GGGCGTGCCGGGCAGCTTAGCGGGGGTCCGGTAGTAGGAGAGGCCATGTTCCGACATCTCCATCGGTTCGCCGGAAAGGCGAACCCGCAGGCGGTTAATCAGGTTGGTTACTGAACCGACAATCCCGGCCTTGAAGAAGATCACGCCGATGACAAAGATCGCACCAAAAAAGTATTGCCAGATCTCGGGGTAGGTTTCACTAAAGTAGCTGCGGGCATAACTCACCGCCAGCGCGCCGATGATGCCGCCCAGCAAGGTGCCACGCCCCCCAATCGCGACCCAAATCACCATTTCGATCGAGGGAACCACGCCCATATTAGAGGGCGAAATAATGCCAACCTGCGGGACATAGAGGATCCCCGCCAGCGCCGCAATCGCCGCCGAAGCCGCAAAGATCAGCGTCTTGATCATCACCGGGTTATAACCCAGAAAGCGCACACGGGCTTCGTTGGTGTTGAGCGCCACTAACATGCGGCCAAAACGCGAGTCGGTCATCCAAACCGTCAAAATATAGACCAGGGTCAGACAGACCACGGTGGCAAAATAGAAGCCATGTTGCATCTCTGGTGAGAGCAGTGATTTGCCAAAGAGTTGGGCGCTCCCCAAGTTGGTAATGCCATTCGTCCCACCGGTGTAAGCCTGTTGCCCGATAAACCAGATACTGGTCAGCAAGGTGAGTGCCTGCGTAATGATCGAAAAATAGACGCCCTGCACCCGACTGCGGAAAATAAAGTAGCCCAGGATGGCGGCAACCAAGGCGGGAATGACCAAAGCGGCAATCACCGCAAAAATCGGATTTTGAAAGGGTACCCAAAACCAGGGTAGGCTCTCCAGCCCACTCCAAAACATAAAGTCGGGCAGTTTCCCACCGGAGGATTGAAGCTTGAGATACATGGCAAAACCATAGGCCCCCAGCCCAAAGAAGAGGCCCTGGCCCAGACTCAACATGCCCGCATAACCCCAGATCAGATCCAGCCCCACCGCGATGATCGCATAGGTGAGAAACTTACCCAGTTGGCTGAGGCGAAAGTCAGAAAGGTATTGTGGTGCCAGCAGCAGCGCAGTCAGGAGTACAACAAAAGGGAGCCAGCGCAACAGGCCAATCCACGAAAAATTAGTACCAGGTTTGAACATCTTTTCCATCCTCTAAAAGTGCCGAGAAAAAGGGGAGGGTGCTAGGAAGACAAGATGACCGGATGACAAGATGACACATTAGCAAGGGTTACTCGATAATTCATGTCATCCTGTCATCTTGTCTTCCGGTCATGCAAGTAACTACCGTGTCTGCAGGGCGGCCAACCCTGACGGTTTCCACTGTAAGAAGGCAATAATCAACAGCAGCACGAGCACTTTACCCACGGTAGCACTGGTGCCTAGTTCGAGCACGGTGTTCAACACGCCGATGAGGACGGCGGCGAGAATCGTGCCGGGCAAACTGCCAACGCCGCCCAAAACGACGACCATGAAAGCATCCACAATGTAAAAAGTGCCGACAGCCGGGCCGATTGAGCCAAGCTGGGTCAACGCAACGCCCGCGACCCCCGCCAGACCAGTGCCCAAGGCAAACGTGCTGGCATCCACCCAACGCGAGCGCACCCCCAGGCAGGAGGCCATCTCGCGGTTCTGCATTACCGCGCGCAGGCGGCGACCACTTACCGTGCGATAGAGGTAGAGGTAAACCGCAATCACGACGAAGATCACCAGGGCAATAATAAAAACGCGCTTATAGGGCAATAACAGACCGGCCCCAATGTCAAAGCCACCCGATAACCAGGTTGGGCTGCTCACATTGACATTTGGCGCCCCAAAGATACTCCGAGCCGCCTGTTGCAAAATCAGCCCGACACCCCAGGTCGCCAATAAAGTATCAAGGGGACGCCCGTACAGATGGCGAATCAGTGTGACTTCCATCAGTGCGCCGAGCAGGGCGGCAACCACAAAGGCGGCGGGCAGGGCCAACAAAAACCAGACGCCCAATTCCACGCCACCCAACAGCCCCGCAAAGGTCTGTTGAAAAAGATAGGCCACATACGCGCCGATCATGATGAACTCGCCATGCGCCATGTTAATGACCCCCATCAGGCCAAAGGCGAAGGCCAGCCCCAGCGAGACCAGCAGCAGAATCGAGCCAAGGCTCAACCCGTTAAATGCCTGTAAAATAATTGCGTCCATAGGATTGGGTGCTTTTTGAAGGTTGAGTGGACAAGTAAATCAGTAAATCGGTCTATCAGTAAATCGGGTAGGTATACTTAGTCACCGATTTACCGATTTACTTGTCTACCGATGTACTGATCTACCAATTTCCATTACATTGCCGAAATATAGATTCTCTGCTATGATCGCGGTGGGTGTGTTCGGTGCGTTAGCGTCCTAGCTGATGCGTTACAGCATCAGGTGTGCCCAGGAACGATGGCGTCATTCGAATGCACCCACCACTGATCACCTAAGCATTCAGCTGGTGGCGTCGCGCCACAAACTACGGGGCAGCGCTCTCGGCCAAACCAGCGGCCCACGGAATCGCCTTCAGGAAGGGATCCGGTTTGACTGGCCCTTCGCTGGCCCAGACTTCCTCGATCAAACCATCTGCAGTGATCTGGCCGATGCGCACGGTCTTGTACATGTGCTGCGTCTCGCCATCAACCTTGATTGGACCACCTGGGGCGGCAATTTCGATCTCGCTGGCATCGGCAGCAGCGGTCACCGCGGCCACATCAGTCGAACCAGCAGCCTCAACCAGCGCCTTCCAGGCATAGACGCCAAAGTAGCCGGCTTCAATCGGGTCAGCGGTTACGCGGTCTTCACCATAAGCAGCCTTGTAGGCGGCCACGAAAGCGGTGTTTTCTGGGGTGTCAGTCGTCTGGTAGTAGTTCCAGGCGGTGTAGTGGCCGGCAATATTCTCGGCACCGATGCCACGGACTTCTTCTTCGGCAACGCTCACGGAAATCACAGGCAGCGTCTCCGGGGTGAAACCGGCATCCTTGAATTGTTTGAAGAAGGCCACGTTGCTGTCACCGTTCAGCGTGTTAAAGATCGCCGCCGGTTGAGCTTCCTGAATCTTGCTGATAATCGTGCTGAATTCCGTGCCACCCAACGGTACATATTCTTCACCGGCCAACGCCACGCCGGCGTCTTCAAGCTGCGCCTTGATAATCAGGTTGGCGGTGCGCGGGAAGACATAGTCAGAACCAAGCAGGTAGATGCTCTGCGCGCCCAACTCGTTGATCAAGAAATCAACACCAGGGATAATCTGCTGGGTCGGTTCGGCACCCGTGTAGAAGATATTGGGAGAGGATTCCAAGCCTTCGTATTGCACGGGGTAGAAGAGCAAGCCATTCAACTCTTCAAAGACCGGCAAAACGGCCTTGCGGCTGGCGCTTGTCCAGCAACCAAAGACGACCGCGACCTCGTCCTGCTGAATCAGTTTACGCGCCTTTTCGGCAAAGGTCGGCCAGTCGCTGGCACCATCTTCGATCACAGGTTCCAACATCTTGCCCATGATGCCACCGGCGGCGTTGATCTCTTCAATCGCCATCAGCGTCGCATCTTTCACCGAGACTTCGCTGATCGACATGGTGCCGCTGAGCGAGTGGAGAATGCCAACCTTAATCGTCTCGCCTTCGGTGGCCGCCGCTTCTTCAGCGGGGGCTTCGGTGGCGGCGGCTTCTTCAGCAGCAGGGGCATCGGCAGCGGGGGCTGCGGTCGGAGCCGCGCAGGCACTTACAAAAAACGCCATGACTAGCAGCAGGTGGAGCCAAAGCAGGGTCTGGCGACCTGCGCCGGCGGTAGTGTATCTCCCGTTGGACATACGCAACTTGCCTTTCTTTTTCTGTTGTTCGAACATTGAGTAGAGCACAAAATTGCACAACTGTCGGTCACAATGCGGCACGCATGACAGCCGTATGAGGGTAGTAAGTGCCGCTTGCACACTTACCAGGATATTGTACAGCGCTCCCGATTGTGACGCATTGTACAATCAATCTAGGAATCAAAGTTGCGCGTTGTGCGATTTGTACAAGAAGCTAAATTCTTACAAGGAGAGAGGGGTTTATTAAGGGTTGGATACAATCGTGGGTTGTGCAAATGGTTTAGATGGAGGTCTTGGGGAGATGATTAGTGGTCAGCTTACCGTTTTGTACTAACGATTAAGCCCCATGTAGATTATTATAATTTACTTGGGGCTTAATCGTTAGTAGATGGTGTTAGCCGCGAGTGGCGTCACTGATGCCACTTGCGGCTCTGCATATCGGGCAAGATTAATTGCTTCGGTACAATTAGGCAAGGATTTGCCGGATGATGAGTAGCTTAGCTATCGCTATCCCTGATAGAAGAGTAGATTTGTCTGGATCGATAACCCATCCAGCAATTTTGACGCGACCATTTCCTCCCCAATAAATTGCCCAAAGAGTGCGTACTCGCCATTTGACCACGTATAAACTTCGACAGAGTGTGTACGTGGATCGACAATTCTCCATCCACATCATCATTCGAAAATTATTCCTCAGTAGTTAATGGCTCGTCATTACTACTTGTCTCTTCCCATTCAACCCGAATTTCGTAATTGCTAAACTGTGCATCTCGGCTCAAGATCGCTATCCCTTCAACAGTTGCCTGTGCAATGAGTAGACGATCAAAAGGATCTTTATGATGAAGAGGAAGCGATGCAACAGCGAACACATGCGCAGAGTCAACTGACAACAGCATCATCCGGTTTGTTTTCTGTTGGTCAGCGATCATTTCGGCCAAGGGTCTAGCGAATTGCAGCTTGCCGATTTGGATTTTGATGACCATTTCCCAAATACTTACTACACTTAAAATGAGTTGATTTTCTGGATTACGACAAAGCGCCAAAGCGTGTGGTGATAATTGTTGAGGATTGGTGTCCCACCAAATGAAAGTGTGCGTATCTAACAATAGTTTCACTTTTCCCCCAACCAAAATTCATCAGGCAGGGGCTCATCAAAGTCGTCACTCATCCATGCCATACCGGCATGTAAACCTGCCACACGCACAGCCTTGATTGGAATCGGCTGCTGATCATCCTGGTGCGCCGACACGAATGGTATTTCATTCGGCAGCTGACCTGCTAGCCCAGTTAGGATCTTTTCTGCCAACAAAAGCTGTTCACGCGGCGGCAACTGTTTCACTTGTGCCAATATTTCTATGGTACTCATTGGTTGCTCCCAAAATTCAACACTAGCAAATATAGGCTGATTCTACCATACTTTTCCCATTTGCCAACGGTTGACAAACCCCGCTTTCCTCTCCTATAATAGCGATTACCGGCAAATCAACGTTTTGCTAAACCAGCTAACGCCGCAACGCGGTGTTAGCCCCGAATCCTCAGCACGAAACAAACGCGTCAACCAGTAACAGCGTAACTATTCAGGGCAGGGGAACACGAACAAAAGTAGAAACGAACAAAACGACTAACGGAATAGGTGCAATGAGCAGCTAGTCAAAAAGGAGAGCTGGAGAAAAGGGGGAACCGAGAA
>JALHQH010000018.1:0-99681 GCA_022842065.1 Caldilineaceae bacterium
CCACCCCGACCGCCCACCCGGCGGCGCAAAAAATGTCAAGTGCCGTCCTGTTTCTTTTCAGCAGCAATGGTGTGCTGTTGGCGAACCTTTTGAAGCAGCGCTTGCGCAATGTGGTCCAAACGTGCGGCAGATAAAGCGGCGGTACGACCGGCGTAAGCGTTGTGTAACTTGTTGTCACTTTTGAGGTAGGCATACCAGTACGAATCATGCCGCCGTTTTTCTTTGCGCAGGGTTGGGCTGTAATAAGTCGGTGAGCCCAAGGCGTAGCTGAAGTTGGTGACCGTGTGCAGCCAGCGAAACCAGGCTGGTGTATCGACTTGGATTTCGGTCGCCCGCCGTGCAAGCCAAACGCGCCCGTTACGCACGACAGGTGTGCCCGTGTAAGCCATTCATGCCTCCTTGGCCTGGCGTAGGCGCTGTTGGCGCAAGCGGTACGAGTCGCCGGTGAACTCAAGGAGATGGGCCTTATGGGTCAGGCGGTCAAGCAGCGCCAAGGTCAAGCGCTCATCGCCAAAGATCTGGGTCCAGTCGGCGAACTTGAGATTGGTCGTAACAATCAGCGCCACCCGCTCATAAAGCGCCGCGCAGAATTGGAAGAGCAGTTGTGCGCCCAAGGCCGAGAGCGGCAGAAAGCCCAATTCATCGAGCACAATCAGGTGATGACGTTGAGCGGCACCAAGGATTTTCTCCACTTGATGAGTTTGTTGAGCGACCAATAGTTCATTGACCAAGGCTGCCGTGTTGTAAAAGCGGACACGGCGGTGTTGCCGACAGGCTTCGACGGCTAAGGCCGTGGCAATATGGGTTTTGCCCAAGCCCGGATTGCCGATGAGAATCACTGGTTCGGCCTGGCGGAGATAGTCGCCTTGCGCTAACTGAAGCACTTTCTGCTGGTTCAAACTGGGCAGGGCGGTGAAGTCAAAGTCTGCGAGTTGTTTGATAACCGGCAGCTTGGCCTCTTTGAGCCGCCGTTGGCGCGTGTTCGCTTCGCGGTGGTTGACTTCTTGTGTGGCCAAAGCCGCTAAGTAGTCGGCATAGGTGGACTGCTGTTGGACGGCCACGGCGGCAAACGCGGCATGGTTACGCATAAAAGTGGTCAGCCCTAGTTGTTTGAGTTGGCTTTCGAGCAAGACAGTTGCTACAGACATGTGACACCCCCGACGAGCGCATCATACTGGGCCAAATCGACCGCTTGTTCGCCAATGCCCAAAAGTTGGGGGCGGCTTTGTAAATCGAGCACAACAGTTGGCACGGTGGGCGTCAGCAGTTGGTGCAAGCAAAGTTGGACACCGTCTGCATGGGCACATTGGTGCGCCAGCGCCTGGGTAATCGCGGCGGCAATCAGCTCGGCTGAATGAGACTGATGCAGTTGTAAGATGGTCACGAATTCGCGGATGCCCCGCCCCTCTGGCCACTGGCGGCGCAACTGCGTCAGCAGGGTTTCATAGACCGCCGGCCAGGTTGTGCGCCATTGGCGTAGCGGCGTGGCATAGTCAAACGCGCCGGGCCGCTGTTCCAACAACGGCAGGTAATGGAGCGGGTCGAAAATGTCCTGCTCCCGACCGTAGCAGCGTTCATGGACCGCCAGTGGTGCAGTCTGGTCAGGCCGATAGATTTCGACCTGAAAGGGATAGAGCTTGACGACGAGTTTGGCCGATACCTGAGCCACTGGCACGGAATAGCGGTTGGTTTCCACAATCACCTGACTATAGGGTGTTAAAGTCGCCTCTATCACGCGACAACAGTCATAGGCATAAGCCGGCAACGGGCGCAGGTGCGGCTGCTCCTGCTGCCACATCTCGCCAATCGGGTCTGGCTGCCCCTTGACCTGGCGCACATCATCCGCCACACAGCGTTCGCGTAAATAGCCATTGAGTTCGGCAAACGACGCGACCGCTGGCCGTGGCACGAGATACTGCCGCCGTACATAGCCAACGCCATGTTCCACACCACCTTTTTCGTGCCCTTCACCGGGCGTACAAAAATGGCTGTCAAAGAGATATTGCCCGCGAAACGCCAGAAATTTTGTCTGTTCTTGCCGCGCTTTCCCTTTCAATACCTTTGCGACCGCCGTCGTCAAGTTGTCATAGGTCAGCCGCCAAGGGACACCTGCAAAGTGCTGAAACGCCGCCACATGTCCCAGGAAAAACGCTTCTTGTTTCTGACTTGGAAACGCCATGACAAAGATCCGCCGCGAATAGTTCAACCGCATCACGAACAATTGCACCGTCACGCACTCGCCGTTGAGGATTACTTCTGCTCGGGTACCCTCTGGGTGCCAATCCACTTGTCCATCACGCCCTGGCGCAAAGCTCAGCGGTAGATACACCTGCGGCCGCCCCTGCTTTTTCCGTACCCGGCTCACATAATGGCGCACCGTTGACTCGGCCCCACCAAAGCCCTCTTTTTGCAAAAGCTGATAAATCCGTGACGACGTATACCGCTGTTTGCGCGGTAAGCTTGCATTCGCCGCCACCATTTCATCGATTACTGCTTTGTACGCACCCAGCACAGGGGCCGCACGCACCCCCTTCTGCACATAGCGCCCCGGCTCATTCCCTTCGACAATGCGCCGAATGCTCCGAAACGAATGCCCCGTTTCTCGCATCAACGTGCGCATGCTCTTCCCTTCGATGTAATAGCCCCGTCTTATCCTTTCCCAGCTTTCCACGTCAATCATCCTTCCCTCCACTACCTTCACAAGCTCGCTTTTTTTGCTTGCTATCTTAGTGGATTTTGGCTTGGGTGTTGACTTTTTCGTCGGCCTTTTCTTTCTCTACTGTTGACTTTTTATATTATCAAAAACAACAAGAACTAGCTAACCAACGAAAGCAAACCTATGATCCACCTCACGCTCACCGGTTACTATGCCGGATCACCAATCTGTTGTGTCAGCAAATCCACGGCCCGCGCCAACGGTGACACCTTCACCCATGCCGTTTATGCCGACCTCACCCAAACCGACCTTTGCCCCACCTGTCTGGCCGAATGGTCAGCCGCCGGCGAAGTAGACGATCACGCCGTCCCCTTTCTCAATGGATGCGCCGACGACGAACCCGACGCCGCCGACCCCCTTGCCGCGGAACCCGCCGAACCCATCATCATTACCTACACAGTCCACCAGTGGGGTGACAATTACGCCACCTATGCCAATGGTGACTTTTGCACAGCCTTTCCCCATCCCCACACCGCTTGGGCCAACGTCGAAACCCAAGCCATCCTGATGGCCGCGCTCATCGGCGGCCGTGCGCGCTATACCATTTTCACCGACCGCGAAGGCGACCCCCACGCCCGTTGGCAAGTCGAGCCCGTTTAATTCTAATTGTAAGGCCGCGCCGGGCGCGGCCTTGCCCACCCACCCAGGAGCAAAACATGAAATACCGTGAGCACGAAAAGATCGTCAATCAGTTGGAACACAAATACCAACGCCAACTTGCAACCCTGCAAACCAAGATCCGCCGCCTTGAACACATTATCACCCTAACCGAAGATCCCAACACCGCCCCCGTTGGCAGCGCACTCTATACCGACTATCTAAACGACCAACCAGCCCAGCCCAGCCCTAAACTAACCAAAGACGCCGAGACCATCCAGCTAATGATTGATATCCTTATCACCGTCGCCCAAAAGTACCCCAACAACCCGAGCGACACCGCCATTGTTGGCGCGCTGCTCTGGGCCTCGCGCCCCCTCCACTGGGCCGCCGCCCACGCCGAAGCCGCCCGCATCATCACTCCAAGTACTCGCCACGGCCCCGCAGCCGCCCCCCCTACCGACTAGCCTAGCGCGTACACGAAACGGCCTAGCGAGTACGCGACGCGGGTATGCCAGCACACAAAAGGGGATACCCCAACCAGGTATCCCCCCCACCACTTTTGTATCCATTCCCCAAGTGAATAGGGGACCAAACTAAGCAACAACGCGAGAGGGTGACCACCATGAGCAATCTATTTAATCAGCTAATCCAAGCCCCCACCAAAGCCCGCGCCGAGGCCATCGCCCAACAACTGGTAGACGCCTACACCACGCCCGCCGACGCCGCCGAAGCGATCGGTATTGTCACCGTCGCCGAGCTCCTGCCCGTCGATCTCGCCTTCCGCAGCCCGCTCGATGACAGCGATCACGCCGCCCTCTTCCGCAAAGCCCTGATCCCGATCCTCGTCCGCAAATGGCGCGTCAATTTTCTACACCGCGCCATCACCAGCGCCCAAACCCTCGCCGAAACCCAGTTGGCCAATGCCCTACTGACAGCCGGCCTCAGCCAAACCGCCAACCAAGCGTTGGCCAGGCGCGAGCTACAAAGCGCATACACCAGCCACGACCAGATCACCGCAAGTAATCGACGCGATCACCGCCGCACTAGCAGAATTGCTTTATCGTCGGCCGTAATAAAAAACGGTACACTCCGATCCAGGGTGTACCGTTTTTTATGTGGCCAACCCTCAGCCTGCCGGCGCAGAAAACAGGACGGACCAACCCCGCCCCGCACTCCCCAACCCCGCTCCGTTGTGCCCGCTGAGGAACGCTGAGTACATCGAAGCGTACAGCCGCCACACTCCGCTATCGATAGCACCAACCACCACACACCGACCGTCCAACGTACTCCCCAACCCCGCTCCGCCGAGGGCTGAGTACAACCCACGCCTCCGCTATCGATAGCACCAACCACCCCACACTGTCACCAAGCCCGTCCCACACTCCCCACCTTTCGGAGTAGCCAACCAAAGCCTACCGGCGCAGGGAACAGGACGGGCAAGACTTCACGCGTTGCGGCACCAATGGCCAATTGCCCTATGACCACTCACCCATCGAGTACTCTCGTGGGTCATACGCCCGCAACAAACACCGCCTATCCTCTGCTTGGGCAGCGCAAGCGCACACCAGCAAGCTTGTCACTCATCCCTTTTCAGCACCATCCACACCGCACCGCAAGTACACCCGCAAGGCCACGGGAGGGTCGGGTCCCCTCTGGGGGCGACGCGTGTACTCGCCGCGGTCTCGCCGCGGTCACCCACTACCAACAGCAGGATCAACGCCCACTCCCCACCGTCAACCCGCGCACTGGCCAAAAAGCGCTCCGCCTGGCTAAGCGCCGCTACCGGCATCAATCCCCCCCATACACAGCTTCACTACCAGCGCCACCGTACTCTCCACCGCCAATTTTTCCCGAATCGTCACCGTGTACTTATGCACCGTATTGGGCTGCACACGCAGCCGATCCGCGATCTCGCGCTGCGTATGCCCCTCAGCCAACAGCGCACACACCGCCCGCTCCCGCTCTGTTAACACCAACGCACAGTGGATCTTTCGCATGGCACCCATCCTCTAACGCCGCCGCCGATAACCATAACTCAGCGCTCGCGCCCCACCAACCGTCACCCGCAAGGGCACGCGGCAGGAGGCTATCACCCGCCCCTGTTTCCCAGGAAACACCCCACGCAAGTACACCCGCAAGGGTCGGGGACCCTCTGGGTGCGCCGCGGTCTCGCCGCGTCCCCGCCAGTAATCGCCGCGGACCCACCAGGCACTAATCAAACCCATGGCCACCGCCACCCAGGCTGCCAGCCAACGCACGCGTCGGGAGTACCCCCGCAAGGCCACGGGAGGGTACTCCCGACGCGTGTACCCGCCGCGGCCTCCCGTGGTCGCGCAAGGCCACGCAAGCGTACTTGCGCCGCGTGTACCCGCCGCGCCCCAATCACCCCGCTCTCGCTCTTTCATGTTGCCCCCCCTCTCTGGTCTACCGAAAACACCCGTTAACCATTAATCGTTTTCCATTCCCCGCAAGGCCACGAGAGTACTCGATGCGTGTACACCCGCAAGTAATCGCCGCGGTCTCGCCGCGGGCTCAATTAATTGTTAGCTACGCCATACTCGACCCCTTCGGCAAACAGATCCCATACCGCGCCGCATCATAAAAATCATCTCCCCCTTCCCCCGTCGCCGCGTCACAATCCACCTTCCGCACATCCTCCGGCCGCTGCGGGTCAGCCTCCAAATAGGGCAGCGTCGCAATCAACCGCGGGCAATCCTCCCCAATCAACCAGGTCGGTGCCATCCCCCGCGCCCGATTGCCCAACCGCCGCGCCAGCTCGTGCGCCCCTTCCACCCGACTGCCCGGCGCTGTATACGCCGGCGTCCAGTTAATCCCCACCAGCGCATAATCCGCCGCCACCGTCGAACGCGACCGCCCGGTTTGGCTAAACGTATCGCTGCCGGCATAACAGCCACTCAGCTGTTCCAGCGTCAACCCATACCGCGCCAGCCACGGCCCCACCTCTGGCCCAATCTCATCGGGAAAATGTTTGCGGTGCGCCAACTCGCTCAACGTGTAACGCACCCCATCCCCATCTTCCGCATGGAGCATGATCACGTTCCAGTGATTAAAGCCATAGTCCATACTCAGCCAATAGCGCGGCAATTCAACCGGTCCCTGAGCTTGCCGAAGGGCCGGCATCACATGTCGCTCGTGATCGAACTCTTCAAAGTACACCCCCGCATTAACTTCCCAATCCGCATCTGCCCACATCCGCTTGAGCATCCCCGTCAAACTGCCCAGGTACTCGTCATACTCCGAGTTAATGAAGATGTTGTCCCCGCGCACCGTGTGAATGTAACGCGTTCGCATTTCTTGACCCAGTCGCCACGGCTCCACCAACATCCGCTTAAACCACTTCAACCCTACCCCGCCCGGGTTTGTGCTCGCATACAGCCGCGGTCGCCACCCCTCTTTGGCCGTCCGCAACGACCCCCGCAGTTGCTCAAAGCGCGCTTCCCGCAACAAGGTCGCCTCTTCAATCGCAATCAAGTCATACTCAATCCCCAAATACTTTTCTATATCCCGCTCATCTTTGAAGCCGCCCAGCAAAAAATAGGCCCCGTTCGGCAACCGCAATGTATTGCGGCTGGGCGTATAAGTATGCGCCACCCCGCCCAACACTTTGCGGATCAAATCCTCAAACGATTCTTTCGCCGCTTTCTGCACACTCCGCAGAAACAGCCCTTTCAATTCCGGCACCCGCTGCGCATCATCAATAATGCACTGCGCTAAAATCGCATGGCTCTTGGCCTGCCCACGGCTACCCCCATAGCCCACCGTCACCGGCCCGCCCAACTCATCACATGCCCGCGCCGCCCCATGAAAAGCCAGTTGCCGCGGCTGCGCCACATACCCCGCCCCATAAAAAGCCTCGATCTGCGCAGCCGCACACCCCGCCGCCAGCCCCGCCGCCATATACCGCGCCAACGGTTCCCCAGGCCCATATACCTGCCCGATCCGCCCATGTGTCCCCGCATGCCGCACCCGCTGCCGCCGCTCCAGTTCCGCCCACGCCCGCAGTTGGAGCGCCCCGCCGCCTGTTTCCTGGGAAACACTCACGCGATGACCCCCTGCAAGTACTCCGTTCGGTGGTACGCGCGTCGCTTACACACGTCGGGAGTACCCTCCCGTGGCCTTGCGCGCTCACGGCGAATGCCGCGGTCCCCGCCTGTTTCCTGGGAAACACTCACGCGACAACCCACTCCCTGGCCGCAATCGCTCGCAGTTGTGTCACCGACTTCGGCCCCACCCCCGCGATGCAAATCTCACTCGTTGGATCAGCGCACAGCCGTTGCATCGTCGCCAAATCCAGATCCGGCAACGCATAATCCTGCCCCCCACACGCGATAATCCCCAACGTATTCCCCATACACGCCCGCACCAACGCATTGGCTAACGATACCCCGCCCCCGGCCCCCAACACCCACCGCCGCATCGCCAGCGCCGGCCCCCGCGGGGTGCCCTCTGCACCTCCCTGCCCCGGCACCTTCAGCCGTTGCCCCGGCGGGTACCCTTCGGGTGCCTCCAGCCCCACTTCACCCCGCACCCCTTCACCCCGGATCACCGCCTGCGCAAAATACACGTCGCGCCGCGCATCATTGTGCGAACAACTCACCCCGCGTCGCGTACTCGCTAGGCCGCCCCACAGCTGCCACCCCTGCCGCAGCGCCAAATTTACCTGCCGCGCCAGTTGCCCCGCCGCCGGCGCCGTCAACACGTCATACAACATGCAGCCCCCTCTCTCCCAAATCATCCCACGCACCCCATTTCAAAACACAAGACAAGAGGACAGGATGACAGGATGATCATCAGGTCCTCTTGTCCTTCTTGTCCTCTTGTCCTTCTTGTCATCCTGTCATCCTGTCATCCCCAACCCCGCCAACTCCGCCTCACTCATCGTTCCCGCTGCCACCGCCGCCACCTGCTCATCCGTCAACTTGCTCCAATCCAAGTCAATCTGCGTCCGGCTACTGCTCTTGGCGGCCGTCTCCACCCCCGCCCGATCCAGGATCGCCACCGCCGCCCGCAGCACAATCGCCTCATCCGCACTATTCATCCGTTCCACCAACCGTGCCACCGCCACCGGAGCCGCCAGCGCCAGCCGCTCCGCCGCCGCCGCCAGCGCCCGCAACGTCCGCCCCTCCTGCCACTGCCGCGCCAGCAGGGTCACTCGCGCCAATACCTCGGCAAAGACCGGATCAAGCTTCCACTTGCTGTGATATGTATTCCGGCTACACGTCTCAGCCCGCCCCCACACCGTCTCTTCACTGCGCCCTGCCAGCCGCGCATCCACCAACGCCAGGATCGTCGCCCGCTTTTTGTCACGATGCGGATCACGCAGCCGATCCAATTCATTATCCGCCGCCTGTAACCACTCCATCCCTATCGCTCCAAAAGACATTATGCACCCTGGGGGCACCCGTGGCTTACGCGTTACGCCACGCGCTCGATGGGCAGATCTGGGAATAGCTCCCGCATCCGCTGCAGGATCAACGCGCAGTACGCCGGCGACAGCTCCAACGCCCGACAGACCCGCCCCCGCTGCGCACATGCGATCAGCGTGGTCCCACTCCCCGCAAACGGCTCATAGACCAGCGCCCCCGGTGGTGTCACCCCCAACAACATCTCCAGCAGTGCCAAAGGCTTCTGCGCAATATGTTCTTTCTCGCTCACGGGGGCCACCTGCAACACATTCTGCGGCGATTCTTCCCCCTCGGTCGGCACCCCGTTGGAGCCATACAACACATACTCCGCCGATGAGGAAAAGCGCCCCCGCTGCATCCGGATCCCCGGCTTCCACCAAGTCACCAGGTTGCGCCACACCCACCCCCCATGCTGCAGGGCATCACTCATCACCGGCAACTGTCGCCAATCCGTAAAGACCAGCGCCACTGCTCCCGGTTTGCTCCGCGCAAACGCCCCACTCAACCACAGCGCCGCCCACGACAAAAACGCCCGCTGATCGCGGTTGTCCCCCCCAAAATCCACCCGATAACCATCCATATTCGACCGCGACACATACTTCTCTGCCGTGGTACGGCTCCGGTCCCCCCGAAACTGCCCCCCGCTCGAATAGGGCGGATCAGTCACCACCGCATCAAGCTGCTCATCACCCAGCAGCCGATCTACCACCTCGTCATTGGTCGCATCCCCGCACCCCAGCCGATGGGGTCCAATCTGCCACACATCCCCCGCCACCACCCCCCACGCGGCCAGCAGTGCGTCCGCGCGATCCGCATCAACCACCGGCTCAGCCGCCGCCCCGCGTCGTGTACTCGCTAGGCCATCACGCGCAGAGCCCCCAGCAGCTGAAGCCGCGATCTCGGTACTAGTTGGTGCGCCAACTCCGACACCGGTTGCTGCACCGGTTGGGGCTAACTGCGCCAATAACGCTTCATACTCCGCCGCGTTGTACCCCATCGCCAGCAACAACCCCTCGTCAAACGCCCGCGCCTCTTCCAACACCTGCGCCAGCGCCAACTCATCCGGATCACTCAACCGCGCCAGCTCATTATCCGCCGCCAAAAAGGCCACCACCCGCGCCTCTGGCCAATCCGCCGGGATCTCATTCGCCCGCAGTGTGGTCCACCCCTCCGCACTGGCCGCCTGTGCCACCCCATGGCCAGCGACAAAAAAGTTGCGCCACACCACCACATTGCGCGGCTGCCCAAACTTGCGCAACGACGCCCGCAACTTCTCAATCTGCAACACCCCATGCCGATTGTAATTCGACCGGTGCGGTCGATACGCCGCCAACTCGATCACAATTTCAGAAAACGTTTCCCCACCAGTCGGAGCACCGGTTACTGAGCTTGCCGAAGGGCTTGTCGAAGCAGCCATTCCCATCCCCCCAAAAAAGTTGTCACTTTACGTACAGTTTGATTCCCACACTTTGTGCCCGCGGCCCGCATGGGCCGCTTTCCCCATCCCATGCTGCACTTGGCTACACGAAGAATTACAAATTGAGTTCCCATGCCCGCCAGCGTCAAATGATTTGTTTACTGGGGCAAAAAGTGTAAAAAAATACCTGGCTTTGCCAGGAATGTCGTCCTTAATCTTCCTTAAGATATCACAATATATCCTACCGCTCAAACTTTGCGCAGAAAATTCGTTCGATTGGCGGCTCAAAAAAGGCAAAAAAAGAGGAGATGCTTACCTGCAAGCACCTCCCCATCAACCCTCTGTTAACCTGGGTCAATTGTCCGTTACGCCCTCATTTTCCGGCGCAGTCATCGCCACAAAGGTCACCGCCGGCACCAACAATCTCAGTAAATCACGCGTATACGCGTTGCGGCCACGCTTACTGATCCCCTGCTGCTTGCCCTGCTGCGGCCCCTTCTGGGCAGGTGTTGGTCGTGACCGCCACGCCTGCACACCTGCTGTTGCAGCAGGTAAACCAACCTTCTGCTTTGCCATCATCCCTCCGCCTCACGATAAGAATCACATCATGTGGGCAGTATAGTGTAGGATTTTAGGCGCTGTCAAAGCAAGGTCAATCCAAAGCGCACATATGTTCGCTGTTTCCCAGGAAACACGAAGGATGGCAGCAAAACATCTAGTCAAATCAAATCCTGACACACCCCTGTAACACGCTGCCCATTCATTTGCTCGCGCCTTAACAAACCGTTATGATCTCTGGCGGAACGCGGACACCCACAACCATTTCCCAAGTGCCGGCTGTTAATGGAAGTTAAAAATTAAATCCGGTAAACATATTCGTAGCGGCACGGCATGCCGTGCCGCTACGAATACCGAACTATTTTATGCTCATAAACAGACGGCACTTTTTGGGTCATCGCCCAATAGAAAAAGCCGGAACGCGGACACCCCTATCTACGCCCCGGCCTTTTCTTTTTTCTGCACACCCACACCAGAAAGCAGGCGGTGTCGCCGCCATTATAACAATTCAGGCTAAATTTGCAAGACCCATCAACTTACAAGTAGGGCAAAGCCCACCGGCCGCAAAATTCCCTACTTTTTCCAGGGTGCACAATTGACAAATTAAACCAATACGCTTATGCTGCCGTCAAGTTCGTGAAAGCCAACTAAGTCAGGGAGCGATCTACCATGCCCGAGCTCTCCAGCACAGACGCGGGCCGCGTCATCAGCGTCAGCCGTCAGACCATTGTTTCTTATGTGGATTCAGGGGTGCTACCGGCGCGTCGCATGGGCCTGCGCAAAGTTATTCGGATCGATGTCGAGGAATTAAGAAGAACTGCAGAGAAGTATGGCTATCGATTTGACACAACGTTAGCAACGCAATTAGCAAAGTAAAGCGCGGACCCATCCACCCGCCAAGATGCCTGGGTCCGCCAATCCGAACCTTAACAATCAAATAATAAATGATATTTTATCATTTGGCCGATCGTTTAGGTTAGGGGCGCTTGATGGGGCTCGAACCCACAACATCTTGATCCACAATCAAGTGCTCTGCCATTGAGCTACAAGCGCCATGTTGAAAGAGAAAAAAGAAGCCGGGGCAATGAATCCACCCCGGCTTGGCTGGGGGACAGGGATTCGAACCCCGATTGACGGTTCCAAAGACCGTAGTCCTGCCTTTAGACGATCCCCCAACAATACGCAATAATTAATTGAAAATGGAAAATCGTTAATGACTGGGATCACACATAATTAACAGGTCGACATTAACCATTTTCAATTAACCATTAGCAAGGTGCCGAGACCCAGACTTGAACTGGGGACACCAGCATTTTCAGTGCTGTGCTCTACCGACTGAGCTATCTCGGCAAAAGAGCCGACCTGTTGGTCGGCCCTTGAGAGCGGGCGATGAGATTCGAACTCACGACCTTCTCCTTGGCAAGGAGACGTTCTACCACTGAACTACGCCCGCAAACTGTTCGATTTCGTGTGGCTGATTATAGCAGCTACTACGCAATTCGTCAAACTGTACCACTTGCAAGTGAACTTTATAGCCGCAAACTGACACTTGCAATTGTGGACCCGGTCGGATTCGAACCGACGATCTTCTCCTTGCAAAGGAGACGCCTTCCCGCTAGGCCACGGGCCCGTAAGTTGGTAATTTGCATTTAGTGCCGACGAGAGGACTTGAACCTCCACACCTCGCGGTAATAGATCCTAAATCTATCGCGTCTGCCATTCCGCCACGTCGGCTTACTCAATGGAGGAATCCCCATCTTCGTACACTATGCGTTCATACACCATACGCCAGCCAAAGACTAAACCAGCGTTAGCCCCATTATAACCGAACGCAAGAGGTGATGCAAATATCGGGGCGGATATTGTACTCCCGATTCTGTCCCTGGTTGAACAACTTGCGCTACTCAACCAATCCACCGTCATCTGTCTCAAGTCAATCAGACCTGGCGGTTTGTGGTTTGTGAGAGTGTTACTCCCCTTCACCCGCACCGCTGCGACGAGATCCTACTGCCCGATCTTTCGATCAAGCGAGCCGAACCCACTCGCCTTGCTCTCAGTTGCACGCTCGCCTAGCCAGGAACATTACTGCCCCCGCTGGTGGGCTCTTACCCCACCCTTTCAGCCCTCACCCCCGTGCCGTCACTGCTCAAGAAAGCAGCAACTAGCTCGTGGCGGGAATACTTTCTGTTGCGGTTGTAGTCGAAACACCGTTACCAATGTTCCGCCCCCACTTACGGTTTCGTGGGGCAACTTTGCCGTGCTCAGACGGCCGAGAGTCGGGAAGTTCCTCTATTGGCAATTATCCAGTTGCAAAACAACCAGACAAGTAGACCAACAGCGACGGCATTATCCGCTCCGATTTGCCTCTTAGGACGACCAGGTTATGCGGTTATTAAACAGCAGTCCTGCGCGGTATCACATATGTAACACCGACGACCAAATGTAACATCTTTTACGCAAGCTGTCAAATCAAGCGTTATGGCTTTTTTCCCAGCTTTTCGCTGCGGCAGACGTATGCGACCAACCAGACCACATCCTTGTCGGCTTTACAATGTGCGCTTACGCCCCAGCAGGGCCTAGCGCGGCGGGAGCAACCAGATCAAGGTCCGGCTGGCGCGGCCCTTCGATCCAAACTTGCCCATCCGACCAATTCTCCTGCTTCCAGATCGGTACGATCGCCTTGAGGCGCTCGATTGCGTAGCTACAGGCATCAAAGCAACCATCACCGCGATGGGGGGTGGCGACGGCAATGACCACACTGGGCTCACCGACTTCACAGCGCCCGATCCGGTGTAGAATGCTGACCGCTTGCACCTTGGGCCACTGGGCTTTGATCTCTTCACCGATCTGTGCCAACATCCGCTCGGCCATCGCCCCATAGGCTTCATAGGCTAGAAAATCAGTCGTGCGCGCGCCGTCAGTCGTCTGTGTTTCGCCGCGCACCATGCCACCAAAGGTGACAATCGCGCCACAATCTGGGCGGCTGACACGCGCCGCTACATCATCGAGCGAAAGCGGTTGATCCGTAATTTCAAAAAGTTTGCGCCCGGTAGTAGCGTCCGGCGCGCCACCGGAAACGGGGGGGAAGATGGCAACCACATCATTCGAGCGCAAGGCCGTCTCGCGTTGGGCATACTCTTCATTGACCGCGGCATAGATCGTACGTTTTTGTAGATCAAGTTGCGGCTGCACGGTCGTCAAGCGCGCCAGCACATCGCCCAACGTTGCCCCCTCCTCTACTTCAAGGATCTGCTCTTTCCAGCCCGCGACTTGGCGCAAGGTAGCAAAGAGGAGTACTTTTACTTGCATTTCTGCTCTTCCTTCGCAATGGATACGCGTATATAAGGGTGAAAATTAGTAGACTGGTATATCGGTACATCGGTACATCGGTACATCGGTACATCGGTACATCGGTACATCGGTACATCGGTACATCGGTACATCGGTACATCGGTACATAATGACAATCTACTGATTTACCGATTTACTGATTTAACTCTCTACCAACCCCGCTCCCAATCCCCCGATTTGCCGCCCCGCTTTTCCAGCAGGCCGATATTCGTAATTGTCATCGTCTTTTCCAGGGCCTTGGCCATATCATAGATCGTCAAGGCGGCGACACTCACCGCGGTGAGGGCTTCCATTTCGACACCAGTCTGGCCATTACAGCGCACGGTGGCGGTAATCACAACACGGCTTGCTGCTTCGTCGATGGTAAAATCGATTGCCACTTTGCTCAACAACAAGGTGTGACAGAGTGGGATCAATTCGGGAGTGCGTTTTGCGGCCATAATGCCGGCAATCCGCGCTGCGGCCAATACATCCCCTTTGGGCACATTCCCATCACGGATGGCGGCCAATGTGGCCGGTTGCATCTGTACTTCACCTTGGGCAATGGCTATGCGCGTGGTCACCGCCTTATCACCCACATCGACCATCGTCGCATGCCCTTTTTCATCTAAGTGCGTCAACTGGTTGTGCATTAGCATTACCGCAGTTCGTATAAGAGAGTTGAGTTAATCGACAACGATGGACAATGGCCACTGGCTGATTGCAATCGTTAGAGCAAGAGGGCAGTTACGGTCGCCCCAGCCGGTAGCGTGCCGGCGGCTTGGGGTAATTCCAACAGGGCATTGGCCGTCCGCATACTCAATAGACGGCTACTGGCCTGGCTACCAGTGCTCATGGCCAAGTAACCACCAGCTCCCTCATGTAACGTCACATCCCACTGCAAAGTGGCGCGGTGATATTCAGGCCGATACGCATCAAGGGTGAGTGGTTGCGCCAGTTGGGCTTGGACGCGCAGCAAGTGCGGATCACGCCAGCCGGCCAATTGCCGGATCGCAGGCACCACAAATAAATAGAAGGTCACCAGGCTGCTCACCGGGTTACCGGGCAGACCAAAGACCAATTTACGCCGGCCATCCACGTCAACCGTGGCAAAGGTCAATGGCTTGCCGGGCTTCATCCGGATGCGCCCAAAGTGGACCTGGCCTTGCGCTTCCAATAAGGGCTTGATCAGGTCAAGATCACCCATGGAAACGCCACCGGAGGTTAAGAGAATATCACCGGCATGCAGTCCGTGTGCAATCGCGGCGCGCAAGATGGGTTCCTGGTCGGTCGCAATGCCCAGATCAAGTGGTAGGCCCCCTGCCATGCCGACGGCAGCAGCGAGGGTCGCCCGATTGCTATCACGGATCTGGCCAGGGCCAGGCGTCTGATCCGGCTCGACCAATTCATCCCCAGTCGAGAGAATAGCGACCGTGGGTGGTGCGTGAACCGGTACCGTGGCAACGCCAACCGTAGCCAGCAGCCCAATTTCGGCCGCGCCAAGCCGTGTACCAGCGTTGAGGACGGCTTCGCCGGTGCGGATATCACTGCCAATCTGGCGGACATCGGCACCCGGGCGAACCCCCGGCTGGATTTCGACTTGTGGCCCGTGCGGATCATCAACACGGGCGGTCTCTTCCACCATGACCACCGCATCAGCGCCGGCCGGCAAAGGCGCGCCAGTGGTAATATAAGCGACGGTGCCCGGCTCGACGCGAAAATCGGCAAGACGACCTGCGGTGACTTCGCCAATCAACTGGTAGCGCCCTGGCCCATCCGCAGCCACCACGGCATAGCCATCTTTGGTCGAGGCCGCAAAGGGGGGCAGAGGCTCTTGGGCATGGACCGTTTGCGCCAGGATCAAGCCGGCAGCCTGGTGCAGCGGCACGAATTGGGGGGGCAGTGGCTGCGCTTGGGCCAAAACAATTGCCAGCGCAGCCGGCACATCAAGCATGGGATAAGTTGATTCGTTAGCCATAGCCTCGATACTTCGCTCTGAGTAAGAAACCCAGTTTTGTACAGCGGCAAAAATGCCGGTTCTCATTTCAACCGCAGTATAACATCATTAGATTTAATGCGGTAGGTCATCACCAACGAAACGGTCGCAACCGCCGGTAATCGTCACTTCTTTGACACCAGGTGCCTGCGCTAGTTGGTCAGCCGCATGGCGCGTACAACAGACAAAGAGCAAATTAAATGTCGTCGATGCGCCCACCCGTAACACCTCATCAGCTAAGCCATGGTCTTCGATCCAATGTAAAAGTTGGCTACGCTGTTGTTGCGTATTATCGAGCAGGATCGCATATTTATCACCACGATCACACTCGGCAAGGTTGGCCGACAACGGTCGATCTAACGTAACGAGTGCATTGACAACCTTTGTAGCGCCGGGAGATTGACGTGAAGTAGGAAAGGGCGCAGTACTCATTGTTGCCTCCTCAGGATAAAACGTAAAACATAAACACTAAACGGCGGCATAGCATCGCGGCATATCAACGTAAAACCGAAAGCGTGAATTTGTATGTAATCTTCTATGCGTTAGGTTTTATATTAGACAAATCTGGCCAAGCCGGCACCGACGCGTTCTTGGGCGGCTTCGAGTGGCAAGACATGGGCCAAGATCCATTCGCGCAACTTCGCCCCCTGTAATTGGGGATCCGCCGCGGCGGCCAGCGCAGCAATGCCCGTGACATAGGGCGCAGCCATGCTCGTACCACTGGTGATCGCATAGACGCTACGGTTATCTGGTGTTCGCTCCAAACTGGAAAAAATATCAACGCCAAAGCCGACCAAATCAGGCTCCGTGACATCGGCCAGCGGTGAACGCCCCCCGCCACTAAAGGCGGCCGGCTGTAAATTATGATCCACCGCACCAACCGACAGGGTTTCCGGAAAGTAGGCCGGGGCGCGCATCCGCCCCGGCCCATCATTGCCGATTGCAACAATCGGCAGGACATCATAATCGAGGACCAATGTATTGAGAATTTGCTGGATCCCCTTTAGCGTCGCCTCGGCCTGGCCGCTGCCGATCAATTCTGAACGGAAACCGAGCGAAGCATTGATGATCGTCGGCTTGTTCAAATTTTCTTCGAGCTGAAAGCGAGCCATCATCCAGTTGAGGGCAATCACCACGCGTTCCAGGCTGGTGGTCAACGTTTCACTTTCGATCACCGAGGCGACCATTAACTCGGCCTGGGGGGCGACCCCAACATGCTGCCCCCCAATAATACCACAAACATGGGTACCGTGGCCGTCCACATCAAAACCGCGGCAAAGCCGGATCACATCACTGGTCGGATCGAGCGGAATATAGCGAAAATCGATCAGTTTATCGCGCAACTCAATGTGATCGGCATCGCAGCCAGTATCAAGCACGCCAACAAGCACCCCTTGGCCCTTAATCCCATTTTTGTGAGCATCGGCAATCCCACTCGCCCCATGCCAGGTGGGCTGGTTGCGCGGGCGGCGATAGTAACGCTCCAGCTGGCCGGGCATGGGAATCGAGAATTGCAGGTCGGGAGTCACGACATAATCCGGTTCGAGCAACTCGCGTGCGCGCTCAGCCACCGCGGGATTGGTTGTCTCCACCACATAACTTTTCACAAAATCCAGCTTATGAAAACTGTGCAGGATATGCGGCGAACGCTCCAGCAGATCAACCTGTTTAAGCCCCAAAGAGAGTAACTGCTCAGCTTTTTCATTGCTCAAGGGATTACGGATGGCGGCTGCCCGCTTTTCCTCACTAGAACGTGCGTTGTTTTGGGTCAGATCAACCTTGCGAATTGCCACAAACTTGGTCATGAGAAACCTTATCTTATCATGCGGTTGAAATGAGCACCTCAGTTTTATACAGCGGTAAAACTGGGGTGCTCATTCAGAGCAAAGTATTATAATGAGCCAAGCGACCGGTGTTCATGTTGCTTGACCAGCGTTGTGCGCCATCTTTGTGCGGCCAGCAAAGATTAGCAGAAGACTGCAGCACAATGTGCCTAGCCAGGTGCAATGGGCACCCAATAACTGGCGACGGGTCCTCAGCAGGCGGCGGACCTAATGATTATATGCGCTCGTCCCATTACAGAATACTTACTGGTAATCTGTATTATTTTACCTGATCCGCACAAATTTGCTACTTTCCAGCAAGGCTAGTGCGCTATTTCCTCTTCAGATTGGCGACTTGCCGCTGTAAACGGTAAAATAGCACTATGGCCAAAAAATCAGCAACAAATAAGTTACCAGACATGGCACCACTCTTGCGGGTGGTGGGGCGCGATCTGGGTGCCGTGCAGCAAGTACAACAGGCGACCACCCGTTTACCCCCAACGGTGGTTGTCCAGCCACCGGCCGCGCCAGACACTCATGACTATACGCAAATTGATCCAGCCTTAACGGTTACCCCGAGTGAGCAGCTCGAGCGTGTACCGCATGTCGCGATGGGCTATGCTGGTTTTACCCCGCAGCAACGTTACCACTTTCTGGCCTGGACGCTTGATGTTGAAACGCCGGCGCCGGCGGCCTTTCGCCAACTCTATCTGGCCAATCTAGAGGTAAATCTCTTTGATGAGCCAAGCCGCGCCCACGCTGCCAAGCACACTTTGCTCGAGTTGGCCCAATTGTCGGCTTGGCAAGCGGAGCTTGCACTGGCGCGGACGTTGCTGCTGGCCTGCTGGCTGACCCAAGATGGCCCCAGCTTGAGCCGCTGGGTGGCCTCCTGGTCTGGCCCCCTACCCATTGATGGCATCGCCCTTGGCCACCTATCTTTACTACACGAAAAAATTCAGCCACAACATGTAATCAGGCTGGCCGGGCAGTGGCAATTAGGTCAAGCACTCCCGCCTCCCGCTTTGCTCCAATTGCGGCTGGCTTCGCTAACAACCAACCTGGCCCTGGAACCATTGCAATATGCCCTGGCCCAGCAGGGCGCGGCGGCCTGTCTCCCCAAGGCGTGGCGCTGCACCCACCGGGATCTGCGGCTAGCGCTGCCCCAACCGGATCTGCGGCTGGTGGTGGAAGGGCTATTGCGCGAAATGTTAACCGCGCCGACCCATACGCTACCAACCAACAGCGCGGGCACGTCGGCTGACGCCAATCAGCCGACGAACCAAATACCGGTCGGCGCAGCTGACCCCAACAACGCCTGGCATCTGATCCTGGAATTTGGCGAAAGCCGATCGGATCTCTTTCAATTCGCCCTGCATCGTGCGCAAGAACTCCCTGGCTATGTCCAGATGATGGATGAAAATCGCCGGATGATTCATCGCGTGCACTTTAGCAAGAGCGAATTACGGCGCTTTTGGCAACTGTGGGATTATGTGCAGAGTTGGTCCGGCACCAGCGTTTATCTAAATGGCAAAGTGTTAAACAAATGGGAAATCTATCCCTACTCACCTTTTATGCGCTAGCATTCTAACCAATGATTAATTATTCTCCATTAATGATTAGAATGATCAATAAATCATGAAACAAGAACTAGATACCTACATTCGTGCCCGCTATCCATTATTATGGATCGTCACACCAGAAGAGGAGCGCGCGTGCAAAGAGATCGAAGCACTGGCGCTGGTACAGAAAAAACGCCTGCATCTGTGGAGCAGTACAGTCGGTCTCACCAACCCGGCAGTGCCTGATCGCGTCGATGCGAGTAAACGCGACCCGCTGCAATTGCTAGCTACCATCATTGAAGACAAGGAGCCTTGTCTGTGGGTGTTGCGCGACTTCCATCCCTTTCTCAAAGATCCCAACATTGTGCGGCGCCTACGGGAGGTAGCTTTTACGCTGGCCAGGGGCAACAAAACGGTGATCTTGCTGGGGCCGGTGCTCAAAATTCCGCCCGAACTTGAAAAAGAAATCACGGTCATCGATTTTCGGCTGCCCACAGCCGAGCAGATCGAGGCTATGCTCAATCGTATTGTTGACGGCAAAAACAATATCAAAAAAGTTAGCCTGGACCGTCGGCAGCGGACACAGTTGGTCCAAGCCTGTTTGGGGTTGACGGAGAGCGAAGCCAGCAATGCGGTGGCAAAAGCAATTGTCCAAGCCGGTGGTCAACTCGACGGTGACGCGATTGAAACTGTAACCGCAGAAAAGCAGCAGATTATTCGCAAGAGCGGGCTATTGGAATTTTACGCCAGCAGTGAACAGTTAGGCAGTATTGGTGGCCTGGAAATTTTGAAAGAGTGGTTGCGCAAGCGTGTACGCGCCTTTGGCGATGATGCGCGCGCCTTTGGTCTGCCCGAGCCCAAAGGGATCTTGTTGGTGGGCGTACAAGGCTGCGGTAAGTCACTGGTCGCCAAATCGGTAGCAAATTCGTGGCGGCTGCCCTTATTGCGCCTGGACGTCGGGCGGCTCTTTGCCTCGCTGGTCGGCTCAAGTGAAGAGAATCTGCGCAGTGCGATCAAGGTCGCCGAGAGTATTGCGCCGGTCGTGCTTTGGGTCGATGAGATCGAAAAGGGCTTTTCGGGTGTTGGTTCCAGCAATATGAGCGATGCCGGCACCGCCGCACGTGTCTTTGGCAGCTTTATCACCTGGCTCCAAGAAAAACAGGCACCAGTCTTTGTGATCGCCACCGCCAACTCGGTTGCCCATCTGCCCCCCGAGTTGGTCCGCAAGGGGCGCTTTGACGAGATCTTCTTTGTCGATTTGCCGGACACGCAGGAAAGGCGCGCCATCTGGGAGATCCACCTCCTGAAGCGCAACCGTGAACCAGCACAGTTCGATCTGCACCAACTAGCGCTGGCCTCTGATGGCCTCTCCGGGGCTGAAATTGAGCAGGCCGTGATCGCAGGACTCTATGAAGCCTTTGACCAGAATCGTCCCCTGCGCATGGATGATCTGCTGGATGTGCTCCAGGAGACCGTGCCCCTCAGCCGCATGATGGATGAAGAGATTGCCGATTTACGGGCGTGGGCACAGCAGCGTGCCCGGCAAGCCTCGCCCAAACGCAGCCAGCCAGGACAATAATGCAAAAAATGTAAGTGCATTGTCAGGTTTTTATACGCCATTATATGGTCAAATAGGTTACAATTTTTGGCGTACCGCTTGCCGTGAGCGGCAACTTGCGCACGGGTCAAGGACAAAACCGCGCGATTGCAAAAGAAAGTGTCTCTATGCAGAGGAATATTCAGAAGCAGTACAAAGTGGGTTGGTTGGTCGTCACGCTCTTGATCTTTACCCTCATGCCCAAGATCGCTTGGGGAGCTGGGCACGGTCAGAGTAGCACGCCGACGCCAGCGGCTGCCCCTACCCCCATCAGCGATGAAACATTGGCGGCAGCCATTGTCCTTTACGAAGCGGAGGAGTGGGCGGCTGCGTTAGCTGCCCTCGAAGCTGCCCTGGCCACCTTTCAAGAAACTGCCGACCAGCCATTGGTCGCCGAGAGTCTCTTCTATATTGGGCTGACCCAAATTAAGTTAGCAGAAACGGTGGCTGCACAAGAAGCCTTGACCGAAAGCGCCATCCTCTGGGTGGAGTTGACCGAGTATGGGCGGGCGGTGGCGGCCTATCGTACCTTGGGCGATCTTTACAGGGCAGCAGGTGATCTGACCAAAGCGCAAAATAGTTATCAACTGGCGCGCACCAACGCCCAGAAGATCGCGGAGAGTGAAGCCCTCCAGTTGGAACTACGCACGCTGGTAAACGATGTGCGCTATGAACAACAGTTGGCAACCTTGCTCGCAGCGCTTGAAACCCAACAAGATGCAGATGCGGTTGAAAGTAAAGCGACCACACTCGGTGCGCTTGGTGATCTCTATCGCAGTCGCGCCATGACGACAGAGGCGTTGGCCGCCTACCAAGAAGCACTGGCGATTTGGGTTGCACGCGAAAATGTGGACAACCAGGCACAAATCTGGCGCAATATTGCGAATCTCTATATCTCTACCAAAGTCTACGCGGACGCCATTACCGCGTTACAGTCTGAACTGGCCCTTTGGCAACAGATCGAATTAGTCGAAAAAGAGGCAGAAGTTTGGCGCGCACTGGCGAGTACCTACAGCCTGTTGAAGAACAATGCCGAAGCAGTAAAGGCCTATGAAGCCGAGTTGGCAATTTGGGAGGCAAAGGCCGATCCAATCCGGCAAGCCGAAGTGCTACACGCCCTCAGTGTGGCATACAGTTCAGCAGAGAATCCTGCCGCGGCACAAAGTGCGCTGGAACGTGAAATTGCCATCCGTCAGGCGGTCAATGATCCGCGCAATGAGATGGTCGCCATCCATGCGTTGGGCGTGCTCTTGGTTGCCCAAAAGGATTATGCTGGTGCCCTACCCCACTTTGAAAACGCCTTAGCCATTGCCGAAACCTTAGCTGACCAGGAGGCAAATGCGGCCATCCTTGATGATCTGGCCGCCAGCTATTTTCAACTAGCCCAATACGAGGCGGCGTTGGAGAGCTATGCCGCAGAACTTACCCTGTGGCGCACCCTGGGAAATGCCGCGGCTGAACTTACCACACTGCGCACGGTTGCGGTGATCCATCAACGGCTGGGCGATTACACCACTGCGATTACCACCTTTCAACAAGCGCTGGAACTGGCACAGGCACAGAACGATAGTGACAATCTGGCTCGGCTCTATGCGGATATGGGTGCGCTCTATGCGAGCAATCAGCAGCTCCCGGCGGCGCTAGATGTTTACCAAAAGGCGTTGACCATTTATCGAGAGCAAGCGAATGGGCCACGCTTGTTAGTCGTGCTAACGGCCCTGACCAATCTCTATCAACGGCTTGAGCAGTTTGATCAAGCGCTGGTCTACTACCAACAATTGGCAGACCTGGCGTTACAGAGCAATGACCAAGCGCGTGCGGGGATGACGCTAGAACGGATGGCCAGCATCCACCGCCGCCTGGAGCAGTATGATCTGGCGCTAGAACGTTATCAACAAGCGCTGGGGATCTGGAACGGCTTACAAGATAGCCAACGAATTGCCACCACGACCAGCAACATTGAACGAGTCGCCAAAACAATACGCGATCAGCAGCTAGCCACGCGGACGGAAAATGGCATTGCCATACCGGAAGAGGGTGCCACCGTCAGTGGTCAGATCGAAATTCTGGGGCTGGCCAACCATCCCAGCTTTGAGAAATGGCAGCTTGACCTGCTGCTCAATCAAGAAGAAGGTAACGCCACCTTTGTGGCCCTGGCCCGTCGTCCCGCCCCACTAGTCAGACGATTGACAACGCTGGACACAACCAAATACCCCAACGGCACCCACAAACTGCGCCTGCGCGTCGTCCGCACCGACTTTAACTATGATGAGTTTTTTGTCACGCTTACGATTGCGAATTAGGGGGGCAGTAAATCGGTAAATCGGTAAATCGGTAGCCTTTACCAATTTACCGATTTATCTACCTATGCTGGCCGCTCGCCCACAGGCAAGGCGGCGTAGGCGGTGGCCCAATTCCCGGCGTGTTCTAGCTGCACATAAATGGAAAAGGCGTCGTGGGCCTGGCGGCGCACCTGTCCGCTACTTTCATCAATATAATCGCGGCTATAGAGTGGATCACTCGTACTAAAATGGATCGACAATTCCGGTGGCCCGCCCGTACGGGCCGGAAAGACAGTTACCGATGATTCGGCTTTACTACGCCCTGGGCGCGCCAGGCGCGCCCCTTTAGCTTGGACAAAACTGATCTGGTAGCCGTGGGCAGTTAACAGATCAACGATGGGGTGCGCTTCATTAAAACGCCGCCGTAGTTCAGCCACTTCGCTGCGTCTTGCGCCACTGGCCGGCATGGACAATGGCGGCGCAGCGCGGCGCCGGTGTTGCGTCCGCCGTCGCCGCTGTTGATCATAAAGCCAGTCATTTACCACACTTTCCAACGCGCCATAGCTGTAAAGCAGATCAAAGTCCGCCTTGACAAAGTGGACGCGCGGCGGTTGTGTACCAAAACCTGACTTATGATTATAGGTGCCCGGCAGACGCAACATCCGGCGCAGATCCGCCGCCCCCCGATCGGCACCCACCAGTTGCACCCAGCCATGTTGAACCGCTTGCACATCTGCGCGATTCGTTTCGTCCAGTGGCACAATCTCCCCCAGCAACCAATAACAATGATAGCCCCCGCCACTGTCAATGATCACACTGGGGGGATAGGCCAGATCGTTGATAAAGTGCAAGGCACGCTGTTTATAACGCTGGGGTGCGCGATAAAAAAGGGCCTCTTTCGCGCTTTGCACTGCCTGCTGGCGTATCGGCGCAGGGTCTAGCCGAAAAGAGGCAGGGAGTAGCGGGGCACATTCCAGTGGCAGCACATAATCTTTACCATCAAATTCGGCAAAGAGCGTATTGACGGCACAGATGTAGGGTAGTTGGCTGCTGATAAAACGCGGCTCACGCCGGCCACTGCTACTCTGGGGTGGGATTTGGGCCAGGGGGTGGACCGAAAAATAAACATTATGGCGCAACCAATGTTTGGGGACATAACGCCGGGCGCGCCCTTTTGATCGGCGGTCGGCAGATTGCCCACGCAATGGCTCAGCCCGGCGCACCGAAAACCAATGGGAGCGGCTACCGGCAGAAGTCCATAGGTGAGCATAACGCCCGCCCCGGTGCAGATGCGCAAGCAGGCGCTCCGTCTCTGAATGGAGTAGCTCCGCTGGAACGGATAGACGCGCCGGCGCTTCCCGACGCACTGGTTCCGCGCGCAATGGTGCAGACAGGGTTGGATGATTTTGGTTCTGTAGATTTTTGTTCATGCTGTTCACTCTTTCAAGTGCCCATTGTTTGAAAAGATCAAGGCTTAGACAGCAATCAACACAACGCCAGCACAATGACATGTTTGGCAAAAATGTCATTGCTGACCGTGGCTAAAACCTTGACCTGTCGAAAACAACCACACTGTAGGCTCGCAATTTAGCTAAAGGTACGCAATCGAACGCACGTTCTAATTATACCTGAAAATGCCGGCTACGTCAATCACCAAGTTCACTCTTTTTGCCACTTTTTGCGCATAAGACAGCTGGTAGCAGCTTGTTCAAAAGGGTGGGGTAAGGTAATGATTTGGACAGTTTATTTGCCGAGAGGCAGCATCAAACCTGACACTGCTGGCCACTTTTCACAACAACAACTAAGGCAAATGTCCAGTACAGTTTACGCAATTAGTTAGTTGGTTGACAGATTAATGCAAGCTACTAATAGACAATTTGATGCTATGCTGGCAACTAGGTAATCATAGATGAAAACAGGTTAAATTGTTTGTGAGGAGCAGGAAGATGAAGAAGGCGCACAGCAGCATTTTAATGCTCATACTGGTTCTATCAGTCACTTGGGTAAATCCGATTTATGATCAAATCAATGGGGGCAAGGTTGTAGTAAGCGCTGGCTACAACCATTAGGTTTGGTTTTTCCTGTCACTGGGGGTATGATGCAGTTATTTCGTGACAGGCTGATCAGCGCAATCGCTGACAGCCCATCGCGAGTCCACCATCAGGGAGTGTACAGGGAGTAATGCATGGCCTTTGCCAACCAGGTTGTTTGGATTACGGGCGCTTCATCGGGCATTGGCGAAGCGCTGGCCTATACGTTTAGCCAAACAGGTGCAACCTTAGTTCTCTCTGCGCGGCGTAGAACTGCGTTGGAAGCGGTACGGGCCCGCTGTGCCAATGCCGATCGCCATCTCATTGTGCCGTTGGATCTGGCCGATTTCGATGCAGTGGCGGTCACGCAAGCGGTCATTGCCCAATTGGGCCAGGTTGATATCCTTGTTAACAGCGGCGGTGTGAGCCAACGGGGCAGCGTGGTCGAGACGACACTGGCGGTTGATCGCCGGATCATGGAGATCAACTTTTTTGGCACGATTGCGTTAAGCAAAGCCCTCTTACCGTCCATGTTGACGCGCAAGCAAGGGCAAATTGTCGTCATCAGCAGTGTCCAGGGCAAGGTAAGCAAGGCCCGCCGCTCGGCCTACAGCGCCTCTAAACATGCGCTACATGGTTATTTTGACGCCTTACGCGCCGAAGTTGCGGCGGCGGGCGTAACGGTCACGCTGGTCTGCCCTGGATATGTGCAGACCAACCTCTCCTATCGCGCACTTGGTGGCAGCGGAGAGAGCCACGATCAACTCGATCCGGGCCAGGAACGGGGTATCAGCGCGGCGGCCTGCGCCACAGCCATCTTGCGCGCCGTCAAACAAAAGAAGGCCGAAGTCTACATTGGCGGCTGGGAGACCTGGGCGGTCACCCTCAACCGCCTCTTCCCCAGTCTCATCCGCTGGGGGCAGCAACGGCTAAAATCGACGTGAGGCGTGAGGCGTGAAACGTGAGGCGTGAAACGTAATATACGCAGCACGCAGCACGCAGCACACATTACGTTTCACGCAGCACGCAGCACGTTTCACAAGGCAAAGCGGCCAGGGCCGGTGACGATCTGGCCGGGGGTAGCGCCGGTGTGGAGGCCGGCGTTGAGCACGCGTACGCCGTTGACCCATACATCCTGAATGCCGACAGAGAGTTCATGAGACGCAGTAAAAGTGGCCTGATCGGCAACAGTGGTCGGATCAAAAAGGACCAAATCTCCGTAGTAGCCTTCGCGCAGCAACCCACGATCACGCAACCCGAGCCGATCAGCCACGGCGGAAGTCATTTTACGCACGGCATCTTCCAACGTGATCACCCCTTCCTCGCGCACATATTTACCGAGCACGCGCGGGTAGGTGCCATAGCTGCGGGGATGAACCGGCCCAAGGGCTTGGCCCCAGCTTGGATCATAACCGCCGGCATCGGTTGAGACTTTGATCCAGGGCTGTTGTAATTGCAGTTTGACATTCTCTTCACTCATCTTAAAATAGATCGTGCCAATGCGTTGTTCCTCAGCCAATAGCAGATCCATCGCGGTGTCAATCCAATGTTGGTTACGCAGTTGTGCGATCTCCAGCAGGCGCTTACCCACATAGGGTTGATGCTGCGGCAACTCGAACCCAATCGGCATCACGGCTTCCGGCGGGCTGGCCATTAGGCTCGCAGCCGGGTTGATCATCTCCTCCCGAATGCGGGCGCGGATTGTGGGGTCGCGAAGATTATCAAAGAACTTACCATCAGCTTCGGTCCAGGTGGGAAACAGCGCCATCAGGCCGGTCCCTGACGCGATGTAGGGGTACATATCCGCGGTGACATCGATCCCCGCGGCACGGGCCTGGTCGATCATGGTAATAATTTCGGGCATCTTCCACCAATTCTCCTGGCCCGATGCTTTGAGGTGATAGATCTCCACGGGGCAGCCGGCACGATGCCCAATCTCAATCGCTTCGCTAATGCCTTGATGTAGGCGCGCCGCCTCGGAACGCACATGGCTGATATAAACCCCATTATATTCACGCACCACCT
Organism: Caldilineaceae bacterium; assembly: GCA_022842065.1. Next base: position 27,360 of record JALHQH010000018.1, read on the forward strand.
TGCAGACTTCGACAATTTCGTCGGTATCAACATAGGCGTCGGGCGGATAGATCAACGCATAAGCCACCCCCACCGCGCCATCCTCCATTGCCTCGGCCATGACCCGGCGCATGGTCTTCAGTTCAGCGGGCGCGGTTTGGCCCATGGCCATCCCCTTGGCATAGGCCCGCAGCGCACCGCCCCCCAAAAAGGAGCCAATGTTGGGTGAGACGCCATGCTCGATCATCGCCCCGAGCCAATCACCAAAGCGTCGCCACGCTTTCATCCGTTCGCGCCATTCACCCACCGCAAAGGTAACCAGGCTAAAGGCATAGGGATCAGTGAAGCCGCCGCCAACCGGTGCCGGCGTCCACCCCTCGCCCATGATCTCTGTCGTCACGCCCTGCGTGATCTTGGAAAGACAGCGCCCATCGCGCATGAGTGGCAAGATTGAATGACTCTGGATATCAATAAAGCCGGGACAAAGGACCATGCCGGTGCCATCGATGATCTCCTCAATACCCGTTGTTTCGATCTGGCCAGGCGGGGCAATAGCAGCAATCCGCGCACCGGCCAAGGCTAGATCGCCATATCGCCAAGGATTGCCCGTCCCATCGACCAAGCGAGCATTACGAATGAGGGTGTGGTAGGTGAACATGGTGAACTCCTAATGAAGAATTAATGAAAAGAAAAAAATCGAGACATAGAGGAAGATGTAACTATACTCTATATACCGATAGAGTAGGCAAGTTCCCCCCTTGGTTTACACTAAGCCCGCAAGGACACCGGCCTACCGGCTACAACTTGCATCAAAACTGCGGCAGTTTGGGATAGACATCTGTGCTGGCAGCCGCACAACTGAAGGGAGAATAAAATGAACTTACGACGGACAGGTAGCTATTTAGCTGCCATTACAGCTTATCTTGGATTAGCACTCTTGACGACAGGTTTATCGGCACAAGCCAAGAGTATGACCCAGAGTGACATCCAGTCAAGCACTAAGGTTTCGGCACGCATTGTCAGCAGCTTTCAAGTCACTGATACGACTGATCTAACTGAAACGATGGACATGACCGAGAGCATGGACATGACTGAAACGATGGCGCTGGATGAGAGCGACATGATGACCGAGAGCAGCGCGATGGCCGATACGGCGATGCTGACGGCGACAGGCATGATGGGGGGCACAGTCCCAGATGATGCACTCAGCCCGACCGGTGAAGAAACAACGCTTGGTGCCGGTGAAACACGCTGGTACACCTTTAAGTATGATTGGGATAGCGGTTCTGACCCCAGCGAAGCGATTGCCGAATTGCGCATGGCAACGCCGGGTTCCATCGACTTTGAAGTCTGGTCACAGGATGATCTCAATGCGTGGCGCAACGGTGAGGACTTTACCCCCACCGGTGCGGGTACACCGGCCTTTGCCAGCGGTGAAGGCAGTAACGGCAACCGCGACCGCAGCCTCTTGCGCTGGGTTGGTAGTGGCGCAGCAACCGTCACCTACCATCTGATCGTCAGCAACAACAGTGATAGCGAAGTCAGCTTCACGTTGATGGTGATGGGCGATACGATCTCCTTCCCAGCTCCCGCGGAAATGGCCGACATGGGCGCGATGACTGAAACCATGACCATGACCGACAGCATGACGATGACCGATACGGCCATGATGATGGGCATTGGTCCTGATGATGCCATGACGCCGAATGGTCGGCGCGAGGTGATCACCCCCGAAGCGACACGCTGGTATACCTTTAAATACGAGTGGGATGGTGAATCTGATCCCAGCAATGTGGTTGCCGAGTTGCGCATGGCAGAGGCCGGCACCGTGAGCTTTGAGGTTTGGAGCCAGGACGATCTTGCCGCCTGGTTCAATAACGAAGACTTTACGCCAACGGGAGCTGGGACACCCGCCTTTGCCCTCAGCAGCAACAGCACCACCAGCAATCGCGACCGTAGCCTATTGCGCTGGGTTGGCGGTGGCGAAGCAACAGTAACCTATTACATTCTCGTCGAAAATGATAGCGATGCCGATGCCGTCTACCGCTTGAGCGTCAGTGGCCGTGATGTTTCCTTCCCAGGCCCAGCGATGACCGGGGATGCGAATAACTCAACCACGAGTGATGATGCCGATATGACTGACAGCGAAGAGATGACCGATACGATGGGCATGACTGACACGATGGGCATGACAGATACCGTAGGCATCACCGATACCGAAGAGATGACTGATAACGAAGAGATGACCGACACTGAGGATCTGACGGACACAGAAGAGATGACCGATACCGAAGAGATGACCGACACGACGCCTTAAGTGAGCGGCCTATCATCATCAGATCAGTACGTGGCGAGTTTGTGACTTGCTACGGATAAAAAATGCCGGTGTCTCGCGAGACACCGGTATTTTTATTTTGTTAGGAGCTTAGCGCCCCGGCCCATCCACAATGCGCCCTGGTTTCGCGCCAGTATGTTGACTATCTTTGAGGACACGCGTGCCATTCACCCACACATCGCGCACCCCCACGGAAAGTTGATGCGAATCGGTAAAGGTAGCTTGGTCGCTAATGGTGGCCGGATCGAAGATCACCACATCGGCGAGCATCCCCTCACGCAACAGCCCCCGGTCACGCAGGCTTAGCCGGTCGGCCACGGCGGAGGTCATCTTGCGCACCGCATCTTCCAGGGTGATGATCCCTTCTTCACGCACAAATTTGCCTAGTACGCGTGGATAGGTGCCATAGCCGCGCGGATGGACCGGGCCAAATTCCTTGCCCCACGCCGGATCATAGCCACCCGCATCGGTGGAGACTTTGATCCAGGGCTGTTGCAGTTGCAGGCGCACATTGTCTTCGTCCATGGAAAAGTAGATCGTGCCAATCCGCTGTTCTTCGCTAAGCAGCAGATCCATCGCTGCGTCAGCCCAATCCTGGCCCCGTTCGGCGGCGATCTCATCCAGCCGTCGGCCCACATAGCGTTGATTTTCAGGCTTGTAGAAGCCGACCGGCATCACATTGTGGGGACCATTCTCGCTCACCATGGCCTCCCAGTCGCCGGAGGGATTGAGTGCTTCGGCCTTGATCTTGGCGCGCATGACCGGGTCGCGCAGGTTGTCAAAGAACTTGCCATCCGCCGCCGCCCACGGCGGCAGAATCGACATCAACCCAGTGCCAGACGCAGCATAGGGATACATGTCGGCGGTGATATCAAGCCCTTCGGCGCGCGCCTGGTTAATCAGCGCAATCGTCGCCGGCATCAGCCCCCAGTTGTTACGCCCCGCCGCCTTGAGGTGATAGATCTCCACAGGCAACCCCGCGCGACGGCCAATCTCAATCGCTTCGCCAATACTCTCGACCAGCAGGTTTGCTTCCGAGCGCACATGGGTGATATAAACACCGTTGTAGCGCGCCACCACTTTACAAATCTGCACCAATTCATCCGTCTCGACATAACAGTCGGGCGGATAGATCAGCGCATAGGAGACACCAAATGCGCCATCCGCCATCGCCTCGGCCATCACCCGTTCCATAACGACCAGTTCCTCAGCGTTGGCCACGCCCATCTCCATCCCTTTGGCATATTCGCGCAGGGTGCCGCCGCCAAGAAAAGAGCCAATGTTAGGCGAGACACCATGATCGATCATCGCATCCAGCCAATCGCGAAAGCGGGTCCAACTTTTCATGCGTTCGGTCCACTCAGGCAGGCGTGCCAGCAACGCACTGCTCACAATCGACTCGTTGACATTGACCCGCCCACCCACCGGGGCCGGTGTCCACGCTTCGCCCATAATTTCAGTGGTAACGCCTTGGGTAATTTTGGAAAGACAACGCCCATCAAACATGAGCGGGATAATCACATGACTTTGGATATCAATAAAGCCGGGGCAGACAACATGGCCGGTGGCATCGACCACTTCGGCAGCCTGCGCCAGGTCGATCACGCCGGGGGGCGCGATGGCAACAATGCGGTCGCCGGCCAGGGCGACATCGCCATAAAACCAAGGGTTGCCAGTACCGTCAACGATTTTCGCGTTGCGAATGAGGGTGGTGTAGGTGGACATAGGGTTCTCCGATTAGATTGGTTAACCGATGGATGAAGTTGAGGATGCATCCCAATCTTGGGGTAAACGTCCCCGGCACAGGCGAAAAATTGGTTCGTTTGCGTCCCATTTCCTCGCCTGTGCCGGGGACGTAGTGCGACTCTCCCCTTTTCTGGAACGCACCCTGAAGTTGAAATCAGGTGGAAATAGATACTCGTTTATGTTAGACTTTAAATAGGCAAAGCATACAATTCACGATTCAATCAAGAACGCCCTCGACAAAGATGGCTGGATCATTACAGCGGAGTTTCGACAGATCGAGATGGATCAAATAGCAGCTTACCAGACGCTGATTAAACAAGCCCTTCGCAAATATGTGGCCCTTATTCAGAAATCGCCGGATCTACCCTATCAAGTGATGACCGCATTTGATGACGAGCACCAGCAATATATTGTGCGCAAGGTCGGTTGGGCAGCCAACAAACGCATTCTTAAGACGGTGCTCCACGTGACGATCCAAAACGGCAAAATCTGGATCGAAGAAGATTTAACCGAAGAGGACATCGCTACCTATTTCCTCGAACATGGCGTGCCTAATAGTACGATTGTACTCGGTTTTCAACCACCACAGAACCGCCCCTATACGGAATTTGCCGTGGCTTAAAGCGTATAATATCGGTTCTTTCGGATCTCATGTGGTTGACAAACCCCGCACGGGGCTAAAGCCACCGTGCTACGAACAACGGAGGCTGAAGCCCCCTAAACATAGGAGCTGACCAGCCTGGTTTAGCAGGCGTTGTTTGGTAGCTCCGTGCATTTATGCCGGAGCGGGCTTGTCAACCACATGAGATCCTGTTGAACCATAATATCTCGTCAGCAGGGATCTGGCGATCCCTGCTGAGCGGACAAACACTATCTACCGTCGTCCCGGCCCGTCAACAATGCGCCCTGGCATTTCCCCGGTATGTTCCCCATCCTTCAGCACCCGCCCCCCGTTGACCCAGACATCGCGCACGCCAACCGAGAGTTGGTGCGGATTTTCAAAGGTGGCGCGGTCAGCAACGGTGGCGGGGTCGAAGATCACCACATCGGCCAGCATGCCTTCCCGGAGCAGACCGCGGTCGCGGATTCCCAACCGCTGGGCCACGGCGGCGCTCATCTTACGCACGGCATCCTCCAACCCAATCACCCCTTCGTCACGCACAAAGCGGCCCAGCACGCGGGTGTAGGTGCCATAAGCGCGCGGGTGATAAGGACCGGTCGGCGCGGCCCACACCGGATCCAGCCCACCGGCATCGGTGCCGATCATGATCCAGGGCTGCTGTAGTTGCAGGCGCAGGTTATCGTCGGTCATCATAAAGTAAATGGTGCTAATGCGCTGCCCCTCGGCGACCAGCAGATCAAAGGTGGTATCTACCCAATCCTGGTTGCGCATTGCGGCAATTTCGGACAACCGTTTGCCGACATATTGCTGGTGCTCCGGTTTAGTAAAACCAATCGGCATCACCCCTTCCGGCCCGCAGAGGGAAGCCATCGCCTCCCACTCGCCGTCAGGGTTGAGCGCTGCATCCTTGATTTTGGCGCGCATGGCGGGGTCGCGCAGGTTCTCATAGAGTTTACCACCAGCGGCGGCCCACGGCGGCAGGACCGAAGTCAACCCTGTCCCCGCGGCGGGATAGGTATACATATCAGCGGTGACATCTTGTCCGGCAGCACGCGCCCCGTTGATGCGGTCGATCACCTGGCGCATCTTGGGCCAATTGCGTTGCCCTGCGGCTTTGAGATGGTAGATCTGCACCGGCAACTGCGCCTGTTGACCAATGGTCAACGCCTCTTCGATCCCTTCGAGCAGCCCATCCGCCTCGGAGCGAATGTGGGTGATATAGAGGCCGTTGTATGCGCTCACCACCTTGCAGACCTCAACCAGCTCGGCAGTGCTCGAATAGGCGCTCGGCGGATAGATCAGCGCGCAGGAAACCCCCATCGCGCCCGCTTCCATTGCTTCGGCCATGGTGCGGCGCATGAGGTCGAGTTGATCCGCCGTTGGTTCGCCCATCTCCATCCCCATCGCATATTGACGCAAGGTGCCACCGCCCAGAAAGGAGCCGATATTGGAGGAAACACCCCGTTCTGCCAGCGCTTCCAGCCAATCGCGAAAGCCCACCCAACTGTCCATGCGTTCTGCCCATTCGGGGACAAGCTGCGTGAAAACATGGCTCTTCAGCGCACGCAGGTCGATCTTGTCGTTGATTGGACCAGGGGTGGCACCTTCACCCATGATTTCAGTGGTGACGCCTTGGGTAATCTTGGAAAGGCAGCGCCCATCAACCATCAACGGGAGAATCGAGTGGCTGAGAATGTCAATAAAACCGGGGCAGACGACCATGCCGGTGGCGTCGACCACGTCGGCGGCCTGGTCAATGGGGATACGACCGGGCGGGGTGATGGCGGCAATGCGGTCGCCGGCCAGGGCGACATCGCCATAAAACCAGGGGTTGCCGGTGCCGTCAACAATTTTGGCGTTGGTGATCAGGGTGGTATAGTGGGTCATATGCAATTTTCCGTGGATTGGTTCGTGAATAGTTTTGGTCAATAGATTACCGCAGAGTTGCAAAGTAGCAGCGCAGCGCAGAGGGGAACTTTCGGATAGGTCCGTTAACCCTTTGGTGGATGCCAGCCCACGCTTACCCAAAGACGCCGTGAGGCGACAATGCGCGGGTTGTTCAATTTTAGCGCAACAACGGTAGCACGCCCACAAGGGGTTAGACCGATCACAGTTGTACCATCATCACTCCAGGTAAAATGGCTTTGCCATCGTTGTAGGCGTGGATTAAATAGCGTGACGGGCGATTCGGTTAGCGGATCAATGCCCGTAACTTGCTCATTCTTGTAGGTATTACAAGAACTACAAGCCCGGCAGAGGTTACTTTCTGTCGTGAGACCTTGACGGGAGCGCGGTATAATGTGGTCAGCGACAAGTTGGATGCCAGTAATCGATACAGATGTTTGGCAATATTCGCAATATTCACCGAGACTTTCCAACCAAAGTCGTAAATGTCGGGGAATGTAAAAACCGGTCATACGTGCGCAACTCGATGACCGTAATCTGGAATAGCGTGACCACGGCGCTGCAGGATGGCAAAGGCTTGCGCACGCCGTAGGACAGCGTACTCGTATGCATCGACTAGTCGTAATCGCTCTTGCTGCTCGGCTATGCTTAAACGGCGCTCATCGGCAGTTGCGTTCAGCAGTGCTAACCGTTCTTGGTGCTGGGCAGTGAAGGCAGGTTGTGTAGCGGCACGTAAGGCGTCGTCACTCAACCAGATCATTTCAGCCAATTCCGCCGCCAGTGGCGCAGGCAAATCTGGTGAAGGTGGTAAAGCCACCGTCACAGCAGAGGTTAACACATCAGCAACAGTGCGGTGAGCTGCCGCGGCGGCGCCCTGTAGTCGTCGATAAAGCGGTTCGGGCACTTCAATTGTGACAAGTGTATCAGCCATTCATCCACTCCTCTCCTAGCAATCAAGCGCCGGATTCATCCTGTACTTTGGATTGTATGCCAAATCAGCGGTTTGATCAAACCAACCATCCGCCCCAACCTTCAACTACGCGACCAGATCATCGCCGGATATTCGCGATAAAAGCCCAGCGCTTCCAGCAAGGATTGACCGGGGCTACCCAACACCCCTTCCTCATTCCAGCGCTCAACCGTGACCCGCCGCTCAAAGGTGGCGAGATGATCAAGCCAGCAGCGCAGGGCCGCTTGGGCCAAGCTTTCATTAACGCCCTGCCCCGTTGTGATCTGCGCCCCGTTACCCTCGATCAACAGCAGCGGCAAGCCACTGCTTAAGACAAGCCAGGTTGAAGGAATGCGCGCAAAGGTTAAGGGGGCACCGTCAAAGCGAGCGGGGCTATAGTCACTGGCCGCGCCGTAGAGATTGGCGGGGTCACCAGCATTGAGCAGGATCAACGCGGCGTCGGTGAGGGATGGCTGATTGGCGAGATCGCGCAGCCCTTCCACCACCGGCGGCAGGGCAAATTGGATCCCCGGCAGGCCTTCAACAAAATAACCACGCCGGACTTCGCCACGCATTTCCAGCCGTTGCAATTCGGGGTAGATCAACCCCCAATCCCAGGCCCCGATTTCGCCGGCCAGACTTTCATGGGTGACAACGCCCCAACGCGCCAGGAGTTGCCGGGCTTGCTGTGCCCCTTGTTCAGCTGGGGTCAGGGCCTTGCCCAATACGCCAAAGCGGTGGACAGGACTCCAGCGCCCTTCTTGTGGAGCGGGCGTAGTCGGCAGCGCAGGTTCGTCATGTTCGAGGCGGGCGCGTACGCGTCGTCGCGCGGCGGCCATCTCGCTGTGCGTGGGGCGACGCATGCCCCCGAAGCGCTCTTGGCGTGAACCCAGGCGTTCAGCCAGTTGGCTTTCCAGGCTGCTCAGGGGACGCGGCGTCGCCACTGGTTTGGGCAGATCACCCTGGATGATCCGCTGCAGCGCGCTCCATGAGTCGTTGGTGACCAGGCCGGCCATCGCTAGTTCGAGCAGCGCGGTAGCGGTGGCACTTTCGCTCAAGTCCAGCGCGGTGCGTAGGTCATTTTCAAAGAGCGCGCCTTCTTGTTTTAGAAAAGTATAAATTTGCTGGGCAACCGGCGTAAAGGCAGTCAGATCAGCCGGCGGGGGTTCCAGGTAAACGCTGCCTTCGCCACGGAAGAGAAAGCGAATCCGCCCACGCCGCGGGTCAACCCCACCGGCCCCGACCCAGATCAATTCACCGCGCTGACAAAGTTCATGGAGTTCCGCCCCTGTATAATGAGGCAGACGCAAGGGGAGCAGATCGCGTTCCCAAAGCCGGCCAATCACCGGCAGGGCGCGCAACTGTTGGATCATTTGGGGCAAAGCACCAGGGCCAGTCAACGCAGTGCTGGGGTGGAGATGTTGCCACCGGGTCAGAAAATCGGCGTAGGTCGCAAGGGAAACGGGCTGCACCTCTTTACGCAGAATGGTGAGCGTGCGGCGATGCATCTGCTCCAGGGTGTGACGGTCGAGATATTCGGGGGTGGCAGCCGCGCGTTCCGGCGTAAATTGCCCGTGGGCCAGTTGCCGCGCCGCAACCAGTTTATCCAATTCCGCCCTCAACCAGTCGGGATCAAAATTATAACGCGCCCGGATCACCGCAATGGTGACCGCCCCGGCATGGCGCAAATAGCGGGTTAAAATTGCCTGCGCGGCGTCACCTTGTGCCTTGGTTGACGTATCACCGTGTAACGCAAAAGCCGCTTCATACTCGGCTAAATACTCGGTCGCGATCCAGCGCGATTGGGGTCGCCCACTAATTGGCAGGTCAAGTGCCACGATGCGCCCGGCCCCGGCCAGCCGCCCGATCCAGGGGGAAGAATCGACGGTTGTGCGCAAGGCGATCTCGGTGGTGGTGAGATCACCCATCTCGAGCAGGATCGCGGCCAGTTCTTCGGCACTGCGCGCTTGGGCGGTGGGAGCCGTGTGTTGCAAACGGGCGGCAACACTTTCCACCGCTTCGGAACGCAACAACTCAGCCAAATCGACATCCTGGAGCAGATCTTGCAGCAGGTCACGGTTGACGGCCAGGGTCTGTAACTGGCGCTCGGCTTTGGGCGCATCCCATTCGTACATGAAGATCTGGATAAAGTCCCAGAGCAGACTCTGCGCCACCGGTGAGGGGTTAAGTGACTCAATCACGGTGACTGTCACCTCACCGCGTTCAATAGATCCAAGCAGCATTTCCAGGTGCGGCAGATCCATCACCTCTTCGAGACAGTCGCGGTAGGTCTCGGCGACGATGGGGAAATCTTGGAAAGTGCGCACAGCCTGCAGCAATTCCTTGGCGCGCAACCGTTGCAACCAGAAAGGGGTACGGCGACCGCCGCTTAGCCCCGGCAAGAGCAGCGCCCGCGCCGCATTCTGGCGAAATTGTGCGCCAAAGACCGCCGAGTTGGGCAGCTCTTGCAAAATCCGCTCACGGGCTTCGGTTGCCCCCACACTGGTGACCAGATCGAGGGGAAAGGCCGCGTCAGCATCAGGCAAGCGGAAGAGCAACCCATCGTCATTCGTCTGCAACTCGACTTCAATGCCCAGCCGTTCGCGCAGCGCACTGACCAGGGCCAACCCCCACAGCCCATTGACTTTGCCACCAAAGGGACTCTGGATCACCAGCCGAGCGTCGCCCAGGGCATCCTCAAAGAGTTCAACAATAATCGTCCGATCCGACGAGATCGCACCGACATGGTCAAGCTGGCCGGCCACATAGTCGATCACCGACCAGGCCGAGTTAGCATCGAGGGCATAATCCTGTCGCAGCCAGGCCAGCAGCGCCACAACCGGGGGCGTGTCGCGCAACTCGAGCACAGAACGATAGGCTTCCACCCCGAGTTGAGTGCGCGTGGCGCTCAGCTTTTCGGCAACAGCACGCCGAAAAGCCCCCACGCGTTGCCCCAGTTCATAGGGTCGCCAGGGGAAGTCGCCACGCCAAAAGGGCATGCGCGGTGTGGCACCGGGCGCAGGGGCGACCATCACCTTATTGTCGGTCAACTCGGTCACGCGCCAGACCTGCGAGCCGAGGATCAGCGTGTCGCCGACGCGCGTTTCATAGACAAACTCTTCATCCAGTTCGCCCAATTTGGTCTTGCCGTCGGCCAGGTAAGCACCAAACGCGCCGCGGTCGCTGATCGTGCCGCCGTTGGTGACGGCCAGTAAACGCGCACCGGGCAAGGCGGCCAATCCATTGTTCACCCGATCCCAGACCAGGCGCGCCCGCAATTCGCGATGGGCGGCGCTGGGAAAACGGCCACTCAACATTTCGAGCACTGCGTGAAAAGCGCGCAAGGTTAAGTCGCGATAGGGATAGGCCCCACGCACAAGATCGTAGAGCGCGTCAACCGACCAATCTTCAATGCCAACCATGGCCACGATCTGTTGGGCGAGGATATCCAGCGCATTACGCGGTGTGTGGATCGGCTCGACTTCGCCGCGCAACATGCCACCGGCGACCGCAGCGGCTTCCATCACATCTTCGCGGTGGGTGGGAAAGATGCGCCCCTTGCTCGTCTGGCCGACGAGGTGACCGGCACGGCCAATCCGTTGCAGTCCCTGCGCGACCGCCTTAGGCGACTGGAGTTGCAGCACCAGATCAATTGTGCCGATATCAATGCCCAATTCCAAAGAAGAGGTGCCAATCAACGCCGGCAACTCGCCCGCCTTGAGCGCCGTCTCCATTGCCAGCCGCGCTTCTTTCGCCATGCTGCCGTGATGGGCGCGGATCGGGGTGTTATTTTCGCCGCGACCGGCCCCAAACATGCCCAGCCCCTTAGCCACACCATCGGCCAGCAGGCTGGACGCATCGCCACCGCCGCCGCGTAATTCGTTGAGCCAATCAGCAAACCGTTCGGCCAGCCGGCGGTTGTTGACAAAGATCAGCGAGGTGCGCTGTTGCGCGATATAGCCGTTGACCCGTTCGACAATTGCGGGCCAAATCGATTCGCCGGGCAGATTGCGGAAGTCGTCGGTGACGGTTTCGACAAGCAGGTCAAGCGCTTTGTGATAACTGCCATCGACAATCGCCACCGGGCGCGTCACTAAGGTACGGCTTTCGCCACTGCCCTGCCAGGCACTGCCGCCAAGATAACGCGCCACCTCGTCCAATGGGCGAATCGTGGCGGAGAGGCCAATCCGCTGGACCCGCCCATCAGCCACTGCTTGCAGCCGTTCCAGCGTCAACGCCAGATGGACGCCTCGTTTCGAGCCGGCCAGGGTGTGGATCTCATCAACAATCAGCGTGCGCACGGTGCGAAAGAGATCGCGCGCCTTGGGGCTGGTCAACATCAGGTAGAGCGATTCGGGCGTGGTGATCAGAATGTGCGGCGGTTTACGCACCATCGCCTGGCGTTCGCGGCTGGGGGTATCGCCGGAGCGGACGGCCACGTTCACTTTCGGCAGCGTTACATCCATTGCACGCGCCGTCTTACGAATACCGGCCAGTGGCACACGCAGATTGCGTTCGATGTCATTGTTGAGTGCTTTGAGCGGCGAAATATAGAGCAGTTGCAGCCCTTCGCTTTCCTCGTCGCGACGAAAAAGTTGGTCAATCCCCCAGAGAAAGGCCGTCAACGTTTTGCCGGAACCCGTCGGGGCGAGGATCAGCGTGTGGTCACCGCGCTGGATCGCGGGCCAGCCCAATGCTTGGGGCGGCGTTGGTTGGCCCAGTGTACTTTCAAACCAAGCACGGGTCGGCGGCAAGAAGAGGTCAAGTGGATCGTGCCCCAGCGGGGCTACAGGTTGTGACATGGTCAGCGCTCCAGGCGAACATTTGTGCGTCTGGAGCGAATTATACCACAATTGGAGGGTAGATGCCACCGCGCTGTCAACGGATTTGGGGAACGGATTGAACGGAATCTACAGGTAAAAATCCGTTCTTCAGTAGCTCATAGAACGGATTTTTGTAAGGCGAATCCGCTTAATCCGTTCCCCAAATCCGTTGACAGCGCGCGCCCTACCGCGTCACCAACGGCAAAAAGAAAGCAAACGGCGTATCAGTCGGCACATTGGCCTGGGCCAACCCTTGATGGACGGCGGCCACCAGTTCGCCATCCGCAGTATCGCCCTCCAGCGACCAGAGCATGACGCCGCCTAAGCCCTGCTCTTTGACATAGGCCATCTTGACCGCTAGGGTCTGCGGGTCGTCATAGCTCCAGAAGGTCGTGCCATTAAATTTCCAGACGGCACCGGCGGCCTCATCGCGATAAACCGGATAGGTCAGTCGCTTGAGCACCTTGTAATCCTCGATCCCTGCTTCCCACGTGCCGGGTGCGCCTGCACCCGCAGGTTGCCACAGGCCGTGGTTAAGATTGGTCACCCCCAGCCAGCCGCGGCCATAGAAGGGTACCCCGAGCACCAATTTGGCACTCGGTACGCCTGCCGCTAGGTAACCCTGCACCGCGCTGTCCACCGCGTAGGTGCTGACAGGGGGACTATAGGGTGCATCAGCCGAAGGATAAAGCGCCGCATGCAAGCCGGTGACATTCTCCCATGCCCCATGAAAATCGTAAGTCATGAGATTGATGTAATCAAGCAAAGGATGGAGCTGGTCGAGTTCGAGCAGGCTATAGGTGTCAACGCCGGCCGCAGTGGCGACAGTCAAGCGCAGGTTGGGGTCGATGGCATCCAACTGGTCGCGAAATTCCCTCAGCAGCAGGGTGAAGTTATGGCGATCTTCGGGACCATAAGGGTTACCGATCCCTGGCGCGCCCGGATATTCCCAGTCGATATCGATGCCGTCAAAGAGACCGGCGGCGACGCCTTCACCACCGGCATTGTCGGCTAGGGGCAGATTACCACGGATGTAGAGGTCGATACAGGACGCGGCCACCTGCTGCCGACTTGCGGCGGTTTTGGCAGCTTCATGGAAACCAGCCGACCAGGTCCAGCCACCGAGCGAGATCATGAGTTTGAGGTTGGGGTACGTGGCCTTGAGCTTGCGCAGTTGATTGAAGTTGCCGCGCAAGGGTTGGTCCCACCCATCGGCTTGGCCGTCCACACTTTCGGCGGCGCTGTAGATCTTTTGGTAGTCGGCGTAGGCATCCATCACCCCGGCTTGGGTGGTCATTACACACTCGCCGTCGACCACGTTCCCAAAGGCATAGTTAATCGCCGTGATCTTCTCGGCTGCGCCACTGGTGACAATATTTTTGACATGATAGTTACGTTCGTAAATCCCCCACTGGGCGAAATAGGCGATCACTTCGCGGCTGCCCCCACCGGGGGGTGAAGCGACGGTTGGGGTGGCGGTTGCAGTTGCTGTGGCAGTCGTCGGGGGTGTGGGTGTTCCCGTGGTGGTGGGCGTGGCTGGGGTAGGGGTCGTCGTTACGGTGGATGGGCTGCCCCCCGCGCAAAGTTGACCATTGAGAACAAAAGTAGCAGGCAGGCTATTGGCAGCACTGCCCGTTGCTTCAAAACCAAGGCTGGCCGTGCCCCCTTGCGCGGCCAACGTGCCATTCCAACTCTCATTGGTCACCATCACGCCCGAACCGGTCTGACTGCTATTGCCATTCCAGAGCGCGGCAATGGCCTGTGTACCCGGAAAACTCCAGGTCAGGGTCCAGCCGTTAATGGGGGTGGGGCCATTGTTGGTAATTAGCAGATCGGCATTGAAGCCATTAACCCAACTGCTAGTCACCTTGTACGCCACCTGACAACTTGCACTTGGCGTTGGGGTCGTCGGCGCGGGCGTAGGGGTGGTGTTTGGTGGTGTGCCCGGCGGAGTTGGGGTAGCGGTTGCGGTCGGCGTGGTTGATGGTGCGCCAAAGTTCACATCCATACAGGTGTAAAAGGCTTCGGCACTATCACTGCGCTGCCAGATGTTGTAGATCACCCCTTTGCCCTGCTTGTCTGGGGGCAAGGGGCAACTCATGCGGTAACGACCGTCGGCCAGCGTGACGCTGGTAATGTGGCAGAAAGGGGCCGCTTCCAGATCACCCCAGGTTAGGGGCTGGGTGGGGTCATAGCTATCTTTGGTGACATAGAAGTCAAAGTAGGCGGTAGCATGGGGCGCGGTAGCCAGAAAGACAAATTCATAGTTGCCGTTGTTGTCCGGTGCAATGGTTTGGCTAGGCCAATCAGCACGGGCCAAGTCCAACCCACTGTGACTGGTTTTGCCGCCGCTGCATAATTTGCCATCGGGCACCAGCGCTTGATGGTGACCATTCGCCAGTTGATTTACCCCCGTCCAGTCATAAAATTGCTGGGTCCCCGCCGCGGCCACCGCAGCCTGACAAGCCGCCGTCAGCGGTCGTTCCGGCCCTTCGAGAAAACAACCATAAACCCGGCTGACGGGATCTTCCATCGAGCCGTGGGCGTAGAGGGGCGGTGGCGCGGCGAACATTACAGCGAGACAAAAACCGATCCCAGCGAGGGTTAACCCAAATGGGCGCAAACAGATGGTAAACATAGACGACGTTCCTCTGCCGAAGGTGATGAGCGAAAAGTGGGGTTGACGTCAGCGCGGTGTGCGCTATCACGATCAATTTTTTTGAATAAGAGTTCGACCGCAAGATGGCACTGATTGTAACGGGGGTTGGCCCATTACGCTCGACGACGATTGCGTAGCTAACCGACGCTGAGGCAATGCTCGTGCTACGCAGGTCGTTAAACAATGATAACAACTCAGTCACCCCCTCCTAACCTCCCCCAGCTTGGGGGAGGAACTGTCACGACGCAACGTGCGTTCCTCCCCTTAACAGGGGGAGGTTAGGAGGGGGTAGGTCGTTAAGCAATGATAACAAAGCTTGCTTTAAATTTGGTTAACAGGTCAATAACAGATAACAAACGCAGCACAAAAACAAAGGCCACAAACCCAGGGGTTTGTGGCCTTTGTTTTTGATTCAGATGAGAACGGTACAGGCTTATAGATACGACAAATAGAGTTGGCACCAAGCGGGCTGCGCATCAGGGGATGCGCAGTACACGATTGTGCCATGTTAATCTACGTTGTCTATTAGGCCCGTGCGCGCTTGGCCTCGCGTTGGCGGATCTCGTGGCGCAGATCTTTCTTGCGGATACGCAGGGCCACCGGCGTCACTTCCAGCAGATCGCCCTTCTCCAGGTATTGGATGGCGTCATCCAGCGAGAGGTTGCGCGTTGTGTTGAGCATATCGCTCGTCGCCGAGGGCTTTTCGCGGAAGTTGGTGAGCTGCTTGGCCTGACAGACGTTGATCACCATCTCTTCGGCGCGGATGTTACGCCCAACGACCTGACCGGAATAGACTTCGTCGCCGGGCTTGACAATAAAGTCGCCGCGCTGTTGCAGTTTAACCAGCGCATAGGAGGTGACCATACCGGTTTCCAGTGCGACCAACTTGCCCTGCTCGGCGTTGTCGATCTCGCCGGCAAAGGGCTGATAGCCGTAGAAAAGGGTGTTGTAGATACCAGTACCGCGCGTCGCCGTTAGGAAAAGCTGGCGGAAGCCAAGCAGACCACGGGTCGGGGCAATAAATTCGCAATAAACGGTGCCATCTTCGCCATAACGAATGTTGATGAGTTGCGCCTTGCGCTTGCCCAACATTTCGGTCACCGCACCGAGGTAATCGCCCAAGACTTCGACAAAGAGCTGCTCCATTGGTTCGAGCGTGCCCTCTTCGGTCTCCTTGTAGATCACTTCAGGCGGGCTGACCGAAAACTCGGAACCTTCGCGGCGCATCGTCTCGATCAACACGGCCAGGTGCAACTCACCACGACCGGCGACGACAAATTCACTGGCCAACGCGGTCTCTTCGACGCGCATAGAAACGTTGTGCTCTAGTTCCGCCATCAAACGGGCGCGCAATTGGCGGCTGGTGAGGTAGGTACCATCACGGCCGGCAAAGGGGCTGTCGTTGACACTAAAGGTCATGCGCACCGTTGGCTCTTCGACCTTGATCGGCGGCAGCGGGCGTGGGTCGGTGGGCGAAGCCAGTGTGTCACCGATGCCCACGTCGGGGATCCCGGCGACGGCGACGATGTTGCCGGCGTAGACCTCTTCCTCTTCTTGCCGTTGCAAGTTGCGGAAGCTGTAGACCTGGCTAACTTTGGCCATCACCACTTTGCCTTCGGCGTTGATGTGCGCGATCTGTTGACCAGAGCGGATCGTGCCACCTTGCAGGCGACCGACCGCAATCTTGCCCACATAGCTGCTATATTCAAGCGTGCTCACCAACATCTGCGTTGAGCCATAGGGATCAACGTCGGGTGGCGGAATGTGCTCGAGAATCGTATCAAAGAGCGCCGTCAAGTCAGTGCCCAAATTATCAGGCGTATGACCGGCGCGTGCCTCTAACCCAATCGAATAGATAATCGGGAAGTCGGCTTGTTCCTCGGTCGCACCCAGATCGATAAAGAGATCAAAGGTGGCATTGACGGCATAGTCAATGCGGGCCGCTGGGCGATCAATTTTGTTGATGACGACAATTGCCTTCAGCCCTTTGTTGAGCGCCTGGCGCAACACAAAGCGGGTTTGTGGCATTGGCCCTTCGACCGCATCGACGAGGAGAAGGACGCCATCGACCATGTTCATCACCCGTTCGACTTCGCCGCCAAAGTCGGCATGGCCGGGGGTATCGACGAGGTTGATGGTGACATCGTTGTAGACAATGCCGGTGTTCTTAGCCAAAATCGTAATGCCGCGTTCACGTTCCAGATCATTCGAATCGAGCACGCGTTCCTGCATCTGCTGGTTGGTGCGGAAGACTTTGGTCAGCCGCAACATACCGTCAACCAGCGTCGTCTTGCCATGATCGACGTGGGCAATAATCGCAATGTTACGGATACTCTGCTGCGTAGGGATCGTGCGGACGTTGGTCGTCGTCTGATTGGCAACAGGTTGATTGGTAATCGGTTGTTCTTTTACAGCTAAAATAGTCATTTTTTTCTCGCAAAGTAGTCAGTACAAATTTCTCGCAAAGGTGGCAAGATGGTACTAATTGTTAATTGAAAATGGTCAATTGACAATGGTTAATGGCAGATCCTGGTGCGCCTGCGATAGACCATCATGCTACCGAACGCAAAGAGCAGCTGACCTTCCTGGCGGCTTTGCGTACTTCTAAACGCATAACGGGCGTAACACACAAAAATGCCCGGCCCAGGTTGGGAGCCGAGCAAATGATGTTTTACAATCCCTATTATACCTGAGTGTAACAGGTTTGACTAAATTTGAGGGAACGTGGATTGAATGTGGAATGGTAGATTGGTAGAACAGTAAATCAGTAAATCGGTAGATCGGGACAGAGGGGAGTCCAGCCTAATCTACTGATGTACCGATTTACCGATTTACCGATTTACCCTGCACTTCCCACGTCCCATAAAAACTGGAGACTTACAATGAATGGAAATCGCACGGCGCTGTGGGCGCTGTTAGGGGTCGTCATCGGCTTTGGCTTGCCGATCATGGCTTGTGGCGGGATTGCCTTGGTGTTGATGTGGGGGGTTGGCTCATCGGGGGGAGCGATGGCGGCGACGCAACCGGCGGCGCAACACGTTTCTGGCCCGGAGACAGGCCCGGCCGTTGCCATTATCGATCTCGAAGGAGTGATCACCGCGGGGGGTGATGCGAGTATACCTGGGCTACTCGAAGTGGTGGGGGCGACGCCAGGGCGGTTGATTCCGCTGATCAAACAAGCGGCGGCCGATGAAGAGGTGCAGGCGGTACTGCTCAAGGTCAACAGCCCCGGTGGTGCGGTCGTGGCGACTGACGAAATCTACCATGCCTTGCAGACGGCGATCGACAAGCCGATTGTCGTACTGATGGGCGATGTGGCGGCGTCAGGTGGGGTCTATGTGGCAATGGCCGCCGACCGCATTATGGCCAATCCCAATACGCTGACCGGTTCAATCGGTGTGCGCCTCAACGATATTATTGAATATGGCGATCTCCTGGCGCGCTTTGGCGTTGACGTAACCACGATCAAAGCAGGCAAATATAAAGATATCGGCAGTGGGACGCGGCCGCTGACGGAGGAAGAAGCGGCGATTCTACAAGCGGTCGTCGATGAAGGTTATGCGAACTTTATTGGGATTGTGGCCGAAGGCCGCGGGCTCAGCGAAGAGGCGGTGCGTGAATTTGCCGATGGCCGCATTTTTAGCGGCGAACGCGCCGTGGAACTGGGGCTGATCGATGCGGTCGGCTATGAAGAGGACGCCATCGCCAGTGCCGCCGAGCTGGGCGGCATTACCGGCGAACCACGGGTGATCCGCTATGGCGACGGGGGCAATTTGCTGGAACAACTCTTACAGTCGAGTGCCAAACAGTTGGTCACTCTGGTACGGGGTGAGTTAGGGGCGCCACGCTTGGAGTACCGCTAGTCGCCTTGCGCCACCGATCATAAAGCAAGCCACAAAGGGCACCCACTTCGCCGACGATACAGAAGACGATGAAGTCGGTATTATCGGCAAAGATGATCAGCGCCACTACATGTAATAGCCCATCTAGGATCAAGAGGGTCTGCCATTTAAATTTCCCCAGCAACTTGCGGATGGGTTGGTGGATGGATTGGTGGCCAAGGGTGGCGACCGGCGCTTGGTCTGGCGGTGTGCCATCACGGGACATGATCAGCTGCTTTCGTTTATGGTTCACCCACGCAACAGTTAGAGTGGGCATTCGCTAGGTGCGGCGTTGATTGAGGCCGCACCTAGCGAATTTTACCAGAAAAAGGGCAGAAATTTCCTTTCATTCTTGTATCATTTTGCCAAGCCAGCAGCACCGGTTTTGTCTATCTCCCTGTCTCGTATCTCCCTGTCTCCTTGTCTCCCTTTGGTGGTGCCAACAACCCCGCCAGGATCGCCTGCCGGTCCGAGACGACGGCGACGTTGAGGCATTGGACGAGGAGTTCGTTGGTGTAGAAGTAAGCGTTGAGTTGGTCGACTTGTCCGGCAGTGAAGTGCCAGTCGTGAATCAGGTCGCGCTCATGCAGGATGGCATAGAGTTGGTCGGCACACTGTTGCCAGCCTTGGGGGCTGGCGGTGACAGTGGGGATGGTCACGCTGCGCAGCAACTGAGGCTGGTTGGCTTGTTTTGCTAATGTGTCGAGCCGAGCAATCAACTGTCCATAAGTAGCCATCCAAGTTTGCACCTGTCGGTCAGACCGCGGCCACGCTTCGATCGTAAAGAGTCGAGCATAACCCCAGACGTAATAAAGCCCATAGTCCAAATCGATTTGAATCGATAAGTAGTTAGCACTTGTGCTCTCGCTAGCAAGATTTAGAGCGAGCGCTCTCGCTTGCTCGCGCGGGTGAGCAAGATTAACAGTCCGAGTGCGAGATAGCTCTCGATCGCGAGCAAGATCAAGAGCTCGAGCAAGATTAAGAATTCGGGCAAGATCGAGAGAGTACGAGAGTGCTCGTTCTATTGCGTTCGCTTGTACTAGCGCACGATCAAGTGCAAGAGTTCGAACACTCTCTCGAGATCGAGCTAGGTCGCGCTCTAGCTCGATTGCGAGATCGCGACCTAGAGCGTAATCTAGCTCGCGATCTCGCAATCGAGCTAGAGCGCGCGTACGAGTGCGAATAAGATCTCGATCAAGATCGAGGACGAGGGAGAGAAAAATATATGCCAGACGAATAGCATTTCGCCATTCATCTGGCATATTCACATCTACAGCACGGGTATCAGTCCAAATCAGCAGCTTGCGTAGAGCAGGGTCGCGAACCAAGTGTTTAGTCGCTAGCTGAAGATCGAGAAAGAAATGATCGGCCCCCTCACAGTCAAAGAGACTGACCGTCAGCAGAAAGACTTCACGCCAGCGGTTATCAACCAGATGGTCACGCAGAAGACGTGTGGTAGTACCGCGGCGCTCATTGTCAAAGATATAACGCGCCGTAAAATACTCTTGGAAGGTAAGATGGGAAAACGAGTAGATATCCGTCGCCCGCTCCACAAAGATGCCATGTTGCGCTTCAATTGCGCGCAGCACGGCATTGTTGTCGATGTCGTCATCTGGTTTGACATTGGGCAAGGTACGCAGATAATCGCCGATCCATTTTTCCAAGTCGCGACGGCGAAAGTAATAGTCACCAGTTTCAAAGGTGCGCGCGGCGATGGCTGCAAACATCTGTTCTTTACGGCGGGGGGAGAGTTCGCGATAGAGCGTCTCACCGTGAGGAATCTCATCGCGCAGAATATCGCGGCTGGCATCCCACTTGTTGAGCAACGCCTCAATCGCATCTTCATAGAGCTCAGCACGGTTGGGGGGGAAGCGCATTACCCGCTCAAAGTAGAGACAGACCATCGAGAGCAGCAGCGGGCTGTTGCAGAGTTCGCGGACACCTTGGTTTTCTGGCTTGCCTAACTCAGTCAAAAACGTTTCATGAGATTTCTTAACCGTACGAAACCAGAGTTCGGCATACTCGTGGATCTGCTCATCGGAAAAGTCTGCTACCTCTACATCACGAAAGCCGGGGAAGGCATAGTCACTAGCAGCAATGCGACAGGTGATCAGATGTTGGGATCGGTCGTACTGACGAGCAAAGTCTTTGAGCAGTTGGGTGAGTTTGCGCCGCTGATCATCCTCCTGACGCACTTCATCCAAACCATCAAAGAGTACCAAAGCTTGACCGCTGCGCAATAAAGCTTCGACAAAGAACTCAGCACCATCAAAGTGGCAAAGCGCAAATTGGTGGACGATGAAGGGCATCAGTTGGGGGTCATTGCCTTTACCCCAGCGGCTATTTGCCCATTCGTTGAGTGAGATAAAAATAGGCAATCGACTTAATTTGTGTTGGGCAGCTTGGACAGTTAGATACTTCAAAAATGTCGTCTTACCGGCTCCTGGTTTACCCAGAATAAAGAGATTTTTCCCTTCTTTGACCAACTGCATCCCGTTGACACGTTGGGCAGCCCGGTGTTGCAGCCGTGGCTGCGTTTCTTTCGCCATTGCCGTTCGTAAAGCGTCAAAATCATAGGGAATCCGCGAGAGTGGTTCAGCAAAGATGTAAACATCCGTAAAAACATTTTGCAACGCCACTTCTCCCGAAGTACCGAAGATGCGTAGACGGTTGTAGTAGTCGATCAAACTTTGACGGTAACGCGCTTCCGCTGCAGCGGGGTCTACTGCTTGCCATTGGGCAACCAACGCAGCAGCGCGATCTTTGTCTTTGTCATGTTTCTGAGATTCGTCGGCGAATTGATTGATGACGGTGAGAAAGATGTTTTGATCACGGCCGACGAGGTCGCGACCAGCATTCGCATTGCCGCTGATTGCTGCGCCACCGCCAGTGTGGATCTCGCTCATCGGGGTGCTCCTTATTGGGAAAAAGGTTATGGCTTGGGAAGTGCGTTCCGGGGACGGGCCACAGCAATGCTCGTCAACGGGTCAATTACTGGCCCGTCCCCGGAACGCACTGGCGGGTGAATCGCTAGCCCCGGCGTACTGCACACAAGCTTGAATGTCGGCAATGGTCAGTGCCGGATAATAATCGCTGATCATGGCCACCAAGGGAATCCCTGCATCAACTAATTCCAGCACATCTTGCACGGCGATGAGCGTGCCGGCGACGCACGGTTTGCCGAAACGGATTCCAGGGTTAACACTGATGTGCGCCATTTCTAGCCTCTTCCTGATTCACAGCAAACAAGTCGATTACAGCCAGCGGCCTACTTTGCCAAAAAGAGCGAGCCAGCAACTATCTCCAGCCCTGCTAACACCTGCGATGTAATCACCTCATCGCCCGTGTACTGGCCCAATAGGGCGTATTCGCCGCGGGCCAGGGTGTGAACTTCCACGGCGCGCGCTTTGGAATCGACCAGCCAATATTCGGCCACGCCAAAACGTTCATAGGTATCAAACTTGATGTGGCGATCCGTGCGAATCGAAGAGGGTGAAATTACTTCGACAATCAGGTCAGGGGCACCAGCGAAAAATTTTGCACCAAGCGTGGGTTGATTTTCAGTTCGAATGAAAAGCACATCGGGCTGAACGGGTTTCGTTGTCTCGGAAAGATGCACTTCGATCGGGGCGGTTAGTACCATGCCTAACTTTTTTTCTGTCACAAATAGATCCAATCGACCAGATATCTTCAACACAATATACTGATGTTCGATACTTGGTGCGTTTGCCACGTACAATACGCCCTCAATGATTTCATAGCGGTTGCCGTCGTCGGGCAGTTGCAAATAGTCATCGTAGCGCCACTGGCCCTGCGCAGGCCAGCCATTTTCACCGGGCAGTACGGCGTGCAGTGCTTGTCCAGCTGTAGGTGTACTCATGCAGCCAACTCCTTTACCAACCAGAACATCTGTCTATTTTCCTCTGTATATTTTACCATAAAGCTGCGGGCGGAGCAATGGATGCGAATAGGAGAGGGGGCGTGCAGTTCGACAAGCGCACTGCACGCCCCCTCTCACGTTTTACACTTTACGTTTTACGCTTTACGTTTCACGCTTCATGTTTCACGCTTCACGCCCTACACATTCACCGGGATCACCTTGGCCGCGAGCACCAAGTCATTGAACGCGGCCAGATCATCGCCGATGATGCCGTCGAGCAGGGCGAGTTGTTCATCGACCTGGCTGCCGAGGTGGCCGTAGACCGCGTAGGCCTGTTTGGGTGGTGCGGCATCGGCAGCGGCGACGATGCTGATCAGGTTGATCAACTTGGTGTTGAGCCGAGCAGGCATGCGCAGGCGGTCACCGGCGGTGGCAGCTTTGGTCTGCACCAGTTCGCCTTCGATGGTGTCCAGCTTTTCTTTGAGCGCGGCAGCGGCATCGACGATCTGTGCGTTGTCGCTGGCCTGTTCCGTCCAGAGATCAAGCTGTTTGCGGATTTTGCGCAGTTTGTTGATGCCCTGGTGGGTTTCGTCCACCTTATCGCGGATCTGGGCCCAGAGCGCAAATTGGGCATCAAGGTCAGCCTGGGTGGCGTTGACACGCGGGTCGGCACTAATGCGGAAACACTCAGTTAAGCTGCTTTCACCAGCCTGGAGTTGTACCACATAATCACCCACATTGGCACGCGGGCCGGTAGCGCTGAGCAAGCTTTCCGTGGTTAAATCACCGGGGACTTTGGTGGCGGCGGGGTAGCGCATATCCCAGACAAAGCGGTTGAGCCCAGCGCGGGCGGGGAGGATCGGTTCGTCGTCGGGTTTGCCATTCTTGGCTGCGTCAGCCTTAGGGGCATTGGCCGGTTTGCTCTTGAAGCGCTTGATCTCTTGGTTATTCTTGTCAAGGATCGTCAACTCGATCGGCGCGCTGGGCGTTTCGTTCAGCCAGTAGTAGATAATCACCCCGGCCGGCGGATTTTCACCGGCGTCGAGCATGATACGGCGCTGTTCGCCAAGTTCGCCCTTGCTCTCGGTAAAGGTGATCGCCGAGCCGAGCCCCATCATATAATTCTTGCCGGGGCCGCGGAACATGTTGACACTCCAACCCAGGGTCAGGCGGCTGGTTTCCCGCGGCGGGAAGAGGATCGCGGGTTGTGCCTCACGCGTAGCAAGTTGGGCCGCTTGGCGCAGGGGGGTGAGGTCGTCGAGGATCCAGAAGGCGCGACCGTGGGTAGCGACGACCAGATCGCTCTGTTTGACCAGGAGATCGTAGATAGGGGCAATCGGTAAATTGGACTGCATCCGCTGCCAGGTGCGGCCATCATCGAGTGAGAAGTAGAGGCCGGTTTCGCTGCCGACATAGAGCAGACCGGCGGTGACGGTATCTTCGCGGATCACGCGGGTGATCTGGGTGCGGCCTTGAAAGGTCGGGAAGCTGCCATCGATCCGCTGCCAGCTTTGGCCGTAGTCGGTCGTTTTGAAGAGATAGGGCTTGTAGTCATCCAACTTGAGCCGCGTGGCCGAGACGTAGACAGTGGCCGCGTCATGGGGCGACTGTTCAATGGCGGTGATAAAGCTCCACGCAGGCAGATCAGCGGGGGTGACGTTGGTCCAGTTGCTGCCCCCATCTTTGGAAAGGTGCAGCAGCCCGTCGTCACTGCCGGCCCAGAGTACGCCCTTTTCATGTTTGCTCTCCACAAAGGCGGAGATGGTGCAATAATGTTCTGCCCCGCTGGTGTCCAGGGTGAGCGGGCCGCCGGAGGGTTCAAGTTTGGTGGGATCGTTGCGGGTCAGGTCGGGGCTGATCGCTTCCCAAGTGGTGCCTTCATCGGTCGTGCGGAAGACGTGGTTGCCACAAGTGTAGAGCACGCCGACATCATGCGGCGAAAAGCTGATCGGGAAGGTCCAGGGGAAACGATATTTCATGCTGCCCGCGCCCCAACCAGTGTAGATCTCCGGCCAGACGGTGACCAGGCGGATCTGTTTAGTGCGGTGATCATACCGCTGCAGGGCCCCACCACCGCCGGGCGAAGAACCGACCGCGCCGACAAAAACAATGTTGGAATCTTCGGGGTTGACGGCGATATAACCACTCTCCCCCGTGCCGGCTGAATAACAATCACCCCAGGGAATGCCCCCCTTTTCGGTGGCGCTGGGCACGGCAATGCTCGAGTTATCTTGCTGCGTGCCGTAGACGTGGTAAGGGAATTGGTTGTCCACATCCAGGTGATAAAACTGGCCGGTCAGCTGGTTGTAGATTGTTGACCAGGTTGCGCCGCCGTTAAAGGAGACACAGCCACCGCCGTCGTTGCCGTTGATCATGCGCTGGGGATCTTTGGGGTCGATCCAGAGGCCGTGGTTGTCACCGTGGGGGGTGGTAATCTCGGTGTAATTTTTGCCGCCATCGACTGACTTCCACAGCTTGAGGTTGGTAATATAGACCGTCTCAGCGTCTTGCGGATCGGCAAAGATGTGACAGTAATACCAGGGCCGTTGAATCAGGTCACGATTTGAACTGAGTTGACTCCAGGTCGCGCCGCTGTCATCCGAGCGGTAGACGCCCGCCTTTTCCCCCTCGGCCTCGATAATCGCCCAGACGCGGTCGGGTTTGGCCGGCGAGACGGTGAGACCGATTTTGCCTTTGAGACCGTCGGGCAAGCCTTTATTGTTGGTCAACTCGGTCCAATTATCGCCACCGTCAGTCGATTTCCAGATGCCACTATCGGGGCCGCCGCTGGTGAGCGACCAGAAGTTGCGGATCTGTTCGTAGACCGCGGCGTAGAGGATGCGCGGGTTGGTGGCGTCCATGGTCAGATCGCCGATGCCGGCTTTGTCACTCTTGTAGAGCACCTTTTCCCAGGTCGCGCCGCCATCTTTGGTGCGGAAGACGCCACGTTCTTCGTTCGGGCCAAAGGCGTGACCCATCGCGGCGACGTAGACCAGATCAGGGTTGGTGGGATGGATGCGGATCTGTGAAATGTGGTTGGTGTCGCCCAGCCCCACATTGGTCCACGTCTTGCCCCCATCGGTCGATTTATAGACACCGTCGCCGTAGGAGACATCGCCACGGATCGTCGGTTCACCCGTGCCGGCATAGATCACATTGGGATCAGATTCGGCAACGGCAATGGCCCCCACTGCGGCAGTGGTGAAGTAGCCGTCGGTGATATTTTCCCAGTAGACGCCGCCATCGGTCGTCTTCCAGACGCCGCCGCCGACGGCGCCAAAATAAAAGGTCATGCGTTCGGTGGGATGGCCGGCCACGGTAATGACGCGACCGCCACGTGGGGGACCGATACAGCGCCAGGTGAGCGCTTGCAGAAAATTCTGGTCGATTTGTGCTGTGGTCATGGCTGTTTGTCTCCAGTATACTCAGCGTGGATAGGGTAAAAGTGGTCAAGCGACGTTCACGAAGAGCCGAGGGTTAAAACCCTCGGCGACCAGCTGCCGTCACTCCGTGACTAATAGGAAGGCTAATCCATCAAAACTTAATTGACAAAACACGAGAACAGTGTGATCAAAGTTTTGCCAGTTTAACAGGGTGGTCCGCCGTGCGGATCGAGTCACGGAGTGACGGCAGACGGTAGCCGCAGGTTTCAACCTGCGGGTCAGCGCGCCCCAGGACGCCGGGTCTGATGACCCGGGCGAGCAGCAAACAGATTGGGAGGGGTGGGATGGAATGGGAATTGGGTGTGGGGTTGGGACTGTAAGTCTCACTTAGCCCCAGTTGCTACGGCCAAGTAAATAGGCCAGTCTGAGCCAGCGATAAAGCCGTCCGGTTACCTTGGTTTGTCGTGCATGGGTCACCCCTTGCTGTAAGCGGGGATAGTGAATCAAGACCCGCCGCGTTGGCCGGCGCTGTCGATAAATCCGCCGCAGCCGGTCAAAGAGAAAGATCAAGAGGACTGCAACTTTGAGCAAGGTATAAAGATAGTGGGCTACGCTATGCACCATCGTCGTGACATCCATTTCGCCGAAAATAACGTACCATCTCGATGCGGAGTGTCCGGTGGCCAGCCACGTGGTGGCGTGGTGGCCACTGGCGCCAACCGCCGACCCCCTCCCCTTGGTCCGCTTGGGACGCAGTTGCGACAGCCGGGCGCAAGTGGGCGAAAGAGGCAGCCACCCCCTGCTTCAGTGACTGTGATGAGCGACGGTTGGTCATGATTTACTCCCTTGATAATCAACGTACAGTTCAAGATTGGGATCACCAGGCGCAATTTGAAAGTGTACAGCCGGCCCAACCACCACGCCCTGGGGGTCAAGCAATTCGATCGTCCACAGCCCGGCGGGTGAGAGCCCAGGAAATTCGACTTTTAAGTTGGCATAACGCTGGCGGCTGTGAGGCGTCGGCCAGGTATAGCTGGGAATGCCAGGGTAAGTCCGTTGTCCCACCGTCAACCGTTGGCCATCTTTGTGTACGCGCACCTGATAGTCGGCCACGCCCTCTTCTCCCACATGGGCAAAGAGAAAAAGCCGGAGCGTAAGGCGCTCGGCAAAGCGCGCCTGCTCCACCACCGTAAAGGGCAGGGCAAGCGGTGCAGACGGGAGCAGCGGTGATGACAGTAGAGTAGTTGGCACAGCTGACGTTGCTTGCCCCTGTGGTAGGGTAGCTACTTCTGTGGCATGGCCCATGTCATTAACCCAGAACAGTTGACCCTTGTAACAGCACGCCACGCCGCCTTCGTTGATAATACGTGGCTGTTCGTTCTGCACGGTCTGGGCCTGTGCTACCCCACCCATCGAGAAGGAAGTAGGTAATTGACGGCTGACAATGCCCAAACAGGTCCCCAGCAGCAGTGCGCTTAAAAAGAGTTGATAAGCAGTCGAAAGTCGGATGGTACGCATTGCTCACTCCCCTAGTGAAGGTCAATCAAAACAAGAAAATATGCAAGATAAATTAGATGAAAAATAAAAATAGCCGGCCCGTCTTTTGGAAAAGACGGGCCGGCTATTCACGTGCCCAGATATACAGCTTAGTGAGCGCTTTTTGCGCCACTATTCTTTACTACGATATTACGATGCGCTCAATGCGATTAACCTATGCGATCAGGTGATACACAAGGCATACGCAATTTTGGTCGCAGATTACAGCCAATTATAGCGCAGATGCCGGCTATTTCATCACACATTTGGCGCATCTGCAATCAGTCAAATGTCGTATTTATGCTTAAAATCGCCTAACATCAGGCCATCACACAACTAAGATAGCACTAAATAAGTGCTTTTTGGCAGCTTTTGTTATCTTTACCCTTTGGTTCGGCTGAATGTGTCAACTGCCCTGCAACTTGATACAGCGGATAAAGGTAATTTTAAATTTATCTGCGTAGCGGCGTACAGTGACCTTTTCATCATCGCGACGGCTGGTCACAATCCGAGAAATTTGGTCCACAGCCTTACTCGGCACCAGACACTCGGTGATGATCGAAATCGTGTTGGTAACTGGATCATACTCCAACGCCTGAAAGGGTTTGAGTCCAATACAGATCTGCGCGATTTTTTCTGATATGGTGGGTGAGAGATTAGTGTTTGCCGTCATGATGCTTCTCCACGCTCAGCTTCTGTCGTTCTAGAGGGCGACCAGTTCAAAAACGGCAATTTAATCATCACGACGCGTGCCGGTGATTCCCGTTTCCAAAGAGAGCGCGCCTTCGGGGCTAGCTCATCAAGAGCTCATTCTCTTTACCACGAATTTCCTTCGTTACCATCAACGAACGCAGCTGGCTACCCAGCATTTGAATGGTGGTAGCAGCGGCGACACGCCCCAACGGAGAAAGTCTTTCTTTGATCATCAATTTTAGGAGATCGCGCAAACAGCGGTTGTGTTCCAGCACACGAACTGGCGTAATCGTCACATCATCAAGCATTTGATTTAGTTCGTCGTATTGTTCGATGATTACCAGGAGGCCCTCAGAGATCAACTCAATGACGCCGGGTGACTGTTCGTTGATCAAGTCTGAGGAAAAGAGACGGTAGACTTCATCTGCGTCTTCAATCGCGCTCTTGATGAAACGCAAATCTTTGTCTTTCCCCGGCTTGGGTTTGTCCGACATCGTTGATCCCTTTTCTTCTTGCTTTGCTTGCGCGGGCAAGCGCTACGGCGACTTCGTGCTTATAGTCCAGGTAACGATTGGTATCGCCCAGGATCATAGGCAGCCCAGATGCAACAAAGCCGGCGGCGATTTTCAACGTATTTACCGCGCCAATGCGCGTGCTCAACGCCGCCAAGGTGACAAAGACACCAAAAACAACAAAAAGTGAAGTATAACCGTGTTGCCCATGTTTGCGATTCATATAGGCAACCATGCGGTTATAAAAGAGGCCAAAGCCAAAAAGGCCGGCATAAGCAAGCAGATCTTTGCCCAGTTCAAACTCATAAGCAGCGGTATTCTCTGCTGGTTTCCCGATACGCATTAGGGTCAAACCTTTCTGTTATCCTTTGCGCTGTGTCTGTGGCGCAGCCGGACAGAGAAAATGCCTGTCGCGACGTGCGCATTTACCACAACCGCAGGGCCATAGAGTGTTTTCGATGTAAGCATAACCATATATGTAAACTCCTACTTGAGTAGTCGAGAAAGCACTGAAAAGGCAGACAGTGAGCATTACCTGAGCACCGCTTTAAAAACGAACATTTGTGTGCTCTACCAGTGAGAACACAGTCAAGTTTCCAAGCGGTTAGCTGTTTTATGGGATGAGCGAGTGTCGATAAAAGGTCGTTCCGGCAAGATTCAGATTACTTTTCCGTAAACCTTGGTGGCTACATAGTAGCATTACTATTGCTAACCTGTCAATAGGTGGCATCTAAACATGGGCTGAATTGCGTAGAAACTGCGAGCTTTTTGGCGGCTTTCTACGAAACTTCTTAAGCCACAAGTGCAGGGAAACGTTTAACTTTCAGCGAGATGGCATTAGCCGGCTAAGAGAATCGCCAGTGGTAGGCTACGCTTTTGGGGCCAAAATTGGTCAAGTCATAGAGTCCAATCACCGCAGCGGCCAGCTGACAAGCTGCTGATTGGGGAATAACAGAATTATAGCTGAGTAAACACTCGAGTAAATATATGGTTTCCTGCTTTATATAAGCTTTTATAAAGCTTTTTTATCGCTTTATGGCTAAAATCAGCGTGACAAATACTCATCGGGGATTAACTGGCAGAGAAAGTTTAACTACAGCGATAGAGGAAAAATAAAAGCACAGAGGCCACAGCGGTCACAGCGGTCAGAGAGAGCATCGGTAACCTAGACAAATCGCTACCCTGCCCCTTTGTAACTCTGCCCCTTTGCAACTCTATGCTATACTCGTGGCGAATGAAATCAATTTGTCTGATCAAAACATTATCCCAGTAGGAAACTCGGTAGCGCATGACAAACGCCTCAACCCAAACTCGTTATCAGGCCGCTGGTGTCGATATCGATGCCGGCAACCGCGCCGTTGAATTGATGAAGGCGGCGGTACGCAGCACGCACACCCCGGCCGTCTTGGCCGAGATCGGTAGCTTTGGCGGTCTCTTTGCCCTCAACAATCTACCTGGTGCCCCTGTGTTAGTTGCCTCGACCGATGGCGTCGGCACCAAAGTCAAGTTGGCCGCCCAATATCAGCGCTGGGCCGGCATTGGCCATGATATTGTCAACCACTGTGTCAATGATATTCTGGTGCAAAATGCTCGTCCCCTCTTTTTCCTCGACTATATTGCCAGCAGTAAACTTGATCCGGCGCAGGTGGCGGCGGTCGTTGGCGGCATTGCCGATGCGTGTCGCAGGGTCGGCTGTGCGCTCTTGGGCGGCGAAACGGCTGAGATGCCGGGGGTTTATACCGAGGGCGCTTTTGATCTGGCCGGGACGATCGTTGGGCTGGTCGATCGGCAGCAGCTTTATCCCCAATCGGCGGCGATGCAGGCCGGCGATTTGCTGATTGGGCTGCCCAGTAGTGGACCTCATACCAATGGCTTCTCGCTGATCCGACAGCTGATCGCCGACCAGGATCCGCAACAGTTGCTGGCGGATGGGCAAACCTTGATCGACGCCCTGTTGCAGCCCCATCGTGCCTACGTAACCGAAATTGATCAAGTGCAGCGGGCGGCCATTCCGCTGTATGGTCTGGCCCATATCACCGGCGGCGGCTTCCTGGATAATATTCCACGGGTCTTGCCCGCGACGTTGGGTGCAGTCATCGAATTGGGCAGTTGGACGATCCCGCCCCTCTTTCGCGAGTTGACCGCTTGGGGCGACATGGAATTGGCGGAAGCGCTGCGGGTCTTTAACATGGGGATCGGCATGGTCATGATTGCGCCGGCCACGGCCCAGGCGGCGATCCAACAACTGCTGCCGGACGCGGTCGTGATCGGCGAGTTGGCGGCACGCCAACCGGACCAAGCGGCAGTCACTTTTTAAACGATAAAAACGGTCAGTTGGTCGCGGGGTCGTGTGGTCGCGTCGTAACGACCATACGACCCCGCGACCACACGACGAGTCGCATCAATTGAGGAATCAAGATGACAACAAGACTTGCAGTACTGATTTCGGGGAATGGCTCCAATCTACAGGCAATCATCGATGCGATCCGCCAGCGGCAGTTGGATGCCCAAATTGTGGTGGTGATTGCCAACCGCAAAGAGGCGTATGGGCTGCAACGCGCGGCAAAGGCGGGCATTCCAACCGTTTATCATGGGCTGAAAGCTTATCGCGAGGCGGGCAAGGAGCGCGCCACCTATGACGCCGATCTCGCGTTGCTCCTGCAGCCTTATCACCCGGATTGGGTGGTATTGGCCGGTTGGATGCACCTACTCAGCAACGCCTTTTTGCAGCACTTTCCCTATCGGGTGATTAATCTACACCCGGCGCTACCTGGCCAATTCCCTGGAACCGATGCGATTGGCCGTGCCTTTCGGGCCTATCAACAGGGCGAGATCAAGAAGACCGGCATCATGGTACACCTGGTACCGGATGAAGGGGTTGATAACGGGCCGATTCTGGAGACAAAAGAGGTGCCGTTCTATCCCACCGACACCCTGGAAAACGTCGAACAACGCGTGCATCAGGCCGAACATACCATCCTGGTTGGGGCCCTTTACCGTCTCATCGAAGGCGATGAGACGGTAAAGGAGTGAACGCCACTTAGGTTTCAACGCCTAGGGCCGACGCATGGGCTGGACAATGTGCCGCACGGTTACGGTTTCGCCGTATAGCGCTGACTTACCCGCCATGTGACCGGTTAACAAATTGCGCTTGACAAAGGTGGATAAGCTGCGATTCATCTGGGCCAACAATGGTTCTTGGCCAAGGCGCAAGACAAAAATCGGCAACACGCAGAGCAAAAGCCCAATCGCGCCAAACATGGTGTACGCAATCGCAAAACAAAAACCGATTACCGACAACAGCAGATATTGGGGCGGTGACTGACGGAATTCTTCATGCCAAATGCGCGCAAGATCAGTCTGGGTGGTAATACTGACGGTTAATGCAATCAAGCCTGGTCCCATGTAGCTATAGGCCAGCGCCATCAGGAAACAGGGCACAATCAACAGCGGCAAGTAGGCGAAGGTCAAGGGAATGGTAAAGATGCCCATCAACAAAGCGGGGACCAGACCAGCAAAGACCCCCACCGCCCAGTCATAAGCCAATTCGTAACGCCGGTCCACCACGGCATCGAGATTCTCCATACTCAGGGCCGATGTGAGCACAATCACAGCACTGACCAAGACGAGCCCCGGCAGGCCAGTGAGCAGCGCGGCGCCAAAGATCAGCGCGGCGGCAATCGATAGTTCACCCGACGTAAAGAGTTTGACCCGTAAGAACTGTGCCCCTGCCGTCAACCCCATCAACAAAAGCACGGCACCCCAATCCTGATTGGACTGCCAAATAAAGCCGACCAGTGTCATCACCAGCGCCACAGCGATGACGCCGCTCTTGATTAGCGTCTCCGAGAGCCAGCCATACCAGGCCGGCAATACGGGGCGATAGGGAGGCTCTTTTGGAATAACCGCCGGCAAGAGCCGTGCGCGTGGCTCCAGCAGCAGCGGTGCTGTGGGCTGTTCGACTTTACTCTCACTTCCCGTTTCAGCCGGTAGGCGGGAATCAATGCGGTAGAAAAGATCAGCGGCACAGGTCACCCGATTACGGCCATCCATTTTTGCCTGATAAACCGCCACATCAGCCTGGTGTAGCAGATCAGTTGCGGTGGTAGCATCCTCTGGGAAACAAGCAACACCAAGACTCATGGTCGTCTGCAGCGGCGTTTGGCTGGTCGGCACATCAAAGCGGTGGGCCTCAATCGCCGCCCGAATCGCCTCGGCAACCTCAAAAGCCTCTTCTTGGTCCGTATCGGGCAGCAGAATTGCAAATTCTTCACCACCAAAACGGCCAACAATATCTTTGTTCCGCACCGTATTGGCAATAATTTTGCTGACGCCGATCAAGACCAGGTCGCCGGCCAAATGGCCATAGTTATTGTTGATCCGGCGTAAAAAGTCCAAGTCGGCCATCATGATCGAAAGTGGACGATTGAGCCGCTTGGCCCGTTCCAGCAGTTCGTCAAATTGTTGATTAAAGTAGCGCACATTGAGCAGACCGGTTTTACTGTCCGTCTGCGCTTCATGTTGCAATTTAGGAATCATCAGCGCCTTTTGCAGCAACATCATCAAACCCAACATTGGCAGCACCATCACCGGGTTGACTAACCACAGGACCGCCACCACATAACCAAGATAGGCCATCACCAGTTCGGTGAAGAGATTCTCCGTCATCCAGATCGCCGATTCGCGCCACGAGATCTGGTTGATCAACACATCGGCCAGCCGAAAGATGACGTGGTTGCCCAAGACATAGGTGGTGGCTGCGATCACCGCGGCAAAAACCTGGCCAATTTGCACCAGATCGGCCAGATGCGCAATCGTCGCAAAGTAGACCCAATGGGCCGCGAGGCCAGTTAAGGTGTGGATCGCGATGTTAAAGATCAGATCGTACCACCGTAACGCGAGCTGTTGACCACGCAAATGATAGCGCCACGCCTCCAGGGTCAGGGGAATGGTAAAGAGCACGGGCAAGAGCAAGGGGGGCAGAAGCAAAACCCCGGCAAAGAAAAAGACATTATGCGGAAAGTAAGAACGTTGCTCGGTAATCTTTACTTCAAAAAACTGGGCGACGGCCGCTAACACCACCATCATCCACAAGACAAGTAACTGATTAGCCGTGGGCACGGTCGGCACTGCGGCCAGGAGACAGGCGGCCACTGCGACGACAACGGCCCCACCAACATAGATTTGTTCCCAGAGTTTCATGGTGTTTCCCACATCTGTTCTTATCGAAGGGCGGCGGCGATTCCAACCCGATTACGGACTGCACCGTGCTACATAAACACTATTCTAGCAGTCACAAGAGCTACGTCAAGAGGACTAGATTATCGGTTTGATAACAAAATATCATATTTTGTCTGCTGTCGTGTGGTGGTGTGGCGATATTGCGCAGGGGTGTGGAGGGCAAAGTACAGAGGGACGGGCCTAGTGCACTATGACGGAAATTTTGCTGGGTTTTTCGTCCCAGCGGGACGGTTGACCTTAGGCGGAAAATATCAAGATTTTTTTGGTCCTAAGGTCAACCGTCCCGCTGGGACGAACGCGGCTTTTAATCCAGCATAACTTCGGTAACACTGTACTAGTCATTGGTTTAAATGGCCACCGGCGCTGGCTCCAGCGTGGCAGTATTCACTGTACGCCGAAAACGACGCCAGTGTAAATAAGCGGTGACCGGGGAGGTTAGCACAAAGGCAATCCAGACGACGCTGAGGCTGCGCGCAAAGAAATGCACAAAGACAAAGCCTAACAGCACCGCCACCCAGATCCCGGCGGTATTGACCCACAATGGGAAATGGGTGTTACCCGTACCACGCAGGGCACCTGCTTGGACAAAAGAGATCGCCCAAAATGGCTGTGCCAGTGCCACACTCCGCAGACCAGCAGCGCCCAATTGTACCACTTCTGGATCAGTCGAGAAGAAGCCCATAATTGCTTCTGCGGCAAAGATAAAGAGTGCCGCCAAAGCACTCATCCAGACGAGTGCCCAGCGGGTTGCAATCGTCGCGGCGATGCCCCCTTCTGCCGGTCGTCGCGCACCGATACTTTGGCCAACCAGCGTGGTGGCGGCCATAGCAAAGCCAAAACCGGGCAAGAAAGAGATCGACATCGCATTCATGGCGATCCGATGGGCAGCCAGCGCCACGGTGCCCAACTGGGCAACCAGGATCGTCTGGAGCAGAAAGCCAACGGTGACCAGCAGCTGTTCCAATGCCGCCGGAATGCCAATCGCCAGCATCTGGCGCGCCTGTAACCAGTTCAGCGCCCAACCGTGGCGCCCGCGGATCGAAACGCCATTGCGCCCGCGCCAGAGCACCCAGAAGAAGAGGGCAAAGCCAACCAAGCGCGAGTAGAAGGTGCCCCAGGCACTGCCCACGACGCCCAATTCCGGCAAGCCCCAGGTCCCGAAGATCAAGCCATAGGTCAGCACCACATTGACCACATTGGCTACCGCCGTAATCAACATCGGCGTGCGCGAGTCACCAACCCCGCGCAACACCCCACTGCTGAGCAACATCAGGGTGAGGACGACCACCGTGCCCATGACGACACGCAAATAATCGGCCCCGATCTGCGTCACTTCAGCTTCCATCCCAAAGATGCCGATCAATGGCTCAGCGGCAAAGATCCCAATCGCGGCCAGCGGGATCGAGATGACAATACTCCAAAGCAATGATTGCCGCGCCAGTTCACCAGCGCGTGCATAGTTGCGTGCCCCTACGGCCTGGGCCACCAGGACCGAACTCCCCACCGCAATGGCGCTAAGCGCGGCGATAACAAAGAACATAATTTGTAGCGAAGAACCAACACCGGCGATCGCGGCGGTGCCCAATTGCGCCACCAGCAACATATCAACAATCCCCAGCATCGTTTGCAAAAAATTTTCGCCAATCACCGGCCAGGCCAGATTAAAAACCCGGCGCGGCAAGGTCGCTTCAGTGGGCATACGGTAAACTACTCCATCACTAGCCATTGCCGCGACGCTGGATGACGGTTGTTCTGGCTGTTCGCCCTGCACATTCATGGAAATCTATTTCCTATCTTCATTAAAAAATTGAGGCTCTTCAGGAATTCAGGGGGTTGAGATGGATCCTTCCTGGAAGAGGCGCAACCATGCTGGGCAGACTGACAAATTGCTGCCTCTTCCAGGAAGGGTAACCCAATCAGATCCAGTAGAACCAAAATTGAAAACCCGGCGGGTTAGACTAACCCGCCGGGTCTTTAACCAAATCAATCAGTCAGTGCAGCAGGGGCTGCTTCCCTGCCCGATCAATCCCAAAGTGAGGAACAAAGCGGGGAGCGAAAGGCTTTAACGGCGACGCAACCACCAGAGCGAACCAGCACAAAGCCCGGCACCACTAAAGCTGACCAGACTCAACATTAACAACCCCGCCGGCGGCACGCGCCGTGCAACATCTAGCAGTTCGGTCTGAGCCCCAAAGAAAGCCAACGTGGCAGGTGCCGGCGTGGCCGTTGGCCAGGGCGTCCAGGTGGCCGATGGTGTGGCGGTTGGCGTGGCGGTGGGGGTAGGCGTATGGGTCGGCGTTGGCGTCTCGGTGGGGGTAGACGTGGCAGTCGGCAGTGGCGTCTCGGTGGGCGTGGGGGGCACTGGGGTCGCGGTGGCGACGGCGACCGCTGCGGCCGCCACGGCTTCCGGCGCAGCCGCAACCGCTTCTACCGCCGGGGCCGCAGGTGCTTCGGGTGTGGGGGTTGCCGTTGGCGGGATTTCAACCGCCGGGGCATTTTCGTCGGGATAGAGCGAAATGGCGTCAATATAGATCAAGTTTTCACCGGTGCTGGTTGGGTGATCGGTGAGAAAGAAGACCGTGACCGTACCATTAAGCGCTCGCGCCCGGATGTCGATATTAGGCCCCTGCCCTTCTGGATAGTTCAACATGCGCCCATCGCCCCAGTGCATGGGACCCCAGATCACGGTGGGGCTGTTTGGATCAGTGCCACCGGTGGGATCAATCCCCAGTTGGCGGCCAAAGGTATCCGGGGCGTTGGGCGCACCCCAGCCGATGCTGGCGCGGTAGCCGGCCCCTGGCGTTACATTCACCTGCGTATAGATGCCGGCCTTGAAGGTGCCACCATTACTCCAGATGCGCAAGGTCCCCGAACCAAAAAAGGAGTGGGGATCATTCATGAAGGCGGGGTCGCCATAAATGACGAATTCAGTCCAGCCATCGGGAATCTGGCGCGGGGGATCACCATGAAATGAATCCATATCACAGACGGGTTGGGGAATCAGATTAGGGGGATTGCATGGCTCCGAAGCATAGGCCGGTGTTGTCAGCAACAACACCAATAGCCAACCCAACAGGGGCGTTACCCCCAACAGGGTTGAGGCACGGTAGCGGAAAGGGCAGCACAACAAAGTTTTCATCAACGAACCAATCACTCTTCACGAATCCTTATAACGACTTAATCTACGGTTAATCCACCGGGCGCATACTAATCATGCGCTGTTGTTCGGATGCTAGCGGACCCCTCCTCACTAGTATCCACCCAGGTCCCGGTGTGATGTGCCCCATCACACCGGGATTCTTTTTTCCAGCAGCTCAATCAATTGGCTGCGGATCTGGGTAATTTCATCGACCAAGGCGTGACTTTCACTGCCAGGATTATAGCGCAGGCGATACTTTTTCAGGGCAAGCTCCACATAAAGATGCATGCGGTGGGCACGGGCCTGGGCGTTGCGACCACGGCGCCCCAGCGGGTTGCGCCAACGACCAGTCAGCGCCGCGTAATCCGCCGGCGAAATCAACACCCCCACTTCTTCCGCCAACTCCAGCCGAATTGTATTGCGTTCAAAGCGCCATGCCAAGAGCACGGCCACGAGCACCATCCCAATCCCGGCCAGGGCGACGAGGAAGCTAAACCCTAAGCCGGCAATGTGATAAGCCGCCAAGCCAGCCCCCAAGTTATGTAGCCCATGCACAATGATGGCAGCCGCCAAACCCAATAACAACCAACCGATCTTGCCGGACGTAGTGAGGGCATTACGCGCCAGCCCCAGGCCAATGCCGGTCAACCCAGTATAAAAAGCATGATTCAGGCCAAACAGCACTGCCCGCAACAAAATGACCATCGTCAACTGCCCATAGCCGCCTTCGTCATAGGCACTGGTGAAGTAGAGAAAATTCTCAGTCATGGCAAAACCAAAACCAACCAGCGCGCCATAGACAACCCCATCCAACACCCCATCAAATTCATGGCGCATGAGCAGGAAGATCAGCAATAAGGCAATCCCTTTGGCCAGCTCTTCCACCACGGGGGCGATGATGGTGCCTTCCATAAAGACACCCGACATGGTCACCGCAGCGTTACGCCAGGACCAACCTAAAAACAGTTCACCGATCAGGCTGACAATGACGGCCGGCACAGCACCCCAAATAAACGCGACCGTGACTAACCAGATCGGTTCACGTTCGTAACGATCGGCCCAATAGAAGACAAGCACATAGATCATTGTGGGAATCACGGCTGCGGCCAGACTGATCCAAAGCGCCAACATAATTGCCCCCTTGGCAAAAAGCTATGGGTTGACTGGGCGAATGCGTTTACGCCAGCGTGCATAAGTGCTGGCAAAATGGGGCCAAAAAGGGCTAACCTCCCCAATGGGTCGAGCTTCATGTAAGGCAGCCCGAAAGCTCTCGGCGTCGTCGGCAAAGGGTGGCACTTGCAGATAACAACGCCCTAACTCGAAGAGCGTATGCGCATCGCTGCCCGCGGTGATCAATTTTTTGTGCGCAGTGGCCAGCGTCAGCGCCGCGGCATTATCGCTAGCACGCACACAGCGCGCATTGAGCACTTCAAGGGCGTCGACATCATCAATCACAGTAAGCACCGTGGATAGACGCATGGCCGAAGTGCGTATTCCATCCAGGGGGTGTGGGATGGTAATCACCGCGCCTTGGTCACGCAGCCGGGCAATCGTCTCTGCGGGCGAAAGACCGCGTGGCACCTCTTTTTGCAGATAGTAACCGATGATTTCGCCGTGGGTCGTCATGATCTCTTCCCCGACAATGACCAGATCAGGTGCGAGGGCTTTGGCTGCCAGCGCACCATCCAGTCGGTTATGCTCGGTCACCGCAACCTTATCCAGCCCAATCGCGCGGGCCCGCTCAATCAACTGCATCGTACGCGTCAAACAATCCTTACTATAAACGGTATGGGTATGCAGGTCGATCTTCCACAGCTGTTGGGGCGCCGCGCCTGGTGGGCGCGGCAAGGTCTCGTCTTGGGTCATATCCATTGTTTGGCTCATCAATTAATCTCCAGCCGCTGCTTCACCGGTACTGTCATGTAATGTTTGGCTGCGCCGCGCCCCTGCTGACCCGGCCAGCAATCCCGGCCAGCGAATAAAACTCACTACCCCGATCGAGACACCTAACCAGAGCGTGCAGAAGCGGATCAGCAGCGCCGCGGCAGTCGCCGTTGCGGCCGGCAACAATAAGAGCGTGCTGCTCAATGCCACCAGGCTCCCCTCTACGCCGCCCAGGCCACCGGGGGTCGCGAAGACCGCGCCGATCACCGTGCTGATACAGAAAATAAAGACCGCAATCAGCGCCGTCTGCCCGCCGGGGGGGGCGCCAAAACCGATCAGCACCACATAGTAAGCGAAACCTTCCGCGGCCCAGCTTACCACGCCGATCAAGAGCGAGATCAACAAGTTGCGCGGCCCAAAGATAATGTAGCTGCTCTCGTAAAAGCTGTAGAGCTGATCCGCAAAGCGACGCACCACCGGCAGATGTTTGCCGATGGCCAACAGGCGCAAGGCCAGGGGACGGATCTGAATGATGATGACAGTGAGAAGAAAGTTGATAAAGACAATCGCCGCGATCCAGCGCGCTTTGGGATCGGGAAACGCAAAGAGGCCGACACTGGCCAGCAGTAACATCGCTGCGCCATCGGTCATCCGTTCGGCCATGACAACCGGCGCGGTGACGGCCATGGGTGTGCCGGCCACATTACGCACCATAAAACTTTTGAGGAATTCACCAGCCTTGCCGGGGGTCATCACCATTAACATGCCAACGCCAAAGATGCGACCGCTATCGCGCCGGCTGATCGGCACTCCCAGCAAGCGCAGGTACCAGTGCCATTTAAAGAGGCGACCTGCATAGTTGACCAGGGTTAAACCGATCACCAGGGGCAACCAGCCCCAGGGAAAATCAGTCAGGGCTTGGGTGAGGGCGCGCCAGTCACTCCACAGGGCAAGGGCCATGTAAAAGAGCAGGGCGAAGAGCAGGGAAAAGAGAATTTTGCGACGTAGATCAGTACTCATAGCGGGGGATTATACCCCGTGCCAGGAAATTGGCGAAACGGCGGGTGGGGTGATTGGTGGCTATCTTAATCCGGACATTGCCGGCAAGCCGGGAGCATGGGCGGGTAGCAGCGAGCAGAGATTCTCGTTCAGCTTGTCGCAGTCATCGAGGATGTTAGCGTAGACCAGCCGGTAGATGTCATAGGTCAGGAAGCCCACATCCAAAAGCGTGTCGATGAAGTGGCCAGTGGGATCGCGATAGTTGATGGGGTTGTTCAGGGCAGGTCCAGCCGTCGTATACGTAATTGACGGACAAGTCGCCGTTCATTTTCATTACTCCAATTTCGATCATTTTTATGGGGGTAGGAGGAATTATGATGTGCGCTGAGCAACAAGCTGGTAAATGGACGCCGGCACCCCCAAAAGGTGCAAAATGCGCTTTTGGAGGGGATTGAGCGCTTCGACAATCGAAGCGTGGAGATCATCTTCAAGCCAATGTAAGCCAGAAAAGTGAGCCAACAGGCGTTCGGCACTGGGATGAGCGGGCTGCATTTTGGGATTACCCGGCACGAGACCGCTGAGGGTTTGGTGCTGTTGGGCGAGCGCCTGTTGGGCGACAAATTCCATGAGGGTAAGCGCTTGGAGGGCGATGAACAACAAGAGCATCAGCCCGCGAATGCGTGGGGCGAGTTGCAGAAAGAGTGGCAGGAGGGGGAGACAGCCGTGTTTGAAGCGATGCATGCCTTGTTCCACCAGATATTCGTCGCGGTAATAATCGATGGCCGGCGTCAGGCTCAAGTCTGCGGCTGGGACATTGGTGACATGAATGCGCCAGCCGGCTATACTGAAATCAAGTTGAGAATCGGAGTTTCTAATCTTCCGGGAAGGGGTCACGAATTAGCTCGTTTACCCGATTACTCCTGACCCCTTCCCGGAAGATGGGTTGACGAAAACTCCGGTTTCCATTCTGATCTGAGTATAGTTGTTGCGCTTGGGCAATGGCGTTGGCTTGGCGTGAGACCGCTAACTGGGTGGTGCAGCGCTGCACGACTTGGGTGGGGCGGTTGCCGCCAGGGCGTCCGCGACCGAGCAAGCGCACCTCTGCGGTGACCGTCTCGGTGACGGCGATGGCAAGCAAGCCGACCACTTGTCGTCGTTCAAGAATGGTTTGGGCTGCGGTCAGCAGTTCGCCGGCAAGGGTCTTGCCGTTGCGGTTGAGCCGCACCAACGCCGCTTCCGCCTGTTGCAAACGTCTTTCCAGATCGGTGTGGCGGCAGATGGTAGGCCAGCCTTTAAGACTGCTGTTTGCCCGATCCGAGGGTTGTAACCCTCTTCTATACTCAGCTCTGTCATAATTTAGCATTTTTACTCGTGTAGAAAATGCTAAATTATGACAACCGCCGGTATACCTACTGTCGCCACTCCGTGACCAGGGCCGCTTTTAAGTGCCGTTCGCTACCGCTGCGCGACCGGGCACTGATCGGTGTAATGGTTTTTAGTTTTGCGCGTGTGAGTGCGGTGGTGGGGATGAATGTGGATGATTACTTTCAGAAAGGCAAACGCTGGTGGTTTCGCCTGCATGAAAAGGGGGGCAAGTATCATGAGGTGCCGGCTCACCATAAGGCGGAGGAGTATCTAGATGCCTACCTACTTTGGCTTGGCGATAACAACGACAAGAAGGCGCCCCTCTTCCGCAGCGCCAATCGTTTACGCCAGTTGACGCAACGCCGGATGCACCGAACCGAAGTGTGGCAGATGATTAAGCGCCGCGCAAAAAGAGCGGGGTTGCCGGATAACATTGGTTGCCATACATTTCGCGCGACAGGCATCACCACTTATTTAGAGAATGGCGGGAC
The DNA here is from genome assembly GCA_022842065.1 of Caldilineaceae bacterium. The sequence continues at coordinate 69,382 of JALHQH010000018.1, forward strand.
AGTGGAACGAGCCCAACAGATCGCTGCCCATGAGTCGCCCCACACAACGAAGCTGTATGATCGCACGCAAGATGAGATTAGCTTGGAGGAAGTAGAGCGAATTCGGATTTGAGATCACCAACTAGTTACCACTTACCCTGGAGTTCTTGCTCCACGTATTTCCAAAAGTTTTGGATAACTTGATGTGGAAGTCTTAAGCTCCGGAGAACTGGCTTATGGCAATCACTTATTTGCATTCGGCTTTCACAGCGACAAGGGCAGTTACCTTTGACCACCTGCGCGGTTATGGCGCTGTGCGCCGCAAGTGGCCAAAGTATTGCTCGCGACAATCAGGGCAAATGCTGTGGGAAAACTCTGCATCAGTTTTGCGGGTAATATAGCGCTCCATTTGCTCCCACTCGTCGGCTTCATTGCGGATTTTGTGACAGTATGAACAGATCGGCAGCATTCCTTCCAGCACCTTTATCTTACGTCCGAGCGCCCGTTGCTGTACTGCTACCCGGTCCACTAATAGCACCAACAGAACAAAAACGATCTCGCGAATGATGGCGTTGATCACCTTGTATGTCAACAAGTTTGGAATGGGGAGTTCCCAGCTTGGACCACAGCCAAGGCGTGCTAGCATCATGATGGTTGCTATGACAATGCCTGCTGTGCGACCAAACCACCATGTTGTGAGCGAAATCGGGATAATAAAGGTGATTGGGAAAGCTACATAAGGCCCCATCAAATAGTCGGCTAGCAGAAAAATGATAGACAGCATTGCAATGAAGATGCGCCGCTGATTCGTTTGCGACATGGTACTAACCTCCGCAGTCATCGGTGACTCCGTAGTCCAGATCATTTTAGCAAGTTGGAATCACTTATCACATCGGCTAAAACAATGAGAGCTAGAAGGATTTACAGTGATATATTTCTGAAATTTAGAATTGGGCTGATCCGGATACAAGAATTCAAGCTTACCAGCATCCACGAGGGCAGGAATGATATCTTTTTGAAGGTGCGCTTTTGTACGACCTAGGAGCCACGACAACTCATCGATGGACAGCGGAGTCTCCATACAAAGATCAAGTATCATTTGGCGCATGGATTCGCGAGGGATACTTGAATGCACCCGAACCGACGTAGACCGAGCTAGCAGTTCTTCCCAAGTATTTGATGCGATCAATTTGAGCTTTTTAGGCATAGTGTGACATTTTGGTTAATCTCAACGTCGCTTGTACCATTTGGCGGCAGAGATATGTCCTGTTGCTATAGCATTAAAAATGCCATAAAGGTTGGGTATACGATGACAGTTTGCGTTCGGGCATATAATTTTGATATTCACAAATGACAAGGGTTGTTTAGAATTGGGGGATGCATATACTTCTGTGGCAACAGCAAAACAGGGGGAGACTATGAGATTTTGGTGGAACGGGAGACGTATTGGTCTATCTAATTGAAGTAATTTATATAATCATAGCAACAGCTTACATTTCCTGCAAGCTTCTCTGTCATCTATAGAGTGCTCTGGAGAGTATCTAATAGATGCCGCGAATAAACATAGCACCTCTTTGGTTCTGATTGAGGGAACACTTTCGCACCATATTTATTCGCGGCATCGCTAAGGCTGACGATTGGAAGGCAAACTAAACAATAGAAGAGAAAAGAACAGACAGTGAAAAGTTAAACATCAATAGCTAGAAAACTTTTCACTGTCCATCATCAAAGGTTTACCAGAGACTGGATCAGCGCGTAATCAGCGGCAAGAAGATGCTACTGGATGGATCGCCATCTGCCGATGCCGTTGGAATGGGGAAGCCCTTCGGGACAAACTGGACCAAGCGCAAACTACCGAAGACATCGCCAACGTTCAATGCCTGAGAGCACGATGTATGAATCGTGAGCGATTGCCCACCGACACGAAGCAAGGTATCAGCCGCGAATTCACGACTATCAGTGCGCGCAATCGTGAAGCGTTGTCCGGGAGCAACTGCATTCGGACTCACCGCGATTTTATCGGCATCCTTTTGCATAACGACAGAAACTGTACCTGTGCCAGGGGTACCGCTGCAAACGAGCTTGCCGTTTTGGGTATTGGTGGTGTCACTGCAACTGCCACCTGTGTATTCAAAAACAAGGGCAACTGGTTTGCCATCTTCACAACTCAGGGCCGGTGGTGCAAGCGTTACCGTCGTGCTATCCTCATCGCTGCACATTTGACCAGTGGCGAGGAAGCCCTTCGCCAACGCAACATTTGTGATCGTCGCGGCAATGGTGGTCTGCCGCTCGAAGGAGCGTGTTGCACCGGTCGCCAACGAGAAGGCACTCGTAACAGGGCCAAAGTTGTCTTCCAGGGACACATTGCTTAAGCTGTTACCGCTGTTCGAAACAAGATAACTGAAGGTGACAGGCGTATCTAAGCGCCGACCATCGGCCCCAATCAAGATCAGACTACCAAAGATATCCCCGAGATTGAGCGCCTGTGAGCAGGAGGTATGAATAGTGAGCGCTTGTCCCCCAACTTGCAGCTTCGTATCAGAAGGGAAGTCCCCTCCATCCGTACGGGCAATGGTGACCTCTTGGCCAGGGTTCACTGTACTTGGTGTAACTGAGAACTTGCTGGCATCTTTGCCGGTGAGCGTAATGCTTACCGCTCCGCTGCCCGGACTACCTGAGCAGGTGAACTTACCACTTTGTGGATTGTTGCTGGCTGCGCAACTGCCACCCGTGTAACGGAAGGTCAAGCTTTTGGGTTTTGAACCGCTACAGACTGAACCACTCCCAGCAACGATGCTACAGGAATCTGCCGGCACGGTTGGTGTTGACGAGCAACTGAGGCGTTGGCCGTTCCCTGCCATCCCGTCAAATGTCCAGAGATTCAGGAAGCCGGTCTTGGCTTTACCATCGCCTTGGATAGCGCCGCAATCTTCGGGGCCATTCATATTTTCATCAGAACAAGAAAGGTGGAAGGTTGATTCACCAAGCTTGTTGGTCGTGCCGGCAGCAAAGATCTCCCAGATTACATCATTCGGGGCACCGGCATAGCCAGTGACGACGACCTTGGTGCCGGGTGCCACATTGGTAACCGTGGCCAACAGCGTACTACCAACACTTCCTTTCCAGGCCCGCACATCAACAGTTTGTGTGCCATTCCAAATCATGCTCAACTCATTGAGCGGCTTAGCGGCGGAGCAGCTAAAATTACTGGGTGGGGGTGACGCAGTGACCACACACTTTTGGTCAACGGCTAACCCACAGGCGAGCTGCGGGCGATAGCCAAAGTCGACATCGGTGCGATTCTGACCGGCGGCGAGATCCGCCGTGGTCGGATCGTTGTTCGTGGTTAGTGCATACCCTGCCGGTACTGTATTCTGATCGGGATCGACACAGTAGCGCCCGGCTGCTAACCCACCAAAGAGGTAATTACCATCACCGGTAGTAACCTGCGTGGCGATCACGGCATCGGTAGCCTCACAGGTATTGTTAGCCCCAGGATTGCGTAACACAACTGTTACCCCATTGATGCCGGGTTCCCCACTATCCTGGACCGCATCACCATCATCATCGCGCCAGACACGGTCGCCGATGGAGCCAAGCTGTGCAGGCGGGCGGTAGCCAAAGTCGACATCGGTGCGATTCTGACCGGCGGCGAGATCCGCCGTGGTCGGATCGTTGTTCGTGGTTAGTGCATACCCTGCCGGCACCGTATTCTGATCCGGATCGACACAGTAGCGTCCGGCTGCTAACCCACCAAAGAGGTAATTACCATCACCGGTAGTAACCTGCGTGGCGATCACGGCATCGGTAGCCTCACAGGTATTGTTAGCCCCGGGATTGCGCAACACAACAGTTACACCATTGATGCCGGGTTCCCCACTATCCTGGACCGCATCACCATCGTCATCGCGCCAAACACGGTCGCCGATGGAACCGACAAGCGCCGCGGTAAAGAGGCCAGCATCGATCGTTGGATTGTTTTCCCCACTGGCCAGATTGATGTTGTTGGTTGTACCGTTAGCGGGATTGATATCACTATCGCGGGTATCATCTCCGCCTTGGTCTTGCGGGCTGATTTGGAATCCATTGGGTAGGACCGTAACTCGATAGCAGCCGGCGGCGAGGTTGATGAACCCATAGATGCCATTGTTGTCAGTTATATCACTTTGCAGCACTGTACCATTACAGTCTTTCAACTGTACCGTAACCCCTGGAATTCCAGGCTCACCAGCATTTTGAATCCCATTTTGGTTGTCATCGCGCCAAATGCGGTCGCCGATGGAGCCAAGCTGTGCAGGCGGGCGATAGCCAAAGTCAACATCGGTGCGATTCTGACCAGCAGCGAGATCCGCTGTGGTCGGATCGTTGTTCGTCGTTAGTGCATACCCTGCCGGCACCGTATTCTGATCCGGATCGACACAGTAACGCCCGGCAGCTAACCCACCGAAGAGATAGTTGCCATCGCCGGTTGTAACCTGCGTGGCGATCACGGCATCGCTTGCCTCACAGTTATTGTTGGCACCAGGGTTACGCAACACGACCGTCACCCCATTAATTCCTGGTTCACCACTATCCTGTACCGTATCGCCATCGTCATCGCGCCAAACACGGTCACCGATGGAGCCAAGAACGGGTTGTTGGGGAATCAAACCGGCGTCAATGGTCGGGTTGTTCTCCCCTTGGGTCAAGTTAATCGGGTCCGTTTGACCATTGAGGATGCCTGGGGTGACGCTATCTAATTGAGTAACATCGCTATCGAGTGTGTCATCCCCTCCTTGGTTCGCGGGCGAAATCGTAAAACCGCTAATGTTGATAAAGCGCACAATATAGCAGCCGGCATTCAGATTGGGGAAGGTGTAAATGCCACTGCTGTTCGTCGTTGTTGTACTCAAAATGGACCCACTGCAATTACGCAGTTGAACAGAGATACCGGCAACGCCGGGTTCACCGCCCTCTTGCACCCCATTACCATTATTGTCACGCCAAACCCGATCACCAATTGATCCTAGTTGAGCAACTGATGTATTCGTCGGCGTTGGTGTCGGCGTGCCACTAAGTAGACCCGCGTCAACCCGGTAATTCTGTTCCCCATTGTTCAGCGTAATACAATCCGTCACACCCCCTGCATTGACATCTGAATCGTAGTCATCATCTGCAATTGCATCTTTAGGGCTAAACGCGCTAAAGCCACCCGGTAGCGTAAAGCGCACACGATATTGCCCAGCAGCTAGATTATTGAAGAGGTAAGTGCCGTTAACATTGGTCGTTCTAGTTGCTAACACAGTATTGCCTGTACAGGTTGCCAACAGCTCAACCGTCACGCCAGGAACACCCGGTTCACCAATATCTTGGACCCCATTGCGATTGGTATCATTCCAGACGCGATCACCAAGGGCAGCGATGCCACCAGTGGGCGTGTTCGTTGGTGTTGGGGTCGGGGTATTGCCGTTTGGCGGTAAGAGACAAATGACATCCCAAACCTGGCCAGGCCCCAAAATGCTGGGGGCACCGGTCAAATCATTGCCGAGCCAACTCACCTCTCGCCGATTCTCGTCGCGGACCAGGATTGACGGCGACACGTGTAGTTCGCGCAGCGGATTGCCTGCTGAACTCAGATCCGGCCAGGTTGAGGCGGGTGGATAGGTGATGGTCAGATCCAGATTGCCATTCTGGGCGATGGGGTACGCGCGGATTTTTTCGAAGGTCGTTCCACCACTATTGGTTGGGATGGCCCAATAAAGATCCACCGAGCCGGTAAGTGACCAATTCGCCGGAATCCCCTCTGTGTAGATGCGGTCAGCGGTGCTTGTACAAGATTCATAGGTATTCGGGGTATAGAACTTAATGGTCAAGCCACTTCCACTAGGATCGGTCCATGAGCCGATAATCGTTCCCGCTGGTTGGGCGTAGAGTGGGCTGGATAGATTGATAAACAACAACAAACAGGGCAATACAATCATCAGCCACATCAAAAGTAATCGTTTACGTTGCATACTTAGCTTTACTCCAGACTGATTGATGTCAATTGTGCGAGTTGCTTTCTGCCTCGCTGGGTCAATTGACATAAAGAGAGACTCTATAACTCAGGGTATGGGATGAATTAGTGTGGATCGATCAAACAATAGGCAGACTCCTTCTCTCAAGCTGAACATCGCAACGCTGGGCGTAGCACCTACCTATGCTGGTGACGATGGATATCCTCTAGCCATCGGTAAGGATAAGGTATCCTTGGCGGTGCTATACAGCTACTGGTCAGGTCGATCAGAAAGGTCGCTACACAGTGGTTGATAAATCCGGTCGACAGACTGGATTTCTATAAGATTAGGAAGACAAGTACAATGATTCGGTGCATGCTCTCAACCAATCACAGGTTTGTAGCCGCAAGCGTGTGATTGTTGGTTATATAGATGCAAATTCTTCCGATAAAATACATGGAAAATTCATGGAATTTTCGGCAAAAGAGGACAATTAGCGGGGATGAGTTGAAGGACAGCTTACATGCGGGTCGGTAGATAGTACAAAAAACTGCTAGATGCATATCTAGCAGTTTTCCGACCATAGGATTTAGAACATGAAGAAAATTTATCGCAGTAAGCGGTTGGCTAAGAGGTTTACTGACGCACAATTAGGGGCAGGAAGAAGCTATGCACCTTGGCATCTATCTCTGGCATCACGACTGCGGCACTTTGGATGCCATCTTCTGAAAGGTATTTGACGAGACCTAAACTACCAAATTGATCACCCACATCAAGCGGGACTGAACAACCAGTATGGATCTTCAGCGCTTGTCCGCCGATACTGAGTTCTAACTCAGCGCGCAGGCGGCTCTCTTTGGTGGTGAAGGTGACGAAATCACCGATATTTGCCCATGTAATCGATGGCGTGATCTTATCTGCATCTTTGGTGACCCTAATGGCTACCGGACCATCGCCTGGCAGCCCGCTACAGACGAATTTTCCATCTTGGCGGTTGATACTGGCTAAACATGCTTCTGCTGTAAACTGAAAGGTCAACGCTTTCGGTTTCCCCGTGTCGCAAGGTTCGCGCGGTGGCTCTATCTTCTTAATCGCCTTTTCCAGATCAAGGCGGCCTCCTCGGTAAAGCGATTTGGGACGAACATTTTTCACTTCGTCAAGTAAGATCGATGCAAGTAGGTCTGGTGAGCATTTACAACGATCAAGCAGCAAGGCTGCCCCACCGGCCACAAGAGGCGTCGCCATTGATGTACCCGTCCACCATGCCATCCGTCCCTCGTAGTACGCTGAGTAAATGAATTGTCCCGGCGCAAAAATATCGACCTGGGTTGCAGTTGTCTGAGAAAAGTCAGTAATGTTATCGCCCATTCCTGTTGCACCCACGGCTATCACCCGGTCATAGGCAGCCGGAAATTCCAAAAAGCCATCTGCACCGGCCGCCGCCGCAACAAGTAAGACGCGCTTAGAAAGCGCATAGTTGACAGCGGCTTCGAGAAATACCGAATTGTCAATTGCGCTAAAACTCATGTTGACTACCTGTGCACCATGATCTACGGCATAGACCAGACCATGAATAATGTCATAAAGTGTACCCCCACCATCACTGTTGAGAACACGGATTGGCATTATTTTTGCGCCGGGGGCTACCTTGGCAATGAGGCTGGCAACATGGGTGCCGTGGCCGGCACCTTCGTCGATTCTGCCATCTTCGTCGTCGTCGATCCCATTCGGCTCGTCGTTAGGGACTTGATCATTCTCAACAAAATCATAGCCGGCAATCAGGTGTCCTACCAATAAGGGATGATCGAGATCGGCACCGGTATCGAGTACAGCAACCGTAACCCCAGCCCCAGAAGCATACTTTTGTGCCTTGTATAATTTGATCTTGCGTAAACCCCAATCAAGCCAATCCTTCTTATACTTCTGTTGATCATAGACAACCAACACCTGATCGGGCAACCCGATTTGTTGAGGCGTGTGTGGGTCTTTTTTCTTCTTTTGCTTACTGTCATTAAGGATTACAGTTTCATTATCTTCGTCGTCACCGTTGCCAAAGCCGAAGTATCGCTGGAGTGCTTCAAAGTCATTTGTATTTTCGGAGCGATGTTGCGCACCAAAAGTTGGCAGTGATGTATTCGGTTGCACTGCCACGACACGTTCGTCAGCGCGTAAACCATCTAGCGCCGCTACCGAGGCGGTCTGGACCAAATAGGTTCCCAATGCCGGTATTGCATTAAGCACTTGTAATTGATAGGTTGTGCTAAGCTGCGCTATATCCATACCTGGCTTCACGCGTAAGATAAGTGTTATCACTTCATCCCCTACTGCCACCGAGGCCACAGGCATTGTGGTTAACCCAACCTGCAAGAACAGCAGCAAGAGACCGCTAATAGCAAGCGCGACAATATGGCGCCCAGGTATGCTACCAAAGACCATTGTTATCCCCTTATCTTTGTAACCGATCGGCACCAGGTTACAAAACTACCTTGAGCAAAGAACACATTCCTGCACCGAGTGGTTAGACCACTGCCACGGCTATAGCAGTGGTCTGCTTTAATTTTTGTTGAGCAAGAAGAGCACCGAAGGAGTCATTGCTTTGAATGCAGAACTTACTGTGTCTATGCTGTTAGCTACCACAATTGTTCTGCCCCATGTGTAGGAACTTTTCTAGAGAACCTGTCTCTAATGTATACGAAATATCATACATCCGCTGTTACAATTGGCTGACAAGTTACTGCTTTTGACTGAGCCCCAATCACGAAACTGGCTAGTTAACCCAGCTGTTACTACTGTTTAAGGGATCCGATTATAGTCGCCTGAATTCCTATACTAATGTGTCAGGAAATTGATAGAAAAAGATAGTTAATCTGCCTTTATTGTAGTGTTGCGACATTGCTATTAACCTGCCCTTAAGACCGTGTATGGCCAGGGATGAGGGATAGCCTTAGAAACAATTGTCAGAGGAGATGGCGAAATGAAAAAGCAATCCACAATGCGTTTTATGGGTAGATATTTGAATTCATTGTTGATTATATTCTTGGTATTGTCTATCGTTGCGGTGGGTACGGAAACATTGATGGCAGCACCTGTGCAGCCTCAACTTGCGCATCTGGCTACCCAAAATCCACAGGCTCTCTTTACGATCATCGTACAAACTACCGCAGACAGCGGGGTTGAGCAGCACGTGCAAGCGCTTAGGGGTAGAGTGTTGAAGCACATGCCGATGATCAACGCCTTTACCGCTCAATTACCAGGCCAGTCGATCAATCGCCTAGCTCAAGTTCCAGGTATTCGCTATATTTCAAGTGATGGGGTAATGAACTCAGCAAGCAGTACGCTATCACCAGCTGATGTCAATCCCGTTTTTACCACATGGGCAACCTCGTTAGGTACAGTCGCCACTACTGATCTAGTCGATGCCGTTTACCTAGTCGATGAAAGTGGGTTAGGTCCTAACGGCTACTATGGCCATCACTGGGACGACGGCAATGCCGCGCTAACCGGCTTTGATGCCCAAGTTACCCCCGGTTATGTGATTGATAAAGTAGAGGTTGTTTTTGCTGCCTTTGTCAACAAAAGTTTTACGAAAGATTTCAAGCTTAAAACCTACGTTGGTGGTGACAAAACTGGAGAAGTCAAAGCCAAAACTGATATCTTTCATAGTGCGATTGGCCCGGCTAATGCGCAATTAGTGTATGTTGACATTACAAGCACCAACCAGTGGCAATGGGCAGATTTTAGCCACGATTTGCAAATTAAGCTTGAAGCTCGTGGTATGGATAAAACCATGGCGATCTTCTATGACGCAGTTGGCCTACGCATTAGTGCTGTCCCTGGCATTGATATTAGTACAAATGCCCCAGCGGTGATTACCTCGCAGCCCAAAGCAGCTATCAATCTCGGTAATCTCGTGAACGCCTTTCCCTTCGCCGTGCAGGCACCTGACGTCTGGAATGCGGCCCCGGCTTTTTTACAAGGCCAAGGCATGACCATTGCTGTCGTTGATAGTGGTGTTGCGAAAACTGAGGATCTAAAAGGGCGAAATGTTAAGAATGTAAATTTTAATAGCAGTTATCATGATTCGAATGACAAATATGGGCATGGTACATTTGTTGCCTCGATGATTGCGGGTGACGGGAAAAAATCAAGTGGTGCTTATCTGGGGATTGCACCCCAAAGTCAGATTTTGAATGTGCGCGTTAGCGATGATCAGGGCATGGCCTATGAATCTGATGTAATTGCGGCTCTCCAGTGGATTTATGAAAATAGTACGCGTTATAACATTCGCGTGGTCAATCTATCACTCAATGCTAGTGTTCCAACTTCATACCATCTTAGCCCACTTAATGCTGCGGTTGAGGTACTCTGGTTTAATGGAATTGTGGTCGTAGCTGCTGCGGGCAACAATGGAACAGCAGACCTTTATCCGCCTGCGAACGACCCGTTTGTGATAACCGTTGGTGCAACCGATGATAAGGGCACGAGGAGTATTGCGGACGACACAATCGGCTCATTTTCTGCCTATGGGACAACGATTGATGGCCAAGTAAAACCAGATTTGGTTGCCCCCGGCAAAGATATTGTTATGCACCTTCCTAGTAATCAGAAGCTGACGATGGGGCGGGAACACAGTAATCATAGCATTGACCAAAATTATTTCCGGATGTCTGGTACTTCACTAGCAGCACCGATTGTTGCCGGCGCTGTGGCCCTATTACTCCAAGATGAGCCACATCTTACCCCTGATCAAGTGAAGTATCGGTTGATGACGACGGCCAATAAGCTGTGGCCTGGGTATGATGCGACACGAGCCGGGGCTGGCTATCTGGACATCAGTGCCGCGGTCAATGGTACAACTACCCTTAGTGCTAATCGTGGTATTCCAGCCAGTCAATTGCTTTGGAGCGGGCCGGAACCAGTTACCTGGGGGAGCGTGAGTTGGAATTCGGTGAGCTGGAATAGTGTAAGTTGGAATAGCGTGAGTTGGAATAGTGTAAATTGGAATTCGGTAAGCTGGAATAGTGATTATTGGGATGAAGAAGTAGAAGCTGCTGATGTACAACATGAGCAACAAACCGTTGGGCCTGATGGCTTGCCGACCCCGCTTAACGTTGTACAGTGGGAAGAACAGAGGCACATCCTATTCTTGCCGGCTGTAATGCAGTAAAAGGTTGATGCTAGAGCGTAAGCAGCCACCCTACTTAAAGTCGTGCTTACGCACGCTTATGCCAAGCGGTGGAAATGCTGTCAGAGGCTGAGTTGTAGCAGTGGATTGCCGGTTAAAAGAAAAGGTGCCCAGTAATACGGATGAGGATGACGTGCTAACAGGGCCAACTGTGCTTTCCGCAAGGCGTGATAAACCGGCAGCCCACTCTTCAGTGCCGCATAGAAATCAAGCATGAGATCGGCTGTGGTTTGATCTTCAACCCGCCAGAGACTAACGACCAATGCCTGCGTGCCAATACTAAAAAAGCCACGACAGAGTCCAATGAGTTCATCGCCACTCTTGATCTCATTGCGACCGGTCTCACAAGCGCTCAGGGTGACCAATGGCGCAGCGGTGGCTAAGTGATAGATTTCTTTAACGCTCAGCCACTTATCAGCCAGTTTTAATGAAGAAAAATCTGGATTGTCACTCCGAAACATGGCGTGCGTAGAAATATGCAAGAAAGGCGGACGCCATGTTTCTGCCAGCAACTTGGTGGTAGTGGCCTCTGGACCGCAGTAAATGTGTGCAGTAGGAAACAGATCGCGTAACCCTGCAATCTCGGCCTCCACCTGCGGAATACTAGCATCGGTAACACCGAAAATAAGCGGCGGATCCTGAGGAACGAGATAGTGGTTAGTTAAAACACGATGAAGAACAGTAGCACTAGGTGCGTACGAAAGGGCATGCGTTTCAAGCAGATAGTGATCGCGGTCCCGTAGTGCATGGAAAGGGATATAGTGGAGTAACCCATGCGGCACAATGATCAACTGTTGGAAGGCGTTGATTTCTGGTAAGGGGGCAAGTAGCTGTGAATAAAAGGTAACTAGTAGCTCGTTCGTACTTTCGAGCAATGCTGTAGCATGTCGATTGCGATAGGCGCTCCCATAGCTGAACTTATTCATTTGGAAACGGAGCTTATCGAGCTGCTCGATCAATGTAACGCGCGGGATGGAAAGTTGCCGGATCCACATTCCCTCATGCGAAAGGCCAAAGACCAGCACGGATTGTTCTGTTGTGTAAAATTCAAGCAGGAGCGTACTAGGCGGTAAAGCCTGTTGAATTTCTGCCGATGATACCGTCCAAATGGGATTACGGGGAGCCGCCGCTAAATCAGGATGACGCCAGCGTTTCTGCAGCTCCGCCAAGTTTGTTTCATATTGACGGACTGTACCATGCCAGCTGCGCTGTTGGGCGGGATGATCCGCGGATGGATCAGGTGGTGTATGGAGCTTATGGTAATACCAGTTTAGTTCTTGCTTTATCGTCTCATAGTGCGCTAAGAGTTCATCTGGAACATCAAGTTCAACTGTTTCATCTGTGCGGGCCATCGCATCCAGTAGACCACGCGCTTTGGCCTGTTCCACTAGCGTAAAGGCAGCATGGATTGAATCCGGCGTGTTTTGTTCTAGATAGAGCAGAATCAGTGTTTCATAGACCAGCAGCTTGTCCTGGCGAAAAGCCATCTTATAGTCTTCGGCCCCGATGGTCAGTTGGGCGCGTTCGAGATCGGCAACCGCAATCGTATAATGATGAATTGCTGGATCAGTTGCTTGAAGCCGTTGGTAAATACGTCCTAGACCGAAGTGACAGGCATAGGTGATCGCTGGTAAAGGTGTGCTACCAATCATGGCGAGCGCGGCATTAAATTGTGCTGTTGCCTCGGAAAGCTCCCCCGTTGCAAGGGCAATCTCCCCAAGCCAAATGGCGCAGTGGGCAGCACGGCTTGCTACACCTGTCGCTGTAAAGGTCTGCCATGACTGCTGTAAGCGTTGCCTCGCTGTCAGAAGTTCCTTCCGGTGCCACGCCAATACGGCTTGCGTGGTGGCTGTCACTGCAACCCAAAAGTGATTATTTTCCGCTGTAAAAATCTGCTCCGCGCGCGCTAGCAGTGCTTCCGCTGTCTGAAAATGTTTTAGCTGGATAAGAGCCGCAGCTTCAATTAATAATAATTGCCCACTTTCCCATTGCATCAGGGCTTCTTCAAAAACTGGGCGGGTCGCGCGCGCCACGGCAAGTACTTCAGGCCACAAATTCAAGGCAAGATAGATCTCTGCCCGATAGAGGTCGGCATAAGCAACATCGATGCTACTTTGTTGTGTTGAAAAGGTGCTCCGCGCTTGCGAAAAAAGATGCAGGGCTTGCTGGTAGTTACCTTGCATAAACGCGAGGTATCCAAGATTATGGTCGACTTGTGCTACTGCGCTCGCTAAATTTGCTGCCGCAAAATGAGACCTAGCCTGTCGGTAACGTTCTTCGGCTTGGCGGAACTCATTCAGCGTTGTCAAAATATTGGCTTCATTGGCTTCGACCATTGCCAGGTAATGGGTTTGACCCAACGTAGTAAAGCGTTGGCTGGCTTCGGCATACACTTGTTGCGCAGCTGCAAAGTCGCCGGTGCGTGCATAAATATTCCCTTGATTAACCAAGAGTCTACTCAGTACAGCTTCATCACCGATTCTGCGCATTTGGTCAATCGCCCATGCCGCAAGTTGCAGCGCTTCGCTATACTGGCTAAGGTACATCAGCGTATCGATGACCCCAACTGTGGCGCGTGCTGCCTCATCGGTCATGCCTAATTGCTGATACAGGCTGATTGCGGTACGATAGCGCAGTAGTGCCAGGTCATGCTGACCAAGGGCGCGATACCTACTCGCCTCTATCCGGTAGGCAACTGCCTCTAGTTCCCGGTCTTGCCAAACCACCGCCAGATCCTGGGCAATTTGCGTAGCCACTGTAACCCCGTTAGGGTCACTCCGCTCTAGGCGTTCTGCTTCGTCCCACAGCTGTTTGACTAACGTTTCCGAACGCACTGGACAGTGTTGCTGTAACCACTGGTGCCGTGCATGGCTAGTCTCTAAGGCAAAAAATAAAGTAAACTGCTCCATCGTTATTCGCTCGGATAAAGGGTTAATTCATTAAGATGAACTCCTGTGTTTGAAAGTTCAATCTGTAAGAAGTAGTGACCAGCAGGTACATCCGAAAGGCTAAAACAGCCTAAGTGGTCGATGAGGATTTGCCGCACGATCTGCCCATCCGCGCCATGGAGCAAGCGAACAGCAACTCCTTCGAGTAAGTCAGGCTTTGTTCCTGTACACAGGATCTGACCATAAATCGTATATGACTGCGCATCTGTTGCAGGCTGGATTTGGAGATCAATATCAAAGTCCAAAAATTGATACAAAAGCTGGCGTTCTGTTACATAGCCACGTACACCAATGGCGCTATGATCCCAACTATCAAACAGCAAATTCGCAGCACGCTGATTGCGGTTCGTTGCCCGCTCCTGAAACTGACGGAATGCAGCAACAGCACGCCGTAGAACTTCTGTACGGGGTGCAACCTGATTACCAGTGCGTATATTTTCTAAAAATCCACGGATAGACACCAACTGGTTTTGGCATTCGGCACAGGTGACTAGATGCTGGTCGATAGTGCTAGAACGTTCCTTGGGTAAGGAACCAGTGGCATATTCAACTAGTGCTTCGAACTCAGGATGAATCAATTCGAGCTCCCACAAATTATCAACATGCTCAAAACAAGTAAACTATAAACGATGCAAGTTAGTCATCTAGATTTGTTCAAGTTTTAACCAGCTCTGCCGCAATTTTTCTAGACACCGCGCCCGCGTAGGTCCAATGCTACCAACAGAAATATCAAATGTTTTGGCTAGAACTTCGTAAGCTGGCGCAGGCTGCTCCACAAAGAGTGCAGCCAGCAGTTGCTGACAGCGCGTATCGAGCATGGTAAAGGCTTGATACAGCAACGCTTGTTGTTCTAATTGTAACACTAATTTTTCTGGCTGATCCTCGACCATTGCTAGCTGGTCAGTCATTTCTACATCGTATAGATTGGGTTGACTGCGCAAACGTTGCAGGCAAATGCGGCGCGTCACACTGATCAGCCAATATTTAAACCGGGCCGGATCTTGTAAAGTATCTAACTTTTCTAGAAGAATCAGACACACTTCCTGGAAAATTTCTTCGACAGCCGATTCCTCAAACCTGAAGCGCAACGCGACTAGGTAAACAAGCTTGGTGTAGCGATCGAGGAGCATTTCCCAAGCTGCTTGGTCGCCGGCCAAACAACCACGAATCAGCGATTCATCATCAATAGATATAGTGGACGGCTGCATGAGCAAAGTATTTCATGAACAAAAATGTTTAGAGTTGCCACATCTATTTGTATTACTATAAATTATCTTATAGTAATACTTTCGTGCATCAAAGGCAAACTTTTGTAGTCAGACATCATTAGAAATGATTATAGCTTACGGCTTTGCTACAATGATCTTATGCGTCGCGCTGAACGCTATCAACTGCCTCTTGACTTCGCCGCCAAGGCCGAAGAAGAACCACTCCTCTACCCAGCTCCATTTGGTGCCTTGCACATTCTCAATAGCCGGGAGCTGACCCTCAACCGTTTTGTCCGCTCGATTCGTGAGCCGATCACGGTCCGGTCGCCACTCGATGTAGCTAACTATCTCATGGCCAATGTCTTTACGCCCTTTAGCACCTTTACCTAAGAGCAAATGTGGGTGATAACCGCTGGTTTTGTTGAAGGAGCATGGGTTAGGCTTTGGCAGTATCCATGAGGATCCTCAACCATAGACGCTTCTCACTTTAAGTTATAGGCAAGACTAGCGAAAGGGATCGTCATCATTGGGATTTGCTGTGTTCGTCGCTTGGATGGAAACAGGCTTAGCAGCATAACTGTAGGCGGCCGCCGCACTGTTCAGATGGGTGACGTTGGTCAAGTGGTTGAGCACATAGAGCGTATTGCTATACCGGAAAATCAGCGCTCATCCAGATTTTAAGTGGGGGTGCAAAGGATGCGTGGCCCAACCGAAAACGCCGTGTGATCAGCGCGTGCGATTATGGGGGCAGTGGATAGCCGGTGGTGAAATGGTGGGTAGATTCTCGTTCGACCAGTAAATGCGGGGCAACAGTGGTTAAGGTCAGCGGGGCGACAGCGTATCCTGCAACCAGCGCATCAACCGCTGTGGCGCGCCGGCGGGTGGTGGTTGCAACTCGACCGCATCCAGCGCCTTACTCAATTCAGCGCCGGTGGCATAGCGCGCCTCTGGATCTTTTTCGAGCAGTTTGAGGATAATGGTTTCTAAGCCCGGCGAAACATAGGCAAATTGGGAGGGCGGCGGGGGTTTTTCATGGAGATGGGCGTCAAGCACATCTTCGCGCGAACCATAAAAAGGGCGCCGACCGGCGACCAACCGGTAAAAGATGATGCCGAGTGAGTAGAGATCGGCGCGGCCATCCACATCGTCGCCATGTTGAATCTGCTCTGGGGCCAGAAAACCAGGGGTACCATAGATCCCCGCATCCGGCAGATCGACCTTATTGCGTAGATCAAGCGCGGTGCCAAAGTCAAAGAGCAGGGCGCGCCCATCTTGGGTAATAAAAATATTGGTGGGCTTGAGATCACGGTGAACGATCTGCTGGCCGTGAACATAATCCAGCGTATTGGCCAACTGCCGCACAATGTCGATGGCAGGCGCTTCGCCCAGGGCCTTATCATTGCGCACAAAATCTTGCAACGTTTTGCCCCCCACCACTTGCATGGACATAAAAGGATGGCCATCAATCTCACCAGCATCAAAGACCTGTACAATACCGGGATGGCGCAAACGCGAGGTAATCCGGTATTCACTCTGGAAGAGGTCGCGAATGCGCCGTTGACTGGCCGCGGCATCGGTGAGCACCTTGAGCGCAACCGTTTGGCCGTGGGGCGACCGGGCGCGATAGACGACAGCAACTGCCCCCTGCCCCAAAACGGCATCGATCGCGTAAGCACCCAGCTTGGTCAGCAGCCGCGTGGGCGAAGCCTGATTTTGATAGCCTCCGACGGTGGAGTACATGGCAATTCCATTGGCACGTTACAAAGGGCACGCAGCAGTCGCGCCGACCGCAAACCTCACCACAGCACAGGGAAATTTTCAGCCGACCATCTACGGCAACATTATAGACGACAAAGAGGGGAAAGTAAATCTGCAAGAATAAGGATTAATCAACGATTTAATCACAAAAGACAATATGTCCTACTGGCACAGATAGCGATGAAAATTTTCTACCGCCAAGGTCGCAAAGAGCGCGAAGGTGCGCTTAAGGCTTTTCTTCGCGCTCTTTGCGACCTTGGCGGTGGCTATTTACATATCAGGGCACCTGACTAATCACACAGCACAAGCGCAAGCGAACCAACCATCATCAACCAAAAGCTCACTAGACCTTACCATCCACTTAATTGACAGCACCTATTTGATTTGGGCAGCGCATCTAGATCGGGTAAACTAGGAGGCGATATTGACAAAGTAGATTGTACATGGTAGCGATTGTTAAACAAGGATGTGATCAATGGATTCACGCTTTCAGGATACAGATGTTACGCTCACGGTTGCACTAAAGCGCACAGTAGCAGAGATACGCGGTGAGAGTATTACGCTACAAGAACTTTTAGGGTTGATCGGGGAGCAAGGTTTGCTCGTCTTTTGTACGATCTTAACGATTCCGTTTCTACTCCCGGTTTCGATTCCAGGCGTTAGCACGGTCTTTGGCTTAGTCATCATCTTTATTGGCATCAGTGTCACACTGAACCGCGCCCTGTGGTTGCCAAATCGCCTCTTGACCCACCAACTGAACAGCCTGCACTTGCGACCAGTACTGGAAAGAGGGATTGTCTTTTTTGGTCGGCTCGAACGGTGGATGCATGTGCGCCTACACCAACTGACGGAAGGCGTCATCATGAATCGCCTGAATGGGCTGGCGTTGACCAGCGGTGGGGTGCTGCTACTCTTTCCGCTCAGCTTCATTCCCTTTTCCAATACGCTGCCGGCGTTGAGCATCTTATTACTGGCGCTTGGCATGCTCCAACGCGATGGTCTTTTTATTATCAGTGGTTATGTGATGTTGCTATTAACTATCTTATACTTTGGCGGCTTAGCGTTGGCGCTTTACTTTGGGGGCCAGAGTTTGTTGACTGGTCTCTAACGCTGGAAAGCAGGTGAGACCGTCACGATGGGAATCGCTAGACGGTCTCACCAACTGCCCATCCTCGTGCGGTACTGCCGTGCGCGTGGTCGCGAACAGCAAACGAATTACCCCATATACATAGCGCGCAACTGCTAGATGAGCTTCCCCTGCTGCTGTGTACGCAAAGCGCGTAAGCCAACCACCGCCAGGGTCAGCGCGACCAGCGGCAGCACAAAAAAGAGCATGACATTGCTAAACAGGGGCAGGGCGTCGTGCTGCGTGGCAGCCAACACTAGATACGTGGTATAAGCAATGTAACTACCAAGGAAAACCAAGCCTTCCCAGCGCGCAATCGTATAACCGGTGAAGAAGATCGGCAGACAGGCGACGGCAACGGCAATCATCACAGGCAGATCAAAGGCAAACATTGAGGGTGCCACCACCAGGCCACCTGGCGTAAAGAGACCGGCCAACCCAAGGATCGCCAACAAATTGTAGATGTTGCTGCCCACAACATTACCAATCGCGATGTCACGCTCATTGCGTAGGGTTGCCACAACCGAGGTTGCCAACTCGGGCAGCGAGGTACCAGCGGCCACAATTGTCAGCCCAATGATCGTATCGCTAACCCCCAAGACCTTGGCTAATTCGATCGAGCCATCGACCAACCACCGTGCCCCCAACACCAAGATCCCCAAACCGGCCAGGATAAAGAGCGCCTGTTTGGCAATTTCCAGCGCTGAATGATCGGGTGCGATTTGGGCACCGTACTCCTGTTCATATTCAGCCTTGACGGACGCGGTTTCCTGCCGGCTTTTACGGATGGCCCAGGTGGTATAGGTAATAATCCCCGCGGTAAGCAGTAGCCCGTCCAGCCAATTCAAGTGCCCATCGAAAGCCATCCCAAACACCACCACGGAAATGCCGATCATGAGCGGGACATCCAAGCGGACCAGTTGTTGGGCCACCACTAATGGTTTAGCAATTGCACAAATGCCAAGAATAAAGAGCACATTAAAAATGTTGCTACCGACCACATTGGCCACCGCAATGTTGGCATTGCCGGACAGCCCCGCCTGCAAGCTGACCGCCAGCTCGGGCGTGCTTGTGCCGTAGGCAACGACCGTCAACCCAATCACCAGCGGTGAAATGCCAAAGATGGCGGCAACTTTGGAGGCCCCCCGCACCAAAAGCTCAGCCCCAATTACCAATAAAATCAATCCCGCAATTAACATGCCTGCAACAAGCGGATCCATCATAAACTCCTTATTGAATTATATAAATTAGGGAGCCAATAAAAAACGGCGAGACCTCACGGCAATAATGTCGTGATGGTCTCGCCGATCATGTGCGCACAAATGTGTCTTCACACTAGCAAACAGCCGAGAGGCGCTTCCCTGTTTTTGGATGCACGGCCTCTGTCATGACGACTGCTCGACTTGCCGAAGCAAGCAGCTACTCCCCTATCAGAAGAGGGATCATAACAGAGCGCCCAAGCTTTGTCAATCAGCAGGCAATGAGCTTTACGATTTTGCCAATTTATCCCTTAAAATTTAACGGCTGGTTGGCAGCAGCACTTTGGCAGAGCGGCAACAAAAAAGGGGAGCGCAAGTACGCTCCCCTTCTCGATACTACGCTATTTGCGATAGAACTTACACTGCGCCGTGCCCTACGCCATAGGCCGAGACACCATGTTCAGAGAGGTCCAGCCCTTCGATTTCTTCTTCTGGGGAAACCCGCAACATGCCGATCCCTTTGAGAATCATAAAGAGCACAAAGGCCGTCACAAAGGCCCAAATCGGCACGACCAGCGAACCGGTGAGCTGGGCAATCAATGGCTTACCACCAAAGACCGCTGCGGCAATCCCACCCCAGATGCCACAGACACCATGCACCGGGAACGCACCAACGGGATCATCGATCTTGAGTTTTTCCAGCAAGGAAGTAGCCAAAAGCACCAACACACCACCGATGGCACCGATAATCATCGCTTCGACATTGGTGACAGCATCACAGTTTGCGGTCACACCAACCAAACCACCCAAAGCACCATTGAGCACAAAGCCAAGGTCCGGTTTACCACTCGTGATCCAACCCAACAACATGGCTGCCAAAGCACCGACACCAGCAGCAAG
Source organism: Caldilineaceae bacterium (assembly GCA_022842065.1). The sequence goes on from JALHQH010000018.1 coordinate 89,660, forward strand.
CGTGGTATTTACCGCGATCAAAACAACCGCATCGGTGTTCGCTGCACCGACAAAGGCAAGTTGACTGCCGGGGTTAAACCCATACCAGCCGACCCAAAGAATAAAGACACCCAAAGTAGCTAGGGTGTAGTTGTGCGGCGGGAAGCTCGCTGACCCCTTGCCGCCAAAACGACCAATGCGTGGCCCAAGCGCAATCGCACCGGCCAAACCAGCAAAGCCACCGACCGAGTGAACAAGAATGGAACCGGCAAAATCATGGAAGCCCATGGCATCCAGCCAACCACCGCCCCACTTCCAGTAACCGCTAATCGGATAGATGAGCGCTGTAATGACCACGCTGTAAATCACATAGGCCGAAATCTTAATCCGCCCAGCGACCGCGCCCGAAACAATCGTCGCTGATGTCGCAGCAAAGGCAACCTGGAAGAACCAATCATTCTGCGGGTTGAGTACCCCAGCCCCTGGCGTTGGTGGTACATCGCTAATGCCAAAGCCGCCCCAAGCCAACCAGCCCGGAATAACCGCTGTGCCATACATAATGCCATAACCCACTAGCCAATAGATAAAGACACCAGCACAAAGGTCAATAAAGTTCTTGAACATAATGTTCACAGCGTTCTTCGCCGAATTAAACCCTGCCTCAACTAGTGCAAAACCGGCTTGCATAAAGAGCACGAGAATTGTACAGATAAAGAGCATCATATTGTCAATGGCATAGGCAATTTCGGCATTGCTTACCTCAGCATCCTGCGCAAAGGCGCGCGCAGCGACCAAGCTAAGGACTAGTGCCAACGGCACAGCTCGAACGACTTTGGATAACATACTTTATCCTTCCTACAGTCGAGATGGTTGAACAATACTCATTGGAGTTTACGTACGCCTCACCTACGCCGCCGATCAAAACGAATGCGCAGTCAAGGCTTGCATGGCAGCAGTTATGTCTGGGCACAGGCTGTTAGAGTAGGATAGTCAACCAACAGAAACTTGTATGAATATTCACAAACTGCTTGCGCTATATTAGATGAAAAACCTGCTGCCATCAATGTACAGATTACACAAAATGCAACAGGAATTCTTCATCAGTTCGAGAATTAAAGCCCCAATCAGCAATAGAGACTGTGCAAGCATTATGTAAATCATTAATCAGCCTGAAAGTAAAAGGGGGAGCCGAGCGGCTCCCCCTTTTACTTTCATCCTGTTTCAATTAAAAATCACCCAGATTTTACTACCATACTTTAACAGCTAGGCACTTTGTGTGCATTCTTTAGGTCAAGGTAGGCTGATTACGGGGGGTAACAAGGGCTGGTTCCGCATAGAACAGTGCACGTTCTTCCCAGGCCACCAAGAGTGCGGTCGCATTAAAGATCGAGCTGAAAGTACCGGAAACAATGCCAACAATCAGAACTGAGGCAAATTGTTGCAAGGTCGGCCCACCAAGGACAAGAATCGCGACTAATGACAACAAGCTTGTCATACCGGTGCCTAAAGAGCGCTGTGCGGTTTCAATAATGCTGCGATTGGCGATCATCGCAAACGGCTCATGGCGTCGGCGCGAATAGTTCTCGCGGATACGGTCAAAAACGACAATCGTATCATTGACACTATAGCCAATGACGGTAAGGATGGCAGTTAAGAAGAGCGCATCAATCTCCCAACCAAAGAACAAATTCATGATACAGATGAAGGATAAGGTCACCAGCACATCATGCACAAGCGCAATCACCGCGCAGATGCCAAAGCGCACAGGGTGAGAGACGGAGCGGAAGGCAAAGGCAATATAGCCCAAGATTAATAGCGCTGAAACCGCCACCGCAATGAAAGCGGCGCGACTTACTTCACTACCCATGGTCGGGCCAATACTGCGATAGGAACGTTCCTCAAATTCACCATAGCGTTGAACCAAGAGGGTTTGCAATGCTTCTTTTTCGGCAATTTCAATTGCTTTGAACTTGACCTGAAAGGTTCGATCATCATCGACTGTGAAGACGGTTGTACCCGCATAGCCCGCGGATTCAAAGAGCTGGCGAATATCAGCCGGGACCGAAGGTTCGCTCAGACGGATTTCCCAAAAGGTGCCACCGGTAAAGTCAATCCCAACGGGGAGGAGCGTGCCCCGGCTGGCCAATGACCACCCCATGTAGATAATGCTTGGTAACATGAGCACCAGCGAAAGCACAAAAAACCAACCTCTTCGTTCAATTATTTTAAACATGAACCCGTTTCCTTTAATTCTTAGATAAGCGCAGGATCTAAGCGTATTAGCGCCAATGATAAATCAAATTTATGTGCATTATATACCAGCGGTTGTCATAATTCAGCACTTTACAGACGGGTAATATAATACAAAAGCGCCAGGATGGCAATCCTGGCGCTTTCATTTAGAAAAGCAATCTACTGCTAATCGGCAGCTATACTGTCTCTATCGCATAGGCCCGCTCGCCATGTTCGCTGATATCGAGACCCATTTCCTCTTCTTCGTGGCTGACACTGAGCCCCCAGACCAGATCCAGCACTTTGGCAATGACAAAGGTCATGACAAAGGCGAAGCCCGCAGAGGCCACAACGGTGATTAATTGCGTGGTGAGCTGGCCGGGGTTGCCATAAAGCAAGCCAGTGCCAAGCGAGTTGACTTCTGGATTGGCAAAGATCCCCGTCGCCAAGGCACCCCAAACGCCAGCCATGCCATGACAGCCCCAGACATCCAATGACTCATCCAGCTTTGAACGTTTGATAAATTTGATGCAGTAGTAGCTAATCGGCGCAGCAACGGCACCAATCACAATCGAAGCCATGGGGGTCACAAAGCCGGCTGCCGGTGTAATCGCCACGAGACCGACGACAGCACCAGTGGCGATCCCCAACACACTGGGCCGATGATCGCGCCAGGCAAGAATCATCCAGACCACGGCAGCAGCAGCGGCAGCGGTATTGGTGTTGAGGATTGCCGTAACGGCCAGCCCATTGGCAGCCAACGCACTCCCACCATTAAAACCAAACCAGCCAACCCAAAGCAGCCCCGCGCCCAAGACCGTAAAGGGAATATTGTGTGGTTCAATTGACTCTTCCCCATAACCACGGCGAGCGCGAATGGCCAGCGCAAAAGCCAAGGCGGAAAAACCGGCGGTAATGTGCACCACCGTACCACCGGCAAAATCCAAAGCGCCCATGTCGAAGAAGAAGCCGCCGGCAGCCCACACCCAGTGGCAGACCGGATCGTAAACCAAGGTCGCCCAGAGCAAAGCAAAAGCAATATAGGTTTTGAAGCGCACCCGTTCAACAAACGAGCCGGTAATCAACGCCGGTGTAATCACAGCAAAGGTCATTTGATAGGTCGCAAAAGCAATGAAAGGTAGCGTTGTACCGTAAATGTCACTAGGGGCAGCACCAACACCAGCAAAGCCCAGATATTGCAGCCCACCGATAAAACCGCCAACCGAAGGTCCAAAGGCCAGGGTAAAGCCAAAGAGCAGCCATTGCAAGCTGATCAAACCCATCGTAATCAAACTCAAATTCAGCGTGGACAGAATGTTTTTACGGCGTACCATTCCACCGTAGAAGAAGGCTAGTGCTGGGGTCATCATGGTCACGAGCGCGATCGAAATCATGACCCAAGCGGTATCGCCCGAATTAATCGTTGCTTCCATTGCGTTTTCTCCATCATCAGCTAGTTGACCAGTAGCGCGCACCTAAAACGTGGCTGCCGTGCCGAAAATCCATGTTTTAATTGACCAAACGCTGGTAGGTCTAGAATAGTTTGTCGAATTGCTTTAGCTTATTTAGAATAGATAGTGGTCAATCATCGGTTAACTTGCCTGACAAATAATTCGGGACTGAGTTTTGGTGTTGTTCATGGCACAAAAACAATCACCAACCGATTTAGCACGTGACCAACTTTAGCATAGGCTTGGCTAGACATGAATATACAATTTGCACAAAAAATAATTTAGTTGAATTGTAGACTTACGCAATTGGTATTTTTCTCACACTAGAATTACCCCGATAGTGTAATCAACCGGACGCTTTCGGCATTATACAATTAGGCGGTTATTACAATCAATACTCATGGCAACACTAAATCTTGGTACCTCTTCCTGGCAATTTGATGAATGGCGCGGGGTCTTTTTTCCGGCCGGAGTGGCGAAGGCGCGCTATCTGCCTTACTATGCGACGCGCTTTAACACAGTCGAGGTCAATACCTCTTTTTATGGGATCCCCCGCCCCGCCACCTTGATCAACTGGGTGGAAAGTGTGCCCCCTGGCTTTACCTTCTGCCTGAAATTTCCACGCGCCATCACGCACGAAAAGCGCCTGGTCGATTGTCAAGCAGAGACGCGCATCTTTCTTGACGTCATTCGCTCGTTGGGGGAGGCCGCGGCCCCTGGGTTACTTCAATTCCCCCCCGATTTCACCCGCCAACGCGAGGGGCGCCGGCTAGCTGAATATCTGGACTGGCTGGCCGGAGAACTTGATGGGGTACGCGTGGGGGTCGAAGTGCGCAGCGACGATCTAATGACCCCCGCCTTTGCCGGCTTTCTCGCCCAACGCGGCATGGCCTATGTGCTGGTAGATCGAGTCAATACGCGCGATCTCTTTACCGATTGGCTACAATTGGTGACGACCCAACAGGCACCAAACTTTGCGCTGATCCGCTGGATCGGCGATGACAAGGATGGCCCCACGGGCAACGATGCCCTGGTCGCCCCGCGCGATGCGCAGTTGGATCAGTGGGCTGAGCGGCTGCATACGCTTTATGCGGCAGGCATTGATCTCTATGGCTATATGCACAATCCCTATGAAGGGCACTCACCGGCCAGCATAGAACGGCTATACAAAAGATTGGAAGGGCTTATCCCCTTGCCCGATTGGCCCCCAGCAGGGTTTAACATGATCACCGGCGACAAAAGTGACACCCCCGGCGCAGATGAGTCCTCAACGCAGATGAGTCTCTTTTAAACGGAAGAGGATTTATGGAGATTTTACATGGCACAACCGGAATGCAGGGTTGACAAGCCCGCCCTGGGCTAAAGCCGCAGGGCTAGGGGCAACGCCGGGTAAACCCGGCTAGTGGAGGCGGGTTTACCCGGCGTTGCCCCCTAGCCCGGGTGCCCACTGGGCGCGTTTACAGCGGGGCGGGGATATCAATCCCCTAAGATCCCAATTAGTGATCCTACGTGTAGCTGCTCTCCGGTTTTTCCAGCTCGTGGTATAATGAAAGCTGTAAAGTAGTGCACCAAAACCGGCGCAAAAACTGATGCCAACACGACTGCAATTAGAGGGGAAAGAGGGCGTATGATTCGTACAATGCCAGTTGTACACAACGAAGAGATTGAACTCTATATTCGCACCTACTATTCCCTGCTGCGCAGCAGTGAACCGATCCGCATTCGTAGCCTGGAAGAGACCCACGCGGCGATGAATTCGAGCCTGCACCAACAGGCCGAAGGTACAGAGATCGACACGTCGGCGCTGGTCTACGCGGCGTTACGTCTGCCTGAGTGTATATTGGACGCCCGCCTCGTGATCCTCGGCCAGATGGATGATGTCTTTCAGCGCGAGGGCTATACGCCAGAAGCTTGGCGACCGGTGCGTGCCCGTGCGCGACGGCGTAAATTTTTCTACGAGGCCGATCAACGGGTCTTGGCCGCCTATATCGCCAGTGTCAGCGATATTGACGACTTGATTCCTTGTGTGGTCACCTTGCAGATCGAATGGAACAAGCTCCACCATCTGTTAACCAGTGCGCGGCTGCGCCAAGATTTAGAGAGTGTGGGCGAGGACATTGATAGTTCCAGTGCGATCTTGGAACAGGTACGCCAGGCCTGCCAACTGAGCGAAGAAGATTTCGCCAAGTTGGGGCAGGTTTGGCGAGGCAGCCATCTGTTACGCATTCTCACCAAAGCGGCCGGCCAACGGCTGGATTTGCGCGCCACCGTGTTGGGCAGTGGCCTAAGCGATTACCGGCGCAGTGTGCAATATTGGTGGGGGAAAGTGCAGGAAGCCTCGCCCCACGATCTTAGCCGACGGCCGATTTACTTTATCAGCAGCAACATCCACAGCATGATCAACCTGATCAGCGGTTTTGCCTGGGAGCAACGCAGCAAAGTGGTCGATTATGTGGAGCGCCACAATCCGGAAGATCTGCAGGGCGAATTAGAGCGCCTGCGCGGCGAATTGGGGGGACAAATCCCACCGGATGGCGAGAGTGGTCACCTACGCAACTTTCTTTACTATACCATGCGGCTCTCCATGCAGGCGATGCAGATGGAGCAAGAGCTGGTTGCCCGTGAGGCCGCCGTTGGGGTGACGCGGGTCAGCGATCCGCACTGCCTGGATGTCGAAGCACAGATTATCGAGCTCAGTCGCTTTCAGCGCGCGCATATGGATCCCCGGCTCGACTTTATGAACGATGAAGAGTGGGCGCTGCTGGCCAAAAGTGACGCGCTGATCTTCAATATTGATTATCCCCTGGGCATGGCGGCCTATCATATCTTCAGCCAGGTGAGCACAGCGGTCGGGCGCATTCTCGGCGTCTATTTGCTGGGCAAAGCGGCAACGCTTAACGGCCGCGTCGGCGATGTGATGATCCCCAACGTGGTCTATGACGAACATTCGCGCAATTCCTACCTCTTTCGCAACTGTTTCACCGCGCACGATGTCGCGCCCTATTTGAACTACGGCACCGTCTTTGATAACCAGAAGGCCGTGACCGTGCGTGGGACGATTCTGCAAAATCGCAACTTTATGCATGTCTTCTATGAGGAAGGCTACACTGACATTGAAATGGAAGCCGGCCCGTACCTGAGTAGCATCTACGAAGATGTCTATCCACAGCGCTACCCAATCGATGAAATTGTCAATCTTTTTATCAACGCTCCCTATGATATTGGTGTGCTGCACTATGCCAGTGACACGCCGATCAGCCGGCGGCAGTCGCTGCTCAGCAAGAGCCTGAGCTATTTCGGGGTGGATGCCACTTATGCCACGTCGATTGCAGTCATTCGGCACATTCTACGGCGCGAAATTGAACGTCAGCGCAAACAGGCAGGGTAAGGCTCATGGATTTTGTCGAAGCATTTCGCCGCGAATTACAACAGCCGACCCCGCAGCCCGAACGCTTAGCCCTGGCGATTGCCGGGATGGCCTACCCGACCCTCGATATCGAAGGGGAAACCGCGCAACTTGATCAGATTGCCGGCGTGGTGCGGCGCGCATTGGGCAATATCCCCGCCGGTTTTGAGCGGGCCGAGCGCTTTCTGGATGTGCTCTATCATGATCTCGGCTTCACCGGCAATCATCAACAATATTATGATGCCGACAACAGCCTGCTCAATGTGGTGCTGCGCCGCCGCATGGGGCTGCCGATCATGCTCAGCCTGGTCTACATTGCCGTGGGCCGGCGGCTGGACATTGCGATTGAGGGTATCGGCTTTCCCGGCCATTTTATGGTGCGCTATCAGGATGACATGGGCAGTTGGTTGCTTGATCCGTTTCATGGCAAGGTGATGGAAGTCAGCGCAGCCAAGGGCTATCTCTCCGCGCTCTTTGAGCAGCCGGTGGTACTACCGACTGATAGTTACCAGCCCGTCAGCCCGGCCCTCCTCGCCCAACGGATTCTCTATAATCTGCGCAACGTCTACCTGAGCCACAAAGACTTTACCATGGCGCTGCACATTACCGATTACCTGATGGTCCTTGCGCCCACCGAGCCAGGGGTCTGGCAAGAACGCGGCCTGCTCTACTACCAGCAAGAGGATTGGGAACAGGCCTCTTATGCCTTGCGCCGCTACTTTCATCTCACCGGTCAACTCTTCCAGGCCCACGGCTTGGAAGCTGACGCCGAAGTTGCGCCACGGCCCACCCCCAAAACCGAGCCTCAGCTTTTAGAGATCTTTCAACAGATCGAAGAGATGCGGCGGCGCATTAATTGATGCGTAGGTCATCGCCTCAGGCGTGACGGCCAAACTTGTCACGCCTGAGGCGATGACCTACGCAAACCACTAGCGCACTATGGAAAAAAGCGGTTTGCCGACTCGCCACTGATTCTGTATAATTCGCCCGGTAGGTTTCCTCGTTTGTTAAACCAATACTCCCCACCGTCCGTGTTCGTCCTTTTGCTTCTGCTATCGGTATTATTCAATCGGTAACCGCGAAGGAGTCAGTATGTCTAGGAAAGAACGATTAGCGACAAGTAACCCCCTTTTAGAACGGCAATATTGGTTATCACGGCGCGCATTCTTGCGCACAATGGCCCTGGCCGGCAGCGCCACCGCCGTGGCCGCCATCCTACCTGGCTGCGCAGCACCAGCAGCCACCGAGACGACGGAGAGCAGTGCTGCGCCGGCAGCAGCAAGTGACGGGCCGAAGGTCGGCGGCGTCTACCGGCTCACCGGGGTTGGGGATATTCGCTCGCTGGACCCGCCGGCGGCAGAGAGCAGCGAAGATTGGTGGAGCGCGGGCATGGTGCTCTACAATCAGCTCTATTTTTATGACAAGGATGGCAACTTCTATGCCGACCTGGCCGCTGATCTGCCGACCATTAGCGAGGATGGTTTGGTCTACACCATTCCCCTGCGCCAGGGGGTGAAGTTTCACAATGGGCGCGAATTGGTGGCGGATGATGTCAAGTTCACCCTGGAACGCCAACTGTGGCCCGAAGTCTACAGTTGGGGCAAAAGCTACATGGAAAATATGGTTGGCTATGATGAAGTCATCGCCGGCACCAGCCAGGATCTTTCCGGCACCAAAGTCATCGATGATTACACGCTGGAAGTGACCCTGAAGAAACCGCAAGCGGTCTTTCCCGCGCTGCTCAGCATGAGCATGAATGCAATTATTCCGAAACAAGAGACGCTAGACGCTGGGGCGGAGTGGGGCTCAACCGTCGTGATCGGCACGGGGCCTTTTAAGTTTGTCGAATGGGCTGCCGGTGAACGGGCGGTCTACGAGCGCAATGCTGATTACTTTAAAACACCACCGTACATCGAGCGCATTGAGTTGTACTTGAATCTTGATTCAGCCGTTCAGATGTTACGCTGGGAAAATGGCGAAGTCGAGTGGCTGGATAATATCCCCAGCGCCGAACTGCCACGGCTCTTGAACGACCCCGAATTAAAGACGCAACTACGGATGGCGCCAGGGCTGGGCACCAATCGGCTGGTCTTTCAGCAGGATGTCAAGCCCTTTGATGATCTACGTGTTCGCCAAGCCGTGGCAATGGCGATTGATAAGGGGGCGGTCTCGCAAAAGCGCAGTGGGCTGTTGACCCCACTCGAAGGGCAGTACACGCCACCGATGCTACAATTTGACGCAGCATTCAAGAGCGACTATCAGTTGGATCTGGAAAAAGCCAAGGCCTTAATGGCCGAAGCCGGCTATGGTGATGGGATTAGCGGGATCAAAATGTACATTGGCTCCGACGAAGAGATCGGCCAGATGCTCCAGGCCGATCTGGCCAACATTGGGATTGAGACCGAACTGCTGGTCGGCCAGTGGAAAGATTGGCGTGATGCGACACGGGCCGGCGAAGTGGGGCTCTTTATCTATGGCTGGGGGGCCAGTTTCCCCGATGCCTATGACTTCACCTCGGCCTGGTCCACCTGTGCGTCGATTGAAACCGGCTACAACGATGGCAACTACTGTAATCAGACCATCGACGACTTGGTCACCAAGGTCGAAGCACTGCCCCTCCAGGATCCGGAACGGATTGCCGCCTACCGCGAGATTCAAGACATCACCATCAACCAAGATGTCGCGTGGGTTGCCTTGTGGAGCGGCCAAAACGTTGCCCTCGGCCGCGCCAACGTCCATGACGATTTTATGAGCTCGATCTATGGCTGGCCCTATCTGGAGACAGCGTGGATAGAGGCGTAAAACGTGATGCGTAAAACGTAAAACGTGATGCGTAAAACGTGATGCGTAAAACGTGATGCGTAAAACGTGATGCGTAAAACGTGATGCGTAAAACGTGATGCGTAAAACGTGATGCGTAAAACGTGATGCGTAAAACGTGATGCGTAAAACGT
>JALHQH010000018.1:99691-205074 GCA_022842065.1 Caldilineaceae bacterium
AAAACGTGATGCGTAAAACGTGATGCGTAAAACGTGATGCGTAAAACGTGATGCGTAAAACGTGATGCGTAAAACGTGATGCGTAAAACGTGATGCGTAAAACGTGATGCGTAAAACGTAAAACGTAAAACGTGATGCGTAAAGTACCATCGACGCGTCAATCGATTACCGAACCGGTCACGTTTTACGTTTTACGCATCACTCACCACCTAAACCTATGACAACCATTCAGGTCAATGCACCCCCATTACAACTTGATCGACAGGGTACAGCGCCACATCACTCCTGGTGGCAGGATGTGTGGCGGCGTTTTGCCCGGCAAAAGGCGCCGTTGGCAGCAGGGGTGATTGTGCTCTTGCTCCTGCTGTTGGCGCTGTTGGCACCTTTCATCGCGCCCTATGATCCAGTGGAACAATTTCGCAAGGAGGGGCTCTCTGCCCTGGGTGAGCCACTGGCCCCCAATGCTAAGTTCTGGTTGGGGACCGATGGCCTTGGGCGCGATCTATTTAGTCGGCTGCTCTATGGCGCGCGGGTCTCGTTGGGGATTGGCCTGGCTGCCAGCGCGATTGCGGTGAGTATTGGGCTATTGATTGGGGGTGTGGCCGGCTTTTTAGGCGGCAAGGTCGATTTCTTGCTCATGCGCTTTGTTGATCTGATCATGAGTATGCCCACCTTCTTTATCATCCTGCTGCTGGTGGTGATGCTCACGCCAGGGGTATGGGTGGTGATTACGGTGATTTCGCTCTTTTCTTGGACGGCACCGGCACGCGTTTTTCGCAGCCAGATTCTAGCGGTCAAACAGCGTGATTTCGTCTTGGCCGCCCACTGTTTGGGCGCGCAGCGGCGGCGGATCTTCGTGCGTCACTTGTTGCCCCATGTCTTGCCGCTGGTGATTGTCTACATGGCCTTAACGGTGCCGAATACGATCTTCGCCGAAGCCAGTCTCAGCTTTTTAGGCTTAGGCGTGCCCCAACCCACCCCCTCGTGGGGCTCCATGATCCAAGATGGCTTTGCCTATTATCGCGCTGCGCCGTGGATTGCGCTTTTCCCCGGTATCGCCATTGCCCTGGCCGTCGTCTCGATTAACCTACTGGGCACCGGGCTGCGTGAGGCCATGGACCCATTAAGAAAGCGCTAATCTATGCTCGGACAATATCTACTGCGCCGCCTGTTGTGGACCCTGCTCACCATTCTGGGGGTCACCATTCTCACCTTTCTGCTCGTCTTTGCCGGGCCAACCGATCCGGCACGTGCGCTGGTGGGGGAAAAGGCAACCGGCGTGTCGATTGAACATGTGCGTCAGCAATATGGGCTTGATCAGCCGCTCTACATTCAGTATCTGACCTATCTTGGTCGCCTGGTGCGCGGCGATCTGGGCGATTCGTACTATTTTCGCAAACCGGTCAGTGAAGCCTTGTTGACCCGACTGCCGGCCACCGCATTATTAGCCTTCTCGATTATGCTAGTTGGCTGTTTGATTGGCATTCCGTTGGGTATCATCACGGCGTTGCGCCAGGGTTCACTGCTGGATCGAGCGACCATGGTGCTGGGGCTAATCTCGATCTCCCTGCCGACCTTCTTTGTGGGCCTCTTGCTGCTCTACTGTTTTGCCTTTCAGTTGAAATGGTTTCCGGTCGGTGGCTATGGTACGCTGCGCCATCTGGTGCTGCCGACCTTGGCTGTGGCGATTCCCTGGGGGGCGTGGTATGCCATTCTGTTGCGGTCGAACATGCTGGAAGCGATCTCGGCAGATTATGTCCGCACTGCCTATGCGAAGGGCTTAACCACCCGCGTGGTCGCTGTCCGCCACATGGTGCGTAATGCCTTGTTGCCGGTGGTAACCATCATGGGCATTGACATGGCTTCGCTGCTCACCGGGATCGTACTAGTGGAGAGTGTCTTTAGCTGGCCGGGGATTGGGATGCAGACCTTGCAAGCCGCACAACATTTGGATGTGCCGCTGATCATGGGCAGTGTGATCTTTGGCGCAGTGCTGATTGGGCTGGCCAACTTAGTGGTTGATGTCATCTACACTTGGTTAGATCCACGGGTCCAACTGGAGTAAGCCACTATGCATCTATCAGCCGAGGACGCCAGCCTCTTCTATAAATTAATGTTTACGCTGCAATTCGATGTCAGTCAGCAGTTGGCACTAACACCCACGGTTACCTCACAGGACGCCTATCGTGACCTTGACCAGCAAGCCAAGCTGATTGTACGCGATGCGCTGTATGAGCACCCCGCGCTGATTGACCGCTTTGTTGCCGAAAACCCGGCTGCGCTACCTGAAGCAGAGCTAACAATTGTCGCAGGTTGGCAGAATTTTGTCGCCGGCGATTTTTATATCGAACGGTATGTGCAACAAGCCAGCATCTGGATTGCGGCGGAGCCGCCGGCCCAGGTCTATCGGGTGGTGGGGATTACGCAAAGCCTGGAGGAAATCATCGACCGCTTTGATCTGCCGCTGCGGGTGAGCAGTGTCTTGCTGCCCTTCAAGGGCCAGATCATCTACGATGGGTTGCTCAGCACCTATAAGATTCTCTTCGGGACGGGGGTTAAATCTTCTTTGCGCGAAGAGTACAGAGTCGCCAAACAGAATGGGCGGATTATTGAGCGCTTGGCAGCCTATTCGCAATAGGGCAGAAAATTACGATCCACAAAGGGCACGAAGTTTCACGAAAAAAGCGATGCTTCATGTCTCTTCGTGAACGGTTGAATTGCTAAGCAGTTTGGCAGACTCACTTTTTCCGCGCCCTGCGTCGGCTAGGTTTTTCAAAGTTAGTCAAAATAATATTGGTATGGATCCGTTTGCCGTTGATCACTTCTGTAAAGTGCAATTTATCCGTTATGTTATGTTTAGCGCTGAAAACCACGTAATAGCCATCCTCTAGCCCCTCAGTGACAAGATATTCGGCTAATTGCTCTTTGCCATTCTGCAAATAGCTTTGATCAGTAAAAATCTTCGTTTCAATCAGATATTTATGCTGCTGATAAAAAATCAGGAGATCCGTCCGCCCGCGTCCGCTTGGTGTTTCAATCAATGTATCACCACCCAGCCGTTGGATAAAAAAGTTGATAAAGCCATCCAGTGAATAATGCCAAGCACCCTCTTTCAGCTGTTCAGTATCAAAAGCCCGAAAGCCCCGTCGTTGCACATAGTCGCGGTATTTATTCAATAAGGCCTGGATGTTGAGCCCAGCAGCAGTCACATAGTCGCGAAAGGTATCATGCGCTGAGAGATAATGCTTGCTTTCGCCATTGATGAGCGGACGGAAAGCAGTGATCAAGCTCTTACTATACAAAGGGATCGGAATATCAACGTACCCAGCCACATTAGCAATGACCCCATGAGCATAGAGGTAAGCAATATTTGGCTCATTAACGGTAAAGGGAATTGGATTATCATCAAAGAGCACGCGCAGCATAAAATCCTGTTTTTCCCTGGCCTTCTGTACAATGTTGACAATATTCTTATCAAAACGATCAGTTAGGAAATGGGTCAGGGTTGCATAGAAGGCAGTAATCGTGACCGGTTGGCTGCGATCAGGAACGATTTCTGTCACCAAATAATGGCAGAGTGCGCAAACCAACCCAGGTTGGCCGGCCGTATTCGCATAAATCGCTTCAATCACTTCAGCATCAAATGATTGACCCGTTTCTGTCACATGTTGCGCAATCAAATTCTGTACTTCTGCTAAGGTAAAGTAGGGTATACGCAACTCATCGACCACGTTAAAGGGTGAAGCAGAAGAGAGAACGAGTTCGGCGACGGTACTCACACCCACTAAAATTAAGGCGTGGAGCTTATGATCGAGGCGTTTTTGGTAGAGCGCGCGAAAAATGTGCATTAGTTCACTTAGCACACTATCGGGAATATCTTCAAACTCATCAATCACCAGGACAATGGCTTGGGTTTGCGCTGAAACTTGCTCCAGATAGAGTTGAAAGTCAAATTGATCTTCAATTGCCTGATCACTGACAATTCCATACCGGGTAAATTCATGTTGAAGGCGATGATGTAACGCCTTATAAAATTTTTCGCGCGTCAGGGTTTTTAACCCTTCAAAGCTAATCCAGACTGGTGTATAGCCACTAGTTTGCAGTTGACGGACAAGCAATTGAAAATAGGTAGTTTTACCCGCCTGCCGTGGGGCAAAAATGGTGAAGTAGCGCTCTTGCGCGACTAACGCTTCCCCTGCTGCGATCAAGGCTTCACGCATAACGGTATAATGCTTGGCTGGATCACAGGGACCGGAAGTATTGAAAATCCGCATAGTTTTATCTTCTAGAATGGCGCGAATAAAAAAAGTCGTTTCTCTATTATAGCACATGAACAAAAGTGGCCCAGTCAGCAGTTAATGGCGGACTCTTTATTAATTGGCCAAACACAAGGGGATTACCCAGGCGCAAAAAAGCAGGTTGCCCCAAACGCAAACCACTTGCTATAATACAGCCCCCAGCACACAAGCCGATTCCTTGCATGACCAAACACAGGACTTCGACCATGACCAATCAAACCGCTCAAGCCCTTTACCCTGTCCGTGTGATCAAACATGTCCGTATCCCCATGTCCGATGGCGTGGAACTGGACGCCAACCTCTATATGCCGGATGCCGCAGGGCAATTCCCGGCTGTTTTTGATTACTATCCCTACCGCAAAGATGATCTCTCGGCGGGGGGGATGCGTGTCCACCATTATTTTGCCGAACGGGGCTATGTCGCCCTGCGCCTGGATGTGCGTGGCACCGGCAGTTCCAGCGGCACCGCCATTGATGAATACTCGGTCCAAGAACAGTTGGATGCGGTGGAGGCCATCGCCTGGATGGCGGCACAGCCGTGGTCCAATGGCAATGTCGGCATGTTCGGCACCTCTTATGGCGGCTTCAACTCGGTGCAGGTGGCCATGCATCGCCCGCCGGCGCTCAAAGCGATCTGCCCCATGTACTTTACCGACAACCGTTATACCGATGACTGCCACTACAAGGGCGGGGCCATGCAAATGCTCTACGACATGGCGACCTATGGCCTCTCCATGGTGGTACAAAATGCCATGCCCCCCTACCAGGAAGCCGTCGGTGACCGCTGGGCTCAGATCTGGGAAGATCACCTGAAGGCGGAACCTTGGCTGCTGCCGTGGGAATCGAACCACCTCTATAACGACTACTGGAAACAGGGTTCACTCTGTGAAAATTATGGGGCGATTGAAGCCGCCACCTTTATGATCGGCGGCTGGCGCGATGGCTATATGAACTGCAACCTGCGCACCTTTGCTGCGCTCCAATGTCCCAAGAAGGTCCTGGTCGGCCCCTGGCTGCACATCTGGCCCGATGTGGGGACCCCTGGCCCGCGCATTGATCATCTCCACGAAATGGCCCGCTGGTTTGATTACTGGCTCAAGGGTGTTGACAATGGTGTGCTGGCAGAACCGCCGGTTGCGATCTACGTCCAGGAATATGATCCACCCCAGGCCGACCGCCCATTGACCACTGGCTTTTGGCGTTACGAAGCTGGGTGGCCCTTAGCCCGGCAGCAGCCAACACCGGTATATCTGGCCGCTGCTGATACATTGGAGATGACCGCGCCGACCACAGCCGGCAGCGCCGCTTACATCTACAACGCCACCGTTGGCACCAGTTTTGGCATGTTTTCGGCGGCGAGTCCCCACATTTTGCCCATGGATCAACGGGTGGAGGATGCCTATTCGCTGAATTGGACATCAGCCCCTTTGACTGAAGATTTGGAAATTCTCGGCTACCCCGAAGCCGTGTTACAGGTGGCGGTGACGACCGATGTTGCCTTTGTGGTCGTGCGTTTGACGGACATTGCGCCGGATGGACAAGCCGCGTTGGTGACGAAAGGGATTTTGAACCTAACCCATCGTGATTCACATGAAAACCCCTCACCACTAGAGCCAGGCCAAACCTATGATGTCCGTTTCCTGCTGGATGCCACCAGTTGGCGCTTTGCACCAGGCCATCGCATTCGGGTGAGTATCAATGGCGCAGATTATCCCAATACCTGGCCATCACCTCATCCTTATACTGGCACGGTCTACTTTGGTGGTGAGCAAAGTTCACACCTCTTATTGCCGGTGGTCGGGCCGCAAGAACCGGCATTACCCACGCCCCAATTTCTCCCCCCATCAACGCCCCCGCCATCGAGCGTGCAAGGCTATGGCCAGCGCCCAGTCTGGCGGGTGACACGCGATTATATGAACAACACAGCCGAAGTTTTTCTAAAACGCGAAGGCTTTACGCGCGTTGATGACCGCGTCTCATTTACTAGCAGCGCCGAAGCGACCACCGTTGCTTCAGAAAAAGATCCCGCCCACGCCACCGTGCGCGGGCTGAGCCAGGTCACCTTACACTGGCCGGAACGGGTGATCCACACCTGCGCCCGCGGCCAGATCCAGAGTGACGCGCAAAACTTTCACGTCACGATCCAGCTTGACATTACCATGGACGGCGTCCCCTTCCACCAACGCCGCTGGCTGAAGTCGATGCCGCGCAATCTGCTATGATCGAACATTCGTAGCGGCACGGCATGCCGTGCCGCTACGAATGAGCCTTCCATCAGCACCCTATGCTATACTTTGGCGCAAATCCGTTATCACCCGAAATCAGATACAACCGATTTACCGATTTACTTGTGTACCGATTTACCTATTGACAAAAGAGGAGCAGCACTCAATGCCGCACGATGCTTCCCGGCTTTGGAAAACATTACATGGCTTTCTGACCCTCGTTAAGCCTTTGCTTTGCCGCTTGCAGGTGGAAGGGCAGGAAAACGTCCCCACCACGGGCGGCTGTCTTGTCGCCAGCACGCATACCCTTGGCCCTGATTATGTTATTTTGGGCTATGCTTCACCGCGACAGATCTACTACATGGCCAAAAGTGAATCCTTTCAGATCCATCCGATTGTCTCCAAATTGTTGCACGGGGTCGGCACCTTTCCGATTGAGCGCGGGCAGAGCGATCTGGGTGCCATGCATGCGGCGGAAGAAGTCGTGCGTCAAGGGCATGTCCTGGGCATGTTTCCCGAAGGAACCCGCAGCCGTGACGGGCTGTTGATCAAAGGGCGGACAGGCGTTGCCCGGATTGCCCTTGCGACCGGTGCACCGGTGGTGCCGGCAGCGGTGATCAACGCCGGGGCGGTCTTCTCTGCCCTGGGCAGCCGCCCCAAGGTGATTGTCCGTTTTGGCCCGCCCATCTACATGGACAATCAACAGACTGCTAAAGCGAATACTGATCAGATCATGTATGCCATCGCCGCGCTGTTGCCGCCGGCCCAACGTGGTTATTATAGCGAGCCACAATCAGCAACAAAACCACACGCGAAACCAGCAAAACCAGAAGTCAACGAACAACCCCAAGTAATCACCCACTGATCGCATTGTTTTTACCCCATCGCTGTCCGCCGTGAGTGTTGCTGGCACAACAGGCCCAAGTTGGTCAAGTTACCGCTCGCCAGTAACACTCATTGCACAATCCATACCTACACTATAGCCACTTCTATAACCTGCTCTATAGGGTTTTGCCCTTAGACGCGTTTATCTTTGGTTACGTTCCAAAGTAAGCAGCATCTGGTGGAACGCCAACTTAGTCCGTGCGGAGCTTTGCCCGGCGCTGAATGCGGCGCAGCGATTGTTGCAAAGTAGCCGCCACATCGATAATCACAAGAGATAAACCACAAGGGATAAACAAAGGAGAAAAATGCGAACATTGATGATCTGGACTGTTGCCGGCCTCTTTGCGCTGGCAGCTTATGGGGCCAGTCTCTGGTCCACACCGGCGGCCACGGCCACGCACCTACAGCAGAGCGCCACAGCAACCCCCGCGCCCGCGACAGCAAGTCCGCTGTTACCGGCGGCCGCGCCAACCACGACAATGGGAATGACCGGCACCACAGCCATGACTGACACTGGCAATATGACGCAAACCATCATACCGACGATGGCGATTGCCGAATTGCAAAATATTTCGGGCACGGTCGTCGGCAGCGCCAACTTTACCGAAACCGCCGAGGGGCTACAAATTAGTATCGTCGTCAGCGGCCTGGTCGAAGCCGAGCCAGGGGAACATGGCATTCACTTCCACCAGGTGGGGCGCTGCACCCCGGACTTTGCGGTTGCCGGCAGCCATTTTAACCCTACAATGGCCAAACATGGGTTAGAAAATCCAGCCGGTCCCCATGCTGGTGATCTGCCCAACATCGAGTTTGATGATGCCGGCAACGCCACGTATGCAACGACCAGCATGTCGGTGACCCTGGGCAGTGGTGAAAATGCCCTGTTGACTGCGGATGGCAGTTCGATCTTGATCCATGCCAAGGCAGATGACCAGGTGACCGATCCCGCCGGCCTGAGTGGTGCGCGCATCGCGTGCGGAGTGCTGACGGCAATGGAAGTGCCGCCGCCCGCTGCGCCAACACCACCGCCCCCCGTCACCGGCAACAACATCCAGCCGGAAATTCGTAGCGCGACCGCCGCGCGGATTGCCACGCTGCAAGCACCGGAGGGCTTTGAAATCAGCACCTTTGGCGAAGGGCTCGGCAGTGTGCGCATGATGGCCGAAGCCGACGATGGCACAATTTATGTCACCCGGCGCGGTGAGGGCGATGTTTTGGCCCTGCGCGATGAAGATGGCGACGGCATGGCGGATGAGCCAATGATTGTTGCCACGGATCTGCCTTCGGTACACGGCATCATCATTGAAGGCACCGAGATCTATCTGGCCACCCCGGTAACGATCTACCTGGGTTCACTCGCGGCAGATGGCATGATCGAGGGGCTGGAACCGATTGTTACCGGTCTGCCTGAAGCCGGCCAACATGGCAACCGCACGATGGCCTTTGGGGAAGATGGCATGCTCTACGTGAGCATTGGCAGCCCCTGTAACGCCTGTGGCTTTGTCAATCCCGAATACGCGACGATTCTGCAGATCGATCCAGCCAGCGGTGAACGCACGATTTATGCATCTGGCCTGCGCAACACCATCGGCTGGGGCTGGCACCCGGAAACCGGCGAATTTTGGGGCATGGATCACGGCTCCGACTGGCGCGGCGATGACCAACCGCCGGAAGAGTTGAACCTAATCGAGCAAGGGAACAACTACGGCTGGCCCTTCTGTTATGCGGCTCAGCAGGTTGATCCCTATCTCGCGGTGCCACCCCAGGGCATGACCAAGGCTGAATTCTGTGCCCAATCCACTGCCCCGGTGCTGACCTATCAAGCCCACAGCGCGCCGATCGGCATGGTCTTCTATACGGGTGAGCAATTCCCGGCGGAATATCAGAACGATGCCTTTGTCGCCATGCGCGGCTCATGGAATCGCCAGGAGCCGGTGGGTTATAAGGTGGTCCATGTGGACTTTGATGAGGAAGGGCAGCCAGTCGCGATTAATGACTTTATCACTGGCTGGTTGTTGGAGGAAGAAGTGGCCCATTTTGGCCGGGTTGCCGGGTTGCTCGTACACAGCGACGGCTCGTTGCTGCTCTCCGAAGACACGAATGGTGTGATCTACAAGATTACCTATACGGGTGGGGAATAGTCGTGAATTAAATGTAGGGGCACGGCATGCCGTGCCCCTACATTTATGCCCCCTGGACTTCACCAAAGGGCGTAATATCCGCTTTAAGCACCCGTTCGATCAGCTTCAAGGTCTGGCGGTTATTCTCCGCATCCTCGGATGCAATACAATCCGACGGGACTATCACCTCGAAATCCCGCATATAGGCATCATTTGCGGTAAAGAGAACACAGATATCGCCCGCCATGCCGCCGATGATCAGGCGCTTGGTGCCCAAACTTTTCAGTAGCACATCGAGACTGGTCTGGAAGAAAGCAGAATGTTTGGGTTTGAGCACAAAGTAATCATCTTCGTGCGGTTCCAACATACGTGCGATCTCCTTACCGCGCACGTCACCATCCACACAGTAGCGCACCAACTTCTGAAAATCGGAGCGCCAACGGCCAAAGTTGTCATTGGCGTAAATGACCGGAATCCCCGCTGCGCGTGCCTTGGCTTTCAGCGCCACCAACTGCATCGCCATCGGCAGCGCGTGAAAGAGCAGATCATCGCCACCGTCAAATGCCAGATCGTTGATCACATCGACCAATAACAGCGCGGTTTCTTTCGCGTTGGTTTCCAACTTCCACATAATTTTCATCCCTGAAATGAAAGACAGGCATCTGTTTAACGGATGCCTGTCTTGTCTACAATTGTTTTACGGGTCGCTGGCGCAACTTCGCACAGTTAACGCGTAGGCTGAGCACGCGTCGGGAGTACCCTCTCGTAGCCTTGTCGAAGCCTACGCTCGACCGCCTAGAGATCAGCCATAATCTGGCGCAGCGCGTCCCGGCTGGGGCGCAACTGTTGTTCGCTCAGTTGGGCCAATGGTGTATCGACCATGTTGAGCAATTCCAGCATGTTGGGTTCTTCGTCGTTGATATAGAAGAGCCCAGTCAGGAACTTGCCTTCACGGCGGCCATTTTCTAGTGTCTGGTAGGCGAGCATCTTGTTGGTAGGATCGTAATCTTCGCCCAACTTCTTGAGCTGAATCCACGAACCGTCGTGCAGTTTCACCTCGCGCTCGTCATCATACTCGTCGATCTCGATCTCTTCGTACTTGGGGACAAAGTTCAACTCGTGGATCGGCGTCTCGTTTTCCTTGCCCCAACTGTAGCTCTTATTGGAGCTATCGTGGTTGTTGAAAGTGACACAGGGGCTGATAATATCGATTACCGCAATGCCACGGTGGGCAACAGCCGCCTTCAGCAACGTCTCCACCTGCTTGGCATCGCCGGCAAAGCTGCGGGCCACAAAAGTCGCATTGGCAGTCAATGCTTCAATGCAGACATCGAGTGAGGGCAATTGATTCACGCCGGCATATTTCAGCATCTGCCCCTTGTCAGAAGTGGCACTAAACTGGCCCTTGGTTAAGCCATAGACGCCATTGTTCTCGATAATGTAGACTAGCGGCACATTGCGGCGCACCACATGTTTGAATTGGCCAATGCCAATCGAAGCGCTGTCGCCGTCACCGCTGACGCCGATGGCGGTCAGTTGGCGGTTAGCAGACAAGGCACCGGTTGCCACCGAAGGCATACGCCCGTGTAGCGAGTTAAAGCCATGACTTTGGCCCAGGAAATAGGCCGGCGTCTTGCTGCTACAGCCGATGCCACTCAGCTTGATCACCTGGCTGGGATCGAGGCCCAATTCCCAGGTGGCGTTGATAATGCGGGCGCTGATGCTGTCATGGCCGCACCCTTTACAGAGGGTGGAGTCACGCCCCTTATAGTCATTCTTCTCCAGGCCGATAATATTGGTTTTCGGGGTACGGGCAGCCGACGCCGCCTTGGCCCGTTCCGTTACTGTACTCATTCGCAGTTACTCCTTACTTCTTCGCAAGAATCGATTCGGTGATGAACCGCGCCGAGAGCGCCATCCCATCACACTTGGAGACGGAGACCAGGCGCATGGCGGATTCGGGCGTCTCGGTCAACAGGATCTTGTGCAACTGGCCGTCGAAATTATTCTCGACCACATAGACCTGATCATAGCTGGCGATAAAGTCGCGCACGCTATCGCTGATCGGCAGGGCGCGTAGCCGCAGATAGCTCGTCTCCACCCCGGTTTTGGCCAGCCGTTGGCGCGCTTCCTGCACCGCGGGATCATTGCTGCCCATACTAATAATTGCGATCTTCGCCTCTTCGACTTCATCTACAACTGGTTTGGGCACCAGATTGCGTGCGGTTTCAAATTTACGGGCCAACCGCTTGAGATTGTTTTCCCAATCTTCCGAGCGCTCACTGTAGAAGGCATATTCATTGTGGCCAGTGCCGCGGGTGAAATAGGCGGCCATGGGATGTTTATTGCCAGGGATCGTGCGGTTGGTAATGCCGTCACCATCCTCATCCAGATAGCGGCCCCACTTGCCCCCACGCGCCTTCAGATCCTCAGCGGTGAGTACCTTGCCGCGATCAAAGGTGGCCTCGGGATAGTCAAATTCATCGCTGATCCAAAGATTCATGCCCAGATCAAGATCACTGAGAACAAAGACCATCGTCTGTAGACGTTCGGCCAGATCAAAGGCCGTGCCGGCCATCTCGAAACACTCTTTGGGTGTTGCGGGCAAAAGCACCACATGGCGGGTATCACCGTGGCCTAAATAGTAGGCGGCCATAATGTCACCCTGGCCCGTGCGGGTGGGCAACCCCGTGCTCGGCCCCATACGCTGAATGTCCCAGATCACCGAGGGGATCTCGGCAAAGTAGGCCATGCCGACAAATTCCGACATGAGGCTGATGCCAGGACCGCTGGTCGCAGTCATCGAGCGGGCGCCGGCCCAACCAGCACCAAGCACCATACCGATGGCGGCCAATTCGTCTTCGGCCTGAATGATCGCGTAGGTGGCTTTCCCAGTTTCGGGATCCTTGCGGATATCGGGTCCATAACTAATAATTGCTTCGGCCAAGCTGGATGACGGGGTAATGGGATACCAGGAAAGGAAGC
Organism: Caldilineaceae bacterium; assembly: GCA_022842065.1. Next base: position 112,205 of record JALHQH010000018.1, read on the forward strand.
TGACGCCGTGGAAGAGCGCGCCCAGGCCGGCGGCACTGTTGCCGTCGATCAACACTTTGCCTTCGTTGTAGCCACTCATGCGCGCCACGCGGTAAGGCTGGTCATTGGTCACATTTTCGGTCGCCCAGGTATAGGCCCGTTGCAACATATCCCAGTTCATTGCGATCGGCTTGGGCTTGCCCTTAAAGTTCCATTCCAAGGCGGCGCGCAATTCAGCCATTTCGATCTCGAGCAGATAGGCAGCCACACCGACATAGACCATGTTGGCCACATAGTCACGCAGGGCAAAGGGCAAATCGGCAGCTTTGACGAGCTCTTTCACCGGCATGCCGAAGTAGCGTACATCTTCACGCCGCGCGGCAATCGGCAAGCTCTCGTCGTAGATCACGAGCCCGCCTTGCGCAACACTGGCCATATCTTCGGCCACGGTTGCGCCATTCATACAGATCATCACCTCGACGGCTTCGCGCCGGGCGAGGTAGCCATCCTTACTCAAACGGATGTTGTACCAGGTGGGTAACCCTTGAATGTTACTCGGGAAAAGATTCTTGCCGGTAATCGGAATCCCCATCTTAAAAAGCGAACGGATCAGCAGACTATTGCTGGTCTGGCTGCCGGAACCGTTCGCAGTGGCGACATTGATATTGAAGTCGTTGACGATGCGCCCCTGCTCCACTGTCTCTGGTTGTTCTTGTACTAATAAACTCATCGCCTTCCTCCGAATCGAGGCATTTCTAACATACGGATAAAAATTAAACCTGCTTTGTTCATTTACAGCCATCCTCAAAAAATTTTATAGAATAAATGTGCAGCCTTCTTGTGCGTCACATCATCAATGCCTTTATGTCAAGGGCATTGGCTAAGCCTGGGAAGCTGATGTTTGCAGCGAGACCGGCAGCCCATTCTATCTCATTGGGTAACGACTAACCCCCTCCTAACCTCCCCCTGGTAAGGGGAGGAACCGTCTCGGGGTCAACCCTTCCCCCCTTAGCAGGGGAGCGCACCTAGTAGGCAACCGCCCTAGGGCGCGAGAGGGGTTAGTCGTTATCTCATCGGTTATAAACCCAACACGTCACTGGTCGTTTCCATCGAAATCCCGCGATGACTAAGCAACTGCATGTGTGTAATCAACAGCTCACGCCCGCGCGCAAAATCCCCATGCTCAATTGCCCCTACAATCTCGTCGTGATATTCCCAGACGGTCTTTAAGTAGGCATAGTCAGCATAGGTATTGAGTTCAACCGCCTCGTAACCATCCCAGTATGCTTCCAACAGCCCCAGCACAAAGGGATTGCCCAGGCGGCGAAAGATCGTTAGATGGAGTTCGCGATGTTCTTGATAGGGTATCTGGGCGCGTGGCTGGTTAAGCTTACACCAGGCATCAGTGACAAGACGACGCAGGTAAAGCTTGTCTTCTGAGGTTAGCAGTGCCACGGCTTCATGCCAATAGGCAACTTCGAGATGAATCCGTAAGCTGCTAAAGGCGTCGAAGTGCTGCGGATCAATTGCCAGGGCTGTGAGTAAACTCAAACGGACTGGCGGGAGAAAAGCGTAGGGTGTGCGTGTTATCCCGCGCCGAGGACTGGCTTCGACCAGCCCCAACATGCGCGCAACTTCAAATTGTTCGCGCAACTTACCCACGCTAATCCCCAGCTCATCACTGAGCTCGTTGAGTGAGGGCAACCGATCACCCGGCTGACACCCGCGCGTAAGTAAGTGCTGTAAAAATTCGGATTGGACTTTACCGTTAACCATCATACCGTATGCGTCTTCGCAATTGATCCAGCCTGTCTTCGTTGACAGACAAATTTACAACAGGCTTAACAAGTAATAAAAATTACAAATCATTCAATTAATCTGATTAATTGAATTGTTGTGAAAATATTGTAGCATAGGCTAGCAACCAAAGTCGAATTTATAAAGTGCTGATCAACATAAAGCTGTGCGCGGCATGTAGCCTTTGGGTCTCTTTGTGGTGGGTTTGTGGAGAATGGTATGATTGGGTTGGTAGCCTAGCCATTCACAGAAAGGCTAGGGCAAACCGCCCTGGGCTAAAGCCGCAGGGCTACCGAACAACGCCCCCTAAAGCGGGCTTTAGGGGGCGTTGTTCGGTAGCCCTGCTCATTGATGGCGGGGCGATCTCCGACAGCCAGCTTTACCGATCCTAATTTTCAATACCTATTACATCACCGCAACACTGCTTATTGTGCGGCCAGATAAGCCACTGCCGCGCCAGCCAAGACAGCCACGCCAGTCGGCAACATGCGCTCGTCAAAGTCAAAGGTGGCGTTGTGATGGGGGCTCAACTCCGGGCCGGCGGGATCGGCGGCCCCGATCAGCACAAAACAGCCAGGGGCGCGGTCAAGAAATTCGGCCATATCTTCGCCGACCATCATCGGCGCGATCTGGGCGACTTGTTCGGCGCCGACAACCCCAGTCGCCACCCGCTGCATGAGCGCCGCGCCTGCTTCCGAATTGATCGTGGCCGGACAACCAAGCCGCGGTTCTACGATACAGGTCGCCCCATGTGCCTGACAGATCCCCTTGGCGATCTCATCAATCCGGCGGAAGAGCAAGGTACGCACTTCGGGAACAAAGCTGCGCACCGTGCCGGTTAACGTGGCTTCGCCAGAGATCACATTGGCGGCGTTGCCACTCATAAAGGTGCCCACCGAGACGACCCCCGTATCTGTTGGGTTGACATTGCGCGCAACGATGCTCTGGAGGGCCATCACGATTTCGCTGGCAACTAGCGTAGAATCAATCGTTTCGTGGGGCATGGCACCATGTCCACCCCGCCCGCGCACAATAATCGTAAAGCTGTCAGCCGCGGCCCAGATCGGCCCCGGCTGGACAACCACCTGATTGAGGGGCAGCCGGCTCCAGAGGTGCAAACCAAACGCCGCGGATGGTTTCGGCTCCGCCAACACGCCATCGTTGATCATTGCCAGCGCACCGCCCAGCGCCTCTTCGGCCGGCTGGAAGACGAGTTTGACGCGGCCAGGCAGTTCATTGCGCCGGGCAACCAACAGTTGCGCCACCCCCATGCCAATCGCAGTATGCCCATCATGACCACAGGCGTGCATGACGCCAGCCTGCTGCGAACGGTAGGGCACATCATTCGCTTCATGGATCGGCAAGGCGTCCATGTCAAAACGCAGCATCACCGTCGGCGCGTCGAGGGGCGTGTTGTCCCCTTCCACCAGTGCCACCACACCGGTCTTGCCGATACCAGTACTGACCTCTAACCCTAATGTGCGCAGGTGATCGGCGACAATCCCCGCCGTGCGTACCTCTTGAAAGCCCAGTTCCGGGTGCATGTGAAAATCGCGCCGCCATGCCACCAGCTGTTCTGCCATTGCGCTTGCTTCGGCTAATAACGCCGCCGAAACGGCTTCCACGTCCATTGCTGTAGAATTGCGGTTGTCACTCAATGTTTCACCTCAGCATCCTTTTGCTTATAAATATTGTCTGCCTTTTTTAAGCACAAACCATGCGCTAAGGTGATTATACAACAAGGGTGCAAGAAGACGCGTGACCAGCGTACCCAAGGGTAATATTTCTGATTGGGTTACCCGTGAACCACGTAAGTCCTAAAATTATCTTTTGTACATCGGATCGCAGCGGTTGGGAATCGGCATCAGCAATTTGCCATCGCGCATCAGCGGGTAGAAGGGCCGGGCTGCGGCTTGCCACTGCCGCCTCACACTCGCCACTAGTTCAGTCGGCGAGAGTCCTAATTCGGTCTGCACGCGTGTTTCCATGGGCCACGGCCAGAGTGCTTCGTTGGTCAATTGGCCGTTGACATAGCGATAGTCGAGCCGCGCGCCGGCCCCCCACTCGTCATAGGCTTCAACCCAGTTGTTAGTAAAACCATCAAAGAGGTAGAGTTCTTCAGGGCGCACCTCGGCCCCACTGCCGCCCCAATGGGGGCGGTTGTCAAGCCCGTTGTTGAGCAGCGTGGCATGATCAACAATGTTGTTGCCATGTTGACCATCCAAGATCACCGTCAACCCGAGCCCGGCACTGCCCCAGGCAAAGATATCGCGGAAGAGATTATCTTCAATGCGCCCATTGCCATACAGGGCAAAACCGGCGCGCTGGCTGGGCCAGTCAAAGCTGCGCATTTGGGTACACTCGGTTGGTTGCGGTCGTTCGCTGGGCCAGACTTTGACTGTACCATCATGGTTCATCCCGGCGTAGATCGAGATGCTGCCCAACACCTGGTTGCCAATGGCCGAAACATCCGGCGCATTGGCCTGGATGGCGATTGACCAGACCGGCACGCTGCCATAGCCGATGCTATTTTCGATGATGTTGTAATCACTATTGTAGACTTGAAGATTGTCACCCCAGGGCCAGTCATCACACCAGTTGCGGCCATCCCAGGCGCGCCAATCGGTAAAACAGCGGCGGACAATGTTGTGGCTGCCCCGGTAGATCATCACCATTTTGCGCCCCATGCCCGCGGCAACACAGTCCTCGATCAGATTATTATGCGAATCATAGACCGCAAAGATATCCGAATTATCATCAGCGGTGGCATTGTAGCCCGAGACGCGACGTAGCGTATTATTACTGCCGGAGATAAAGTAGACGGCATGTTGACCGTTGCGCGCGACTAAACCCTCCAGCGTATAGTAGTTGCGATAGAGGTAAACGGGAATCGAGGTAAAGCCGCCGTCAATGATCGCTTGCCCATCGTGCTGGGCGCGGATGGTGATTGGTTGTTCCGCGCTGCCATCGGCACCGGTCGGCTCGATGTTCTGCTGATAGAGTCCATCCATGACGATCAGGGTGTCGCCGGGCACAAGGCTCTGCCAGGCGCGGGCAAAGGTGGCCCAGGCACTGCTTTCATTTTCACCACTTTGCCCATCATTGCCATCAGGCCCAATATAATAGGTGGCAGCCTGTACCCCGTGGGTCGAAACGACCAACGCACAACAAAGCCAGAAAGTGATGAGTAACAACTTTTGCACAGCCGCTTTGTATCCTCTCTGCAACTCATTTCAGTACAATCTGTTAAGTTCGGCACAGCGGGATTAAGCTGTGGTTCGTACAGAAAAGCCGATTGATTTATTTAAGCACAAAAAAGGATGATTCCTTCTTGTCAATTGTGTTACACTATTTGACGTACTCCCCAGGCATAAATGCCGGGGATTCTGGATTCAAGCAGCGATAGCCGTCAAAGACGGTCTTATATCGCCTAGCCCAAGGGAAGCGGGTACCCTCTGGGTGCCTTCCCTGTGAATGTTTAAAGCAGCGTTGAGATCGCGGTCGTGGATCACGCCACAACCTTTACAAGCCCAACTGCGTTCTGAAAGTTTTAGCTCTTGGTACACATATCCGCAATCAGAACAAGTCTTAGACGAGGGATAGAAACGGCTGATCAGATGAACAACTTTGCCCTTAGTGGCGGCAACATAGGTCAAGATAGACATAAACTCGGATCGGGCAAGGTCGCCTATCTTTCGGCCCCAGAGTGCCTGCATTCCCTTCATAGAGAGATCTTCAAAGAAAAGTTGATCGTACTTGTCCGTCAAGCTATGGGCAAGCTTGAAGAACCAATCGCGGCGCTTGTTGACCACCGTCTGATAGATGCGGGCAACGTTCGCTTTCGCCTTGCGCCAGTTGTTGGACAGCTTGTCCTTGCTGGATACATTACGCTGTGCGGTCTTCAGTTCGGCCATTGCCGCACGGTAGTACAGCGGACTTTCAATATCCTTGTCGTACGACGACTTAAGAAAGATCTTCAGACCAAAGTCGAATCCTGCGCTGTTACCGGTCAGGATGCGGTTAGTTTGGTCGATTTCTTCCTCAACGACAAAGTACAACCAGAAATTGCCAAGACTGTCGCGCTTGATGGTGACAGTCTTGATGTCTGCTGGGATATCGCGGGACTTGCTGAACTTGTAGACAATCCCTTGGATCTTGATTCTGTTGCTGTCAAGCAGTTTCCAACCTGCGTGCTTCAGCGTGAAACTACTGTACTTCTTGACCTTCTTAAAGCCTGGGGGCGAGGTCTTCACCTTGCGCTTGAGGTTGCCAAAGAACAGCTTATACGCTTTGTCGATGCGTTGCACTACATCTTGAATCGCTTGACTACCAACAAGGTTCCAATAGCCGTACTTAGGCAATTTCTTCAGTTTGGTGATGTGCTTCATCAAGGCGTACGCGTGCAAGCTTGTACCGAACAAGCGGTAGTACCTGCGGTGCAAGGCAATGCAGTGGTTGTAGATCAGCCCACTGATGTTGATCTGCTGGTGCAGGTGCTTATTCTTCTTGGATCGGTACAGCTTGAACTTGTACGTTTTCATAGGTATATTGTAGCACAAATGTTCGATAAAACATGTTCTGATTGTCAGTCAATCGCAACATTTGGGACAACGTCCTGGCGAGGAACACTGAGTACATCGAAGCGTACGCCAGCGCCTTTACATCCCCATAGTTAAAACCAGGGGCTTTACGGGCGTTTTAGGTAAGGCTGACAGTGATCACCCTTACCCAATCGCGAACTGTCATTTGCCGCAGACGCTACTAATCGTTTTACTAGACAAGCAGGAGTAAAGATGGCCACCAACGTAAAAGCACCCATCCCTGACGCACCAGCAGTGCCGCAATATACCTCATTAGAGGCCCTGATCGCTGATCTACAGGCGCTAAAAGATGACCCACTCTTTGCCACGGGCAGCAACGTTGTGATCTACCGCGGCAATCCGGCGGCCAAGTTGATGGTTGTCGGCGAAGCGCCAGGGCTACAGGAAGATCGCCAGGGCAAACCTTTTGTGGGGCCATCGGGCAAGTTGCTCGACCAGATCCTCGCCTCCGCCGACTTTGATTCGGAAAAAGATCTGCTGATTACCAATGCTGTTTTTCGCCTGCCCCCTGGCATTGACGGGCGCCAAGTCCGCAAGCCCACCAACCCCGAGATCGACTACTACAAGCCCTACCTGTTAGAAATCATTCGCCTGATCGATCCACGGATCATTCTGTTGACCGGTGGCGTCTCCATGCGCTCAGTGTTGAATGAAACCAAATTGGGCATTACCAAAGTGCGCGGGCAGTGGTTCGAAGTCGATGGCCGCTGGGTGATGCCAATCTTCCATCCCGCCTACCTGCTGCGTAACCCCGACCGTAAACCAGGCTCGCCCAAAGCGCTGATGTGGCAAGATATTCAAGAAGTACGTCGCAAATATGATGAGTTAGGATTAAATAAAACGTGATGCGTGAAACGTAAAAGTCGCCCTGCCCTTTTACGTTTCACGCATCACGTTTTACGTTTTACGCATCACGTTTAAAATCATCCGCGCTATTTGCGCTGGTGTATCAATAAGACTTTGAAAGGATGTTATACCGTGCCTGCAGCAAAAGGCATTAAATTGCCGACTTACCGCCGCCATCCCCTTGATGCGATCTTTGCCCCCAGCAGTGTCGCCGTCATTGGTGCGACCGAACGCCAGAACAGCGTGGGTCGCACGCTACTCTGGAACCTGATCAGCCACCCCTTTGGCGGTACCGTCTTCCCAATTAACCCCAAACGCAACAATATCCTGGGCATTCGCGCCTATCCGTCGATTGCCGATACACCGGAGCAGGTGGATCTCGCCGTGATCGTCACCCCGGCGCGCACCGTGCCAGATATGATTGAAGAGTGTGTAGCGGCCGGCGTCAAAGGCGCGATCATCATCTCAGCTGGTTTCAAAGAGATCGGCGAAGAGGGTGCCAAACTGGAGCGCGAAATTTTACAAAAAGCGCGCCAGGCCAAGATGCGCATCATTGGCCCCAACTGCCTTGGGGTGATGAGTCCCATGACCGGCATCAACGCCACCTTTGCCAAAGGGATGGCCCTGCCCGGCAGCGTCGGCTTTATCAGCCAGAGCGGTGCCCTCTGTACTTCCGTGCTTGACTGGAGCTTGAAGGACAATGTCGGGTTTAGTGCCTTTGTCTCGATTGGTTCGATGCTTGATGTCAACTGGGGCGATCTGATCTACTACCTGGGTGACGATCCGCGGACCAGCAGCATTGTGATCTATATGGAATCGATTGGTGATGCGCGCGCCTTTGTCTCGGCTGCGCGCGAAGTGTCGCTCGTCAAACCGATCATCGTGATCAAAGCGGGGCGCACCGCCGCCGCGGCCAAGGCGGCCGCCTCTCACACCGGCGCACTCACCGGCAGTGATGATGTGCTTGATACCGCCTTCCGCCGCTGTGGCGTCTTGCGCGTCGAACGCATTGCCGACATCTTTTACATGGCCGAAGTGCTCTCCAAACAACCCCGCCCCAAGGGTCCCAACCTCACGATTGTCACCAATGCCGGTGGGCCTGGTGTGCTGGCCACCGACGCGTTGATCACATCGGGTGGTCAACTGGCGGCCCTCTCGGAAGAGACGATTACGGCGCTCAGCGAATTCCTGCCTTCGGCCTGGAGCCACAGCAATCCCATCGATATCTTAGGTGATGCAGAGCCAGAACGCTATGCGAAGACGCTCGAAGTGGTGGCGCAAAATCCTGAGAGTGATGGCATGTTGGTCATCCTCACCCCGCAGGATATGACTGATCCCACGCAGACGGCCGAGCAGTTGCGCCATGCGTGTAAGAGCCCGCAACAGAAGCCAATTCTGGCCAGTTGGATGGGTGGGGCCGATGTGGCCGCCGGTGACGCAATCCTCAGTCGCGCCGGCTTTGCCACCTTCCCTTATCCGGACACAGCGGCGCGGGTCTTTAATTATATGTGGCAATATGCCGATAACCTACGCTCGATCTATGAGACCCCCGCTTTACCAGTCGCCAGTGAAGATGAAGCGATCAACCATCAACATGCCCGTGCCCTGATCGATGCCGTCCGCGCCAAACAGCGTACCATTCTCACCGAGTTTGAGGCCAAGCAGATCTTTAACGCCTATGGCATCCCCACCGTTGTGACCCGCTTGGCCACCAACGCGACCGAGGCCGTCAGCATTGCCGAAGAGATCGGCTACCCAGTCGTCCTCAAGCTTAATTCCGAGACCATCACCCACAAATCTGATGTTCAGGGGGTGCAACTCAACTTGAACGATGGTGATGCAGTGCGCACAGCCTATGAGACCATCGAACGGACGGTGGGAGAACTACGTGGTCCGCAACATTTCCAAGGTGTGACCGTGCAGCCGATGCAAAAGCTTGACGGTTATGAGCTGATTATCGGGTCCAGCCAGGATGCGCAATTTGGACCGGTCCTCCTCTTTGGGGCCGGCGGCGTCCTCGTTGAAGTCTTCCGCGACCGGGCGTTGGCCTTACCGCCGCTCAATACCACCCTGGCCCGCCGCCTGATGGAGCAAACCCGTATTCATACTGCGCTTGGCGGGATTCGTGGGCGCAAATCGGTTGATCTCGATGCCCTGGAACGTTTACTCGTGCGCTTTAGCCAACTGGTCGTCGAGCAGCCGTGGATCAAAGAGATTGATATCAACCCCTTGCTGGCATCACCAGATCTCTTGATTGCGCTTGATGCGCGGATTATGCTGCATGACCCGACAATGGCCGAAGAAGATCTACCCCGACCCGCGATTCGCCCCTACCCGCTGCGCTTTGCCGGCCCCTGGACCATGCCCAACGGCGAAGAGGTGATGATCCGCCCCATTCGCCCCGAAGATGAACCACTCATGGTGGGATTTAACCAGACGCTCTCGCCGGATAGCATTTATCTGCGCTACTTCCACCCAATTTCGGCGGCGCAATTGACCTCACACGAGCCGTTGACGCGCCTCTGTTTTATCGACTATGACCGCGAAATGAATCTGGTCGCCGAGCGATCCAAGGCGGATGGCACGCACGAGATCATTGCCCTCGGTCAACTCACCAAGTTACATGGCAGCCGTGATGCCGAATTTGCGATTTTGATTAGTGATGAACATCAACGCCAAGGGCTGGGCACCGAATTGCTGACCCGCCTGGTCGATTTTGGCCGCCAAGAAAATCTCGAACATATCGTCGCCGAAATTCTCCCTGAAAATGAAGGCATGAAACGCGTCTCCACCCGCCTCGGCTTCACCATGCACATGAACCGGACGGAAGGGGTGATTGAGGCGATGTTGAAGCTGTAAGTAAATCAGTACATCAGTACATCAGTACATCAGTACATCAGTAAATCGGTATCTACTCCTACCGATTTACCGATTTACTGATTTACCAGTCTACTAATCTACCGATCTACCTACCCACCCGATTTCCCGCCCCCCAATCCAACTGGTAGAATGCCTACGTTAGCTGTAAGAGTACATCTGGGCGACAGCGCGCTGGCCAGATGTACTCAACTGATATCCATCACGAGCACCCCTCCTCATTGGCGGCTCGCGGTGGGAATGCATCAATCACCTGCGTACAAATGGACAAGAAGGAGTAATATTCATGGTACAAAACCCAAGCAAGCAAAGTTCGCGTGGTACACGTTTACGCGCGGTCGGGATCATCGGCCTGCTGATGTTGCTGGTTGGCATCATGGTTGCCTGTCAACCGGCGGCAACAACAGCACCGGCAGCAGAAGAACCCGCAGCCGAAGCGACTGAGGCCCCTGCTGAAGAAGCTACCGAGGCCCCTGCCGAAGAAGCAACGGTCGCCCCATCCGAAGAGATGACCACCACCGAAACGATGACCACCACCGAAACGATGACAGCAACGGAAGAGATGACCAGCACCGAAGCGACCACCGACACCGCCGACGCTGGTGCGATGGACGAGTTGGCCATGGGCCAATATATCGTCACCCTCACCGGTGGCTGTGGCTGTCACATGAACCGCGATTTGGGCGCCTTGGCCGGTGGCAACGAATTTGAGACGCCCGCAGGCATTGTCTACGCCTCCAATATTACGCCCGATGCGGAAACCGGTATTGGTGATTGGACAGCCGAGGATATTGCCCTGGCCCTACATACTGGTGCTGAACCTGATGGTGGTCAGATGCACCCAGTGATGCCGTACATGCGTTTTAGCGCCATGTCTGATCAAGAAGCCCTGGCCGTGGGTGCCTATCTCCTTTCGCTCGAACCGGTCAGCAATGTGATCACCGAGACCGAGCTGTCCGAAGAGCCGGCCGCCTTTACCCCAGCCGTTGCCCCAGCCGCCGAACCGCCCACCGAGCCAGTCGCGCGTGGCGAACAGTTGGTGACGCTAGCAAACTGCGGTGGTTGCCATACCCCCAAGAATGAAGATGGCAGCCCAATGGCTGACATGCTGCTCGCCGGCGCACCGCTACGCGAAGAGTTTGCTTCGAACCTGACCCCCGATGAGGCCACCGGCCTTGGCGGTTGGAGTGAAGAAGAAATTGCCAGCTTTATGCAGACCGGGCTCTATCCCGATGGTAGCGCGGTCGAAGGGGCCATGGCCCAACAGATCGAACGCCGCTTTAGCACGCTGACCGATGGCGATGCTGCGGCGATTGCGGCTTACCTCAAGAGCATTCCCGCAGTCGAGAATGCAGCACCGTAATCTCAAGTTGTAGCCTCCTAAAGAGCGACCTGCATATCCTGTGGTGTAGGTCGCTCTGTTTATCCACCTCTAGTACGAAGGCGTTGCCATGGCCCAGATTTTCCACCCCAGGATGAACCTCATTGTGCGAGCAACGCTCGTGCTCTTGCTCCTGTTCGTATTCGGGTTGGGCGTTCTTGTTTACTATTTTGCCCAATCACCCTTTGTGACCGAAGTCGGCGTGGCCAAAGCGCAAGCTGTACCCTATAGCCATGCCCAACATGTTGGTGGGCTTGGCCTCGATTGTCGCTACTGTCACACCACGGTCGAAAGCAGTAACAGCGCCGGCATTCCCCCCACCGAAACCTGTATGGGCTGCCACGCCCAGATCGCCACCGATTCAACGGCGTTGGCATTGGTGCGCGCCAGTCTGGACGAAGGCAAAAATCTCGAATGGGTGCGGGTCCATGACCTGGCCGACTACGTCTATTTTAACCACGCCATCCACGTTAAACAGGGCATTGGCTGCGAGGACTGTCATGGCCGCGTTGATCAAATGCCGGTGGTGGCCAAGACCGAGACCTTGCAGATGGACTGGTGTCTCGAATGCCATCGCAATCCCGCCGCTTACATGCGCCCACGCGAAGAAGTTTTCACCATGGGCTGGCAACCACCGGTCGATCAGCTCGCCCAAGGGCAACAGCTCGTCGCCGCCTATGATGTCCATGTGGATCAACTCACCGACTGTTCGGTCTGTCATCGGTAATGAAATGACGACTGACGACTGACGACCGTTCGCTTCGGCAAGCTCAGCGAACGGTCGTCAGTCGTCGGTCGTCTAATTTATGCAGGAAGAGACAATGAGCAAAGCGCCTTTGGATTTAGCGGCAGTACAAGAGCATTTGGGCAGCACACAGGGTCGTAGCTATTGGCGCAGCCTGGAAGAGCTCAGCCAAAGTGCTGACTTTCAAAACTTTCTGCACCGCGAATTTCCGCGCCAGGCGTCGGAATGGCTGCCATCAATGAGCCGGCGCAACTTTTTGCAGTTGATGGGCGCTTCGCTGGCCCTCGCTGGCGTTACAGCCTGTGCCCCCCCACGCGAAACGATTGTGCCCTATGTGCAAGCACCAGAAGAAACGGTGCCCGGTCAATCCCTGTTCTTTGCCACGGCAATGGAGATGGGTGGCTATGCGCAAGGGTTATTAGCCCAAAGCCAACTCAACCGCCCGACGAAACTGGAAGGCAACCCCGATCATCCCGCCAGTTTGGGCGCAACCGATGCCTTTGCCCAGGCTTCGATCCTCACCCTCTACGATCCGGATCGGGCGCAGGTGGTCACCACTGGTGGCACCGCAAGTAGTTGGGACGAGTTCTGGCCGGCGTTGCAAAGCGCGTTGGCCGCGCAGACAGCCAGCGGCGGTGCCGGGTTGCGCATCCTCAGCGAAAGCAGCACCTCCCCCACTTTACAGAGCCAAATGGCAGCCTTATTGGAGCGCTTTCCCAATGCCCGCTGGCACCAGTACGAACCCGTCAATCGCGACCAAGTTTATGCAGGGGCGACGCTTGCCTTTGGCCAGCCGGTTGAGCCGGTTTATCACTTTGCTCAAGCCAATGTGATTGTGAGCCTGGACGCTGATTTTCTCGCTGATGCGCCGGGCCATGTGCGCTATGTGCGCGATTTTGCCGATGGTCGCCGCCCAGCCGAGAGCACGGCGGATCGCGTGCGCAATCGACTGTATGTAATCGAGAGCACGCCGACTATCACTGGTGGCACGGCGGATCATCGGTTGCCTTTGGGGGCGCAGCAGATTGAAGCCTTTGCCCGTGCGCTGGCCGCGGCGGTTGGTGTCGAAGTGGTGGTAGATGCAGCCGAATTGCCCTCAGGTTGGGTCGAAGCCATCGCCGCCGATTTGCAGGCTGCGGCGGGGAATGGGTTGATGATCGTCGGTGAAAGTCAGCCCCCAATTGTGCATACCCTGGCCCATACGATCAACGCGGCCCTGGGCAGTGTAGGACAAACCGTCACGTACCACGCGCCGTTGGTAGCCCAAGGGACTAGCCAACTTCTATCACTACGCGAATTAACCGAGGCGATGCAGGGCGGTAGTGTAGAAAGTTTGCTGATCTTGGGAGGCAATCCCGTTTACAACGCCCCAGTTGACCTTGATTTCGCAACAGCACTGGCGGCGGTGCCCTTTACAGCGCACCTTAGTTTGCATGTAGACGAAACCGGCCAAGCCTGTCAATGGCAGTTACCGACAACCCATTATCTAGAGGCGTGGAGCGATCTGCGCGCCTACGATGGCACGATTACCATTCAACAGCCGCTGATCCAACCGCTCTACGATTGCCGCTCTGCGCATGAATTGTTGGACGCGCTCACCAGCGCCGCCGACGCCGCATTGCGATCGGGGCATGAGATTGTGCAAGGCTACTGGCAGGCGCAACAGGGCGAAGGCAATTTTACCGCTTTCTGGCAACGTGCCCTGCATGATGGGCTGATCGCCGACAGCGCCCAACCAGCAGTCGAGGTCACCCTACAAAGTGACCTAACGACCCAAGCCCCCAGCCCGGTCGATGACAGCGAGTTGACCCTACTTTTCCGCCCCGATCCAACGATTTGGGATGGCCGTTTTGCCAACAATGGTTGGTTGCAAGAATTACCTAAACCGCTGACCAAGTTAACCTGGGAAAATGCGGCGCTGATCAGTCCGGCCACCGCCACACGCCTGGGGCTGGCGGATGGCGATCTAGTGGAGTTAACGGTAGATGGGCGTACGGTCCAAGCGCCCATTCTCATCGCCCCCGGCCAAGTCGCCAATGAGGTAACGGTACACTTAGGCTATGGCCGCACGGCCGCAGGACGGGTGGGCAATGGCATAGGTTTTAACGCTTACAGCCTGCGTACAACTGATACGCCCTGGTTTGGGGCAAGGTTGACCGTGCGCAAAGTCGGTAGCGGCTACAAGTTGGCGATCACCCAGGATCATCATAGCATGGAGGGGCGCGAGTTGGTGCGCGTGGGCACGGTGGAGCAATTTGCCGAGGATCCGGGTTTTGTCCACGCGCTCGATCCCCACCACGAAGAGCTTTCGCTTTACCCCAAAGTTGAATACCCAGAAAACGCCTGGGGCATGGCCATTGACATGACCGGCTGTATTGGCTGTAATGCCTGTGTCGTCGCCTGCCAGGCTGAGAACAACATCCCGATTGTCGGCAAAGACGAGGTAATCAATGGGCGCGAGATGCACTGGATCCGTTTGGATCGCTACTTTGAAGGCGAAGCAGAAAATCCGGCCATCCATCACCAGCCGGTGATGTGTATGCACTGTGAAAATGCGCCCTGCGAAGTTGTCTGTCCAGTCGCGGCGACGATGCATGACGCGGAGGGGCTGAACACAATGGTCTACAACCGCTGTATCGGCACGCGCTATTGTTCAAACAACTGTCCATATAAGGTGCGTCGCTTTAACTTCCTCGAATATACCGACTATGACGCCGAGAGCCTGAAGTTACAGCGCAACCCGAATGTCACGGTGCGCGCCCGTGGGGTGATGGAGAAATGTACCTACTGTGTGCAACGCATCAGCGCCGCACGCATTACCGCCAAGTTGGAGGGCCGCCCAATTGCCGATGGCGAAGTGGTGACCGCTTGCCAAGGGGCCTGCCCAACCAAAGCGATTGTCTTTGGCAATCTCAATGATCCGCAGAGTGTCGTGGCGCAGCGCAAGGCGTCGCCGCTTAACTATGGCATGTTAACCGAACTCAACACCCACCCGCGCACGACTTACTTGGCGAAGTTGCGCAATCCCAACCCGGCGCTAGGGTAAGCTCGTTACACCGGTCTCCGGTGTAATGCAGCGCGGACGCTCTGCGTCCAGCGACAGCACGACGCGGAGCGTCGGCACGGGATTCCCACGCAGAGCGTGGGAACCAGCAGGCAAGAGCAGAAGAGGCAAGGAAGATGCAACAATCAGGACAACTTATCGGACCGGGCCATAGCTTTCGGTCGATTACCGAGAAAATTACAGGGGCCGTCCTGACGCGGGTGGTGCCCAAATCCTGGTATGTGGGGCTGGCGATTGGCTTTGTGCTGCTCATGGTCTTTTTCTTTGCCGTGGGGCAGCTCTTTCTGCGCGGTGTCGGCATCTGGGGGATCAACCAGCCGGTGGGCTGGGGGTTTGATATTACCAACCTCGTCTGGTGGATCGGCATTGGTCATGCCGGCACGCTGATCTCGGCGATTCTCTTTCTCTTTCGCCAGGAGTGGCGCACGTCGATCAACCGTTTTGCCGAAGCGATGACGCTCTTTGCCGTCTCGTGCGCGCTGCTCTTTCCCGTGCTTCATCTTGGTCGGCCCTGGCTCGCGTACTGGATCTTTCCCTACCCCAACACCTTTGACCTCTGGCCGCAATTTCGCAGCCCACTGGTTTGGGATGCCTTTGCGATCAGCACCTATGCGCTGGTCTCGCTCATGTTCTGGTTCGTCGGCCTGATCCCCGATCTGGCGGCGATGCGCGACAAGGCGGAGAATCGCTGGCTGCGTTATCTCTATGGGCTGCTGGCGCTCGGTTGGCGCGGGGCCGCACACCATTGGCAACGCTATGATACCGCGTATATGTTGCTGGCTGCGCTGGCAACGCCGCTGGTCGTCTCGGTCCACTCGGTGGTGAGTTTCGACTTTGCGGTCGGCGTGATTCCCGGCTGGCACTCGACAGTCTTCCCGCCCTACTTTGTCGCCGGGGCGATCTTCTCCGGCTTTGCCATGGTGATGACGCTGTTGATTCCCCTGCGCAAGATCTACAAATTTGAAGATTTTATCACCCAACAACACTTAGAGAATATGGCCAAAGTGATGTTGGCGACCTGTCTCTTTGTCGCCTATGGCTATCTGACCGAGGGTTTTACCGCCTGGTATTCGGGCAGCGGAGCAGAACGCTTCTGGCTCTTTAATCGTTCGTTTGGCCCCTATTGGTGGGCCTTTTGGGCGCTGATGCTCTGCAACATTCTGGTGCCGCAAGCGCTTTGGTCGGGCTGGGTCCGCTCGAAGCCGCTGCTGCTCTTTATCATCGCCCTGATTGTCAACGCCGGCATGTGGCTGGAACGGTATGTGATCATCGTCGTCAGCCTGCATCGCGATTACCTGCCATCCTCGTGGGGCATGTATGCGGGGACGATTTGGGATTGGGCCACCTTTATCGGCACGATTGGGCTCTTTCTAACCCTGATCTTCCTCTTTATCCGTGTGCTGCCGATGATCTCGATCTTTGAGATGCGCCATCTGCTAGCCGAGACGCACAAACATGCGGGGACGAGTCCCGTGGCCGAAGCGGTGACTGTCGAACCCGCGGCTTCCACCGCAGGCGCCGACCCGGATGCCCCGCTCTATGGCCTGATGGCAGAATTTGCTGATCCCGAAACATTGCTGGCCAAGGCACAGGCAACTTATGCCGCCGGCTATCGTCGCCTCTCGGCCTATAGCCCCTTTCCGATTGCCGAATTGCCGGCGGCGATTGGCTTGCGCCCTTCCCGCCTGGGCTGGCTGGTGCTGGTCGGTGGGATTGTGGGCGCGGTGGTTGGCTTTGGCATGCAATATTACGCCGCAGTGATCGACTACCCCTGGAACATTGGCGGGCGGCCGCTTAACAGTTGGCCCTCCTTTATCATCCTCACCTTTGAGATGACGATTCTCTTTGCGGCGGGGAGTGCGGTGTTGGGCATGTTGTTGCGCAATGGGTTGCCCCGCCCCTATCACGCCGTCTTTAATGCGCCCCGCTTCAAGTTTGCGTCACAGGATCGCTTTTTCCTTTGTGTCGAGGCCGATGATCCCAAGTTTGATCTGGTGCAGACGAAAGCGTTTTTAGAAAAGTTAGGGCCAACAGAAGTTGTTGCGGTAGAAAAGTAAAGGTCAGTAACCAATGCCAACGATAATTGTCCCAGAACGCCCCGATAGCGCCGATGCGCTGCTGCTGATTGCGGAGCTGGAAGCATATCTAACACCGCAGTACCCCGCCGAAAGTCGGCATGGCTTTAGCGTCGACAAGTTGATCCGGGAAAAGGTCGCCTTTTTTGTGATGCGCCAGGATGGCATGCCAGCCGGCTGTGGCGGGGTTAAACTCTTTGGGACAGATTATGGCGAAGTCAAACGCATGTATGTGCGCCCGCAGTTTCGCGGCTTGGGCTTGAGTAAGTTAATGTTACAACAACTGGCGGATCATGCGTTGAGCCAAGAGGTAGGACTTTTGCGGCTGGAGACGGGGATCTATCAAACCGAGGCCATTGCGTTATATGAGCGGTGGGGCTTTGTGCAGATTCCACCTTTTGGCGAGTACAAGCCAGACCCGCTCAGTCTCTTTTATGAAAAGCAGATAACTATACTGAAGTCAAGTTGAGAACCGGAGTTTTGCTGGCTAACGGGATCGCGTGCGTCGCACTGACCGCCAACTGTTTCCAGTCCGCTAGATTCTTTGGTCAGTGCGACGCACACTGACCGAAACTAGGGGTTTCATTCTGATTTGAGTATAAC
The DNA here is from genome assembly GCA_022842065.1 of Caldilineaceae bacterium. The sequence continues at coordinate 130,173 of JALHQH010000018.1, forward strand.
TACTAACCCCTCCCTAACCCTCCCCAGTTTGGGGAGGGAACCTGGGTCTCCCAGCTAGATCCCATCCCTTAGCAGGGGAGCGCGCCGAAGAGGCAACCGCTTCTAGGCGCGGGAGGGGTAGCTTGGTAGTTACAAAAGCAGATCGGTTGAGGATCAACCAAGCAATGAGAAGATTATCTAATTTGCCGCTCGATTTACCGCGTTGGCCGATCATCGGCCTCTTACTCTGCGTCGGTTTCATCGCCGGCTGTCGCTTTGACATGAGCGACCAGCCGCGCTACGAGCCGCTGGAGGCGAGCACCTTTTTTGCCGATGGGGCGTCGGCGCGGCCACGGGTGGCGGACACGGTGGCACGCGGGCAGTTGCCCGGAAATGAACATCTCACCACCGGGCGTTTGGATGGCCAGGTGGTGGACAGCTTTCCCTTTACGGTCACCGTTGCCGTATTGGAACGGGGACAGGAGCGCTACGACATCTTCTGCACCCCCTGTCATGGGTTAGCCGGTGATGGCAAGGGCATTGTGGTTGATTATGGGATGCCAGAGCCGACCTCGTTCCATGATCCCGACCTGCGGGCGGAAACGGCAGGTTACTATTTCACGGTGATCACAAATGGGACACGCGTGATGCCCGCCTATGGCGCGCGCATTCCCCCGGCGGATCGCTGGGCGATTATTGCCTATATGCGGGCGTTGCAACTGAGCCAGAATGCGGACGGTGCGATAGTAGCACCGTCAACAGCCGTTACCGCAACCGAGACGATAACCAACTAAAGCACCGTCGTAGTAGCACGATATATTGTGCCGCTACGATAGCGATGGGCAGGGACGAATGGACCAATCACCTATCACGAATCACCATTTAAATTCACTGGCCAGCCTGAAACGCTGGCAACGGCCAGCCTTGCTCGTTGGCGGGATCGGGCTGGTGCTGGGCGTCGTGGGGCTTTTGATCGACCGCACCCAATTCTGGCAATCCTATCTGCTCGCCTATCTCTTCTGGCTGGAGATCGGGCTAGGGGGACTGGGGTTTGTCCTGCTGCATCATCTGGTTGGTGGTCGCTGGAGTGCGCGCATTCGGCACATTATGGAGGCGGCGGCGTTGACGTTGGGGTTGATGGCGCTGCTTTTTGTGCCGCTGATCTTCGGGTTGACCAGCCTTTATCCATGGGCCAATGCTGAACTGGTCGCCGAGAGTGCGCTGCTACAAACGAAAACGGCCTGGCTGAATATTCCTTTTTTCTTGGGGCGGGCCCTACTTTACTGGGTAATCTGGCTGGGGCTGGTCTATGCACTCAACCGGCTATCGCGCCGGCAAGCGGAGACCGGCGATCCCGCCCTGGCTGGGCGCATGCGGGGGCTGAGTGCGGTCGGCATGATCCTCTATATGCTAAGCACCACCTTTGCCGCCTATGATTGGATGATGTCGTTGGAGCCGGAGTGGTTCTCGTCGATCTATGGGCTGCTGTTCTTGGCCGGCCAAGGATTGGCAGCGTTGACATTGGCGATTATCGGGCTGCGCATGCTCACGCGCGGCCAACCGCTCTCCGATGATTGGCGACAATCGTTTAACGATCTGGGCAACTTTTTGCTCGGCTTTGTGATGATCTGGGCCTACTTCGCCTATTCGCAATTTCTGATCATCTGGTCGGCAGATCTGCCCGAAGAGATCATCTGGTACCACCACCGCATTCAAGGCAGTTGGTTAACAGTTGCACTGGTGCTGGTTGGGGTCCACTTTGTGCTGCCCTTTCTGCTGCTGCTCTCGCGCAGCCTGAAGCGCAATGTACGGTGGCTGCCCCTGCTCGCCCTGCTGGTCTTTTGCGCCCGCCTGATCGACTTGGTCTGGCTGATTGTCCCCGCCTTTCATCCGGACGGCTTATCCCTGCACTGGCTTGATGGGGTTCTGTTGGTAGCCATTGGCGGCGGTTGGCTGGCATTTTTTGTGGGACAGTGGATGAGCAAGCCCGCCTTGCCAACCCACGATCCCCATGTTGGAGAGAGAGATGAGCAACACGAAGAACTTACCCCGATCAAACAAGGGGCGTAATCGCCCAGGCTGGGGCGCAACGCTCGGCCTGATTATCGTACTGATTGGGTTGGTGGCCGCGGCCATTGTAGGCGGACCACTTTTGCTGAATCAACTACAGAGCCAAGGGCCAGCATTAGGCCTTTCTGCCGCGGATCGGGCCATGGCCGAAAGTCGCCAAGCACGCGAGCAGGCGGCGATCGAACAGCTAAACAATGCGGGCTGGGTTGATGAAGCGGCTGGGATTGCGCGCATCCCGATTAACCAGGCCATTGCGCTGGTAGCCGAGAGTGGGCTGCCCGTCGGGATGGCTGGAGTGAGCATAGCAGCGGAGAGCAGCAGCGCAACCGGGGATTTCACCACCGTCAACTACAATGATGACATCCTGCCGATTATGAACCAACATTGTGCCGAATGTCACGGGGATGATGAGCCCGAAGAAGGGCTAATCCTGACCAACTACAAGGATGCGATGGCCGGTTCCTTTTATGGTGCGGTGATCAAACCAGGGGCACCCGATGATAGCTATTTGGTGGAGTTGGTCGTTACCGGGCAGATGCCCAAGCGCGGTGCGGATCTTTCCGCCGAGGAGATCGCCACGATTGTGGCCTGGATCGAAGCTGGGGCACCAGAAGCCGGGTCAGCCGAGGCAGACACGGCAGAAGCAACGACAGATGAAACAGCAACGGTTGATCTCACCAACGTTAGCTTTCAGAATGATGTGCTGCCCCTGTTCAACGAACATTGTGCCGAATGTCACAGCGACGACGAGCCGGAAGAGGGGCTGGTCCTTACCAGCTACAAAGATGTAATGGCTGGTTCTTTCTACGGCAGTGTGATCAAACCCAACGATGTCGAAGGTAGTTACCTGGTCGAACTGGTTGCCACCGGGCAGATGCCCAAACGGGGCGCTGATCTAACCCAAACACAGGTAGATACGATTATCGCCTGGGTCGAAGCCGGCGCGCCCGATAATTAAAAAATTGGACTCCGCGAGAATGCAGGGGGTTGACAAGATCACCCTGGGCTAAAGCCGCAGGGCTACCCAACAACGCCGGGTAAACCCGGCTAATAGTTGTTGGGCAGCCCGGGTGCCCACTGGGCGCGTTGACGGCGGGGCGGGATGGCCCCCCCCTAAGATCCCATTGAACCAAAAATTGGGGATTAGGTGCTTGGTGATTGCAGCTATCGCAATCACCAAGCACCTAATCCCCAATCACCACTTACGAATCACCTAATCACGAACTACCAAACCCTCAACTACCCCAGCTAATCATCTGTTCCCCAGCATAACCATAGGTAATCTCCAGGTTGATCGGCAATGGGCGTTGGTTGCTGCCATCGGCATTCATCACCCAGACCCGCCAGGCCCCCGCCTCATTGTTGTCGGCCCGATTGCTCAAGAAAGCGATCTGGCTACCATCGGGACTCCAGGTCGGCGAGACATTGCTGGGCAATTGGTCCACCAGCGTGGTCACTGGTTTGGTCAAGGCCACCAAGCCGGAACCATCCGGGTTGACGGAGAAGATCTCCCAGTGTGGCCCTTCTTTACTCTGAAAGACAATGCCCCCCCCACCGGGCTGCCAATCGGGGTCCCAATCGTAACCATCAAAATAGACCTTGCGCGTCTCGCCATCCGGTGTATCTTCAGTGATCTGAATACCGCCGGTCGATTGGTAGACAATACCGGCCTCGTTCCAGTCCGGGGCGAGTGCGCTATCCAGCGCGGCCAGATCGCGATACTCTTTGCCTTCTAGATTCACACGCGCAATCTGCCAGTTTGGGCGTGAGGTACGCTCAAATTGATCAAGAACTTCACTGCGGACTTCTTCTAACTGCTCTTGGACCGGGGCAGGCAGACCATCAGGCGGTGCCGGGAAGATCTGGCCATCGGAGATACAGCCAACAAAAGCGATGTCATTACAACTGTAAGAGCCGGCCGAGCGGCTAAAGACGATCCAGTTGCCATCGGGGCTCCATTTGGGTGACATCAGGCGATCACGATCGCCAAAGATCCGGCGTTCGTTGCGACCATCACTATCGATCAGATAGACCCCGCCATTGTCACCGATGCGGGTAAAGGCAATCATGCTGCTATCGGGGCTGAGGGAGGGATCGATGCCACTGCCAACCTGCTGCAAAGCACCACTGCCCAGATCATAGAGATAGAAGGCACCGCCGCCTTGGCTCTGGATCACCATGCGGCCACGCAGCCCGGCGGGTGCGGGGCTTGCCGCTATCGGCTGCACCGCTGCAGGCTGGGCCACGGGTACCGCTGTGTCACGCACGGCGGTTGCCGTTGTGACTGTTCCAGTGCTAGCAAGTTGATCAGCAATCACAGCCGAGGCCGGCGCAGCTTCATCATTCGTCTCCAGCGCGATGGGCAACTGGGCGATCGGCACGCTGACCACGACTAACTGCGTTGACACCCAGCCAAAGCCACCTGCCAGATCCGGCACGGCAATCTGGATCCAGGTATTGTCGCCATTGCGGCCACGTGCAATAAAGATCTCACGCGGCAGGGCCTTCCCGATGATCGGAAATTGCGTATTTGGCCCAGAACGGATATTCAGCCGCGAACCGCTCATCGCCACCTGGGCGGTCGGCTCGCCAGCGGCGTCCGGGGTGGGGCGCATGGCCTGGGTGGGCGTTGCGGTTGGGGCTGGGGTGTTGGTCGCTGTTGGCACAACTGTATCAACGGCGGCCGCGGTGGGAGCAGTTTCGGCAGCGTCCTCTTCCACGGGCACAGTCGTTGCTGCGGCGGCCGTCTCCTCGTCTGGGGCAACGGTGGCGGCGGCTTCACCATCCGCTGCTGCAGTTTCCTGCGCCTCGGCACCAACCACGGGCAACGTCTCCACATTGAAGACAACGACGGCACTACGAGCAACCCAGCCACGCTGGTCAGCCGCCGTAGTGACATAGAGAGCATCACTGGCTTCGTTACGGCCGACAGCAGTCAATGCCGTGCCAACCGGGAGGGTGACCCCGTCGTCGCCGGCCGGTTGTTCGGTTAACAATACACCATCGCTACCAACCACGGCGATCAAATCAGCACCTGGCCGTAAAGCAAGGGTTGCCGTCGCCGTTGGCGGTGGTGGCGGTGTCGGCGACGGAGTTGCGGTCGGCAATGGCGTTGCCGTTGGTGGTGTGGTCGGGGTGGCAGTGGGCGGCACTGCGGTTGGCGGGAGCGCGGTTGGGGTCGCGGCCGCGCTGGTCGCCACGGAGGTCGCAGTGGCGACGGTAGTAGCCGCCGTTGTCGACCCGGTGGTAGCTGCGGCGGTTGCGGCACTGGTCGCCGGGGTGGGCAGATCCCCCTCCAGCATCACCGGCAGTTGTTCAGCGCCAAAGAGGACAATGCTCTTCGCCTCGACCCAGCCACTGCGGTTGCTATCGGTTGCGACCACAATCCACAAACTATCGGCAGTGCGGCCAACTGCGGTTAAGGTTGCCCCGGCAGCCAACGTTTCCAGCGTTGTGCCATTGGGGGCATCAAAGAGATCGGCCCCCTGGGCGCCAACAACAGCCAATTTGCCTTGGGTGCTCTGTAGGTTAGGCAGTTGCCGCACGGTAGCAAAAGCAGGGATGTAATTAAACAAACTCAACGTCGTCATCCCAACTAAAGCCAGCACCAGCAGGTGGCGCGGCAAAGGCCAGCGGTGTAGCTGTCGACTGGTCACCTTCTCTGCGGACGGAGAAGATGTGGGATGAATGCGTTTGCGATGAATCCACAACATCAACATACCTCACTTTATTCTGAACTTTATCATTAGCGGTTGCTTTGTAATTTCTGTGCTAGGCGTTACGCACTACGCTTTGGCTTTGCGCCCAAAGGCGCGCCTGCAAGGCAACCGTCATTGGGTGCGCTCAGCCGCCGAGCAGTGCGTAACTCCTATGTATAATTGCTGTGTCGCGAATAAATGCGCACATTGCCTACGCCTACTTGACAGCGCATTCGTAGTAAAGGTACAATCATCGACCGGACGGTCGGTCGGCTCATTGCTTATTATCGATTAAAACCGTTACATTGTCAAAAGAACTAAAGTGCGGTTGTTTTGAAAACGGTAGATTTTTTGCTGCCTACCAGTGAACGTAACTACCGGTTTCAAACAGAGCTCACTTTAGAAGTAGAACAGCGATAGAAACATTCACGTTGATGGGTAACACAGCTATTGTTCATCAACATTTTATAACCGGCATTTTATAACCAGAACAGCCCAGAACAGCGTAGACAAACAGATTGCCAATGGAAAGCCAAACCGATCAAACCAGTGAAGTGAAAAGTGCTGCAATCGATGCGCCATCGGCGTCGAAACAGGCAATTTTGGATGCAGCACAGACCTTGCTGGCGGTGCATGGCTATGCGGGGCTCTCCATGCGCGAGCTTGCCGCCGAATCTGGACTAGCCAAGGCAACAATTTACCACCACTTTCAGGATAAACGGGACATCTTTTTAAATGTACTGGAACGCGACATGCAGACGGTACGCTCCCATATTATGGCGGCAGCGGCGGCAGAGACCGATCCTATCAATCGGCTGAGCGCAGTGATCCGCACCTATTTTGGGCTGATGCATGAACGACGCACGGTGATCATGCATGTCCTGCGTGAATTAGGTGACGAAGAAGAGAAGGTACGTGACTTTCTTTGCCACAAGCGGGATCAATATTTCAGTCATCTCGTCCTGATCCTACAACAGGGAATCGACGAAGGCGTCTTTCGCCCGCTTAATCCCGAATTTACGGCCATCAGCATGGTCGGTATGATTAATGCCTTTATTGTTTTTCGTAATCTTACGGTAGAAGATGAAATCACAGCCAGCAAGGCAGAAGACGAAATTGTTGAACACACACTGCGCCTGCTCCTTCATGGCGTTGTCAAAGTATAGTCGCTTGCCACCAAGGCAGCTAGTGTCACTGCTCACGGCGTGATGTGCCAAATGGCACTAGCGCCACCCTGAAATTGTTATTAAAGTTTAGTGAAATTCATCACAAGAATGCTGTTACGAGCCATACGATTGCTACGCAATTTCATCCATTTAACGCCTACAGCGATGAAGGAACAGTTGTCCCTATGAACAAATTTCTGACGCGCCCCCACAACGCAATACGTCCAAGCGTCCTCGGTAGTTGCACACTCATTTTAACTTTATTCGTCGTCAGCGCCTGCAACTTTGGTCAAGCACAGCCGACCGCCGTACCCTTTGCCGCCACCCCCTATGCCGCAGCAGAGGGGCAAACCGCCCCCGCTGATGTAGAAGAGAGCAGCGGTGTCACGACAACGGATAGCACGACAACGGATAGCACGACGACGGGCAGCACGACAACAGGCAGCAACACCGGCACGATCCCCGCAACCGCTGAAACAGCAGCAACCGGGGCAGCGGCAACTGGGGCTTTGCGCTACAATGGCGAAATCGACTCAGAGCAGCAGGTGGTCGTGGTGGCAGAGACGGCCGGGATGGTGCTCCAGCTCGACTTAGAGATCGGGGATCGGGTGGAAGCAGGCGATCTGATCGCACAGCTGGACACCACGCTGTTGGAAGCCCAGAAGGCCCAAGCAATGGCAGGGCTGGCCGCTGTTAATGCCCAGCTTGATCTGGTCCAGGTGGCGGCGGATGAAGATGATCTAGAAGCCGCGCGGGCGGGGGTTGCGGCGGCGGCGGCGGCTTATCAACGGGCCACCGCCGGCCCGACGGAAGAAGATCAACGGCTGGCGCTGGCACAATTGAAGCAGGCGCAAGCCGGCGTCACCGTTGCGCAGGCTGGTTATAACCTGGTCAAGGGTAACCCGGCGATTGGGGCACTACCGCAGAGCCTGCAACTGCAATCGGCGACGATTGCCGTGGAAGCAGCCCAGGCCCAATATGACAAGATTCTCAAGGGTGCGACACAGGATGTAATCGCCGGGGCCTATGCGCAACTCGCACAGGCACGCGCCCAACTGCAACGGCTGGAAGAGGGCGCGAAGCCGGAGCAGATCGAGGCGGTCAAAGCGCAAGTGCGCCAGGCCGAGATGGGTGTCTACCTGGCCCAACTGCAGATGAGTAAAGCAACCGTCAAGGCACCTGTTGCCGGGATTGTCTCTCGCGTCAACTCGGCGCAAGGGGCCATGGCTGCGCCGGGGGCACCATTGGTCACCTTACTCTCACGCGAGGTGAAGATCACCATTGCGGTGGAAGAGGCGCGACTGAGCCAAATCCAGATCGGGATGCCCGCCACCATTCGCGTCGATGCCTATCCTGACCTTAGCTTCGACGGCGAAGTAGCCATCATTGCGCCGGAGTTGGATGCCGGCACTCGCACCGTCCAAGTCACCATCCGCCCCACCGGCGACGCGTCGGTCCTCTCACCCGGCATGTTTGCCACGGTCGAGCTGGTCATCGGGAATTAAAGAGACGAGAGACGAGACACGAGATACGAGCGTCGTCGTATCTCCCCAGTATGCGTTGGGTGCGTCTCTCGTGTCTCCCTGTCTCGTGTCTCCTTGTCTCTCGTCTCTCGTTTCTCTAAACCTAACAGGAGTAAGTGTCTGTGAAGATCTGGGATCTATCGATTCGCCAACCGGTCTTTATGACGATGATTCTGACCGCCGGCATTGTGCTGGGGTCGGTCGCCTTTTTTCGGATGCCGATCAATCTCTTTCCCGAGGTTGAATTTCCGGTGGTGCTGGTGACCACGATTTATCCGGGGGCCAGCCCCGATGAGGTCGAAGAGCAGGTCACCTCGATCCTGGAAGAAGAGCTCAATGCGGTCAACAGCATTGAGACGATCACCTCGCAATCTTCCGAAGGGGTGAGTGTAATCATCATGCAGTTCAGCTTGGACGCCTCGGTTGACAAGGTGAGCCAGGATGTGCGCGACAAGGTGAACTTGAAGCGTAACGAGCTGCCGAACGATATTCTGGAACCGATTATTCGCCGCTTCAACCCCACCGACGCGCCGATCATGCTCTTTGGGGTGGCTGATACAACGGGGCAGTTGTCCTCTGCCCAGTTGCGTACGCTGGTAGAAGAGACGATCCAGGCTCCCCTCCAGGGAATTGAAGGGGTGGCCGCAGTCGATGTCGATGGCGGCCAAGAACGCGAGATCAAGGTTTATCTGGATATGGCTGCGCTCGAAGCACGCCGCGTTGCTCCGCAACAGGTGATCAGCGCGTTACAGACCGAGAATCTCAATATTCCGGCTGGTGCCCTGAGCGAAGGTGATCAGGAATTCCTGGTCCGCACCAAGGGCAGTTTCGAGAGCGTCGATGAGCTCCGTAATGTCGTGGTAAGCCAGCGTGGCGCGCCGCTTTATCTACGTGATGTGGCAACGGTGGAGGATGGCTTTAAGACGCTGGAGACGATCACCCGCCTCAATGGGGAAGAGTCGATTGTGGTGCGCGTGCGCAAACAGAGTGGCACCAACACGCTGGCGGTTTCCGCCGCCGTTAAAGCTGCGCTGGAACCGATCCGCGCGGGCAATCCCAACCTCGAAGTGGTCATTGCTGGCGATGAAGCCGAGATCGTCAGCGAATCGACAGACGGTGCGCTGGAAGATCTGCTCTGGAGTTCGGTGCTGGCTACTTTGGTGATCCTTTTCTTCTTCCGCGATCTGCGCAACACCTTGATTACCATGTCCGGTCTGCCGGTGATCATGATCGCCACCATCTATTTCATGGATCTGCTCGACATTTCACTCAACCAGATCTCGCTGCTGGCACTAGCACTGGTGGTTGGGCTGGTGATCGACGATGGGATTGTGGTGCGCGAAAATATTATGCGCTGGATCGAGCGTGGTTATAAACCAGCCGAAGCCGCCAGCAAAGGCACCGCCGAGGTCATCATTCCCGTGATTGCCACCAGCGCCACGATTCTGGCCGTCTTTTTACCTGTTGCCTATGCCGAAGGGATCATTGGTAAATTTTTCCGCGACTTTGGCCTCACCGTTTCGCTGGCGATTATTGTCTCGACCTTTGAAGCGTTGACCATGGCCCCCATGCTCAGTGCCTACTTCTTTAAGGCCAGCGAAGCGCACGACGATGAAAATACCGTGATTGACGACAGCAAAGGGGATGAACGGGTCAATAACGGTCTGCTGGAGCGGCTCTATGGGGCGACCCTCAACTGGACGCTGGATCATAAATTTTTTGCGCTCGTGCTAACTGTCGCCGTCATTGCGGGCAGTGTCTATAGCGCCCGCTTTATTGAGCAGAGTTTTCTGCCCAATCTGGATCGCGGTCAATTTGACGCCAGCCTCGAATTTCCCCCCGGCACACCGCTGACCGTCACGCAGCGCGAAGCAATCAAGGTTGAAGCGATCATCCGCAGCCACCCACTGATTGCCGATGTTTTTACAACGATTGGTGGTACGGGCAGCCCAGAACAGGCGAATTTCTTTGTCAAAGTGGTCGATCTCGAACAGGGCAAAGTTGACACCCGTCAGGTGATCGATGACCTGCGTGGTCCGTTGGCCGGCGTGCCCAATATGTCCTTTCAATTGGCCGACAGCGCTACCGGCGGCGATGTGTTGTTAGGCGGCAAGGATGTGATAGTCCAACTAACGGCGAGTGGCCGCACCTATGACGAATTGGTGGCCGCCGGCCACACCATGGTGGAGCAGTTGCAGCAAATCCCTGGCATCACCGATATTGATGTGAGCTTCAACCCTGGCAAACCCGAATTGCAGCTCGATGTGGACCGCACCCGGATTGCCGACTTTGGGTTAAGCACGGCGCAGGTGGGGGCAACGGTGCGCACGTTGGTCAATGGCGAGGAAGTGAGCACCTTCCGCGGCGAAGGCACCGAGGCTAACATCCGGGTGCAGTTGGCCGAGCAATATCGCAACAATGCCGATGCACTGCTGGATATTACCATGTTAAGCCCCACCGGGAGCCTGGTGCCGTTGCGCAGCATCGCCACCATACGCGAATCATCCGGCCCCAGTCAGATCCTACGCATCGACCGCCTGCCGACGATCTCGATCGGGGCAAACATCTTTGGCCGCCCTGAGCCAGAGACCCAAGGCGATGTAACACGACTGGTCAACAGCATTGCCCTACCCACCGGGATTGCCGCCAAGTTGGCTGGTGATGCCGATGCACAGGCTGATGCCTTTACCAACCTGGGGCTGGCGATGTTGCTGGCGATTGTCTTTATCTACATGGTGCTGGCCAGTCAATTCTCCAGCTTTATCCAGCCGCTGCTGATCATGTTGGCGATGCCACTGGCGGTGATCGGCGCGATCTTGGGCCTCTTCATTGCCAACAAACCGCTCGACCTCACGGCGTTTATCGGCTTTATCATGTTGATGGGGTTGGTGACCAAGAACTCGATTCTGCTGGTTGACTTTGCCAACCGCGCCCGCGCCAATGGGGCCACAGCGGACGAAGCCATGCGCCTGGCCGGCCCTGTCCGTCTGCGCCCGATTCTAATGACCGCGCTCTCGCTAATTTTGGCGATGATTCCGGTGGCTGGTGGATTTAGCCAGGGCGGTGAATTCCGCCAAGGCATGTCGATTGCCATCATGGGCGGCATGACGACGAGTACTTTCTTAACGCTGGTGGTCGTCCCCTTGGCGTATAGTATGGTGGTTGGCTACTTGGATCGCGTGTCAGGGCGCATGAAGTTACGTCGTGAAACCAAGGATGCCGAAAAGCGCGCCGCCCGCCGCGCCGCGCTGGAACGAGATAACGAAGGGGCCGCCCAGCCGGTGGGGGATTAAACATTATACACACATCCAAAAAGTTAATTTTTATACACACTGCGTAGGTGCCAATCTGCACAATGTGTATAAAATTGATTTTTAGGATGTGCTGAGTATAATTAGGCAGATGGTTGCGGTTTTGCAGGTTTAGGAGTGTTATATGTCTACAACAATGGTTGAAGAACAAATTGTCGAAAAGATTAGTTTGCTTGATCCGATCCAAAAGAAAACTGTGTACGACTTCGTCAATTTTCTATTAAGCCAGCAAACGCAAACCGGCCAAGATACTTCTGCCCTCTTAAATGTTTCGATTTGGGAAGAGGAAGCAATTGAAGCCGTCGAAGAAGTACAACGGGCAATTAATCTATGGCAACCAGAGAGCTACTAGTTGACACATCGATCGTTATCGACCATTTGCGCAAACAAAACAAAAGTAGTACAACGTTAGTTAAAGCTGCGGCGACGCATACTTTGTATATCTCTACAATTGTCGAATTTGAGCTTTTTGCCGGTGCACTTGATACACAAAAACAAAACGACCTTCATGTAATTTTAGAACGCTGTACAGTTGTCCCCTTCACTTCAGAGATAGCCCAAAATGCCGCTAAAATCTATCAGCAACTGCGCCAGCAGAATCAGCTAATTGAAATGCGTGATATTTTTATTGGCGCAACGGCAATTGTTTATAACTTGCCATTATTGACGATCAACAGTAAACATTTTATTCGCATTGAACGGCTGAAAATTGCGCCCCTCCCTTAAACGGAATAAATGCAAGTCCATGTTGTACAGGATTCAACAAATAAGCGTCAATGCTAGTTTGAATCGCTGTACGTAAACACCAGAATCGCCCCTGGATCTTCCAGCATATTCGTCGGCAGGCCGGTGGGATCCTGAGTGTCGCCGCGATTGTCGGTGATCACGTAGAAGGTACGGCCATCGGGTGCGATGGCGAGATCACGGTAACGATTGGTTGTCTTGAAATAAGGTAGCGGTTCGCCCACCAAGCCACTGCCTGCTTCATTCAACGGCAGTCGGTAGATTGTCCCACTCTTGAGCGCGGCGATCAACAATGAATCCGTCCAGCCGGGGATAGCGCCAGGGCTGGCCCTGTAGAAATCGGCCCCAGTCGGTGCCACAGTGGGCCAACAGATATAGAAGTTTGGATCACACGCTTCAGGCTGAAAGTCATAATCGTCCGGTACCGTGCCAAAGGTATAGAGCGGCGGTACATAGGCTGGATCAGTCCATGCACTTTCTGGCTGTTGGGGTACAGTGGCCGGGATCGCATAATCGTCGAAGGTCAACCGCGCGCAGGGTGTGGTCGAGGCCCACCAATTAGCATAGACATAGGCCTGGTCATCCTGCACCCCCACCACATAGGGCCACCCGTAATTCTGCCCCGCTTCAATCCGATTCACTTCATCATCCGTTTTGGGGCCATGCTCGGCGGCGTACAGTTGACCTCTGCCCGCCGCTAACCCCTGCACATTGCGGTGCCCCAGCGAATAGACATGGCTCTGCACACCACCCCATTCAGGATTGTCCGCCGGAATCGAACCATCGAGGTTGAGGCGTAGGATCTTGCCAACATAGTGTTGCCAATCTTCGTCGGCCACCGCCGCGGCGGTCGGCAAGGTTTGGGCTTGGTTGGGTTGACAGAAATTACCGAGGTTGTTTGCACCTTGATCGCCAATCGCATAGTAGAGTTTCTGATCCGGGCCAAAGATCAGGCGGCCGCCATTGTGATCGGTGCTCGCCGGCAAGTCGGTAAGCAGATCGAGCGGTTCGGCTAGTTGAGCAGTTGCTGGATCATAGCTGTAGCGCCGGATCTTGGTCTTGCGTTCGGCAGTGCGCCCGGTTCCCTCATTATAGGTATAGGCGACATAAACATAGTCGTTGCCTATGCCTTGCAACAGTTCCGGATGGAGCGCCATGCCCAGCAGTCCATCCTGGCCCCCCGTTTGTAGCACTTCGCTGATCGTCACGGCCGTGCTGGCTTGCCCATCCGTAGGGTTAACCCGGATCACACGCTTGCCCGTCCGCTCGGTGAGCCAGAGATAGTTATCCGGGCCATAGACGATCTCCCAGGGCTGAGCCAAGTCGGTCGTGAGGGTCTGGAGGGTGAACGATGCTTGAGACGATTGCATGGGCAGACAGCCGGCCAGAAGGATGCTGGTCAAGAGCAGGATGATGGTACAGGGATAATGGGTCATAGCTTCTCCTTACCGCTTTGCAATTTCACCGCCTACAACTGCATCATTTACCATTATTGAGATCGCGAGTGGAATGTCAATAGGCGATTACACATTTTTTGTGAAGAAGTGGGTAGAGTTCGGCTTGACCAGACAGCTGCTAGCTCGCTGTGCATGTGTCAATATCTATATCTTTGATTTGTGTCCTGGCCAATCGAACCAATGGGTGGCTTCGTCTAAGCTGAAGCAAAATTATAGATGGAAGACTTACGCCGTACTCAGCAGCTAAACTTTTGACGGTTGCGTAAGGCTGAAGCTAGTTTCCACGACCGATTGTCTGGCAATTGTCCGGCGCTGATCTGGCCAACCATTACCTGACCAACGAGAAAATACCCACTATGACTGCTGAATACATCGTCTATGCCGTGCTCTTGCTGGCGCTGGTTTTCTTTATCTATGACCGCTGGCGCTATGATTTGGTCGCACTGGTCGCCCTACTTGCATTAACCATTCCCGGCATTGTGGAGCCGGCAGAAGCCTTTGCGGGTTTTGGGCATCCGGCGGTGATCACAGTCGCGGGGGTACTCATTATTAATCGTGCCCTGCTCAACTCTGGCTTTGTCGACCTATTGGCCCGCCAGTTAAGCCGGGTGGGCAACTACCTACCGCTTCAAGTAGGGGCGCTTTCCGGCTTTTGCGCCTTCTGTTCGGCATTGACGAATAATGTCGCCGCCGTCGCCTTGTTAATGCCTGTAACACTGCAACTGGCGCGCAAATCCAAGCGCTCTCCCTCGCTCTACCTCATGCCTTTAGCCTATAGCTCGTTGCTAGGTGGCATGTTGACTTTGATCGGCACGCCGCCCAATATTATCATTGCCAGCTATCGCGCCCAGGAGACCGGCGAGTCGTTTGGTTTCTTCGACTTTACACCGGTGGGTGCGGGCGTCGCGGTGGCCGGCATTGCCTATATGGCGCTGCTCGGCTGGCGCCTGCTGCCAGAGCGCAAGGGGCAGGCTTCGCGCGAAGAGATGTTCCAGATCAATGATTACTTTACAGAGGTCCTGATTACCGCAGAATCGACGATCAAAGAGAAAACTTTCAGCGAGCTGAGCGCTCTGCTCGGCGAAAATTTGCTGATTGCCGGCCTCGTCCGTGACAAACGGCGCATCCTCTTGCCCGCGGCCGCGACCCTAATCCGCGTCGGCGACATTTTGATCGTACAGGCGGATTCTGAATCGCTCAACACTTTTGTCGCAGAGAGTGGCAGCGCATTGGTCGGAAGCAAAGCGTTGGGGGAACAAGCGCTACGTTCAGACGAAGTTGCGTTGGCGGAAGCGGTGGTCCGTAGCGACTCAGCCATGATCGATCAAACAGTGCGGCGGTTGGATCTACGGCGGCGCCATGGGGTCAACCTGTTAGCCGTTGCGCGCCAGGGTGAACGCCTGCGTGGCCGGCTGGCCGCAGTACGCTTTCGCGCCGGCGATGTGCTCTTACTCCAGGGTCCACCCGACGCGATTCAGGAAATGTTGACGGCCCTGGGCGCACTGCCCCTGGCCGAGCGGCGGTTGCGCCTTGGCTACCCCAAACGCATTATTCTTGGAATAACGATCTTTGGGGCCGCCATCACCGCCATCTCCTTTGGCTTACTGGACATTGGTGTCGCGGTCATTGCAGCCGCCGTGGCCCTCGTGTTGGTGGGGCTAGTCTCGGTACGCGAGATGTATGAGACGATCGAATGGCCAGTGATCGTGCTATTGGGCGCAATGATTCCTGTGGCGACCGCACTGGAAAACACCGGCGGGGCCGATCGGATCGCGGATCTGCTATTGCGCCTCGCCGGCACCTCTTCCGCCGTAGTGGCACTTGTCATTGTCCTCCTCGGAGCAATGATCTTAACACCCTTGGTCAATAACGCGGCCGCGGCGGTGATTATGGCGCCCATTGCCATCAGTGTCGCCAACGGCTTAGGGGTCTCGGCCGATGCGTTTCTAATGGCAGCGGCGGTGGGCGTTTCTTGTGACTTTCTCACCCCGATTGGGCACCAATCCAATACGTTAGTCATGGGGCCGGGCGGTTATCGCTTTGCCGACTATTGGAAGATGGGCTTGCCCATCGAATTGATCGTCATCGTTGTCAGCATCCCGTTACTGCTATTTTTCTGGCCATTGTAGCTTGACAGCAGAGCCAGGCAGTAGTCGATTAAATGGTGACAGCGATGGGTCGGTGCAGCCACCTCAATGTAAGTGTTGTTGAATGGCATTGATTAATTGGCGCACTTCATATGGTTTTTGCAGAAAGCCGGCCACCGTGGTCTGTTGAAGAAAGGTTTCAACTTTACCTTCGCCATGGCCAGAGAGCAGCAGGATTGGGACATATGGATTGATCTCCTGTAATTGGTTAAGGGTCTCGGCGGTGCTCAGGCCAGGCATCGAGAGATCAAGTAGGATCAATTCAATTTGTGTCTTCAGCTTGCGATAGGTTTCTAGCGCTTGTTGGCCATTGGTTGCTTCGATGACGGAGAGACCACTCATGGTCAAGGTGTCACAGAGCGTTGAACGGACCTGCTCTTCATCGTCAATTACTAGAACAGTATGTCTAGGCAAGAGTGGTAGCGTCTGGATGATCTCCATTGCGGCCCGCGACGGTTGGTTGCCGGTGCTAATGGGAAAGAGAATGCGAAAGGTTGTACCAACCCCTGGCGCGCTCTCAACACTCAACCCAGCATGATGGCCGCGGATGATCCCGATTACAGAGGCAAGACCCAAGCCACGGCCAGTCAATTTGGTCGTAAAAAACGGATCAAAGATCTTTGCCAGCGTTACCGCATCCATTCCACAACCGTTATCGCGCACTTCTAAAACCACATACAGCCCCGGTGCCAGGGGCTGATTCGTATAAAGCCAAAAATGGTGATCGCGTTCAGTGACGTTGCATAAGGTAGTCGTAATGACGACCTCGCCACCTTTGTCGCTAGTCGCGTCCGCCGCATTAATCAGCAAGTTCATCAACAGTTGCTGGATCTGGCCTTGATCGCCATCGATGGTTGCTAAATGTGGTACGGTGTGCGCGGTCAACAGCACATTCTTGGGCAATGCCGCGCGAAAGAAGAGTAAGTTTTCTTGAATAAGCGCGTTGAGTTCAATGGCGACAATCCGGGTAGGACTATGCCCAATATAGGCCAACAAATTGCTGGTTAAATCAGCGGCGCGGCGCGTTGCATTGAAGGCTTGATCGATATGGCGCTGCACGGGGTGGGCTGGCGGCAGCTTAAAGCGCATCAGTTCAACGTGACCGGAGATCGCAGTGAGCAAGTTGTTAAAATCATGGGCAATACCGCCGGCCAGGGTGCCCAAGCTTTCATTCTTTTGCGCCAGGCGTAACGCCTCTTCGCTGGTGTGCAAGGCCGTGGCAGTCCGGTTACGCTGGTCAGTGCTGATCACCCATGCCATCAGCAAGAATAAGGCCAACAAGGTACCGGCACTCGTCAGGATCACAGTCGACCAAATCTGATCAGTTGCGCCGGTGGCGCTCATGATCTCGGGTAGTGGTGTCGACATCCCAATTGTCCAGGTCAACCCACCGACTTCGATCGGCGTCCACGCGGCAATTTCACGGCCTTTCGCGGGTAACCAGACATACCAACCGACGCCCTCCTCGGCGGCAGTAACCGCAGCAGTCATTGCTTCATAGTGATAGGCACCATGGGCTCGTTGTAGGGCAAAAATCTCGGCCATGCTCTTGCCCCGATAGGTAGCGGGCAAATCTAGACTCTGGTCAAAGACGATGTGGGAAGGTGCATAAACCCAAGCATCACCCTGCTCATGTAAGTGGATAGGAGCAACAAAACGCGTAAAGATTTCATGTTCCAGCATAGCCCGGTCAAGTGGCTGCGCCGCGTCAATGCGTAGCGCCACATAGGCTTCAATGCTACGGGCAGCGGCGCGCACAATCTCGAGTTGTGTTTGTTGATAGGCCGCAATGTTGGCATTGATGATACTATAGCTTTGGGCATAGACTGAGTACCAACCAATAACAATCAATGCCAAGACTGCAAACGGTAATAATAAATTACGCAACGGCCAATTCCAATCCGCTGCGGATCTTACAAATTTCATCGAACCACCCACACTAATTTGAGACTGGCGATTACAGCCCAGCCAATTGCGAAATAGCGCTCTGTAACGGTACCACCCACTGGTACGGTTTATGATTAGATTTGGGTTAGATGGGTGCAATGTAAGAAAGCGATGCAAACCTAGCGAATGAGACAAGCTCAGGCCGTAATCAATCTTCAAAACCAAGCCTTATCCAGTATTGAGCCAATGTTCGACGGTAACAAATGGAATAAGCCCAAGGGACTCTGCCAGTTTGATCGAGGGCAGATTCAGCTCATCGACTTGATAGCGCGGTGTATGTCCTCGCTGGTGGAGCGCGTGAAGCGCACTTTCCACCACGAGTTTTGCATAGCCTTTCTGGCGTTCGCCAGGCAAAGTTAGAACACCACCAACTTCATGAATATCCTCGAAGTTGCAATAAGTAAAACAGGCCGCGACAGGCAGTTGCTGCTGGTAGAGCGTAAAGGCCAAGCCCTGTCCATCAGCAAAATAATCAGCGATCATTGCCCTGGTGTGGCCATGTTCGGCATAGTAAGGATAGAGTTGTTCGTCAACACGTTGCGCCGTAATCACTTGCGTATGCGTACCAAGTACTTGGCCCGGCGCAGTCGTGTAGGATCGGAAGGCGCGTGCCTGTACCAAAGGAAAGGATTGGGCCACAATCTCCCATACCGCAGCACTCATTCCTTTAAAGACAAATTTACAGCCTGTGGGCAATCGGGATAGTAAGGGATTAACAACCGAAATGTGATTAACCACCAGCAACACAACAAGATCACGGTCATTGTAGACCTGTCGATCATAGGCAAAGAGGCTGGTCGGGAAGAACAAAATTGCACCGGCGGCATCGCCTTCACAATGGAAATAGCGCTGAATGGCGTTCCCATGCGCGGCTAACATTTTCAGTGGTACAATATTCCGCATGCGGTCACAATTTAGAAACTTAATCAGTTGTTGCTGCGATATGCTACTATCCATGCACTTCCTAACTTATAAGCACACACAAACTAAATTTTTGTTAAATTTGTTTACAATTTTTATGCATCATAAAGAAGCGATAGGGGATTGTCAATTTGTACATTGTTCAGATAAATCTGTGTAAGCAAGACGTGGTCAAATCGCTTGCCGACAAAACGATTGCAAGAGGATTTCTTCAAATAAATAACGGTCTACGCTTGTACAAACACGGACGGAGTTCCCATCCACATGATCGATTAAACGGCCGCATTCTGGATTTTCTTCCGCAATAATGCTGATTTTTCGCGTTTGAAAAGTGGCGATCTCCGGATGCATGGCCACAACAGCAGCTAATGGATCCCAAAAGTAGAAAGGATGACGCGGTCCCAATAACCAACGTAGGCGGCCCAAAAGTCGAACCAAAAAGGTACCGGCATCATTAATCGCAGCGGTGGTCAGCCGCGCATAAAAAGCCGTGGTCAAGGGGTGCTGGTTAGTTACATCGAGCGGAATTAGCGTAATTGGGACGCCACTATGCAACACAATCTCAACGGCATAGGGATCCACATAGAAGTTCCATTCGGCATGGGCATTGCTGGGGGACCACATTAGCTCGCCAAGATTACCAGCAACATCAAGTGCGCCCCCCATGATATAAATCATGGCAATTCGCTGGATCAGCTGCGGTTCAGTCGCCAAAATTTCGGCAAGATTGGTCAGCGGCCCCAAGGCCAAAATCGTCACCGGCGTTTGGGCGTGATGCAGTTGGTGCGTTAGCAGGGCCGACGCCCCGCAAGTGGCGGGCAAATGCTGAGGACCAGGCAGAGGCAGCCCCAAGTGAAAATCCATGGCTAAGCGCACCAGCAAGGGAAAAGCATGCCGACCACGCAGTGGTTTGGCCCGTCCGCTTGCCACCGCGCAGGGCTTAGCCTGGCTTAGGGCCAACAAACGCAACGCATTACGGCGGCCAAAATAGCCATGCGCCTCCCCTGTGCCCGCGATCGTGATCGCGCGCAGATCAACCCGCGGACTACGTAAAAGATAGAGCAGCGCAATCCAATCATCGATTGCCATATCAGTATCAACAATCAGTGATTGCAAAGACATGTATTCCCATCGACTTTCTACAATTTTTCAGAGAGCAATGATTTGGTGCATTGGTACTGTAGAGGGCGTGGCAAAATAGATAAGCGTTACGCACGGGCCTCGCGTAACGCTTATCGATAAAGCAATTATAGGCCCATTTTTGCAGATCGACAAAGCGGTAATTAGTGGGATTCCTTCCATTGGCCGGGTATCGAACTTAGACAATCCTACGCTGCTTGGTATAATCCAGTAAACTACGTTATCAGCAACCCGTTAAGCACAGCCGATACAAGGTCGTAGGCAACGGTCTCTGGATCTGTCAACAAATTTTATCACGCTGTTAGTTCTAGCATTTTGAGTAAAGGGACTTATCCATGAAGATCGGCCTCTACTTTTTGATGGCGCTTGATAGTATGGCACAACACAAGCTGCGGACATTTTTAACGCTCCTTGGTTTGATTGTCGGGATCTCATCCGTTTTGATTATGACGGGCATCGGGCGTGGCTTTGCGCTGGGGGCCGAAGAAGATATAGCCAGTCTGCTACCGAATAAAATTACCGTCCGTCAAGGCTATAGCCCGGATACGCCCCCAGTGGCCTTGACCATGCGCGAAGTTGGTTTACTCGAAAGGATGATCGGTCAAGCCGCCTATACCGCAGTGGCACCACGGTTGCAACTGTGGGATCTCACCGTTAAAGGGGTTGACCCGGAAACGCAAGGGGTGATGGTAACCGCCACCACAGCTGACTACCCCCAAGTGGCGAACCTCACCTTTGCCGAAGGGCGCTTTTTTCTGCCCAACGAGATGGACGAGAATCTTTTTGTGGCGGTTGTAAGTCAAAGTGTGCTTGACATCCTGATCCAGGCCGGCCAACAAGATCTCGCCGTGGTCAATATCGGCGACAAAACTTTCCGCATTGTTGGCGTGCTCCAGGCCGAATCAGGCCCCTTTTCGTTTGGGATGCCTGAGATCTATATTCCGATCAACTTGTTGGGACGCTACCTTTACAGCCAGAGCATGATGCTCGAAAATGGATCACTGGTGGTCGAACAGATTGATATCCTGGCCCGCGATATGGCTGCATTGGAAACCGCCAAACGTGATGTTGAACGAATTTTGCGGCTTCGTTATGGCCTGCGGCCGGACCAGCTGAATAACTTTGAACTGTTTGTGGAAGCGCAGTTTCTTGAATTTGCGCAGGATTTTGCCCAAGGCTTTACCCTGGTCTTGGGTGGCATTGGCGCGGTGGCACTGATTGTCGGCGGCATCGGCATTATGAACATCTTACTGGCAACAATCAGCGAACGCACGCGCGAGATCGGGCTGCGCAAGGCGATCGGGGCCAGCAATCTGGATATTTTGATCCAATTTCTCATGGAAGCAGTGACCATCTGCTTGGTAGGCGGCATGTTAGGCGTCGCCTTTAGTTACGGGGTCGGTGCCATTATCACTTACTTTACCGGCGGCGAGAATTCGATGATCGCGCTGCGCGTTGTCATCGACCTCCGCTCTGTCCTCATTGCCGCGATCAGTAGCACCGCCTGTGGCATTGTCTTCGGGCTCTATCCGGCCGTGCGCGCCATGCGCTTAAACCCAATTGAGGCGCTGCGCACCAGTTAGCCTTCATCCCACTCATCCCGCTTGATCGAAAGAAACATTATGAAGAAATCGCAGAAAAAACGCCGCCGCTGGCTTTGGGTTTTAGTGCCCTTGCTTATACTCGGCGGCCTATATGCTGCCAACAGTCGCTTTGGTTGGATTGCGCTGCCCTGGCAAGTGGCCAGTGACCCGCTAGATTCGGCAGGGGCCATTGAGGGCGCGCCCCTCTTCGAGTTATCTCCCGTGCAGCGCGCAGCGGACTTTATTCCCGATCTGACGGTGAGCGGTAAACTTGAATTTAGCACCGTGCAAGAGATCAAAGCGCCTTTTGATGAGACGGTTACGGCCGTCTTTGTCGAAAATGGGGCCACCGTCCAGATGGGCGAAGGCCTGCTGGCCTTAGCCGTAGATACGGTGGGGGATGAGCTAAATAGTGCCTGGCTGGAACTGACCAAACAACGCCAGGCCCTGGCTGATCTGGTCAAGGCGGGCGGCACCACCGCGGTCATGGAAGCTAATGCAGCCTTATTGACCGCCCAAGAGGAGCTGGCAAAGCTGGAGGATGGCCCAACCGCCGCGGATGTGGGGAGCGCGCAACTCGCGATCAGCGAAGCGCAACTCGCCTACGATGAATTATTAAAGCGCAATGATCCAAACTCGTCAACCGTGCGCCAAGCCCGGTTTGCCCTCAAACAGGCCGAGAACGAGGTGCAACGCGCCCAGACCGCGTACAATGCCGTGGCGTGGCGTGGCGATGTCGCGGCCTCGGCCGAGGCGGCCGCGCTACAGAGTGCAACCATTGCGCTTGAAAATGCCCAGAGTACCTATGACGATGCCGTCAAACCGCCCACTGATTTAGAGCTACAGAAGGCACAACTCGCGATTGCCCAAGCCCAAAACAGCTATAACAAACTCTTTGAACAAGCCACCCCGGCGCAAATCGAACAGGCCCGCGTCGCCGTCGCCAAAGCAGAGGATCAGGTAGCGGAAGCCGGCAAAGGCCCTTCCTCGCTCGCAATACAAGAAGCCGAGGCCCAAGTCGTAACGGCATTGCGCCGCGTCGAGAGCGTCCGCACCAAGTTGCGCAATGCCAGCAGTTTACAAGCGCCGCTCACCGGCCAGATCGTCAAGCGCAATGTCCAAGTGGGTGATGTAGTGAAAGAGGGCGATGTGCTCGCTGTCATCGTCGACCCGACCGCCTTCAAGCTTACGCTGGGTGTGAGCGAACTCTTTATCCTGCGCATTCAACCGGAGATGGCCGTGCAGATTGTCCTCGACGTGTTGCCGGATCAGCCCCTAGCCGGCGCAGTGACCAGGATTGCGCCACCAGAGGTTCAGACCGATAGCAGCCAAAACAGCAATAGTAGCGGTGGCGGCGGACAACTGACCAGTTATAACGTCACCGTGGCCGTAACCGATAGTGGTGATATTGCCCAACTGCGCGCCGGCATGAGCGCCCAGGTCACCTTTGTCGGCTCGAACCAGTTACCCCCCGATAGCTGGCTGGTGCCCACCAATGGCCTCGAAATGCAAGGGGAAGGCGTCGGGGTTGTCCAACTTATGCGTGGGGAAAGCCCGACCCCCCTCACGGTCGAGGTGACCGACCAGACCCAAGGGGAGTGGACGGTGGTGCGCTCGACTGATTTACAGGATGGTGATATGGTGGTCGGTAGCACGGCGACCTTTCTTGATAGTGGATTCCCAGGAGCCTTTGGCCCATGAACAACTTTCGACTGCACGCCCGTTACGCACATGGCCATGCGTGGCTAGCACTGCTTTGTTTGCTCTTGCTTGGTCTTTATCTGCCGGCGCGCCCGCTGTTGGCGCAAACCGCCACCCAAACCATCGACCAAATCGCAGTCGTTAGTGCGCAGGGGGCGACCCTCATCCCCGAAGCAGGCACGCTGCCGCTGACATTGGAAGCCGGTGCACTTTTGGTGGTGAAGGGGCGCAGCCAAGATGCGCTGCTCCTCTATGTACAGACGGAAGCACGCCAGCGCGGTTGGATTGCCACCGAAGCACTGCTGGTGGTCAATGTGGCCGCATTGCCTGTGATCACCGAAGTGACGGCCAATGCAGATCCCCTGGCCGCCGCAAGTGTAAATCCAGCCACCGCCCCCATGACCACAACCCAGCCGATCACCCTGACCACCTTGCGCCCCACAGCGATCAGTTCGACACCACCAGCTACGCGAGATACCACAGTGACGGCGCTTGTTACGCTGCAAGAGGGGCGTCTGAACTTGCGGGGTGGGCCAGGCACGGCCTATCCCATCATTGACAAAGCAGCTAGCAACAGCCAGTGGCTCGTCACCGGCCGGGATCAGGCCGGTGACTGGCTACAACTCCAGCCGTTGACCGGTGGCAGTGCGCGCTGGGCCGCGGCCACTTATTTGCAAGTAAGCGGTGATAGCGCCGCACTGGCGGTCATCAGCGTCGCACCACCACCGGAGCCGGTAGCCACAGCTCGCGTGCTAGTGCCAACCCCCGCCCCCAACAGCACGCCCTCGCCAGCGGCAGCTCCCCCACTCTCCACCGCCGGCCAGAGCGGCCTCACGGGCGTGCTAGTCTTTGTCGATCGGATCGGCGGCACCATCTATCGTTATGACCTTAGCCAGGATCGCCTGACCAGCCTGACGGGCGGCATCGACCCAGCCATCAGCCCAGATGGGCGTCGCATCGCCTTTACGCGCGACGGTGGTGATGGCGGACTGTATGTCATGAATAGCGATGGGTCAGGCGCACAACGGATCTACAACGATCATCCCTTTCTGCGTGCCCCCAGTTGGAGCCCGGATGGACGCTGGATCGTCTTCAGCCGGACCAATGGCTACGATGATTGTCGCATTCTACGGGGTAGCGTCTGCCTGCCTGACGATACGATTCTCGAATCACTACCCGAAGAGTTACAGGGTGAGATGGAAGTAAATAAATTGGTAAAGGATCTGCCCAACCAGCGCGCTTACCACACCTCGTTAGCGCGCATTGGGCCGGATGGAACGGGGTACCGCGATATTCCCGCCATTGATTATGCCGCTGCGCCTGACTGGAACAGTGGCGGCATCGTCTATCAATCCACGGCCGGCATCCAACGCACCGCCGATGAGAGCGATGTACGTAGTGTTGAAATCGCCAACGATCCGCTCGTCGGCTATTTTCATGACCCCGATTGGCAGCCAGGCGGGGGCCGGATCGCCTTCCACCGTAAACAAGGTAGCCATTGGCAGATCTACATCGTCAATCCCGATGGTTCTGGATTGGCGGCCCTGACCCGGCCTGTCACCGCGCTGGTCGATGAACTGCCCAGCAACGTTGCCCCGGCCTGGAGTCCCGATGGCCAACAGATCATTTATGTCAGCAACCGCAACTCAATTGAATCGGCTGGGGCCTGGCATTTTTGGGTGATGAATGCAGACGGCAGCGGACAACGCCAGCTCCCCATCGATATCGTGCTCGATTACAGCTTTGCGTCGGAGCAGATGGTGAGTTGGGGGCCGGCAGCGCAATAGGGTAGGGTGGCAAGGGGGCAAGGTTGCAGAGGGGCAGAGGGGCAAAGTTGCAGGGTTGCAAGATTGCAGAGGTGTAACCCTGTAACCCTGCCCCCTTGCCCCTTGCAACTCTGCCCAATTAAACGCAAACACAATGCTATTGTTGGCATTTTCACAAAGTGTGGTATACTATTAAAAGTATAGTGTAATGCTGCGCAATCTGGCCCGCAGGATCTATTGTAGATCCGGATTGCCACTGAGAAGTTACCATGAGAAATCAGTTGTTAAAATGGTTATAAGCAATTGACTGTGAGAAATTGACTGTGGGAACAGGGTAATTCTCGCACAACAGCGTTTATCATATACTCAATTATTGGATTCCACTGGTTGCTCGACCCTATCGGTCGGGCATTTTGTTGCAACAGGCCGGCTCACACTTGCGGACGAGTCAACTGTTGATCAACAACAGGGGCACCGCCTGAAAAGGCGGTGCATTGAACCTTTGTCACGCAAGTAGGAGCAAAATGAATAACGAATTTAGTAAGTTACAGTTGCACGAGCAACTGATACAAGCCGTCGCGTCACTCGGCTATATCGAGCCGACGTTGATTCAGACGCAAGTGATCCCGCTCTTTTTAGCGGGTCATGATGTGATTGGCCAGGCGCAAACAGGGACCGGCAAAACCGCCGCCTTTGCGCTGCCACTGCTGCACAAGCTGGCCGAACAGCGCAGTGCAGAGGGGACAGAGAAACGTGATCCACGCAGCAAGCGCCCCGTACAGAGCCTAATTTTGGCCCCCACACGCGAGTTAGCCCTGCAGGTTGCCCAAGCGATTACCGACTATAGTCGTTACCTCGATGTAGCGGTGTTGGCCGTCTATGGCGGTCAGGCCTATGATCGCCAGATTCGTCAGTTGAAACAAGGCGTCGATGTTGTGGTTGGTACCCCAGGCCGGCTGCTTGACCTGATGGCCCGCAAGGTCCTCGATCTGAGCACAGTACAAAATGTGGTGCTGGATGAAGCCGATGAGATGCTGAGCATGGGCTTTATTGACGACATTGAAGCGATCCTCGATGCCACACCAGCCGCCCGCCAGACAGCACTCTTCTCGGCCACCCTGCCGCCGGAGATTCGGCGGCTCGCCGGTCGCTATTTGCGCGATCCACAGTCGATCAAGGTGCAGAATAAACAGCTAACGGTCGCCGCGATTGAGCAGCGCTATTATCTGGTTAACGAAAGTGATAAACTAGCCGCACTGACCCGTCTCTTTGAAGTAGAAGAGATTACCCGTGGCCTCATCTTTGTGCGCACCCGTGTTAGCGCCGGTGAACTGGCCAATGAGTTGACGGTCCGCGGCTTCCCGGCCGAGGCGATTCATGGTGATCTGAGCCAGGATGCCCGTGAAGGGGTCTTAAACCGCTTCCGCCAGGATCAGCTCAAAGTGTTGGTGGCCACCGATGTCGCGGCCCGTGGGCTTGACATTGATGACATTTCGCATGTCTTCAATTTTGATCTGCCGCTGGATCCGGAAGTTTATGTCCACCGCGTGGGCCGTACCGGTCGCGCCGGCAAAACCGGAGTCGCCGTGTCGCTGATCAACCCCAAAGAAGAGTGGCGGCTGCGCAAGATTGAAACCTATACCAAGCAGAAGGTAACCCCCTTTACGCTGCCCACGGTCGAAGAGATTCAGAACCGCCGAGAAGCACAATTGCTAGGGCAGATGGAGATCTGGCTGCGGCGCGGTCGTTACCAGCGCGAGCGCGAACTCGTCACCGCGTTGATCGAAGCGGGCCACGAACCATGGGAAATTGCGGCGGCAGCCCTCAAGGTTGCCCGCGGGGAAGAAAAGCAACGGCCGATTGCGGCGATTAGTGAAGTGCAACCGTTGCGCGAACCCCGCAGCGGACGCGATAACCAACGCGCATCCCATCGTGGCGATCGTGACGGTGGTCGCGACGGGCGTGACGGCGGTCGTGATGGTCGCCCCAGCCGTGATCGCCAAGCCGGTCACGCTTCGCACGAAGCGGGCATGGTACGCCTCTCCCTGAACGCTGGTAAGGCGCACGGTGTGCGCCCCAATGACGTCGTCGGGACGATTGCCTACCACGCTAACATTCCCGGCAAGACGATTGGTGCGATCCGCATTCAGGAGCAACATACCCTGGTCGATGTGCCGCAGGAGTTCGTACAGCAGGTGCTGGCCAAGACCAATAACTACCGCATCCGCCAGCATGTGGTAACGGTGGAACGGGCATAAGGGGTTAATCATTAATGAGAAACAATTAATGATTAATTGTTTCTCATTAAACCGCCCGGTGAAGCAGATAGTGTTATAAACAATTGCCCGGCGAGGTTGGTGCGAGCCAATTTCACCGGGCAATTTTGCGTGCGATGGCGGCCAACAGGGCGCTTTCCTCGGTGGTTAACTCGGCACGGTAAGCAATCTGGCGGAGGGTACGCATGACAAGCGCGGGGTTGTATTTGAAGAAGTCAATGGCGTTGAGTGCGGCCTCGCTCGCCTGGAAAAGTTGCTCAAGCTCATTTTGTTGGGCCAGCGGCACGGCAGGTGGTGGCGCAGCGGCGACACCAATGGTTGCCATCCGCACTTCGTAAAGCAGTAACAGCACCGATTGGGCTAGATTGAGCGCCGGATAGGCTGGATTGCTGGGCAAGGTCGCGATCAGGTGGCAGCGGTCGAGCGCGTGATGATCCAGCCCATCCGCCTCCTCGCCAAAGAGCAGGGCAATTTTTCCTTGCGCGCTGCGTGCGACCAGTTCACTGGCCAGCGTGCGCACATCCTGGGTCTGGGGCCGCTTGCGGTGGGCGAGCGCCGCCGTTCCCACCACATAAACCATCTCTGCTAATGCGGCATCCAGATCAGGATAGATCCGCATGGCGGCAACCAGATCATCACAGCGATGGGCAACGCGCAGCAGATCGACCCGTTCAAAGGGTTCCGGTTGCACCAAACGCAGGTCGCTGATCCCCATGTTTTTCATGGCCCGGATCACAGCACCGACATTGATTGCATCCTGCGGTCGATGGAGTATCACCACAATGGCGGCAAGCGGGTTGAAAGGGATTGCTTCGGTCAACGATTACTTTCCTTCGCGTGAATTGTCGATGATGACGAACCGCGATGTATCATACCACAGCTGTACGGATGTGTGTAGCGTAGTAAGCAACGGGATGTATCTCACTTTTGGTGGGCAACGTTCGGCAGATCAGGTGACAGTCACCAGCCGGCCCCTTGGCCAAGGATGCGTCCAACTGCAACTGCATGTAAGCCATCTTGAGGGCAGGTATGGTAGAATAGCACCTCACTGCACTTTGTGTAGCCGGATTGGCGCATGCGTCCAGGCTTAGCAGCCCCAGCTCAGGGGTTACACAAGGGCGTTGCAGCGATCGACTAAATGATTGTTGCCGAATTACGGCGTATTTATTGACAAACCGCAAGTATTTGAACGGGAGTAGCCAAAACATATGAGTGGATTGACTTTAGTATTGTTTATTATCGGGCTTGTGTTGCTGATTGTTGGGGCCGAATTATTAGTCCGCGGTGCGTCACGCTTGGCCGCGGCGGTTGGCATTTCGCCGCTGGTCATTGGCTTAACGGTGGTCGCCTTTGGCACGAGTGCACCGGAACTGGCGGTGAGTGTCCAGTCGGCTTGGCAGGGACAGGCCGATATTGCGATTGGGAATGTTGTGGGCAGCAACATTGCGAATGTGCTCTTTATTTTAGGGGTATCAGCGCTGATTACACCGCTGGTCGTGGCGTCACAATTAGTCCGTATTGATGTGCCGATCATGATTGGGGCCTCCATTGTGCTTTACATCATGAGTTGGAATGGCTATTTGGGCTTTGGCGAGGGGGCACTCCTCTTTGCCGGCATTCTGCTCTATACAGGTTGGTTGATCCGGCAGAGTCGCCGCGAAAGTAAGAGTGTTGCGGCTGAATTTGCCGAAGAATATAGTGAGCAAGCGAAACCAACCCTACTCAGTACGTTGCTCAATATCGGCTTGCTCGTGGTTGGGCTGGCGATGTTAGTCTTAGGTTCACAGTGGCTGGTCGATGGCGCTGTCATCTTGGCGCGTTGGTTTGGCGTGAGCGAACTGATTATCGGGTTGACAGTGGTTGCGATCGGGACTTCCTTACCGGAAGTAGCCACGTCAGTCATCGCGGCCCTGCGCGGGGAACGTGATATTGCGGTCGGCAATGTGGTGGGCAGCAACATTTTCAACATTCTTTCCGTGCTTGGCATGGCCGCGCTGGTGTCACCGCAGGGCATTCAAGTTTCTGCGGCGGCCCTGGCCTTTGATCTGCCGGTAATGATGGCCGTTGCCGTCGCCTGTTTGCCGATCTTCTATACCGGCAATCTGATTGCGCGCTGGGAGGGTTTACTCTTCTTGGGCTACTATATTGCCTATGTCGCGTATCTGGTCTTTGCGGCCACCGCGCATGATGCCCTGCCAACCTTCAGCACGGCGATGACGATCTTTGTCCTCCCCTTAACGGCACTCGGCCTGTTGGTTGCGTTGGGACGTGAATGGCGCGGCCGCCGCGCCCGTAGTGCCGGGGTAGCCAATTCGGCACTCGGCTAATTGCGGCCGCAGCACCTAATAGGAACCGATGCATATGGATGATTGGCGATTTGCTTCTGTAACCAAACTAGCAGAGGCGTTGCGTAGTCAGGCGATCTCGGCCCAAGCGGTGGTCGAAACGTACTTGGCGCAGTTAGCAGCAATCAATCCGCAACTGAACGCCGTCACCCACTTGCTGCCCGATGCCTTAGACCGTGCCCGGCAGGCCGATCGCGATCTGGCCGCCGGCACGGTACAGGGGCCTTTGCATGGGGTCCCCTTTACGGTGAAAGATGTCTTTGCAACCGTGGGGGCGGCCAGTTCACTCGATACCCATCTGCGCGGGCGTGCCATGCCAACCATCGACGCCACCGCGGTGGCGCGCCTGCGCGCGGCCGGTGCGATCCTGCTCGCGAAGAGTAATTGTCCGCCTAATGGCAGCGGCAGTGACAGCGAAAACGCGCTGTTCGGTCGCACGGTGAATCCGTACAACTATCAGCACACCGCCGGTGGCAGCAGTGGTGGTGAAGCGGCCCTGGTCGCTGCCGGCGGTTCGGCCTTTGGCCTGGGCAGCGATGTGCGCGGGGGGTTGCGCATCCCCGCCCACTATTGTGGTCTGGTTGCGCTCAAACCGACGAGTGGTCGTGTGCCCAATACGGGGGCCTACAATCAACCGGGTGGCCTGACTGATAGTCGTGCACAAAGCGGCCTGGTGGCGCGCACGGTCGAGGATCTCATGCTGATCGCGCCGTTGATCTGTGGCCCGGACGGCAAAGATTCCGGGGTAGTCCCTATGCCTTGGCGCAATCCGGCAGCCGTGCGCCCGGGCAAGTTGACCGTTGCCTACTTTACAGCTGACAGTACATCGCCTGTCACCACGGAGACGCACCATGCCGTCGGCGCCGCAGCCCAAGCCCTTTCACGCCAGGGCGTGACGATGGTTAGTGCCCGCCCGCCGGATCTAGTCTATGCGGCGCGTGAGATCGATGCCTTCTGGCGCGATCTGGCCGGTGCGCCAGGCCGGACGGTCGTCGAGTTCTACGCCCTTTGGGATCATTTCCGTACGGCACTGCTCCAATTTATTACACCCTACGACGCGCTGCTGCTGCCGGTCAGCCATCAAGCCGCGCCACCAACGGGGGAACGGGATGATCGGCGCTTTGACTATACCGTGCCCTTTAGTTTGACCGGTTATCCGGCGACCGTGGTACGCGTGGCGCAAATGGCAACTGGCCTGCCGATTGCTGTGCAAGTGGTTGCCCAGCCCTGGCGCGAAGATGTGGCACTAGTCCTGGCGCGCCTGTTGGAAGAGGAGCTCGGCGGCTATCGGCCACCAGCGCTGGCGCGTCAAGTCTAGCTGCAGTAAACTGGAGAGCAGTTTGCACGCAGCACACGAAAAGTGCAGCAGACAGCCTAGCGCACTGTCAGCCAAGTTTTGATGGTTTAGCATTCGAATTAGTCACTCCGTGACTAATTCGAATGCTAAACTGAAGTCAAGTTGAGAACCGGAGTTTTGCTGGCTAACGGGATCGCGTGCGTCGCACTGACCGCCAACTGTTTCCAGTCCGCTAGATTCTTTGGTCAGTGCGACGCACGCTGACCGAAACTAGGGGTTTCATTCTGATTTGAGTATAAACCATCAAAACTTGGCTGACAGTGTAGTAGTGATAATTTGTACAATTGCAGGAGCGCTTACAGGCAAAGGGCGCAAAGCTTGTTAGCCTACAGCCGTTTGTACCACTCAACTCGAGCAGTGCGCGATGATAGGAGTACAACAGCAATGGGTGTAAGTACATTCGTGTTTTTTGGCATTGGTCTAGTGCTTTTGATCTTTGGTGCCGAAGTATTGGTCCGCGGGGCATCACGCTTGGCGATCGCAGCCGGCATTTCCCCCTTGGTCATCGGCCTGACGGTAGTCGCCTTTGGGACCAGCGCCCCAGAGCTCGCCGTCAGCGTCCAATCGGCATTACAAGGGGAGGCGGATATCGCATTGGGCAATGTGATTGGCAGCAACATTGCTAATATTTTGTTGATCCTTGGGGTATCGGCGCTCGTGGCACCATTATTGGTTGCCGCGCAATTAGTGCGGTTTGATGTACCATTAATGGTGATCAGTTCGATGCTCCTTTATCTGTTAGGAATGGATGGCCAGTTGAGTCGCCTTGATGGGGCGTTACTCTTTGTGGGCGTGGTGGCCTATACCGTCTGGCTGATCCGTCAGAGCCGTAAAGAAAGTAAGGCCGTGCAGGCGGAATTTGCGGAGGAGTATGGGCCACCACCGGCAGCGCAGGGTCGTTATACTTTGTTAATCAACCCAGGTATGATGGTCGCCGGTTTGGCGATGCTCGTCCTGGGTGCCCAGTGGTTAGTTGGCAGCGCAGAGATCATGGCACGGTGGTGGGGGATCAGTGAGCTGATCATCGGCTTGACGGTCGTTGCAGTGGGCACATCATTACCCGAAATCGCCACATCGATTATTGCCGTCTATCGCGGGGAGCGTGATATTGCCGTGGGCAACGCCGTGGGCAGTAACATTTTCAATCTACTTTCGGTCCTCGGCATTACTAGTTTGGTTGCGCCCAATGGGATCGGGGTACCGGCTGCGGCGTTGGCCTTTGATCTACCAATCATGATTGCGGTTGCCATTGCTTGTCTGCCGATCTTTTACACCGGTAATCTCATTGCGCGCTGGGAAGGTGGGCTCTTTGTAGCTTACTACCTCGCTTATATTGCCTATATCGTCTTCGATGCCGCCCAGCATGATGCCTTGCCCTTGTACAGTACCACTATGGCGATCTTTGTCCTACCGCTGACCGCGCTGGGGCTGATCTTTGCCTTAGTGCGCGAGGTACGTCTACGGCGCGCGGAGATTTTCCCCGTTAACTCTTGATGCAATCGCCGGCGTGGACGCCAGTTACCCTGGCCATCAAGCGCAAAGCAGAGCCATTGCAAATTAGATATACCAGCGGTTCTCATCATTTAGCATTTTCGACACGAGTAAAAATGTTAAATGATGACAGAGCCGAGTATAAAGATCGGTATTAATGCGGGTGCTGTACCAGGGGCGTTATTTCCTGGATACAGTACCCGCACTGTTTTCCAAGGATTGTGACGCACTTTGTCCTGTACCAGTATCCAGAACATAATAACTTATTTTGTAAGGTTGTGTGACTCAACATCTTGATTGATATGCGGTATACTATTAACTACATGGTAAGTCGGTTGACGAAACATTGCACTCACAAGGCAAACGCTATGCGCTTTCCCGCTGACATCCAAATTGATACACCACGACGGGTCTGGCTTGCGGTCCTAGCCATGACAGTGATAACCATAGTAACATCACTACTAGTGACGGGTGTTGTCCTTGGGCTATCTGGGATAACCAATATTGTCATGGCCTATCTGATTGCGGGGATGGTCCCTCTGCTTGCAGTGCCGCCGGTGATCTATGTCATTGCGCGCACAGCCTACCAGTTGCACCAAAAGCAGGCAGAGCTATGGCGCCTGGTGCAGACCGATGATCTGACTGGGCTGCTTAATCGGCGCGCTTTTTTTGAGCGCGGCCATGATGCAATGATTGCCGTCAACGGCGCAACACCACGGGCGGCCTTACTATTACTGGATGCCGATGAGTTTAAGCAGATTAACGATACATTAGGGCATGTGGCTGGGGATGAAGCATTGCGCTATCTGGCCCAGGCCATTCGCAGTTGTGCGGCACCGACCGATGTGGTTGCCCGTTTTGGTGGTGATGAATTTGCGGTTCTCCGCGCCAACGCGACCAGCACCGATCTGGCACGCCTAGCTAATCGCATTGGTGAGCGGCTGGCCGCACGGGCCTATTGCTACGGGCAGGAATCGCGCATGTTACGAATGAGTGCGGGGATTGCCGATACCAGCGAAATCAAAAGCTTTGATGCACTTTTGTTAGCAGCCGATCTAGCGCTTTATGAAGCCAAAGAAAAATATCAGACGCGGCCGCCAACGATGCACCTGCCCATGCAAATCTATACGGCTTTCTCGATTCCGACCTGATCAACCACGCCTTTAACCCTCAGCCACTTGTGCCAACCACGAGACGCGCGCGCCACAGGCTGGTTAGCGGGGCAAGGCCAGCCACTGCCGAGTTGCGCGGTTGATCACACCAGTGTTATGAGCGGCCATGATGAGCGGCAAACCATTGGCAAGGTTTTCAACCTCCTCGGTTAGGCCGATATCGTCGATCCACAGCGTGCTGTGCATCATTTTATCAGTCTCCGCACGGACTTCGATTACTACGGTCATGTCCACAAAAGCCCGAAGATCGACACGCCGCAGTTGCCAGCGAACGGTTGCTTTACTCTCACACAGATCGAATTGGTCCACGATGATGCCATTAACGATCACACCACCAAAATCATAGCCACAACTATCCGTTGATTCGATCCACCGCCAAAATTCAAGGATTGGGGCGGCGCGGGTCACCGTCACGTTTTGATAGACAAAAGCCACTTCCGACTTGTGCCCCCCCAACTTTGCGAGCCAGGTACCACTGTGCGGTGTAACATCGGCCGCAGCGTCGGACAGAATAAGAGGTGCCCCCTGTAGCGAGTATTGGCTCCAACCTTGTGTGACACCCTCTTCAAAGCTGCCATTATGTAACGCAAGTACTTCGTTGTGAATCACAAGCGGCAAGTAAATGATGCGACCTTGGAAGGTAGGTAGAGCGGTTGCGGCCAAGGTCGGCGTTGCCGAGGGCGGTGCCGTTGGAATCAGCGTCGGTGTTGAAGTGGGAGTATGCGGTGCAGTCGGCGTTGGCGTGGTCGTCGGTGTGGCCAATGTCGGAATCTGCGCCGTTACCCAACCAACATAATGCGAAAGGCGCGTGTAGACGCCAAAATAGTTCGGCTCTGCACACCCTTCCCCCCAACTCACAATGCCAGCCTGCTTCCACTGGTCCGCCCGCTGATCAAAGACCATGAGCGGCCCGCCACTGTCGCCGTGGCAGGAATCTTTCCCACCACTTTGTAGACCAGCACAGATCATATTATCGGTGACCTGGCCGTTAAAGATCCCATACGATTGGCGGCAGTGCTCGACGTCAACCAAGGGGGCCGTCACCTGGCGTAGGACATCACTGGCTGAGCCAGCCTCGGTCACGCCCCAGCCGATAACGGTGGCGATCTGCCCCATTTCCTCCAGGGTCCAATCAGTTCCAGTCACCAGCCCAAGTGGGCGCTGCGCCGTAGGCGCAGACAACTGCAAGAGGGCAATATCATTGTCGTAATTCTGACTGCCGAAACCGGGATGACGAATGATTTGCAAGACAGGGATCCGTGCCCCATCGTCAGTGGTTAGATTATGGCGATCAACGACGACATCAATCTCATGGGGACCGCGGGGATGACCGTTGAGGTCATAGGTGCAGTGCGCGGCAGTCAGCACCCAGTCGGCGGCGATGATTGAACCACCACAAAATTGGCCACGTGCACTATCTGGATTCGTCGAATGGACGAGGGCAACCATCCACGGCCAGGCCCCGGGCGTTGCCTCCTCCCCACCAATCACAGTAGGCCCATTGGGGCTGGCCGGCTCGATCAATGGCCATTCAAGCGGATTGGATATGATTGCCGCGAAGGCTTGGGTTGGTTTAACTTGGCTACGCCAGATGAAGATCCCACTTAGGATCAATAACAAGCAACCGACAAATAGGTGTCGGATCTGTTTCATTACAACACTCCTCATGTTCTACCATAGAACTCGCTCAGCAACACTGCGCACGGTTATCTATCTTGTATCTATTGTTTATAAGAACCTGCGGCTTTGCTCACCGCGGCGGGCGCAGCTTCCGCAAACAATCGGCAAACACGGTTCTTCAAATGGAGCAATGTAATAGAGGAGAAAATGTGCTATGCTGGCAGCGTTGACTTCTCGTTCGTTACAGCGCAAGGGATAACTGTGCCGACTCTATGGTAGCATAGCATAGGCCACAATGACTGACAATTCAGTGAGGAAATGTATACAAGTGTGTAAGGATTTTGCAAGCTCAGCAATTAGGCTGACAATCAAACAGTTCCTGACAATTTCGACCTGTCCACCCACCTGGGTGGGATATGATCTCTATGTTGTGCGGGCAGATTTCGCGCATGAAGAAACTGTAAGCAACAGGCCGTGTGTCTTTTATGTCGGACAGTCAGATCTGGCCTTTGCGCGACTCTGGCGTCATTTGCATGACGGCTTCAAAGGGCGCTCCTTACTTGGCAAGTTTATTCGCGCCAACTGGCCACACTCGATGAATTTTGTGATCGAATTATACCGCACTGGGGATCCCTGTTTTGCCGCGTGGGGTCATGATCGCAACGCCATTGAAGCACACCTGATTGCCCTTTGGTCGCCCTGTTTGAACGAGATGCTCAACGACCATCCCACCCCGCTACCGGCAAGCTATGCGCCACCCACCAAAAATGTCAACTTCCCGCGCCATATTGGGCGCATGAGGCGTGAGGCCGAAGTGGCCTGGCAGCAGGCGCAAAATGTCACCGAGTGGTGAGCACAGGCTGTGATCCACACCACAGCCGCCCCATATTCCACCCCATCGCGCCCAACCGAAACCTCCTATACACTGACGCTTGTCACCCCGTTGTGACAAGCGTCAATTAATTCCCTCGTTTATCATAAACAGGAGGTTTATCCATGTTTCGCGCATATACTGGAAGAGCAAAGCCGTTAGTACGACAACGGCTCCTTGCCACATTCGTCATCAGCGCGCTGTTGCTAACGACCCTCTTTAGCACGCCACCAGCGCTCCAAGCCGCCCCAGCGGCCCGACCGGTGGCTGAGCGTTCGACTGAGCTCTTACGCCGAAGTCCTGCCGCCACCGACGCCGCCCTCACCATCGTCGAAGTCGCCGCCCCCAATATCAACTGTCTGTTTGACACTGACTGCACCATCACCGTCGATGACCTGGCCGACCATTTTCTGCCCCCTGCGGCCACTGGTGATGCTTTCCTCCAATCCCGACTGTGGCCCGCGGGCGAAGCCGGGACCGCCGGGGCTGGTCTCTACCCCTATCTCTATCGCATTGATCTGCGCAACGCCAAAGGTGTCACCGCGGCGGCCTGTGTGACGACGATGCAGATCGACTTTGGGCCGATTCAGGCGCTGGATTACAACGGCGACGGCAAACCGGAGCAGATCTTTGTCGTGACCAAGGGCGGGCTGGGCAACATCAAGCCGGTGGCCGCCGCACAGAGTGGCGACACGATCACCTTCCGCTTTGACCCCGCCATCTGTGTGGGTGGGCGTGCGGGTGATAGCTCCTTCTTCTTTGGCCTGGCTTCGGCCCACCCTGCTCAGGTTGTGCCGGCCCATTTGACTGGTACCCTTGGTCTGGATAATACCTTGCGCGCCAAGGCCCCGAAACGCAGCGTCGGCGACATTGCCTATATCTTCAAAGACGATACTGCCACCGCCGTCGCATTCCAGAGCTTGCTTAGCGGTGAAGGCTACAGCGTTGACTTGATTGGGTTGGCCGCACTGCCGAGTACGAATCTCAAGCCTTACAAGCTGGTCATTGTCGCTGATGACACCGGGGCGCTGGACCAATGGGGAGCCACCGCCGATCAATATAAAGCGATCTTCGATGTTGCAATCCCAGTGCTTGGGCTGGGTGAAGGTGGGTATGCCTTCTTTGGTCAGCCGGGTGGCATGGCCATCGGTTGGGGCAACGGCTGGCACGGCGATCAACAGGATGTCAACCCGGTCGCGGGTCTCGCCTATTACACCACCCCGCACGATCTGAGTGCGCTGCTCGGTGGCCCGCTCAAACTTTATAACGAGCCGGTTAATCAAGTCGCCATCAACTTGCCCGAAACTAACCCCAATGTCACCGTCATGGGGTGGGAACCATCGGACGGCAAACACGCTTCGCTAGTGGCGGAGAAGCTCTATGAAAATACCCTCTGTTACCAACTGTGGGGTTTTAGCGCCGGCCCCCGCTTGATGACACCCGAAGGGTTACGCCTCTTCGCCAACGCCGTGCGCTATGGGCTGAATAACTGCCCGCCGGCCCAACAGCAACCCGAAGTCAAGTTCCCCGAACTGCCGATCTTCAACCCGAAAGAAGGGATTCGCGTCGAAATCTTGCAGGCTGATAACACGGTCTTCGCCGCCGCGGTTGGTCTACCCCAAGCCCAGCTCTGGCCGGTCAAAGCCGATGATGGCAACGAATATATGGAACTGGCCTTGCCCGGTGTCGATCTTGACGGTAATACGCCTGGCCTGCCCGGTGTGCCGGTGGTTCACCGCATCATCGCCATTCCCGAAGGCGCGCAGGTAGTGCTGAGTGATGTCGAAGCCCGCCCCAGCCGCCGGCTCAGTGATATCCTGCTCTACCCCTTCCAGCCCGAACCGGTCGATGCGCAACTGGGCCAAGGGATCCCTGGCGACGAAAAACCGAATCCCGAAGAGTTCATGGACAAGCCCTTCACGATTGACGAAAAGGCCTATGCCAGTGGCGAAAACTTCCCGCCCCAAATCGTGAGCGTGCAGCCGCTGGGCAAAATGCGTGACCTAAATCTGGTCCAGGTGAGTATCGCCGCCGGCCAATACAACCCGGCCAAGCGCACCCTGCAACTCTTTGACAAAGTCCAACTGGCGATCAAATTTGAGGGCGGTAAAGGTGGTTTCCTGCCCCGCGAGGTCATGGACAATCCCTTTGATGGCCAATCCCAGCCGATCTACGCCCTGGCGCTCAACTACGAAGTGCTCAAGAAATATCCTTTCCCCGGTGGCATCATCAATCGCATCTGCTGGGGTCACGAGTACGTGATTGTCACCGACCCGGCCTTCCGCAGCGCCGCCAACAAGCTGCGCGACTGGAAAGTGCAGAAGGGTATCTCGACGCTGGTGATGGAGACCGGCAACGACAGCGGTGATGCCGGCAGCACCAAGGAGCAGATCCAACAGACGATCCGCAACAAGTTTGACAACTGCATTGTCCGCCCCTCCTATGTCCTGTTGCTGGGTGATGCCGAACATATTGCGCCCTTCTATCGCAACACGAACAGCGGCGGTGCTAATTCCGGCACGGATCTCGACTATGCACTGATGGACAACGCCGACATTCTGCCCGACCTGGCCCTGGGTCGCATCCCGGTCGATACGCTGGACGAAGCGAACATCGTCATTGATAAGATCGTCGGTTACGAGAAGACCCCGCCCTTTGCGCCCGGCTTCTACCGCAACATGAGTTTTGCCTCCTACTTCCAATGTTGCCGTGACGATGTGGCCGACGATGGGCGCACCGTGCGCAGCTTTATCGAAACCGCCGAATTGGTCCGTGATGGTGTCACCAGCCTGGGCTATGATGTCGAACGCATCTACACGACTGATACTGGCTACCATCCTGAATATGTGGGCCGTGATGCCACGCCACGCAAGTATCGTAACGGCGCCCCCCTGCCCGCCGACCTCGCTCCCGGCAGCGGCTTTGCCTGGGATGGTGATGGCAACGATGTGATTGACGCCTTCAACGCCGGTCGTTTCCTCGTCTTCCACCGTGATCACGGTTGGAGCGGCGGCTGGGGTGACCCCAGCTTCACGACAAATGACATTGACAGCCTGACTAACGGCAGCAAATTGCCCGTCGTCTATAGCGTGAATTGTGCAAGCGGCTTCTTTGACAACGAAACTAGCGGCGGCAATGTCAACGGCCTCTACTGGGCAGAGAAGTTATTGCGCAAAGCGGGCGGCGGATCAGTCGGTATCATCGGCGACACCCGCAACAGTCCGACATGGGCCAACAGCGCCTTCTCCCGTGGCCTCTTTGATGCCACCTGGCCGAACATTGTGCCCGAAGGCGGGGCCACTTCGATTCGCCGCCTGGGTGACATTATGAACTATGGCAAGAGCTATCTGGCCGGGCAAGTGGGCGTCGCCCAGACCGCCGGCAGTGTCAGCCAGACGAGTGCCAACGACGACATTATTCTCTACCACGTCTACGGCGACCCGACAATGCAGATGTGGACGAGCAATCCGTGGCACATTACGCTGCCCCGGCTCTATGAAAAAGTGAAGTTCGACCCGACGATCTGGGAACTGCGCTACCCGCTGGAAGGGGCGGTCATCACCCTGCTGCAAGAGGGCAACCCGGTCGCCCGCGCCACCGTGCGCAACGGCATCGCCACCATGCCCATCCTCGGCAAGTTCGACGCTGACAAGGGCTACGATCTCTCCGCCAGCCTGCCCGGTGGCTTGAGCACGCTGCTCGAATCAAGCAAGGCCGCCGGCAACGTTAGCCCGGATCAGGGTGGCAGCTTGCAGGATGAACTCGGGCGGATCAAGGTCCAATTCCCAGCGGGTGCGGTCAACGCCGAAACCACCATTCTATTGACCGATGTGGAAGTGCCGAGCGACAACATCAAACAACTGCGCCGCTTCGTGCTCGAAGGGGTGGATGCGAATGGGGCCGTTGTCGATACCTTTGACGCCGCCTACAGCATGGAGCTGCACTACACCGACGAAGAGCTGGCTGCGGCTGGGTTGGATGAAACCTCCCTGCAATGCACCTGGCTCGACGAAACGACGGGTGAATGGCAGCCCGTGCCTAGCACGGTGGACCCGGTGAACAACATTGTCACCTGCCAGGTCGATCACTTCACCGAGTTTGCACTGAGCGGTGAGGCCGCGGAAGTCGAACAGCCGGTGTTGGAGAATCGGGTCTTCCTGCCGGTGGTGACGAAGTAAACCATCCTGTTCGCAATAAAAAAGGTCACGCCGACATCGGCGTGACCTTTTTTATTGCGAACACTCAATCTGCTCTTACTACCGGCAACACCACCTGTGCCTCTGTCCCCACAAAAACGATCAACCACGCCCGCAGATCGGTCAGCGCCTGTAAATCTTCATGGTGCAGATACGCCTGCAACTGCGCCAAACCAGCGCGCTTGACTTCTGCCAACTTAGCCGCCTCACTCTGCTTTAAATATTTCAACTCGAAGGCAAATTGATAGTTCGGCTCGATTGGCGGCCGCCGCGTTAACAAAAGATCGACGTACTTACGCTCCGTCTCATGTTCGCTGTGAATGGTGTAGATTTGCGTGGTGTAGAGCAGCGACGCAAAGATCGCCTTGACATATTTCTCGTCAAAGCCGACGGCATCGCGGTTGGAAAGTTGGCGCAGAATGGCCTCAACAGCTTCAATCAGTGGCGCAATCTCATTTTCCTGGGCCAATTGTAAAACTCGATCATAGATGTTAATCTCATCGGCGCGCAGGTTTGCCCGATCCAGCAACAGTTGGTTGAAATATTCGAAGTAGAGTTGGCTGATCACAAAGTTGGGAATCTCGAAGATCAGGCGAGTCAGTTGTCCTGCTTTGATCGTGATGATCCCCATATAAAAGAGCAAGCTGACCAGATCATCACGCGTAAAGACGCGCTCAAAACTAAATTGGCGGGTGAGTTGTGCCGCAATTTCACCTTCAGCCAGTAATTCATCCAAGACTGCGAAATTTTGGATCTCAGGCTGGTCCAGGCGTAACAATTTGCGGATTTTGCTATAATCACTGGCGACATTGCTATCCAGCAACTTTTCGGGATATTGATTGCTTCTGGCATATTGGGAAGCAAAATAAAGTACCATATCGGGGTTATATAGACGTGCTGTCACATGACGATTGAAGAGATAACCGTTGTACCATTGGCGAACTTCGTCCAGCGTGTGTGGCAATTGAGATTGGTCAATCCCAATACCTACAAGAATTTCGCGAACATCGGCTTCCTCAAAGCCCATCATTTTGTGGAATAGGCGATCTAGGCTGATATCCGACCCAATATTAAAGCCGCTGGTCATGCTATCCAGCGTCAATGGCGCAACCCCAGTGACGAAGAGCCGGTCCACAATGCCATCACCAGTTGCGGATTTAATACTTTCATAAAACTTGCGGACATAACCAGTGCGACTGACTGTCTCTTTAAAATCTTCCAAGCGAAAGGCGATCAACTGATTAGCGAAGTGATCATATTCATCAATGATAATATAGATCTTGCACTTTTGTTCGTTTGTGACCTGTGCGCTATAAAAACGTTCAAAAAGTCGAATCATGACTGCGGTTGCATTGGTCGCGCTAAGAATGTATGCTTCATCATCAGCCATAAAATAACTAGCATAAGCATCAAGAAACTTACTGACCCCTTCTTTGACATTATCAAAGAAGCTTTCAAAGGTGCTTTCCGGCGTTTGGGTATTGATGCGGCTAAAATCAAATTTCAACACCAAATATTGATTGGCCAATTTGGTTGGTGCTTGGCCAATCGCAAATTGACCAAAAAGTTCTTCAAATTCCTGCGCGTACTCAATCCCATAGTAAAATTGCAACATCGAGACAAAGAGGCTCTTGCCAAAACGGCGCGGCCGCAGGAAGAAGAGATAACGCTCATTTAACCCTTCCAACTGCGTGATAAAAGGCGTGCGATCCACAAAGTGATAGCCCTCGCGCACCAAAGTCTGAAAGTTGCTAATGCCATAAGGTAATCTCAGCATAAAAATCCACTCATCTACCACTGCAAATATCACGTTTTACCAGGTGCCCATTGCGCAACGTTTCACGCCTCACGTTTTACGCATCACGTTTTACACCACCATTCCAATTTTACCATATTACACCAGTTCGCCAATTCCCTGCGACTTGCGGTAAAATGGCCTGATGAATCATCGTGAATTGAGAACGACCAACTTCTCCCCAACCAACCTATCCAACTACGAAACAGGAGTTCTGCATGTCTCTTACCCAACAATTGCTTGATGCGATGACCTGGCGCTGTATTGGCCCGCCGCGCGGCGG
Source organism: Caldilineaceae bacterium (assembly GCA_022842065.1). The sequence continues at coordinate 172,732 of JALHQH010000018.1, forward strand.
GCGCGTTGTCGCTGTGGCCGGCGATCCGGTCAACCCGGCCACCTACTACTTTGGCGGGGTCGCCGGCGGGGTCTGGAAAACAAACGATGCCGGCACCACCTGGGTCAATATTTCCGACGGCTACTTCAAGACCTCTTCGGTGGGCGCGATTGCGGTCTCCGAATCCGATCCCAGCACGATCTACGTTGGCATGGGCGAAACGACGATTCGTATCGATGTCTCCCACGGCGATGGGGTCTATAAATCGACTGACGGCGGCACGACCTGGACGCACTGTGGACTAGCTGCAACGCGTCACATCGGTCAGGTGCGCATTCACCCGCGCAACCCGGATATTGTCTATGTCTCCGCGCTCGGCCATGCCTTTGGCCAGAACGAAGAACGGGGTATCTACCGCACAACCGACGGCGGCAAAAATTGGACGCGCATCCTCTACAAGAGTGACAAAGCCGGTGCGGCCGACCTGACCTTTGACCCCAACAACCCCAACGTGCTCTACGCCAGCCTCTGGGAAGTCCACCGCAACTTCTGGGAATTGTCGAGTGGTGGCGAGGACAGCGGGCTCTACAAATCGACCGACGGCGGCGACACGTGGACCGAGATCACGCGCAACAAGGGGCTGCCCCAAAGTGGCCTGATCGGCAAGATCGGCCTGAGCGCGTCGCCGGCCAAAGCGGGTCGGGTCTGGGCGCTGATCGAATCACAGGAAGAGTCGGGTATCTACCGTTCCGATGATTTTGGCGAAACGTGGGCCAAACAGAGCGCCAAGCAGGATCTGCGCTATCGTCCCTGGTATTACTTGCATGTCTACGCCGATCCTCAGGATCCGGATACCGTCTATGTCTGCAACCTCGGCTTCTGGAAATCGACCGACGGCGGCAAAAACTGGGAAGCGATTGCCACCCCCCACGGTGACAATCACGGCCTCTGGATCGACCCCAAAAATAACCAGCGCATGATCCAGAGCAACGACGGTGGCGCGAATGTCTCCTTCAACGGCGGCACCACCTTTAGCACGATCTACAACCAGCTCACTGCCCAATTCTATAATATCTGCGCCGACAACCAATTCCCCTACCGCGTTTACGGCACGCAGCAGGACAACTCCAGCATCAGTGTCCCCAGCAACACGATTGAGGGCATTATTCCCTGGGGCGACTGTTACATGGCCGGCACCGGCGAGAGCGGTTACATCGCCGCCCATCCCGAAGACTCGAATATTATCTATGTCGGCGCGGTCGGCTCTTCGCCTGGCGGTGGTGGCGCGCTGCAACGTTATGACCATCGCACCGGTCACATTCAACTGGTCAACGTCAACCCCGAACCCCACGGTGGGCTGGGTGCCGGCGCATTGCAGATCCGCTTCCCCTGGACCTTCCCGATTCTCTTTTCGCCCCACGATCCAAATATTCTCTACACCGCAGGTAATCAGGTCTTCCGCACCACGAATGAAGGCTTGAGCTGGGAAGCGATCAGCCCGGATCTCACCCGCAATGACCCGACGAAGCTCAAAGCATCGGGCGGCCCGATCACGTTGGATACCAGCGGTGCCGAGCACTATTGCACCATTTATACCCTGCGCGAGTCGATCCACGAAGCGGGCGTCTTCTGGGCGGGCAGCGATGATGGCCTCGTCCACCTCTCGCGTGATAATGGCAAAACGTGGGATAACGTCACCCCCGCCGAGTTGCCGGAGTGGAGCTACATCCGCACCTTGGAGCCGTCGCCGCACGACCCGGCCACCTGTTATCTGGCCGCCACCCGCTACAAGCTGGATGACAACCGCCCCTTCCTCTACAAAACCACCGACTGGGGCGCGACTTGGACAGCCATCAGCAATGGCATTCCGGTTGACGACTTCACCCGCGTTATCCGCAGCGATCCCGGTCAAGCCGGGTTGCTCTACGCCGGCACCGAAACGGGCATCTATGTCTCGTTCGATGATGGGGCCAACTGGCAGCGTTGGGCAGGGAATTTCCCCGTGACGCCGGTCTATGATCTGCTCGTCAAAGAGAATGATCTCGTCGCCGGCACCCACGGTCGCTCGATGTGGGTGATGGATGATCTGACGCCGCTGCAACAATTTGCCGCCGAACTGGCCACGCAAGCAACCCCACCGGCCGTCCATCTCTTCCAACCGCGCACCACTTACCGGTTGCTGCCCGATCTCTTTGCGGCCTACTTTGGCAGTGGCGAAGGGCGGGCGTATGGACTGGGCCTGGGCAAAAACGCGATAGTCGATAGCAAGCGCGGCGAAGATGGGCAGATGGACGTGAAGGTGCTCGACGCTGGCAAGAGTGCCGCGCAAGGGGCGGTGATCAACTACTATCTCGCCACGCCACCGGCTGCTGATGTCACTGTGACCTTGGAAATCCTTGACGCAGAGGGCAAACTGGTCCGCAAATTCAGCCCAAAACCCGCCGGCTATGATAAGCTCGACGACAAAGACAAGGCGCTCGATCCAGGGCCGTGGGTAGCCACCCGTGCTGGCGTCAACCGTTTCGTCTGGGATCTGCGCCACGAAGGGGCCACCAAGGTACGGGGCAACAAAACGGCCGGCGACGCGGCCAAGGGTCCCTTTGTCCTGCCCGGCACCTACACCGTGCGCTTGACCATCGGCGAGACGGTGCAGAGCCACTCCTTTGCTGTGGTCAATGATCCGCGCGTCAAGACCACACCGGAAGAACTGGCCACGCAGAGTAAGGTGCTGCAAACGATTGTGGGCAAGGTTTCAGCGATTCACAGCAATGTCAACACCTTGCGTGATGTGCGTACCCAAGTCCAAAGTTGGGCCGACCGCCTCGCCAAAAAGACAAAGGGCAGGGCTGTGGTCGAAGCAGCCACCAAGCTTGTCAAAGAGTTGGACACCATCGAAGACATGTTGATTCTACCCGGCGAGCAGGAGGACACCTTTGGTCTCGCCCAGCCGGCACGCCTCAACGCCAAGATTGCCTCGCTCATCCCCATCGTCGGCAGCGCGGATCGCCTGCCGACCACCCAGGCCCAAGCGCTCTACCAGCGCTACGCCAAGGACGCGGATGAGCAACTGACCAAACTGCACACGCTGCTCAACGACGACTTGGAGACGCTCAACACGTTGATCCAGGATGCCAATGTGCCGGCGATTGTGATTTAAGGTAAACGTAAAACGTAAAACGTGAAACGTGAAACGTGAAACGTGATGCGTGAAATGAAATCTTTCCGGCACTTTACGTCGTTACTCGACAAAACTTGCGCGGGCCGCGAGAATTTCTCGAAAATCCCCGTGACCCTGCAACTTTGCAACTTTGTCGCCTTATGTTTTACGCCTCACGTTTTACGTTTCACGACAATCAACCGACGGAGCAAGCACCGATGCAGATCGACTTTCTGGTTAACCACCTACACCACCTACCCCTGCTAGCCGAGTGGCAACATGCCATGTGGGGTCATCTCGACCCAACTGCCACGCTCGCAGGGCGGATTGCGCGGCTGAGCAGCCATGTCGGGCGGCCAGCGATTCCCACGACCGTGATTGCATTCGAAGGTGAGACGCTCTTTGGTGCAACGAGCATTGTGGAGAATGACCTGCGCACCCATCCCCACCTGTCGCCTTTTATCGCCAGTGTCTATATTGGCGAACCCTATCGTCGGCGCGGCATTGCTGCCGCCTTGGTGCAACGGATGATGCAGGAAGCTGCAGGCATGGGCGTGGCAAAGCTTTACCTGATTACGCCTGATCAGCAGGCGCTTTATGGCAGATTGGGGTGGGAACGAATGGACGAGGTACCCTATCGGGGCGAAGAAGTGACACTAATGGCCGCTGATCTTACACTTCTTCGTCCTCATACTCAAATTCAGGTTCAATGACATCAAAACCGGCTGCACGCAAGGCCGCCGCGCGGTGACTGTGAATTGAACTGACCGCCAAAATAAAGCGGCTTGGGGCAATACCGGTGCTATCAAGATAAAGCTGGCGCTTACGTTGCAACCGCGCCAGCATATTGCGCCCAGCACTCGCCGTAATTTCAATCAAAATGTGCTCGCCGTTGGTAATCAGGCAATCATACTGCTCGCCACCAATCGTCAGCTCTTTCACGGTCGCGCCCAATGATGTTTCCAGCACAGAACGCATCGTTTGCCGGAACAATTGTTCATTACGAATGCCCCAACGGGCACCCAAGCGGTCAATTTGGCGTTCGATGCGGCTAAAGCCGTCGCGTGTTTCAGCTTCAAGGCGGGCAAAGCGCTCTTCAATCCCGACTAACCGCTGATCGACCTGTTCAAAGCGCTGATCAACCTGCTCAAAGCGCTGATCAATGCGCGCAAATTCCACTTTGGTTTCTTGGCGCTGCGCTTGTACTTCTGCTTCAACCTTGTCAAAACGTTGGTCGACGCGTACAAATTCGGTTTTGGTTTCTTGGCGGTGGGCCTGGATTTCGTCGAGTAGACGTGCGAACTCATCCCGGCGCGGAAACTTTTCCGCTAACAAGCCTTCAATCCAAATTGCAAAATCTGGATCTTGTTGCAATGTTTCGCGTAATTGGCGCAGCATGTCGCTGCGCGTTTCTGCAATCGTGGGGGGGGCCATTGTCGTGTTATCCTTATCGCCTACTGTTTGCTGAATATTCACCGCACCAGTATAGCATTACTTATATAAAAATAAAAACGTTAGTGGAATTGGGTTGATACAGGAAGATAATCGGTGACAGCGTAGGCCTGACACGGAGCAAAGTTTGCGCGGAAAATTATTCAACGATAACCTGGTCGACAATCTCCTGAAAACGCACACCGGCCGCCGTCAAGCCTGATTGTGCGATGGTGCCAACCCGCGTCTTCTCAAAATGGTTGCGGGTACGCCCACGGATGGTGATAATCCCATTGTAGCTGGTAACGGAGAGTTGGCTCATGTCAAAGAGGCCGTCATTCGTCAGCGTGGCGATGACGCAGTGGTCGATCTGCTCGTCATTAAACCGTTGGGTGAAGAAGGGTATGCGCAGCATGGCGGTCTCGGTCGGAACAATGGGCGCATGGACCAGGAATCCACTCCCAAACAATAATGGTGGCTGCAATGAAAAGGGAGTGAATTCCAGTCGAAACTATTGTAATCAATTTTTGCGGCGACTTCAAGCACCTTACACCACGTTCGGTAAACGGTAAGAATGTCAAAAAACTACGCTTACACTACGGATCAAATGCCGCGCCAAAAGGTTGTGAACTGGGGGCAATTTTTATACGCTTGGGCCTGCGAACGGCTTTATGCCGAGTTTGCCTGGAGCTATGATTGGGTAAGCTGGTTTGTCAGTTTTGGCCGTTGGTCGCAGTGGCGGGCGTTGGCGCTCGATTATATCGTGGGCGAAGCAATCCTTGAACTCGGCTTCGGCACGGGCGAACTACTGCTTGCCCTCCAGCAGCGGGGACAACCAGTAGTTGGCTTGGAACTGTCATTCGCCATGCACCGCCAGGTAACCCAAAAATTGCGCCGCCGTGGTCTGACCGCGCTGCGCATCCAAGCATGTGCGCAGGCAACAGGACTGGCTACCGCGACTTTTGACACGATTATCTCCACCTTTCCTGCCCCCTATATTTTTGAAGCGGCCACCCTTGCCGAGTGCCACCGCCTGTTACGCCCAAGGGGCCGTTTGGTGGTCGTCCTGGGTGTGGCGGCTGGACCGCAAAGCCGGCAGCGCTTGATCCCCCTCTTCTATGGCGCGCCATCAACGGCCTGGCATGGGCGGCTACGCGAGCGTTTTCAGGCAGCGGGTTTTATGCCAACCTTTATTGACCGCGAACTGGATGGTCTGGTCGTGCAGATCATTGTTGCAGAACCGATCCCACCGGCTGACAGCCAGCCATGACATCCTCTACATCGCGTTGGCGTCAGCATGTGACCGGTGCTGGTGCCCTGCTGCCAATCCCTGGCGCACTACGTTTACAGAATAATCCGACGACGGCAACCACCTATAGCAATGCGCAAATTGATGACTATCAGGGATTGGCTCGCCGCGATTTTATTTGGCAACCGCCCCTCACCCTCACTGTGACCGCGCGTTTTTCGCATGGTGCCGATGCGCTGCGTGGCACCGCCGGCTTTGGCTTCTGGAATGACCCTTTTGGCATGACCGGTGCCCGGTTACCCAGCTTGCCGCGTGCGATCTGGTTCTTCTTCAGCTCACCCCCTTCTAACATGCAACTGGCGCAGGATGTCCCTGGCCCTGGTTGGAAAGCGGCCACCATCGACGCCTGGCGCTGGCCTTTCTTTTTATTAGCCCCGACCACCCCTTTCGCCATGCCACTCATGCGGATCGCCGCCTTTTATCGCCGGCTGTGGCCGATCGGCCAACGTGCTATCGCGGTCCACGAAACCCTGCTCGATCTTGACCTGACCGCATGGCATACCTACCAGCTCACCTGGAGGAAAAACCAAGCGCACTTTGCCGTTGATGGCAACACCGTCTTGCAATGTGACCAGGCACCCGGTGGCCCGTTGGGGCTAGTGATCTGGAAAGACAATCAGGCGATGGCGATTACGCCTGCCAGTTTGCCGCACCAGGGCCTGATTGCCTGTGCCAAGACTCAATGGCTCGAAATCGGTGATCTCCAAATCGAGACAAAAAGCGGAGTGCTTACTACTGCGGCCGAGGCGATGCTTCCTTATAGTGATAGTCAGTAGACCGCCGCGCACGCTGCTTAGCCATATGTCGTGTGCCTAGCCACTCCATGACTGGCGGCAGGTCACGGACCATGCCGCGCACCAACGAAAAGACTCAATGGAAGTCTTACAACGATAGATTATATAGAAGGAAGTGACAATGCAGTTAATCATTAACGGCAAACCACACGAGATTGCCGATGATCCAAGCGCCCTCTTGCTCTGGGTGTTGCGCGATGAACTGGGGTTGACGGGGACCAAATTCGGCTGTGGGGCCGGCATTTGTGGGGCCTGTACCGTTCATGTCGATGGGGTGGCCATGCGGACGTGCATTACCCCCGCTGCTGCCGTCGCCGGCAAAGAGGTGCGCACCATTGAAGGACTAGCCACCACTGGGGCGGATGGCACCATCACCCTACACCCGGTACAACAGGCATTTATCGATGCCCAAGTCCCCCAATGCGGCTGGTGTATGAGCGGCCAAATTATGACCGCCGCCGCCTTTCTCACCGCGACCCCAGCCGCCAGTGAAGATGAAATTGTCGAGGCCATGGCCACAAATTACTGTCGTTGTGGTTGTTATGTCCGCATCAAGCGCGCGGTGATCAATGCCGCAACGCAAATGGCTACCACCAATCTAGAGGTGACCGCATGAGCGAGACTATCGCATCCCCCATCACCCCATCACCCAATCCCCAATCACCCCCCAAACGCCGCCGTTGGCGGATCAGTCGTCGCGGTTTCCTGATTGGTGCCGGTGTAACCGGTGTTGGTTTGGCGCTGGGTTACACCTATGGGGTGCCTGCACTCCATTTACAGATGGCCGAAATGCTCGACACGGGTGAGATGGCGCGCGGTGGTTTTGATACCACCACGCCCTGGAGCTGGTTTGAAGTGCTGGAGGATAGTCGCATTCGGCTCTACATTCCCAAAGTGGAGATGGGGCAGGGGGTCCACACCGCTATCGCCCAGGTGGCTGCCGAAGAGCTGGGCATTGACTGGGCGGACCTTGATGTAGCCCAGGCAACCACTGCCTTAGGGCCAGTTGACGGCAACGGTACGGCCGGCAGCACTTCGGTCAGCAGTACCTTTACCCCCATGCGCGAAATCGCCGCCACCCTACGCGAAATGTTGCGCGCCGAAGCCGCCAAGCAGTTGGGACAGCCGGCCACGCAACTGGTCATTGATGGCCGGGGCTTTGCCGTTGATGGTGACCGCGCGCAACGCGTTGATTTCTTCCCCCTGGTTGCTAAGAAGACAGATTGGGAAGCCCCTGAAACCGCGCCGGCACTCAAACCAGTTGCAGACTTTCAGCTCATCGGCCAACCGTTGCCGCGCAAGGATATCCCGGCCAAGGTTACCGGTCAGGCGATTTACGGCTATGATATGCGCGTTGAAGGGATGAAATACGGCGCGATTGCCCGCCCGCCGACCATCGAAGCGAAACTCACCGCAGCCAGTGCGGGTGATGCCGCGAGCCGGCCCGGTGTACAGCAGGTGGTCATCGAAGAAGGCTTTGCCGGCATTGTGGCTGATTCGCGTGCCAACGCGCGCGCCGCTTTGGATGCGCTGCAACTGACCTGGGACGAAGGCAAGCCCTGGCAGCAAGCCGAGATTGACGCACTTGTCACCGTTGGTCAGGGTGATGCGGTCACGATTCAAAGCGTGGGTGACACCAGCCAGCTCCTCAGTGGTGACAATACGCTGCGCGGCGAATATCGCAGCCCCTTCGCCGTGCAAACGCCGTTAGAAGCACAGGCCGCCTTGGCCGATGTCACCGCGGACCGCGCCCGCCTTTGGGTTTCGACCCAGATGCAAAGCGCGACACGCGATACAGTGGCCGAAGCCATCGGCATGGACGCCGAACTGATCGAAGTAATTCCAACCTATCTGGGTGGTGGCTTTGGCCGTAAAGCTGGCTTTGAAGTTGCCGTCGAAGCGGCGCGCCTCTCCAAAGCGGCCGGCGTACCCGTCCATGTCGGCTGGGATCGCAGCGAAGAGTTGCGCTACGGCTACTTCCGTCCGCCGACCCATCATCAGTTCGCCGCCACCTTAAGTGACAGCGGCCAGATCGACGCCTTTGAACATCAGCAGGCCAGCGGTGATGTTGCCTTTGGCTTCCTACCCGGTTTTCTCACGCTAATGATGGGGGCCGACTTTGGCGCAACTCGTGGGGCGCGCGTCCATTATGCGATTCCCAACCTCCAAACGGTGGCCCATCGCATTCAACTGCCGGTGCGCACCGGCTGGTGGCGTGGCTTGGGCTTGCTGGCCAATACCTTCGCCATCGAAAGTTTTATGGACGAACTTGCCCACACCGCCCAAATCGACCCCCTGACTTTCCGCCTCAACCATCTGGGCGATGAGCCGCGTGAACGGCGGCTGCGGGCTGTGCTCGAAGCGGTGGCCGCGAAAGCGGGTTGGGGTGACACGTTGCCGGCAGGCCATGCGCATGGCCTGGCCTGTTGTATTGATGCCGATACCACCGTCGCCCAAATTGCCGAAGTGTCGGTTGATCAGGCTACGGGCCGCGTCCGTGTCCACCAGATCACCGCGGCGATGGATTGTGGCCTGGTCGTCAATCCTGATGGCGCGGCGGCACAAGTCGAAGGCAATATCATGTGGGGCGTCGGCTCGACCTTTATCGAAGAGATGACGGTCAAGGATGGGCGCATTGATCTCAATAACTTTGACACCTACCCCCTGCTCACCATGCGCGACGCCCCCCACGTCGAGGTCGTCCTGCTCGAAGCGGGTGACGGCAAACCGCGCGGCGTCGGCGAACCGCCGATTGGCCCGGTCAGCGCGGCGATTGGCAACGCCATCTTTGCCCTGACCGGCAAACGGCTGCGCCAGTTGCCCTTCACGCCGGAACGAGTGTTGGCGGCGCTGGGGTAATGTCATAGAAACCAGAGATTTGGCAAATCTCTGGTTTCTATGAGTTAAAGACGTACGTTTGTTTTTACAACGGGCAGGTATCACACCATGAATAAGATGACTTATCGAAATTATGCTGCAATGGTTGAATATGATGCCGTTGATCGTATTTTCGTTGGGCATTTACTTGGGATACACGACATTGTTGGCTTTCACGGTAGTACGGTCGAAGAGTTGGAAAACGCATTCCGCGACGCGGTCGATCACTACCTGGAGGTCTGCGAAAAAAATTGGACAGAAGCCGCAAAAATCTTATTCCGGCAAATTGACCTTACGTATTCCACCAGAAACACATTTAGCCGTGGCCTATGCGGCAGAGAGCCAAAAAAAAGCATCAATCAGTGGGCTGCGGATGTTTTGAGCCAAGCGGCTATCCATGAAGGATAAAGATGAAGGTGATGCCTGAGAACCCAGGCTTTGCAAAGAGGCATGTTTTGACGATGGACGAACCCAACTCGTCGTCACACTGGATTGATGGCCAAACCACAATCCAGTGTGACGATGCGTGTTGCGCAAAACGCTACCGCGCCAGAATCGGCAAGTAAAGCGTCGTCAATTCCTCGCCGCTATCGCTTGGCAAAGCTAGGGTGACCCCAGCCCCCTCTGCATTGTGCAGCGAACCTGTGCTCTGTAAGAAGATCGTCTTGCTCAGCGGCGGTTCACTGGCCAGCGTCAACGCATAGCTGCCCACTTCGGCCCCACTGCTTTCCAGGTAGACAATAAACTCGCCCGATGGGTTGACCGCAATTGTATCGGTGAGCGTCACGCCGTTGATCACCACCGGCAGCGTGCTGCTCAGGGGAAAGCCACTGCCAATCAGGGTAAAGGTGCTGCCGGGCTGGCCGCTCCTGTAATTGAGCGTCAAGCTTGGGGTGGGCGGATCGCTTAGCGCAATTGGGTTGCTGCTTTGGGCCAGGGTGCCGGTTGCCAGTTGGCCGTCGCTATCGCGTCCCCAACAGAGCGGGCGGTTGCCTTGCACCAGGACACAGTTGTGATAACCACCGGCCTGAATGGCAACCACATTGGCCCCCAGTCCACTTACCCCTGCGCCAGTGGCGCGATCTTCGGTCGTGCCATCGCCCAGTTGACTGGTTTCATTGCCCCCCCAACAGAAAAGGCCGCCCGTTTCATTCAAGCCACAGCTGTGGTTGGCACCCAGGCTTACGCTGATGAACTTGCCGTTCAGCCCCGTGACCGCGACCGGTTGCCCATGATCCAACTCATCATTGCTGCCCAGTTGACCATCATTGTTGGCGCCCCAACAGAAGACGCTGCCCCCGGTTAACGCGACACAGATGTGCCGATCCCCCGCGTCGATACTGACCACCGCGCCGGCTAAGCCAGTGACATCCCCTGGCGTGGCGCGGCTGGTGAGGGTGTTGTCGCCCAGTTGACCGCGGCTGTTATCTCCCCAACATTTCACCCCACCGCTCTGCAAGCGAGCACAACTGAATGCGGTGCCCGCGGTGACTGCCGCACCCCCGCTGCTTAGGCCGGCGACATCAACCGGAAAAGCGCTATTGGTGGTAGTGCTATCGCCCAGTTGACCGCTGGTATTAAGGCCCCAGCATTTGATGCCATTTCCTTGCAGCAGCGCGCAGGTGTGATTGTCCCCAGTGCTGATCGCCGCGACCGCGCCGGGCAGCCCATTGACATCGATCGGTGTCTCTTGGCTGACCGTCGTCCCGTCACCCAGTTGGCCATACTGATTGCTCCCCCAACATTTCATCGTGCCGCTCTGCAACAGCGCGCAACTGTGCTCTGCGCCTAGCGCCAAGGCGACGACACCACTGGTCAACCCTGACACATTGATGGGCCTGGTGCGCGCCTCGGTGCTGCCGTCACCCAACTGGCCGTCGCTGTTGCGGCCCCAACATTGGACGCCCCGGTTAGGGGTGATCAGACAGTTGTGATAACGACCGCCGGCAAGCGTTGGGATGCCGCTGATGGGGGTGCCCCCTTCCGGCATGGTGGCGGCATTGACCAGGATCGGCACGGTATGAATCCCCGGTGCGCCCTGGCCCAGTTGGCGCGCCCGGTTGCTGCCCCAGCAGAACGTTTTGCCGGTTTGGTCGAGGGCACAGCTAAATTCAGTCCCAACGGCCAGTGCCTTCGCATCGCCAGGAAAGGCGATGACGCGCACCGGCGTACGGCTGCTTTCCAACGTGCCATCCCCCAACTGGCCACGGTTATTGCTGCCCCAGCAGTAGAGATCACCGTCGGCCGCGAGCGCACAACTTTGGAATTGGCCACCACCCATGGTGACCAAGGCGTCGCTTAACCCTTCAACCGCAACCGGGGTATTGCGATCGACGCGCGAATTATCGCCCAGTTGCCCGCGGGCATTGTCGCCCCAACAGCGGGCGCTGCCATCAGTGAGAATGGCGCAAGTATGATCACGTCCAGCTGTCAATGCCTTCGCCGTGCCACCTAAATTGCTCACCGTAACCGGCTGGTTTTGGCTGGTGTTCGTGCCATTGCCCAACTGCCCTTGCAGATTGTCGCCCCAACATTGGATGGCACCACTTTGTAAGAGGACGCAACTATGCGCACGCCCGGTAACAATGGCTGTCGTCGGCCCAGCGAGCTCGCTGACCGCGACTGGCGTGTTGCTGCTGGTCGTGCCCCCATTGCCCAACTGGCCGCTGCGGTTGACCCCCCAACAGTGAACCGCACCGGATTGCAGGCGCGCGCAGGTGTGTTCACCGCCTGCCGCAACCCCGGCTACACCACTGGTCAAGCTGAGCACATTCGCTGGGATGAGCCGCTCATCGCTGGTGCCATCGCCCAGTTGACCGCTGTCATTGCCGCCCCAGCACTGTACCGCGCCAGTCGCTAAGAGCGCACAACTGTGCCCACCACCGGCCGTAATTGCCTGGACACCACTGGTCAGCCCAACCACATCGACGGCGGGGCGATAGGGAAAGTCCGTGCCGTCGCCGACCTGACCGTCGGCGTTGTCGCCCCAGCATTGGACGCCGCCCGCGGTGGTCAGGCCACAGACATGTTCATCACCGGCGGCAAGGGTTTGAAAGTTGGCAACGCTGACTGCCACGGTGGATTGGAATGAGGGTTGATACGCAAAGTTCGTCGTGACAGCGGCCTGGTTGATCGCTACCGCTGTGCTGATTGGCGCGCTTTGTGCGGCAAAGGTCGGTTCATAAAGCGACCCGCTCAAACTGAGCACGGTGAGCCAGGTCAATAGATAGGTGCGAATGGTCATGGATTTTCTCCTCGCGCATTGGCGCGGGTATATTGCTTGGCGGGTTAATGGAAGTTAAGAAAATAATTAGGTGAAACCATGACCCCCTCCTAACCTCCCCCTGGTAAGGGGAGGAACAGTTACGCCGACAACTGCTCCCTCCCTTAGCAGGGGAACGCGCCTAAAAGGCAACCGCTTCTAGGCGCGGGAGGGGTTCTTTTGCCGAATTATTTGCTTAATCTTCATAAACCCGCGACTGACAACGAGAAGTGGCCGCAGCCACTGGATGTAATAGCGCTTGCTAGTCAATCCTACCACATTCTCTGTCCAACAAAGATTGCATTAGCTTGACGTTTGCCCTTCAGGATCGTTACGGTTACTGCGTGCAATGTCGAATTTGAAAACGTGTAATGCGCATCGGGAGATGCGCATTACACGTTTTCAAATTCGACATCCAGTTCTTGACAGCCCTCCTGGCCCAACATACAATAGCTGATCACACTACCCGTTCGCCGAATGGGTTAAAACCGTTGATATACCTGCCCGGCGTACACCGGCCTACAGGAGAGAGAGAAAATGACACGAGAAAAGATCGCGCCCGCCGATGTTGTTGACGAAGCGGCCCATGAACTGCTCCATGTCGAAATTGCAACCGACGAGTCCTCGACCGCCTTACGTAAATATCATATCTGGACCATCGGCTGTCAGATGAATATTGCTGACAGCAACCATGTCGCCGCCGAACTTGAAAAGATCGGTTATGGTCCCACCAACAAAATGGAGGAGGCCGATGTCGTCGTGCTCAACACCTGTGTCGTGCGCCAGGCCGCCGAGGATAAGGCGGTTGGTAAGCTGGGCAGCCTCAAGCCCTGGAAGCGGCAGAAGGCGGATCGCACGGTCGCACTGATGGGCTGTATGGTCGGCGTCAAACCGAGCCCGCAACTGCTAGCCGCCTATCCCTTTGTCGATGTTTTTATGCCGCCCAGCGAAGCAACGCCACTGGTCAATCACCTGCGCCAGGGTGAAATCGACGCCGAGATGGCCGCGATTGAGCGCGAACAACTGGTGCGTCGTTACCAGTTGCAAGATGAAAGCCAGCCGATCGGGACGGTGCAATCAATTAAACATCTCGCCCTGAGTGGGGCCGCCCCGGTCGCCGCGCATGTGCCGATTGTCTACGGCTGTAGTCATGCCTGCACCTTCTGCATTATTCCGTTTCGCCGGGGGGTCGAGCGTAGCCGTCCGATTGATGAGATCGTCAACGAGATCCGCGGGCTGGTGGCGCAAGGGGTGCGTGAAGTCACGTTACTGGGCCAGATTGTGGACCGTTATGGCTACGACTGGCGGGAAGCGGGGTTGGGCAATAGTAGTACGGTGGATGCGTTCAATGGCTTCGCCGATGGCAATATCCCTGACCTGGCCGACTTGCTGCGTGCTGTCCATGAAATTGAAGGGCTCTGGCGTATTCGTTTCCTCACCAGCCACCCCAACTATATGACCGACCGCATTCTCGAAACGGTGCGCGATCTGCCCAAGGTTTGTGAACATATCGAAGTGCCGATTCAAGCCGGGGATGACGAGGTATTGGCCACCATGCGCCGCGGTTATACCAGCGCCGACTACCGTACGTTGATCAGCCGCATTCGCCAAATTCTGCCCAACACCGCGATCCACACGGACATTATCGTCGGCTTTTGTGGCGAGAGCGAGGCCCAATTTGATAAAACGGTTGAGCTCCTGCGCGAACTCAAAGTGGACAAGGTCCATCTCGCCCGCTACAGCCCCCGCCCCGGCACGGTCAGCGAACGGCGGCTCGTGGATGATGTGCCCGAGCCAGAAAAGGTACGACGCCATACGGTCGTCGAGAATCAGCAAGAAGAGATTTGTGCGGAGATTAACAGCCGTGCGTTGGGCGAGACGGTGGAGATTCTAGTCGAGGATCAACACAAGGGCAAGTGGCGCGGGCGGACGCGCCAAAATAAATTGATCTTTATCGACAGCGAGCTGCCCTTGCGCGGTCGCCTGATTGAAGCCCAGATCACCTGGACCGGGCCGTGGAGTATGCAGGCCCGCTTTGTCCGTGATGTCTCGCCATTGGATGAGCGGTTGCCGCAACGGGTGGTTGCCCCCACGATCAGCTTTATGCAGAATATTGCGTTGGCCGCGGATTAACCGCAGGTGACAGTCAATAGCCGCAAGATGTATGTCTACGTCTACATAATCATGATGGGCCGTTGACTGCCACCTGATCCGTACAAGCGAAGAAGGCTACTGATGGATACGCGCTACCGACAAGCCTATCAGACGCTACTTGCTGCCCTTGGTCATGTGACCACGGGCGGTGTGCTTTGTTGGGCGGCGCACATCGGCGCCACCAGCGTGCCAACGCTAGCAGCGCACTCGCCGTTAGATCTCCTAGTGGTCGTTGAACCCTCGCCCTTAACCCAAACCCACCTGGCCGCGCTCCAAAACCTTGGTTACGAACCACTCACCCCTCTGGCATGGAGCGCGGCCCAACCCTTTCACCATCGTGATGGTCACCACCTCTTTGTCCAAGCGTGGGTGGATGAGGGTTGTCATGATCATCGGCTGTTGCGCGATTTCCTCAACCACAGTGCCGCCGCACGCCACCGTTACCTGGCCGCCAAAACGGCAGCAGGACCAGGTGAGGCGTGGCAAGATAAGCTCTTCCCGGCGCTAATTCAAGACGCCGAGCAGTGGTGGATTGCTCATGACAACTTTGCCACCCTCCACCGGCTGCTTGCTGATCTGGCAACCTTTCCCTACCCCTGGTATATCGCCAGCGGTTGGGCACTTGATCTCTTTCTGGGCGAAGTGACAAGGTTTCACGAAGATGTGGATGTGGTCGTGGCGCGTCAGGATCAACTGGTCTTGCAGCAGCACCTGGGGGATTGTGGGTGGCGTTGGGTGACACCATTGGCGGGTAAACTTGAACCGTGGCCGCTGCATATGCATATTGAATTACCGCGCCATCAGGCCCACGCCCACCGGCTGCAAGACAATGGCGAACATGACTTCATCGACTTTCTGATCACCGATTTCCAGCAGGAGATCTGGCGCTACCGCCGTGAGCCATCAATTGTCCAGACAGTAGAGCGGGCCATATTGACCACGGCTGACGGCATCCGCTATCTTGCGCCCGAATTGGTTTTGCTCTTCAAAAGCCGCAACACCGGTACCCGCGATCGATCGAAAGATCAAGCTGACTTTGAACGAGTGCTGCTTTATCTCGAACCCCACCGCTGCGCTTGGCTACGTTGGGCCTTGTTGGTGACACAGCCTAATCATGCGTGGTTGAATGTGTTATGACAAGGCCAAACCAGACAACCATGCCCGCAGTGCCCGAATCTCTCCTGGCCCGGTCCGGCAACAGCCGCCGATCAAACGCGCACCGGCGGCATACCAGCGCGCGGCGGCCTGCGCGAAATCGGCCTCGCCGGTGCCGGGTAACCAGCACTGGGATGGGGCGTCCCAGCGCTCGCCGCTGTTGGGATAGGTAAGCAGGGGTTTAGTAGTAATTCCTTGCGCGTGCTGGAGCAATGATTCGATATGGCGCGGCGCAGTGCAATTAACCCCGACGGCAACAATATTGTCACTCGCAGCAGCCAGGCGTACTCCATCAGCAAAAAGTTCGCCGTGGCAAAGCTGTTCGCCATCCCGACAGCTAAAGCTGAGCCAGGCCGGCGTGTCAGGAAACTCGGCGAGCAGTCGGACGAGTGCCGCTGCTTCGGCTAATGAGGGAATCGTCTCACAAGCCAGGAGATCTGCCCCACTGGCCGCCAAAACGGCCAACCGTGGGCGGTGCCAGTCCATCAATTCTGCGACGGTCAAGCCATAATCGCCGGTATATTCAGAGCCATCATGTAGATAGGCACCATAAGGACCAACCGAGGCGGCGATCAGTGGTTGGATGGCTGGTTTGTGTGTGGTAATGTACTGGGCACGAGCGGCGCATGCCAGTTCGATGCTCAAGCACATGAGGTCGGCGGCCTGATCGTGTGTCAAACTACGCGCGGCCAAGCCGGGAAAACTGGCCTGATAGCTTGCTGTGATCGCGACATCGGCCCCCGCCACAAAATAGTCGTAGTGGACCTGGCGGATCAGATCAGGTTGTTCCAGGAGAATTTTGGCCGACCAAAGTGGATCGCGCAAGTCGGCCCCGCGGCTTTCCAATTCGGTCGCCATTGCACCGTCAAGGATGACGACACCTTGATCAGCAAGGAAGGGGTGAAAAGGGTTGCGTTGCACGGTTAGGCTTCTGGTTCGATGCCGGCGGCACGCAACTGGGCGAGTAAGCGCTCGGCGCGCAGGCGTTCTTGGTCCGCACGTTGGGCGGCAGTGTCCGCCCGCTGGCGCTCTTCTTCGGCGCGCTGGCGCTCTTCTTCGGCGCGCTGGCGCTCATAGGTTGCTTGTTCGGCACCGGTTAAGACGCGCACGCCATTGAGATCGCACCAACGCAACCACGGTCCATTCAGCCCTTCATAAAGGCCATCCCAGACGGTCAGGCTCATCTCAATGGCCGGCAACAGGTAATTGTCGCGTTGCACATAGCCGCCTGCGGTGAGTTCATAGACGCGCAGGATCTCTTGTTGAACGGCCAGTTGTGGATCAAAGGTGGCATAGTAGCGCACCCCCATCCGCGCATAGTCGCGTAACTTGCGGCTGAGTTCGCCTCCTTTCTTATTGGAGACAATCTCAATCACCACGTCGGGCGGTTTGCCGAATTCCCAGATAAAGTAGGAACGATTTTCCTTCGGCCACCAATCATCTTTGGCCTGCACTTCCAGGCTTAAGAACATATCCGGCACGAGTGGCGGGGTGTGAAGTTGGTAGAAGATGCCAACATTCGCATCGGCGAGAAAGGGCAGATCAATGGGCAGTGAACTGTACAGCGGCTCGACTAACAAGCGCTGTTGTTTGGCAGAAAAGATGTTATCCACGGGGGTATCATCCTCGGTTTCGATGTGGCTGATGTCAGGGCGCGGGGCAAACTCGGTGGGATCAATTTCTGTTGGGTCAAGCACTTTTTCAACAACAGCTTCGCTCATACAATTTTTTTCCTTTGTCTACCGTCCGGCTCTGCGCAATGAGGCGATGGCCAACTGTACGATCAAAGCCAGAACATCCGTGCCGCTAGTATACCTGAAGAGTTTATACGCAGCAAAGCGGGCCTGCGATCTGCTAAAAAAGTGTAGGCAGATAGCAGATCGCGAAAAGGAAGAACAGGATCAGCAGATAGCGCAGCGCTTGCCTGCGTAGCTGGTGTGCGTAGACACTTTCGCGCAAACGATTCTCCAAATACATGATCCAGATGAAACAGAGTGACGCCCAGACCAGTACCGACAGCTTGCTAATGCCGACCAAGGTACTGCTGCTCCAGCCGGTAGGCCGCCAGGTGGGATTGGCGATGAGCAGTGCGCCCCAGTATAGCGTGGAGATATGGGCCTGCCAGGCCACGCCAATCGCCACCCCACCCAATAACAGCCAGATCATAAAATAGCCAAGCCAAACCAGCGATCGTCTTTGGTGCATAGGGCTCCTTACGGCAAAATTCGTTATTTCATTATTATAGTATGGCAATCGCTGCACTGCCAACCAGGAAGTGCCATAGGATCTGTACCCGTTAGCTGGCTTGGTTGCACACGGCTTTATGGTCGCCTATAATCAGGCTAGCTGGTTGGATTGAATTTGAGGAGCGAAGGAAAATTTCATGCAAGACCATCTTTTACGTGTCATGGCCAAAGAGGAAGGGGTCCTGTTACAACTGTGCAATACCACGGCGATGATTAATGAGGCGGCAAGTCGCCATCAAACCGCACCGTTGGCGACGGCCGCGCTCGGCTATGCGTTAACGGGTATTACCCTATTGGGTGGCCTGTTAAAGGTAAAGCAGCGCGTTTCGTTGAAAATTGCCGGCAATGGGGCTCTGCGCAAGATCGTCGTCGAATCGGACAGCTATGGCCGTGTCCGTGGCTATGTCGCCGAACCTGGGTTGACCGGCCCCTTGCCCATCACCGACGCAGATGTTGCTCGTGCAATCGGTGACCAAGGCGTGTTGACGGTTGTCAAAGATCTGCGGGTCAAGGGGCTCTATCAGGGGGTGGTACCGCTAGAAAGCGGCGAACTAGACCGCGAACTCGCGGTCTATCTCAAACGGTCGGAGCAGGTCGCCTCGTTGGTCGAGATGGCAGTGCGGACAGATGCGCAGGGACAAGTGACAGCCGCCAGTGGACTGCTGGCCCAACTGCTGCCCGGTCACGAGGCCAAAGGGCTAACCACACTGGCCGAAAGACTTGATGATCTGCCGGGACTCGACCAGTTGTTAATTGATGGTCAGTCGCTGACCGCGACCGCGGCGGTCTTATTACGCGGGCTCGATTACATTCTATTGGAAGAACGCCCCGTTCGCTTTCAGTGCTCGTGCAATTGGGAACGCTCGCGACAAGCCTTGCTCTCGTTAGGCGAGGCGGGCATTCAATCGCTGATCGCAGAAGGGGAAGCGGTCGTTGACTGTCATTTTTGCCACGCCCGTTACGTCTTTGGTCCAGAAGTATTGGAGACCCTGCTCACAGAATTGGCGTAATTGTCCCGTCCAGAAGAGTGAATAACCACAGAACCTTACGGACAACCGAAACTTATACGCGTACGCGTGCGTTATGAAGGCCGATATCTAATTTTGTCTCTCAGAACAGACGCCATCTCTACGACGCCAGGCCCGATGGGGTCCGGCGATGAAAAGCGGTCATGTCGTCACTTAGTCGCGAAGTATAGACGACACGACAACATGACCCTGCGACCGCGCGACGGTTTTTACATCAGCGTGTAAGCTATTTTAGCATCCTGACTGGAAATAGATTATGTCATTTGCTGAAAAATCCGTATACTGCATGAGACAATTTACACACCCATCAGCTACTTATGACACAGAACAGAGGGAACGCTCCATGCGCAGTGTCGAATCCTATACGATTCTTGGCCTAGTCTCATCACTCTACGCGGTTAGCTTGAACACCCCCCTTGGCAAAAAATTTACGGATCAATATACTTGGGCGACGGTCTGTATTGGCACAGGGATCGTGCTGGCGATTTTACGCTTGTTGATTCCCCGTGAACATTGGCAGAAGTTGACCGCCGCCTTTGTCGTCGCCGGCCTGCCCATGATTGCACGCAGCCTCTACAACAAAACAGTACGTGAATTACAGCAGAACGAAGCATCCTACTAACCTATCGTTATTTTGAAAACCAGCGTAACACTTGGCTCCCACCCCAGAAAGCGACGGTTTTCCTATCGAGTGGAGTCTTGATGATGGCTGCAAGCCCTTGCCCGCAGTGGTTGCGTCGCGCGCTGCCACTCTTTGCCCTGCTGCTCTTATGGCCAATCACGTCGCCGCCCCTCCACGCCGCCACGACGGTGCCCCAGGCCTGTAGCGATGGTTTACAAAGCAGTGGTGCAACCTATCGTATCTGCATGCCGACCGAGTGGAATGGTTGGCTGGTCGTCTATGCCCACGGTTATGTCGCCCCTAATCGCCCCGTCGGGATTCCCGAAGATCAGATGACTTTTCCCGGCGGCTCGGCATCGGTCGATCAATTGGTCACCGCGCAGGGCTATGCGTTTGTCACCAGTGGCTATCGCGTCAATGGCCTGGCCGTGCAGGAAGGGATCGCGGATCTGGTTGATGCCGTGGCGATCTTTACCGCACAACAGGGCGCGCCCGAAAAGGTGATCTTGGTCGGCGTCTCCGAAGGCGGCGCGATGACGGCGCTGGCAGTCGAACGCCATCCCGATCGTTTTGATGGCGGCCTGGCCATGTGTGGCCCCTATGGCAGCTTTCGCGAGCAGGTCAACTATTTTGGCGATTTCCGCATTGTCTTTGATCACTTCTTCCCGACGGTGCTGCCCCCCACGGCGGTCGCGGTCCCCCCAACGTTGCTCGATAGCTGGGAAACTGGGTATTACAGCACGACGGTGCAACCAGTGATCACCGCGACTACCAATATCAGCCAGGTGAATCAGCTCTTGGCGGTCACAGGGGCTGCGTTCAATCCGGCAGATGCCACCACCAAGACGAAGACGATCAAAGATCTCCTTTGGTACAATGTCTTTGCCACCAACGATGCCGCCGCCAAGTTAGGCGGGCAACCCTTTGCCAATCTCGCCAAACTTTACAGCGGGTCAGTAGATGATATCCAACTCAATGCGCAGATTGCTCGTTACAGCGCCGATGAAACGGCGCTGACCGCGCTAGCTGCTTATGAAACGAGCGGGCAGTTATTACGCCCCCTGGTCACGCTCCATACGACGGGTGATCCGATTGTACCGGCGTGGCAGGCAACGCGCTATGCCGCCAAGGTTAGCGCAGCCGGCCGCGGTGCGTTTCATGAAGCGCTGACCTTAGACAATTATGGTCACTGTCAGTTCAGCACCATTGGCGTTCTCACCGCGTTTAACCGCGTGGTTGCGCTGGTCAACGATCCCCCATTATTATCCGTCTACTTACCCATAATCGTGGGTGAATGATGCCATGACGACCGGCAACAATGACCTTTTCCCCACATTAACTACAACCCGCCTAACCCTGCGCGCGCTCACGCTTGCCGACACCGATTTTGTGTTCCGCCACTTTAGCGATCCAGCAGTAGCGGCCCATCTACTCGATGAGCCGCCACTTGCAGACGAAGCAGAGGCCCGGTCACTGATTCAGTTTTATCTCAATGGGATTGATAAGCCCTACAACCGCTGGCTAATCGTGCGCCAATCCGATCAGCAACCGCTTGGCACCTGCGGTTTTCACAAATGGGATCGCCGCTATCGCCGCGCTGAAATCGGTTATGATCTCGGCGCGGCATTCTGGGGCCAGGGCTATATGACCGAGGCGCTGCGGGCGGTGCTTCAGCATGGCTTTACGCAGCTGGGGTTACACCGGATTGAGGCGTTGGTCTATGTGGAGAATGCGCGCTCTTGTCGGCTGCTGCAAAGGCTTGGTTTTCAGCAGGAAGGGCTGTTGCGCGACTATTTTTGTCTGGATGGGATCTTTTACGACCACTATCTGTTTGCGCTGCTGGAACAGGAATGGGTGATTAGGTGATTGGTAATGGGGTAATGAGCACAGGTGTGGCGAGGGCTTACACAACACCTACTCGTAGCGGCACGGCATGCCGTGCCGCTACGAGTAGAGGGGGCCGTTAATCCAAAGCGGCGCGCACGAGATCCTGTAACAACTGTGGGTTGGCTTTGCCACCACTCTCACGCATCACCTGGCCGACGAAGAAGCCGAGCAGGCCGCTTTTGCCGCTGCGGTACTGTTCCGCTTTGGCCGCGTTGGCGGCAATCACCCGTGTAATAATTGGGTTTAGCTGAGCCGGGTCACTTATCTGCTGCAAGCCCTGGGCTGCCACAATTGCCGCAGGATCGCCGCCGTTGGCCAGCATTTGGGCAAAGACATCCTTGGCCGCCGCCGCGGTGATCGTATTGTCATCGACCAGGGCCACCAGTTGGCCCAGTGCGGCCCCGGTAAAGGGCAAGCTGCTAACCGGTTGCTCTTTCAACTCACGCAGCACTTCATTGCGCGTCCAGTTGGCCACCGTCTGGGCGTTGGGGTGGGCAGCCAGGGCGGCTTCATAGAATTCAGCCAGCGCCAGATCACCGGTTAACACATCAGCATCCTCAAAACCCAGGCCCAACTCAGCCTGATAGCGATCGAGGCGGGCGGCCAGGGCCGGCGCCTGAGCCCGAATTTCATCGCGGGCCTCACTCCGCGATTTTTTGCCACTGTCGGCGCTCTTGGCAACTTCTCCTTTGGCAATTTCTGCTTTGTCTGCCTTGCCGTTGCGTAGCGCTTCAGCTTTGGGGGCAGCGGTTTCTTCGCTCTGCGTCGTCTTGGCCCACGAATCGCGCAGTTCCACAATGCGATTGAAGACCAACGCACCCGGTTTACTCGCCACCGCGTCCACCACAAAGTAGCCCTGGCGCTCAAACTGGAAACGATCTTCAGGTTGGGCAGTAGCGACACTGGGCTCGACCACACTGGTTAACACGGTCAACGAATTGGGGTTGATATAGTCAACAAAACTTTTGCCCTCTTCGACTTCATCGGGGTTGGGCACCGTGAAAAGCCGGTCATAGAGCCGCACTTCGACGGGTACGCCGTGGGTGGCGGAAACCCAGTGAATCGTCCCTTTAATTTTGCGTCCATCCGCCGGTGCGCCGCCTTTGGAAGTGGGATCATAGGTGCAGCGCAGCTCAATCACCTGGCCGGCGCTGTCCTTGATCACTTCCTCGCACTTGATGATATAGCCATAACGCAGCCGGACTTCGCCCCCCGGCAGCAACCGATGAAAGCCCTTGGGCGGCTGCTCCATGAAATCATCCTGCTCAATATAGATTTCACGGGTAAAGGGCACTGGGCGCGAGCCTTCCTTGGGCACATCGCGTGGCCAGAAGGAAGCGTCGAGTTCCTCGGTCTGCCCGGCGGGGTAATTGGTAATCACCACCTTGAGCGGACGCAGCACACCCATCACGCGTGGGGCCAACATATTCAGATTATCGCGGATGCAGTGATCGAGCAAGGCCAAATCGACGCGGCTGTTTGCTTTGGAAACGCCAATTTGCTCGCAAAAAGTGCGGATCGCTTCCGGCGTGACCCCACGGCGTTGCAACCCGGCAATCGTCGGTAGCCGTGGATCATCCCAACCGGCCACATGTTTGTCTTGGACCAGTTGCAATAGTTTGCGTTTGCTCATCACCGTGTAATCAAGATTAAGCCGGGCAAACTCATATTGTTGCGGGCGTGGCTCTTCCAAGAGCTGCTCACAGAGCCAGTCGTAGATCTCGCGGTTGTTCTCAAATTCCAGTGTACAGACCGAATGGGTCACCCCTTCGATGGCATCGGAGAGCGGGTGGGCAAAGTCATACATGGGGTAAATTGGCCATTCGTCGCCGGTACGATAGTGGCTGGCATGGCGGATGCGATAGAGCAGCGGGTCGCGCATCTTCATATTAGGCGAAGCCATGTTGCCCTTGGCGCGCAGGACGTGGGCACCATCAGGGAATTCCCCTGCGCGCATGCGCCGGAAGAGGTCCAGATTTTCGGCCACGGAACGCTCGCGATAGGGACTTGGCTGGCCAGCCTCTTTGACCGTGCCGCGATAGGTGCGAATCTCTTCTTCATTAAGGCTGTCGACATAAGCCTTACCGTCGAGGATCAGCTGTTCGGCAAATTGGTAGAGTTGCGCAAAATAATCCGACGCATAATACATGTGGTCGCCATAGTCAAAGCCGAGCCAACGGACCGCGGCCTGCAGCGCCCGCACATACTCTTCATCCTCAGTGGCCGGATTCGTATCATCCATGCGCAGATTACAGACGCCACCATAGTCGCGCGCAATGCCAAAGTTCAGGCAGATCGACTTGGCATGGCCAATATGGGGATAGCCATTTGGCTCCGGCGGGAAGCGCGTAACCACTTGCCCCTTGTACTTGCCGGTGCGCAGATCCTCAATCACGACGGCGCGAATGAAGTCGACCCCTTCGTCGAAGCCTCTTTCACTGGTTGCTGAGACAGCATTTTCTGGAGTGGTGTTAGCAGTTACAGTCATCGGTTCTTTGCGTTTCTAGCCCTAATTTATACACCATCGCGGTTGCAAGCGTTCGCGCACAAAGGGGGCAAACGTTTCAAAACGACGACGGGATCGCCACGAATAGATTTTCCCAGTATACCACAGACCGCGAACAAGTCGATTACGCTTTGTGCCGTTTTGCACTAGTCAATCACCCCCTAAATAGACCACAATAGCTCAACCCCACCCTAACCCTCCCCAGCTTGGGGAGGGAACCGTCACGCGCGACGGTTAGTTTATTTACGCCGCCGTGTACTAATGAACCACCGCAGCCAAGGCCGCAAATTTTGCTTGCAGATGGCGCAAAAAAGCTGTTGTCACCGGCGCAAAGGGCAACTCTTTGTCCCAGACCAATTTGAGGGTACGCTGTAAAGGTGCGCCCGCAATGGCGAGTGTATGGACCAAGCCAGCCATGACTTCGTGGCTCACCACATAACTGGGCAAGATCGTCAGGCAAAGCCCCAACGTGACGGTGCGTTTGATCGACTCCACATTATCAAATTCGGCACTGACCTTGGGTTGGATCTGGTGTTGGCTCAGCGTCTGATCCAGCCAAATGCGGGTCTGGCTGTTGGGCTGGCGCATGATAAAGGATTGGCCATTCAACTCGTCAAGGTTAATCTGTGGCCGGGTCCACCACGGATGTTTCGGCCCGACCACGACCAACTGTTCCACCTCTTCCAAGGCCAGCACGCCCAATTGAGCCTGCGTTGCCCCATCCAATTCACCTTCAATCAAGCCCAGCGCAATCCGCCCGGCGCGCAGTTCGCTCAGGATCTGGCTGGTTGTCCCCGTCTGCAAGTTGACACTAATCTGGGGGAACTGCGCGCGAAAGGGCTGGATATAGTCGGGCAGCAGGTAGATGCTCAGCCCCGGGGTCGCCCCAATTGCCAACTGACCGCTGCTCAGCTTGCGCACATCGGTCACCGCGTTCTCGGCCTCGACCAGCAGGCGCAGAATCTGCAAGGTGTAGCCATGCAATGTCTCGCCCTCGGTGGTGAGGAGCACGCCGCGCCGCTCGCGCGTAAAAAGGGTTGCGCCCAGTTGAGCTTCGAGATCACCAATATGTTGGCTAACGGCCGGTTGGGTCATGAGCAGGCTCTCGGCCGCGCGGCTAAAGCTGCCTTCGCGCACGACACGTAGAAAAATTTCGAGTTTGTGTAGATCAAGCATCGTAATTATTTAACCCGTGAGTTCC
The DNA here is from genome assembly GCA_022842065.1 of Caldilineaceae bacterium. The sequence continues at coordinate 198,340 of JALHQH010000018.1, forward strand.
ATTTTTGCGCGCCGGCGATCTGACGATTCCCGGAGCGCGTGGCAGTCAAATATTTTGGCTTCGCCCTTCTGCTATTAGTGACGACTTATGTCAATGATAAGCAAAAGGGGGTGATCAGGCAAACAGAAGTTGGTTTAAACTTTGAATCAACGACACGATGTAATGCAGAGAGGACTGACGTAGCGCTCGGCGGCTGAGCTTGTCGAAGCCAGAGAGCGCTGCGTCAGTCCGAGGAGAATTAAGGAGCGTTCATGAATATCTTATCCATGTTGTTGGGCAAAGGCGACACCACCCGGTTGAGCGCAGCCGACTACAAAAGTCGCTATGTTGAGGCCCAAACCGCCCATCAACTGATCGATGTGCGCTCGGCAGACGAATTTGCCGAAGGGCACATTGTTGGGGCACTGAATCTCCCTTTGCCGGATCTGGAAAAGCACCTAGGGAAAATCAAGCGCGACCAACCGGTGATGCTCTATTGTCGCTCGGGCAATCGTAGTGGCATGGCCCTACAAAAATTGCGCAGCGCGGGCTATACCGAGCTTTACAATCTGGGCGGGATTGGTGAATTAATGGCCCAAGGGTTGCCGCTGAAACAGCGTAAGGCCGCCCGCTAGCAGCCACCCATTACAAACGCCCCGTCAGGAGAGTTGATTCGGCGGGTGCCACCTCTAATAGTACAGAATCAGCAATATCAAATAGGAGTAAAACATTATGTTACTACGTTATTTTTACGATGATCGGCTGGCCCAAGCCTCATACATGGTCGGCTGTGCCAAAACCGGCGAAGCACTGGTCGTTGACCCAGCCCGCGACATTGCCCCGTATCTGGCCACAGCCGAAAAGGAAGGGCTGCGCATCACCCACGTGACCGAGACGCACATTCACGCCGACTTTGTCAGCGGCAGCCGCGAATTGGCCGCCGCCACCGGGGCAACCATCTATCTCAGCGATATGGGTGATGCCAACTGGAAATATCAATTTGCCCACCAACCGAATGTCATCCTGGTCCAGGATCATGACAACTGGATGGTAGGGAATATCAAGGTCGAAGTGCTGCACACCCCTGGCCACACGCCGGAGCACATTTCGTTCATGATTACCGACACCGCCGGTGCCAACAAGCCCATCGGCGTCTTTACCGGCGATTTCCTCTTTGTGGGTGATGTTGGTCGCCCGGATCTGCTGGAGGCGGCCGCCGGAATGATGGGGACGGCCGTGCCTGGTGCCCATCGCCAATTTGAGACCGTCCAGCGCTTCAAGGGCATGGCCGATTATCTGCAAATCTGGCCGGCGCACGGCGCAGGTAGTGCCTGTGGTAAAGCCCTTGGCGCGATTCCCTCCACCACGTTGGGCTATGAGAAGCTCTTTAACCCAGCTTTCCAGATCGAGGAGGAAGAGGCCTTTGTCAAGTGGCTGCTCGCCGATCAACCGGAAGCACCGCGCTACTTTGCGCAGATGAAGAAGGTGAACAAAGTCGGCCCAGCCCTACTGGCAGAATTGCCCCAGTTGAAACAACTCGACCGCGCGGCGCTCGATGATCTGATTGCCAGCGGAGCCTTTGTTGCGGACCTGCGTAGTCGCGCTGATTATGTGGCCGGCCATGTACCGGGCACGGTCAGCATTCCCGAGCGCAAGGACTTTAGCACCTTTGTTGGTTGGTTTGTCGACTTTGCCAAGCCTTTTTACTTTGTTGCGCCAGCGGCAGCAGCCGTACCGGCGCTAGTCAATGCGCTACTGAGCATTGGAATTGACCAGATCGGTGGCTATGCGCTACCGACCGTGGTGAGTGGCCACACCGCGCAACTACCGGAGTGGAGTGCCCAGGAATTGGCCGAACGGCTGCCCAAGAATGGCATGGTCGTGCTCGATGTGCGTAACAAAACTGAGTATGCCACCCAACACATCAAGGGTGCCCGCCACATCCACATTGGTTCGCTGCTCAAGCGCATTGATGAGATCCCACGCGATCGCACAGTCGTCACCAATTGTGCCAGCGGCTATCGCTCGCAGATTGCTGCCAGCCTGTTGCGTAGCCGTGGCTTCGACAAAGTGATCAACCTGCGCGATGGGATTGAAATCTGGTCGCAGGCAGTCGAGACTGAAAGCAGTCGGTAGGCGAGTTTCATCGAAATGACACGTTGGTCGTGTCTCCGCATCAGGGGATGCGGAGTACACGACCCATCCCCCGATGCGGAGACACGACCAATGCAGCGCACGACAAAGGAAAGGGAGAAGATAAGTAATGGAATCGATCATGCAACCGTGGCCCTGGTATATCGCGGGACCGCTGCTGGGGCTGAGTGTACCGCTGCTCCTCTTATTGGCCGGTAAAACGCTGGGCATCTCCAGCAGCTTTCGTCACATGTGTACCATCGCGGCGCCCAAGAGCAAGTTCGATTATATCCGCACCAACAATTGGCGCAAGGAAAGCTGGAGCCTGGTTTTTGTGGGCGGCATCCTGCTTGGTGGGTTAGTCGCTACCCGTTTTCTATCCGCAGGGCCGGTTTCTTTACTGCCGGATCACTATTACTCGGCGGGTGGGATCGCCCTGCTCTTTATTGGTGGGATCCTGGTTGGCTTTGGCACCCGTTATGCCGATGGCTGTACCTCCGGCCACACGATCATGGGGCTCTCCAATTTGAAGTGGCCAAGCCTGGTTGCTTCAGTGAGCTTTTTTGCTGGTGGCCTGTTGATGGCCTGGCTGATTCAGCCGTTGCTGGGCTGGTAAAGAGCGCGGCGATTACAACCTGACCGCGGCATGATATATCGTGCCGCCTACGGCGACAAAGTATAAACAAGAGGAGCTGAACAGTGGTTGGTGAACATGTTTTTGGCGTGTGTGATGAGCAGCAACACCCGGCGCTTTGCGCGTATATCAAAAGTATTCTGCACTATGCCTTCATCCTTACTATCGGGCTGGGCTTTGGGATTGTGCTGACCAAATCAGAGGTTATCTCCTGGTTCCGCGTGCAGCAGATGTTCCGCTTTGAATCAGCCCACATGTATCTGGTCATTGCTTCGGCGGTGGTAACCGGTGCGATTTCGCTGTGGGTAATCAAGCGCCTGGGCTTGCGCACGATCGATGGCAAAGCAGTCGAGATCAAAGAGAAACCTTTTCAAAAGGGAATCATTTACGGTGGTGTGATCTTTGGCCTTGGTTGGGCGATTACGGGTGCATGCCCAGGTCCGATCTATGCGCAACTGGGCAGCGGTGAAAGCTTGGCGCTCGTCTCATTTGGCGGGGCCTTGGTTGGGGCCTATCTCTATGCCGCGGTGCGGTCTTACCTGCCCCATTAAATTTATGCGAACAAGGGAGAGCACGCAACGGTGCGGTGCGGCCCTGTTCCCCATTCGGGAAAGTTAAGGTGTTACACCTTATGTCAATCTTCATTGATCTGGTGCTCGGCGCGTTAATCGGTTTAAGCCTGGGCCTCTTGGGGGGTGGCGGTTCAATCCTCACCGTGCCGGCGCTGGTCTATATTGTGGGGCAGAGTCCCCAAGTGGCAGTCACGGCTTCACTGGTGATCGTGGGCATGAACAGCATTCTGGGTGCATTCTTTCACCGCCAACAGGGGACGCTGAACTGGCAGGTCGCCTTGATTTTTGGTGGCACCGGCATGGTTGCCGCCTACTTTGCTGCTGGGATCTCCCACCTCCTATCGCCGACCATCCTGTTAGTGCTCTTTGCGATTTTGATGTTGGTGGTCGGGACGCTGATGATTCTGCGCAAGACCCCCAGCGAAGAGAAGCAAATCAGCCACGGTTGGTGGGTGACTGTAGTGGCTGGGGCGGGCGTTGGCATCTTGACCGGCTTCCTGGGCGTCGGCGGTGGTTTCCTGATTGTACCGGCGTTGGTCATGTTGGTTGGCTTGCCCATGCGCCAGGCGGTTGGCACGTCGCTGGTGGTGATCGCCATGAATAGCCTGGCCGGCATCCTGGGGCACATCAGCCAAACGACGCTCGACTATCCCGTCATCGCGCTCTTTGTGGTGGCTGGGTTGGGGGGCACCTTTGCCGGCACCTGTCTGGCCAAACGGGTCAAAGCCGATCAGTTGCGGCAGCTCTTTGCCGGCTTTGTCATCCTGTTAGCCCTCTTTTTGCTCTTTGATAATCTGCCGAAATTAGCGTAATACTGAGCTTTTTCAGCAGGCAATAGGTAAACAAGACCGCCAATCATCATAAAAATTTTGCTACAGCTGAACACAGATAAACACAGATGACTGGCTTTCTATCCGTGTTTATCTGTCCAGCAATTATCAATTTGTAAGTGGGGCCAGTGTACTGCGCATCCCCAGATGCGCAGCCCAGCTCATATGCGTCCGTTCGCATCTGGGGATGCTCACTACACGTCACCAAATTGAGAATTGTTGTTATCTGTGTTCAGCTGTGGCGATTATGAGGAGATTATGTATGCCACTCTTTGAATATCACTGTACCAGTTGTGGTGCTAATTTTGAGCAACTGATACGCACGACCCAAAATGCGCAAATGATTGTCTGTCCGGTCTGCAAGAGCGGCGAAACGCAGAAATTGCTTTCGGGCTTTGCGGTGAAGCATAGCGGCGCTGGCGCCATGAGCGCCAGTGCCGCCGATTGTGCCCCCAGCGGCACTTGAGGCATCCCTCGCCGCAGCTGACCGTGGGTCAGCCAAACTGATTGATCCCGCCAATAAAGCTAGCAGCGCCGCGTCACAGTCATGGTAACTGAAGCAGTGCTAATTTTATGGTAGGACTGACGCACCTTCTCGTCGGGGCACGATAGTTCGTGCCCCGACGAGAAGGTGCGTCAGTCGTAGATTGGCCGCATCTGCCAGATCGCAGATATGGGGCAGATATGAAGACTCGCTCAAATCTTCTCCACATACTCTCCATAATCTTTTGTTAAGATCAAAACAATCCTTAATCGCACAGCAAGGCACGGTTAATGGGTAACGATTGTGGCGGCTTTGCGGCCACAACTGGGTCACCAACAAAACAATGAAGGGAAAGTATGATGAAAACGACACAGATTATCAAAATTTCACTGCTCTTGATCGCCGGGCTGCTCATTTTTGCCAGCTGTACAGCGCCACAACCAGTTGCCGCACAGGCCATGCGCGGCACAGGGAATGGGGCCGGCGGCCAAACCGATGGCAGCCGCTTGATCAATAACCTGCCGCCGTCGAGTACGGTCGCATTGACGCCGGCTGAGGCCGCCGGCTTGATCTTTATGCGCGAAGAAGAGAAGCTGGCGCACGATGTCTATGTGGCGTTGGCGAGTCAATGGGGGCTGCCACTCTTCGAAAATATCGCCGGCAGTGAACAAACCCACACGGACGCGGTGGTGGTTTTGCTGGATCGGTATGGGCTGAGTGATCCGACGGTGAAGAATGGGGTAGCGAATGGGCTGGGTGTCTTTACGGATCCGACCTTGCAGACCCTATATGATCAACTGATGGCGCAGGGCAGTGTGTCGTTATCAGCAGCCCTGACCGTAGGTGCAACGATTGAAGATCTGGATATTGTTGACTTACAGAGCCGCATTGCCCAGACAGACAAGACCGATATTCAACTGGTCTATGAAAACTTGCTGCGCGGCTCCGGCAATCATCTGCGCGCTTTTACCAAGACCCTGACCCAACAGGCTGGGGTAACCTACCAACCCCAATATCTGGACCAAGTTGCTTATGCGGCGATTGTCAATGCCGCGCCTGGGCGTGGGCAAGGTCGTGGCCAAAGTCGTGATCGTTAATCATTAACCAGTGGCGCGCGCTCCAATCCGCTTGTAGCTGTCGCCCGCAATGAATCGGAGTCTGAAGATGGAACACAATTCGCCTACCTATGTCCGCTTGGGCATTGTCATGAATATCGTCGTTTTATTTGCGCTGTCGTTTTTGCTTGTGCGTTATTTTCAACCGCAGATGCTCAATCGGATGGGGGCGCAGTTGGCTCGTGCGGGTAATCCAACCAACCTAGGTGCGGCGCGGGGACGGGGTGCCGGCATGGGTGGTGGTGCGGGAGCGGGCAATAATGCCGGCATGGGACCCAATAATGATCTGATGCGTTTTCACCAAGCCGAGATTCCAGCGCAATATGCAGGCCTAACCAGTCCAGTTGCCGCAGATGAAAGCTCCCTCACCCGTGGCGCAACAGCGTATAATATTTACTGTGTCGCCTGCCACGGGGAAAGCGGGCTGGGTGACGGGATTGCGGCAGCGACGCTTGACCCCGTGCCTGCACCCCTCGCCCGCACCAGCCAGATGATGGGGGATGATTACCTCTTCTGGCGGATTAGTGAAGGGGGCACCCATTTTACGACGGCGATGCCAGCCTGGGAAGGCGCAATCGACGAGCAGACCCGTTGGGATCTAATCAACTATATGCGGACGCTCAACAATGGGCAGACGGCAGGAGCCGGGCAAGGCGGGGGCATGGATCCGGCCGCCGAGGCAGCCCGCCAAGCCGAAATGATCGCAGCGGCGTTAGCCCAAGGAGTGATTACCCAAGCCGAAGCCGATACCTTCAGCGCGATCCATGCTCAGCTCGACGCGGCCATGCGTGCCGACGCAACCCTCGGCGGCAGCGGGACGATGTTTAACCGCCAGCAAGTGGCGCTTGCCACACTTGTCGAACAGGGCACCATTACGCAGGCTGATGCGGATCTTTTTACAGCAGTGCGTGATCAATTGTTAAGTACGCAGCCAATGCAGTAAACTATTGGGATATAAATTTATGCGGTGGACCAGGGATCGGACCAT
>JALHQH010000019.1 GCA_022842065.1 Caldilineaceae bacterium
TGGCTAACGGGATCGCGTGCGTCGCACTGACCGCCAACTGTTTCCAGTCCGCTAGATTCTTTGGTCAGTGCGACGCACGCTGACCGAAACTAGGGGTTTCATTCTGATTTGAGTATAACTAACTTAACTGACCAACCCACCCATCCAATCAACAAATTTGCGCGCCACACATTACAGAAATCTGCCGCTGCCCTACACAAAACCACGTATTTTCGATGATGACGTCCATTGTACTTTCTGCTAGACTGGAAGGGCAAATAGGAGATACGAGATACGGGTCAGACCTTGCAACCCTGCCACCCTGCAACTCTGCAACTTTGAAGGGAATTGATATGACCATCGAAATGGCTGAATTAAAGGCGACGCCGGCGCGGGTGCGGCGGTTGGCGCAGCTTGGGTATTTGGACCGGGCAGCGCTGACCCACGGCTTGCGGCTGACCGGGGCGATCCCAGATCGCAGTGGTTGGGCGCGCTTTATTGATTACCTTTTACTGGCACTGGGCGCGCTCTTTTTTGTCGCCGGCCTCTTCTTTTTTATCGCCTACAACTGGGAGGATCTGCCCCGTTTTGCCCGCTTTGGGGTGTTGGAAGCGGCGATTGTGGTGATCGCAGCCATTGCACAGTGGAGTGGCCTCAGTCGGCTGGGCGGCAAGATCGCGTTGACGGTGGCGGCGCTGCTGGTTGGCGCGCTGCTCGCGGTCTTTGGCCAGGAGTACCAGAGTGGGGCAGATTCGTACACGCTCTTTGGCAATTGGGCCTTGTTGATTCTGGGCTGGGTGCTGATTGGCTGCTTTGACGTACTCTGGGGCGTCTGGCTAGGGTTGCTCAACCTCACCCTGGCCCTCTTTTGGAACCAGGTCTACCCCGGTGACCAATATCCACAACCGGAGACACTCTTTCTGCTCAACGCGGTGGCGCTGCTTGTTTGGGAGTTGATCGCCCGGCGCGCAAGTTGGTGGCGACACCGCTGGCTACAACGGATCACCGCGCTTGTCGCCTTTGGCTGGATTCTGGGGCCAACGCTGGAGGCGATCTTTAATCTCTTTGCTGATTATGACGGATTGCCGCTGATCCATCAATTTGGACCACTGATCTATGGGCTCTTCTTGTTGCTGGTCCTCTTTGTCTACATTCGGCTCCAACCAGATCTTTTTATGGTAACGGTGGCACTCTTCAGTGTGATTATCGTTTTAACGACGTTCATCGCCAGTGGCCTGGCCGATTTCGATGAGGTGCTGGCTTACTTTGTCGCCGGCTTTGCCGTGATTTTGCAGGCCGGCGTCGCGGTGACAATCTTGCGGCGCATTGCGCATGGGTGGGAGGAACAAGCATGAGTACACGTTCGTTACAGTTACGCGATTTACTGGACCAGTTAGCAGTTGGTGATGAAATAACGACGGGCCAGCCGGCAAGCGCGCCGCGCGCCCTGCCACCCGAACTTTCCGGCAGGGATGACGCCGAGTCATCGCCCTGGTATGTTAAGGCACTAGCGGGGATCGGGGCCTGGTTTGCCGCCTTTTTCCTGGGGCTCTTTTTGGCCATGGCCGATCTGATCGATTCGTGGGAGTCGATGATAATCTGGGGGGCGCTGCTGGCGATGATCGCCGTGGGGATCAAACGCTGGAACCGCCAATCGATCTTCTGGGGTCAACTGGCCTTTGCCTTTAGTCTGGCTGGGCAGGTGCTCTTGATCGCTGGGCTGATCGGGACAATAGAGAGCATTACCCTGAGCGCGCTCTTTGCGGCAGGGCTAGCCACCCTGATGTTCCTGCTCTACCCCGACACCATGCACCGCTTGTTAACCCTGCTGCTCTTTGTCGTGGCGTGGTTGGTGATCATCTACGAGCGTACGCAGCCCGACCTGATCCACTTGGTGGCCTTTGCATTGGGGGCAGGCACTGTCGCCGTTTGGCAGGGTGAGTTACGGTTGATCGCCAGCCGCTGGCATCCCTTCCGCGCCCCGCTGGCTTATGGGCTGCCGCTTGCGCTTTTTGGTCTCTGCATTTTGCCCCTGATTGATTTCTTTGGGATTAACCAATGGTGGTGGAGCGCCGGTGGCCTGGCGCTGCTGCTACTCTATGTTGCGTACCAGATCTTGCGCGATCTCGCCTGGTCACCCCTCAGCCCTGTCGGGTTATGGGCGGTTGCGGCGGTGCTGCTATTGCTCGTGCCGGCCTATAGCACACCGGGCATCCTGGCCGCCGTGATCGTGTTATTGTTGGGCTATTGGCGGGGGAGTAGCCTGCTCATGGGGTTGGCAACGCTCTTCCTGCTCTTTTTCCTGAGCGCCTACTACTACAACCTCGACGTTACCCTGCTCAACAAATCGTGCATTTTGATGGGTACCGGCGTCGTCTTGCTCGCCCTGCGGATGGGGTTGCGGCGGGTGTTGGGGAGAATTGGGTGATTGGTAATTGAGTGATTGATAGATGTTAAGAAAATAAATCGGTAATTGAGCGGAGGCTGAGCTTGTCGAAGCCGGAGCGGCTCCGGCTTCGACAAGCTCAGCCTCCGGTTACCGAAATATTTCTTTATGTTCATAAATCACCCAATCACTATTAACAAAGGACAAACCAATGCAAAAATTGCGTACTTTCATGCTCTGGGTGGTGACCATCGGCGCGCTGCTCTTTATTAACTATGCGATCTATGGCAAGGAACAGTTGATCGCCAACGGCCGGCCGATCTACCTGGCACTCGCCCCGGTTGACCCCAGGTCGTTGATCCAGGGGGATTATATGGCATTGCGCTATGCAATTGCTGCTGATCTGGAAACTCAGTATCTCGACGACCAGACATTGCCGCAGCGCGGCCAACTCGTGATTGCGGTTGACGAAAAAGGGGTAGCGACCTTTGTACGGGTTGCCGATGGTACGCCCCTCGCCGTCAACGAACGGCTGCTCAACTATTATAAACATGACTGGGGCATCAACCTCGGGCCGGACGCCTTCTTCTTCCAGGAAGGCACTGCTGATCGCTACGCCACCGCTGAATATGGCGAATTGCGCGTTGATGGCAGCGGTGCAGTCGTCCTCGTCGGGTTGCGTGATGAGGAGCTGACCTTGCTGGGGAAAGTTGAAGGACTTGAGTAGGGCAACGGCAGCTGTCAGCGGATTTTGGGAACGGATTAAACGGATTCTTATTGATATAATCCGTTCTTGGGTAGCCAGTAGAACGGATTGTGTCCACCCATTCCGTTCAATCCGTTCCCCAATCCGTTGACAGCCGCGCACATCCATCTACCGACTCACCGCCACCCCATTAACCACCAGCGGCAGCGTGCTCTGGCTGCCGACAAAGACCGTGCCCACCTTGTAGAACCCAGTCGTCTGGCCACCCGCATAGACCAGGTTGATCGCTTGGTCATAATGCTCGAAGAAAGTGCCATCCTCAAAGATCAGCGACCATTCGACATCCAAGGTGGGGCTGCTGGCCCCGTGGGTGACGATCCGCACCTTGGGCGCTTCCAGCGTCACAAAGCGGGTAAAAATGTTGGGCGCACCGGCCCCTGGGGTAACTGGCGCTAAAAAGACCCCAGGCTGATCGGGATCCTGTACATAGATCTTGTTCTCGGCTACCACATAACGGGCGAGGAAAGCAGTGGCGTCACCGGCAACCAGGCTGAATTGTACCTCTTCAATCAGCGCCGCCCCGTTGACATGATAGGCGGAAGTGGTTACTGCCACGGAATTAGAGCGTAGGAAGATCGCATCAGCCGCAGCCGCGTGGACACCCAGCACATTGACCAATTCCGGCGCGGCCGCGGCAACTTCGGCTGCGGTCAACGCAGCCCCCCCAATCCCATCCAAGGTGGCCGGAAAGTTAGCGCCCCACGCCGGTCCCACCGGGGCACGATGCCCAGCATAGACCGCCGTCGTTGCCGCTGCCTCTTGCCACGCCACGTAAGGCGTCGTGCCATTGGCCGCCAAACTGGGCAGCGTGGCATAGCCGGCCACCCGATTTGCCCCCACCACCGTATCAAGATCCCAGCGCTCCAGCCCAGCCCGTGCATCAGCCAGGTGACAGAGTTGGAGTACCTGCTGGCCACCGCTCTCTTCGATCCAGCTTACATGGGGCACATTACCGACAAAGGTGATATCGGGTGTCGCACCCCGGCGGCCAGGACGGTCGATGGCCGCCAGACATTGGGCGTTGACCGAGCCGCCCACCGGCACAAAACGATCGTCGCTGGGGTTGTCAGCAACGCCACGATCCAGGCGCATCACCCGGATCTGGACGGTGCCGTCGATCCCGGTCTCAGTAAAGACGAGCCAGGGGGTTGGGATCGTTTCGCCCGGTAAACGCCCAGTCGCAATGCGCACAGCCTCTGCCCCTTGCGCGGCATTCAGATTGAGGGCACAGGCGACTTCGTTGGTGCCACAATTTGCCTGGCGACCAATGCGCACCCAACTACCATCAACAAAACGGCTGGCAAAGATGCGACTGACACGCTCCCCCCCCATCTCGGTCCAGGCCACCCAGGGGACAGTTTCCCCCGCGCCGCCAAAGGCCAGATCAGGCTGGTTCCCCGTGCGCGCCGGGTCAAAATTGAGGGCATCCCCCACCGCTTGCCAACGAAAACCACCCTGCGCCCGGTTATCCGGCTCCGCCCGGCTGACAAAAATCTGCCCAGTCGTGCCCCCCGTCGTGGCGCGGGTTTCCACCCAGGTGACCCACGGCAACGGCGTTGCACCGCTGATGATCGCACCGGCGGTCAGCGTTGGTTGGTTGGCAGGCTGAGCTGTATCACGGTTGAGGATGGGGGTTAGATTCCAGTTACTGCCATTGAAAGTGGCCGCATTGAGCAGATCCACCCCATCAACCGTTTCGCGCCAGGCCACCCAGGGCAGCTCGCGCTTGTCGCCGGCAAAATCCAGGGAAGGCTCGCCGGCGGGGTTGGCCAGGCTACGGTTGAGCACCCCATTTTGTTGCGCCCAGCTTTGGGTGGCGGTCATGAATTTAGAGACCACAACTTGGTCATTGTGGGCCAACGCGACCCACGGTTCAACCCCACCAGGTTGAATGGCCAGGGAGGGCGCGGTCGCCTGATCGGTCGCGTCATTCACCGCGGCTCCATCAGCCACAAAACCGCCAGTGGGTAGCACAGCCGGGTCGGCCGCCTGCAAACTTGGGGGCGAAAAAATAGGAGGGCACAAAAGCGCAAAGGCGAGGAGAAAAGGGATTCCCAGGGATCGAACGCAACGTGATTGCATACGCATGACTTGCTCCTTGTTGAAAAAAAGGACGATGAACAGTGTGGTACGAGTGTCTGCGTCAGTAATGAATAACTATTATATGCGCGCCTGGTTGCCCTGCATTACCGCACCATGCAAGGAGCATCAAGTTGAGCATATAATAGTTGACGGACAAATAACGGATTGGTCGCGCCGAAGTTGGGAATCTGCCTTACCGAGCAGGGCACGCGCGGTGAAAATAGAACGCGGATTTGCCTGATTAGGCGGATTTTCGCTGATTTTATCCGCTTTTATCAGCTAAATCAGGCAAATCCGCGTTCTATTTTCCTAGGGGTAACTTTGGCCGATGGGCGCGGTTGTTTTATGATGCTCGAATGCCGGCATCACGCGCCGGCGCTACCTTTATCCATTGACCCAACTGATTGGAATTCTATGAATCGACATCTTGCCGTCGTGATCTTGGTCTGTATTAATATTTTGTGGGGTTCAAGTTATGGGATCACAAAAATTGTCTTTGCTGAAGTGCCACCGCTCTTATTCGGCGCCACGCGGTGGATCCTGGGTGCGGCCTGCTTGTGGTTGATTCAGCTTTGGCTCTGGTGGCGGCAACCGCAAAACAGCCCACTACTCGCCGCGAATGTGGCACCTGCCGATCGCCGTCGCCTGTTTGGGTTGGGCATCCTTAGCATGGGCTTTGCCTATATGCTCGCCTATCCGGGGATCAATTTAACCACGGCCACCGACGCCGCGCTAATGATCAGCGCCGAGGTCTTCTTTACGTCGTTGTTGGCGGCTTGGTTGGCGCACGAAGCGCTGGGCAAATGGAAAGTTTGGGGGATGGTGCTGGGTGCGACCGGCGTCACCATTTTGGTGCTCGGTCACCTGACCGGCGGCAATCACAATGGCAATGGTTGGGCGCGGGCGTTGGGTGACATCTTGATCCTGATCAACCTGGCGATGCAGGCGCTTTATACAGTTTTCGGCACCGGTTTGGCGCGCAAATATCCCCCCATCACCATGTTGACCTATGTTTGTACGGGCAGCCTGGTGGTTTGGGTGCCGGTCATGCTCTGGTATGTACTCAGCGGGTCACTGCCGGCCGGGGTCAGCCTGACGACCATCGGTGGGATTCTCTACCTCACGCTGATCACCTCGCTCTTCTGCAATCTCATTTGGTTCACGGTTGCGCGCCATATTGGGGCCGGGTTGGCGGCGATTTCGCTCTTTGCCCAGCCCCTGGTAGGGGCCTTTATCGGCCTGGTCTTTTTCAACGAACCGTTGACGATCAGTCTCATCATTGGCGCGCTGCTGGTGTTTGTGGCCCTTTACCTGATCACCATTGTCCCCCTCGCCGCCCAGAACGAGGTTCGCGTATCAACTTTAGTGGAAGGTTGAGGGAGTGCAGCGTCACCTAATAGACAACGTAGATTAACATGGCACAATCGTGTACTGCGCATCCCCTGATGCGCAGCCCGCTTGGTGCCAACTCTATTTGTCGTATCTATAAGTTATGCTGGACTAAAAGCAGCGTTCGTCCCAGCGGGACGGTTGACCTTAGCCGGGAAATATCATGATTTTCTTGGTCCTCAGGTCAACCGTCCCGCTGGGACGAAAAACCCAGCAAAATTGCCGTCACACGGCACTAGCCAAATCCGCGTTCTATCCCTCCGCGCAAGCGCTGCAACATCTGGATAATCTCATCGATGGCCTGCGGGTTGAGTTGATAACACTTTTTGGCCCCTTCGTCACGGCGCTCCTGGATCAGGCTGGTGGCGACCAATTGGCGTAGATGGCGCGAGGCGGCCGATTTATCCAGCGCAAAGCGGTCGATGATCTCTTGGGTACTCAGTTGCTTAGCTCCATGCAAGGCAACGAGGATCCGCAATCGCGTCTCATCGGCGAGCGCATTGTAGCGGTTGACCAGGGTTTCCTGATCAAAGGGCAGCGCGGCCGGCGCGGGGGGCGGCGGCTGATGGGCAGGAAAACCAATCCGCACTTCTACGTCATTCGCAAACCAAAGAATATAGGGGCCATTATGGATGTGCGGAATAAAACGTACGCGCTGGTAGCGCAGCAGCCGCTCCAGCCGGAAGATGGCGCGCAGATCACGCCCCGTCACCTGCTGCATCACCTCTAACATAGTCAAACCGTGCAGCGGTAGCGCTTGAAACGCCGCCACCGTGGCGGCCAACCGAGGTTCGAGGCGCGCCCATTCCGCGGCGACCCCCTCTACCCACAACAGGTGCAGGTGAGTGACCAACTGATCTTGTAATTGTGCTGGCGTTTGCCACAGATCGAACATCGCCCGCGGCTGGACTTCATTCTCTTTGCCATCACTGAAATAGGTGGCAAAGGTAGGATAGTCGGCCAATAACCGCGCCGGCGCGATGGGGAGCAAGGGGCGTGCGTCCGCAAAAAGTTGGGTGTGGGGCGACTGAATCATCCAGTACAATAGGGTATCGCGCAGTTTAGTCGGGTCATAGGCGGCGAGGGCAGCGAGATAGGCGGGAAAGCTGTGGGTGGCCAGCCCCGGTTCAACTGCATTGGTTAGCGCGTCGAGCCAGATCCCACCGAAGAGCAGTTGATGGCGCGCGCGGACGTCAACCGCCAAGCGCGCCTGGGTTTGGGGTACCCACTCATCAAGCCCGCCGTAGCGTTCCGGCTTATAGAGCGCGGCCAAACTCATCAACACATTATAGGCCGGTTCTAGCGCCACGGTGGCCACAACGGGCATGGGTAAGGGCAACATTGCAGGTGCGATTGACATCTCTGTGCTCTCTGTGGCTAAGCTAAAATTATTCAACCGGGTGCGGGACTGACCCCGGCTCGGTTACGGGTTGGCTTTCGCGCTTGGGCACACCCACGTAATCCGGCAGGATGGTCTCAATATTGCGCACCGCCGGCACCGTATAGCCACTCAATGCGCCAAGTGCACCGAGCAGACCAGTCAGCACCAGGATCAAGCCAATGCCTGCGCCCGCTCCCACCCCTACCAGCCAACCAAAGAAGGGTACCAAGGCACCACCCGGTTGCATGGCTGGTCCAAAGATCCGATCCGCCAACGGGCCGGCGGAGAGCATGGCCAGCGGCGCGGTGATCTGTGCGATCAGCCGGCGGGTGGCAAAGACGCGGCCCTGCACATCCGGGGCGACTTTACTCTGCCAGATCGCCTGATTGGAGCCGTTCAGAATCGGGATAAAAAACATGGTAAAAAAGGCCCCAACGATCCAGAAGGGTAAAGTCGGTCCTAAACCCATGACGACTGTACCCAGCAAGGAAGAGCCCATCATGCCGAGCAGTACGCCATGCACGCGGCGTTGGGGTCCACCCCAGGTGCTCAGCAAAATGCCCCCGGCCAGGCCCCCGATCCCCATGGCCGATTGCACCGTGCCCAAAAGCAACTCATTATTGGCCGTGCGTGCTAAAATCAAGGGGGCCATGAGCACGCCCCCATAAGTACCAAAGAGATTCGAGAGAAAAAAGATCAACTGCATCCCCAGCAGGCTGGGGCGCGCCCAGATGTACTGAAAACCATAGAGCGATTCGCGCCAGAGGCTGCTGCGGGCACTGACCCCCACATCAGTCGTTTCGGGTTGCGGAATATGGATGAAGATCACCACCCCCACGGCAAAGAGGAAGGTGATCACATCAATCATCATTACACCACCGATGCCGACCAGGGTCAACAGCAGACCGGCCAACAGCGGTGCAATAATGTTGGAAGCAGAATCAGCCACGGCCATCATCCCATTGGCGCGGCCAAATTGGGCCTTGGGCAGCATGGTGGTCATCGCGGCCGAGAAGGCGGGGAATTGAAAAGATTCAAAAGCCCCTGCCAGCGCGCCCATCAGGTAAAGATGCCAGATCTCTAAGTTGCCGGTGCCATAGAGGAGCAAGAGAATGATCGTTGTGCTGCCCGCCGCCAGATCGCTGATCATCACCACCAGTTTGCGGTTCCAACGGTCCACCAATGCGCCGGCAATCGGACTTAACAGGACAACGGGGCCAAAGGAGAAGAAGGCGACCAGGGCCAGGGTCGTTGCCGAGCCGGTCTCCTGATAAGCCCAAATAGTTAGGGCAAAACGGGTCATGCCGGTGCCGAGCAGCGAGACCAACTGCCCCAGCCAGATCAAGGTAAAGCCCCGCATACCGCTGAGCAGCGCTGATTGATTTTTCATTCCTCACCATTTTCTCAATTTCTCACATTTTCAAGAAATCAAGAAAATTATAAGCGGCGGTTGGTCATTTGTCAATAGTGCGTAGTCGCGTGGTCATCTACAGCAACTTTCAAGATGAAATTGGGAGCAGTGTACTGCGCATCCCCAGATGCGCAGCGCAGCTTCTCTACACCCGTTCGCATCTGGGGATGCTCACCACGCAACGATTTTCAGATCACCACTCGGCGTCGCCAAAGAAGGCGCCGTGATCTTTTTGCACAAAGGCTTCGACGGCGGCGCGAATATTACCAATTTGGAAGCTGGGGCCGTGACCGGGATAGCAGGTAGTATCATCGGGCCAGGGCAGCACAACGTCGCGCAAGGTGGCTAATGTCGTCTGGAACGCTTCCGTGGAGGCAGTACGACCAGGGCCACCGGCAAAGATCGTATCGCCGACAATGACCCGATTGTCGTTTTCCAGGATAAAACAGATCTGGTCATCAATGTGACCGGGCGCATAGATGACGCGCAGGGTACTTCCACCAACAGTGACCTGGTCACCCGTGTTGAGCCAGCGGTCGGCGGTGATATTGCGGCCAATCGCATTGGGGTGTGCCAGCAACGGGACCCCCAACTGCTTTTGCATCGCCGCTAGGGCCCCGATATGATCCTGATGGGTGTGGGTAAGCAAAATCGCCACTGGGGTTGTACCGGCCAACATGGCCAGGAGGGTATCGGGATCGTCACCCGGATCAATCAGCACACTGGCTTTTGTCGCGGGGCAGACCAGGGCATAGGTGTTCATGCCCCACGGACCGACATTGCGATGGCGTAATTCAAGTGTAGACATAGTTTGCTGCTTTCTGTGGTGATGCCCTGTTTGTCGGCAAGGACACGCGCGGTAGTCAACATTTCGGGTCAACAGTTCGGGGGTAATTTCTGCACGAAACATGCAGGATTGGGCCACAGTATAACACGAATGGAGAGAATCGGTAAGCGGAAAAGCTGGTTGCCGGCGCTACCGCGCACAGGAATGCGGTGTGCGGTAGCGCCGAAGGAAAGAGGGCTTGATTTTAGTCAGATCGAACAGCAGGGCAGATAAAACCCGCATCGACTGTATTGTTCGTTGTACTACTGCCCAACACAATGGGCGCAGTGCGTCCGCCCCATTCGGGCACGGCATCGCTGTCACGGCCGTCATTGCTGCCAACGTTGGGGGTAGTGACGATACAAGTTGCTGAGGCAAATTCAACAATGTATTGGCCCGCGTCCAAATTACAGAGGCTGTAAAGACCACTACTACCTGTCGTTGTGGTGCGCACAATACGGTCAGGGCTACCATCACGATTATCATCGCGCCACAGGTAGATGTCAACGGCGGCGAGCCCACTTTCATTACTATTTTGTAGGCCATCACTATTTTGATCACGCCAGACAAAATCACCAAGGCAAGCACCCGTCGCCCCTGGCGTTTGGGTTGGGGTTGGGGTGACAGGCACGGAGGTGTTGGTCGCTGTCGGCGTGGCGGTGGCCGGCGGGAACAAGGTTGGGGTCGGCGACGGGGTGGGAGTCATCGGCAGCACGCCACTCAGCACAAAATTCAAGACCAGAATATCGCAGACAATGCCCATTGCCCCATCTTGGCTATAAGCCACAGCGCGCACCGCATAGTTGCCTGCTGCCGGACGCCAAGGTTCAATATCCCCGCCAGGGTAGCGATAAGGCGGGAAATCTTCCAAAGAGGTTTCCCCATTGACCGTGAAGAGCAGACTTTCCATGCCAGCAGTCACCACGGCCTCAAGGGCGAAAGCGGGTGGCAAGGCAGCGAGGTCATAATTTTGCCCGGCCACCAGTGGGTCATAGCCGGCAAGCGGTAAACCGGTGGTTACATTCACAAAACGTAAACGTTCGATCCGTGCACTACAAGCTGGTGCAGTTGGGGTCGCCGTACTTACACTGGTACTGGTAGGGGTCGGGGTCGTGATCCCCGTCACGGTAGGTGTCATGGTAGGCGTCGGGGTCGCCGTCCCTGGCAGTACCGTGGTGACTGGGGTCGGGGTCACGGTGGGGGTAGGTGTGAAAGAGCCATTATCGCCAACGCCGGTTAAGATCAGCTCGCGCGTTTCACACAGGCGCCCTTGGGCATTGTCTTTGCGATAGGCATCGATTTTGATCGTATAGGTGACGGGCAATAGCTCCCACGGCAGGTTGATGGCAGGGAAGGCGAGGGGGGCATCGTTGATGATAATCTGTTCATCATTGACCGTAAAACTGATACTTTCAACTACATCAGCAACTTCGACGCGCAGTTGTACCAGCGGAAGACTGGTTAGATCAAGTGCGGTTGTTGCCCCCAAGTTATCATACCCAAGCAAGGGGCTGTCCTCGTCCAGGTTCCACAATAGTACACGCCGGACAAAGCCACAAGCGGGGAAATCTTCTTCAAAGAGTTCGATTCGTTTGTTTTCACAGGGCTCAGCACTGATGCTTTTGATCAAACGCCCGGCTTCATCCCGTACCCGCCATTGATTGCCTTGAAAGGTATGCTGCCAGTAGTGACGACCACTTTCCACCGCATTGTAGAAAAGTTCCGCGCCGTTATGATCCTGCCAATAGACTAAGGCCGGAAAGCTACTAAAGTTGTCGAAGCGAATAAAACTTTGGCAGCGGGTAGCGGTCGGTAGCGACGAGAGCGGTGGTGGTTCAATCCCTTCGGCATTATATTCAAAGGCGCGCAAGGGCGGTGCATCGGCCGCGGGGGAACCAGCACTATAAACAATAGGTAAAAAAATGGTCGTCGCGGCGGTGACCTGTGGTGGCGATGGTAGGATGGGGGCGAAGGGATTGGCGTATACAGCGATCACGCTCAAACGCAACGCGAATAGACAACCGATCACGACATAGGTGCCGGCCGCTAGGATCTTCATTTGCGCCATGTGCATTTGAAGCAAACGTTGTAAAACTAGCGGTAATAATTGAAGCAACAGGCGGCCCAAACGGGAAACCGACAAGCTTAGATTTGAGCGCATTAATTATTCTCAACAATGGCGATACCCCTGCTCGCTTTATCCTTGGCGCAGTCACAAATTAATACTTTTTACACTGGCGAACGTGTTAATTTGCAACAAGCGCTGGTATCAAAGCGCAGGTTATGCTTGCCGGTAGAATGGTAAAAGCATTGGTCTTTAAAGCAACTGCAGCAAAGTTGCCGAGCTTTTTGATTATCAATCGAGCGCAATCCGTGTACTGGGCGTCCCCAGACGCCCCCGTTTGCATCAGGGGATGCAAACGACAAGTTGCGCGCCATTGATTATAATCATAAAGTAGCTGGATCAATTGTAACAGGTTGCTTACAAGACATTTGGCTTAGCAACCAAACAAAACGCCAAAATCCAACCCACATGCGGGTTGGATTTTGGCGGCAGTTGCATGCTTTGGGCAGCGTATTAAGTTAGAATGCCCGCTAGCTGATTAACCGCTGGCTTCGACAGGCGCAGCCGGCAGTTAATCAGCTAGCAATGATCAGCTAACCAAGCTTATTCGTGACAGACGATCCCAGCGTCATAGCTGTTGTCGATCTGATTCACAATGATCGGACCGATGAGCCCCTTGCTGATGTTGGCATCGCTGTCAATCGTGTCATCGGAGCCGACATTGGGCAGGGTGAAGCCACAGAAGCCCGGCGGCACGACCTCAATCAGATAAGGCGTATTGGGGTCGAGACCACAGAATTGGTAGAAACCGCTGGCATTGGTCGTGGTGTTGCCACGATAGCCGTCGATCCGCCCATCACTGTTGGTGTCGACACCCAGGTAGATTTCAACCCCGGCGAAGTCTGGTTCGCCTGGATCCTGCAGCCCATTGGCATTGCTGTCACGCCAGACCCGGTCACCAAGGCAGATCTCGCCGCCCCCTTGGGGGGTCAAGCCGGCATCGACATTATCGCGATTCTGGCCGGCGTTCAGCACGATCGACGCCGTGGTTGCGGTGGCAGGATTGATATCGCTGTCGGTGTTGTCATTGCCGCCCTGATCCTGCGGGCTGAAGGTGAAGCCACCCGGCAAGCCCACGCTGATGGTGTAACAGCCGGCCGCTAAGCCAGTGAAGCTATAGAGACCACTGCCGTTGGTCGATTGGGTCTGCAATGTATTACCACTGCAATCCTTCAACGTCACGAGCACATTCACAATCCCATTTTCACCGCCATCCTGCACGCCATTGCCATTGGTATCGTTCCAAACGCGGTCACCGATCGAACCAAGCGCTGGGGCTGGGGTTGCGGTTGGCGTTGCGGTTGGCGCGACCGGCGCATTGAGCCCCGCATCAACATTATCGATGTTCTGACCAGCACCCAAGTTAATCGGGTCGGTGTTGCCATTGATGATGCCAGGGGTCACACTGTCCTGCGCAGTGACATCGCTGTCCAGGTTATCATTGCCACCCAGGTTGGCTGGGGAGAAGACAAAGGCATTGCTGTCAATGTTGGCAAAGCGCACCACGTAACAACCCGCGGCCAGGTTGGCAAAGCTATAAATGCCACTGGCATTGGTGGTTGTATTCCGCACGGTATTGCCCGCGCAATCACGCAGGATCACACTGACGTTGGCAATACCTGGCTCGCCGGCTTCTTGTACGCCGTTGCGGTTGAAGTCATTCCAGACGCGGTCACCGATTGAGCCAAGTTGCGGAGCTGCGGTGGCAGTGGGCGTAGCGGTTGGGACAACCGGTGTGGCGGTTGGGGCAACCGGTTGGTTGATACCGGCATCGACATTGGTCAGATTTTGACCGGCACCCAGGTTGATGGCATCGCTCGTTGCATTACCGATGTTGATGTCACTATCCAGATTGGCGTTCGTGCCTTGGGCCTTGGGGCTGAATTGGAAGCCACCGGGCAAGTTCACCCGCACCTGGTAACAGCCAGCGGCCAAACCGGTGAAGCTGTAGCCACCATTGCCATTGGTCGTGACGGAACGGATAAAGTTGCCGCCACAGCCGAGCAGATCGACCACAACACCGGAAGCGCCGGGTTCGCCACCCTCTTGGATCCCGTTGCGGTTGAGGTCATTCCAGACAAAGTCACCAATCGAACCGAGTTGCGGGGCTGGGGTATTGGTCGGGGTCGCCGTGGGCAGACAGTTATTATACATCCCGGCGTCCACATCAACCGTGTTGCGCGTTGTAGCCAGCGAAATCAAGTCCGTGCCATTGTAGGCAAGTTGCGTAACATCACTATCGGTGACATCGCTACCCACATTCGGGGTGGTGAAGACGAAACAATTGGGCAGTGTAAATTTGACGACATAGCGTTTGCTGGTGTTGAGACCCGTAAAGCTATAATTGCCATTGGCATTGGTGATGACCGCGCCGCCCACTTGGGTATCGTGCTCGCCATCATTGTTGGAATCAACCCACAGGGTCACCGAGACGTTACTAATGCCAGCTTCACCACTATCCTGCACACCATTGCGATTGACATCATTCCAAACGCGATCACCAATGGAGCCAAGGAGGGGAGCCGGTGTTGCAGTTTTGGTCGGCGTGGCCGTTGGCTGCGGGAAGTCGCTGTTATAGATATAGACATAGATGCTGAAACAGCTGGAGGCCGTTACCGACTTGAGCAACGTGCCACTGGTGGTACGGACACGCCAGGAGTGGCCCCAATAGGTCTGTTGCCAGTAGGCACGCTGACTGCTAAGCGTCTTGTAGAGCGTTTCGCCACCGGAGCTATTGACCCAGTAGACATTGACTGAATAACTACTGCTGTTACTGAATTTGATGTAAGTAGAACAGGTCGAGGCCTGCAGCAGATCTTCATCAATCGTTGGTTCATTTTCGCTCTCAGCGTCATACTGTTCGGGCAACAACGGTGTGGCCGCATTTACGACAAAGTTCTGGCTAGAGACAAAGGGAAGAAAGACGGTGGTGTCCGCCGCATCGACGGTATCTTGCTGCACCGGAGCCGCTTGGGTACGGTTGGCAGCAATAAAGAAGCCACCGACCACAAGCGTTGCAAGCAGCAGCAACAAACTTAGACTAGACTTTCGCATTTGCAATTTCCTCAATTAATGTGCGCGCTGGGTCAAACGATGATGGTTAAATTGCGCAGAAGCGCGCAGGGTCAACGTCAATCGTTTCAAACAGGCGCAGTTTAGATGGCAAGTACATGGACAACAACAAAATGGGTAAGCTTTCAAATAGGATTAAGCGGCTAAGTAAATGAGCAGTGCATCTCCTTTCGCACATAAAATTGGCTACGGTTGACAGACAAGCATGCATAATGTTAGCAATAGAGATGAGCATGCCATCAGCCGCAGCAAGATGAGGCACAGGCGATGAATCGTTAAACCACTAACACAACTTCAACTGCTTCGTTTGCAAACGCACAGGGAATGGCCATCAAGCCCAGGACCAGTGCGTTTTCAAAGCAAGCGCAGTGTAAACATGGGGCAGAAACCCCATGTCGAGGGACTTTGTCACTAGCGAACCCAGACGGTATCGCTGTAACTGGGGGCGCGTACCTCTGTGCGCAGCCGCCCGCTACTGTCATACACCCGCCACAGATGACCACTATAGGTCTGTTGCCAGTAGTAGCGACCGTTGCTAAGCGTCTTGTAAAGGCGCTCGTTACAGTTCTGATCAACCCAGTAAACATAGACCGTGCGGCCGCTCAGATTGTAAAAGCGCAGGTAGGTGCTCAAGCCACCATTGGGTGAACAGTTGGCAGCGATCCGTGTGGGTGTCGCCGTTGGCGGGATGGGCGTCGCTGTCGCCGGGATTGCGGTGGGCGTCAACGGTGCCGGCGTGCGCGTTGCGGTGGCTGGGACAGGCGTTGCGGTGGCTGGCAGCGGCGTTGGGGTTGGCGGTACCGGGGTTGGCGTTGCCGTCGGTGGCGTTGTGTTGCTACTCACCACAATGCGCACACCGGTCGAATGCCAGAGATCCGGCCCTTCGGCACCGCTATGATAGAGGTAGCCCTTATACCAAAGCACAAGATCCTGATTATCGATTACTTCATTGTTATTGAAGGGCACTTCCGAGAGCGCGCCATAGTACCAAGTGGTATCTTCCGTGGCGCGGTAACGGCGCCCAAAGAGCGTATGATTACTGTAATCGGCAGAGGCACTGTTGTCACCAAAGATCGCGAAGTCAGTAAAGCCCGGCAGCACGGTCACGGTAAAGCCGCTGGTAGCATTGCGCACCTGCCAGTTGTGATTCACGGCAGCCGTCGCTGGGGCGTTAAATTCATTGGTGTATTGTTGCCAGCCACCGGCCGTCTGCCGCCAGATCTGGTTATCCGTGCCGTCCACGTCAAAGTCAAAGCGCCAGTAGGGGTAGTGGATGTGATCAACATTACACTGCAAACCGCGGCTAAAGATGTGGCCATCCAGGATACCATCCTGGCTCAGATAGAAACTTTGGTAGATATCGTAGTTGCCGATAATGGCGCGAATGCCCAACTCCACCCACAGCCGACCATTGAGCGTAAACTCGCGGCGCACCAACGTTGCGTTGTTGGCCCAAGAAACGGGCGCAAGCGCGTCTGGCCCCAAACGGTCGGCATAGGGGCCACAGGCATCCCCATCGTAGAAGACGCGCATGACGGGAAAGCTCACCTTTTGCAGCAGGGCGCGGCCATTATATTGCACATTGGTTAGCGATAGCCCATCATAATTACCGCTAACCCCATAGTCCAGCGACCAACCATTCCAGAGCAACGTACCGGCCGGATTGGTGCTCTGGGCATAAAGCGCGGTAGGAGTGGCGGTAGTTGGCAAACCCAGCACCAAGATCAATGCAATGATGACTAACCGAAGTGAAACTCGCATTACTACTGCCCCTCCGCGCGTGGCTCATAAAAACTTTTGATGACACTTTCGTTGGTCAGATCAACCCAAGCACCAAATTCGGGCCGTGCGGTGATATCTTCATGAAAGGTGACATAGAGCACGCGGGCATCGTAGAAACCGGTGGTGCCCTCGGGTTCATAAGCTTGGATCACATAGCCATTCAATTGGAGGATGCGTTGATGGCCGGCAGTACGAAAGAACAAACGAGCCAGCGCAATCGCCCGCGCCTTTTCACTCGTTGTTGGTTCCGGTTGGTAAACATTGGCAGGCAACTGCTTAATCTCAGTCACCGCGCCCGCTTGCACCGTTACTTCGATGGTGGCATTGTGGGTGTAACTAAAGAAGACGACTTGCACGGTGGTGGCTTGCGCCGCGTCAGTGCCAGCAGCAACCGCCGCCGCCTTTGGTTCGTGGGTAATCGTTGTCGAGCGCACAAAGCGATCGCCTAAAGCCGTTTGCACCGTCGCCCCACTCAGGGCAACAACTTCGGCCTGGGCAGCCTGCACCTGTGCCGCTTGCACCGTTGCCGAAGCCGTGCCGGGTAGCCAGGTCACATCCACAATGCGCTCCGGCTGTGGCGGCCAGGAATCGGTGGCTGGATGAAAATGCGAAGCTGCCCCCTGTTGCACCAGCGGCAGGAAAAACTTTTGGGTGCCATCACTTTCGCCTTCATCTTGCGCCTGGGTAGGCCAGACCAGGAAAGCCGTCATTGCCGCACCAAGTAGCACACCCAGCAAACCCAAGCGCACAACATTTTTGTGCAATTTCATCACGATGTAGATCTCCTTCAAATTCGGACTGACAGCAGTTGCCTAGGGCAGTACAGAACGATTCAGGTGCGTCGCACTGCCTGGTATGGGCAGTACGACGCACCTGCAATACAAACAGACATAGTGGCCAGCGTGGTATGGCATAACTTTGAGCCTAACCCCACGGCAGTGCCGGTCAACTACGTTTAGTTGGATCAGATGAGTGTATTGCAAGGCAGCAGTACGCTTGAAGATAACACAGCAAGCGTTACCATTTTGGCGGGGACAAGGGGAGAATGCGTTACCAAATACCGCTTAGAAAATATTTCGTAAGCCTGTTGGTAACGCTACGCCAATTGCAGGAGTAAGTTTTGGCGCACAACGTAAACTAGGAAGAAATATAAATTAAGCGACTACAGGTGACAATCAGCCTATATCGCAGGTGTATCAGCCCATAACCTTACAGGCCAAGAATGAAGGCGCGGTAACGTTAGAATGTCAGCAAAATGAAACACAAGAAAAATTGGTTTCCCAGTAGAGTAATGCCAGTGGCGTAGTGAAGGTGGCTGATGATAAAACAAATGACGTATAACCTTTATGTTTGATCTGCTTGAAATCCGAACCCTTGGTCAATTACAGATGCAGTGGCGCGCAACCGCGACACCGCTGACGCTAGCACCGCGCGAAGCGATGTTATTGATCTACCTGGCCTATCAGCAATTACCGCTTTCACGCCACACCCTCTACGATCTGCTGTGGCCGGATGAAACGCGTGTGCGCGCCCAGGGCAATTTGCGTAAACTGCTCCTGGATCTGCGGCGCAGCTTGGGCGATCTAATTGTTGCCGATCGCAATATCGTTACCTTGCAAGATAACCCCCATCCCATCTGGCTGGATGTCCACAAATTCAAGTGGCATATGGCACCACTGGGACAGGTAAATCGGACCCAACCGCTGGCCACCATCAATATTCCCAAACTGCTGGAAGGGGTAAAACTCTACCGCGGCGACTTTTTAACCGACTTCAAGGCCCCACGTAGCTATCTGTTGTCGGCATGGGTAGAGCAAGAACAAGAGCAGTTGCGCGCCCAGATGGGAATGGCTCTGCAGGCGCTGGTTATACACTTTATCAAAGGTGCGGAGTACCACAACGCTGTACGCTATGCCAAGCAGTTGCTACAAATTGACCCTTTTGATGAACTAATCGTGGCCGAATTGATGCGGTTATGGACCAACCTGGATGAACGCGAGCAGGCCCTAACCCTCTATCGTACTTATCGGCAAAATTTGCGACGTGCGGAAAAAGGCGCGCCGCCGGCGGCGCTTGAGCAGCTCTATCAGGAAATTCGCAGTGGCATTATACCCGTACTCATTCAGCACGAACAGCCGGCACCAGTCATTGCAGCCGGCCCTAATCGCCCAGTTGAGCACCTAGCCACGACAAACAGTCCACTCGTTGCGATCAAACAAAGCATGCCCCTACCGAGGCCGCTTACTGCGCTGCTGGGCCGTGACGAATGGCTAGCGCGACTCCAACTCACGCTGCAAGACCCAAATGTTCGCTTGCTAAGTTTAGTAGGGATGGGAGGGATAGGGAAGAGCCACTTGGCCATGACCTTTGCCCATCAACTTACGCTGCAAGCAACGATGGATGTGGCCTTTGTTACGCTAGAGCACTTTCAATCCACACCCGTGGCGAGTAACACGGTGGAGCGTACAGACCAGCTAATCGCGGCCATTGCCAATGTTTTCACACCGGCAATGACTGTGGATGGGTTTACCCCTGAGCAATTACACGCGCTCATCCATAATCGTGATTTGCTCGTAATTTTGGATTATTTTGACCCTTCTATCACCGATACCGCCTGGTTGAGCGAGCTACTGCAGCGCACCACCAAGCTCAAAATTCTGATTACCGCGCGCGAATCGCTCCAACTGCCCGGCGAGGTAGTCGTGCGGTTACCTGGCCTGAGCACAGCTGCGCCAACCATGCTGCCGGTTCCTCGACACCTACCGGATCATCGGTCACTGACAGAGACAACGGCGCTGCCGTCACCGGCAGCGCAGCTATTTATGCATTGTGTCCAAAGGCGGGATCCAACCCTTACTGCCCCTGATGGCGCGATGAAGCCAGACCTATTGCAACCGGGCACCTTACAGCGGGAGCCTTTGCCGCAGATTGAGCAGATCTGTCGGCTGGTTGAAGGGCATCCGTTGGCCATTGAGCTAGCAGCGAGGTTGGTGCTTCACTATCAATATCAGGAGATTATCGAGTTATTGACGGAGGGAATCGAGGTGCTCACCGCCAGCGGTGAGCAGTCACACCGCCAGCATTCGCTCAAGTTGGTACTGGCCGAAGCCTGGCAACAATTGCCGTGCGAGGCACAGGAATTGTTACAGGTGCTCACCGTTTTTGCAGAGAGCTTTAGTCGTAAGGCAGCCATTGCGGTGGCAGGGGCCTCGTTGGAGTTGCTGAGTCTGTTGGTTAACCGGAGTTGGCTACTTGGCCAAAAAGCTGGGCGCTACCGCATACCGCGCCTGGTTCACCATTACCTTAGCCACCATACAACAAGTTACCAAGATGCCGAGCAAAAGCAGAAGTTGCAGGCGCGCCATGCAGACTATTATCTAAGCCATTTTCTAGAAGATATTGCGTCCAACAGTGCCGCCGCTCATGGCAAAGTCCAGTTCGTTTTTGTGGAAGATCGCGGCAACATTGCCAATGCTTTGGGTTGGGCGCTGCAATATGGTGAACCGCAACGGCAGGCGACCTGCCGTCGCCTGCTGCCACTGCTGGAAAGCGCACAATTGTTACACCAAAAGGGGCGGTAAGGGGTTAGGCATGGCAGGGAGAGGACGAGCGCGCGGCGTAATGTTCAGAGCGCCAGTGGTTAAGTCGCGCACGGCGCGCCAGGGCTGGGGCTGGTCATAGTCATAATACTTGGTGCGCTCAATCAGCGGTGGCGTGTCGCTTAACAGGCCACCGGGCACAATGCCATTGTGGATGCGCACAGTACTATAATAGACGGGGGCAAGTTCACGTACGGCGTCGATGTGTAGTTGGCTATTGCTCCAGTGGTGTTTGGCCTCTTCTGAGTCAAAAAGTACCAGATTACCATAATCACTGTCCGCGAGTTCCAGCGTGTAATAGGCAAGCACCCCCGGTTGTTGGGCCAGTTCGGCAAGCAGATCCTCGTCCAGCAAATTAATCCGAGCCACTGTCACCTGGCGGCGACGCTGCCCAAAAAAGCCGACAAAGATCAGGCGCGGTAAGGTGCGTAGGGCAACACAATCACCCAGGATCAACCGCCGGTAAAGGCCTTTCTCCTGCCATTCCTGCCGGGCACCAAAGGTGCCGGTCAACGAGAGCAGCCGGCGCAAACTCGCCAATGCATCGGTCAAGCTTGCGTAATCGCGTGCGGTGTGTTGTGGATCAGTAAAAGGATGGTCAGGATGTGGTTCCTCGCCAGCCAATACAGCTACATTACTCATGTCAATTTCCTATTTGATTGTGATTTGGATAAAAGTTTAGAGCAGCAGATCGCAACGCCAGTGGTGGTTAGCTGCTGGTTACAGGGTAGCGGGGTGGCGATGTGAAAGCACACTACTCTGTAGGTAATATTACATTGTTTCTTTTATCACAAAATGGCGCAACCTAGCAAATTGTTGAAATAGAGGATGTACAGATCGTGGACAAATATAGAACAGACCCGGCCGCGCTTGCGGCCGGGTCTGTTGTTTCATTACCGATTTAGGACTTACGAAGTACCCTCTGGCTTCAACACGCTCAGCCGCCGCAGGATACGGCGTGAGCCCGATGGTTATGCGTTAAGCGTGGCCTTGACGACGGGATCAAAATTACTGAGGGTCTCCAACTCGATATGGCAGAAGATACGGTGACCGTTACCGGCTTCGCGCCAAGGGGGCACCGTCGTTTCACAGATCTTGCCGCCATCGGGCAACAGATTACGGCGCGGACAACGGGTGTGGAAACGACAACCAGTGGGAGGATTGAGGGCGCTGGGTACGGTCCCTTCCAGCCGGATGCGCTGTTGTTGCACGGTTGGGTCAGGAATGGGCACAGCGGAGAGCAAGGCTTCGGTGTAAGGGTGATAAGGCGGGTGATAGATCGCCTCGGTCGGTCCCAACTCCATGATCTGCCCCAGATACATGACGGCAATGTTGTCACAGAAAAAGCGCACCACGCTCAGATCGTGGGCAATAAAGACCATCGTCGTGCCATACTCTTGCTGCACCGCCAAGAGTAAATTGAGAATTGCGGCCTGCACCGAAACATCAAGCGCGCTGACCGGCTCGTCACAGAGGATCAGGTCGGGGCGGCTGGCTAAGGCGCGCGCAATCCCCACCCGCTGCTTTTCGCCACCACTTAGCTGGCGGGGCAGACGATCATAGTAGGCTTCACTCAGGCGCATCGCTTCCAACAGCTTGATCACCTCGGCGCGCACCTGCTGGCGCGGCACCGTGCCAAAGCGGATCATCGGGCGCGCGATCTGCTGCCCGATAGTGTAGGCTGGGTTCATGGTCGAATCGGGATTTTGGAAGACCATCTGCAACTCTTGGATCAGGTCGCTGTTACGGTCGGTCAGATCGCCGGTAATGTCAAAGCCCATAAATTCGGCTGTACCGGCAGTTGAATCCTCCAGACCAATGATCGTGCGAATCAGTGTGCTTTTGCCACAGCCGGATTCGCCGACAATCCCCAGCGTGTTACCTTTGCGCACGGTAAAGCTGGCATCTTCCAGCGCTTTGACATACCGCTTTTCGCCCAACCCAAAAAGTGCCGCCAATCCTTTACCCGGCACCGGATAATATTTCTGCAGACCATCAAGTTGGAGCAGCACATCGCCATTGTTTGTTTGCCCAGTTACGGGGTTGGCGGTGACCCCTTCACCCGCAGGCAGTAGCAGATCAACTGGTGGTTGCCAGGCGGCAGCGTCAATCGTTTCTGCAAAGTGACAGCGCACCCAGCTCCCATCGGCCAACTGGCGCAATTGGGGCCGTTCATCCCAACAGTGCTGTTGCACATAATCACAGCGCGGGGCAAAGACACAGCCACTGGGCCGTTTGTCCGGTGGGGGCACCCGCCCTGGGATTGGGTAGAGCATGCTGCTACCTTTGCTGGCGCCCAATTTAGGCACACAGCGGATCAGCCCTTGGGTGTAGGGATGTTGTGGATCGGCAAACAGGGCTTCGACCGTGGCCCGCTCCACCATTTCGCCGGCATACATGACCCCTACCTTGTTACAGATGCGCGCTACCACCCCCAGGTTATGGCTGATATACATGATCGCGGTGTCAAACTCACGGCGCAGTTCGCTGATCAGATCAAGCACCGTCGCTTCAACCGTGACATCCAGCGCCGTGGTCGGCTCGTCCATAATCAACAACGCTGGGTTGTTGAGCAGCGCCATCGCAATGACGACGCGTTGCTGTTGTCCACCGGAAATTTGGTGGGGATAGCGTTGAACGACACTGGCCGGATCGGGCATGTGCACCAGATCGAGCATTTCGATACACCGTTTCAGCGCGACCGCGTCATCAATGCGCTGATGAACGGTCAAGACCTCTTTCATCTGTTCGCCCAGACGCATGGAAGGGTTAAGCGCCTGCATGGGATCTTGATAGACCATGGCAATACGGTTGCCGCGCAATTGGCGCAACTCTTCCCCCGTTTTGCCAACCAGTTCCTCGCCCATAAACTGGATGCTGCCCCGCTTGACATAGCCGTTGCGCCCTAGAAAGTTGACAATCGACCAGGCCACCGTGCTTTTACCACAGCCGGATTCGCCGACGATGCCATACGATTCACTGCGCCCAATCGAAAAGGAGACATCCTGTACCGCTTCAATTTCGCCGCCGCGCACCTTGTAGGCAATGGCGAGATTTTCAACTTTTAGAACGGGAGTGGTTGACATGGATTCGTTTACTCTGTAGGTTTATGGACGACGGACGACCGATGACCGATGACCGATGACCGGTGGCTGAGCGGGTGCCCATTGGGCGCGAAGCCTTAGGTCGTCGGTCATCGTGTCGTCAGCGTTGGTAGCGACTGATCTCTTCACGTAGACCGTCGGCCAGGAGATTCAGCCCGATCACCAGCGAGGAGATGGCCAGCGAGGGCCAGATCACCGCCCACTGGTTGATAAAGATATTCTTGCGCGCTTCGTTGACCATGCCGCCCCAATCCGGATCGGGCGGGGGTAGGCCAATGCCCAGGAAACCAAGGGTGCCGATGGCAAAGATCGCATACCCGACACGCAACATGGCATCCACCAACAGTGGGCCAAGCGCGTTGGGCAAAATCTCGTGGAACATAATGTACCAACTATTTTCGCCGCGAGTCGCCGCCGCGCGCACATAATCGCGTGTTTTGAGATCCAGCGTCATACTGCGCGTCAGGCGCGCGATGCCCGGTGCGCCGGTGATCATGATCGCCAGAATCACCACCAGATCGCTACGCCCCAAGGCGGAGACAAAAACGAGATAGAGCACAATCACTGGAAAGGCAATTAGCGCATCGAGCAATTGCATGATCACCTGATCCCACCAACCACCGCGGTAGCCGGCATTCAACCCCAGGATCGCCCCAAAGATCGCCGCCCAGATTACACCCCAAATCGCCACGCCACCGGGCACAACCGCGCCACCAGGCAGCCGGCTCTTCAAGAGGATCACCTGGGTGCCCTGCATCAGCCGCGAAGTGATATCGCGGCCCAGATAATCGGTGCCCAGCCAGTTGATCGCGTTGGGGGGCAAATTGGTCTCAAAATCATTCGCATTGGGCGGGAAAGGCGTCCAAACCAGCGAGACGAGGCCCACCACCACCCAAAAAAGGAACATGGCCAGGCCCACCGTCGCCACGCGCGATTCGAAGATAATTGCAAAATTCTGCCACCAACGCAGCCAGATCCCCGGTCTACGTTCTGGTTTAGCGCTCAGTTCAACAACAGCCATGCACAGCTCCTATTGGTAAATCGGTACATCGGTAGATTAGTACATCAGTAGATTAGTAGGTTAGTAAATCAGTACACTGGTGAAAGTGTCTCTACCAATTTACCGATGTACCGATTTACCAGTCTACCACCCTACCGATACCGAATGCGCGGGTTAAGGTAAGTATACGCCAGGTCGCCGAGCAGACGAGTGACCACGGCGACGACGACGGTGAACATGGCGGCGGCTTCTACCGCGTTGTAATCACCAAAGACCGCCGATTCGTAGATATATTTGCCCAACCCAGGAAAGCCAAAGATAACCTCGACAACCACAATGCCGCCGATCAGCCAGTTGACATGCAACATGATCACGGTGATCGGGGCCATCAAGGCGTTGCGGAGCGCATGGCGCAAGATCACGCGGCGAAAGGGGACGCCTTTGATAATGGCCGTCCGAATGTAGGGCGAATCCATTACCTCAACCAGGCTGGCGCGCATCATGCGGGCAACGTAGCCCAACTCAACGGCAGTCAACGTAATCACCGGCAGTGCGATCAGCCGGAGATTGTAGATGTCCGTATCATTCAGAAAGATCGATACCGGCGGCAGCCACTTGAGCCAGACGCCCAACACGATAATCAGGAAAATGCCGGTGACAAATTCGGGCGTCGCGGTGAGCGCCAACCCGGTCACGGAAATCACCCGATCCGGCCAGCGCCCCGCAGTGACGCCGGCAATGGTACCCAGCAACAAGGCCAGCGGCATGACGACGACAAAGGCGATCCCCGCCAGCACCAACGTATTGCCGACGCGGGAAAAGAGCGTGGTCGCCACTGGTCGGCCATATTGAAACGAGATGCCCGGATCACCGCGTAACAGTCCTTTACGCAAGGGAATATAGTCACGTGGACCATCGCTCACCTGGCGCAGCCCAGCCTTAGTCAACTCAAAGATCGCCGCGGCGTCGCCTTTGACCCACATGGCAGCGTTGTTCTTGCGATCAACGCCCCAGAAGATCGCTTGTCCATCCGCGTTTTCCTGCCAAACATCACCGGCAGGTTGTTCGACCGTTGAGCCGTCGGCCTGGCGCACCAGGGCAATTAGTTCACCCTCACGCATCTCCCAGCGCGTCAACTGGCCGTCAACATTCGCCCACCAATTGCGGTCACCGGAGGCAGGATCAACGGCAGTGACCACCCCATGACCAACCGCGTTCGTTGCGCGCCAGTCGCTCCCCACCAGCCAGTCGAGATAACGCTGCCAGGCCGGCCAATCCAGCCCTAGTTGATTGTCATAGGAAGCTAACGATTCCGGGGTGGCGAAGACGCCCAGGATCTGCACCGAAACTTTACGCCCCACCACCTCCATCAGCGTAAAGAGGGTGACGGAGACGATCAACATGGTCACAACGGTTGAGATGAGACTACGCACCAAAAATTGGGCCATTACATACTCCATGATTATCGTGCGCCAGGTTTGTAAACAGCGCACAGCGCAGGGAGGAGCAAGACGAGGGGGAGGACAGGAGATCCAGGCACCTGTCATGCTGAGATACCGATGTTGCCTTGGCAATATCGGTATCTCAGCATGACAGGCACTATGCTTTTCGTTTACACTTTATCAACCGACAGCCACCAGTCGTCACTGTTCGATCGTCAAAAACTAAGCATCCTTCCACACATCAGCCATCAGATCATAGCTGGTGGGGTGGCCGACCACATTCTTAAATTCACTGCGGGTGATATTCCAGACATTTTTCCAGAAGCTGATGAAGACCGGGCCACGTTCCTGGAAGATCGCCTCAATATCGGCCATGATCGCGCGGCGGGCTTCGACATCAAGCGTGCTCTGTGCTTCCTTCAACTTGGCATTGAACTCTTCGTCAGCCCAACGGGTCTCATTCCAGGGCACGGGCGTGCCGGTGGCATCAACCGTGTAACCGGCGGCAAGCACCATCGTGCCCAAGGGGCGATGAGTCCAGGCAGTAATACCCAGATCAACTTCGGTCCAGCGATCCCAGTAACCATTGGCATCGGTGATATCCAGTTCGATCTCAAAGCCAGCGGGGGCAGCCAATTCCTTGAGCGCCTGGGCAATTTCGGCTTCGCCTTCGTCATTCTTGGTGGCCAGCGTCACCGTTAGCGGCAGGGTAGCGCCAGTTTCCGCGGCCCATTCTTCGAGCAGCGCTTTGGCCCCTTCTGGATCGTAGGCTGGCACATCCATTGGTGCAAACTCGGGGTGTACCGGCGCCACATGGGCGTCAATCGCCAGATCGCCCTGCCCCTTGTAGGCCAGTTCCATGATCTTTGCGCGGTCCTGGCACATTTTCAAGGCATTGCGGACCCGTACATCGGTCCACGGTTCAATGTCGACGCGCATACGACCAACCAGCGATTGGGCAGTGCTCGCCGGGTAGACGGTAAGTTCAGCTGTATCTTTCAAGGCTTCCCAATCCGCTGCGGTGGGATTGTACATGGAATCGACCTGACCACCCAACAGCGCCGCCACCGCCGCGTCATGGGCCAAGGAGACATAGGTCAGGGTGTCGAGATAGGGCAAGGGGCTGCCATCTTCGCCCATGCGCCAATAATCCTTGCGCGCTTCAAAAACAGCGCGTTCGCCTTCGAGGTATTCCTTCAGGGTAAAGGCACCGGTGCCGATCGGCTGCGCGATAAAGTCACCTTCAAAAGCGCGATGCAGGATGACGGCGGGATATTGATTCAGATCTTCGGGCAGGCTGATGCTGGCTTCGGCACAGTTGATCTTGATCGTGTAATCGTCAACTTTCTCGATATTCTCCAAGCCACCGATGTAACCGAGGAAGCCTAACATGCTGGAGCCGACATCAGGGTTGAGCCATTCGCCGAAGGTAAAGAGCACATCGTCCGCGGTCAACTGGTCGCCATTGTTAAAGGTGACATCCTGGCGCAGATAGAGCGTCCAGGTCTTGACATCATCGCTGGCTTCCCAACGGTCCAGCAGATGGGGGCGGGTGATGTTATCTGGTCCGGTTTCGGTCAGATATTCACAAACCTGGCGCACGACATTGCCCCCCTGAATCCAGGAGAGACGGGCCGGGTGGTCGATGCGTTGGAGTTGCATCGCGCTCGTCCAGGTACCGCCGCGTTTGATCGCACCGGCAGCCGGTTCGGCGGCGGGGGCCGCATCACTGCTAGCGGCGGTGTCGGCTGGGGTAGTAGCAGCGGGCGCACAGGCGGCTAATGCATAGGCTGTTGTTGCCGATGCTCCCAATAGGGTGGCAAAGCGCAAAAATTCACGCCGATTCATCTTGCCTTTGCGTAAGTCACTGGCTGCATCTAAAACAGCCGGGTGAATTCTCCTTGCATTGGTCATAAATGCTCTCCTTTAAAGTTGAATAATTTAGCTTAAAAATCGGTAGAGAACGTATGTTTTAGCCAGTTAACCAAAGTGCATGGCGCTTGTGTCAGGTTGTCCCAGACGGCAATGTCCAGCAACGAGGAACACAATGTGGTAACAATATAAACTGTACTGTGGGCTTTTCTTGGACCGGCTGTAAACAGTCTAACGACACTGGAACGGCCAGTCTGTAAGCAGTGCAACAAGGCCCACCAAATGACAAGGCCCTGGTTTTGCCAAGAAGATATAGCGGTTGATGTTACCATAGGGCAGATATTATGGCAAAATGTTCGCGCAGATTGACTTCACACCGAACTTGACATATGATGCGTCCAACTTTTCGCGCAAATTTTGCTTGCATTCACACCTGTCTTTCGCACTCGATGTACGTACGCAAATTGCAAGCGCGCCATGTGACATTTCAACTTTTCTTGTAACTACTACCCCCTCCCTAGCCCGGTAGCCTTCTAGGCGCGATTACAAGGAGGGAAGTTACTGCTCCGCCCCTGTATTCGCGCCTAGAAGGCAACCGGGCTGGGAGGGGGTAGCATGGTAGTTAAATTTTCTTCTCGCAAAGGGATACATTTATGGCGATTTCAGAGGCACCATCCGCAACCGATACAACCAGTAGCGTGCGGCCTGATACAGCCCGACGCAGTGAGCGGCGTGAACGGCAACGTGTGGCTGCCGTCCGACC
This sequence comes from Caldilineaceae bacterium, assembly GCA_022842065.1. The sequence continues at coordinate 28,980 of JALHQH010000019.1, forward strand.
GGCCATGCAACAGATCGACTACCAGGTCCCGCGCTACAATCTGTTGCCGGACGCCGGTGTGCAGCGCATCCATGACGAGTCGATGCGCATTCTGCGCGACCTCGGCATCGATATGTATGACGAAGAAGTGCGCACGATCTTCAAGGCGCACGGGGCCAAAGTCGTCGGGGATACGGTCTTTCTCGATGAAGCGCTGCTCATGAAATATGTGGCGATGGCCCCCAGTCAATTCGTCCAACTGGCGCGCAATCCGGCCAACAACGTCACCATCGGCGGCAACAAAGCGGTCTTCGCCCCCGTCTATGGGCCACCCTTTGTGCTGGATCTCGACCGGGGCCGGCGTGAAGCGCTGCTCGAAGATTTTCATAATTTTGTTAAACTAACCTACATGTGCCCCTACCTGCACCACTCAGGCGGTACTGTCGTCGAGCCGACCGATGAACCCGTGCCGACGCGTCACCTCGACATGCTCATGGCCCACATTAAATATAGTGACAAAGCCTTTATGGGCTCGGTCACCGATCCGGTGAATGCGGTTGACAGCGTCAAGATTGCCGAGATCCTCTTTGGGGCCGAGAAAATTCGCGAAACACCAGGTTTGCTTTCGCTGATCAACGTCAGCAGCCCGCGCCGCTATGACGACCGCATGTTGGGCGACATTCTTGTCTATGCGAAGGCAAAGCAGGCACTATTGATCACCCCCTTCCTCATGAGCGGCGCGATGTCACCGGTGAGTGTAGCAGCGACGCTGGCCTTGCAAAACGCCGAAGCGTTGGCCGGCATCGTGCTGGTGCAGATGATCAACCCCGGCACACCGGTGATCTACGGCTCGTTTATGACCAACATTGATCTGCAAAGTGGCGCGCCGGTCTTTGGTTCGCCGGAGAGTCAGCAAGCGCTCTTTGCCGGCAAACAGATGGCCGAATTCTACAAACTGCCCTTTCGCAGTGGCGGCACCTTTTCCAGTTCCAAGATCAGCGACGCCCAGGCCGGCTACGAGTCGATCCAGGTGATGTTGCCCGCGGTAATGGCGCAGGTCAACTTTATTTTGCATGCCGCCGGTTGGCTGGAAAATGGCTTAACCGCCGGCTACGAAAAGTTCGTGATCGACTGGGATCTGCTGGGCATGTACCATGTCTGGGCCAAGGGGCTTGACCTGTCTGAGGAAAACTTTGCCTTTGATGCCCTGCAAGAGGTGCCGCCCGGTGGCCATTTCCTAGGCACCCAACATACCATGCGCCACTTCCGCACCGCGTTCTATCGCTCGGAGATCTTCGATTACAACTCGGCGGAACAGTGGGAGATCAACGGCGGGCTGGATACCAATCAACGGGCCAACGCGCGCTGGAAGCAGTTGCTGCGCGAGTACGAAGCGCCCCCATTGGATGAGGGATTGGAGCGAGAGTTGATGGGTTTTATTAAGGGTCGGAAGCGTGCGTTGGGGTTTTGATCCCTTGCAGGAGGCTTTATGGCAGTATTAGTTGTACCGGAACGCCGGAATGCAAAACCAGTAGATGAATATCCATCAACCATTGTGTACCCTGAATCGGATGGAAAACCTATGGGCGAGACCGATTGGCATATTTCTGTCATCATTTATCTGCGCGAGGCGCTGCGTTTCTACTTTAGGCAAATCGAAGATTTATATGTAGCAGCGGACATGTTCCTTTACTATGAAGAAGGTAATCCGCAAGTCTTCAAAGTGCCGGATATCTTTGTGGTCAAAGGGATCAGCAAACATGACCGCGCCACCTATAAACTCTGGGAAGAAGGAATCATACCCTGTGTAATCTTTGAGATTACCTCACGCAACACGCGATGGGCAGACGTTGGTGAGAAAAAAGCAATCTATGAGTTTCTCGGCGTACGTGAATATATTCTCTTTGATCCGCTAGATGAGTACCTTAAACCACGTTTACAAGGCTTCCGCCTAGTAAATGGTGCCTACCAGCCGATCAAACTGTCGCCAGATGGCATGCTCTATAGCGAAGAGCTTGATTTGTTATTTGAACCGGAACGGCGCAGGTTACGAATTGTCGATCCACGCACAGGGGAGAGCATGCCCTCTCTAGAGGAAGCGGCAGAACGTGCCCAAGCAGAAGCAGAACGCGCCCAAGCAGCCGAATCCAAAGCAGAACAATTGGAACAGGAAAACGCTGAACTCAGACGGTTATTGGACAAAGCGCAATCGGGTGCTGAAGTGTAAAGGCGCTTGGATGACGCAGCTACAGTGGAGATTGACTGAAGATACCACCGATGTTGATTGGGTGTACCTCGCCATGATCATGCAACGGATGGGCATGGGTGAGCGGCTGCCGAAGATGGTAAAGGCCGTTTTTCAGGGCAGCTATGCCTGTTGTTTTGCCTGGGATCAACAGGATCTGATCGGTGGTGCTCGCGCCATCTCGGATGGCGTCACCAGTTCGGCGATCTACGATGTCTTTGTTGATCGACCCTATCAACGGCAAGGGGTAGGCCGGGCCTTGATGGCAAACTTGTTGGCGCGGCTGCCCAAACGGTCAGTCATGTTGGTCAGCGTTCACGGCAAAGAGGGTTTTTATCAGAAACTTGGCTTTCGCCGGCTGCGGACGGCATACTATATCATGACCTTTCAATCAAAGGAAGTAATGCACTATGGCTGAACGACGCAGCCCCTTCTACGACTATCACCTCCGCCACGCCGGCCAAATCGTCAAGGGTGGCGGTGACTATTTATTCCCCGATGCTTACACCTCCGGCGAGAACGAGCATGTCAACACGCGCACCAACGTGGGCTTGCAAGACATCTCGTCGATGGGTGAAGTCGATCTCAAGGGGCCGGGCGCGGAGCGTTTGCTCAACCGGCTGGTGGTCAACGAGATCAGCGACATGGAGCCGGGGCAGGTGCGTTACACCAGCCTCTGCAACGAAGGGGGCGGCATTGTCGATGACCTGACCGTCTACAAATTTAACGACGAACACTTTATGATTGTCACCAGTTCCGGCCCGCGCAAACGGGTGGTCGGGTGGATCCGCGAACAGTGCCAGGGTGCCAGTGCTTATAGCACCGATATTTCGGCGAGTGTGGCCTTGGCCGTCGTTCAAGGGCCACGGTCACGTGAATTTTTGCGCACGATCACGGACGGCGTCGATTTAAACAAGTTGCCCTTTTTCCGCTTTGCGCCGGCGGTGATCAACGAGACCGAATTGATCCTATCGCGCAGCGGTTACACCGGCGAGTTGGGCTATGAACTTTATACGCCCGCCGAAGAGGCTGGTGCCCTGTGGGACTATTTATTGCGCGAGGGCAAAGCCTTTGGCTTACAGCCCTACGGCGTGTTAGCCATGCAAAGCTTGCGCATCGAAAAAGCGCTGCCGCTCTATGGACCGGATATTAACGAAGAGATCAACCCCTTTCAACTCGGCACTGACCGCTGGATCCGCTTTGACAAGCGCGACTTTGTAGGGCGCGACGCCCTGCTGCGTATTCAAGAACAGGGCATCGACCAGCGCTGGGTGGGATTACACCTGGAAAGCAAGACACCGGTCAGCGCAGGCGATGCCATCTACAGTGTGGGCGATATTGCCACCGGCAAACGCAAAAAGAAGAGTGGCGCCGAAGCCGAAGAAGAGATCGAACGTGTCCTGCCCGGCAACCAGATCGGCCACGTCACCTCCAGCGCGATTGGCTACAGTGTCGGCAAAACGCTCGCCCTGGCTTACCTGCGCACCACCCATGCGTGGACTGGCGGCAAAGTGGTGGTGATCAATGCCGGGCGACCGATCACCGCGACCGTGGTGCCAACACCGTTCTTTGATCCCAGCGGGGCGAGAATGCGTGCAAAAGCGAGTGACGAGTCGGTGCGGGTGCAGAAATAGGAGAAATTATGTCGGAAACAACGGCGCAAGCCCGCCATGAACCCAAAAGCAGCTTGGCGCAACGGAACGATGAGCCACCGTTTGGCCATGTACCGGATCACACTGAACTGCCTTATACGGATGGTACATTTGTGAAAAATTTCCAAGAACACCCCCAGAGCCTGTTGCTAACCGGTTCAATCTTACCTGTCTTGCAAAAGCTTCACCCCGATGGGCAGTTTGCGATTGGTCAGGATTCCGGCATTTACTGGCAGCTCACCACACCCTATCTAGATGGTGCAACCGCGCCAGATTGGTTCTATATTCCCAATGTGCCACCATTAGTTGACGGCGAAATACGACGATCCTATGTGCTTTGGCGCGAGACAATTGCACCGCTCATCATCATTGAATTTGTCTCGGCGACTGATGGCGGCGAACGTGACCGCACCCCCAAAGTCGGCAAATTCTGGATTTATGAACAGGCCGTTCGGGCACCTTTCTACGCGATTTATGAAGTCAAAAAAGGGTTAGTTGACGTCTATCATCTCGTTGATGGACGTTACCAGCCAGTGGCACCTAATGAGCGCAAACACTTTCCGATAGCGGGGTTGGGAGTGGAGCTAGGCATTTGGCGTGGTCACTACATCAATCAATCCCTGCCATGGTTACGCTGGTGGGATCTGCAAGGAAATTTACTGCCAACCTCTGAAGAACGTGCTGAACAAGAAGCAAAGCGTGCTGAACAAGAAGCAAAGCGTGCTGAACAAGAAGCGCAACGCGCACAAGAAGCAACCGAACGCGCAGAACAGGCGGCACGCCAAGCGGCGATTGAAGCCCAACGAGCGGATGAAGCCACGCGACGCGCAGCGCTTGAAGCCCAACGCAACCAACGCTTGATCGAACAACTGCGCGCCCTCGGTATCGACCCGGACAAAATCTCATGACCATTTCACGCAATCCGCGCTTACACCCTAACCGCTTTAACACCATCGTCATCGGCCTCGGCACAATGGGTAGCGCGGCGGCCTATTATCTCGCCCGCCGCGGCAAGCGCGTCTTGGGGTTGGAAAAGTACGATATCCCCCATGATCAAGGCTCCTATCAGGGCTACACGCGAATTATTCGCATGCCCTACTATGAGCACCCATCCTATGTCATGTTGCTCAAACGTGCCTATGAACTCTGGTATGAGATCGAGCGCGAAGCGGGCCAAAAGCTGTTGCACATCACCGGCTCACTCGACATTGGGCCGGCGGATAGTTGGGTCTTCAAGGGTGCGCTGCGCTCGGCGATGGAATATGAGTTGGCTCACGAGGTGTTCACTGGGCTGGAACTGGCCAAACGTTTCCCCGGCTATCAACTGCCGCATGAGATCATGGCGCTCTATCAGCCGGATGGTGGCTTTTTGACGCCGGAAGGCTGTGTTGTCTCCTACTGTTTTGAGGCATTAAAACACGGGGCCGAGTTACATGGTCGCGAAGGGGTGCTGCACTGGGAAGCATTGCCGGGGGGCGAAGGGGTACGCGTCTATACGGAACGGGCCATCTACGAAGCGGATTCGCTGGTGATCACCGCCGGCGCGTGGAACGATGAGATGCTCGGCTTTTTGCGTGGCCTGGCAGTACCCGAATTGCAAGTACTCGCCTGGTTCCAACCCGAGCGCCCTGAATTATTTACCCATGCGACCTTCCCCGTCTTCAATCTGCTGGTCGATGAAGGGCGCTATTACGGCTTCCCCGTTCATGGCGTGCCCGGTTTTAAGATCGGCAAGTATCACCATTTAGAGGAACGCGGCCATCCCGACGAATTGCGGCGGGCGGTCTTTGATCTTGATGAAGAAATTTTACGCGACTGTGTCGCCCGCTACTTCCCCATGGCCGGCGGCCCATTGCTGACGCTCAAATCGTGCATGTTTACCAACGCGCCGGACGGTCACTTCTTGATCGACCTGCACCCCGAGTACCCACAGGTCAGTTACGCCTCGGCCTGCTCCGGCCACGGCTTCAAGTTCGGCAGCGTCATCGGCGAGATCCTGGCCGACCTGGCCCAATACCGGCAGACACGTCATAATATAGAGCTCTTCACCCACAGCCGCTTCCAAGGCCAAAGCGCTCACGGCTTCTCCGGTGAACATGGCAATCTGGTCCCAATCCACGAGACGGCGGTGCGCCACCACGCCAAGCGCGAGCAGCAACATGCGCCGCATGCGCCATCCCCCACAGGTACCCACCACAGCCCCTTTGCCAATTCACAACGCGCTTACGGTCAACAGCCCAGTGAACAGCGGATCAGGGCGCAAGCAAGCGTTATTCGCTCGGTGTGGTAGAATAGAAATGTATGGTTTGCGATACGAATGTAGGAGGTAAAAGGATGCAAACAGCCGTTCAAGAACTCGACCAACAGATTCAACAGCTTTCAGTGGCTGATCAGCTCTGGTTGATGGAAAAATTAACACATCATATCCGTGAGCAAATTGATATTTCAGCTGCGCCGGCGGGTATGCAGAATGTAGAGTCAGATGCTGACACATGGCAATTGAATCCAGACTCACCACTTTATGAAGATATGGTCGAAATCCATACCATGATCAAAGAAAACAAGCTGAAACTGTACACTCATGAAGAGGTATGGGGTGAGTGAATATACGCCTTACTACACGGAACTTTTCACAGCAAATCTTCGGCGCTACGCATCTTAACGCCAACAGATCCGACGCCGTGTAGAGAGGATCATCCAAGCGCCGTATCACAATACAGAAGCGCTGGTCGATAGCAGTCGAAGCATTAATCTGAATGGGTGCCGTAGCGCTCATGTTGATCGTAATTTTAGGGTAGTATTTACAATTTGTGAGGAATGCATTGAGGTTCCTAACTGTGAATTCTGTCCCTGCCGCGGATTAACTGATCAAACCATTGTCTTTTTGACCATCGGGCCGCATGATCTCGCGTATGCGATGGAGTAACTTCAAAATGAACGAAATTATTTTTCTCGTTGAAGATTCACCGGAAGGTGGTTACGAAGCAAAAGCATTATCAGCATCAATCTATACGGCAGCCGATACGTTTGATGATCTATATTTTATGATCGAAGATGCTGTCGAATGTCATTTTGAAGAACAAGAGCGGCCTCGAATCATACGGCTGCACCCTGTTAGTGCAGATGAGGCGTAGGAGCAATCAGGTTGAATCCACACCAAACCATTGACAAAGAAGCGTTACAAGCTTATCGGAAACGGTGGGAAGCTGTTGCAGAGGTCGAAGCCGCAGAAAAACGCCAAGCGACCATTGAACAACGTTGGCAGAAGCTCAATGCAATGCTGCAGCTGGCTATTTCGCTCGGATTATATGAAAAAATGCGCAACCCCAATGTCAATGACGTACGCAACCGCTGGATCAAACTCAAAGCGAACTATCCATGAGTAAATCGGTGATTCCGGAATCTTTCTATGAACCGCTCGCGGCGGTTCAGCGCGTTTTAAATCGGTTTGAGCAGCAAGGAATTGTGATTGGCGGCATCGCAGCTAGTCTTTTAGGAGAGCCTCGCGCCACGGCTGATATTGATGCGGTAATTGTGCTATCAATTGATGATCTTCCTCAGCTGATGGCCATTACCAAAGAAGCAGGATTATTGCCACGGATTCCGGACGCTGAAATGACTTACTCGAAATGCCGGAACTATGGCAAGACGTAGCAAAGCTGCACCCCTAAAACAAAATGAAAGACAGTTTATGATCAAACCCAGTAGTACCATCCTCTTCCAGGGTGACTCGATCACCGACGCGGGGCGCAATCGTGAAATTGCGGAACCCAACCGCGGCGCGGCCCTGGGCAGTGGCTATGTCAACCTGATTGCGGCGCGTCTGTTGCAGGAGCGCCCGCAGGACAAGCTCAACTTTTACAACCGGGGCATTAGCGGCAACCGGGTGACCGATCTCTATGCGCGCTGGAAAGTGGATGGCATCAACCTCCAACCTGATCTGATCAGCATCCTGATCGGCGTTAACGATACCTGGCATGAGTTTATGTATGGCAACGGCGTTGAGGTGGATCGCTACACGACGATCTATCGCATGTTGCTCGACTATACCAAGCAGCGGCTGCCGCAAGTACAACTTGTGCTCTGTGAACCGTTTGTCCTCCACTGCGGTGTTGTCACCGATGGTTGGATTGCCGAGATGAAGGAACGGCGTCAAGTTGTGCGTGCATTGGCCGGCGAATTCGACGCCATCTTTGTGCCCTTTCAAAGCGTGTTAGACGACGCGCTGGCAACGGGCGAGCCAGCCTATTGGGCTAGTGATGGCGTTCATCCCACCCCGGCTGGCCATCGTTTGTTAGCGGATGCCTGGTTGGCGGCCGTACATCACTCATCATTGCTTTGACAGAAATAGGAACTGCGTGAACGATCACAGTTTGATTCTCAGTGCCGACCCCGATTTTATCGATCTGGCCTTGGCCGAAGTGCAAAAGGTGACCCCGGTGACGGCGAGTATTGCGCTGGCCGATGGGGTGTGGCGGCTTGATACCGAGCTCACCTTCTGGGCACTAGCCGAACAGTGGCGCGCTACCCCACCACTCTTTGTCCGCCATATTTGTCCGGCCCAATTGGCGTTGGGACTGCGCAGCCGCCAAGAGAGTGACTTTGCCATGTTGCGCCAGGAGGTCACGGCACAGCTTGCCCCCTTGCTCGACCCCGAGCTCTCCTTTTCGGTGCAGACAAGACTGTTAAGTGAGTTACCTTATAAGCCTTTCGACATCAATCAGATGCTCTCTGCTTCGCTACACGAATCAACCAACGCGCCGATTGATGTCCGTGCGCCAGCTCAGGTGCTTTCGGTCGTCTGCGCACCGATCCAGCAACCAGCCAACCGGCATGTCACCCATACGGCCTATATTGGCCTTTCGCTGGCACTTCACAATCTTTCCAACTGGGCAGGGGGCATGCGCCGGTTTGCCCGCGAAGATGGGCGGATCAGTCGGGCCGAATTCAAACTGTTGGAAGCGCTGGAACTCTTTCAGATCAACCTACCCCCACGCGGCGTCGCCCTCGATCTCGGCGCTTCCCCCGGCGGCTGGACGCGGGTGCTCCGTCAACATGACCAATATGTCACGGCGGTTGATCCGGGTGAACTTGATCCGCGGGTAGCACAAGATCATGGCGTCCGTCACAAAGCGCTGACCGCCGAGCAATATCTGGCCAACGAGCCCGACCGCTTTGATCTGATTGTGAATGACATGCGCATGGACGCCCGTGACTCAGCACGTCTGATGGTTGCCTATGCGAAGCAACTTTATCGCCACGGCAGTGCGATTATGACCTTGAAGCTGCCCGAGGAAGGACGTGGGCCGATTATTGACTACACCTTCGCCATTTTACAAGAGGTATTTACCATTGCCGGGGCGCGCCAGTTGTTCCATAATCGCAGCGAATTGACGGTTTATCTAACCTTGCGTAAGCAATAACGCCGCGCTTGTAATTTTGCAATCTGCCTCCCCTTCCATGTATAGTAGCCCTATGCGTATTGCTCTCTTAGCCGATATTCACGGCAATCTGCCCGCCCTCGAAGCAGTGCTTCAGCATCTGGAACGTGAGCAGCCCGATTATGTGGTGCTGGACGGCGATCTCATCAATGGCGTGCCCTTTAGCAAGGCCGTGATCGACGCTGTCCGCCAGCGGGATTGGGTGGTGATCCGCGGCAATCACGAATTCTACTACCTCGATTTTGGCACCGTACGGGGTTTGCCCAATGGTGATGATCCCGACCGCTGGGGCCAACTCCATTGGTTAGTCAAAACCATCACGCCCGATCAAGGGAACTACCTGGCCATGTTACCGGATGAGCGCACTTTCTACTTACCCGGTACCCAGCCGCTGCGGATTGCGCACGGTGTGCCAGGACGCAATCGCGTTGGCTTTTACACCGACCAGCCCGCCGCGCAGATTGCGGCGGAGATTCAGGAAGTCCGCGAGCAGACCCTGATTTCGGCCCATACCCATCTGCAAATCGACCGCCATATTCGCTTGGAGGTTGATCGCGCCCATGCCCTCCAGATGGATCCCCATGCTGGCCATAAAAGTAGCGATCAAAGTAGTGCCCATCGCCAGCCACAGGGCAAGGTGCAGGGCGAAGTACATCGGCACTGGCATGTTATTAATCCGGGCAGTGTTGGCCTACCGCTAAACGGTGAAGCAACTGCCCAATATGCAATTTTAGAGAGCGTGCCGGAGCGCCATACCCCTGGCGGCTGGCAGGCCATCCATCATCGCCTGCCCTATGATCGCCGCCCGGCGCTGGCCGCCTTTGCCGAAAGTGGCATGTTGACCGCCGGTGGCGTGATCACACAGCTTTTTTACTGGGAATTGGTGACGGCCGAGCCGGAAATTATACTTTTCTATCACTGGGCCTGGGAAAATGGCTATGATCCAGATGGGGCGATCAACGGGGCCTTTCAAGCCTACCGTGGCGCGACCGGGCGTGAAGGCTATGTTCGGGTGCGCGACCCGCTTTACCAGCGTGGTGGCGCATCATGCGACTAGCTTTTCTAGCTGATACCCATGGCAATTTACCGGCACTGGAAGCGGTGGTCACCGACCTGCAAGAGGTGCGCCCCGATGGGGTTTATCTCGTCGGTGACCAGGTAAACCGCTGTCCTTGGAACCGCGAAGTGATGACTTTGCTCATGACCGAGGGGTGGCCGGCCATTGCCGGTAACCATGATCTGGTGGTGGCCGCGATCAACACGCCCCAGAATCGCCTCCCCTTTACTAACCGTGAGCGCTTCCCTACCCTCTGGTGGACGCAGGAAAATCTAAGCCCCAGTCAGCTTGCAGAGATGCGCAGTTGGCCTGAAGAGCGCCAACTCAATTTTGCCGGCTTGCCGCCCATCCGCCTGTTACATGGTATCCCAGGGAATGCGTTTATTGGCATTCTGCCCGAAGATTCAGATGCTAAGATCGGCGCATTTGTAACCAACGTGGTAGAGTCTGTGATTGTCTGTGCCCATACCCATCGCCCGCTGCAACGCACTGTGGCCGGGAAGCAGATCTACAATGGCGGCAGCATCGGCATTCCCTATAACAGCGATCCACGCGCCCAATATCTGCTGCTGGATGGGCGCGCCGGGACATGGCACCCAACGTTTCGACAAGTTGACTATGATCACAGCCCAATTCCCGCCGCCTTTGTCAGCACTGGCTTTCGCAGCGCAATTGGCCCCATGGCGGAATTGCATCTGCGCACAGTCATGAGTGGCGAACCGTGGACCAGTGATTTTGGTTTTTGGTTACGCATTCAGCCCGATGCACTCCAGCATGATCTGGGGCTAGCGATCGAAGCCTATTTGTTACAACATGGACCGGGCAACTGGGCATTCCGGTTTGATCTTTAATGGTTGAGCGGCGATTTACAGACGCGGATTTTGGTGGCGCGGATTTTGGTGGCGCGGAGGAATTGGATCGGTAACAAAACTTTGCACCAGCTCGACCTATGACTTTATTAATTTCTTGAAAGGCATTGTATGATTCGACCATTGACTGAGGCTGATCGCGCGGCAACGCTCGCTTTTTTAAGGGTAGCGCCGCACTTTAATCTCTATATGTTGGGCAACCTGGAAAAACTTGGCTTTGCTCATGAATTCTGTGAGTTTTGGGGCGATGTTACCGATGTTGATGGCACTGCTGTACTCACAGCCGTCCTCAACCGCTATATGAGTGGTTGGACCGTCTATGGCCAGGCTGCGGCGAATTGGCAGGGATTGGGTGCGATTTTGGATACCCATACTGTCACGCCAGAGCGCTTGCAGGATAATCCAGGTGGCATTGACTCTTTTGTGCCCTATCTACAACGCTATGGCCAGGAAAAGATGGAGATCGAAGAGGTGATGGATCTACGCGCAGAGGATTTCCAGCCGCTGCCTGCGCCAGCAGGGGTAACGATTCGCCGGGGTACGCTGGCAGATTTGTCCAAGCTGGTCGCATTCTACGGCGAGGCAGGCAGCATGGCGCGTACACCAGCCGCAGTCGAACGGCCGATCCGTGACACACGCCTCTGGCTGGCGGAGGAGCAAGGTGAAGTGATCTCAACGGCGCTAACGAATGCCGAGACCAGTACCCTGGCCATGATTGGTGGCGTCTTTACGCCCCCTGCCCAGCGCGGGCGCAAACTAAGTCAAGCGGTCTGTAGTGCGCTCTGTGCTGATCTATTGGCAGCTGACAAGCAGCCGGTGCTCTATTGGGGTAACCCAGCCGCTGGGGCAGTCTATCACAAACTAGGCTTCCGTCCGCAGGGACAATGGCGCGCCGTCTGGTTACAAGCACGGTAGAGACATCAACAGGGCAGATTGGGGTTAGGATGCAGGGTACACACGCCTGATGGACGACCGACGACGGATCACAGCGTAATTTATGTTAAGAATACAGAATCAGCCATACCATTGTTGTCTGATTCTGTATTGCCTCCGGCTTGATTATGCCTCATGGGCACTAGTTGACCAGCAGATGAGCAGGCACCAGCCCATCGCGAACTAACCGATCACGCAAGGCAATCCGGCCACGATTCAGGCGTGACTTCACTGTGCCCAGCGGGACACCTAACTGCGCGGCCGCCTCTTCATAATCAAAGCCATGAACATCAATCAACAGGATCACACTGCGGTGCCAGAGCGGCAGCTCTTCGATCGCGCTCATCAGCAGGCTCATACTTTCGTGTTGCAAGGCAACTGTCTCCGGATTTTCAATCTCATCGGTGGCACGCAACCCGAGGGCTGTCTCCGCTTCATTGCCTTCGGCCAGTTCATCCAGGCTCAACGCACGACGGCGCTTCTGACGGCGCAGATGGTCATAGCAGGTGTTGGTCACAATGCGTAACAGCCAGGAACGGAAATTGCCCTCTTGGAAGCGTGGCAGGGCGCGGTGGACCTTGATCAAAGCTTCTTGCACGGCGTCGGCGGCAGCTTCTTCAGTCCGCAGGATCTGCGTGGCCACACGATCAGCGAATTGACGATAGTGATTTACCAACGAACCAAAGGCGCGCTCATCACCCAGTTGTGCGGCCTGTAACAGCTCGGGAAACTCGATGGCAATGGCCGTACTGGTTGTGCCGGCAGCCCCCCATGGCCGCCCTGCGCCATAACTCTCCTGCGCAACGGGCTGACGATGGCGTAACCCACCCCGCAGATTAGACGCAAAAGAGGGGGTGGCAGAAAAGTGTTCTTCGTTGGCAAATTGGTAACTCATGGTGTCTGTACCTTTCGTGTTGCGGTCGGGGTGCGGCGCAATGTAGATGCGCAGTCGTGCTCAATGAGTGTTCGCCGCTAATTCCACGGGCCAATTGGCCATGAAATCGACAATCATTGGTCACACAGCAAATGAGAGATGCAACCACCTTCCAAAGACGGTGAGAATCATGAATGGCGCAAGTCCGCTGGGAAGAGTGCGAATTGTCTGGAAATGAACGGGTGTATGACAGTACGTAATTCAGTTCCGGACGGTTGCAAACTACTGCAGCAAGTAGTTGTCCAGATCTTAGAGGAGATTGGGGGCAGCCGTTTGATTATTCTGCAACAAGATTCGGTCCATTTGCCTACGCAATGAGCAGCGGTAAGCAATTTCTGTTAGAAAAGTGAAACGTAGTGTGTGAAACGTGATGCGTAAAATGTAATTCGTGATGGGTGATGACTGGGGTAAGCCGTGGCGGTCAAGACCGATTTCACGTTTTACACCTCACGTTTTACGCATTACGCATTACGTTTTACGCCTCACGCATCACGCCTCAAATCACTTCGAGGTAGTCGCGATCGGGCAGGGTGGGGAAAGGTGCCGTCGGCAGGGTTTGGTACCAAAAGGCAACCGAGGCAATGTCATCTTGCATGGGCAGGTAGCGGCGACCACTACGCCAGCCCAACGCCTGAATCGTGATGCGTAAATCGCTTTGGAAGCGAATCGGATCGGTGATATGCCAGCGGTACATGCCAAAGCGCTGTTGCGACTGATAGACGCCATCAGGGCGGATCACCTGATGGAGCCCGGCATAGGGTGTGCTGAATTCTTGATATTGGCGGGTTTCTTTGTTCTCGAAATTATACGAGCCACAGAAATAATCTTCGGTACCGGTGCCACAGATTGTCGGCCATTCTTTGTCACCATCCAGGTAGAACTTGATCTCACCTTCACCCCACCAGCCATTGTTGTTGACGCCCCACGCCATGTAGACGCCAACAAAGTGACCTTGCCCTTGCACGCCATCCAAAATGGTGTAGACCTCCTTGTAGGGTAGCGGATTGGTGCGGCGGAATTGGGCGTGGAAGTAGGCAACATCCGCCGGCACTTCGGTGAGTGAATAGTTAATCTGGTAGTAGAGATGCATCGATTCATCGGCGATGTTGGTAACGGTAAAGCGGGCCCGCTGGCGGAAGGGCATCTCCCAGTAGCAGTTAAAGGCGCTGCCAGGGTTGACGCAGACGGCCAACGAGGTCAAGGGCGCAAATTTGCCCCACCCCGAGCAGAAGAAGTCACCCAATGGACATTCCACCGCGGGCTGTTCTTGATCATCCCAGTAGATGCGCAAAATGCTGTAGCGCCAGTGGCCGGTCGGCGTCATCCAGATCTGTTGGATCGCGCCTTGGCCTTCAATATCCGCCAGCGTAAAGGTTTCGCCGGGTTGGATCGCAATCGAAGGCGAGAGTTTCCAGCCTTGGCCCAGATCGCGTGCGGCGTTGCTACCGGTACCGGCCGTGGCCATCCCGCCTTTGCCCTTTTCGCCGGTGAAATTTTCGGGGCTGATGGAGCGGCTTTGGGCATTAGAGAGCCGCGCCAGATTACCCAGGTTCATGCCCAGGCCATTAAAGGTCGTCATTAAAAATTTCTCCCTCAATTGTGGATCGATGGTTCAGGATTTGTCTATGGTGTGCTGGCCGCACCAGCATAGTATACTAAAATGTGCTTGCTTTGAAAACTGGACTTTTTAGCCATAAAGGACGCAGACGCGTTGTGTAAATCTGGCCTTATACGTGGTTAAACGTGTTGTGCGATTCGGGGTTTGCGCACTACTCGTTTACCCAGGTCTTTTCTTAGCGCATGTTACGCACTGCGAACGCCACCAGCGCTGGTAGCCTCACTCCCACAGCGGCATATCCACCTGGCTGGCCAACCCACGCATGGCGGTTTCATAGGCTTCCATTGTCGCGGCGACCGACCCTTGCCAGTAGATCGGCTCACCGATCACCACATCCACAAAGAAGGGTACTAACAAAAAGTCCCCTCGCGGTAGCGCCTTGCCCAGCCCATGCATAAAGACCGGCACGATCGGGGCCTGTGGGCAACGCTCGGCCAGGCGCGCGACACCGCTCTTGAAGCGGCTTAACTGTTCTGGTTGCCCGCGTGAGCCTTCGGGGAAGAGCACGAGAATTTCGTTACGCGCCAGTGCGGACGCAGGCGCGGCCAGTGGATCATCCTCACGCTCTTTGCGTTCGCGATCGATGGGGATGATATGCATAATGTTCAGGCTAAACCAGGCCAGCTTGGCTTCCGTGAGAAAGTAGTCAGCCGCTGCGATTGGTCGCACCCGGTGGACGCGTCGCAACGGCCACAGCGACATCAAAGTCAACGTATCGAGATGGCTGTTATGATTAGCCGCCATAATGGCTGGGCCACTTAATGGCAAGCGTTCGCCAGCGCGCACATTGAGCCCCAGCACGATTGCCACCAGTGGCCGTACCACCAGCAAAAAGAAGAGCGCCTGAAAAAATCGATTCACCATAATTCCCCTTCAAACCCTGCCACTCTGCCACCTTGCCACTCTGCCACCTTGCATTTCCCCCTAGTTATAATGAAATTGCCAGACCAGGTAGAAAAAGAGCGGCGCAGTATAGATAAAGGTATCAATCCGGTTCAAGACACCCCCTTGCCCAGGGGTCATCGTGCCCCGATCGCGCAGTTGCAAATCGGTCTTAATCGCGGAGACGATGATATAGCCGATAAAGGCACCAATCGAGATCAGGCAGCCCATCAACACCGCCTCCCAGCGCGTAAACGGGGTCAGGGCCGGGGCAACCCACCACGCCACAGGCGCTGTCACCAAGAGGCTGCCCAGCAAGCTGGCCCAGTTGCGCGTCTTGCTCACTTTGAGCCGCCAGCGCTCACTTGGGAAAAAACGGCCAAAGATAAATTGCATGGAATGATTGAATTGAGCCAAGCCCACGAGAAAGAGGAAAAGCCCGCTGCCGCCTACGGTTGGGTTCTGCGCCGCCGGCAGTACCAGCAGATAAGCCAGATAGCCCAAACTGTAGACGGTGGTAATCACCCCCCAGCCCAATGTACTCCATGCTCGCAAGAAGCCGCGCGTGTCGCCGACCAGAACCATCAACATGGGCAAAACCAGAAAGACATAGATGGGCACAAAGACGATAAAGGCTTCACGCCACCCCAGCAGAATCAAGCCAAATTGAATCGGCAGCGAGAGGTAGGCGCAGAAAAGTACGCGCCGATCCGCACGACGCGTCGGGGTCATCGATAAATATTCTTTGAGGGCTAGAAAGGCAATAAACCAGATGTAGAGGATCAAAATGCGATAACTGTAGAGAATAGAAACCACAAAAACAGTGGTCAATACCCACAGAAAGGCGATCCGTGAGCCAATCTTGGGCAGGTTTGGGGTCGGCGGTCGCCAAGCCAGCGCGCCATAAATGATGGTGGCCAATACCAACATTGCCAACACGCTGTTAGTCACCGCGGCCAAGCCGGGCTGGTTGCGCACGAGCTGTTCAAGTGTAACCATCGCTGTTCGCGCCTTGTTAACATGCTGTTTAGACTAGGTTACGCCGCCACGCCTCAGGGCATGACATACCGCGCCCTGAGGCGTGGCGGCGTAAGTCCTATCGTTGAGAAACGAGTGTTCGTTAAGTCTAACTGGGCATGCCCCTTGTAGGCAAATTCAATTTATCGGCTTTCTTTACGTTCAATCAACCGCTTGAGCGCTTCTAACAGTTCGCGCAGTTGTTGCTGCTGCCGGGCACGTTGCAACAAGGCCCCCAATACGCCAAAGCCATGATAGGTACAACGCAGACTCACTTTACAGCCCCCCAGTTGATCACTCAATTGCAAGCTGTAGACCGGTGAGAGGGCACCGCCCTCTTCTTCCCAGACCGTCACATTGCCGTGAGAGACCATGCGAATAAGATAGGCTCGGCGTTGATCACCTTGTTGCATCGAAAAGTGTGCCCCTTCTTGCCAGCGATCACCATTTTGCCACGTGATCACCTGCACATCGCTGCGCCACTGCGGCCATTCGCGCAGCCGGGTGAATTTATCCCACACCGCCAGGCGGGCAGCATGAATGTGAATCTCCGCATTTAGCGTTGTACTGGGCCAAATCATAACAGCTCCACAAATCGATAAAGAGTAGGGCGTACACCTTAACCATAGAGAGCCCAAAGAAAAGGCTAGTACTCGACGGCGTAAATAAGCCAATAGCTCACTAGTGCCTAGCGGGTCCGTGACCGGAGCCGGTCACGGACCCGCTAGGCACTGTACAACTGTGGATTTATTTAGGCCGCGCCGTACTAGGCACCGGGTGCTCTGTGGTTAGTAAAATTTGCCCAAGTCGTTGAAAGCAGGGTTCATTGTAGCGCAAGCCTTACAAATTGCACAGTTTGTGCCATTTCACAGCGAGTAAAAGTTGTGATAGAATACGCACATGTGTTCGATAAGGTCGCGCAGTCGCTTAGTCGCGCGGTCACTTGCCGAAAGGAAAGACGCCTGTGTGTGGACGCTTTACACTCTTTGCATCGCCTGGGGAGATCGCTACCCTGTTTGATTTGCCCGAGGAACCACTCTTGGCCCCCCGGTATAATGTTGCGCCCACGCAGCCGGTTGGCCTGGTGCGCATGGCTGCCAAAACCGCGCAGCGCGAGTGGGCGCTGACGCTCTGGGGGTTGATTCCCTCTTGGTCCAAAGATCCAAGCATTGGGGCGCGCATGATCAATGCGCGTTCGGAAACGGTCACGGAAAAGCCGGCTTTCCGCGCCGCCTTTAAGCGCCGGCGCTGTCTGGTCCCCATCTCTGGTTTTTATGAATGGCAGAAATTACCCAAGGGCAAACAGCCTTTTTATATCACCGCCCGCGATGAAAAACCATTAGCTGTGGCCGGCTTGTGGGAGTATTGGGAAGGGGCCGATGGCTCAGCATTGGAGAGCTGCACCCTATTGACGACCGCGGCCAATGATAAACTTTCGGTGCTGCACGACCGCATGCCAGTTTTTGTCGCGCCGCAAGATTTTACCCAATGGCTGGGCAGTGGGCGCGATGAGACGCCGCAAGAGCTCAGTCAGTTGCAACATCTGCTGCGCCCCTATCCAAATGAAGCGCTGGTCACCTATCCCGTCAGTACCTTTGTCAATCGGGCGGGCAACGAGGGTGCCAGTTGTATTGAGCCGCTCGTCGTGGCGTAACGTTATACGGTCGTTCTTATTCAGCGCGAACTAGCGCCGAGAAAACTTTCACAGCCCTTGGTGCGCTTGGCGTTTGCCCACTCTTTTGCGATAATCAACCCATGAGCAAACGTCAACCCGCCACGGCCAAAGCGCAGATCCAACACGAAAAGCTCCAGCAATTGCGCGATCTGGCCACCGATCCGCGCGGCCAAGCGGCCTATGCGCTGACGCTGCTTGATGCCCGCAACGGGGCCGAAACGGTGATCACCGCGCTGCAAGTTTTACAGCGTACCCCCCATGCCGATGCCCGTGAACCCCTCTGGCAACTCTATCATCATTACAGCGACCGCGGGCAACGCCAGGATCCGGCGGCCTACATCCGCGCGGCAATTGTGCGTGCCCTGCGCGAGGTGGTGCTGCCCACCGACATCGCACAACTGGCCGCGGTCACCAGCACCTTTGTCTTCCCGCCGCCGGAATTCAAAGAAGAAGGGGCGATGTTGCGCTCAACTGCGCTGTTGGCGCTCAATGAGTTGGATGATGATCTGGGCCGCTACCATGCCGTGCGGCTGCTGGCCAACGAACATACCGATCCCATGTCAGGTGAGCCGGCGCTGACCGCCGCCAAGGTGCTCGCTGCGCGCAACGAAATCTTGCCCCTCTATTTCTATGTGATGCAAGATGGGGCACGTACGCTATCCGAAGTCGTCTCCGCCTGTCTCAGCAATCTGGTCACGCTGCGCACCGATCTGGTGCCAGGGTTGGTTACGCGTTATCAGGAGGCGACCAACGAAGTGATTCTGGTGGGGCTCTTTGATCTGCTGCTTAATCACCAAGCGGGGCCACAGGGTATCACATTTTTGGAGCAATTCCTGGCGGGTAGCAGCCACTTTGACGCCTATCGCTATCTGGTCGTAACGATGGCAACCAGTGGCAAGCCGGCCTTACTCGAGTTGTTGCTTGATGCCACCCATTTGATTACCGACCAGCGCCGCGGCACCTTACTGCTCGAAGGACTCTTATTGGTAGCCGACCGCGAAGCCGCGGTAGCACAACGAGTGGCCCAGCTGCAACATAGACTAAAACAATCAACTTCCACGCAACGAGGATCTGCATGACCACCGCACCCACCATCACGCGCGCCCAAGCCTGGCGCCTGGCCGCCCGCCCCAAAACCTTACCCGCCTCGGTCGCACCGATTGTGGTCGGCATCGCCTTGGCCTTTCACGATGGCCGCTTTGCCTGGGGCCCGGCCTTGGGGGCCTTTGTCTGTGCCATGTTACTCCAGATCGGCAGCAACTTTGCCAACGACTACTTTGACTTTTTCAAAGGGGCTGACACCCACGAGCGCCTTGGGCCAACCCGCGTCACCTCGGCAGGGCTGCTTACCCCAGCCGCCATGCGCGTGGGGATGATCGTAATCTTTGGCGCGGCGGCGCTGGTGGGGCTCTACCTGGTCTGGGTCGGCGGTTGGCCGATCTTCTGGCTGGGGGTGGCAGCGTTGGTGGCAGCCATTGCCTATACAGGCGGTCCCTTTCCCTTTGGCTACTATGGGCTGGGCGATATTTTCGTCTTCTTCTTTTTTGGCCTGGTCGGCGTGGGCGGCACCTACTATCTCCAAGCGCATACGGTTACCCCGGCGGTGATTGTTGCGGCGGCCGCGGTTGGCGCGCTGGTGACCAATATCTTGGTCGTCAACAATCTGCGCGATATCGACACCGACCGCCGCGCCCGCAAACATACGCTGGCCGTGATCTTGGGGCGGCAGGGGGCACGAGCCGAGTACACAGTGCTCTTGGCAATCGCCTATTTGTTGCTGCTCTGGCTCTGGTTGGGAATGGAGTGGTCGGCATGGGTGTTATTACCCTGGCTCACGTTGCCGCTGGCACGGCCCCTGTTACATGCCATTTTTACGGCCGAGGGCAAAGTGCTCAACGGCACCTTGGCCGGCAGTGCGCGGTTGAGTCTGCTCTTTAGTTTGCTGCTGGCCATTGGCATCGTTCTCTAGTAAAGTGGATTGATTGCATCACTATTCTTCGATTTACTTTACAACTATGTTACAATTTGCCCGCTTGTGCGCAGATGGCACTAGCCCATCTGCGCATTTCGCGTTTGCCGTCGAGATTGGAGCGTCTAATGGGCGTCGGGCAAGACTTTAACGTTCCCTACTGACAAGAGCTGAAACTGCCGATAAGGCAAAAAATAACCTGTAAAACCAAAGGAACTTTATGATCAAAATGCGTTCAACCTGGCTGATCGTGCTTGTCTATCTGTTGTTGATCACAGCCTGCGGGGCAGAAAGTACACCGGCTGCTGAAGAACAGGTCGCCGAACCAGCCGCAACTACCGCGCCAACAGCCGTCGCCGCAGCCGAAGTAGCCGCAACGACCGCAACAACAGAGACAGCGGCGATTACCGCCACGACGGCAACCACCACAACAAACATAACGACCAGTGAAGGAGATAACATGACCACAGCAAGTGGCCTGCAGTACACAGAAGTCAGCGCCGGCACAGGTGATGCCCCGATTGCAGGTGATATTGTCAGCGTGCATTACACCGGCACCTTGACCAATGGCGTTGTCTTCGACAGCTCCTATGGCCGTGGGCAACCGATCCAGTTTCCCTTGGGCCAGGGGCAGGTGATCCCCGGCTGGGATGAAGGGATTGGCTTGATGAAAAAGGGCGGCAAAGCCAAGTTGACGATTCCTCCCAATCTAGCCTATGGCGCGCAAGGGGCCGGCGGGGTGATTCCGCCCAACGCGACCTTGATTTTTGATGTCGAGTTGGTTGACATCCGCAAAGGCGCACCAGCCACCGCGACCGTCGTTGATGAGGCTGATTACACAACAACCGACAGCGGTCTCAAATATTACGACTTTGTCGTCGGCGATGGTGCCGCGCCCACCGCCGGTCAGCCTGTCAGTGTGCATTACACGGGTTGGCTGTTGGAGGGGAACAAGTTTGATAGCTCCCTCGACCGTGGTGAGCCCTTCACCTTCAATATCGGGGCGGGCCAGGTGATCCCCGGTTGGGACGAAGGGGTAATGAGCATGAAGGTCGGTGGCAAACGCCAGTTGGTGATTCCATCCGATCTGGCTTATGGGCCAAGCGGTGCCGGCGGTGGCATCATCCCACCCAATGCTACGCTGGTCTTCGAGGTTGAGTTGCTGGAAGTGCAGTAAAGTAAATCGGTAGAGCGGTAAATCAGTAAATCGGTAGATTAGGATTGTTCTACCGATTTACTGATTTACCGCTCTACTTATCTACCCCTCTACCGTAACCGCAGCTAGCGCGGCCAGCCCGTCCAGATCGTCCAGATCCATCCACTGCAACATGACCCGTTGGGCACCGGCGGCGGCTAGCGCGCCGAGTTGATCGGCGATGGCCTGGCCGGTGCCGACGATCATGCTGCGTTCGCGGGCGGCGTCGGCAGTCATCCCCATTTCATCCAGTTGCGCTTTGACTTCGCTCTCATTGCGGCCAAAGACCACGCGCGTCATCAATGAACGGCGCACCTCGGTCGGCGAGCGGCCAGCCTGCTGTAATAGACCATCCAACTGGCGATTTAGTTCGCGATAGCGCGTTGCGGTTAAAAAGACTCCGTTCCACTCATTGGCATAGCGCGCCACCAGCGGCAGCGTCCGCTTTTCGCCATTGCCACCGATCAAGATCCGGGTGCCACCGCTGCGTTCCGAGCGGGGCAGCAGGACGGCATCTTTTAGCTGATAGTAATTACCTTCAAAGTTCACCGGCTGTTCATCCCGCAACAAGTGCGTAATCACGCCTAACCCTTCCTCAAAACGATCAAAACGTTCAGGAATCTCCTGCAGGTTAAAGCCAAAGTTGGTGTGTTCGCGCGCCTGCCAACCGGCGCCCACGCCAAGCACCAAACGTCCACCTGAGAGATTATCAACATCCTTGGCCATGCGCGCCGTCCAGACCGGGTGGCGGAAGGAGGTTGGGGAGACCATTGGCCCAAATTCAATCCGGCTGGTATGGCTGGCCAACCAAGTTAACGAGACCCACAACTCTAGCGAATCGAGATCGGGCGGTTCGGGGTTGGTGAAGTGATCCGAACGGTAGAGACCGGCAAAGCCCAGTGTTTCGACAGCTTGGGCAAGCCCTTGCCAGCGGGGCCAATTAAGGCCATGCTGGCCTTCGAGCATAATCGCGATATCCATGACAGTTGTTATCCTTTAGCATAACCAGTTACCAAGACACTTTGTTGTCTCTCTTTGTAAGTCTATTAGTATAACCCATTTAGCACGCCAGGGAAAGCATTTCGGCGACAGGGGGTGCGTCCGCAAAAAGGGGCGCAGTTTGCAACATCTCCGGCCACAGCGAGCGCGCCGCTTGGCTGAACCGCACGCCTTGTGCGATACTCCAACCATTATTGACAATGCGCTGTCAGCGGTAACCTCACCCAAAGGCAAAGATGCTATGTCCGACGAAAAAACAATTAATCCACCGCGCCAGCGGCTGGCGGCCTACCCCATCCTGATGACGGTCAGCGTGCTGACCCGGCTGCTGATCAATACAGCCGGCCAACTTTTTAATCCTTTCCTCACCATTATTGCGGCCGGCCTGGGCACCAATGTCATCACCTTGGGGCAGATGCTGGGACTCTATAATGCGACGGCACTCTGCTCGCCCCTCTTTGGCAACCTGGCCGACCGGTGGGGCTATCGCGCCACGATGCGACTAGAATTAATGATTGGCATTGTTGGATTGTTTCTGGTCGGCAGCGCGCGCAACCTAGCCATGGCAATGGCAGGCTTACTGGTAATGGGGCTGGGGTTCTTTGCTTTTGTGCCAACCCTGCGCGCCTACCTGGCCGAAATCCTACCATACAATCGCCGGACGCGGGGCTTTGGCATTCTTGAGTATTCGTGGGCGCTTTCTGGGATCGTTGGCCTCTTTCTCATGGGGCAGTTGATCGCGGTGGCCGGCTGGCGTGCGCCCTTTTTTGTGATTGCGGCAGGTCTGCTGTTGGCCTGGTTCATCTATGCCGAGCTACCGCCCACAGCCCACACACAACCGGCCCGCCAGCAGGCAGCCACCCCCTGGCGTTGGCAACAAATCGGGCAACAGCTGGCCAGTTTCGTGCGGCTGGAAAGCAATCAACGTTCCGCTTGGGCGACGATTATTGGTGGCACCTTTGTCAATTATGGGCTGCTCCACATCGCGACGACCTATGGGGCGTGGTTGGATCAACGCTATGGACTCTCTGCGCAACAACTGGGCACAGTGGCATTGCTGATTGGCTGCGCTGATCTCTGTGGCAGTGTTGCGGCCAGCCTCTTTGCGGATCGGGTAGGCAAGTTGCGTAGCGTGTTGTGGGGGTGGGGTGGGGCGCTGATCGTGGCTTTACTTTTGCCCTGGTTGGATATCAATCTAGGCTGGGCCGTGGCGACGCTCATTCTCCTGCGCGCAACTTCCGAGTATAGCATCATCAGCCATATCGCCCTGATTAGTGGCCAATCCGTCACCCAGCGCGGTAAGGTGATGACATTAGCATTTGCCGTCGGCCGGATGGGCGGCACCTTAGCCAGTTTCAGCGGGCCGCCGGCTTACACGGCCTTTGGGCTGTGGGGATTAGGGCCAGTCGCGGCGTTGGCGATTGGGGTGGGCATGGCGATTACCTGGTGGTGGGTACGCGAAGCAGAAATCGCGTAAAGATTCAGGAGTAGGGGGTGTAGTCAGGTGCGTCGCACTGTCCAGCCACCAGTGGCGCGTCCGATCGCCGTTTGGACAGTGCGACGCACCTGATTACACCCTGCGCTGCCCTAAAATTTAGGGCAGCGCAGCAGTCATGGCTGACTATGGCGTTAAGCGGTCAATTGCCGTTTGCGCCGCACCCAAGGCAACATTGCCGCTCTCAATTTGGGCGTTGGCCTGGGTAAGCGTCTCGGCTTGGAGTTGATCCACCCCTTCGGCCAACAGGTCAGCAGCCGTCGTATAGGCAGTGGCCGCGGTCAGGAGTTCTTGGTGAGCAGCGGTAAAGAGCGCCGGAGGCGCCAGCCCCTGCAATTCATCACCGGCGGAGCGCAACAGGGTGATCATGGTGGTCATCTGAATAATCCATTGCTGATTCTCCAGCAAGGTAGTGTCTGCCTGTGCCTGGGTTACAAGTCCCTCAATTTGCGTCAGGGCAAAGTCATAGCGATCGGCAATCCCGTCAACGCGAATCACATAGAGATTCTCACGCACGCCAAAGGTTGGGGTTAACGCCGCCGTGGGCGTCAGGGTTGCCGTCGGGGTCAGCGTTGTAGACGCGGCCGGCGTCACAGGTGCATTGGGGTCAAAAAGCGGGACCGTGGCCGGATCAGGGGCATTGGCGATCAAAAAGGCCGCTACCCACCCACCATTATCCAGGCGGAACCAACTGCCATCGGCGTTGCGCGCCACGATGTTGATCGCCTGTCCCGTAATCGTACCGCCGGTCACCGGGAAAGTGGTGCCGGGGCCTTCGCGCAGGTTGGCATCCAGCGTAACGCGCGGTAGCTCGGCAGGCGTGGTGGTTGCGGTCGTTACCGCCGTGGTCGTCGGCGTCACCGGTGCCGTAGCAGCCGGGGTTGGGGTGGGACGCAACGTCGGTAGACTACCAACCGTCGAGGTTGTGGCGGTCGTGGCTGTAATCACGGTTGTCGTTGTCGTAATTGGGGCCGTAATGGCGACGGGGCCGGTTACACTGGGCGTTGCGGTCAGTGGGACTGTCGCCGTGAGCGGATTTAGTTCACGCAGCGTTGTCGCCAACGCTTCCGTTGCTTGAGGCAGATCGGTAGGCTGTACACTGAGCAGGAAGGCGGCGATCCATAGCCCATTATCAAGCAGATACCAGGTCCCATCACCATTCTGTGCGACCAGGGTTACCGGTTGGCCGGCGCTAAAGGTAGCCTGCACCGCAAAGGTAGTATCGGGACCGCTGCGCACATTGGCAGTGATGGCAACGGTGGTTTCAATCGCCGCGGTCGGCGTTTGGCGAATGGTGGTGGGTGTCAAGGCCAGTGTCGCCGTAATTGGCGTGCCAGCCGTGCTGGTTAATGCCGGCGCAGCACTAAGGGGCGTCACCGTAATCGCGTTAAGGGGCGTGATCACCACCGAGGCCGTCGGCGTCAGCGCAACCCGGAGTGCGAACGATTGCGTCGTGGTTTGCTGATTGGGAAAGATCAGCGTCACGGCGGCGGGAATGGTGGCAGTCAGCGTATCGGTCAGCGTCAGATCAAACTGTAAATCGAGCGTCACGACGACGGTCTCGGTCAGCGCGGCGGTGGGCGTGAGCGCGTCCGTCGTCACTGGGTTGGTCCCAATCGTTAACGATAAAGGAACCTGCTGGTGCACGCGAATCTGCATTGCCGGCAACGCTGTGTCGCCGGCCGGTGGGGTCGGCTGTGCGTCCGTCTGTGCGGCAACCGGCAGGCGCAACGCCACCGAAAGCAGAAGCAAATGGAGACCGATGATGACCAGGCTGATGACGCGGCGTTTCATAGGGCGCTCCTTCGTTGAGGTGTGAGCGGATGATAAGTCAAGATCGCAATGGGCAGCGATACTACCGTAAGCTAACAAAGTAACCTAACCGGCAGTTATGTTACGTATAGTGTAGCGCATATGTGGAAAGATTACAACGTGGCACGCTGACCGCTAGCCAAATGGGTAGCCATGGACGGACAGCACGAGGTAGGAAGCGAACGGGTAATGCGGCGCATGATCCACCAGTGAACGACGCGGGTGCGCCGCTATGACATTAAACGTTGCCATTAAACGTTGCCATGGCGTGGATCTTCCTCACTGATAAGCGTAATCAATTCTTTTTCGGCCATCCGCACGGCAAGAAACGCAAAGAGATCGGCAAGCTCACGAAAGTTATACTGATCGTCAGTAGCGGTACAATGTAAAGATGCCTGCCAAGCACTCTGCGGCGTAGCCCGCCAAAAGCGTAATAGAAAAGATTGATAGGTTGGGCTCGGTGGCATCCAGCATCTACCTTTCGACATATAAATCCGCTTCGCCACTAGCCCGCTGTGCATTTTTTCAGGCAGGTGCGTCAATTGCGGTTAACAGCCAGGAATAAATCGCTCTAATCAAGATAGCGATTAGTAGTTTACGCGCTACTCGTCAAAAAAACGTCAAAAAAAAATCGTAAGCAGCCGTACGTATTTCACCAGTAAGGCTATGTCGCAGCATCACCCGTGTAGATTGTTTGCAATCAAACCCAGAGGTATAATACAAGCAATAATATTCAGTGTTTTTTCTAAGACTGGTCGCTTATGTTCGATGCGCTTGCCTATATACCAATGGATCGTCGCCATGCCCTTGCTCATGGCGACCAATTGCCTGATCGCACAACCGGTGCTGCCCTCTTTGCCGATATTTCTGGTTTTACGCCGTTGACCGAAGCCTTGGTCCGCGAACTCGGCCCACAACGCGGGGCCGAAGAATTAACCCGCTACCTCAATCTCGTCTACGACGCGGTCATTGACGAGCTCCATCGCTTTGGTGGTAGTGTCATCGCCTTTGCCGGCGACGCCATCACCTGTTGGCTGGAGGGGGATGATGGGCGGCGCGCCACCGCCTGTGGCTTGGCCATGCAGGAGGCTATGCACCCCTTTAGTGCCATTGTCACACCGGCAGGGAGTACCGTTTCGCTGGCCATGAAAGCAGCTGTGGCAGCCGGCCCGGCCCGTCGTTTTTTGATCGGTGATCCAACTCTACGGGTCATTGACGCCGTCGCGGGCATGACCCTGGTCCAGTTAGCCAATGCCGAACATCTAGCCCAGCGAGGGGAAACGGTCATTGATGGTGTAACGCTCGACCGGCTCAGTGAGTTGGTTGCGGTCAGCGAAATCCGCCATGACGCAGCCACGGACCAACGCGTCGGGGTGGTGACCGGGCTGCAGAGCCCCGTGGCCGCGGCCCCCTGGCCGGGGCTGGCGGCGGACGCCTTGGCAGAAGATCAGCTACGGGTCTGGCTTTTGCCGCAGGTCTATGAACGCCTGCGCCACGGGCTGGGCAACTTTTTGGCCGAGTTGCGCCCCACAGTGGCCTGCTTTTTACGCTTTGGCGGGATTGATTATGATCACGATGACGAGGCCGGCAACAAATTAGATGCCTACATCCGCTGGGTGCAAGAGATCGTTGCGCGCTATGAAGGCACCTTGATCGATCTCAACATTGGTGATAAAGGCAGCTATCTTTATATCAACTTTGGGGCACCACTGGCGCATGAAGATAACGCCGACCGCGCCGCTGCCGCCGCGCTGGCGCTACGTGCCGGGCCCGGGCTGGATTATATTACACCGGTGCAGATTGGCATTAGCCAGGGCCGGATGCGTGCGGGGGCCTATGGTGGTGCCAACCACCGCACCTATGGCGTATTGGGCGATGAAGTGAACATGGCGGCGCGGCTGATGATGGCAGCCAAACCAGGGCAAATTTTGGTCAGTTTAGCCGCGCACCGTTCGTTGGGCAAAGGGTTTAGCCTGGAAACCTTGCCGCCGATTCGGGTCAAAGGGAAAAGTGAGCCAGCCGAGATCTTTGCGCTGGTTGGTATGCAGCAGGTGCAAGGTTTACCGATTGCTACCGCGCACTACGCCTTGCCCATGATCGGCCGGCAGCAAGAATTTGCCGTCGGCGTGGCACAAGTCAGCAAGGCGGCGCAAGGCCACGGGCAGATCATTAGCCTGATCGGTGAAGCTGGTTTGGGTAAATCGCGGTTGGTGGCAGAAATTATGACACAGGCAACTAGCCAAGGCTTTATGCTCTATGGCGGTGAATGTGAATCATACGGTGTCAACAGCGGTTATCTCGTTTGGCAATCAGTCTGGCGTGGGCTATTTGCCATCGAGTCAAGTTGGCCATTAACGCAGCAGATAAAGTCGTTGGAAAACAAATTGCGCCAGATTCACCGCACCTTACCCTCGCGCCTACCATTATTAGGATTGCTCTTGAATTTGGAGATCCCCGACAATACTGTAACGCTCTCGCTGGATGCGAAGTTACGCAAAGGCCTATTGGAAGCCATGTTGGTTGAGTGTCTACGCGCCGAAGCTAGCCGACAACCATTGTTGATTGTCCTGGAAGCATGTCAATGGCTGGATCCGCTCTCGTTTGATCTGCTCGAAGTGATAGGCCAGGCAATTGCGGAGTTGCCGGTCATCTTGTTGCTTACCTACCGCCCTGGTGACGCGGAACGGTTGCGTAGTGCGGCTATCAGCGCCAAACCCTATCAGCATACAATCCAGTTAGCCCCCTTTACTGCTGATGAGGCAACCGCACTTGTGCAGGCAAAGCTGACCCAATTGATTGGCGATGCAACCAGCGTTCCAGCCCACTTTACCCAACGCATCATCGCGCAGGCGGAGGGTAACCCTTTTTATATTGAGGAATTGATCAACTACCTGCACTATCGCAACATCGATTTTCGTGACAGCAGTGCCCTCGATCAAGTAGAGCTACCGGATAGTCTTCAACGCCTAGTCCTAAGTCATGTTGATCAGCTCAGTGAAAGCCAGAAGATCACCATCAAAGTGGCCAGCGTGATTGGCCGCATCTTTCGGGCAGCCTGGCTCTATGGTGTCTATCCAGAATTAGGAGACGCCACGCTCATTCATACAGACCTTGAACTGCTGCACCAACAGGAGTGGGTGCAATATGAAAGCGGCCAAGCCGAAATCATCTATCTCTTCCGCCAGGTCATTACACAAAGTGTTACTTACGAAAGCCTGCCCCATGCACTGAAGGCAGTCTTGCATGAGCAGATTGCGGAGTTTATCGAAGCACGTTATCGAACCACGCTCGATCAATATCTTGATCTGCTGGCCTATCATTATGACCGGAGCAACAATCTGGAAAAGCGGCGCATCTATTTGCGCAAGGCGGGCGAGGCTGCGCAAGCGGACTATGCCAATACGGTTGCTCTGGACTATTTCACCCGCTTATTAGAGAATCTACCAGAGAGTGAACAAGCTCCTATTTTATTGGCAACAGGTCAAGTATTAGACACCATGGGCGACTACGAAGCAGCAGACCGGCGCTTAAAAGCAGCATTGGAGCAGGCCACGACACAGCACGATGCAGAAATGATGGCACAATGCCAGATTGCACTAGGTGAGTTACGCCGCAAGCAAAGTCAATATGAAGCGGCGGCCAGCTACTTTGCAGAAGCCCAAGCTGTCACGGCTGCCAACCATGATCAAGCCGGCATGGCCAAAGCGCTCGTCTGCACCGGTTCGCTAGCGCTCTATCAGGGCAACTACCATGCAGCGCAACAAGCCTATCTACAAAGTCTAGCGATTCGTCGCCAACTGGATGACCAACCCCATATTGCCAATGTGCTTAACAATCTAGCGATTACAGCTGCGACACAGGGAGACTTTGCACAGGCGCGTGTACTGTTTGAGGAAAGCCTGACCATTCGCCGCCGTCTACAAGGTAAGTGGGGAATCGCAAATTCGCTTAATAACTTGGGACAACTGGCACTTGATCAGCAAGTATACGATGAGGCACATCCCTATTTGGTAGAAGCGGTCGCAATTCAGCGTGAAATTGGCGACAAATGGGCGCTTGGCAATACCTTAGTCAATCTAGGGAATGCGCTACGGGGTCTGGGCCATTATCTAGAAGCCTACCCACTTTATCAAGAAAGTCTACAAATTAATCGCGATCTTGGCGACCGTTGGATGCTGGCCTATTTGCTAGAAAACATCGGCGGGTTGTTGTCCCTACAGGGTAATGCAACACAGGCCCTCCATCTTGCCGGTGCGGCGGCAACCTTGCGAGAAACCCTGCGTACGCCCCTATCCGCAACAGAACAGAGCCAACTCGATCAAGCATTAGCACCTGCACGCCAAGCACTAGATCCTAGCGCAGCAGCAGCGGCCTGGGAGATAGGCCGTGGATTAACGCTTGAAGTAGCGATCCAAGAAGCGTTGGACGCAGGCACTAGTTTATGAGTTCAGCGCGTTTAACTGGGCCTGCAACCGATTCACATCTTCGGTGCGCCAGCGTAAACGTTGAAGCAAAACATGAATCACCCCGCGCGCAATCTCAATCCGATCATCCATCAGTTCATAAAAGGGCTCTTGATCCAGCCGCAATAAACGCGTTGGCTGGGTCGTGCGGATGGTGGCCGTGCGCGGTTCGCCATCCAATAGGGCCATTTCGCCGAAGACCTGGCGTTCCCCCATGTGCGTAAAAACCCGCTCACCATCCGCAGCAGCAACTTCCCCTTCCACAATAATATACATGCTATCACCGCGCTCACCCTTTTCAAAGACCGTTGTGCCTGCCACCAGCGTTAACTCTTTGAGTAGCCCAGCAATATCAACCAGAATCTCTTCCGGGGTGTGGGCAAAGATATCAACCGTTTTTAAGATCATGACTTTTTCGACTGTCAACAACATAATTGTCGCCTCCCTACCGCTTTCCTTGTCTACTTGTCTACTTGTTTACCGATCTACCGCTTTCCTAGTCGCCCCCGCGACCTGGCCATTTTCCACGGGTAGCGGCCAGATTGAAAATTGAGAAACAGCCCATCGTGCGCTTTCATGGACGAGCGCGTCAGCTGCTACGGTGGCTGTGTGCGCCGCTGTACACAACGCCGCTGCCAACGGCGCAGCCACAGTACGGGCTACCGTTGGGGTGCAGTAAAGTGCAGTCGCCTGTAGCCAAAGGGGGAGCAAAGTGTTTGGTTCAGTCAGAATCGCGTGCAGCCGCTGCGCAGGTGCCAGGCGCGCTTGGGGGGCCCATTCGGTCAATCTGGCTAATTTAGGCAGCAGCGCCTGGTCATCCCATAAGATTAAAAGCTGGGTCTTGAAATCAGCCGTGATCAACATATCCAGGGTTTCCAATGCATAGGCGCGCTGCTCAGCCGCAGTTGCGGAGGCTACGGTCTCAACTGGGGCCAAGGCATCGCGCACACGCCGGATCAAGGCCGGCTCATAAAGCAAAGCCAACCAAAACAAAAGTCGCTGCTGCTGCTGCTGTAAACTCGCGGCCAACGCGGCATGAACAAGCGCCATAGTAGGATCAGCAGCCAGATCAACCATGCCGGCCAGTGTCCACACGGCGTGGCGCAATTCGGCTTGGATCGCAGCCACAAAGCGCGGTCGTTCGGTGGCGGTTGCCTGGTAGCCACATTGGTGGAGCGCAGCCAAAATGTGCGTACGGACACTTACCGCTGGATCCTCAAGGGCCGCTAGGAGCAGTGCAGCCGCACCGCTACTGCGCAGCCGACCACAGGTACGCGCCAATGCGCTGCGATAGGCAGGATCTGTCGCCGCTGCCACCCAACCAGCCGCCAACGCCGGCAAGACGCTGGCACCGCCGGCGACTAAGGCGCTCTGCGCGGCGGCGCGGGTAACCGGTGCCGCCAGGGCTTCCACCACCACCGGCCACAACTTGGGCTGTTGCAACTTACCAGCAGCCGCCAACGCGGCCCGGCGGACCGCCGGGGCAGGATCACGCAGCAGTTGTAACAAGGGGCGATAAAAACTTGCGACGCCACTCTCACCCAGCACGTGGGCCGCCAAGATCCGTTCAGTAAGACAAGGCGATTGGACCAATTGGGCCAACTGCGTGCCAACCGCCAGAATCCCTTCCAACTCGCCACTACGTAACAAGCCAACCATCACTCCTTGGCGTAATCGTAGATTCGTTGCAGTCAATTGTTCATGGAGCATTTCGCTATGGGCCAGCCCACCAAGCGTGGCCAGGGCACGCAAGGCTGCACTCTGCACCCGATCATCCGTATCGTTGACAAGCGCTTGTTCCAGCAGCCCCAGCAGGCGCGTCGAACCCATTGCTTCCATGTGGGTAATCGCGGCTAAGCGGACTTCAACGATAGGATGGGTTAGCAAGCGGGGCAAAGCGTGGCTTAGCACTTCCTGATCATAGGTTGCGAGCAGATCAAGAGCATAGAGCAGTGCCCCTGGGTGTGGGTTCTGCAAATGCTGTTGAATAATCTCCAAGCTGACTCGATCCGGGATAAAGACACGATTGCCGCGCACAATCCGCTGCCGTAATGCCTGTTGCACCCGTTGGGGATAGACGCGCCCCAGGGCAACGGTGGTGATCAGCCAAATCGCCACCAGCGGCAGGAGCACATAAGCCAATTGTAAAGAATCAAAGTGCAAATAATTGGTCAGGAAAAAGAGCAGCAAGCCGGATAGACCGCCGGCGACCGGGTAGACAATGCCGTCAATGGTGGTTTGCGTACGCATGCGCACATTGGCCGGCAGCGGTTGATAGAGCAGATTCGCAGCCGTATTATCAAACGCATCCGTAACCTGGCGCGTCAGATTCATCACCACCGCGAGCCAGAAGAGCATTAGCGTCGATGCGCTCAATCCCCCACTGATGACAAAGAGGCCCGTAATCGCAAAGAGCAAAAGTGGGGTCAGCAGAATGATCGTACGCACTCCATAGCGGCGCAGAATGTAGCCGGACAGGAAGAGATGACTGCACAGGCTCAAGCCGCTCACGATACTGGCAAAAACCCCAAGGAACCCAGCCAGTTGATCAGGATTGGCCAGATATCCTTCGACGCGCATATAAAAGATATTATCAACGAAGTAGTCACCCAGCCCAAAGCAGATATACATGGCGAAGATCAGGGCAATATAGGGATCAGCCAGCAGGTTACGGGACGGTGGGGTTTCCTCCAGCCCAGGCGTGTCAGCTTCTTCTGTTGCCCCTGGGCTACGCACCGTCGGCGCGCCACGAATAATGGCCAGTAGCACCATTAATGCACCGGCACCAGTCATAGCCGCCCCCCAGAATAGGTTGGCGGTGCCAATCAAGGTGACCAAGATGGGCATCAAAAAACCAATCACAATAGTTGCCAACTCTTGCCCAGCCCCAAAGAGCCCAAAGAGCCGTTTCCCTTGTTGCAAGTTGAAGATCCGCCCAAGCAGATTCCAAAACGCCATGTACATGAGGGTACTGACGACGCCATCGTAAATCGGTAGGCTGAAGATTAGCCAGCGATTTGTGCTTACCGCCAGCCCCAGCCGATAGCCAACCAACGACAGTACGATCAATACCAGTTGGCCCACCAACAAGTGGGCAAGAGAGTAACGTGTTTCCAGGCGCAAATAGAGTACAGAAACGACAGTGGAGACGATACTAGAACCAATATAAATTAGGGGTAAGCTCTGTGCATCTAAAACACCCAAAAAGAGCGCATAGGCGGCAGTGTTCCCCAGCAGTCTTGTGATGCCCGTAAAGGCGGCAAGGAGCAGGACCAACCCCACTAATCGTGCCTCTTCTGGTCGGACGTTGAGTAGGGTCCAGAGTCGTTGTTCAAGCTTCATTTAGCAGCTTTCTAGTCGCCGAATCAAATCAAATCACCTATTCGATCGCGCAGTGGAGTGCTGTGAGAACCCTTTGGGGGGCCTGACAGAATAGGTTACCGATCACAATTTATTTCACAGAACACTAGTGTTTTGTGAAATAAGTCTTGATAGGAATCAAACCCCTCCCTAACCCTCCCCAGCTTGGGGAGAGAACCGTCACCTCGCCGGTGAGGTCACGGCTCCGCCCCCAGGCTGGGGGAGGTCGGGAGGGGGTAGAATTTATCTATCACAATTTGTTTCACAGAACATTAGGGGAAACAGACAAATTTTAGTTTTCTAGGTGAGGGTACCTTTGCGTGTGTGCTTCTTCGTGGGTAATACTTTCGGTGCGGCGGAATTGCGTAGCAACACGGTATACCGTGCTGCTACGCAATTTAGTAACTACCCCAAAAATATCCTAAGCACTTGCCGGCAGCGAGCAGCTAAGTGGCCTTGTGAAGGGGTATCCACAATGAACGACGGTTATTGCGGTCACCCCTTCACAAGGTGTTACCTAGTGACTAGTGGCAAGAAGATGTATAACGCAGGGGCCGCGGTCTCATTGCCAACCACCTCCGTTAGCAAGTCAGCACCAGCCTCATCACCAAGCAACGGCACTTCGGCATCAGCCGACCGAATTAATTGCTGCTCGAATTTGATGATCACCGAGCTTGGGTTGATGCGGCCCGCCAACACCAGTTTATCCTGGTTACCTTCCATTGTTGATGGTGGCATGTCGCGTTCGTCGCCGGTGATATCAAGCAGGAATTGCGTTGTGCCAAGAATCGCAACGCCGACAATATCATTGCCGTAACCGGCGGCAAGTCCCGTCAGGCGGGCCTGGCCACTCTGATCGCGCCACCCATTGCGGAAGACCAAAGTAAAGAGATCGTTACCGGTGCCGCCCTGTGCCGTGAGCAGACCGTCACCGTCCAGCAATGTATCGTTGCCGTCACCACCGATCAGCCGATCAAAATCACCAGTGCCACCATTGAGGACATCATTTCCACTACCACCGTCGAGGTAGTCGTTGCCGGCAAATCCTTGCAGCAGATCAACCCCATCACCACCGCAGAGCAGATCATCGCCCCCCTGCCCCTTGAGCAGGTCATTGCCGCCCAGGCCAAGCATTAGATCAGGGCCGCTTGTGCCATTCAGGGTGTTGTTGCCACTTGTGCCGACTTTGATCGATCCACTCCAGCCTGGGGCCACGAATTGGCCTTGGGCAGTACGATAGACGGTATAGCCACCACAGCTACCGATTAACGTGCCGGGGGTTCCCGTTGGGGCCGGCGTCGCCGTTGGGCTTGGCGTTGAAGTCGGGCTTGGCGTTACGGTAGATACTGGTGTCGCCGTCGCGGTGGGCGTTGGCGTTGGTGTGGCAGTCGGGCTGATCGGCGTTTGCGTTGGTGTTGGTGTTGGTGTACTAATACTGGTAACAACCAGGGTTGCGCTGGCGGTGGAACTGGTGTAGTAATCATCGCGCAGCGTCAAGCCGGCCACTGGGGAACCACCACCAAAGTAGACGGTCACTTGATAGGTACCAGCCGCTAACTGGGCCGGTGCCACCGCCAACGGCGCGCGGCCCTGGTAATTGGTAATGCTGGCCTTGCTGTAGACAATTGTATTATCCTGCCGGATCACATAAAGCACGGTGCGTTCGCGTAGGCCACGTTCCGCGGCGTCGGTCAGGGTGGCAGTGAAGGTGCCATCGGCCCCTTGATCGACGGTAAGCGTCGCAGGAGCCAGCGCGAGGTCGGTCGCTTGTTTGTTAATGGTAAAGTCACTACTCGTGGCCGTCGCCTGATACGCCGGCGTGCCGGCAAAGGTGGCTTGCAGCGCATAAGGGCCAGGTTTATCGCTCAGCAAGAAGGTGACGGTAGCCCGGCCGTTGTCATTGGTGAGCGCCTGTAAGCGTTGCGTACCGAGCGCGAAACTGACGATTTGAGCGGCCAACAGGGCATTACTATCGCTAGTTAACTGGGCGGTGAAGGCAACTTGCCCTGTAAAAGTACCAGCGGCAGGAGGACTTTGCAGTGTCAACGTGGTAGCCTGAGGCTGCGGTTGTCCGTCAACTGGTGGTGGTGGTACAGCGCCAGGGTCGATGCCAGGGGCATAGTAATTGCCGCGGTTGGTATCAAGCGTCACTAACCCCGTGCCACTAGCAGCCTGGACCATGAAGCGTAGCGTGGCCGGGTCCACATTACTAAGCGTGCCTTCCCACATCACTGGGTTGCTACTATTGCGCACTAGATCCAGGGATTGCCAGTTGGTGCCGCCGCTGGTGAGATAGGTAACCCAAACTTCTTGCACATCCGCACTCTCGTTGCTACGATTTACCTCAACAACAAAATGCAGATCATTACCTGCCGTTGTTGTCGCCGCATGGACAATGCTGGGAGGGGCCGCCAACGCGGCGGCGCTACGGTTATCGCTATAGAAGAGCCGAAAGCGCATATCGGTGTAGCGGCGCAACGTACCGATAGTCGAGCCTGCAGCATTCGACTGGAATTGGGTTGGCGTTAACATGAGCCGGATGGTACCAGTCGTAGGATCAGCCAGATACGAATAGTAATTGAGTTGCCACGGTTGCGCCGGAAAGAAGTTCGCTGAATAGAAGACAGGATGGCTCCCGGCTAGTTCCGTAGCTGGCACGCTGGTATGTGGCTGGACATTCGCTTCATCAATGAAGTTGCCCCCACGAAAGCCGACACCACGGACGATACCCGCGCCATTGGTCACGTTGGCGATCACCAATGGTTGGATCGGAAAACTAGGGCGCGCGACCAAACCATTCGGGCCGCGATAGTAAACCGTCTGCACCGGCTGATTGGTGACACCATCCGTTAGCATTACCGTCTCGGCTTGTAGATTCGTCGGCACAGTTACATCGGCTGTACGCAGGTTGAGCCCGGCACCGGGACCACTGCCGACAACGGCGGGCGTGCCCGGTACCACCGGCGGTAGGCTAGGCGCAGCAATACGGTTGGGCAGATCGACACGCAACATCGGTAGCCCAAAGAGCGTTGAGACGAGAATAGTTTTTTCAAAAATACCATCAACCTCAACACCGGTGTCCGCCAGATAATCAAGCTTAGCGGCAACAAGTGCCTGCCCCACAGAGACAGGACCACTGCCCACACGCAGCCGCTGTGTAAAGGCTAGATAGAGGCGCTCCGAATATTCTTGCAGATCAGCATCCCCATATTGATAGCCCGTACCGGCAATCAGCAGCGCCCCCTTTTGGGCAAACGCCTGGGCCCAGTCAGGGGGGACCTCGGTAACATTGGGCACAGCATGATCATTGACCAAGTTATAACCCGAGTGACAACCGCTGCTGTAGATAATCGCATTGGTGAAATCAACCGTCGAAGCCGCGACTTCGGCAGCGCTTAGCGTCGTAACATAGTCGGCCGCCAACAAGCGGTTAGGATTAAAGTGACCAGCCAGAAACATAATGTCGTGGCGTTGGGTCAACATTAAATTGCGCAGTTGGTCCGCTGTCCACGAGAGGGGATCTTCCGGTGCGCGGTCGAAAGGATCGATCAGGGTATTAAAGGTGCTGTTTGCGGGCAGGCCAGCTTGCAACTGCTCTAATACAGCACGCGACCCATCTTCCAGAAAGCCATAGCTCGTGAGTAAGGCTGAATCTGGGGTCGGTACGACCCCCCCACTCGTATTGAGATAGGCATCAACCACAGTGCGCGCTTCGGCAGCAGTCTCCACCAAGCGGCCCACAGCTAAATCGGGCAGGGGCAAATTACGATGTTGTAGTGAGATCTCTAACTGTGCGCCATATGCATCCTGGCTCAGCAGATAGTTAAGCCGTAGATTCGCCTCCGAGATGGTGCTATCAAGCACCGGTGGCTCAAAGTCCGATTCGGGGGAGACAGGTGCACTATCCGGGTAGCGGAAATATGGGATAATTCCGTCATTCCCCACCAACACCACATAAGCGAGGCTGGGATTGCTGTTGCGATAACGACTGATGATCTCGCGTACTTCGTTCGCCCAGAGATTAACGGCAAAGGGACAACCAGCATTGGCCAAAGCTTGATCGCGGACGGCGCTGATCCGGCCATCCTGACCCAAATCGACCACGACGCCAGCTACTTCACTGCGCCCAGCCAACTGTTGTAGGCGTGTCAGCAGTTCACTGCGTTCCGGTGCCGTACCTTCCATGCGGCTGATATCATGCAGAATAATACTCTTAAAGTTACCACCGGTCACACCCGTACCACTGGGGGGAAGAGCACTCGGCATGAAAGTATTACAGGCACCCCCCAACAAGGTGACATCCAGTTGAAAGGGGGTGGCATTGCTAAATGCACCATTGCGCCCACTAACGCGCACATAGTATTCACCGCTATTCGCCCATGTGTTAATAGCAATCCGTTCGGCAGCGGTTCCTTCCTGGGCCGAAAAACCAACCAACGTACGCATTTGGGCCGAACTATAAGCATCTGGATTGCTCACCGCATATGGGTTGCTCACCGCATAGGGATTACTCACCGCATACGGGTTGCTCACCGCATACGGGTTGCTCACCGCATACGGGTTGCTCACCGCATAGGGATTGCTCACCGCATACGGGTTGCTCACCGCATACGGGTTGCTCACCGCATACGGGTTGCTCACCGCATAGGGATTGCTCACCGCATACGGGTTGCTCACCGCATACGGGTTGGAAAATGCCGATGGCGCCAGTTCGGCATTGATCCGCGCCAAGTCGCGATTAGTGGTGAGGTTGTTATAGGCATTGTTAATATCCTTAAAAAGCGTAATATCGTAATCAGCAGGAAGATTAGCCAAGTCGACCACTATTGTGCTACTTGGTTGGACCGCAAACTTGTACCAGCGGACCTCCCCACGCCTGGTTAAAAATTGGGCAGCATCAGCCGTCCGGGTTTCGGTGGGGCCATTAAAGGTCAGCGCCAACGCATTCGGCCAGGTCGTATTATCTGGTTGGAGGGGCATACAGAGGGAAAACTCAGAGCTATTGCCGCTTGGATCAGTCGCCGTCGCCGTCAGGAACTGCCCAGCGGGCGCTTCTGTACTGACCGTAGTATTCAGCAGCGCGATTCCATCATTATCGGTCGTCACCACAGCCGAAGTTACATAACTGGCACCCTCGCCAAAGCCGTTGCTTTCACAGGTAGCGCTCGCAAAGAAGTCAAGCGTAAAATCAGTATTCGGCGGTCCCCCCATGCCCGCTTGGATGGTTAGGGCACTCTCGCGAATGGCAGCATAGAGGACAGGATAATTCTGGTGATTGTTGGAACCGGTATCACCATCCCCTACATCATTTTCGTCGACGCCATTATTGCCCAGTTCAATCCCCAACCCACCATTGGCGAAGATGCGATTTTCGCGGATCGCGTTGCCCGTCCCGGCGAGAATCTGGATGCCGGCCAAGCCGTTGTAGGCGATGGTGTTACCGTCACCCGGCTCACCGATCAGGCTATTCGTGCCATCATCAATTCGCACACCCTGTTGACTGTTGCCCAGAGGCCCTGTTCCGGTGGCATCAACCCCGATCAGGTTGCCGCGCAGGATGGTACCATCGGCGGCACCGGCAATCTGCACCCCGATTTGCCCGTTGCCGGAGATTAAGTTGTCTTCCAGGCGCGTATTGGTGGCATTGCCACTGACCCAAACGCCAGTGCCATTACCAAGGCCGGCAGTGCCAGCCGCATTGGTACCGATATAATTCCCCTGGACCACATTGCCATTGGCCACCGCGACATTAATCCCAATACTACTGCCGGCAATCACGTTACGTGCGGCCGCGGTGGGGCCACCAATCTGGTTATTACCGCCAGTGGCCACGATCCCAAAGGTTAGCGTACCGACCTGATTCGTACCACTGGGGTCGACGCCGATGTAGTTGCCCTGGACAATATTCTCTGCGGCAGCCGCCAGCATAATGCCCCGTCCTGCGCCACCGCCAAAGAGATTGCCGGTGCCCGGCGTCGCGCCACCGATCAGATTATTCATAGTGCCGTTGACAAACAGATTATCAGTGGCGTTGCCAAGTGGCTGCGTACCAGTGGCATCGGTGCCAAAAAAGTTACACTGAACCGTGTTGTTGCCCCCATACAGGCCAATATTTTCATTGGCAAAGCTGTGAATAACCAAGCCGCGCACGGTGATACCGCCATCAAAGGTAACCAAACCAGAGGTCGCACCCCCGCCCGCATTGGTGCCATCGAGCACGATCTGCAAGGTCGGGGGCCAAGCCGCGCAACTCGCGCCGGGTTGGGTAGAGCCATCAATGATGATCGATGGGTCACCCGGCAGGGGCGAAGCTAGAAATGGTAAGGGCGAAGTCGGCGCGATGACATGGGGGCCGGCACCCGGGATATTAAAGTGGATCGAAACCGGAAACTCATAATAGGGCGAGGCATTGGCCTCCTCAATCGCCGCGCGTAATGTACAAATTCCACTGGTATCGATGTTACAATCACCATCCCCCGGATTAAAATCAGATTGGTCACCAGTCGAGTTAACCACATAGGGACCAACGGCATAGGCCACATCGCTCCACACGAAATGACCAATGCTGATGACAGTGGTGAGTAGGAGCAATCCAACCAGTTTACGCAAATATCCATCTAGACAACTTAACTTAGAGATCCTTCTCATACTTTACTCCTAATTCTCAGAACCGCTCACCAAGTGTGTAACTCAGCAGTGGCTGTTACAGACCGAATATACGCAAGCGCTTACCCGAACCCCCGTGGTTGCGAGCAATGCCAAAATGAGAAGCTGCGCAAGCAATATTATATTGTTTTTTTGTGACGATTCAGCTTTCGATTCGCTGAAAAAACTGACAATTGTTTTGTTTATTGCATAGAGGTGACGCGGCTTGCCTCTGCTTTGGACGTTAACAGCGCTGTGATGCCTTGCAGCATATATGTATTTTCAGCCGCCGTGCGCGCCCCAATCCGTACAAATTCACCAACCAGCCCCTGCTTATCCTCACAGTTGCGCGTGTAGATGCCGTGGTGAACCAGGAGCTGGCTGACAAATTCAAAAGCCGTCATGCCATTCTGTAACTCGAGTAGCGCATAGTTAGCCAGCGAGGGATAGACCCGCAGACCAGGCAACTGCCCCAATGATTGGAAAAAGGCTTGTGCTTCATGGATATAGCGCCGGCGCGCTACTTCATAGCGCGCCATAAAGTCATCACGCGCCCATAATTCTAGAAAGTATTCGGCCAACCCCGAAAGATTCCAGAGAAAGCCGTTACCCAAGAGCTGTTGGACACGGGCGGGGGCCATGACCGCATAGCCCAGTCGCACCCCGGCAATGCCAAAGTCTTTGGACATGCTCTTGACGACAATCAGGTTATCAAACAGCTGGGTTGCGGCGGCACAGGAGAGCAGATCCAACTGCTCAGATTCAAAGGCAAAGTGCATAAAACTTTCATCAACGATCACATTAGGGACATCGCGCAAGGCGTCGAGCAACGTCTGGAGTGTCGCCTGGGGCAGATAGCCACCGTCGGGATTGTTGGGGTTAATGATCACGACGGTGTTGGGGGCACGCTGTTGCACCAAGTCCAGATAGCCATTTAGATCCAGGCGGAACTCATCTTCTTTGCGCAGCGTGTGGTAGATCACCTGAGTGTCGGGACGGACAAATTCATAATAGGGGGAAAAGGTGGGCAAGTTGAGCAACAGGCTGCCGGTCGTAAAATTGTGGAGGATTGCCTGAATGATCTCCGTGGCACCGTTACCGAGAAAAATGGACGCGGCGGGCACCCCTAAGCGCGGGGCCACCAAGCGCGCCAGGAAGGCGTTTTGAGAGGGATAGTACTCAATCACCCGGCGTAGACGATCGGTGGCCACCACCTCTTGTTGGAAATAGTCCAAAAAGAGATCAGTGGCATAAGGATTAGAGAGAAAGCAGGCGTCGATCTCCAGCTTGATCTCGGGCAATGCCTGTAGCATCGTCGCCACGCTGGGCGAATGCGAACCAGCCTCACGTTTGATCCTGGCCAGTACAGTCTGGATTCGGCTTTCTTCCGCAACGGTATACATTTGTTTCTCCTTTGGGTATAAGCCGCGCAACGGTTTTACCCAACGCGGTAACGTTCACGATTACGCAGCGTCCGCTCGATCTGGCGATCAATCACAGTGCGCAGGGGCGGCAACTCAGCCAGCAATGCTAAAAAGGC
The DNA here is from genome assembly GCA_022842065.1 of Caldilineaceae bacterium. The sequence goes on from JALHQH010000019.1 coordinate 70,760, forward strand.
CGATTTCGGCAGCGTGAGCAAGAGTGTGTTCGTGCGCGTGCGAATCGTGGCGTTGCGTGGCGCGTCTTGCAACAGTGCCATCTCGCCAAAATGATCACCATCCCCCATAATATCAATACATTGTTCTTCCTGTTCAGCATGGCGGACCAGCACTTCCACCTGGCCACGCGCAATCAGATAAAGTTTATCACCTGGATCACCCTGGCGGCAGACCAATTGCCCAGTCGGCACATTTTCGACGCTAAAGCGTTCGCTCAAGTGGGCTAAGGTTGGCTCATCTAGCTCGGCGAAGAGGGCCATCTGGCGCAGATAGTCAGGCCGGACCGTCGCCATCCGCCCATCTTGGCTGACCTCAAAGCTGGTCTGCTTATGCCAGAGTTGCGCATAGAGCCCCTGGCGCTGCAACAGCTCGGCATGGCTACCGGCTTCCGCCAGGGTACCATCATTCATCACAAAGATCCGATCCGCGGCCACCACCGCGGAGAGCCGATGGGTGACCGCCACCACCGTGCGCCCGCGGGCCAACCGTTGCAGGGTTGCATTAAGCGCCGCTTCCGTGCCAGGATCAAGCGCCGACGTAGCTTCATCCAGAATCAGCAGCGCTGGGTCGCGCAGGATCGCACGCGCAATGGCCACCCGTTGCCGTTGACCACCGGAAAGGCTACCACCGGCCTCGCCCACGCCTGTTTCATACTGTTGTGGCAATTGCATGATCAGCTCATGAATTTCGGCCTGGCGCGCGGCCGCTTCCACTTCGGCGTCGCTGGCACTGGGCTTAGCCATCCGAATGTTCTCACGGATCGTCGTGTTAAAGAGATAGGTCTCTTGAAAAACCACACCCATCTGCTGTTGCAGGGATGTGCGCGTCGCGGTGCGCAGATCGATGCCATCAAAGGCCACCGTGCCCGTCGTCGCGGTGTAGGCCCGGATCAGCAGATTGAGCAGCGTACTTTTGCCGGAACCGCTCGGCCCGACAAATGCAACGGATTGGCCGGCGTCAATCTGCAAGGAGACATTGCGCAGATTTTCTTGCTGGCCTGTATAACTGAAACTGACATTGGTCAATTGGATCTGACGCGCCAAGGGCGACAGCGCCACGGCTTGGGGTTGGTCGCTGCCTTCTGTCGGCTGCTGGAGTAATTCCTCAATGCGCTGAATCCCACTGGTCGCGGTGATCAAGTCGGGCAGCACATTGCGGCTCAGGTCATCCACCGCCATGCTGACAATTTCGGCTAACCCCAAGAAGGCGACCAGATCCCCAATCGTCATCGCACCCTGCATGACCAATAAAATCCCGACCCCGGCCACCGCGATCCGATTCAACGCCAGCAAGGCTTTGGCTGAGAGCGAGACGAGCGCACGCAAAAAGAGCGCACGCGTCCCCGCTCCTTCAATGGCCCTGAGTTCGCGGTCAAAGCGTTCCTGCATCAGCCCTTCAAAGCCAAAGGCACGAATAATGGCTTGGGCACGCACATTTTCTTGGATAACGTTGACACTCTGCGCCTCACTGCCCCGGTGCAGATAGCCGGCGGCACTGGCGCGCGGGGCCAGCAAACGGATGCCGCCCCCCAAAATTACGATAAAAAAGCAGGTCACCAACGCCAGCCGCCAATCCAGATAGAAGAGGACCGGCAGGTTGAGCAACAATTCGATCAGATCGAGCAGCCCATCGCGCAGTTGATTGGTCGTGCCACGCTCAATTGCCGCCAGATCACTGGAAAAACGCGCCATGATCTCACCCATGGGGGTGCGGCTGTAATAGCGTTGCGGCAAGCGCTGTAGTTGGCGAAACATGCGGTCGCGCAGCTCATTGAGGATCTTAACACCCACGCTGGCGATCACGCGTTCGCCCAGCAGGCGCGCGCCAAAGGCCACCACAAAAACGCCGACTAACAGTCCGATCACCTGCACCAAATTGGGAATACGCCCGGTCTGCTCCAGCGTGTCGAGCAAACTGCGTAAGCTCAGGGAAAAGAAGGTCTTGTAGCTCTCATAGATAACTAACACGACCAACAGGAAAAGCGCCTGGGGCCAGTGCCCGAGCCAGAGCCGCAGAATATAGCGCGTGCCGGCCGCAACCGATAAGGGCGCAACCGATTGCACCACTCCTTTCGCCATTGGGTTACTTTGCAGAGAAGAACGTATAAGCTGATTGGCTGACATAATCCCGATCTATCGCATTGAGGCGGTCCACTTTCAGATGGCGGACATAACCTTTAGACACAAAAAAACAGCTCGATCACACAGATAAGATTAGGCCGCAACCTGATAGCGCGCCAATACAACCAGTGCCAACACCGTGATATGCATCACCTGATCCAGCCAGATTTCAACAATCGGCATGCGTGCATCTTTGGGCACCTGTTTCACAATGCGCATCCACCAGAGCAAGGGGATTCGCGTGTCGATCAACAGGTGAGTAACGCCGACAAACAGGGCTAGCGGCCAGGTAAAGACCAGCGACAACCCCGCCGTATGGATCCCACTATGTACCCAGGCGGCAGGATGGCGCAGATTCACTTTGTGAACCGCCATCCACTCACTTTGTAACAACCAATCAGCAATCAAATGAACGACAATACTCCAGACGAGGAGGACAGTTGCTTCGACCATCGCGGGCATTACCTCTTGAATGTTGCTGCGCCAGGCAAAGCGCATGGCAATGGGTTGGGGCGGCCCACACGGTCAACCACCGCTACCATCCACCTTGCCCAGCACAGCCGGGTGTTAATTTTGGAGCTTTTGCCCTTTTAACGGAAACAGCAATGAGATCGATAGGCGCAAGTAGGCTCATCGTTGATTGTACCGATTAATCAGCCAAGAACGCAACCCCACCCCAAGGCCGGTAATCCCAGGTGATCTCCTCACCTGGATAGATATCGCGAGCCGCATAGTTGAGCTCACCCCTATCAGCCATATTGGCATCATCGGCATGATTACAGAAACGCGAGTCGTCGCTGGCGAGGACGTAAGCACCATGTGTGGCGTCATAATAGGCATAACGGCGCGCTTGCCGTTGGACCGGTGCCGGCAAGGCAGCCATTTGTGTTTCCGTTAACAACACATCAAAGCCAGGCTCGAAGATCCACATTGGGGTGCCCTGGGCAATAAACGCATGAGCAAACAAGCCAATCCCATGAATTGCACTTACGCCGGCACGTGCATCGACTAACAACATTACGTTGGCTCCTTCTTCAAACTTATCAGCACAAGCTGAACACACAGCTTATAGAGAAAGCTGAGAAACATAGCACAATTATGTACTGCGCATCAGGGGATGCGCAGTACACAGTTGTGCCAACGCTACAGGTCTTCCCTATTAGGTCGATCTTTTACCAGCAAACCAGCCTTCGACCAGATGCGAATTGCGGTCGCGCGCCCACTCCTGTAACGCCGCACGCAACTCAGCTTCGATCAGATCCAGAAACGCGCTGCCGGTGGTAGCCATCGACCACGGATCCATCACCACCGAGCGCAGAACGGTGATACTTTCGCCGGGCGAATCCGCAACCCCCAGCCGGCGCTTGTAGTCGGCAATAAAGTCCGTGCCGTAGTGCGCGGCATCCAGCTCCGTGGTGCTGACAATCAGGTTATAGCCATAGATGTCATCGCGTGGTTTGATGCTAAAGCGCTGGTAAAGCGTCTGATTCAGGCGATTGGCCAGGGCCAAGTTGCTGTTAATCGTCTCACGCATCGTCTTGAAGTTGAACGCATAGGCCAAAATATTAAGATCGGGGCCAAGTTCGGCAAGCAGCGTAGAGAGTTCGCGATCGGCCAGAATTTCAGCAATGGGGCGGCGGTCAATGCGCGTACGGATCAGGCGCAGTTGCGCTTCGACATCTTGTTGGCTTACTTCCGCCGGCAAGCGCATCAACGGCACGATAATAAAGGGATCTTCTGGACGCGCCATCGTCAACAAGCGGGCATAGAAGAGCTTACAGCGCCAGGTGGCCTGCTCGATAATGCGCCCATAGCCCTGGCGCGAGGGCGGGATACAACGGTGGCTCAAATAAACGGATGCCGCGGCCGCGCCAGGCTTGGAGCCTTCAATGCCATAGATGCCCACCGTCGGTTCGGCTTCGCCGTGATACATATAAGGTGCATCAAAGGTGACTAAGGCACGCATGGCAGAATTACGATAACAGAGTGCACCGGCCGGGTAAGGCATATAGCCCCCTTTGTGGGGGTCAACCGTAATCGAGTCAGCTTGGGCCAGCGCGCCCAGTTGTCGAGTTACATAGGCGCTTAAAGCCAAGCTCGGCGCGCCGGGCGGCTCTACAATGGGGACGGCATGGGGGCCATCGTTTTCACCCACTTCATCAGCGCGCAGCAGGGTGGTATGGTAACCACCCCAGGCGGCGTCGGCGTGAATGGTAAATTCTAGACCCTGGCGGCGGAATTCTTCACGCAACGCTAACACCTCGGCCAGCGGATCGACAGCACTCTCCTCGGTGCTGCCCATGACCGTCACCACGGTATAGACCGGCCAACGTTCGGCAAGGCAGCGCGTCAAGTGGCGACGCAGGGCCGCTAGATCCATCCGTGCGGCCAAATCCACGGCAACATCGATCATATTGGCTGCACCAATCCCCAGCAAGGCCGCAGCCTTGGGAAAAGAGTAATGTTTGGTGCCAGGCACAAAAAAGACAGGGGCATGGGTGAGATCAGCCAAAAAGCGGCGGGTAAATTCACCCATGCCCAGACTTTGCAACGAGTAGTTATTCACGGCGGCATTAACCGTGGCGGCCGGGATGCCCATTTCCCGTTGCAGGCGTTCAGGCAGGGCCAGGATATCATCGCCGCGTAGATTTAACAATGTCCAGAGATCAGCGTCAAGTAGGCGCACAGTTGTCCCCATCGGGGTCTCTACGGTCAGCTCACGGGCAGTAGCCAGCGTTGTCTCCTGTTGTAAAGCCGCCTGCAAGGCCAGTGGATAGAATTTCAAATTGCGCGCGGTCCAGAGCGCCTCAATGTTGGCAACCGTGCCACCGGAGGTAATGTGGCCCCAAGGGCGCGGCAACGTGGATTGTGCCTCGGGCTCGACCGTATAGCCAAGCATCCGACAGAGGTCGTCACCGACCAAAATTTCCAGCAGTGTGGTTGCGGTTGAGCCCTCAAATGCCACATTATTGGGGTTATAGAGCATGGCGGCAAAGTAACCAACCAGACTGGGGATCGCCAGATCGACCGACATATGGCCCTGATAGCGCTCGCTGAAAAAGGGGACCGACTTCTTAAGGATCGCCAGCAGCGAGCGGTAGCTGTGTTTGAGCGTATCAGTGGCGTGCAGATATTGGGGCGACCGTTTACTCGCTTCGCTGATTGGCGAGGTGTCACCCGGATGAAAGTTGCGTCGCCAGAAGACATGATCGCGCAGGGCTTCGACGACTAACCGTTCAAACTCATCGGCATTCTCACCCAATGGTCCCAGAAACCAGGCTTCGGGCGCATATTCTTGTTCGGCCGGGGTCGACCGAGGCGCGCCATGATGACCATTCACAAAGTGGGCAGCGAGTATGCCGGTTACAGTGCCGGTTACAGTGATTGATTGCTCGTTATTGATGATCGTCATCCTCACCCGCCCTGGGCAAAGCGTTCTGCGCCAACCTGACACACCTTGTAATGCGAAGCCATTCCCTCAATCCTTTCATGCGAAACCCTATATCGACAAACCGAGCATTGGTTGTATCGCTTAGGATACCAGCCAATCGTGATGAAAACGTGATGAAAGCAACCAGCTACCGTGATGATGCTTACTCCGCCATCACATTTGCACAAGCTAATCATTTATTCGTTGTCTCGACGTAAATCAACTACGCTCGCCGCTAGGTTTGTCCAAGCTAATTTCAATGCGCCCAGCCTGTCCTTGCCAGGGGATCAAACATTGACCGCGATCCGTCACCCCTAAAAAGTCTGGTTGCGGCTGATCGCCCCAAATCTTTACTGCGGCGGGCAGCCCCACTGAACCACCCTCGATTGACAAGTGATGCACCCAGATTTTGAGGCTGGCGACCTCAATCGCCGGCACTTCGATAGTGACGCGTTGCAGCGTGGCGAAATTGGTAATCGGGCCAGTGGCGGTCAACACCTGCGCTTGGCGATTGCCATAGTCCAACGTGACTGCGGCGGCAAGTGGTTGGCCATTCGCCACAAGGGTATATTGACTTGCGCCTTGCAACCGCTCATCATGGCGAATTTCGACGACCGCCCGTGGGTTGTGGCGGTGCTGGCGCCAGGTGAACACTGTAACCGCCAGAATGATCAGCCCGCCGCCAATGGCCGTTACGCGAAGGAACCAATCATCCCAGATATAGATCCCGTGGAGGACAATCGTCGCCACAAAAAAGAGAATCAGCAGCCCAACCAGCAAAGGCTGGCCGAGCCAGTGCCAAACAAACCCAGGCACAAAATCCCCCATCCGCCGCGTCGCCATCAGCAATAACAGGGGAATGATCCCTGTCAGCAGGGGCAAGGCCAACACATTGACGGTGCCCAACAGCCCCGCAAAAGAACCCACCCCGCTGCGCAGCAGCCAGAGCGCCAGCCCCAGCACCAAAAGCATCGGGCTGACACAGAGCCAGAAGCGTTGTGTGGCGGGCAATTTACCCAGCCAGGAATGCGTACCGGGGGCCGGCAAGCGCTCTTCCAGCGAATAGTATTGGGCCAGGCTCACCTGAATCGTCGCCAAACCTAAACTCAAAATCACCAAGAGCGAACCAAGCAGGTTGACCGCCGGCCCCACCAACGCCGCCAGGGGCGTCACCACGGTGCCCTTGGCACTGCTGAGGGTGGCGGGGGAGAGCACGCCCACATTCACCAACAGCCACACCACCGCGATGATCGCCATGGTGGCGACCGCGGCCACACTGCCCCGCACCCAGGCCCGTCCACTGGGGTCGCGCGGCAAGATGACCGGCCCATAGGTCGCCACCAAAAAATGCGACAAAAAGGTGGCCGAGAGAATGCCGACAATCGAGCCAAGCGCGGCCGGCGTGAAGGCGGGGGCGCGACCACCAGCGGTCAGGTTCTCCCATTGAAAAGCGGGCAAGGCCAACAGCACAATCGCCAGCACGATGAGTAGATTGGCAAAAACAATCAGCAAATTAGTCGTGACCGTGGCATTGAGCGAACGCCGCGAGAGAAAATAGAGGGTGACCACAAAAAGCAGCACCATCCAGAGAGCAGCGGGCAGCCCGGTGGCGCTGGCCAAGGTGCCGCCCACGCCCAAAAAGAAGATGATCAGTACCAAAAAGTTACTGACGATCAAGGCCAGCGTCAACAAAGTGGTGGCCGCCGAACCCAAATATTCTTGGGCCAATTGACCCAGAAAGCCCAGCCCAAAGCGTGCGACCCCGCTGCGTACCACCGTTTCGGCCAATGCCGCCACCGTCAGCATGTTGATCAGGCCAAGGCCGAGAATAATCAGTACCCCCCACAGCGGCCCGACCGGGGCCAGCGCAATCGGCAAGGCCAGCAGACCAGAGGTGGCCGGCAGGGTCAAAAAGAAGGTCAACCAAAAGGGCGGCAACGCTTCCAGCCGCGTCGAAAAAGCTGACCAAAACCAGCGTACGCTTTCCCACAGCGTGACGGTTGGGGCAAAGATCGTCGTGAGTGGTCGCTGGTAGAGGCTTTGATAGGCTTGCTGCACAGCCGCGCTATCCAGGCCCAGTGCGCGGTGGATAGCCGGCGTCGTTTGGGCCGTAAAGGCGTATGTTTGGCCCAGTAGATGGGCGACGGTTGCGCGGACGGCAGGCGTTTCCGGCACCAACATAGCCCATTCGGGCGCATAACGCTCTAGCTCCTGGATCGTTGGGCGTGGCAATTCCGCGCGCCCCTGCGCAATCGCCATGAGAAAGTCCTGCCGTCGGCTTTGGGTAGCAGCAACGGCCAACGCCGGATTTCCAGCCTGTTGCGCTTGGGCAACCAGGTGGGCCGTGCGATTTTCAATCAAAGCGAGCGCTGTGTGGGCCGGTTTGTTCACTCGGCCGCCCAGGCCACTCAGCACTTCGTCACGCGAAAGCAGCTTTTTGTCGGTCATTTCATTGTAATCCGTTCAGCAGAGACGTAGTTGGTAAAGGTGTGCCATGTTGATTTGCCTATATCCCACCTCACGTGGGGAGTTTGGCGTCGATTTGCCAATCCAGGCCACCAGATTTGGCAATCCGGTGCGAGCAATGCCACGCCAAGTGGGTTATACCCGTTTATTGGCGGGATCTTCGATTAAGGGCAATCATCCCAATGGCATCTGCTTGCTAAGCATCCTCATTACAGGCAGCAATTAAGGCCTGCACCACCTGTGCAGCCTGTGCCGCCGGCAGCCGCACGCGGATCGCGCTTTCATTGCCTTCGGGCACAGGGCCAAGATCAGCCGGATAGAGCAGACGGATCGGCGTTGCCTCTTCTTCACGCCAATGGTTGAGCGCCAACAATTGCACCATGTCGCCCATGGCCTCATCGTTGGGATCAATCCAGGTGGCAATGGCATAGGGCGTGTTAAAAGCGATGCCCCGTTCGGCAGCCCGGCCGTTTACCTCAATCGCCCGTTCCAACCCCCAAAAAACCATGTGCCCTTGGCCCGTTGTCGCCAAGTCAAAACACAACACCTTGCCCTGTACACAGGGGGTGAGTGGTAAACTGGCATAGGTCAGACGAAAGGCAGCCGCTTGGCCGGCAAACCAGGCGCGCGCATCAGCACTGATCTGGTCCAGGATGGGCATAGCCACGGCAACCCAGCCTTCGCCATCGGGGGGAGGTTGGCGCACCGTGTCGGCAATGGCGTCGTAGATCACCTTGAGCAACCCCTGGCTGACATTTTCCTCTTCCGCTGTTACCCCGACCGCGGATTGGATGGGATCACGCGTACAGAGCGCGGCAATCCGGCCCCAGAAGAGGTCAACTTCATCAACACGATGCCCCCAAAAATAGGCCCAGTCGCCGCCGAGCGTGACCTGAACGCCAAGCTGCAATAGATCGGGCAGCCGTGCCCAATTTGCCTGGTGACGGTTGAGGAGGGTTACCGTTGCGCCGGCCCGCTGCCAACGCGTTACGGTGGCAAGCAGGGCGGTGGTACTGGCACCATCCGGGCGGTCGCCGATGACGACTAGCTGTGTAAAGTGCTCAGGGGTGAAGTCAGTCAAGCCCTCCTGCCACAGCCAGGTAGTTGCCCCGTGGGTATCGGGGTAGACGAGGAGTTCGACCCGATAGCCGGCCGCGCATAGCTGTTTGTGACTGAGCGCCGCCATCACCAGACTATGCGGGTCAAATGGGGCGACCAGCAGGGCGGCTGGCAGCGGCGGGTGGGTGGCCTGGTTGCTGTTACCGCGGCCCAACACGGTCGCTGGCGGCTCGGTGTGGGCCACAGACGGCTGGCTTGGACATTTGAACACCTGGATCGTGCAGGGGATGGGGGTCTCGGCGACATCTTTACGCAGCGCGCCAATGTGATAGCTGGCTTCGACCACCGTTTGTTCCTGGACAAAAACCTGGAGGTGAAGAGCCGGTGTACAACAGATGCGAATGCCGAGAATGGTGGCCAGGTCATCCATGAAAGCGATTTCGTGGGGAAAGAAGAGTTCCACCACGCGTTTGAACTTAGCCCCATAATCGACCCGGCGGTAGTCACTATCCAGGGCATCGGCCACGCGTAAGACCGACGCCGCTAATCCGGTACGGATGGTTTCGCCGTACAATTGATCGGTGCGGGCCGGGTCATATTCCTTCCGATGCCAGCGACAGAGCAGCCCGATTAGCGCCGCCTCGCCGGTGCTAAAGGGGAGTTGCCCCGTGGCGACCAGCTTTGTCACCGTCTCTTGGCTAATGATGTGATGGCGTGTGCGATCGATGATATTGCCCACATCATGAAAGAGCGCAGCCGCACGCAACACATGTTGTTCGTTGGCGGTCAAGCCCATGACATAGCCCAATTGGGTGGCAAAGGCTTTGACCCGCAACACATGGTCAGGACCGTGGTCAGTGAATTCGCCCAGTTTTGCTCTGGCAAATTGGACAATCGGCACAGCAGTCCGCAGGGTGATGATCTCTTGCGCCGAATAAAGCCGGCTGGCCGTCTGTAATGCCGGCCAGAGGCGGGCAGGCAAGGTGCGGCGGCGGGTGTGCCCAGGATTGGCTGCGAGCAGACCATCCGCAGTCAACCGCACCCGCCCACTCGTTTGCAAGTTCGCCAGCGCCGACTGCACCGCGGTTGGATCAAGCGCCAGGCGCGCAGCCAATGCCCCCGGCATGATAGCACCCTCGCGCAGCAAATAAACCATAATCGTGCGCTGGAGCGGGGGCAGCGCCAGCAAATTTAAGGCTGGCGAAGTCGTTTTCATAGCAGCTCCTAGGCCAGCAACTGGTCGGCGACACTGCGATACAACGTGGTCAACGCATGATTTGGGTAGTGTACGACAAAGATGCCATTGCTGGCCAGGGTCATCATCTCATCGGCATGGGGCAGCACTGCGGCTACGGTACAATCAAAGGTCTGCTCGACCCGAGCTTGGACCTCGGCTGGGGCAAAAGCGGCCGGCGTTTTATTGACGAGCAACAGCAAGCGCGGCACATCCAGCGAGCGGGCGACTTCCACCGTGACGCCAGTGCCTTCATAGTCCTGTTGATCCGGCCGCATGACAATCAGCAGCGCGTGCGAGATGGCGAGCGAAAAGAGCGTCTCCTCATTGAGGCCGGGGTGGGTGTCGATCAAAAGCAGATCCAGTTTTAGCTCGCTGATTAGGTTGCGAAAGCCTTCCGTCAACTTGCTCACATCATAGCCTTCGCGCAAGACATTAACGATGGCATCGGCCTGAATGCTGGAAGGGATCAGGTAGAGGCAGCCGGCGGTGGGGCTTTCGCCTTTGATGACCACATCAGTCACATCATGTGCAGCCTGTTCAATTGAACAGCGACCCCAGAGGTAATCGTTGAGAGAGTAACCAACATTCTGGCCCGCCAGCCCAAAGAGCACATGAATGCCCGGCGATTGGATATCCGTGTCGATAATACCGACGCGCTTGCCGGCAGCCGTAAAGAGTGCAGCCAGATTGGCGGTGGTGTTCGATTTGCCGGTGCCGCCACGAAAGGAGTGAATTGAGATGATCTCGGCCATGCGGTTGCCTTTCTGAGTTGGTGCTGACATAGAGTAAAACAGATGATAGCAATGAATCGTCAAAAAAACGTCAGAAAATTTATATCACATCTTGCCATATAAAGATAGCCGACCTCGTTAGAGATCGGCTATCTGGTACAAAGGTCTAATGAGGGCGTTACCGTAGGCTACTGGCTGTTCTCGATAGCATCGGGAATGGTGTCATCATCAGAGTCGAGATCGCGATGATTGGGCAGTCCATCCTGATCGCTATCAAGATTGGGGTCACAACTCAGCAGGCGATTGAAGGGTAGTTCAGTTTTACTAAAAGAAGAGCCACTCCACTGTACAGCGGCAAGCGTATTCGCACTACCATAAGCACTATAAAGCAGTTGGAAACGGTGAACCCCCGCATAGAGATGTACGGTGCCGCTGCGCTCCGTCAGCCCATGTAAACCGTCATTGTTGACGATCAGCCGCTGGTTGAGCCAAAGTTGCGAGCCATCATCAGAATTTGTAAAGAAGGTATAAACACCCTCTTCCGCGATCCACAGATAACCGCTATAGCGAATCCCATAGTCGTTAGGATCCTGGGGCGTAAACTGGCTTTGCAACGCGCGGCTATCAAAATTGGTGACCACCCCTTGGCCCAACGCCCCACTCACCGGCAGATTTTTTAGCGTAGTGCCCGCCACGGCTCCATCATAGAATTCATAGTTGACGCTGCCAAGATTGCGGCACATTTCAATCCGGTCGGATAGACTATCACCATCACTATCCTGCTCATTGACCTGCAGCGTGATATTATCAACCAGGAATGCACCACTATCAGCCCGGAAGAGGAGATCATAGTAGGCAGTGCCAGGGGGCGCAGTGGCCGTAAAGATAATCCGTTGCCAAGTTGTACTGTTTACGGCCTGGGCGGTCTGACTAATTTCGAGGGCATCACTGCCAACAAAGATCAGATAAGCGGTGCCCACACCCTTGACCCAAGCGCTGGCAACGACTGGAATTTGCGGGCTAATCAGATCGCGGTAGGCGACGGTCCTACCGGTGGCGACTGCCGCTGCGGCGTATTGACCACTCCGGGCCTCACTCGTCAGTGCACTGCCATTGCCGTTCGTGAAGATATCCAAACTATTCTCTTCGAAGTCGGTGACGGTCGGTTCGCCAACGGGCACCAGATTGAAACGTTGGGTCGTCACCACGCTACATGGCAATTGGGTGAGCGGTGCGCCCGCCGTCGCAGTTGCGCTGCTGAGATCTAGACATTTGTTACTGTGTAACGCCACCAGTTGATAAGAGCCATCTACCTGGGGCACCAGTTTCCACTGTTGTTGGATCCCACTGTAATCATCCCATTGTTGAAGATTCGCCCCATCGGCAATGCTACTACCCGCAACCTCCAGCACTTTGTTACTGTTGAAATTGATCACTTTGTAGTAGCTGTTTGCCAGCGGCAGGATCCGCCACTGTTGGGGGGTTGCCGTACGATCACAGCTGCCCAGTTGCACCTTACCGCCGTTGCTCAAACTCGCCCCGGCCACCTCGACACAGTTGTTGCGCTGAAGCGCTTGGAGTAGGTAGAGCCCCTTGGCCGCCAGCGCGACAGGGAATAAACGGATGCGTTGCTGATTGCCCGTGCTACAGGCAACCTGGCGCAGATTAGCACCATCATAGCCTACACCATCAGCCACTTCGATACATTTGTTGCTATGCGCCGCGACTAACTGATAGGAGCCATTACCAACCCCAACCAGCTTCCACTTTTGATGGTGACCACCAGTTTCGTCCCCCTGCTGCACAGTGGCACCATCGGCAGTGCTACCGCCGGCGACCTCCAACACCTTACCACTGTTAACATTGACCACTTTGTAGTTATCACCACCAAGGGCGACCAACTGCCATTGTTTGCTCTTCTGGGTCGAATTACAATTCCACTGCTGAACCGCGGCACCATTACTTTGGCTGGCGCCTGCCAAATCCAGACATTTATCGCTATGCACCAGTTGCATGGTGTACAAACCTTCGGCCACGCGCTGGCTACCAAGCCCAGTTGGCAGCAGTTGGAAGCGCTGCTGTGGGGCACTGCCACAGAAATTTTGCCTGAGTTGGGCACCATCACTCGTCGCGCCATCGGCCACCTCCATACAGCGGGTGCTATGGAGAGCCACCAGTTGATAAGTGCCATCGGTCTGCGCGACTAGTTGCCACTGTTGATGGCTTGCGCCGGTATCGTTCCCCTGTTGCAGGTTGACGCCATCGCTCAGGCTACCCGCGGCGACCTCTAACACTTTGCCGCTATTGCGATTAACCAGCTTATAGTTACCACTCGCTTGGATGACAAATTGCCATTGCTGGGCTTTGGTGGCCGCATCACAGTGCCATTGTTGGACGGCAGCACCACTGTCGAGGCTGGCGTCTGCCACCGCCAGACATTTGCCGCTCTGCACCCCTTTGACGGCGTAAACCGCTTCCGCCGGTTGGGCAATCGAAAGGAAGTAAAAGCGTTGATTGGTCCCCGTACCGCAATCTTGTTGAATGAGCCGCGTCCCATCGGCCTGCCCAGCCCCGTAAACATCGGCACATTTGTTGCTGTGCGCGGCGATCAGCAGGTAGGCCCCGCCCCCTTGCGCCACCAGTCGCCATTGTTGGCTGATGAGGCCACTATCATCCCCCTGGGCTAAATCGACAATGGAATTGAGGTTGCCCCCCGGCACTTCCAACACCTTGCCACTGTTGAGATTAACCAGTTTGTAATAACCGCTCGCCAACATCACGGGTTGCCACTGTTGCTGTTTCAGCGCCGGATTACAGCCATTCTGTTGCACCTGGCTGGGGGCAGCCACACTGGCACCGGCAATCTCTACACATTTGCCGCTATGGGCCGCTTTGATCGTATAGGCGCTTTCCGGCAGCAGGTCCACGGCGGTAAGCGTGAAGCGTTGATTAGCGTTGGTGGTACAGGTTGCCTGTTGTACGCCAGCCCCAGCCACAGTGGCTGCCCCGACAACATCAACACATTTATTGCTGTGTACAGCCCGCAGTTGATAGGTGCCATCCCCCTGTACAATGATTTTCCACAACTGGTTATCGCTAGTCAGGTACTCCCATTGGCGCACCGTCGCCCCGTCTGCTAGGTTATTGTCAGCAACTTCGAGCATCTTACCACTATTGAGATTAACCAGGCGATAATAGCCGTCGTTCATCGCCAGCAATTGCCACTGTTGATGGCGCGCCATGGGATTACAGAGCCCTTGTTGGGCAGGCGTACCCGCCGTGGGGTTGGCCCCCGCGACCTCTAGACATTGGCCGCTGTGCAGCGCGCTGATGGTGTATAGCCCTTGGGGCACCATCGGCAGCGGCGTGAGGGTGAAGCGTTGATTGGCATTTGTCGTACAGGGCGCTTGTTGCAGATTAGCGCCACTGGCAATTGAACCGGCGACAACATCAGCACATTTGTTGCTATGCGCAGCCACCAGTTGATAGGTGCCATCACGGTGGGTGGTGACTTGCCATTTCTGATTGCTGCCCGCCACATAATCATACTGTTGTAGATTTGCGCGATCGGCTATACTGCCACCGGCGACTTCCATGACCTTGCCACTGTTGCGGTTGATCAGCTTATAGAGGCCATCACCGACCAGGGTTAGATACCACTGTTGCTGCAATGCGGTGGGATCACACCCGCCCTGTTGGATATTGGCACTGATATTCAGGCCGGCACCAGCAACTTCCAGACATTGACCACTGCCGAGCGCGGTGACCGTGTAAAGCCCTTCTGCGGCTAACTGCAAGGGCAGCACGACGATGCGTTGACTTGGGGTCAATAGACAGGCGACTTGTTCCAGGTTCGCCCCATTACTCATCGAAGCGCCGGCGATCCCTGCGCACTTGTTGCTGTGCACTGCTACCAGTTGATGGGCACCATCCTCCTGCATGACAAAACGCCATTGTTGATGGGCACCATTACGATCCTCGGTCTGTTCGACATTCGCCCCATTGGCAGTGCTGCCGCCATCCACTTCCATCACTTTACCGCTATTGGCGTTGATCAATTTATAGAGGCCGCGACTAACCGCCACGATCTGCCACTGTTGTCCAATTGCGCTCACAGCGCAGGGCTCTTGTTCCACATTGGCGCCACTCAGGGTGCCGGTGACATTAAGACACTTCATACTATGCCCGACCGCTAGGCGATAAGTGCCGGCGGTGAGCGTATCCTCAGCGCTAAAGGTAAAGTACTGACCGCTGGTAAAGTTATATGCCCCACGACCACTTGTCAAGGGAATCTCAGTCACCCCGGTGGTAAAGGTTGGATCATTGCTGACCAACAGCAGGTTAGCAATCGCCGGTCCCTGAACCCTCACTGTCTCGACGGCACCGGTCGCTTGCACCTTCCAAACGCGGGTCATGCGATAGTAGTTAGGGATCGAGGGGGTAAAAGTGCTGGGTGCGTAAGCGATGCCAAAGCTGGGTGCGCCATTGTCGCTACCCCAGACGAGATAGCTCTTATCCGCCACAAAGGTGCTGGGATTGGCCCCATTATTGGCCGCGATGGTGCCCAAGCCGATCACCGGTTGAAAGCCATCGTTGACCGAACGGGATTGCTTCTGGTTGAGCGCGCCCGCATCATCGCGACCGATGCCCGCGACGTTGTTGTGATAGGTACGGTTAGCGGTGTAGTCCCACACCTTGGTCGTGCCATTGGTAGCGAGATAGTCACCTTCAATGATGGTGGCGTCGCTGTCAACTGGGCGCAGGGTGACGCCATATTTGAGGGCCAGGTAGCTGTTGACCCGCTGGTTTTCGAGGGCACTCAACTTACGGTTGTAGATGATCCCTTCGTAGACCAGCCCTTGCCAGTCCTCGCCGCCACCATCACCCCCCATGCCCACATTCTGGCCATAGTAGGTTTGCTTCGCCACGGTCATGCTCACAGGAATGTCCTGGCCTTGGTAGGTAAAGCGCAGCCCATTATAGACACTATTATCCCCGCGCAGCCCCCAGATCAATGGTTTGAGGGTCGGCAGCGTCTCATTGTTAAACACATTCGCCAAGCCGCCCCCATCAAACCGGGCAAGGATGGAGGTACCATATAAGTCGATGGTCGGGTCATTATAGTTGTCGCCCATCGCAATCAGGCTGCGGATCCCGCCGGTAACATCACTCTCCCCCACCCCGATCATCGTCATGCCATCGGTGGTCTGGAGAATGCGGCTGGTGTTGCGCAGAAAGTCGTCGTTGAAACGCAGGGCGGGGTTGTAGTTGGTCCGCGCCAAGCCACTTTCATAGGTCGGCTGTTGGGAACCGGTCGGTTGGGTCAAGTGGAAATCGTTGCCACTGAGGTCGTTCCATTGCGCCACGGCGGCACCTGGTGTCGTGGTCGAGAGACCACTGTCGGCACGCGTCCAGAAGCGCAGGCCGCTCACAACCCCACCCGGCGCAGTGACCGCGCGCCCAAAGGTAAAATACTCGCCAGTGGCAAAGTCAACGGTTGCGCTGCCGCCATTCAGGGGGCTCTCTCTTACCCCTCGGGCAAAGGTTGGATCGCTACTCACCAGCAAGTGTTGCCCATCGCGCGCTTGCACACTGACAGGACCGACTTGCCCCGTCTCCTGCACCTTCCAAACGCGGGTCATGCGATAGTAGCTGGGGATGGAGGGGGTAAAAGTGCTGGGTGCGTAAGCGATGCCAAAGCTGGGTGCGCCATTGTCGCTACCCCAGACAAGATAGCTCTTGTCCGCCGCAAAGGTGCTGGGATTGGCCCCATTATTGGTCGCGATGGTGCCCAACCCAATCACCGGCTGGAAGCCATCGTTTATCGAGCGTGATTGCTTCTGGTTGAGCGCACCCGCATCATCGCGCCCGATGCCGGCCACATTGTTATGATAGGTACGGTTGGCGGTGTAATCCCACACTTTGAGCGTACTGTTGGCGGCGAGGTAGTCACCTTCGATGATGGTGGCGTCATTATCAACTGGGCGCAGGGTGACGCCATATTTGAGGGCCAGGTAGCTGTTGACCCGCTGGTTTTCGAGGGCACTCAACTTACGGTTGTAGATGATCCCTTCGTAGACCAGCCCTTGCCAGTCCTCGCCGCCACCATCACCCCCCATGCCCACATTCTGGCCATAGTAGGTTTGCTTCGCCACGGTCATGCTCACAGGAATGTCCTGGCCTTGGTAGGTAAAGCGCAGCCCATTATAGACACTATTATCCCCGCGCAGCCCCCAGATCAATGGTTTGAGGGTCGGCAGCGTCTCATTGTTAAACACATTCGCCAAGCCGCCACCATCAAACCGGGCAAGGATGGAGGTACCATATAAGTCGATGGTCGGGTCATTATAGTTGTCGCCCATCGCAATCAAGCTGCGGATCCCGCCGGTAACATCGCTGTCCCCCACCCCGATCATCGTCATGCCATCGGTGGTCTGGAGAATGCGGCTGGTGTTGCGCAGAAAGTCGTCGTTGAAGCGCAGGGCGGGGTTGTAGTTGGTCCGTGCCAAGCCGCTTTCATAGGTCGGCTGTTGGGAACCGGTTGGTTGGATCAGGTGGAAACCGTTACCACTCTGGTCATTCCATTGCGCGACGGTTGTGCCTGGTGTAGTGGTTGAGACACCACTGTCGGCGCGCGCCCAAAAGCGCAGGCCGGCGGCAACCCCACCGGGGCTGGGTGCTTGGGCCGCGGCGGTGGCTGGGGCACCCCATACCAGTGCGCCAGCGCGGCTGATCTGTGGCGCGAAATTGGGCCACCACTCTGCCAGCCCAGCCGGCTGTACCACCGCCTGTATCATCACAGGTGTGGGTTGCAACACGCCAACTATAGCCGTAATGATGACGGCAAGGATCTGGGCAAAGATCACCAGTCCAGGCATCAATCCCTGTTGCGGAGCGGCAAGCCGGTTGCTAAATTGCCACCGGTTACCAGACTTGCCGACCGCTTGTCGGTTGAGGAGAGCGTGAGATTTTTGCGCCATAAGATTGACTCCCGTCGAAGAAATTGGTCGTATCTCCGTTAGGATAATCGATTTTTTTGCTACACCTATTGACAGTTTAATAACAATCGTGTCATGTAGCCAAACCTTAATTTCCCAGTTATAGCCTTTGCCTTATTTGCGTAACCCTAAGCCACTTTTGACTGATCTTTACGTAATTAGGCAATTTAGCGTCAGTTGTCAGCCATTGTTAGTTTTTTTTGTGAGATGATAAGGTAAAGATTGGGCGCAAAGTATAAAATCTAAATGCAATCACATTCAACCAACACAAATAGCTTATGATGCATCTGCTCACGGGTGCGATCAATTTAACATTATATAAGAAGGCCCCCTTTGCCATTTATTTGACGCTGGTCAGTGGCATGGGGATATTACTGGTTGGGTGGAGTCTTTATCAGTTTCCTGGTTATGAAGCGAAATCACTCTTTCTGCTCTTTCTCTTCTTTGCCACAGTGGCGGCGATTTTGACGACCTCAATGTCGCTCCCAAATGGCACGGGGATTACCTACCACATTGGCGCGGTCATCGGCATTGCGACGGTTCCCATCTTTGGCAGCAGCGCGGCAATTACGGTAGTGGCAGTCCAAGGGCTTTGCACCTGGTTTATCAAACCGGCACATGCCAAAACCTGGAAAAAAAGTTGGTCACAATTAACCTTCAACATCGGCATGGATAGCCTGGCGATTCTAGCCGCGGGATTAAGCTTGCAGTGGTTAGACCAGCAATTGGCAAGTTATCCGCTGTGGCAGGCAACCCTACCCTGGTTAATTGCAGCCTTAGTCTATACGGAAGTCAATCTGTGGCTTTTAATTGGGATCTTACGCCTACAACAAGGGGCAGCGCTCCAGCCGTTGGCCGTCTGGCGTGAAGAACACTGGTCCACCCAGATCGATCTAATTCTCATGACGGTGGGGGGCGCGCTGCTCGCCTTTGTTGCCGGCCGCTATGATTGGCTCGGCTTGTTGGCCTTTTTTCTGCCGATCGCACTTTCGGCTTACGCGTTTCGGCTCTATATCCAACAGATGCAAGCCCACTTGGATAATCTTGACCAGATCGTCAACGAACGTACCGTTTCCCTGCGCGCAGCCTTAGCCCAACTGCAAGTTGAGATGGCTGAACGGCAGCGCGTGGAGGCAGAATTACGCCACCTGGCAACCTATGATGCGTTGACCAATGCACTTAACCGGCGCGCCTTCTTGGAAAGCGCCCATAGCCATTTTGCACAAGCCAAGGCCAACGGTACCCGCTTCGCTTTCCTCATGTTCGATCTCGATCACTTTAAACAGATCAACGATCGCTATGGCCATGCCGCGGGTGATGTTGCGCTGCAATATTTTGCCAAGCTCTGTATAGCCACGGCTCCGGCATCACACATATTTGGGCGCTTGGGTGGCGAAGAATTTGCCATGCTCCTGCCGGAAACGGATAACGCGGGCGCGCTGGCGATTGGCGAAGCCATCCGCCGTCACGCGCCAACGACCCCCCTCACGGTCGGTGGCATCAACTTTACAGTCACGGTGAGTATTGGCGTTGCCACGGCGAAAACGACCGATCAGCGGGTTGAACAAGTGCTGGAACGAGCCGATCAACGGCTCTACCGCGCCAAGCAGAGCGGGCGCAATCGCGTCATCGGCGCACCCCTGTAAGCTCACTGCACAAAAATCATTGACAATGAATTGTAATCCCAAAATTTGAACATCGAATATACACTGTGATACACGCTGAGCATCAGTCAAAAGTAGGAAGACGCTGAACTTCATTTATCACAAAAGGATTAAGCAGCAATCATGGCGTGGCAAAATCAACATCGGGTACAACAGCAAACTTTGGGTGGATGCAATCAGCCAAAACACCTTTGTTGGCTATTGGTGATGCTGTTGCTTACACCTTTGCTGACCCACTGCAGCATCGCGCCCATTTCCGCAACACCCTTTGTCGAGGAAGGGCTGAGCAGCGCACAGGCCAGCACACAGCAGGTCATCGTCACCGCGGCGACGAGCGATCAGGCTGCGCTAGCGGTTATCGAGAGTGGCGGGCAGGTAGAGAGCCACCTCTGGTTAATCAATGGGGTCGCGGCGACCGTGCCAACTGCACAGATCACCGACTTACAGGCACAACCAGGCGTGATCGCCGTCGTTGCCAATCGGTCGATTGAAACGGCGACCGCACCAGCCACAAGGTTACCTGACGCGGCGGCGTTGACGCCTCCGCTATGGCCATTTGCCCGCCCAGTCACACTAGACATCGGTGCCGATCTACTGCATCAACAGAACCTAACCGGGGCAGGGATCGGGATCGCGCTCGTCGATAGCGGCATGACCTTTAACTCGACAGTGGCCGGCTTTCTCGGCCCAGACAGCGCCAACCACTTTTTAGGCCAGGCTGACTTTACCGGGAATGGCCAGTGCCAGGGCAGTGGTCCCAACTATCAACAGTTGAGCGGCTATTGCTTTACGAACGGCAACACCAGCCTTGATCGCTACGGCCATGGCACTTTTCTAGGCAGTCTGTTGCTGACCCAAGCGGTGGATACACTCAGCGGCAAACCAGTGGGGATTGCGCCGGGGGCCAATCTGTTAAGCGTGCGGGTGCTCAGTGACAACGGCAGCGGCCTCTACAGCGATGTGATTGAAGGAATCCAATATGTGGTCCAACAAAAAGATACCTACAATCTGCGGGTGATGAATTTGAGCTTGATGGGCGACAGTGATCTGCCCTATTTTGTTGATCCGGTTAACCGTGCGGTCCAAGCCGCGTGGGGGGCCGGCATTGTGGTTGTCGTCGCCGCCGGTAATACCGGTCCCAATGCCCAAACCATCACCGCTCCTGGGAATAACCCCTATGTGATTACGGTTGGGGCGCTAAATAACAATGGCACACCCGGCTACTGGCTCGATGATACACTGCCCTACTGGTCTGCAACCGGACCAACCCAGGATGGCTTTGCCAAACCAGATCTACTGGCGTCGGGGATCGCCGTTTCTTATCTCTACAATCATCCGCTTGACCCAACCAATCGCGCCCAGTTGGCGCTGGCCCATCCTTACTATGCCTCGGATCAGTCGCTTTATCCCTTAGGCGGCACGAGTGTTTCCGCCGTGGTGACGACCGGCGCAGTCGCGCTGATCCTGCAAGCCCATCCGGAACTGACCCCCGATCAAGTCAAGTATAGTTTACTTTATACAAGTCAACTGGGGGTCGATGAGGAAGAGCGGCCGTTGTTGAGTCTTTTGCAACAGGGGGCTGGGCGCATCTGGGCACCGGATGCAGTCTTTGATCCGGAAGCCCTGACGGGGCAGGCAAATGAGGGGTTGGATATCCAGGCGGAATTGGCCACTTTACCCGCAGTGGAATCAATGGATCCACTAATGCCGCTGGACAGCGATGGTGATGGTGTACCCAACTTTCTGGACAACGATAGCGATAATGATGGGCGCTTCGATCTGAGCGAAGCCAACTTGGATACCGCGCAAGTGGCCACTTGGGATGGGGACAATAATGGCCGGCTTGACCCAGCATTGGCGCGGGGCGCGAATGGGCTGCTTGACACGATCGAAACAGGGGTTGATCAAGGGCTGCTGGCCCAAACTCTGCCCGACATCAATTACGATACCATTCCCGATTACCGGGATCCGGCCCGGCACTTTGAAGGGGTCGTGCGGCGCGCCCAAAGTGATGACAGTGAGACCTATCTCTATTATTTGCAGGATGCGACAAGCGGCGAACAGCGGGCATTAGGGGCCGCACAGCGTAGCACGATGGGCTGGCTAGATTTGGCAACCATCACTAGTGCTTCGACCATGATCATGAATGGTACACCAATTTTAAGCCAACCTTTCAATTGGACAGCAATGGTCTATCAGAGTGGTGGCCGTTACTGGGGTGGTGGGCGCTACTGGGGTGGTGGGCGCTACTGGGGTGGTGGGCGCTATTGGGGTGGTGGCCGCTACTGGGGCGGTGGGCGTTACTGGGCCGGCAGCTATTATGATGGGGAAACCGTTGCCCTGCAGGCGGCGGCAACTGATACGCTTTCCCCAACACCCATTCTCGATGAACAAGCGCTCAGCGGTGAGGTCGAAATTGGTGTAACCGACACCGTCACCACCACGCTAAATCAGACACGCCTCTACCTGCCGCTGATTAGCAGGGAGGCGGGGTTTGATGCGCAAGCGCTGAGCAGTGAGGTCGCAATTGACAGCACCAACCCATTGACCACAACGGTAAATCAGACGCCATCCTATTTGCCACTGATTAGCACGCAATAGTCATTCAGGCTGGGTGCGGCGTGTGCAAGAATCACGTACATACATAGCCTGTCATACGCATAGGATCGTTTACGTATGTGCCTCAAGCCAGCTAAACTTTGGGAAAAGGGTCGGCGCTGCTGCCGGCTGATCAGCGGGTCGCTGGACTATCGCCTCTATCATTTCATGGTGAGCGGCACCGGCGGCTTGTTGATTCTATGGGGGATCTGGCAGCTCTATCAAGCTGGGCAGTGGGTTGATTTCCTGCTCTTATTCACCCTGGCGTTTCTCGCTACGCTGACTACCACCACGGTGCGCATTGGCAATAGCAGTATCACCTATTCGATCGATCCGATTGTGAGCTTTGCCGTGATCCCGATGTTCGGGATCGGTCCGGCCATTGTGATCAAAGCTGGCGCCACCTTTGGCCTCTGGTTGATCAAAGAGCGGAATGCGCTCACCTGGAAGAAGAGTTGGACGCAAGTTACCTTTAACAGTGGGATGCATAGTCTGGCCCTGTTCACCGCCGGCGGCGTTTTGCTGGCACTGCACCAACTGTTGGCGGATGTGCCACTACTAGCCGCATTAGGGCCTTGGCTACCAGCGGCCATCATTTATGATCAGGTTAATCTATGGCTCCTGATTGGGATCATCTATTGTCAAAACCGGGCGGCAACAACGCCATTGGCGATTTGGCGCGCCGAATGGTGGGCAACCCAACTCTTTGTGCTTAGTTATGCGATCGGCGGTGGACTGTTAGCCTTTGCCATTGGGCACTATGATCGTTTGGGGATTGCGATCTTTTTTCTGCCGGTGCTGCTTTCGGCCTACGCCTTCCGGCTCTATGCCAAACAGACAGAACGCTACACCGAGAATTTAGAAACGATCGTGGCCGAACGCACACACGAGTTGACCGATCTTAATCAGCGCAAAGATAACTTCTTAGCGGTGCTCAGCCATGACATGATGACGCCGTTGGCCAATATCCGCTATGGGGCCGGTTTGATCTACAGTGATCCAAGTGATGCGGCCGACAATCGCCAGATCGCAAAGTTGATCCTGAATAGCCAGGAGAGCCTATTTCAGATGATGCGTAATCTCCTCGATATGGAGAAGATCGTGGCCGGCGTACCTTTTGTCGCCCAAAAGCAGCCTTGTGATCTGACCGAATTGCTCACCACCTTGACCGCAACTCTGCAACTCCTGGCCACCGAAAGCGGGATCAGCCTACGCGCGCAGATCGCCGATGCTTTACCCTTTGCCGTTGTCGATGCCCAACAGGTCGAACGGATTGTCACCAATTTACTCTCCAACGCCCTGAAATATACCGAAGCCGGCGGGCATGTCGATCTGTGTGCGACCGTCGTTGGGCAACAGATCGAGCTGGTCGTGGCAGATACAGGCTATGGCATTACCCCAGAAGCCCTGCCCACCATTTTTGAAAACTTCAAGCGCGCGCCACAACATCAGGATAAAGCGATTGGCAGCGGCTTGGGCTTGGCGATTGTCAAGGCACTGGTTGCAGCCCATGACGGGACGATTGCAGTCGAAAGCGAAGTCGGCAAAGGCAGCAAATTTACGGTAAATTTACCAATTAATCCAACATCGCAATAACATGCTACATGCTTCTCTGGATGATCTATGGAAAAACTGTTACAGAACAAAAAAATCTTGGTGATCGATGACGACAAAGCGCTCTGCCAAAACTTGGAAATTGGATTAGCCCGCCAGGGCGCGCTGGTAGCGAGTGCCAACAATGGTCAGACAGGGTTGAAAAAATTCTATGAAGCGTCGCCCGATCTGGTGATCTTAGACCTGCGCATGCCAGAGATGGATGGCTGGGAAACTTGTCGCTTGATCCGCATGGTGGCCCAAACCCCGATTATTATGTTGACCAGCGTCGCCCAAGAGCATGAAGTGGTGCGCGGCTTGCGCAAAGGGGCCGACGACTATGTCACCAAACCCTTTAGCCATGATATTCTCCTGGCCAGGGTGGAAGCAATCTTACGCCGCAGTACGCCACAAACCACCAATGACAGCGGCCATGATTACGATGATGGCTATCTGCTCATCAATTTTGAGCAGCGCCTGGTGAGCAAAGGCGGCGAACGGGTAAAACTTTCGGCCACCGAGTTTCGGCTGCTCCGTTATCTCTTTGAAAATGCCGGGCGGCTCTTAACCAATGAAGCGATTTTGACGCAGGTCTGGGGCTGGGAGAGCCAACACAACGTCGAATATGTCCATGTTTACCTCTCCCGTCTGCGCGCCAAAATCGAAAAGGATCCCCGCAACGCGCAATACATCATCACCGAACATGGCTTTGGCTATAGCTTTTATAAGTGTAAACACAAAAGCAACGCTAGTTAAGATGCGCACAGTTTGAAGATAGTAACCTGAATTAGTAAAACCAGATTGGGCATAGGTAACAAAATAAACCCGGCATCTTTGAAAGATGCCGGGTTTATTTTGTTACCTATATCTTTTCCCACAAATCACCGCGCATTCTCCAGGGCATCCGGAATTGTGTCATCGTCCGAATCAAGATCGCGATAGTTGGGGATGCCATCTTGATCGCTATCGACCGTCGGATTGCAACTGAGCAAGCGGTTGAAGGGCAAGGCCAGCTTGCTAAACGATGGCCCGCTCCACTGCACGGCCAGGCTATTTGGTGTACCGTAGGCGCTGTAGAGCAATTCAAAACGATGGAGACCGGCATACAGGTGAAGTGTGCCACTGCGTTCCATGAGTGGGTGACTTCCATCATTATTGACGACGAGCCGATAATCGAGCGACAGCAGCGAACCATCATCTGAGTTTGTAAAAAAGGTATATTGCCCTGCTTCGGTAAGCCACAGATAGCCACTATAGCGCAGCCCATAATTATGAAGATCAGCGGGGGTGAACTGATTTTGCAGGCGCTGGACATCAAAATCGGTCGTGACTCCCTTCGCCAATGCACCGGTCTTCGGTAGGTTATTGAGGCTATACCCTGCTACCACCATATCATAAAATTCATAGTTGAGGCCACCGAGATTGCTGCATGATTCCACACGGTCCGACAAACTATCATTGTCGGTATCCCGTTCATTGAGGATGACGACAATGTTATCGACCAGAAAGGCGCCATTGTCGGCCCGGAAGACCAGATCATAGTAGACTGTATTCGCCGGCGCGGTGGCCACAAAGGTGATCTGCTCCCAAGTTGTGCTATTAATGCTACGATAGGTATTGTTGATTTCGGTGAAGTTGCTACGCGCAAAGGAAACATAGGCTGTCCCGCGACCTTTCACCCAAGCAATCACGGTCAGCGGGGTCTGGGGTGTGATGGTATTGTGGGTCGCGACGGTATTGCCCGTTGCGGGCGCGATGGCCGCTTTCTGCCCGCTTTCGGCGTCGGTTGTCAGGCTACTATTGTGGCCGGCGTTGAAGATGCCTAATGTGTTATCTTCAAAGTTGGTGACATAGGTTTGCGGGACGGGGACAAGGTTGAAGCGCTGATTAGCCCCACTGTGACAGCCATGTTGTTTTAAGAGCGCGCCCTCGGCAGTTGGACCGCCATAGACATCGGCACATTTATTGCTGTGTTTCGCCACCAGTTGATAAGCGCCGTCACTTTGTAGCACTGGTTGCCATTGCTGGTTGGCACCACTGAGATCATCCCACTGATGGAGATTCGCCCCATCAGCTGTGCTAATCCCGCTGACATCCAGCAATTTGTCACTGTTACGGTTGACGATTTTGTAGTAACCGCTCCCGCTATAGACAAACTGCCATTGCTGTTCGGTTGCAGTGGGATTACAGCTCAATTGCTGTACATTGCCACCGTTGTTGAGGGTACCCTCTGCGACTGTCATACATTTGCCGCTATGGCGTGCTTCGACCAGATAAATGCCATCTAGGGTCTGGGGTTCCTCAACCACCCAGGTGATATTGTCAACCAGAAAAGTCCCATTGTCTGCACGAAAGACCAGATCCGTATCGACCGTGCCAACAGGCACGACCGCTGTAAAACTCACCTGTTGCCAGGTTATGCTGTTGTTCGCGCGATAGACATTGGCGATCTCGGTAAAGTCACTGCGCCCAAAGGTAACATAAGCGGTCCCGTTCCCCTTAACCCAAGCCTGCACCGTTAGTTTAGTGTCGGGCTTCAGTTTGCGCCGCGCGGCCATTGAGCGGCCGCTGTTTTCGAGCATAGCCGCCTTCTGACCACGGTAGGCATCTGTGGTAATTCGCGCGCCGGCTACGCTGGTAAAGGTACCAAGGGTGCCATTTTCAAAATCAGTGGTGAATGTTGTGTCACCAGCAGCGGGTACACCGAAGATCTGCACCTCTGCCAGTTGGAGCACATCGGTACCGGCCAGTTGCACACGAACATAGCGGCCCGTGGTGTTGACCGGAATGTTGAGGTTGATGGGGGCGGCGGTGCCCAGCGCATAGCGCCAGACCATTGTATCGACCACGAGGTCACCAAAGCTCTTGCCGGTCATGTCGTAGTTGGCAACAAAGACGAAAAAGTTGCTCAAGCGGTTACTACAACAGTCGGTGCGATTCCAGAGGGTAATGGCATCGATTTGGGTTGTGCTGCCTAAATCAACCTGCCACCACGCATTGACCTCATAATTTGTATGGCTGATCGATTTATTCCAAGAATTGCCGTCGGTGCTACCATCGACTGCACGGCTAGCGATGTAATCAGCCGAATAGGTGGATGACTGGCTTGCCAGCTTGCCCTGCGCAACATTGGCTAGGCTAGGGGCAGCCAACACCCTGTGGGCAACGCTAACGGCATTGATCGGTGCGATCATACCCCACAAGAGTAACGTTAGCGCAAAAACAAAACTTGGTCGTATTGGTTTTCTCATCGCCATTCCTTCATCTGCCCGCCCGGATAACCCTGCTGTTTCAATTCTGGCTGCTGCGCAACCGGAAGTACAGCGCTTTGCGCTAGCCCAGCAACCGCTTCTAGACGCTACGATAAAGCATTTTTATGCCAAGCTAATTGACAGTTTAGTAACAATTAGGACTTACGCACGCCTCCCTGCGTAGCAGCATGATCGTTCGTCCCCCTACGCAGGCGAAACACCTTTTCCTACCCTATCCAACTCATTGACAGCCTTCTGTAACACATTTATTCAGAAACGTTTAGAACTGTTTCGCTGCCCTTTAGGCGGAATCCCTATAGTAAGCCCTGTCACGTCATTTGACTGAGCCAACCTGAAGCCTTCCCGTGACATCAATCCTAACTGGCGAGCCGCGCCAAGGCCAGCCACCGAATTTGCCCGCCCCTTGTCAGCAGGGTTAGGCAACAAATAAAAGGAGTTGTATGCATCGATCTCATTCTCATCTTTTTTATACCTGGCTGCGTTGCGGCGCATGGCAGTTGGCCAGGATCAATCTTGCCATCTGGGGCGCGCTCTATATTGCGCTTACGCCAGAGGTGAACACCAGCACAAAAGGAGTTTCTTCATGGTAAAACAACCCTCAAGCCAGCAGCCGGGTGTTAATCGCCGGCGCTGGCACTACGGCAGCGCAGCCTTCGTGATGTTGATCACGCTGCTCCTGGCCGCACTGCCCAAACCAGTCGCCGCCCAAGCCACAGCGGCCTGTCTGGATGCACCCTCGATGAATTACAGTGGGACCATTCCCACCTATGGCGCGGCCCCGGCCGGCTGGTCGGTTGCCAGTGGCTCACCCTCGGTGATTGCGGCGACAAATCCATCCGCAACTGGATCCGGTGGTACGATCAACTATATCTCCGGCCCTTCAGCTTCGGGTGGCAGCGTGGTTCATGTCTTTGGCAGCAGCAGCAGCTATGGTGCCATCAGCGCTACGCTCACTGGCTTGATCATCGGCCAAAGCTATACGGTGGCGATTGAGTGGCAGCGCACCCAGGTGACCAATGCGGGGATCTCTTACTACCTGGATGGCAATCTCTTCATCCAAGTGGGCAGCAACGCCAAGCAGACGTACACCACCAGCAGTGGTGCCAGCAGCGACAGTTGGACCATCGCACGCTACACCTTCACCGCCACCGCCACCAACCTGCCGATTGGCGTAGGTGTGGTCGCCGGCTCAGGTAGCCAGAGCAGTAAAAATCCGTCGATTGTCTTTGACGCGGGCGGCGTTTGCGACAGCGATAGTGACGGCCTCGGTGACAGCGTCGATCTGGATGACGACAATGATGGCATTCCTGATGCGGTTGAAAATGGCGCGTGCGCGGTCGTCACTTATGTGCCGGTAGAGAGCCGCTATGTTGGCTGGTATGGTGATTCGCCGGCCAACACCCCCAACCCCACCTACAACGGGACGCCCAATCTCACCGCCACGGCAATTGCCGGCGGTGCAGGGGTCAATGTGACCTTCATCAGTGAGAGTGGTGCGTCGATCATTCGCCTGGCCAACGTCAACTCGAATACGTTTGCCGCGGCCGTGGCGAATAACGATTATGTCTTTGCGCGGGTGACGCTCAATGGGAACTCTTCCCCGCTGCGCCTCGCCTCGACTGATATCTTGTCGGTGAGCAGCGCCAGTGGCGGCACCTACTACGGTAGCCTGGTCATTGTTGATCTGGCCACGAATCAATCGACCACCTATTACCAAGATCGGGTCAGCCCCAATACGGGTAGCAACCAAACCGGCAACTATGTGATGTTGCCCGGTCGCACCTATGAACTGCGCTGGTATGTCCAGACTGGTTCTACCGCTTCGCTAGTACGTAGCCTCGACAACCCGGCCCTCAACTTCCAGTTGCCTGCCGATTGCGACACCGATAAGGATGGGATTCCGAATCGCCTTGACCTCGACAGCGACAACGACGGCATCCTCGACATCACCGAAAGTGGCCGCGCCACTGGCGTAGATGCGAATGGCGATGGCCGCCTTGATGGCCCGGTCGGCACCGACGGCATTCCGGACAGTGTCCAGCCCGCGCCCAATGGTGGGACGATCAGCTACACGGTGATCGACACCGATGGTGATACGCGCCCGGACTTCCTGGATCTGGACAGTGACAATGACGGCATCAACGATGTGCGTGAGGCCGGTTCGACAGGCGGTGCGCCTGTCGATGCTAACGGTGACGGCAAAGCTGATGGGGCTGTGAATACCAACGGCGTCCCTGGCACGGTGCCGACGGCCGGTCTGACCCCGCCCGACACGGATGGCGACGGCAAAGCAGACTTCCGCGATCTCGATAGCGACAACGATGCGATCAACGATGTGATCGAAGGGGGCAATGGCCCACGCGACACAAATGGTGATGGGATTGTCGACGGTAATGACACCGACGGTGACGGCATTAAGGATAGCGTCGATGGTGCCCCGGCCGCCTTTGGCGATGCCAACGACCCAGCCCCGACGAACTCGGATACCGATGCCACGCCGGACTTCCGTGACCTCGACAGCGACAATGATGGCTTGACCGACCTGCGCGAAAGCGGTGTCAACCCGGCGGTCGACCCCAACAACGACGGCAAGGTCGATGATACGAGCGACCCCGACAACGACGGCATCCCCGCCCCGGTCGATGGCTTACCGACTGCCTATGGCGATGCCAACAGCCCAACCCTGCCCGACAGCAACAGCAACGGCACCCCTGACTACCGCGACCCCGCCACTGTGCCAACCAGCACGCCCGTGGTCCCCACCCCGACCAACACCACAGTCGCCCCGACCGCCACGCCTACCAACACCCCCGTTGGGCCAACCGCGACCAGCACCCCCGTTGCAGGTGGCACGGCCATCGTCGGTGACCGTGTCTGGAATGACATCAATGGCAATGGCGTCCAAGATGGTGGTGCCGAACGCGGCATCCCCGGCGTCACCGTTCAACTCTTGGCTGGTTGCAGCGGTAGCACGGTGATCGCTACCCGCCAGACCAACAGCAACGGCTCCTTTACCATCGGCAACCTGGCCACCGGTCAATATCGCCTCCAGTACACGCTGCTTGCCCCCTACACCGGCTTCAGCCCGAAAGATGCGATCCAGGATGACGACTACGATTCCGATCTCAACCCCGATGGCGTGAGCGACTGCTTCACCCTCGCCAACGGCCAGGAGTTGTACACCGTCGATGCCGGCTTCACCAGCGGCGGCGGCGCCCCGACGGCCACCAACACCCCGGTTGGCCCGACCGCGACCCCGACCACGGCACCGAGCGATAATGACAGTGATGGTATTCCCGATGCCACCGACCTCGACGACGACAACGACGGCATTCCCGATACCACCGAAGCGGCGACCGCCCGCAACAACGGTGACACCGACGGCGACGGCATCCCCGACAGCCGCGACCTCGACAGCGACAATGATGGCATCCTCGACATCACCGAGAGTGGCCGCACGACAGGCATCGATGCCAACGGCGATGGCCGCCTCGACGGCCCGGTCGGCACCGACGGCATTCCGGATAGTGTCCAGCCCGCCCCGAACGGTGGTGCAATCAACTACGCGATTGTCGACACCGATGGTGACAGTCGCCCCGACTTCCAGGATCTCGACAGTGATAACGACGGTCTCAACGATGTGCGCGAAGCCAACGGCACCGATGCCAACGGCGACGGCTTGGCAGATAGCCCGGTCAACACCAACGGCGTCCCCGGCAGTGTCCCCGCCGCAGGGCTGACCCCGCCCAACACCGACGGCGATGGCAAGCCTGATTTCCGTGACCTCGACAGCGACAACGACGCGATTAACGATGTCATCGAAGGGGGCAATGGCCCGACCGATGGCAATGGCGACGGCATTGTTGACGGCAACGATAGCGACGGCGACGGCATCAAAGACCCGACCGACGGTTTTAACGGCTTTGCCGATGTTGGCGACCCTGTCTTCGTCAATTCGGACAATGATGCGACCCCGGACTTCCGTGACCTCGACAGCGACAATGATGGCTTGACCGACCTGCGCGAAAGTGGCGTCAACCCCGCGGTTGACCCCAACAACGACGGCAAGGTCGATGACATCAGCGACCCCGACAACGACGGCATCCCCGCCCCGGTTGACGGTTTGCCCGGTGCCTTTGGCGATGCCAACAGCCCAACGCTGCCCGACAGCAACGGCAACGGCACCCCCGACTACCGCGACCCCGCCGCCGTGCCAACCAGCACCCCGGTCGTCCCCACCGCCACCAGCACGCCAGCGGTGCCGACCAGCACCCCCGGTGGCAGCGGCACGGCCATCGTCGGTGACCGCGTCTGGAATGACATCAACGGCAATGGCGTCCAAGATGGCGGTGCCGAACGCGGCATCCCCGGCGTCACCGTCCAGGTCCTCGCGGGTTGCAGCGGCAACACCGTGGTGGCGACCAAAGTCACCAACAGCAACGGCTCCTTTACCATTGGCAACCTGGCCGCCGGCCAATATCGCCTCCAGGTCACGTTGCTTGCCCCCTACACCGCCTTCAGCCCCAAGAAGACGATCCTGGATGATGACTACGATTCCGATCTCAATCCCGATGGCGTGAGCGACTGCTTTACCCTCGCCAACGGCCAGGAAAAGTATACCGTTGATGCCGGCTTCACCAGCGGGGGCGTCGCCCCAACGGCCACCAGCACCCCAGTTGGCCCGACCGCGACCCCGACCAACACCCCAGTTGGGCCAACCGCGACACCAACGGCCACCCCGGTCGGTCCCACACCGACCCCCACCCGGCCCGGCGGCTTCATCTGTGATGATGGCATCTGCCCGGATGCGGACGGCGATGGTGTGGCCGATTACCTAGATGATGATGACGACAACGATGGCATTCCCACGGCCGATGAGGATGTGAATGGCAACGGCAATCCCGCCGATGATGACAGCGATGGCGATGGCATCCCCGATTACCTCGACCCGCTTGACACCGATGGCGACACGATTCCGGATCTGGTTGAGGATGCCAACAATGACGGCAATCTCACCAACGATGACACTGATGGCGACGGCACGCCCGACTATCTCGATCTGGATAGTGACAATGATGGCATTCCCGACCGCACCGAAGTCGGCATCCGCCCCAGCCGCCCCTATGACGCTGATCGCGACCGCATTCCTAACTACCGCGATCTCGACAGTGACAACGACGGTAAACTGGATAGCACCGAAGGCACCGCTAGCCGCGATGGTGACGGGATTCCCGATTACCTCGACCCGGATGACGACGGCCCCGGCTCCGGCGACAGCGACCGCGATGGCGTCCCCGATGCGGTTGAATGTCCGCCCAACGCCAACGGTGCCACCCTCCAGGACACCGACCGCGATGGCATCCCGGATTACTTGGATACTGATGCCGTCTTCCGTTACTACCTAGCGGTGATCCAGCGCTAAGGGTCATGGGTAGCGCGCCCCCTCTCTACCCTGGGGAAGCAAAAGACCGCTTCAGCTAGCAGTCGTTGAAGCGGTCTAACCCTGTCAGTTCAAGCAGTTGATGAGCGGAGGGACAAATGTTTGTCCCTCCGCTCGATCCCAGCGCCAGCAGACCAGGAGCGCTTATGTGGAAAAAACGCCATTTTGATGCCGGCTTTCCGCCCACCCGTAGCAACAAGGATAGTCAGTTCCATTTATCCATCCTTGTGCATTTGGCTCAGTCAAGCCAAATGCATGGTTTAAGCCACTAAGGCGGTTTGCTGCCACTGCGCACCGGCGTACTGTTTGCAAAATTACCTGTTGTGTCCCCCGCAAAATCGGCCCAGGTGCTAGAGGACATTGCACCTTAAAAAGGACAACAGTACCGTTACAGAAAACGATCAGTAACCCGCAGTGCAGTGGCTGCGCGCTGCTGATAATAACAGATTGGACAAAAGCTGTGCATCAAGTATAATCTGGCCTATGCTTTTTGAAAGCCATGGCAGTGTTGAAGTGTATGCGGCTTGAGACCAGCCACCACTTGCACTCAATCTCCTTGGCACTAGTACAGTGCAGCGCAAATAAGCCAATAGCTTGCCTGTGCACGCGTCGAGTACTAGCATCAATGCTAAAGCAGAGTGTAAAGCCCCTAAAAACGCTTGGCGACAAAGCAATGATCAGACAGAAGCGTAAATTAGGTCAGGCCCGATGCATCTGCAACTCCTTTTATTTGGCCATTATCAGCTCCGCACCGTAGCGGGGCCGGCAAAATTCGCAACCGACCATGCGCGTGCCCTGCTCGCTTACCTGGCAGTGGAAGCGCGTCCCCACCAACGCACATCGCTGGCAGCTTTACTCTGGCCGGAACAGCCGGAAACGGCGGCCAGACAAAATCTACGGCAAGCGCTTGTCTACTTAAAGAAGGCATTCCAACCGCTGCCCCAACTCGCCCAGCAGTTGGAAGTCACCGGCAAAACCGTCTACCTCCATCCCGAAACCCTCACCACCGATGTTGTCAGCTTCCGACAATTGTTAACCGCCGTCGCGACCCATGATCATAGCACCCTCCTTACCTGTCTCCCTTGTCTACAACGCTTGCAAGCCGCTGCCGCGCTGTATGTCGGTGAATTCCTACAAGGCTTTTTTATTAAGAATAGCCCCTCCTTTGAGGAATGGGCGCTCTATACACGCGAGCAGTTGCATCACCAAGCCGTAGAGCTATTTTACACCCTGACCCGCTATGCCGAGACGACAGGGGACTACCAGGCGATGCAGCAGATGGCAGCCCGCCAACTTATGTTGGAGCCGTGGCGCGAAGAAGCACATGTCCAACGCATGCGCGCGTTGGCGCTCAGTGGCCAAACGGCCGCTGCCCTCGCCCATTATGCAACCTGTGCGCGGGTGTTGGAAGAAGAACTAGGGGTCAAACCCGCGCCAGAGACAACAGCACTTTATGAACAGATCCGGACTGGCCAGCTACGCAACCCGCAAGCAGGGGACAGCACCAAAATTGCCGCGGTCAGCCAGCGCGCACCGCTGCCGAGCAGCCAACCGGAAAGCGATCCGCCGCCGCCCGCAGCGCCGCCCCTCGCAACAGCGCCTACCACCAACGCCGTCCATTATGATTGGGCAGAGATGGCGACTATTGAACAATTTCATGGCCGTAGCGCCGAAATCGCCCACTTAAAGCAGTGGCTGCATGCGGCGGAGTATCGACTGATTGCCATTCTGGGGATGGGTGGGCTGGGCAAGACGACACTGGCAGCACAGGTCGCCAAAACAGTAGCGCCCCATTTTGTACTTGTCATTTGGCGCTCGCTGCTAAACGCCCCGCCGCTTAGTGAACTGCTTGATGGCTGGTTGCGCACACTCTCCGGCCAGCGCTTAACCACTCTACCCACGGCAATCGACGCACAATTGCGCCTGCTCTTGACGTATCTGCAAGCTGCACGCTGCCTGCTGGTGCTGGACAATCTTGAAAGTATTATGCAAAGTGGTGCAGCCGCAGGGGCCTTGCGCACCGGCTATGAAAACTATGCGCAACTTTGGCAATCGTTGGCGCTGACAGCCCACCAAAGTTGTTTATTGCTGACCAGTCGCGAGGAACCAGAAGGATTGCAACTGCTGGCGAATCAGTCCTCGCGGGTAGCCCTGCTCCATCTGGCTGGGTTGGACCATCAGGCTGGCACCAAACTTTTGCAGGTCCACGGTGTCAACACAACACCTGCCAGGGCACAGGCGCTCATTGATCACTATTCAGGCAATCCATTGGCGCTGCAATTGGTCGCCAATACGATTCTCGATCTTTTCGCCGGCGATATCACGGCTTTTCAACGCGATGGGGCACCGATTTTTGACGACATTCGCACTGTGCTACAAAGTCAATTTGTGCGCCTTTCGCCCTTGGAACAGGAGTTACTCTTCTGGCTGGCGATCGAACGTGAAGCGACCTCCTTACAGCGCCTGGAAGAAAATCTAGCCCAGCAGCCACCCAAGCGGGCATTTGTGGAAGCACTGCGCGCCCTGCAACGCCGCTCGTTGATCGAACACAACAACGCAACCTTTAGCTTGCAAAATGTGATGATCGAGTATCTAACCGATCAGCTGATTGAAACCATGGTCGCAGATTTGACGGAGCAATTGCATGACGTGGGAGCATCGCCCGATAAGCTCGCGCCCGATCCAGCGCGCCCCTTGCCAGCGCGCCCCTTCAATCGCTACGCACTCCTCAAAGCCGATGTTAAAGAGTCAGTGCGGCAGAGCCAACTGCGGCTGATCTTACAACCTGTGGCCCTGCGGCTGATCGAGCATTTTGGTCGGGCCGGCTTGGCCACCGGCACCAAATGGCTGCTTAATCGGCTACGCACAACCATGCCTCAGCAGCCAGGCTACGCGGCAGGTAATCTGCTCAATCTTTTACAGGAGTGGGGCTTCGATTTGCAAGGGCTCAATTTTGCGAATCTCACCATCTGGCAAGCTGATCTGCGGGACGCCCTCCTCCATCATTGCGATTTCACCGGTGCCAATCTGGCACGCGCACTCTTCACCGACAACTTTGGCCTGATCAATACCGTGGCCATCAGCCCAGATGGGAGTTTGCTGGCGGCTGGTGCCAGCAACGGCGTCATCCGGCTCTGGCAGCGTCATGATCGGCGTCCGGCTGGTACCATTCAGGGACATGATGCGCACATTTGGACGCTGGTCTTTAGCCCCGACGGGCGCTGGTTGGCGAGTAGTGCTGATGATCAACAGATCCGCATCTGGGATCTCAAACAGGCGGACCTCAGGCACGCCCCACTGATCCTTCAAGGACATCAGGGGGGTGTCCATACCATTGCCTTCAGCCCCGATAGTCGCACCCTGGCCAGTGGCGGCCATGATCAACAGATTCGCCTGTGGGAGACGACGAGTGGGCAATGTCAACGCATATTGCGCGGCCATACCGGTTGTGTCTATAGTGTCGCCTTTAGCCCCGACGGCCAAAGTCTCGTTAGCGGCAGCGATGATCAGTGCGTACGCGTCTGGGATTTAGGCGGGCGGGCCCATGCTCCCAGCCAACCGGCCCCAAACCAAGCTAATCCAACCCAATCTGACCACGAAGAGATCACTTGTTGGTGCTTACAGGGCCATCGTGAACGTGTCTACAGCGTCGCCTTTAGCCCCGATGGCAAGCTGATCGCCAGTGGCAGTACCGATCAGCGCGTTTGTCTGTGGGATTGGCACGGCGTTACACGGGGTGGGCAGTTGCGCCAATCACTGGTGGGCCATACCCATCTAGTGCGAACAGTTGCCTTCAGTCCTGACGGCCAGATGCTGGCCAGTGGCGGCTATGATGAGACCATCCGCCTTTGGCACGTGGCAAGTGGGCAGATCCAGCAGACACTCACTGGCCATCGGGCCTGGATCCGGTCGATTGCTTTTAGCCCGGATGGGCAACAATTGATCAGCGGCGGCTTTGATTACACCATCCGGTTGTGGGATCTACAGCCAGGCCACGAACAGCAGCACTATTTGCTGCGTGGCTATACCAATCTGATGCGTGCGGTCGCCTTTGGCCCCGATGGCCAAACCATTGCCAGCGGCAGTGATGACCAGATCGTGCGCCTTTGGGCTTTATCGCGCCCCGGCGAGCAGGTAGAGCAGCCCACAGTGGTGCGTTTACTACGTGGTCACACGCGCACAATTCGTGCCCTTGCCTTTAGCCCGGATGGTCGCTGGTTGGCCAGTGGCGGTTATGACTACAAGGTTTGCGTCTGGCGCATCGCCAAGGGGGATAGCCAAAGCGGTGCATTATGCCACACGCTCCACCATACCGATTTAGTGCGGGCGGTGGCCTTTAGTCCAGACAGCCAAACCATCGCCACCGCCAGTTCGGACCGCACCCTTTGCCTATGGGATGGGGAAAGCGGCACGCTCCGTCTGCGCCTAACCGGCCATACAGATTCTGTTTGGGGTGTTGCCTTTAGTCCGGATGGCCAAACGGTTGCCAGTTGCAGCGCCGATCTCACGATCAAACTCTGGCGGCGAACGGATGGCCACCTGCTGCATAGTTTTCAAGCCCACACCCGTCCGGTAAAAGCTATCGCTTTTAGCCCCGACGGTCAATTTTTGGCCAGCGGCAGCGAAGATCACAGTGTACGCGTCTGGGCGTTGGCAACTGGCCACTTACTTTATCGTTGTCTTGGCCACACCGATTTTATCTGGAGCGTTGCCTTTAGCCCCGACGGCCAGACCTTGGCCAGCAGCAGTTCGGATCGGACGATTCGGCTCTGGGATCTGCGCAACCATCAACCACACGCTGGCGAACCGCCGCCGCTGCGCCACTGTTTAACCGGCCATGGTGATTGGGTGTGGATGGTGGCCTTTAGCCCCGATGGACAGACCTTGGTCAGTTGTAGTGATGATGAAACCGTGAAACTTTGGCAGGTTACAACGGGCGCTTGTCAACAGACCTTGCGCGCGCCCCGCCCGTATGCAGGCATGAAGATCAATGGGGTCAATGGGCTTAGCGTCGCTCAAAAGCTGGCACTTAAAGCGTTGGGAGCAATCGAGGCTGATCCCGAAGCGGATCAGCTTGGGGTAACAGACGCGGCGCTGCCGGCCACGCTTACCCCGCTCGTTGGGCGGACGGCTGAGTTGGCCGCGCTCGCGACGCTGTTACAAAATGGGACGGTACGGTTATTAACATTGATTGGACCAGGCGGCATGGGTAAGACGCGGCTGGCGCAGGAAGTAGGCCGGCGCAATCAAGCCGACTTTGTTGATGGGGTCTATTTTGTGGCATTGGCACCCCTGACCAACGCCGCCGAATTAGCACCAGCCATCGCCGCCGCGCTGAAACTGCCGGTCCAAGGCAGTGAACCAAGCCAACTCTTGCGTCAGCGCCTACGATCGAAACAGCTCTTGTTGATTCTTGATAACTTTGAGCATCTACTACCCTCGGCCTTGGCCCAAGCAAGTGGCAAAGCCGATGGGCTGGCGCTCGATCTGGTGCATGAGCTATTGCAACAGGCACCCCAACTACAAATTTTAGTCACCTCGCGGGAACGGCTAAATCTGCCGGGTGAACAGCTTTATAATGTTGCCGGCTTGCCCTTCCCAACGGAAGCCACGCCACGGTTGGCCGCCACGACTGCGGCGACAGCGCCAGCCATTGAACTCTTTATTCAATCAGCACGCCGCGTGCAGGCCGATTTCACCCTCACCGCGGCTGATTTGCCCGCTTTATTACAGATTTGCCGGTTAGTCCAGGGGATGCCGCTGGGCCTGGAGATGACGGCAGCTTGGGTAGACCAAATGACGCTGGCCGAGATCGCGGCCGAAATGCATAAAAGCCTCGACTTCCTGACATTGAATGAACACGCCGTGCCCCAACGGCAACGAAGCCTGCGCGCCGTCTTTGCGTGGTCATGGCAACTCTTGTCTCCGGCCGAGCAACAGAGCTTACGTCGCCTGGCCATCTTCCGCGGTGGCTTTACACGCCAAGCCGCCGCAGCGGTTACAGGCACATCGCTGCAGGCCCTAAGCACCTTAGTCCATAAATCATTGATTCAGTACCGAGCCAACGAAAATTGTACGGTCACCCCCGCGACAGGGGGACGCTATGTATTACATGAATTGCTGCGCCAGTTCGCGTACGAACAGCTACAGGCCACCGCAGCGCAACCCACGCAGCCACCGGCGCCATCTGGCGCGCGCCCCGCAACGGCTTCCCCAGCGAACCGGATGGGACCAGCCCATGATGACCATACCGATGTCGCCAGACGCCACAGTGCCTATTATCTGATCTTCCTTGCCCAACGCGAGCGGCGTATGGCGCGCGATGAATCACGCACCGTCACCATTGAGCTGCAGAGCGAGGTTGACAATATCCGGCAGGCCTGGGGTTGGGCGACACGGCATGGTGATTGTCACTTGCTGGATGGCGCGGCTTATACCTTGTGGCAATTTTGTAAATATGCCGGCCTTTGGGCCGAAGGGGTAGAACTCTTCCAACAGGCCATTGATTGTCTGCGGCAACAATTCGGCGCAGCGGGCGAGTCGCCCACCACCTCCACCACGACTTGGGCCGCGCGCCAGGGGATCAGCGTGCTCAGCAAAATGTTGGCGATCCAAGGCTCTTGTTTGATTTCGCTCAGCCGGCACGAAGAGGCACTGGCCGTGGCACAACAGGCAATTTCGGTGGCCAGACGAGTGGCGCAGAATAGCCAAAGCAGGCAAGGGCTTGCCCTCGGTTATCTTGTCCAAGGGCAAGCCTTGCGGCGGACCGGCCATACAACACGGGCGCGCCCCTTGCTTGAGCGGGCGGTAGCATTGGCGCAGACAGCACAAGATCCGGAACCGTTACTGGAGATGTTGCCCGAAATCGAAATGCGCGCTTATGGTTGGCTCTGCTCGATTGCCCTTAGCCCAGACCATAACCATGCCGCGGCCCAGCGTTTTGCCGAAGCCAACCTTCGACTCTGCCGCCGGCTGGGCAAGCTCAACGGGGAGATGATCGCGATCACTGACCTGATTGATGTCGCCATTGCCAGGGATGATCTGCCGATGGCGCGCCATTACAGCGAAAAGGTACTGCAGATGGCCGAACAACTCGGCCATGAACGGGGCACGGCCGCGAGTCGGCTGATCCTGGCCGATGTTGTACGCCGGCAGGGAGAATATCTGTTTGCCTACACGCTGGGCACAGCAACACTGTTGGCATTTCAGCAGCTTGGCGATGTGCTGCAACAGGTGATCGTGTTAAGTCGCCTTGGTCTATTGAGCACGTTGATGGGGGCCTATGCTCAGGCGCAAGCGTGGTTTGATCAGCTCGCCGCTGCGCGCCGCGCAGTCGAGTCATCCCTTGTAGAGATCGGTGATGCGACCATTGCACTAGCCCGCTTTGAACTTTATCGGGGCCATTATGGGCAAGCATTGCGCCAGGCGCAACAGGCCCAGAGCATTGCGCAACAACTGGCAGCCCCTGCCAACCAGGCCCAGGCCGCATTGCTCATCGGCCATGCCCATGCCGCCCAGCAAGCATGGCCGGCAGCAACAGCAGCGTACACGCGGGCGCTTGTCTATGCCAACGCAGTTGGCGCACCCCCGCTTTGCATCGAGCCCCAAGCTGGGCTGGCCCAAGTTGCACTTGCCCAGGGCAAGTTGGCCGAAGCACAAACCTATATCGAGACGATCCTCGCGACCTTGGCGGCTTATCCACAGGCGAGCCTTGATGAGCCTTTTTTGATCTACCTGATCTGTCATCGCGTCTTGGTCGCCGCCGCCGATCCACGGGCCAACGTGGTGTTGCAAAGTGGCCATGATCTGTTACAAAGCTACGCCGGCAACATTACTGATCCCCGATTACACCTCTCCTTTTTGACTGCCGTGCCAACCAATTATGCCTTACAGGATGCGTATCTGGCGGTGCAGGCAAAACGTCGATGAGCCGTCAAATAACAGCCATAACTTTGTGTGTGCGCAGGCGTCTTCTCAACAGAACAGTAGAAACCTTTTCTTCCTCCACTGCGTTAAGTTTTCTACGTTTGCATAGAACGTTCAACCAGAAAGGTTACTTTTCGTGAATGGGTCTTTACCAACCATTGGCTGGCAAGCAGGCCGTTACCGCAACCGCCGGCTGCGCCCGCTTATACTTCTTGCCACGATCTTGCTCTTTACGCCAGCAGCAGCAGTAGTAGTGCCTTGGGGGCAAACGCTGGCCATGTTATTGCCGGCGTCGCCGGTGCAGGCCAAGGCGGTGACGGCACCACTGGCCTGCCAGGAGTTACTCGTCAATGGCAACCTGGAAGCCAGCGGTGGTTGGACTTATGGTCCCACACCGGCCGCGGGCAGCGTGGTAGAAACACCAACCCACGGTGGTACATTTGCCCTGCGGCTGGGGATTGCGGGCGGCACCAATGTCGTTGCTTATTCAACCGCGTATCAGTCGATCACGCTGCCCGCGGCGGCAGAGCAGATCATACTCACCTACTGGGAGCGCCCTGGCACGACCGGCGACAGTGGTGATTTCCGCGAGACACTACTATTGCGCCCAAACCTCTCAAGCTTGCGTTCTTTAGGGCGTCAAACCGGTGCGGGCGATGACCAATGGACAGAACGCACGGCTGATATTAGCGATCTGCGGGGGCAGAGCGTTGTGCTCTATTTCAATGTCTACAACAACGGCAGCGGCGCGACTTTGGTCAACTATCTGGATGACATTTCCTTGCAAAGCTGTGACAGCGCCGTTACATCGACGCCCACGCCCACAGCGACGGCCACAGAAATCATCACACCGGCCACACCAACGCCAACCGCGACAACGACGCCGTTGTCAAGCAATCTGACGGTGCGCGTGGCAAATGTGACGGTAGATGAGGGGGCAACTACGCTACGGGCACGCCTTGATCTGCTCGGTGCAGCCGATCCGCAACGGGTCGGCGTGATCGGCGTTAATGTCACTTATGATACGGCTGTGCTCAACGCCACCGCGTGTACAGTTAGCGCAAGCTTTGACCTGCTGCTCTGCAACATTGGCACACCGGGACTCATGCAGTTGGCTGGTGTCAGTGCAGAGGGCATCCGCACTGATGTTGCGATTGCTGATCTCGATTTCGCAATTGTGCAGCCGGAAAATCTCAACACCCAACTGACCGTGCAGATCGAGACGATAACCGATAATGAGGGGACGGCGCTAACAGCAACCGTCCAGCATGGCCAGGTCGGTACGCCTTGCCAGCCTGGCAGTGAAGGTTGTCCGCTCCTGCCGCCGGTTTATCTACCATTGATTCAGCGGTAGTCAACAAAGGAAAGCGTATGAGCAAACTTGACTCTCTACATTGGCGCTGGCTTGGCAGTGCCATTCTCATTATATTGTTGACTGGTCTTTATCTTTTCCGCCAGGATACGGCAGTGGTCCACGCCAGCCTGAATGGGCGCGTGGGCTTCTCCGGCAATCCGGCCACGAATAGCGGGGCCAACTGTACGGCCTGTCATGCCACGGGCGCGCCAACACCTACGGTGACCCTGCAAGGGCCGACGACGGTGACGGCCGGGACGACCAATCTCTATACACTGCTGATCAATGGTGGCCCGGCGCAAACGGGTGGCCTTAATGTCGCGACTAGCAACAACCGGGGCACTCTGCTCCCCACCGCGGCGGACACGCAAGCCTTGCTGGGCGAACTAACCCACGCTGCGCCCAAAGCCTTTAGCAACGGCCAACTTGCGTTCAGTTTTGCCTGGACGGCACCGACCTATAATGACACTGTCACCCTCTATGGGGCCGGCAATTCGTCTGACGGCCAACAAAGTTTAAGCGGCGATGGCATTGGCACCACCAGCCTGGTCGTCCAGGTCACGGGCGGCACGGGCGGACCACCGACGGGCAGCCCCACCCCACCACCAGCCACGTTGGGGTTGAATCGCGTCGTTGCTGGGCTAAATCAGCCAACCAATATCACCCATGCTGGTGACGAACGCCTCTTTGTCACCGAAAAGATTGGGCAAATTCGGATTGTGCAGAATGGGTCGCTGCTCGCCACCCCCTTTCTCAATTTGATTGGGCGGGTGGCCGCCGGTGACGGCAGCAGCGAGACCGGGCTGTTGGGGCTGGCCTTTCATCCCAACTATGCGAGCAACGGCTATTTTTATCTCAACTACACGGTCAGCGCACCGCTGCGCACGCGCATCGCTCGCTTTAACGTCAGCGCCACCGATCCGAATCTAGCCGATCCCGCGAGCGAGTTGATCCTGATGGAGTACAGCCAGCCTTTTAACAATCACA
Organism: Caldilineaceae bacterium; assembly: GCA_022842065.1. The sequence continues at coordinate 113,675 of JALHQH010000019.1, forward strand.
ATGGCGGGCAACTACAATTCGGCCGCGATGGCTATCTTTACATCGCGGCGGGCGATGGCGGCAGCGCCGGCGATCCCAACAACAATGGGCAAACGAATCGTTCGCCGCTGGGCAAGCTGCTGCGGATTGATGTCAACGGCACCAGCGGCAACGGCCCAGACTGTGACACAAGTGGCAGCACGGCCTACCGGATCCCATCAGACAACCCATTAGCCGATGGCGATGGCGGGGCCTGTGACGAAATTTGGGCCACCGGCTTGCGCAATCCCTGGCGCTTTAGCTTTGACCGGCTGACCAACGATCTCTGGATCGGTGATGTGGGGCAGAATCGCTTTGAAGAGATCGACTTTACCCCAGCCAGCAGCAACGGCGGTGAAAATTATGGTTGGCGTTGTTATGAGGGCAATACCGCGTATAATACAAACGGCTGTGGGGCGATTGGCAGCTACACCGCGCCGATCCACGTCTACAACCGCAATGCGGGGGACTGTTCGATTACCGGCGGCTATGTCTATCGCGGCAACCGCTATCCCAACTTAAATGGCCATTATTTCTTTAGCGATTTCTGCAACAAAAGTATCCGCTCGATCAGTGGGGCACCCGATAATGTCGTTGTCACGGCGTGGAGCAGCAGCGGCGGCGGCAGCAACCCGATCACCTTTGGCCAGGATCTAAATGGCGAACTCTATGTCGGCTACTTCTCCGGCGAGATCTACCAACTCGCCGGCATCGAGCTGCCAGGGACAGCCACACCAGTCGCTACCGCCACACAGACCGCGACCCCCTTGCCCACGGCAACACCATCTCCCACCACCACGCCTACCGCCACGCCCACCGCGACCCCTACCGCGACCCCCACCGGCGCGATTGTGCGGGTGGGGCGCGCCGAAGTCGCGCCGGATCAGGCAGTTAACACAGAGCTTGCGGTCGAGGTGATTAACATCCCCGCCAACAGCCCCTTGGGCGCGCTGACGCTGGCAATAACGTACGACCAGACGATCTTAAACGTCACGGGCTGTACAGCGCCATCCCAAAACCGTTTTGACTCGCTGCTCTGCAACACGGATGAAGCGGGCGTTGTGCGCATCTCGGCCCTCTCGACGGCGGGCATCACGGGCGAGGCGACGGTGGCCCAACTGACCGTGCAAAGTGCCGGCAACGTTAGCCTGGTGTCACCCTTGGCAATCGCGGTGACCACCTTTGTTGATACCGATGCCAACCCGATTGCGGTTAACCATCAGGATGGGGCGCTCGTCTTTGGCTGCCGTGGCGGTGATGTAAATTGTGATGATACCATCGATCCCACCGATGCGCTCTTTATCGTCCAACATACGCGCGGGCAACGCCCCCTGACCGCGACGATCCCGCCGCCGCGTGGCTTTCTCTATCAACCAGCGTGTGATCTAACGGGTGATGCCGCCTGTACCGATGAAGATGCGCACTTGATCTTACAATGTGAAATTGGGCTGGTAAATGCGTTCTGTAGGGGAGGAGAGTAAGATGCCACTAAAAAAATTAGTGCTCATCAGCGGTGCGCTGCTCGTCGTCGCGCTGCTGATCCCACGTTGGGATGCGCTGGTCACGGTGTCGGCCAGTATGGGATTGGCGGCCGATGCCCCCTTTGGGTACGATCCGCTGACAGCAGCGGAAATGGAAACTGTAGCCGCCGCCGGGGCAGCAGTGAATCCGGCCAGGGCGAGCACCACGCGCCAGGAACTGCTCTTAGTCGAGCGCCACGATGCAGGCAAAACCGCAGGCAGCGCGCCGCGCCAAGGCGATCTCTACCTGTATGACTATGCAACAGACACCCTGATCCACAGTACGGTGGATGTAGCCAGCGGGGTTGTCACGGCCGTTGAACATTTGCAAGGCGTACAACTGCCCCTCAACGCCAACGAAGAGCAACGTGCCCTGGATCTCATCCAGGCGGATATGCGGCTCTGGGATCAATTAGCGCGGCGCTATGAACAGATCGACGGCAAGCCATTAACGCAAATCGAGCAGTTACAGGTGAAAGTTTCGGTCTTTCATGCTGATACCATGCCGGAGCGGCTCAATGCCGCGGCGCAGCAATGTGGCAGTCACCGCTGCGCGCAGGTGCTGCTCTTTACCGTTGACAAGACCTTATTGGAGCTGATGCCCATCGTCGACCTGTCACAGGGGCAGGTGGCACAGACGCTCAATTCAGTAGAATAGCCTTAGTCGCGCTTGATATCACGTACACAACACCAGAATTTTTACCGCAAAGAGCGCAAAGAAAAACGAGACAATGTGAACTTATTGCTGGACGATGACTAAGTTTGCGATTACGGGAGTGAAATGCGAATGCAGAAAAATCTAGGACGCTTGTTGTTGATCGCAGTGGCACTGGGTGTGATCAGTTTCTTTGTGCGCTGGCAGTTGGCCACCACCCAAGCACAAGAGGGTAATTGCAGCGTTGGTCTTTATCTGGCAGAGACCCTACCCACCGGCACGCGCTGGGATCTCTGTTGGGCAGTGCAACCCCAAGAAGGGGTGGTACTCAGCGAGATCCACTACACCCCGCCGGCCGGCGAGCGGCGCAAGATCTTGCAGGAAGCAAACCTGGCCCAAATCGAGGTGATTTACGATGACGCACGCGCCACGCTTTATCACGCCAGCGCGCCGGGTTTGGGGGGAGCGCAACTGCTCATGTTAAACGCAGCAGATTGCCCTGCTGGTCAACTGCTTAGTGCCGAAAATCGCGCCTTACTTTGTAAACAGACGGCGGCGCGCGGCTACCTCTACAAATACTATGCGCAACAGCGCCAGGGCGATGCATTTACGCTCTTTAGCGCCAGCGAGATCGGCCAACAGCTCTATCTTGTCCAATGGCGCTTTCAGGATGATGGTACCATCGAACCCACCGTGGGGGATGGCGGTCGCCTTTTGCGCCAGGGCGGGGATGCCCAATATGGTTGGCCGGTCAACGCCACAGGCACGGTGGGCATTGGCTATCTGATCAACTACTGGTGGCGGCTCGATTTTGACATTGGCGGCAACGGGCCGAATGACATTGTCGAGGAATTTGCGGTCAACCCAGCAACCAACAACACCCAGCGCATTGCTACTGCCACCACCTTGACCAGCGAGGGGGGCCGTGCCACGGACCCCGACCAGAAACGCTCCTGGCGCGTGCGCGATGGCGCGCTCAGCAACAGTGATGGGCACGCGATTTCCTATCACCTGGATCCCAAAGCTGCCGGCTACCGCGATGAAGGGTCGGCCACCCAACCCTGGCGGCAGCATGATTTCTATGCGACCGTGGCGCGCCCATGTGAACGGTTGGCCATACGCAATCCAGCGGCAGGGGAAGGGTGTGCAGACAACGTCGCCGGCTTTGTCAACGGTGAAGACTTAGCGGGGGCAGATATCGTCGTTTGGTACCGGGCCACCACCCACCGCCTCCCGCGCGCCGAGGATCTACCCGTCCTGGCCGTCCAGTGGCAGGGTTTTCAACTGTTACCGCGCGATTGGATGGCGCAGAATGGGTTTTAGGGGGGAAGGGTAAATCAGTACATCGGGATATCGGTATATCGGTGGGACGCTGGTGCATGTACCCGCCAGGTAACCAGTGCGTAACAGCAGCTACCGATTGCCCGATTTACTGATTTACCGATTTCCCGATTTCCCATTTTACCGATACGCACACTAGCAACAGGAATCAAGTCGCCATGATCAACGCATTAGTTTCCCAACTGCAGCACTTTCGCCAGCAACGTCTGCGCTGGCTGCTCCTGCTCCCGCTCCTGATCGGGGGCGCGCTGCTTTGGCTTTTTTTGCCCAGCACGGCACAGCCGGGGGCAAACTGCTCGGCCAGCTTCTTTGTCGATCAGACCTTGCGCAATGGGGCGCGTTGGCAACTCTGCTGGGAGCAGCGCAACCTGGATGGCATTGTGTTGCGCGATATCTATTACACCCCACCAGGCGGGGCGAGTCGCCGCATCCTCGCCCAGGGCTCAATTTCCCAGGTCCACGTGCCCTATGATGACAACAGTGCGCGTTTTCATGATATCACCGATGACGGTTTTGGCAATGAGAATCTCAGCAACCTGACGCCCGCCGAATGTCCCAATGGCGTATTACTCCAATATCAGGGGAAGAATGCCATCTGCCAACAGCTTGAAGCGCGCAGTTATGCCTTTAAAGGGCTGGGTCTGGCCGAACCGGGCGAGTTGCTCAGCCTCTTTAGCGTCTCCACCAGCGGCGAATACAACTACATCCCGGTCTGGCGCTTTTTTGATGACGGCACCATCGAATTGTTGATGGGGGCCACCGGCAAGTTGCAACGTTTTACAACTGACAGCCGGTTTGGCTGGCCGGTGCGCGCCAATGGCACGCGTGGCACCTCGCACATCCACAACTACTACTGGCGGCTCGACTTTGACTTGGGCACGAATGGTGCCGATGATGTGGTCGAAGAGTTCAACTACACCCCGAATGCTGACAACAGCGGGCGCAGCTTGGGCGTCACCCGGTTGACGACCGAAGCCGGCCGCTCGATCAATCCTGCCGGGCTGCGTTCCTGGCGCATTCGCGATGGCGCGGTCACCAATGCCAATGGCCAATCAATCTCCTATCAACTGGAGCCGCTGGAAGTCGGCCACCGCGATGTCGGGCCAAGCAGTGAGCCGTGGACCCACAACGACTTTTATGTGACCACCTATCGCGAGTGCGAACGTTATGTATCCCACAACCCACAGGTGAGCGGCTGTGCCAATAATCTGGCCGGTTTTGTCAACGGCGAAACTTTGAGCGACGCCGATCTGGTGCTCTGGTATGGTGCGACCTTCCATCACATCCCGCGCGATGAGGATGAACTTTACATGCACGCGCACTGGAATGGCTTTCGCCTGACCCCGCGCGACTGGCTGGATGCACATCCAGCCGCGGCGGATCTGCTGACCTGCGCCGTCGGCGATGTCACCTGTGACGCGCAGACCGACGCCGCCGATGCGCTTTTTATGTTGCAATATGATGTCCGCCTGCGCGCAGAGAGCGCGCAACTACCGCTGCCGGCGAACACCCTCTATCGTTATGCCTGCGATGTGAGCGGCGAAGGCGCGTGCAACGCGGTTGACGCGCTCTTGAGCTTACAATGCAGCGTGGGCATAGAGAATAAGTTCTGCCCTGGCAGTGGCGGGTTGCGCAGCGCGGCACTGCTGGCCGCCGGCAGCCCACCGCTTACCGCCACCCTGGGTGAACCTGCCACTGAAACCACCACCACCATACCGCTGCAGTTTGAGCGTATCGGCAAAGTCGGTGCGCTCTCGGCGCTATTACAATATGACCCCGTGACCTGGGCCGGGTCCGTCACCTGTCAGGCGGATCCCGAAGCCCAGTTTGCGCTGGCGAGTTGTCACGTCGATGCCGCAGCCGGGGTCGTGCGCTTTAGCGTGATCGCGCCGGCTGGGGTGGCGGGTGCAACTACGTTGGGCACGGTTACCTTTGCCGGTCCGCAGGAGGCCGCAACGGTTGCATCAACGCTAGCCATTGCGACGCTGGCGGCGGCGGATACGGATGGGACAACGATTGCGACCCAGATCAACAGGATTAACCTGGCCAAACAGCTTTACCTACCGCTGATTGTGCGACCGTAGAACCACTGGGCGCGCCGCCAGCGCTGGCGGCGCGCCCAGTGTGTAACATGAGTGCCCGTAATAAGTGTGAGCAGCCGTTTTTTCCATAGCCGTTGTCTGCACCGTTCCCCACCATCTACTCATTGCGTCTTGATAATCTCTTGATGTTTTACGCCTAAATCTGCGTTCTGTTTCCAATACAACTTACACAATTGCGGCAAATGTGGATAATGGTATAACACTTGTTGATTATCGTGCGGACAAGTGCAGAGAAGAATGGAGGATATGCCATTGCAGAGAGTTCATTTAATTTTAATCAACCTGCTTTTGCTCTTTAGCGTACAATGGCAGTTGCTAACCGCCGCGGTAATGCCACAGCCGCTTCGCCAGGCAACCAGCATGGATGCAACCGTCACTGCGCAACTAACCGATCAATTGATTATCAAATTTGTGCCAGCCGCCACTGCGCTGGGTAACCAAACCGGAATCACCGCAACGACAACGCAGGCGGCCGTCACAACACAGTTACAAACCTTGCGCACTGTCGCCAATATTGAACTAGCCTATTACCGACCAATGTCGGGCGATGCACATGTGCTCAAACTGCCAGAAGCGGTTGAACCGGCACGCGCCCAGGCGATTGCCGCCAGGTTGATGGCCAATGCCGCCGACCTGGGGCTTGCCTATGTCGAGCCTGATTACCGACGCCAGGCCCAGCTTACCCCCAGCGACCCCTATTATGGTGAACAGTGGCATCTACAGGCGACAACCGCCAACAACTACAGCGGCAATCTGGCCGAGGCCTGGAACGTCACAACCGGGTCAAGTAGCGTGGTTGTTGCAGTGCTCGACACCGGCATCCGCGCAGAACATCCGGATTTGGTGGGACGCACAGTCGCCGGTTATGACTTTGTCAGCGATGCCACTGTGGCCAATGATGGTGATGCGCGCGATAACGATCCGAGCGATCCAGGTGATTGGATTACTGCGTCCGAATCACGTTTCGGCCCATTTCGCGGCTGTGGGGCCAGTGACAGTTCGTGGCATGGCACCCATGTAGCTGGGATTCTCGGTGCCACCGGCAATAACGGGGTAGGGATCGCCGGCGTTGCCTGGCAGAGTCCGATCCTGCCGGTGCGCGTCTTGGGGAAATGTGGCGGCTCGGTCTCCGATATTGCCGATGCGCTGCGTTGGGCTGCGGGGCTTGAAGTCGCTGGCGTACCTGCCAATCTGCATCCAGCACGCGTGATCAACTTGAGCCTGGCAGGCGCAGGTAGCTGCTCCAACACCGAACAGAATGCGATCAATGAGGTTATCAATCAGGGCGTCGTTGTGGTTGTCGCGGCCGGCAATAGCAACCAGAACGCGGCCAACTACTCACCAGGCAACTGTCATGGCGTGATCAATGTGGCAGCGACCAATCGGGCGGGGAGTAAGGCAGCCTTTAGCAATTATGGCGCAACGGTTGCGCTGAGTGCCCCCGGCGGGGATAGTGGCAGTGAAACAAGTGCGGATATTCTCTCGACCATCGATCTCGGGACACAGGGCCCACAAGCAGCTGGCTATGGCTATTATGCCGGCACCAGTATGGCAGCACCCCAGGTCGCCGGGATTGCCGCGCTCATCTTGGCCCGCAATGGGGCATTAACCGCCGCCCAAGTGCAGCAGCTGTTACAGAGCAGCACGACTGACTTTCCGGTGGGCAGCAGTTGTACGCCCACCAACTGTGGCACCGGCATTGTTAATGCACTGGCCGCGCTCAATGCAGCCGACAACCTGGTCACCACACCAACGCCTGCCCTAACCGCGACGACGGTCAGTGCGACGGCGACCCCAAGGCCGCTCTTCACCCCAACCACGGTGCCAACCTTGACGCCAACCGCCACGATTGATGGCAGTCTTCCGCTCTCAACCACCCATTATTTGCCCCTAATTCAAGGCACAGGCGAATAACAACCATCCCGCTAATTCGCATTCACAATTTACCTATGCTACACTTGCTCTACGCAAAAACCAGGTGTTGTGACCAGTTATTTCGCGGCATTTCACCAGGCCAACGGCACTATTGTCAGGTAACTAATGTAGGGGTCAGATAGCTAGCCTCTATTCAATTATACTTTGCGCTGAATGAGCACCAGCGTTTTTTGCGCTGGTCAAAACGCTGGTGCTCATTCAACCGCAGTATAGCAGCAGATTTATGCAGCAGGCTTGCGGCTGGGTACGATATATCGTGTCCCACCGCAAGGCGGTGAATAAGTCCAATAACATCATTCAATTTAGGTGAAAACAGCAACATATGACCGAAAGTAAAGTAATTTATTCCATGGTGGGGGTTAGCAAAGTCTACCCCCCTAATAAACAAGTAATTCGCGACATCAGCCTGTCTTACTTCTATGGGGCTAAGATCGGCGTCTTGGGGCTGAATGGCTCCGGCAAGAGCACTTTGCTGCGTATTATGGCCGGTGTCGATACCGAATTCCGCGGCGATACGATGCTCTCCCCCGGCTACACCATTGGCTATCTGGAACAGGAACCGCAGCTCGACAATAGCAAGACCGTGCGCCAGATTGTCGAAGAAGGGGTGCAGGAGATTGTCGATGCGCTGGCCGAGTTCGACGAAATCAACATCAAGTTTGGTGAGGAGATGAGCGCCGACGAGATGGACAAATTGATGACCCGCCAGGGTGAGGTGCAGGATAAACTCGACGCCCTCAATGCCTGGGATCTGGACAGTCGGCTAGAGTTGGCGATGGATGCCCTGCGCTGTCCGCCCGGCAATGCTTCGATTGCGGTCCTCTCCGGCGGGGAAAAACGCCGCGTTGCGCTCTGTCGGCTGTTGCTCAAGGCCCCCGACATTCTCTTGCTGGACGAGCCAACCAACCACCTCGACGCCGAGTCGGTGGCCTGGCTGGAAAAGCATTTACAACAATACCCCGGCACCGTCATCGCCGTCACCCATGATCGCTACTTCCTCGACAATGTGGCGGGCTGGATCTTGGAGTTGGACCGGGGCTATGGTATTCCGTGGCGCGGCAACTACTCATCCTGGTTGGAGCAGAAGCAAGAGCGGCTCGCCAAAGAAGAACGCTCCGAAGCCCTGCGCCAGAAGACGCTGGACCGCGAATTAGAGTGGTTACACATGTCGCCCAAGGCGCGCCAGACCAAGCGCAAGTCGCGCATTAACGCCTATAACGATCTGCTGGCCCAAGGCAGGGAACGCGCGATTGAAGAGCGTGAAATCTTTATTCCACCCGGTCAGCGCCTAGGTGACATTGTGATTCACGCGGAGGGGATCAGTAAGGCCTACGGGGACCGTCTGCTCTATGAAAATTTCACCTTTGATGTGCCGGCGGGTGCCATTGTGGGGATCATCGGGCCGAACGGTGCGGGTAAGACAACCCTCTTTCGGATGATTGTGGGGCAAGAGCAACCGGACAGTGGCACAGTGACGGTCGGTAGCACCGTACAATTGGCCTATGTTGATCAGAGCCGTGACAGTCTCAATGCCGACAAAACCGTCTGGGAAGAGATCGCTGGGGGCAACGAACAGTTGCAACTGGGCGACCGGCTAGTGAATTCACGCGCCTATGTCTCGCGCTTTAACCTCAGTGGCAACGATCAGCAGAAAAAGGTGGGCAGTCTCTCCGGCGGCGAACGCAATCGGGTTCACCTGGCGAAGATGATCAAATCAGGCGGCAACGTGCTGCTTTTGGATGAGCCAAGCAATGACCTGGATGTCAACACCCTGCGCGCACTAGAAGATGCGTTGGAAAGTTTTGCCGGCTGTGCGCTGATCATCTCGCATGATCGTTGGTTCCTCGACCGCATTGCCACGCACATTCTCGCCTTTGAAGGGGACAGCCAGGTCTACTGGTTCCCCGGCAACTATAGCGAATACGAAGATGACCGCCGTCGCCGCCTCGGCCCGGCGGCGGATCGACCACACCGCATTACCTATCGCCGCTTAACGCGCGATTAGGTGTGACCTTCATCATCCCCAATCAAAAACCGGGCTTTTGTTAAAAGCCCGGTTTTTTAGTCTTTTTTCAACTTACTTCATTGCGTCGTTTAGCAACTTGGCATTACGCAGATTTGCCTTGAAGGTGGCATCAAAGATGTCCCCGACAATCGGGATCGCGCCGAGCAGTGCTTCGATCAGCACATTGGTGATCATCCGCATGAGAATCGCTCGTGATACACCCAGGCGCATGGCCTGCACCACAATAAAGCTTGAGATCAACAACCCCGCCAGATCACCTAAAACCGGAATCAGCCCAATAATCGCCTCGATCCCGATCCGGTAATTAAACACAGGCAGTTGAATTGAATTGTCCAAAAGCCAGGCCAGTTGGTTAACCTGCTTCAGGATCACTTGTTGATTATTTCGTTGAAAGATAGTTGTCATTGGCATCGCCTCCTACCACGAGGATATCAGCAATGCCATGAACAGACACTCGCTCTTGATATAGGCAAAAGATAGAATCGGTAGTCTACATTATTATCCATAGACCATAACCGTGCGCGGCATGGTCCATGACCTGCCGCCAGTCAGCGCGGACCGATTCGGTGCGACTCAGCCCTTGGCGATGCGTGTTATGTTGCGCTTCAATTGCCGAGCAACGACACCAACCACCAAATCACCATTACGCCTGCCCAACTGACTAGCACCAGCAAACCAAGCAGCGCGGCCACGATGCCGATGATTACCCATCGACTCACAAGCGGTTTGAGCGCCTGATTGGCGGGCATGCCGTCAAGCAGCCCGCTCAGTAGATGGACATTCCGCGCGTTGGCCTTATAGGTGGCATCAAAGATGTCACCCAACACCGGCACCACCCCCACGGCGGCCTCGATCCCAATATTGAGTACCATGCGCGTGAGCACTGCCCTGGGCGCGCCCAAGCGGACGGCTTGTAACACAATGTAACTCGACAAGAGCATCCCAGCCATATCCCCCAAGCCAGGAATCAGACCGATCAACGGGTCAAGCCCAATGCGATAGTTAAGGAACGGAATGCGGATCGAATTGTCAAGCAGCCACGCCAACTGATTGACCTGTTTGAGCGCGGCCTGTTGACGTTGGCCGGCACCGGCACGGCGCCGCGAGCGGGTACGACTAAGCTTTGTTGTCATGATAATGCCTTCTGTTAAACGATGTGGCGTTGCCTGCAACCCACACAGTCTGAAGATAATGAGGTAACGATCATAACCGCGGAGCGATCATTACACCCTTGGCCTGGATATAGGCACATGATAGAGCTTGTGCTCTAGACTTACATTACACATCCACCGCATGGGCTTTCAAATCTGCCAGCGCGACAAATTCCAAAGCCGAAATATGGGTTCCCGCCAGCTTTACCCCTGGTGCAACGCCTGCGTCCAGCGCTTCCTGCCACCGGGCAGCGCAGAGGCACCAACAATCTCCCGGCTGTAAACCTGGGAAAAGATATTCTGGCCGCGGCGTGAGCAGATCATTGCCTTGGTCACGCGAAAAGGCCAAAAATTCAGCCGTCACCTGGGCGCAGATCACATGTAACCCCTCATCATCAGCCCCCGTGCGACAGATCCCATCGCGATAGAAGCCGGTCATCGGGTCCGTACAACAACTTTCCAATTCAGTGCCCAGTACATTCTGTGGCATAAAGTCAAATTCCTCTGCTAAGTGTTGGGGGGTAGATTGGTAGAGCGGTACATCGGTACATCGGTACATCGGTACATCGGTACATCGGTACATCGGTACATCGGTACATCGGTACATCGGTAGAGCGGTACATCGGTAACCTTCTTGGCTCAACCGGAATTCAGGGGGTTGCCATCCCGCCCCACCGTCAACGCGCCCAATGGGCACCCGGGCTACCCAACAACGCCGGGTTTATCCGGCTAAGGGAGCCGGGTTTATCCGGCTAAGGGAGCCGGGTTTACCCGGCGTTGTTAGGTAGCCCTGCGGCTTTAGCCCAGGGCGATCTTGTCAACCCCCTAAGATCCCATTGAACCACCTTCTTTACCGATGTACTGATCTACCTACTTACCCACTCACACCAAAAAATAACCTTCATGGCGCAACAACCATTCCTTGCGCCAGAGGCCGCCACCATAACCGGTCAAGCTGCCATTGCTGCCGATAATGCGATGACAGGGGGCAATGATCGAGATCGGGTTTTGTCCATTTGCGGCACCGACCGCACGCACGGCCTTTGGATTACCCAAAGCATTGGCAATGGCTTGGTAAGAGGTTGTCTCGCCATAAGGGACGGTTAGTAATGCCTGCCAGACTCGTTGCTGAAAGGTGGTCCCCTGAAAAGCGAGCGGCAAATCAAACAGTCGCCGCCGCTGGGCAAAGTATTCGTCCAATTGTTGCAACACTTGATCAAGCAGGGCACTCTGCGCCGCGGCCTGGCGCGGGGCGGCCACAAAGTAGAGTGCGGTCAACGCGTCGGCGGTAGCACCGACCTCAATCAAGCCGACAGGCGATTGATAGTAGGCAAAGTGGGTCGCACCGGTGGCCCGTTGATAAAGCGAAGAGGTTGCTTCAGCGGTCATTGTTTACCTTTGCGCCAGCAGCGCTTGATATGTCGGATGTTCAGCAATATAACGCGCAACAAACGGGCAGAGGGGCACCACCGTTAACCCGTTAGCTTTGACATAGGCCAGCGCACTTTCCACTACCTGGCCGGCAAGGCCGCGACCACGGTAGGCGGCCGGCGTTTCCGTATGGGTAAAATAAAGCGTATCCCCTTCCCGCTCATACTCGGCCACGGCGATTTGCCCACCCAGATCCGCCTCGAAGCGTTCGGCGGCTTCATTATGTACAACCGTTACCTTCATTGTCTGTTCAGCCACGTTGCCTCATCCTATCTAAATTACAATCCTGATTGGCCAGCACGCATAAGTAGTAAAGTGTATTACAGCACAACTCTTGTGCAAGTAAGAGGCTATCCAAAGCGAGTAGTCGATGGCAGCGGTGGCCGGGCAACGACGGCAAAGACACGGTGCTCGATCTGCAAAAGCGGGGCCGGATGCATATGTTGCAGCAAACTGGTTAAGCCCTGGTCAAACGCTTCGACCCGTTCCGGCGGTAAACTGGCTCCCACCCCCGCGCTGGCCCGAATGCGGCCCCGCCACGCGGCATGACTATAGGCGACATGCAGATCATAGGAGAAGCTCTCGATCGCGCGGTAGCCGGCTTCGCCCAGATCGCGCAGCCACTGGCCATAGAGTCCGGTGCCACCGCCCAACTGCCAATTTGGATTATAGGCTTGAATCAGCGCCTCTGTCCCCGCCACCACATTGCCGGCCAGTGGTAACCAATCAAAGTGCGCAATCACTAAATAGCCGTCCGGGCATAGGATACGCGCCAGTTCACGCGCCGCCGCCGGTCGATCAAACCAATGCCAACATTGACCGGCACTCACGACATCGGCCCAGGCGTCAGGCAACTCGGTCTGCTCGGCCCGGCCAACGCGGTAATCGACGGTTAGCCCTTCGTCCTTGGTCAACTGTTGAGCTTGGTCGAGCAAGCTGTGCGCAGGGTCAATGCCAATCACCTGACAGCCACGCGCCGCAAACCCACGCGCCAATGTGCCGGTACCTGTGCCCACGTCAACGACCTGTTGTCCCGGCTCGCCAATCCCCCAATGCGACAGACGATCGAAGAGCGAAGGTGGAAAGCCGGCACGGTGCTTGCTATAATCAACAGCAGTCAAACCAAAATCGACAGCGGAGGACATGGGTAAGGCTCCTTTGTGGGTGATGTTTGCCAGGCCGGTATATAAGATCACCCATTGTACAGAAATCAGCAATGCAGCACAAAAATGCAGAATTCGCGCGGCTCGTTTGGTGTGCGCAGGGGAGACGTGATAGCATCAGTGTTATGCAAGCAATCAATCTCCAACCTACAACCTGGCAAAGACTGTTATGCTTAAGTGGGCTGCTCGTTGGCTTTGCCTTGCGGCTCTTTCACCTGGGCAGCGCATCGCTCTGGTATGACGAAACGGTCAGTGTCGTGCTGGCCCGCAAAGCGCTACCGGCCCTGATCGCCCACACCGCGGGGGATATCCATCCGCCCGGTTACTACCTGTTGTTGCACGGGTGGCAATGGCTGGTCCAGCCGACCCTGGCCCACGGGCTGGAATTTCTCTTTGCCTGGCCCAGCCTCTTTTTTGGGCTGCTGATCGTTGCCTTGCTCTTTGCCCTGGGACGCAAATTGCTCGATCCAACGACAGCGCTCATCGGCCTCTGGTTGGCAGCCATCAATCCGTTTCACATCTGGTACAGCCAAGAAGTACGCATGTATACGCTCGGTGCGTGGCTTGGTCTGCTCTGTCTGTGGGCCGTGCTCAAATGGTGTGAGCAACAACGCGCTGTGCATTGGGGTGGCCGCTGGTTAGCGCTCTATGCCGTCGCCGGCGCGTTAGGTCTCTATAGCCTCTACTACTTTCTCTTTGTCATCATTACGCTTAACGTGATGGTGCTCTGCAACCTGGGGCTTGCCCGTCAGCACCGCGGCCAACCATTTTTGCGGGGTTTTGGACAGTGGCTATTGGCCCAGGTTGCCCTGCTGATCCTCTGGTCGCCCTGGTTAGGCATCTTCTGGCGACAAGCGACTGATCCCCCCGTGCCGCCGTGGCGCGTGGCTTGGGGCACTTTCGCAGAACTCAGCGCGGCGCTCAGCGAAAGTGTCAGCGCGCTGCTGATGGGGCAGAGCGCCCCCAATCCTGGCAGTACACGCTGGCTGCTGGTCGTCGGCAGTTTGTTGTTGCTCGCTGCTCTTGGCTATGCGAATAAAAAATCGCAACGCCCAGGGTTTAGCCTCCTTTGCTGTTATACTTTTCTGCCGTTGGCCCTGCTCTATCTCATTACCTACTTTGTGACGCCCCTTTACCATGTGCGCTATCTTTTCACCTATGCGCCCCCTTTTCTGCTCCTGGTCGCTGCCGCGATGACCGCAGTTGGGCGCCGCCATCGGGCTTTGGGTGCCGTGGGCTTGCTGGCCCTCCTGGCGGTTAATGGCTTGAGCCTGCAACGCTTCTGGTTTGACGCTCGCTACCAAAGCGATGATCACCGCGCCGCGGTTGCGCAACTGGCACAGGCCTGGCGGCCCGGCGATCTGATCTTGGTGAATGCCGGTTGGGTTTACACAGCGTTGGAAACTTACTGGCCGACAGTACCGGTGGGCGTTGACGCTGCGCTACCGCCACCGCTCGCCAAAGTGGCACGCCTGCATGACTACGCGCAAGAAGTAGCCGCCATGCCAAGCGCACCTAACCAGCAGCCCGTGGTTGTGCGCAGCGGCTCAATTAATGGCCCGGCAACACTCGGTTGGGGTGATCCGCAAAGTGATTTTTTTGCCATTGATTCCTTGACCACCGCCGCCGCACTCTTAACGCTTAGTCAACACTATGGCCGCCTTTGGCACTACCGGCTCTACGATACAGTCAGCGATCCCAAAGGGCAGATCCGCACCTGGCTAGAGACCAATGGCGAACAACAGTTAGATCAGGCAATGCCCGGCCGTGACTATCTGGCGCTCCAACTCTATCGCACAAAATCAGCGGCCACGGTCGCGCCGGTGCCGCTGCCCGTTGCGAATGGCCAAGCGATCTTCGGGGACACGCTACAATTGACAGCAGCAGCGATCAGCCCGCAGCCCATTGCGGCGGGCAGCACCCTTTACCTGCAAAGCCACTGGGTACGCCTGCCAACCACAACACCGCTGCCCCCCATCGTCAGCGTTAGTCTGCGGCTGTCTGATGATCAGGGGCTGCTCCTAGCCCAGCAGGATGAGACGCCACTTCAGCCGCCAAGCGCGTGGCCGCTGCACCAGCCCACCGCCTGGGGCTTAGCGCTCCCCCTGCCCAGTGCAACGCCGCCGGGCACCTATCAATTGCAACTGGTGGTCTATGCGCAGGCGACAGGGCAGCCGCTCCTGCTGGGACAGGGGGCGAGCAGCCTGACCGTGGGTGAAATCGAGGTGATCAACGCCACTACAGTGCCAGAGATCAAACAGCGCCTGGCCCGCTTTGACTATATCGACCTGGTCCAAGTTAATCTACCAGCGGCGACCACGGTGGCGGCTGGGCTGCGGGTAACCCTCTTCTGGCTACCTCAGCCGAATGCGTACCGTGACACCTATCTTGCCCGCTTGCTGTTGCGTGATCGCAATGGCAACCTGGTGCAAGCGTGGACGGATGCCTTGGGCGGCTGGCGCTATCCCAGCGGCACATGGCCCCCGTCACAGCCCGTACGTCACGATCAGCAGTTGGCATTGGACCCCACAATCCCCCCAGGTTCGTATACCGTAACCTTGCAAGTCCAGCGCCAAAGCGATGGGACGCACTTACCAGCCGTGAGCGGTTGGTGGCAGCAGACGGCAGAATTAGTGTTAGGGACGGTGGCAGTGGAGTAGGTTGGTGGACAAACGGCTACCTACAGTGTAACTTAACTTTCGATAGTTATTGTGCTCAGTGGGGATCGTTAGATCGCCGGTGGTAGTCCGGGATTTGTCAATCCCGGACGAGCGATAAACCCATCATTACTTATTTCACAAAACACTAACGCGCCACAAGGGGGAGAAAGATTTGTTCTGTGGCGCAAAAGAGACTCAGCGCAAGTGAGCGCGTTTGGCGGCTTTGCGCATCGAAAAAGGTCAGTTGCAAGGTGGCGCGGCTGCGCGTTTCGGTCACAGCGGCCGGAAAAAAGGTTAAAACCATGGTGGTTGGCAGCACATTTGGTGATGACGCCGTGACCCATCCTACCGCAGAGGGCCACTCAATGCCGGCGGCACTGGCTTGCAGTGGCACCGGCCCAGCCGCGTTGCCGGTGGCAGCCACAATCTGCGCTGCAAAGGTCTGCCCACTAGGGCCGGTCAGGGTGATACTTTGCGCTTGCGGGGCACTGTCGGCGTCGCAGGACGAAGTGACATAACTGAGCAGTTCAGGATTGGTGCGCAAGCCTTCGCGCACGGTCGCCGTTACCCCAACCGTCAACGGCAGGTCGAGCACCTGATCGTTACTCGAATTAATGGCAAGCGTTGCGGTATAGACACCAGCCGGCAAGTTACGCGGATCGAAGGTTACGGTCACGGTCGCCGGCGTCACCCCACTGCTTGGGCTGACCGCCAGCCAGGGTAGATTGCCGACCACATGCGCCGCGAAGGAGATCGCACCAGGGGCACCGCTACTCGTGTTGGTCAGATTAAAACTGATCGATGAAGGGTCGGCACCGGAGGAAAGCGACTGGACGAGTTGTGTAGCCGAAGTAGCCAGTTGAGGCGTCGCCACCACCCCATTCCGGTCAAGATTCGCCAGATGAATTGTACGGCTATCACTGAAGGCAGTCAGCACATTGTTAACCATCTGAGTGCCATTACTCTCTGGATCGGTATAAACGCGGACATTGTTATTGCGCATGATCGTCACTTCAGCGCGGCCATCACCATCGGTATCGCCGGCTGCGCCCCCCAGATAGCCGTTATCAACATCAAGGCGATGCTCGAATACAGGCAAAGTATCAGTGCCGGCGTTTAACATAAAGAGATGAGGCTGAGTCACCAGATTGGTCGGGACGGTTCGCAGGAAAAAGAGTTCATCATCCCCATTGTTGTTGATATCGCCGGCAAAGAGCAAACGGGGAATGGGAACATACAATGCACTATAACCATCACTAAAATTGGCGGGATCGCCCGGATTATAATAAAAGCTCCAAAAGGTCGCACCACTGCCGGCAGAACGGATCAGTAACAACTCCTGCAAAGAGCCCGGCACCCACTGCGCCACAATGCCATCCTGCCAGGGGCGTGCCCCACTTTCAAGGTCAAGGATTTTAAGCTGCTTCAGGCCGCTGATCAAATAAACGCGTGTAAAACCATCGCGATCAACAAGGACGATCTCTTCACCGGCGCTGTTATCCAAATCACCCAAGGCGAGGCGATCCCACTCATTACCAAAGTCAACAAAGTCAATTTCTACCTGCCAGTCGCTGCCATCACTGCTGCCGGCTGTTTGCTGCAAGATCAGCAGGCGACTTAAATCATCTGGATCCAGCCGATCAGCCGGGTTGAGCGCCAGCACATAGGCAATCTCATTCCCAGCAATCGTGGGCACTAGGTCACCGGCACTGACAAGCAAGGGTGCGCCTGGAAGTTGGGTCTCATAGAGGATCCCCCAGGGAATGCCATTGATCACGCGCGTGGCGTCAATACGGCCGCTGGCAATTACCGGATCATAAATCGTGAGCCGGCCACTTGTGCTGTCGCCGCCCACAGCCACAATTTCGGCATCGCCATCACCGTTGAAATCCGCCAGAGCAAAATCACGCCACCCGCCAACCGGGCTGACCCACTGCACGGCCTGCTGTCCAGTCGTCACCTGTGGTTCGAGCGCGCGGATAAAACCCGCTGTATCCAGATAGACAATCTCTTCATCAATGTTGGTGCTCTGCGCCCGTGCCGGGAGGATGCGCTCGCCCTGTCCAAGCAAACAGACAAGTAGCAACAAGCACCCTATCCGTCGTTGTAGCCCCATTTTACCCATTGACAATTCACCCTTAACAATTCACCATTTCTCAGGCCTTACCCAAAACCGCGGCCAAGATTGCCATGCGAATAAACATGCCATTCCGCATCTGCCGGAAGTAAGCGGCGCGGGGGTCATCGTCAACGGTATAGCTGATCTCGTTGACACGGGGCAAGGGGTGCATCACCACCATCTTTTCCTTGGCCTGCGCCATTAACTCTTCGTCCACCACGTAGAGATCTTTGACCTGGTCATAGGCAGCTAGATCGGCAAAGCGCTCTTTCTGGACGCGCGTTACATAGAGCACATCCGTGCGGGCGATCACCTCGCGCACATCGGAACAGAGCGAGAAGCGATGGCCACTGCTACGCACCACATCGAGCACATCTTCCGGCATCTTGAGGCTATCCGGGCTAACCAAGGCCAGTTCGACATCATAGTTGACCAGCAATTTGGTCAGGCTATGGACCGTGCGCCCATACTTGAGATCGCCCACCATCGCAATGCGCAACCCATCAATCCGATCCAACTCATTGCGGATCGTAAAGAGATCGAGCAACGCCTGGGTCGGATGTTCACCGACGCCATCGCCGGCATTAATAATCGGCTTCTGGGCATAGTGAGCGGCGGTCGCCGCGGCACCCGCTTCGGGATGACGCAAGACGATCACATCGGCGTAACATTCTAACGTGCGCACGGTATCCGGCAGACTTTCGCCTTTGGTCACCGAGCTATATTGCACATTGTTGATCGGAATCACCTGGCCGCCCAAGCGTAACATCGCCGCCATAAAACTGGAACTGGTGCGGGTGCTCGGCTCGTAGAAGAGATTCGCTAAGATTTTCCCTTGGAGCAGATCGGCGCTACCAAAACGTTCGACCAACATCTGCATTTCGTGGGCTACCCCAAAAATATAATCAAGATTGGTGCGATCAAATTGGCGCACACTGAGAATATCCTGCCCAAAAAAGCCATTGTTGACATGGTCAGCGGGCAGACTGCCGCCGGGGCGAGCAGGCGGGCTAGTAGGCATCATTTTTACACGCTTCCTTTTTGTTTTCGGATTGTAACTACAACCCCACCCGCGCCTAGCAGGCAACCGCGCCCCTGTTAAGGGAGGGAACCGTCACGTCGACATGGGTTCCTCCCCTTAACAGGGGGAGGTTAGGAGGGGGTAACCTGTTAATCAGACAAAGAGTACATGGCCGCTGCCGGGCGCGGCCAATACCGTGCCATTGGCATAGGCCAATTCACCACGTAAGATCACACGCTCGACCTGCCCATAAAGAGTTTGGTCAGCAAAAGGACTCCACCCAACTTTGGTGATGAGCGCTTCGTTGCGTAACACAAAGGGGGTGTCAACGTCAACTTCAATATAGGTGTCAGGTTGCGCCGGAATGCCGTAGATGCGCTGGGGCGCATCGATACAGCGGGTGGTAATATCCGTCAGCGCCAGCCGCCCTTCATGGACAGCGGTCAGCAGCAACGGCAACATCGTTTCAACCCCTGGCACACCAGGCGGGGGGGCACTGGGCGGCGTACTCGTGCCAATCCCTTTTTCGGCCAATGTGTGAGGGGCATGATCGGTGGCAAAAATATCGACCACATCGAGATTGGCCCAAAGTGCCGCCACATCATCCGGCGTGGCCAGGCGCGGGCGCATATCACCCAGGGTGCCCAGCCGTTCAGCATCGACCGTGGTCAAAAAGAGATGGTGGGGGGTCACTTCACAAGTAACTGGGTAACCCTGCTCCTTGGCACGCCGGATCAGTTCGATCTCGCTGCGCCGGGTGACATGGACAATATGCAGCGGCACCGCATAAAGCTGGCTGAGGGCGAGGCAGACCGGCAACATTAACTCTTCGGCGTGGACAGCAATGGGACCAAGGCCACTCGGGTTTTGCGTGCTGCGATAGCCAACTGCGGCGGCCCGTTCGGCCCAACTGCGGAAGAAGCGATGCATGTGCGCCAGCTCATCAATGCGCAGACTGCCAAAGGTGTCGCTGACATAGATTTTGAGGCCACAGGCAGCCTGTGCCACCGGTAGATAAGCATCGAGTTCCGTACTGGTGGCGCCGACAAAGATGCCGATGTCACAGCGCGCTTTGGCTTGTGCCAGTGCCACTTTTTCCTGAAAGCGTTCGGGCGTCGCAGTCGGCGGCAAGGTATTGGGCATGTCAAGCATGACGGTCACGCCGCCGGCCAGGGCGGCGGCACTGCCGGTGGCGAAATCTTCTTTATGGGTATAGCCAGGCTCACGCAGATGAACGTGGGCGTCGATCAAGCCGGGTAGGCGAATGGTGGTCATAGTAGTTTCAGTTTGATAGGACTTACACAGAACTGGTGGGCAGAGCCGTGACAGGTTTTGCGTAAGTCCTATTTGATAAAAATGCGTCAAAAGTCAATCGACAATCGACTTATTCTAAGCTAGGGTAGAGGGCGCGCCAAATTCGTTAGACCGATTGGGGGCTTTATGGCAGCAAAATGTCAGGAAAATCAGCGCCCATCACCTATACTTGCAGGTGTCAACCGATAAATCAAAACGAAAGGAACCCAAAATGCAACTGCTCCGTACACCCCGCGTCGGAAACCGGACACTCTTGATCGCCATCGGGGCGATCATTCTGATCTTTTTCGTCTATAGCTTTTCCAGCCAATTCTTCTACTTTTTTGAACGGGTCGAAGAACAGGAGGTCGGCGTCAAATTTCGCAGCGGCCGGATCGCCGACATCGTAGGGCCAGGGGTCTATAGTGACGTTGGGCTTTTTGTCGAGATCAAGCGGGTCTCCAGCGAAGCGGTGCCTTTCCGGGTCACCGATGAAGAGCTGATCACCAAGGATAAACAGCGCATCGGCCTGGTGGTGACTGGGGATGTCTTCCGCCCTGGCATTGCCCATGTGGATACGATCCAAAAGCTGTGGGCGCAATATAACCAGCATTATCTGAATGATGAAATTGCCCGCAACACGATTGAAGATCGCGCACGCCAGGCGATGAAAGTCTGTGTCGGTGATCGCATCTTTGACGAAGCGGTGATTGGGGCGGCCCGCGACGAGTTGCGCGCCTGTATCGACAGCGAATTGGATGAGCTGGCGAGTAGCTATGGCCTGAATGTCTCTAACGTCGCTGTGCCGGATGTGATTCTCTTGCCCGATGCCCAAGCTCGCCTTGACGAAATTGTGCAGAGCCGTCTGCAGACGGAAAAGGCCAAGCAGGATGAATTACGTGCCCGTGCCGAAGCCGCGGCGGAACAGGCTCGCCAGGAAGGTGCCATCCGCGTCGAACAGAGCCGGATCCAAGAAGAGTCACGCCAACAAAAGACCTTGGCCGAACTGGAGCGCGAAAAGATCGAGGCGCAAAAGGTCGTGATCGAGGCGGAACGAGCGAACGAGTTGGCCCGGGTCGAAGCCCAACGGGCAATTATTCAGGCCGAAAAGGATAACGATCTGCTGGCGGCTAACCTGGAACTGGAAATTCAGACCGCACGTGCTAAGGCTGCCATCGAGCAAGCCAACGCCGACCTGGCCCCCCAAGTTGCGCTGGCTGCCCTTTACGCCGCCAATCCCAGCTATCTGCAAATTCAGATTGCCCAGGCCAATGCCAGCGCCCTCAAGGCGACCGACAAGCTGATCTTTACCCCGGAAGGCACCGCGCCGACCATTGTCTTACCCGGTCCCGGCATCTTGCCGACGGTAGATACCAATCCAGCCACCGCCGCCAGCACAGAGACGGCGTTAGTTGAAACAGAAGACGAAACTGCGACAGCGCCATAGTCGCCTCCAATCAACCAATTGTTTGATAACCGCCCCGGCAACGCTAACGTTGCCGGGGCGGTTCTGTGATCGGCCCGTGTACTCAGCATCCCCAGATGCTGAGCCCATTTCCCCATCACGCCCGTTCGCATCTGGGGATGCGAACTACACGCGGCCAAGCAGCTTGCATAACTCCTCTAATTCATAGATAATCTACGAACACCTACGCGTAAATTTCTAACCTGAGATTCAGATCAAGCCAACTTATGACCATTTCAGCCCAACCAGCGGAAGCGACCGATCTAATCGTTACCCCCTTACAATCAGCCGAATTCAAGGCACTGCTCAACCAATGTGTCCATTGTGGACTTTGTTTGCCGGCCTGTCCCACCTATAGTATCTTTCAGACCGAGATGGACAGCCCGCGTGGGCGCATTCAACTGATGCATGCCGCCGCGGATGGACGCATTGACACCAGCGGCCTCTTTCAAACCCACATTGAGCGCTGCCTTGGTTGCCGCGCCTGTGAAACCGCTTGCCCGTCCGGCGTGCATTACGGCACCCTCTTTGAGATGGCGCGCACGGCGATTGCTACCGAACAACCGCAAACCCCAAGCGAACGGGTGGTGCGCCGGTTGGCCCTGCGTGAGTTGCTGCCCCATCGCGGGCGACTACGTTTGCTGGCGCGACTCTTACAAATCTACCAAAAGTTGGGCCTCTCCAGCGTTGTCCGCAAGTTGACCTTTCTACCCGCGGGGCTGCGCGACATGGAAGCACTTTTGCCGCCGCTCTCGACTGCCTATCCGACTTATGCCAAGCCGGCCCCCGCCATCGGCACCAAACGGGGGGAAGTTGCCTTCTTTTACGGCTGTATCCAGGATGCCTTTCTCACCGGGGTTAATGCGGCAACCGTGCGCGTGCTACAACACAATGGCTATGAAGTTCACTTTCCGGCCGCCCAAAGCTGTTGTGGGGCCGCGACCTTGCACCTGGGCGAAATGGAACAGGCCCGAGCGTTGGCACGGCGCAATATTGATGCCTGTGGCGACCGTGACTATGTGGCGCTGATCAACAATGCCGGCGGCTGTGGTGCCGTCTTCAAGGAATATGATCACCTGCTCAAAGATGACCCAACCTACGCCGCCAAGGCTAAGGGCTTCGTCGCCAAGATGTGCGACATCAACGAGTTTCTCGGCGATCATCTGCACCAGCCGCCGACGAAACCGATCCAGGCGCGGGTGACCTACGTCGAATCCTGCCATTTGCGCCACGGGCAGAAGGTGGTTAAACAGCCGCGGCAGCTGCTCGCCGCGATTCCCGGCCTCACCTTTACCGAGTTGCAGCGCCCCGACCAATGTTGTGGCAGCGCGGGGGTCTATAACATCACCCAGCCCCAAACCGCCAACCAGGTGCTCGACGCCAAGCTCGCCGACGTGCAGCAGACGGGCGCCACGATTGTGGTGACGAGTAACACCGGCTGTCACATGCAGCTGATCTATGGCGTGCGCAAGGCTGGGATCAACGCCGAAGTGGTGCACTTGGTCGAGTTGCTGGATCGGGCGTATCAAGTAGGAGGGTAAGATGAAACCAGTACAACCAGTTAAGAATCAATATGTAGGCATCAACGCTCACCTGCATAGTCATTGGCAAGCTGATGGAGAGTGGCACGAGTTTCACACCGCTTATATTGTCTACTTAATTGCCAATCTTAAGCGACAACTGCGCCCGCTTGGCTACACAGCGGGGATCGAATCATCATTACAAATTCGCCGCATGGATCAGTTCGACAGTCGGCCAGCATCTGACATCGGCATCCATGATCTAGATGTGGTCCGCGCTAGTCGCCCGCCAACACAAATGACAGGTAGTGGCACCACAAGTGGTGTCTATGATCTCGTGCTTGATTTACCCGCACTGGTAGAGAGTGAAGCAGAAGTCGCCGAATACAGGGCGATTGCGATCTACGAGGTACGCGCCACAAAAGAACGGGGCGAGCCAGTGGCATGGATCGAAATTCTTTCACCGGCCAACAAGCCCGGCGGACGGCATGACGTGGAATATCGCGAGAAACGGGATAAATTATTCGACAGTGCGCTGGTCTTTGTAGAGATCGATTTTCTACATGAATCACCCCCAACGTTTAACACCATTCCGACTTACTACGCCCCAAAACAGCGACCCGTTTTTGACCCAAACGCCCATCCCTACCGTGTGATCGTCATTGATCCACGACCAATGTTTACCCAGGGGAAAGCCCATCTTTATCACTTTGATGTAGAGATGCCGATTCCGCAAATCATGGTCCCACTGAGCGCTGACGACACGGTTACGGTTGATCTGCAATCACCCTATAACCGGACCTTAGAAGAGACGCTCTTCACCAGCGAATTTGTCGACTATACCCAGTTTCCGCAAAATTTTGATCGCTACAGCCCCGCCGATCAGCAGCGGATAGCGCTGCGGATGGTTGCGGTGCTAGAAGCATCAACAGCGGGCAAACATCTAGAGGATGGACCATTTCCTACACTTTCACTGCCACTAGCAGAAGCACTTGCCATGTTCGAAAGGCTGACACAGCGCATTGTGCAGCAATAACTATGCGCCACGCGCCCAAAGGAGACCCGAAGGGGAGGAGAACACCATCGGAAATTACGCTTGAATTTCGGTCGAAGAGGCTAAGCCATGCAAAGTCAAGATCAGATGATTGAGTACATCACGCCCCAGTACGATCATATCATTTTGCTTATCGGCAGCAACACGTACGTGCGGAAAAGTATGCGGTCCAATTGCCAGTGCGACAGTATAAACATCAATAAGTGAGCGCGCACCCGTGACAGTACGCATGATAAGCTGTCCGGCACGACGAGCTTTGATTGCACGTAGCTGAGATAAGGGTAACGGTGCAATCCAGACAAATTCAGTGGGAAAGCGTTGGTAAACCCGTAACGTCAAAGCCAAACCGTCTTTGTCATGATCAATTAATTTCTTGTTGTAAATGGCAACATACTCGTTGGGGTATTGCGCCAGTAGTGTTGGGTGGAGAGCAAGGAAGGCTTCCCGTTCACGGATGAGAGCTTCATCCATAGCGGTCGTCAATTCATCGACTGTTGTTGCGTCTGCCGACGTTACGTTGCTCTCCCCAACCAAACTATCCAACAAAGTTTTAGCCAACAGCAGACGGTCTGCCGCGGAAAATTGTTTGGACAAGCGTATCATATCTGATAAGTTAGGTTGCCAGTTTTTCAAGGTGGATGCCATCGTTTTATCGCCTGTGTGAGCAAAAGTCTGCGTAAATGATACCGCAAATAGAATCTATCCGAAAAGCGGTCAACTGAGCCCAAATCAATGGACCTACACATACCAAACCATCATCTGCCCGGCAACCGCCCTCTTACATCAGAAGGCCAGCAGTCAGAAATCATCAGACGAATTTATCACAACAAAAGAGATAGACGTTACCCATGCTGACAACTCACCCAACCCAAACGCTGACAACCCTCTTCAAAAAAGCGCAACTTGCCCTCCACCCGGTGGAACTGATCACCTATGAAGTCGATGCCGGCTTTGATCGGGGCAAACCCGATGGGGTCTTCTTCCCCGAATCGGCGGCGGATGTGAGCCGGATCATGCGCTGGGCCGCGGAAAGCAAGACCCCCTTGGTGGCGCGTGGGGCGGGGACGGGGCTATCCGGTGGGGCGGTGGCCGAACATGGCGGCATTATTATTGAGTTCGCACGCATGAAGCGCATCCTTACGCTTGATCCGCTCTATCGCAGCGCCGTGGTTGAGCCGGGGGTGGTTAACCTGACGCTGGATAATGAGGCGAAAAAGCTGGGGCTTTATTTCCCGCCCGATCCCTCAAGCCAGCGCTCATCGGTGCTGGGTGGCAACATTGGCGAAAATTCGGGCGGCCCGCACTGTTTCAAATACGGGGTGACCACCAACTATGTCACCGGGTTGGAAGTGGTGCTGGCCAATGGCGAGATCTGTCAATTTGGCGGCGAAGCCTTTGATTATCCCGAATATGATCTCTGCGGCGCGTTGGTGGGCAGCGAAGGCACTTTAGGCGTTTTCACCAAAGCCTATGTGCGGTTGATGCGCAACCCACCCGGCGTCAAGACCCTGATGGTCGCCTTTCCTTCGATTGAAACCGCGGGCGAAGCCGTCTCCCAAGTGATCGCGGCGGGGCTGGTACCGGCCACGCTGGAGATGATGGACAAGAAGGTGATGGGCATGATCGAGGCTTACGCCGGGGCGGGACTACCGGTTAATGCCGAGGCTGGGCTGATTGTTGAAGTTGACGGCTACCCCGCCGGACTGGACAGCCAGATGGAGGAAGTCGCCGATATTCTCACCCGCCACGGCGGTTACAATCTACGCATTGCTGCCTCCGAAGAAGAACGGCAGAAGATCTGGTATGGGCGCAAGAGCGCCGCCGGGGCCTTCTCCCGCCTTTCACCCAACTTTTACCTGGTCGATGTCACCGTGCCGCGCAGCCGCCTGGCCGATATGCTGGCTGCGGTCAACGCGGTCTGTGACAGTTACGGCTTGCAGACCGGCCACGTCTTTCATGCGGGCGATGGCAACCTCCACCCCGCCATCCTCTGCGATGCGCGTGACCCTGAGTTGATGAGTCGCGTCTTTGCCGCCTGCGACGCGATTATCGACCTCTGTGTCGAACGCAACGGCAGTATCACCGGCGAGCATGGGGTGGGCATTGAAAAGCGGCGCTACATGGGGGTGATGTACACCCCCGCCGAGCTATCAGCCATGCTTGATCTCAAGGCGATCTTCGACCCGGCTGGGCTGCTCAATCCAGGCAAGATTTTCCCTGATCAAGTGCCTACGCCTACACCAGTTGTGCCGCAACCACCTACGACGCCCATTTTCGCCCCGCATACGGTCGAAGAGGCCGTGGCAGGACTTGCCGCACTGGCTGCCGTGCGTAAACCGATTACGATCACCAGCAAAACAGTCGAGGTAGATCAAGGCTTTGTTTTGACTACGCGCAATCTCACCGGCATCAAAGCCTTTGCCCCCGCCGATCTCTATATCACCGTGGGAGCCGGCACTACCGTGGCGGACTTAGACGCCTATCTAGCGCCGCAGCAGTTGCAAACCGCGCTGGTCAGCCCCTGGCCGGGGGCAACAGTCGGCGATCTGCTGGCGGCCAATGTGAGTGCGCCGTTGCGGATGCGGTATGGCAGCCTGCGTGATAACCTGTTAAGCGCCACCGTTGCCCTGGCCGATGGTCGTGTGATCAAAACGGGGCGCGTCGTCGTCAAAAATGTGGCTGGCTATGATCTGACCAAGTTACAGGTGGGCGCGTATGGTACATTGGGGCTGATCACCGATGCCACCCTCAAACTTTTCGGCCAACCACGGGCGCGACAGAGCATTGCCATCGGGGCCGCTGATCTGGCCCAAGCGTTTGCCCTGGCGCGGGCGGTTACCCCCCATTTGCTGGTGAGCGCCGGCGCAGTGATCCTGCCTAGCCAAATGCTGCCATCGCCTATTAGCGCGCCCTATGCACTGGTCATCACCACCGAAGGCATTCCCGAGGATGTCGAGAGTGAATTGGCCGAAGTCAAGATGCAATTGGCCAAACAAGGGGCACCCAACCCCATGCTGCTGGCAACGCAGACCAGTACCACCCTGTGGGCGGAAACATTAGCCAGCGCGGGTGATACGCAACTGCTCTTACGCGTTGGTCTCCCGCCAAAGGCGCTGGCCTACTATTGCACGGTGGTGGCCTCCCAACTCGCCGCCACCACTAATTGGATCAGCGATCCAGTTCATGGGCTACTCTATCTAGTGGCACAGCCGTCGACAGAAAGCGCCGCGCATGAGTGGTTGACTGCGTTACGTAACGCGGCACAACAAGCCCAAGGCTATGCCATGTTGATGAGTTTACCACTAGCGTATGACCAGGTATTGCGCCGCTGGGATCAGCCAAGCCAGGCGCACGCGCTGATGCTAAAATTGCGACAGCGGTGGGACCCACAGGCGATTCTGAACCAGGAATATTTTAATGATTATTCATAAGCCCAATGAAAGGAAAGGCGGATGAAAGCACTACTCAAATTTGCCGCGGCGGTTGACCGCTTTACCGAATGGCAAGGTTTTCTTTCGGCACTGTTAGTTCTAGTGGTGATTCTGGTTGGCTTTTACAATGTCGTCACCCGCTACATCGGCCAATGGATCGGCGTTACCCTTTCGTCCAATCTGTATATCGAATTACAGTGGTATCTCTTCTCGGCCATCTTTTTTTTGGGTTTTGCTTACATTCTCAAACATCACATCAATGTGCGGGTTGACTTCTTTTATAGTCGCTGGAGTGAACGGGGCAAGGCGCAGCTCGACTTCTGGGGCACGGTCCTTTGTTTGATCCCCTTTTGTCTGTTGGGTCTCTATGTGACTTTTTCACCGGTCATGCGCTCGTGGGTGACCTGGGAGATGTCCAATGATGCCAACGGGCTGCCGCGTGCGCCGGTTAAATCGCTGATCGTCATGGCCTTTAGCTTTCTGCTGATCCAAGCCATTGCCCAGGCGATCCGGTACTATGCGATTATGCGCGGCGACACAGAAGTCGTTCATACGCTTTACAGCCAAGGTGCCGAAGAGTTACCCGGCGCATAAGCCCACCCGACGACCAATCGACTAAACAACCAATCGACCACACGACTTTTACCGAAGGAGAACAGCATGGGGTATGAATGGCTGGCAATTGCCATGTTCCTCGGGTTTATTGTAATTTTGATGTGCGGCTATCCGGTGGCCTTTTCCTTTGCCGGCACCGCGATTCTGTTTGGCATCATTGGTTATGCCGTTGGCATTGTTGACCCCAACCGCCTGCGTGCACTGCTCTTTATCTGGTTCGGCACCATGTCGAACTTTACCCTGCTGGCGATCCCCTACTTTATCTTTCTGGGGGCCATTCTCGAAAAATCGGGGTTGGCCGAAGATCTATTAAGCACGGTGGGCATCTTGTTGGGGCCGTTACGGGGGGGCCTGGCGTTGACCGTCGTCATCGTCGGCACTTTGTTGGCGGCTACGACTGGGGTGGTGGCCGCAACGATTATTGTCATGGGCATGTTGACCCTGCGCACGATGTTGCACTACGGCTATGATAAGCGGCTGGCTACCGGCGTGATCGTCGCTTCCGGCACCCTGGCCCAGTTGATCCCGCCCAGCCTGGTCTTGATTCTGCTCAGCGATCAGGTGGGCGTCGATGTGGGTGATCTCTTCCTGGGCGCGGTAATTCCCGGCCTGATGCTTTCCGGCTCCTACGCCATCTACGTGCTAGTGGTTGCTTATTTGCGCCCTAACGCGGCACCGGCCCTGCCTCCCGAAGCACGGCAACTCAAAGGCTGGCCCTTGGCTTTACAGACAATCAACTCAGTCCTACCCCCCTTGCTGCTGATTATGGCGGTCTTAGGCAGTATCTTTGGGGGGATTGCCACCCCCACGGAAGCAGGAACCGTCGGGGCCGTTGGGGCCTGTCTGCTGGCGGCGCTGGATGGCAAGATGTCGTGGAAATTGCTCAAAGATGCCGCGGTCGCCACCATGCAGGTCACTTCGCTGGTGGTGATGATTCTCTTCTGTGCGTCGCTCTTTAGCCTGGTCTTTGATGCGCTGGGCGGCAAAACGCTGATCACCGAATTGTTGGTCAATGCGCCGGGTGGTTATGTTGGTTTTATCATCATTGCCAATCTGGCCGTCTTTATCCTCGGCATTCCGCTGGAATTTACCGAGATCTGTTTTATTGTGATGCCGCTCTTTGTGCCGGCCATGGAGGCCCTGGGCATTGACAAAGCGTGGTTTGCGATTGTCATGGCGATCAACCTTCAGACCGCGTTTATCTCGCCGCCGGTCGGCTTTTCGCTCTTCTATCTGCAGAGCACTGCGCCCAAAGAGATCAGCACCGCCGACATTCACCGCGGGGCGATTCCCTTTGTTTTCATTCAGATCGCGGTCTTGATCATCGTCATTCTCTTCCCACAAACGGTGCGCTGGCTGATCGATCTCTCAGCCGCGATGCGCTTGAGTAGTGGTGGTGCGCAGAGCAGCAGTCCCATGATGACCATCTGGCTCTATACCTTGCTGGCCGGGATCGTGCTGGTGATCATCGGGCGCTTCTTCCGCAAGGGGCAGACGGTACAGTTGGCCAGTTAAAGCGCTGGCATCCGCCCTGGGCTAAAGCCACAGGGCTAGCGAACAACGCCGAGTAAACCCGGCTCCTTTAGCCGGGTTTACTCGGCGTTGTTCGCTAACCCTGGTGCCCGCTGGGCGCGTTTACGGCGGGGCGGGGATGGCAACCCCTGCGATCCCCTTGAACAGAACATAAAAAGGGCTGTGACCAGTTAGTCACAGCCCTTTTTATTCACTAACCCTGCGTTAACTTTTACGACGCCAGCTTACCACTATAATGGCGCATAAAGCTGCCTTCGTTGATGTTGTGCCACGCGTAAATCCGGGTGCGGAAGGTCTGCCACTGCTCGTAGACCGCCTTAAAATCTTCATCTTGGCCGGCCAATTCATCATAGAGCGCAAAGGCCGCTTCTTCCGCCGCATTCAAAATCTCTTCGCTATAGGCGCGCAGTTCAACGCCGGCTTCCAGCAAACGGCCCAACGCATCATTGTTGCGGGAGTCATAGCGGGCCAACATGGTCATATTAGCGACGTAGGCCGAAGCTTTGATCGCTTCCTGGTAGAAGGCGGGCAATTTGTTCCACTCATCCAGGTTGACTTCTACTTCCAAGGTCGGACCCGGTTCCCACCAACCAGGATAGTAGTAGAATTGCGCCGCTTTGTTAAGCCCTAGTTTTTCATCGTCATAGGGACCAACCCATTCGGCAGCGTCGATGGCACCGGTTTGTAATGCCTGGAAGATTTCGCCGCCAGGGAGGGTTTGTACCGTTACCCCAAGGCGCGACATCACCTGGCCACCGAGACCAGGAATACGCATTTTGAGCCCTTGCAGGTCGGCAACGGTGTTGATCTCTTTACGGAACCAGCCGCCCATCTGCACACCTGTGTTGCCGGCCGGGAACTGAATCACATTGAAGCGCCGTGCATAGATCTCCTGCATCATCGCCAAGCCACCGCCATCGTAGAGCCAAGCGTTCTGCTGCTGCGCGGTCAAACCAAAGGGGACGGCGGTGCCAAAGGCGGTCACCGGGCTTTTG
The DNA here is from genome assembly GCA_022842065.1 of Caldilineaceae bacterium. The sequence goes on from JALHQH010000019.1 coordinate 144,723, forward strand.
CCCACATAGTAGTAGGAAGCAGTGTGACCAATCGGGAAAGCACCTTCTTCGACGACGTTGAGCACTTCGGTGCCAGGGGCAACTTCGCCGGCAGCACGCGCGTTAATCGTAAAACGGCCACCAGTGAGCGCCGAGACCGTCTCGGCAAAAGTGGTGGCACCGCCAAAGATCGTGTCCAGCGCGGTGGGCCAACTGGTGGGCATGTCCCAAGTTAGTTCCGGCAGATCTTGGGCCATTGCTTCGCCGGCTTCTGGGGCAACCCCGGCTTGCTGCGCACCACAGCCGACAGCCAGGCCAAGCGCTGTCGCAGCCACGGTACGCGTCGTTAACGTCTGTAGAAAATCACGACGATTCATATTCAAGCTCCTTTGGATGGATGAAAATGACAGACAGACTATAGAATTTTGTGCGGGTGGGTCATCAAACTGACGTGATTGTATAAAACAGCAGTGGTGCTGTCAAACCAGCGTAGGTGTTTTTGATATAACAGGTGGGCTGGTATACTGGGGACGCGAGATACGTAAAACGTAAAACGTGATTCGTGCGGCGTGACAACGCGACCAAACGACTACGCGACCAAACGACCAAGGACTTAAAATGGCGATTTTAGCGCAAGAAGCAGTGCAAATACCGGCGGCGGTGGCGGCGGCCATAGTTGCTCATGCCCGTGAGGGTAAGCCGGACGAGATCTGTGGGATTGTGCGTGGGCGTGGGTTGGTGGCGTTCGAAGCGATCCGTGGACAAAATATCGCGCAGGATCGGGTCAACAACTATGATGTCGATCCGCAGACGCTGCTGCGCCAGTTCAAATTCGAAGAGCAGGGGGACGAGATGATGGGGATCTACCATTCTCACCCGATCTCGGTGGCCTACCCTTCGGCGACTGATGCCTGCAATGCCTATTACCCCGAATGTATCTACTTTATCTGCTCCTTAGAAGATGATCAGGCACCGGTGACGCGCGCCTTTCGCATGCTTACCCAATTTTTGGAGATCGATCCGGTTCCGTTACGCAGTGAACTCGCCTTTTATGAGACGCGCCCTGGCCTCTTTGCCTATTACCAAAGCTTGGAAACGGCACCGCCGCCAGTGGTAGACGCGCTGATCGGCCAGATCGAGCGGCCCTTCTATCTGGTCTGCTACGAAGAGGCCGGGGAAAGCACCGATCTGCGCGCCGTTTCGTTGGTCGAATATCCAATTGTGATTCAAGATTGACAAGCCAACTGTAGCAGATTATACTGACAGCGCCCGATATAATTTTTATAGTGGAACCCAGCAGTGTAAACGCCTAGAAACATTACATAGCTAGCGGAGTAGAACGTTGTTCATGATTTGGGGCTGTTGCAAATTCATCACTTGTTGCTTGTGTCGATAGCGGGTGCCGCCAGCACTGCTGCTGGTTGCCCCGCGCATAAAGCTGCCTGCGATGAATGATCTGCAAACTTCAGTCACAAAATCATGTTGCGTACCGGTACGACCGAAAGTGCTGCTGCGCTGCGACAGCCCAAGCTGCTAGTACAAGCGCCGACCAGCAGCCAGCCATGATTTTTGCTTAACCTTGTGACCAACGAGTTCATCGCCAGCGGTGAACTCGTTTTTTATTAGCAAAGCGCTGATTTTTGATATTTTTTTATTATTACCAATCTGCAAAGGGAGTATGAACCAATGGCAACTGTACTTGTGCCCACACCGTTACGCCGCCTGACCGGTGGCCAGGCCAAGCTGGAGGTGAGCGGCAGCGATGTGGGTGATCTGCTGATAGCGATCAACCAGCAATTCCCCGGCATTACCGACAAGGTGCTTGATGACGACGGCAATGTCAAACGTTTCATCAATGTCTTTGTCAACGACGATGAAATTCGCACCCTGCAAGGTTTGCAGACACCCGTAGCTGCCACTGATCGCGTTTCCATTGTCCCCGCCATGGCCGGCGGGCAGGAGGACTAAGATGAGCAGAATTAGCCGTGACCAGTTGGTGCAACTGGCCAAGAGTGAGATCACCGAGATCTCGGCGCAGGAGCTAAAGCAGCGCCTGCAAAAGCATGAAGATTTAACATTGGTCGATGTGCGCGAGCGCGAGGAATTTGTCCAGGGCCACATTCCCGACGCCACCTTTATTCCGCGCGGCTATCTGGAGTTGCAGATCGAACAGCATCAGATGGATCGGGACAAGCCGGTGGTGGTCTACTGTGCCGGTGGGGTACGCTCCGCATTGGCGGCGCGCAATCTCAAGGAGATGGGCTATACCAATGTGATTTCGCTGATCGGCGGCTTTAATGGCTGGAAGAATGCCGGTTTCGATTTCAAGATTCCGGTTGTGTTGAACGAAGAACAACGCATTCGCTACAGCCGCCACACCTTGCTTAACGAGATCGGCGAGGCTGGCCAGATCAAGCTGATCGAAAGCAAGGTCTTGCTGATTGGGGCCGGTGGGTTAGGCAGTCCCGCGGCGATGTATCTAGCCGCCGCTGGGGTGGGGACGCTGGGCATCGTTGACTTTGATACGGTTGATGTCTCCAATTTGCAGCGCCAACTGCTGCACGGCAACAAAGATGTGGGCCGCCCCAAAGTCGAGTCCGCCGCCGACCGCATTAAGGATATCAACCCGGATGTGAAGGTGATTGGCTACCGCGAACCGATTACCAGCCACAACGCGCTGGAAATCATCCGCGACTACGATATCGTGCTCAATGGGTCGGACAACTTCCCGACGCGCTACCTGGTCAACGATGCCTGCCAATTTCTGGGCAAACCCTTGGTCGATGCCAGCATCTTTATGTTTGAGGGTCAAGCAACGGTTTACCAACCTGCAGTCCCCGAGCAGGGTATTGAAGGGGGACCGTGCTACCGCTGCCTCTACCCCGATCCACCGCCCCCTGGCGAGGTGCCCAGTTGCGCCGAAGCCGGTGTGCTGGGTGTGCTGCCCGGCATCGTCGGTTCGATCCAGGCGATTGAAGCGATCAAAATGCTCCTAGGGATTGGCGAGCCACTGATTGGCCGCCTGCTGATGATCGACACCCTGGATATGAGCTTCCGCACGCTCAAGGTGCGCCGCAACCCTGATTGCCCCGTCTGCGGCGATCACCCGACGGTGACAGCGTTGATCGACTACGATCAGTTCTGCGGCCTGCCCGCCAGCAATGGGCATGGGGCAGCACAAGGGGAACGTGCGTTGGCATTGGCTTAGTGTTTTGTGAGATAAGTTCAATTGTGCTAAGGGGATCGCCAGATCCCCGCTGTAGAACGGGGATCTGGCGATCCCCTTAGCGCGGCATTGAGGGGCAAATAACTCTATCCTTATTTTGCAAAACGTTACATAGCTTAACAGGGAATCCGCAATGATCGGCGCAACAATTGAGCGCGAAAAACCCACGCTATCCGGCACGATCCTCGACCAGATTGGCAATACGCCGTTGCTTGATCTGAGCGACTTTGCTCACCGCCAGGGGGTGGACCCAGCGGTTAAGCTTTACGCCAAGGCAGAATGGCTCAACCCTGGTGGCTCGGTGAAGGCACGGGCGGCGCATTACATTGTCGAGGCGGCCATTACGAGTGGCGCGTTGGCCCCAGGCAAGATCCTCATCGACAGCAGTTCGGGCAACACGGGCATTGCCTTTGCCTTGATTGGGGCCGTTAAGGGCATACCGGTGCATCTCGTCATGCCGGCCAATGTCAGCGCTGAGCGCAAAGCATTGGTGCGCGCCTATGGGGCGAAGCTGATTGAATCGGATCCGCTGGAAGGATCGGATGGCGCGATTCGCCTGGTGCGCCAGTTGGTGGCTGACGCACCGGAACGCTACTTTTACGCCAATCAATACAACAACCCCGCCAACTGGCGCGCCCACTATACAACGACTGGGCCGGAGATCTGGCAACAGACACAAGGCGCGCTGACGCACTTTGTCGCCGGCTTGGGCACGACCGGCACCTTTGTCGGCGTTGGTCGTTATCTGCGCGAACAGAACGCCGCGATTGAACTCGTTGCACTCCAACCGGAAGACGAATTGTCAGTAATTGAAGGACTCAAATATCTAGAGACCGCAATCACGCCAGCTATCTATGATCCGACCTTACTCGACCGCGATCTGCGCGTCGATGCCGAAGCCGCGTGGCAAACAACACGCCAGTTGGCCCGGCAGGCAGGGCTTTTTGTGGGCGTCAGTGGCGGCGCGGCGATGGCCGGTGCCCTGGTGGTTACGCGTGAACTGACACAGGGCTGCGTCGTCACCCTGTTGCCTGATGACGGCAGTAAGTATGTGAGTTTGGGCATCTTTGATTAAGGGCCACCGTTACCAGGTGTTGCGGCAATTCGGAAAGGAGATTCCAAACATGTATACCAAAGAAGATTTTTTGCGTGACTACCCCCCAGCGACGAAGATCCATGGCGCTTTACGGTGCTAACCGAACTGGCCCAGAAAAAACTGCAACAAGGCATTGAACAAGGCATTGAACAAGGCATTGAACAAGGCATTGAACAAGGGGAAGCCACCGCCCGCCAGATGATTGAGCAAATTCTGCGTCAACGGCTAAGTAACATTCCACCAACCGTACACGAACAGCTTAGCCATTGCACCTTCGCCCAGTTAAACGACCTCGTCAACCCGGCGCTTGATGCTGCGACGTGGGACGAGTTTGTGGCCGCGTTGCCCGAGCAGTCCGCGACCACTGAAGCGTAGGGACACAAAAGGGATTGAGTCGTGTTGGCTCGAACCCGTTTTTTGATTGGCACCAACCATTGCCCGCGCCCCCCAAAGAACGTATGTGCCGCAGCAAAGACACGGTCGTACTCACCACATCCACGGCCAACGATGTACCATTTTCCCAATTCAGGCCATTTTGGTAGATGTCATCAATGCCATAGCCCACCGAGACCGCATCCACCACCGTCTCCCACATATGACCACTGCTGTCGGTCAGGCGCAGGGGGTTCCCAGCCACATACATATTGCCATTCAACTTCTCCTCTTTCACCTTACGTGTCAATCAGCAATAAAGTCCTAAAGTGCATCAACTTGTTAGCAATCCTTATGCCTGCGCGTCTAACCAGGATCCCTAGCACACCACCATGCCGACATTGTCAGGCAAGCCGGTTTGCGCGCGCGGCAGGATTCCGGTAAACTGACCTGTCAGTATCTGTTATCAGTTGTAGGGCCCTTGTCCCGTCCATCAAAGGAATTTCCGTTGTTTGAACTCGTCTTCCTCGGCACCTCAGCATCTGCCCCCTCAATTCAGCGCGGGCTCTCCTCGGCGTTGGTCATGGTCAATGAACATCGCTTTATGATCGACTGTGGTGAGGGTACCCAGCGCCAGATCCTACGCAGCGGGCTTGGCTTTCGCCGGCTCGACAAGATCCTCTTAACCCACGGCCACCTTGATCATATTTTAGGTTTGGGCGGATTGGCCAGTACCCTTGGCCGCTGGGAAGCGTTGGAAGAGCTACACATCTATGGCGGCGAGTCCACCCTGGCCCGGGTCCGTATGTTAATGGAAGTCGTCTTTGGCCCCAATCAGATTCCCAATGTGGGCGTGACGCTCAACTTGATCGAAGAGGGCTTAATCTTCGAAGGCAAAAATTTTACCCTGCATGCCTTTAGCGTCCAACACCGCGGGCCAAGCTGTTTTGGCTTCACCTTTGAGGAAAAAGCCCGGCGCCCCTTTCTAGCCGAAAAAGCCGAAGCGCTGGGGGTCCCGCACGGCCCGGTCCGCCGCGACCTCGCCCAAGGCCAAACGGTCACCTTGGCAGATGGGCGTGTGATCAGGCCAGAAGTGGTGCTAGGAGAACCACAACAGGGCGCCAAGCTCTGTTTTGTTGGGGATGTCAGCCACACAGGGCCGCTGCACAAAGCAGTTGAAGGGGCGGATCTGCTGGCGATTGAGGCAACCTACCTGGATGTCGATAAGGAATTAGCAAAACAGCATGGTCACATTACGGCCGGTGCAGCCGCGCGCTTAGCGCGCAATGCCGGTGCGAAGCAGCTCGTGCTGCACCATGTGAGCCGGCGCTACCGCATGCAAGAATTGCTGGATGAAGCACGTCTCATCTTCCCGGAAACCTACGTCGCCAATGATCTGGACCAATTCGGCGTACGGAAGGATAAAAACGCCTCATTTCATAATCTCCAAGGACGGTAAACGTTGTTTTCAATCCGCGGCTGCGTGGGGAAACGGTCCGAAATAGTCTGAATAGCGTTCAAAAACGCAGTCTGTGCGCACTCCGTGCGTATAGGAAACGTTTACATTCGTAGTCTACTGGACCTTTGCTAAGTTTACGTTTAGGTCAACTCCGGTATAATTATACCCGTCGTCACCTCGTTCTTGTAACGTGAATGTGCGCTCTGTTTGAAAACGCTTGTTTCTTGCTCCGCGAGATGAATACAAAGCGCGCTGTTTTCGAAACAACCACAGCCTAGCCACTGATGCCATCGGCGACACAAACTAATGACTTGGGAGCAGCAATGCATAAACCTATATTTAGAATCGTTGTCGTCTTTACTTGCCTTTCACTGATTTTTCTCTCTGCCGAACACTTACTCACGCCGCACATTGCCAACGCCGCGGAGGCCTCAGCATCGACGCTCACTAGCCAAGATGCCCAAGCCTTTTACTATGAATTGAAGGTGATCCACCTGACCAACCTGAAGCGGCGCGAACATGGTTTGCCCCCCTTGCGCTGGAACCAAGAGCTACAAAATGCAGCGCGTTGGTTTGGCACTGATGTGACCAGCCGCCCCGACCCCTATTGTGGTCATGAGGACACCTTGAACCGCTCCCCTGGCGACCGTTTCAGCCACTTTGGTTATCGCAATATCCATGCTTGGGGTGAGAATGTTGTCTGTGGCTTGACCAGACCAGAGAGCGCCATTAATGGTTGGATGAATAGCGCCGGCCACCGTCAGAATCTGCTGCACCCACTCTATCGCGAAATTGGCGTAGGGTATATCCAGAATCCAGCAACCAATCGCGGTTTTATCTCGCAAGAATTTAGCTACGATCCCAGCTATGCGCCAGTCATCATTGAAAATGAAGCGATTTCCGTTGCCAGTACTGCGGTTAATCTTTACATCTATGATCCCGCCGGTGGCAATGGACTGGAAGCAATGGGACCGGCAGTCGAGATGATGATCGCCAATCACGCTGATTTTGCCGGCGCGGTTTGGGAACCGTATCAGGCGGAAAAACAATGGACGCTGCTGGATGGCGAAGGGTGGCGTTCGGTTTATGTCAAAGTCCGTGACGCGTATGGCCGGATTAGTACGGTCTCTGACTCGGTTTATCTGGGGACCGAGCTAGCCATCGATCAGGCAACACTCGAGCAAAATCAACCCTGTACCTTTAACGACCGCATTACGGTGCAAAATCTAAACCAGAACGAGTGGCCCTTGGTTCAACTCAGTGTCAACTGGCAGGGTGATAATAGCGATATCACCTTTGAGGATTTGGCCAACATTGGGACGCACGTCGACGATGCCGATGCTGCCGGCAAAATCGCCCATCGACTACCGGTAGAAGCCAGTGGGACACTCCGTTACTGGACAACTAGCTTCTATAAAAATGTCCCGTTAGTTGCCTATTTTCGCCTAAAAGCGGCGAGCATTGCGAGCACGGAAACGCTGGTAACGCTTTCGATTAAAGGTGGTGGCACCGAGTATGGGCCGATTATAGTAACCGGGGCCGACTTTACCGCCGCGAACCAGTATCAGGATTTTGCCTTACCTTTTGTCTTCCACGAGAATGCCGACGACGCTTACCTCATTTTTACGCTCCACCACACCGGGGCCACTGAAATCAGTGTTGATACGGTTACCATCTACACGGCAGCCATGCCGACCAGCGAGACCCTTGAATGGCCGGTACTCGGCGGCTACCATCGCAGCCGTGGCATTTGGGCCCGTTTTGTCAACGACCAGGGGGCCGTTTCTGCACCAGCCGAGGTTAATATATTTGGTGCCGCGGCGACACAAACTATCCCACCAGCCCCAGCCCCAGCCCCAGCGCCACTACCCCCCGAACAGATAACAAACCTGGTCTATTTGCCGATTACGGTAAATCGGTAGCACGGGATGCAAGTAAATCGGTAGACAGGGAAACAAGTAAATCAATGGACAAGTAGATCGTACAGCAGGAGTAAGGGGCGCTGATCGACTATTCATCTACCCAAAACGAGCCGCCGGCGGCAGACGATTTGTCTGCCGCCGGCGGCTCGTTTGCGTGTTATTTCGATTTGCTTTACCTGATGTTGCGAACCCTGCTAGTCCTGCTATAATTCAATCACTCCCATAAATGACTTGCGCTTTTATATTCACTCATCACCGGGGAATGCCCATTACCAGCTTGCTCCCACAAGCAGCATGACCAGATCGATGAGCCATTTGTATTTCCTACCTTTGCAGAGGAGCCCAACAATGAAAAGCTGTAAATGGCGTCGCGCCGGTGCCATGAGTGTAGCTTTGGTAATCATGCTCATCCTCGCGGCTTGTGGTGGTAGTGCGTCACCCACGCCAGGTGATACAGTTGAAAATGGGACAGGCGAGACAGCCGCAAACGGGCCGGCGGTGTTGCGCATTGGTTGGCCGGGCAGCCCGGATACGCTCAACCCAGGAACTGGTGTACTGACCGAAGCCTATACGGTTTATGATCAGATCTACGACACCCTCTATGATCTCCAATTTGATGGCACCTTCAAGTTGGGGGTGGCGGATAGTGTGGAAGTCAGCGCAGATGGCAAGGTCTACACCTTTACGCTTCATTCAGGCATCAAGTTTCACGATGGCGAAGCGCTGACCGCAGAGGATGTTGCCTTTTCCCTGAATCTCTACAAGGCGCATGAAGATTTCCCCTTTCTCAATTTCTACACGGCTGCTTTTGACACCATTGAAGCCCCCGATGAAAACACGGTGGTGCTGACGCTGAATGAAGCCATTCCCAATCTGGAAAGCCAACTGCTTGCGCTCTACATTTTGCCCGAGCATATTTGGTCACAATACGCCGAAGGGAACGCGGCCGCCGAATTTGAAAATCTAGAGATGATCGGCAGTGGCCCCTTTAAGCTGCAAGAGTATCAGCAGAACGAGTTTGTCCATCTCGTTGCCAATAAAGAGCACTTTCAGAGTCCACCCAAAATCGACGAAGTGATCTTTCAGACCTTTGGCAATGAAGATGCCTTAGTCCAGGCCCTGCAAACTGGCCAGGTCGATATGATCACCGAGATGCCCAACACGGCGGTGCCCACCCTACAGCGCGCCGAGCAGATCGAGCTAATCACCGGCGCACCACTAGGCCCTTCCGTGCGTGATATCATCATTAATCAGGTGAAACCGGAAAATTGCCCAAGTGAAGAAGAGGGCGGCAAATGTACTGGTCACCCCGCCTTGTTGGATCGCAATGTACGCTTGGCGTTGGCCCATGCCACCGATAAACAGAATATTATTGATGTGGCGATGTTAGGTTTGGCCCAACCAGGGCTGACATTGGTCGCCGCCGGGCAAGCCTACTGGTACAACGATCAGATCGAGGATTATGCCTTTGACACGGCAGCCGCCAACCAGATTCTTGACGATGGGGGCTATCTGGATACCGATGGTGATGGCATTCGCGAAATGCCCGATGGCAGCCGACCGCTGACCTTCCGTTTACAATGGGCCAATGATATTCCCGAAGCGCCACGCATTGCCGAGTTGCTCGGCCAGAGCTGGGGCGCAATCGGGGTTAAAACAGAACCCCAAGCCGTTGATCCAGATGCGCTCACCACCGCCTGCTGCCCTGCCTTTGACTTTGATATTATGATCTGGGGCTGGAGTTGGGGCCCAGATCCAAACGATCCGTTGGGGGTGATGCGCACCGATCAGATCCCCACCGGCAGCAGCGAAACTGGCTATGCGAATCCAGAATTTGATGCACTCTATGATCAACAGGCGGTCGAACTTGATCCAGCGCAACGCCGGGAGATTGTCTTCCAGATGCAGCAAATCGTCTTTGACGATGTCGTCTATATTATTCCCTACTACCAGAACGTCGTCCAAGCCTACCGCACAGATCGCTTTACGGGTTGGATTACCGATCAGCCCACGTTAGATTTGAGCAATCGCAAAAATCTAGTGATCGTGGAGCCGGTGCAATAAGGCTGCGATGAATAACTATCTGCTTAGAAAAATTGGTTGGGCGCTCTTCACGGTCGCCTTTGTGGTAGTGCTCAACTTTTTTCTCTTTCGTATCCTGCCCGGTGATCCCGCCCGTGCGGTGCGCGACCCACGCTTGACCCAACAGGCGGTCGAAGCGATTCGTGTGCGCTTTGGCCTGGATCAACCGCTTCATGTCCAATTTCTGCTCTACATCCGCAATCTCTTACAAGGCGAGCTGGGCACGAGCTTTCATAGCCAACGCCCAGTCGCCCAGATCCTCATTGAGAATCTGTGGAATACGCTGCTGCTGATTGGGGCCGGCACCTTCTTCTCGATCATCCTCGGCATTGCGCTGGGGATTCTGGCGGCCTGGCGTTCGCGCACAGCGGTTGACTATTCAATCTTGGTGGCCAGCCTGGTGGCGTGGGCCGCGCCAACGTTCTGGCTGGGGATTATTCTGCTCTTTTGGGGTAGCAGCAACTTGGGCTTACCCATCGGCGGCAAAGTGACGGCCGGCGGCAACTTTGCCTCGGTCTGGGAACGTTGGCTGGACATTGGCCGCCATATGTTGTTGCCAACGCTCACTTACACGATTATCTATGCCGGCCAGTATACGCTCTTTATGCGCAGCGCAGTCCTCGACATCTTTTCCGAAGATTACATCCTGACGGCCAAAGCCAAGGGACTGAACAGCTTTCAGATTCTACGCGACCATGCCCTGCGTAACGCAATGCTACCCACCGTCACTGTCGTTGCGCTAAATTTGGGTTTCACCGTCGCCGGGGCGATTGAGATTGAAACGGTCTTCTCCTGGCCAGGGTTGGGCCACACCGTGGTCGAAGCGGTAGGCCGCCAAGATTATCCCGTGCTCCAAGGAGCTTTCCTGCTACTGGCGATCAGTGTCATCTTCGCTAACCTACTCGCTGATCTGCTCTACTCCTACCTGGACCCACGGGTGCGGGTGAGTTGATGCGTGAGGCGTGGACTAACGGTAATGAATTAACAATTTTCATGGCAACCAAGCCACCCCCTCCTAACCTCCCCCTGGTAAGGGGAGGAACAATCTCGCCGTCAACGATTCCCTCCCTTAGCAGGGGAGGAATCTGGCGTTCCCAGCTAGATCCCCTCCCCAGTTTGGGGAGGGTTAGGGACACTGCGATTAAGGTAAGCGACCTCACCCTCGGCCCCTCCTTACCTTAATCGCAGTGAGGGTTAGGGTGGGGTGGCTTGGTCATTAAACATTAACCATTAATTGTTTTCGATTAATTATTATCAAGGATGGTATGACCGCTCAACAGTTTTGGCAAAGTTTTCGGCGCAATCGAATGGCGGTTTTGGGGTTGGCGATGTTACTGGTGGTCCTCGCATTGGCCATCTTTGCGCCGCTCCTTGCCCCCTATAACCCGAAAGAGGCAGTGCGCGTTACGATTGAGAATATCTATGCCCCACCGAGCGCCGACCATCTCTTTGGCACGGATGATGCGGGCAAAGATGTGTTGACCAACTTGATCTATGGGGCACGCGTTTCGCTGATCATCGGCTTCTTTGCTTCGTTTATTTCGTTGGCAATCGGCGGCGCGATTGGGCTCATCGCCGGCTTCTATGGCGGCCAGGTTGAAAATCTACTCATGCGGTTAACCGATATCCTGCTCGTCATTCCGGATCTGCCGTTGATGATTGTGCTCATCGCACTATTAGGCCGTGGCCAATGGATTTTGATCCTAGTGATTGGCATTCTGGGCTGGACGGGAACGGCACGTGTTGTGCGGGCGCAGACGCTTTCCGTGCGCGAGCGGAAATTTGTCCTGCGGGCACGCGCGATTGGGGCCGGCAACCTTTACATCATTCGGCGCCACATCTTTCCCCTGGTCTTCCCGCTGATGATGGTCAATGCGGTGCTGGTGATTTCAGCGGCGATTCTCAACGAGAGCACCTTGGCCTTTTTAGGGCTGGGCGATCCGACGCGCCTCTCCTGGGGGCAGATGCTCAACTTTGCCTTTAGCCGCGGGGCGATGAGCGCCGGCGCGTGGTGGGCGTTGGTGCCACCAGGGTTTGCGATTATCTGGGTTGTCTTGGGGCTTACCTTACTCGGCAATGGCCTGGAACGGGTCTTTAACCCCAAATTGGAAACACACCATTTGTCGGTTGGCGATGAGATGGTCGCACGGACGACACTTGAACCAACCCCGTTATTGCCACAAGGAGAAAGTGTCGCATGAATGCAGCAGCGGACGAAGTGCCGCTTGTGCTCGATGTCCGCAACCTCACGGTTGATTATATTACCGCCGGCAAGCCGCCCGCTCACGCTTTGGCGGATGTCAGCTTTCAGTTACACCAGGGCGAAATGTTGGGCGTCGTCGGCGAAAGTGGCTGTGGCAAGACCACGCTAATGCTCAGCCTCATGCGCCTGTTACCGGCCGCGGGACGGATTGTGGGCGGCCAGATTAATTTCTACGGGAACAACTTCCCGGGCCTCGATCTCCTTGACCTCTCCGAAAAAGCGATGCAAGCGGTGCGCTGGAAGAATATCGCGATGATCTTCCAAGGGGCGATGAACGCGCTTAATCCGGTGCGCACCGTTGGCAGCCAGATCGGCGAACCGATTGCGCGCCATGCCATGCATACCAGCAGCTCGTTGCTGCCGCAAAGCAATCGCCTTGCGGCGCGCAATGGCCAGAGCACCCATGCGAGTAATGGGGCCAGTAATGGGAATGGCCACCGCAGCAACGGTTCACTCAATGTGATGCGCGGCATGAATCCAACGCGCACCGTCGGCAGCCAGATCGCCGAGACGTTGACTGCGCACGGCGACACCACCGACCGCGCCGTCCTGCGCCGCCGTGTGGCCGAATTGCTGGACCTCGTCGGCATCAGTCCCAGCCGCTATGACCAGTATCCCCACCAATACTCAGGCGGGATGCGCCAGCGGGCCATGATTGCGATGGCGCTGGCCTGTGATCCCGATGTGGTGATCGCCGACGAACCAACCACCGCTCTCGATGTGATGGTGCAGGCGCAAATTCTAGCCCTCCTGGCTGATCTGCGCGCCCAGTTGGGGCTCTCGGTACTCTTTGTCACCCATGATCTAGGGGTGGTGGCCGAGGTCTGCGATAGTGTGTTGGTGATGTATGGCGGGGTGGTGGCGGAGTATAGTGATGTGGATACGATTTACAATGCACCCCAACATCCCTACACCCAGGAGTTGCTGAAAGCCTTCCCCGACTTGAGCCGCCCGCATGAACGGCTCGATGCGATCCCCGGTTATCCACCGCGGCTGGATGCGCTGCCGCCGGGTTGTCGCTTTGCCCCACGCTGCCCCTATGCCTTTGCCCGTTGTCACGTTGAACAGCCACCGGTCTATCCGATCAACCAAGGGCACAGTGCCAGTTGTCACCTGGTCGCTCCGCCAACAAGTGCAGCAATCGTGCAGGCATACCAGCCGGTCACCGTCGCAGACAAAGGTCGACCATGACAACAGCACCCATTTTACAAGTAGAGCATCTCCAGAAGTTTTTCCCAGTAGGGCGCCCCAGCCTATTGGGGGGTGAACAGCAGGTTGTCCACGCCGTCGATGATGTCAGTTTTGCCCTCCAGCCAGGCGAAGTGCTGGCATTAGTGGGCGAAAGTGGCTGCGGAAAATCGACCCTGGTGCTCACCTTGCTGGGGATGGAACAGGCCACGGCGGGCGTTATTCACTTTGCGAATGAGGATGTCACCCATCTCAACGCGGCGGGCCAAAAGCGCATGCGCCGCCAGGTGCAGATGATCTTTCAAGATCCCTACGAGTCGCTCAACCCGTTGATGACGGTGGGCGAAACGGTGGCCGAACCGCTACTGGTCCATGGGCTTTTGCCCAATCGCACGCAACGGCGGGAGCGGGTGCTTAAAGCGCTGGATGATGCCGGCTTGAAACCAGCCACCACCTTTGTCGACCGCCGCCCGCATGAGTTGTCAGGTGGTCAACGGCAGCGGGTGGTGATCGCCAGTGCCCTGGTGCTGGAGCCAACCCTGCTGCTGGCTGATGAGCCGGTCTCCATGCTTGATGTCAGCATCCGCGCCGAAATTCTCAACCTGCTCAGCGATCTGCGCCGCACACGCGGGATCTCGATCCTTTTTATCACCCATGATCTCAACACCGTGGCGTCGATAGCTGACCGCATCGCCGTGATGTATCTGGGGCGCATTGTCGAAATCGGTCCGACCAAAGCAGTGCTGAGCAATCCTCAGCATCCCTACACGAAAGCGCTGCTCTCGGTGGCCCCTGCCCCCAATCCCCGTCTGCGCCGCGAGCGGATCATCCTACAAGGGGAGACCCCGGACCCGATTCATCTGCCGACTGGTTGCCGCTTTCATCCCCGCTGTCCACTAGCGATGGACCAATGCAAAAAAATCGACCCTGCGCTTACCCCCATAGCTGAGACAGGGGAGTGCAGGGTCGATCATCAAGCGGCGTGTATTTTGGTTCAATAACTAGGGGTATTAAGCGGCATATACTCGTACGGGCACGATATATCGTGCCCGTACGAGTATATGCCGCTTAACACCAACCAGCCTACACCACAAACATCTGTTCGCGTTCAGCCCCGACCGAGACATAGTCAATCCGCACGCCGGCCAGTTCACTCAGACGGTTAAGATAAGCCTGGGCCGCTTCGGGTAGATCCCCCCAATGCCGACATTCCTCGGTTGACACTTGCCAGCCCGCCCACTCTTCATAGAGCGGCTTGACATGGTTGAGAACTGATGTATCCGGCATGGTATCGCGCACAATCGAGCCATCCGGCAGTTCATAGCCAATGCAGATCTGGAGCGTGGCAAAGTTGTCGAGCACATCAAGTTTGGTAATCGCCAGGCCAGTCATGCCGTTGAGCCAGGCGGCGTAGTTGATCGCCACCCCATCAAACCAGCCACAGCGGCGTGGGCGGCCGGTTGTCGCCCCAAATTCGCCACCGATCGAGCGTAGTTTTTCGCCCTCACTGTCATGCAGTTCCACTGGGAAAGGGCCGTCACCCACACAAGTGCTATAGGCTTTCACCACGCCGATCACACGGTCAATCGTGCGCGCCGGCAGCCCGGCCCCTGACGCGGCGAAGGCCGCAGTGGGGTTGCTGCTGGTGACATAGGGATAGATCCCCCAATCGAGATCACGCATGACCCCCAGTTGCCCTTCGAGCAAAATATCCTCATTATTAGCCAGCGCCTGGCGCAGGACAGGCACCGTGTCGATAATCCGCGGGCCGAGCTTAGCCGCGTAGTCCATGCAACGAGCATAAAGTTCCTGCCCATCGACTGCTTCACCACCCAAAATTTCAATTTTGCGGTTAACGGTGCGCAGCGCGTTATCCAGCCGCATTTCCAACCAATCGGGTTGCAGAAGATCGCCAAAGCGCAGACCAGAGCGCGCCGCCTTATCGGCATAGGCTGGCCCAATGCCCCGCTTGGTGGTGCCAATCGTATCAGAGCCGCGCGAGGCTTCTTCCAACACATCAAGGGTGCGATGATAGGGCAGCACGATCTGCGCCCGGTTGCTGATCCAGAGATTATCGAGCTGCACGCCGGCGGCGGTCAATGCGCCCATCTCTTCCAAAAGCGACTGCGGGTTAACGACACAGCCGGAACCGATAATATTTTTCGTCTTCGGGTTAAAGATCCCACTCGGGATAAGATGCAACGCATGTTTGCCATATTCGTTGATCACCGTATGGCCGGCGTTATCCCCCCCCTGAAAGCGGATCACCACATCCACTGCCTGCGCCAAATAGTCAATGATGCGACCCTTGCCTTCATCACCCCACTGTGCGCCCACAATCGCTGTTACAGACATAATTCACACCTTATCATTCATGAAATTGCATTGGTCCCGGCCCGGCCATTATATCATGTGCAACGCTTTTTCCCCAACCAACAAACCAGCTTCAATGGGCGGCTGGTGACTGTAACAGCCTACAATGTTGGTGCTACTCCCTAGCAGTGGTACAATTTGTCTAATTTATCTAGACACAGGGCAGCGAGAGGAGAAAGACAGGCTTATGACCATACAGGCAACAGGGATGACGTGGCTAACCAACCACGCAACCAATGGTACCGAGATTGAAGCGCGCGTGGCCGAACGTTTTGCCAAAGAAGCGCTCACCTTTGATGATGTACTGTTGACACCAGGCTATGCCGAGACCCTGCCCTCCGAAGTGGATCTCACAGTACAGCTACACGAACGGCTACAACTTAAAATTCCCGTCATCAGTGCCGCAATGGATACGGTGACGGAAAGCGAATTGGCGATTGCGCTGGCCCGCCAAGGCGGCTTGGGCGTGATCCATCGCAACTTGACGATTGAGCAACAGATCGAAGAGGTCGACAAGGTCAAACGCAGCGAGAGTGGCATGATCGTTGACCCAATCACCTTGCCCTCTGATGCCACCCTGGATGCAGCCGAGGGCGTCATGAGCCGCTATCGCATTAGCGGCGTGCCGATTGTCGATGTGGCCGGCAAATTAGTCGGCATTCTCACCAATCGCGATGTGCGTTTTGCCACGGATTACAGCCGCCCCGTGCGCGATTATATGACCGCCGACAATCTGATCACCGCCCACATTGGCACCACACTGACCGAAGCACAAGAGATTCTCCATCGCTACCGCATTGAAAAGCTGCCGCTGGTTGATGATCAGGGGCTACTTAAGGGCTTAATTACCTACAAGGATCTACTCAAACGGCAGGATTACCCCTATTCAACCAAGGATGACCGCGGCCGACTGCGGGTGGCGGCGGCGGTGGGTGTCGGCGAAAATGGCTTGCAACGTGCCCGCGCCCTTTACGAAGCCGGCGTCGATGCCATTGCACTGGACACGGCCCATGGTCACAGCCGCGGCGTGATTGAAACCATCCGCACGATTCGGGGCGAATTTCCCAACCTGATCATCCTCGCCGGCAATGTGGTGACGCCGGATGGGGTGCGGGCGCTGGTCGCAGCCGGGGCCGATGTCGTCAAAGTCGGCGTGGGTGCCGGCTCGATCTGTACGACGCGCGTGGTCAGTGGGGCCGGGATGCCCCAACTCACGGCGATTGCCGAATGTGCGGTAGTTGCGCACCAACTAGGCGTCGCGATTATTGCTGATGGCGGCATTCGTTACAGTGGCGACATTACCAAAGCCCTGGCCTGTGGTGCGTCGGCGGTGATGTTGGGTAGCCTGCTGGCTGGGTTGCATGAATCCCCCGGCGAAGTAGTGATCCGGGAGGGACGCTCGTTCAAGGAATACCGCGGCATGGGTAGTATGGGCGCAATGCGTGGCCGTGCCAACGACCGTTATCAATCAGGTCAGCAGGCAGTCAATGCCAGCCCCGATATCGGCGGCAAGTTAGTGCCGGAAGGGATCGAGGGACAGGTGCCTTACAAGGGCATGTTGAAGGATTATGTCTTTCAGCTGATGGGTGGGCTGCGCAGTGGCATGGGCTATGTGGGTGCGGCCACGCTTGCGGAACTCTGGCAGAAGGCGAACTTTGTGCGCATCTCGGCGGCCAGCTATCAGGAGAGCCACCCCCATTCGATTACAATCACCAAAGAAGCCCCGAACTATCAGATTCAGCCGGGACGGTAGCCGCTATGACAACACCGACTATAACAAAACAGGGCCGTTTAACGGGCAAAGTCGCGCTGATCACCGGCGGCGGGACCGGCATTGGCGCGGCCATTGCCGAACAATTTGGGATGGATGGTGCGCAGATCGTCATCTGTGGCCGGCGTGCCGATGTGATCGAGCACAAGGCCGCGCAATTAAGCGCCGCCGGCTTCAGTGTACTGGGTCTGGCCGGCGATGTCGCCACGGATGCGCCCACCTTGATCGAACAGACCATCGAACGCTTTGGACGATTGGACATTCTGGTTAACAACGCTGCGATCTCTGCGGGAATGCCGATTGACGAGATAAATCTCGCCATCTGGCAGCGCGTCATCGCCATCAACCTGGATGGGGCCTTTGCGCTTGTCCACAGTGCCCTACCCCACCTGCGCGTGGTGCGCGGCAACATTTTGCACATTAGCAGCATCAGCGCGATGTCCGGCGAGGTGGATGATGTCGCCTATGCGGCCAGCAAAGCCGGGCTGGAAGGGTTTAACCGCAAGCTGGCACTGGAGTTGGCCCCTTATGGCATCCGCTCAAATGTGATTCGACCGGGGCTGATTCACACCGAAGCCTTTGCAAACATGCCGGCTGAATTTTTCGATGCCCAGGTGCCGTTGATCCCGTTGGGGCGTATCGGCCAGCCACATGACATTGCCTGCGCGGCCGCTTTTCTCTGTTCGGATGAGGCAAATTTTATTACCGGCTCGGTACTGACGATTGACGGTGGCGAGTCGGCGAAGTAGGGAATGCCCCCACAGCAAAGCAGCCGTTTGTCTTTGTTACCTATCATGTTTATAATAGTTAACATGATGTGAGCTACCCAACGCTAAAGCTGTTGGGCTTCAAGAGCAAGTCTTGAACTTTTCGGGGGCTGAGCGCATTACTACACTACTCATATCTCCCACCGCGTTAATTCCCGTGGCTCCCACGGTATGCAGCGCAAGTACACGCCGCACTTTGAAGGCTATCGCTTCGACCTACGTACGTCGAATATTTTACGACTGGGACGATTTTCCCAGTCGTAAAATATTCGATTTTTAAGGTACTTTTTACAGATGCCGCTGAGTAATCTTGGTTATCGAAGCCGCAGTAGCACCTGTAATTGTAACACATTTCGAGAGAAACATCAATTGATATGCCAGAAAATTTGTTCTAATACGTTGCCTACTATCGACCTAAAGGTCACTTCGGGTGCCTTTTGGGCGCGCAACGGGCCTTTGGGTACCCTCTGGGTGCTAAGCCCTTATATCTCAGCCCTAAAGGGACTGAATTTTACGGGCTTTCTCGATAATCTTGGGTACGCCAGGGCAGAGTTGACTCCGCCCTTATCATTATGTTAACGAAAAGCTGAAGGATTGTTTCCCATGCGATCAACTTATCCATTTACCGCGATTGTTGGCCAGGAACGGATGAAGCGGGCGCTCGTCCTCAATGCCATCAATCCCCAAATCGGCGGTGTGCTCATCCGCGGCGAACGTGGCACGGCCAAATCGACGGCCGCCCGTGCCCTAGCGGCGCTCATCCCCGAATTGGAAGCCGTGGCAGGCTGCCCCTTTGCCTGTAACCCCGCTCGCCCGGATCTCTACTGTGACGAATGCCGTGAGCGCTTTGCCCGTGAAGGGCAGTTGCCGTCCATGCATCGTCCCACCCCCTTTGTCGATCTACCAGTGAGCGCCACGGAAGATCGGGTCGTCGGTACGCTTGACATTGAGAAAGCGATTCAAAAGGGCGAACGCCACTTTGAACCGGGGATTCTTGCGGCCGCCAATCGCGGTGTGCTTTACGTCGATGAAGTCAACCTGCTCGATGACCATGTGGTCGATCTGTTATTGGACAGCGCGGCCATGGGCGTCAATGTGGTGGAACGCGAAGGCATTAGCTTTCAACATCCTGCCCAATTTGTGCTCGTTGGTTCGATGAACCCGGAAGAAGGCGATCTGCGCCCCCAGTTGCTCGACCGTTTTGCCCATGCCGTTGATGTGGTCGGCTTGACCGATGCCAAACAGCGCGTCGAAATTCTGCGCCGCCGCATCTTCTTCGAACAAGATCAAGAAGGCTTCGCCGATGCCTTTGACGAGGCCGAAGAGGCCATGAGCCTGCGCATTGAAGAGGCACGGGCACGCTATCCGCTGGTGAAATATAGCGACAAGGATCTCTATACAATTGCCGCCTTAACGGGCAGCTTCAAGGTGGACGGCCACCGCGCCGACATTGTGATTCTGCGTACGGCGCGCGCCCAGGCCGCGCTCGATGGTCGCCTGCAGATCAACGACAATGACATTCTGCTGGCCGCCGAGTTGGCGCTGCCACACCGCATGAAGAAGCAGCCCTTCCAAGACTCCACCATGAATCTGGATCAACTCCAGAACAATGTACGCCAAGCGCGCGCCGAAGCCGATCAACAACCAGATGACGGCGGCGAGAGCGAAGGCATGCAGATGGGCGATGGGGCAACTGACGAAAAAAAAGCACCGAGGGCGATGAGTCGGATATGATGGACGCTGGGGAAGGTGGGGAGGGTGCAGTGGCCCAACCTGATGCCTCACCCCAGCAAAGCTCATCGCCCGGGGATACTAAAGGTGCTCGCAAGCCGGTGCAAATCGGTGATACATTTGAAACCAAGCGCGTGGATACCCCTCTCGATAAGATGACGCGCGAGCGGGCGGGGAAACGCTCTTATACGCGGACGGATCGCAAGCGCGGACGCTACATTAAAGCGCGGCCGGCGGGTGATCATCCCGAAGATATTGCGTTTGACGCGACCCTGCGCGCCGCGGCCCCTTTCCAGCAGCAGCGCTTGGCCGAGGCGGAAAATGATCTGGCCTTGCAGTTGCGCAAAAAGGATCTACAGCGTAAGGTACGCGTCCGCCGCACTGGCAACCTGATCCTCTTTGTCGTCGATGCCAGTTGGTCGATGGCCGCGAGCGAACGCATGGAAGCGACCAAGGGCGCGATCTTCAGCCTCTTGGTCGATGCCTATCAGCGGCGCGACCAAGTTGGTCTGGTGGTCTTTCAGCGCGACAAAGCGCGCTTGGTCTTGCCGCCAACCAGCAGTGTGGAGTTGGCCCAACGGGCGCTTAAGGATCTGCCCGTCGGTGGCAAGACGCCGCTGAGCAGCGGTTTGCACATGGCCTGGCAGGTCATCGAAAATGCCCGTCGCCGCGACAGCGAACTGCGCCCGATGATGATTCTGCTCACCGACGGGGCCGGCAATGTCAGCATGACCGGCATGCCTGCCCAAGAAGAGTCGAACCGCATTGCCAGCCTCTTTGAACAGGCCGATCTGCGCTCGATTGTGGTAAACATGGAACATGCCGCCTTTGACCGCGGGCTGGCCCAGAAGTTGGCCGATGCCTTAGGCGGGGTCTGTTATAACCTGCCTGAGTTACGCGCCGATACACTGCTCAACACAGTCAAGCGCGAGATTGATCTGAAGTAAGGAATGCGTAAAATGAGTGACGCACCGGGATCGCTGGCATCCCTGCCGGCAGGGATGCCAGCGATCCCGGTGCATTAAGCGCCATTTTCATTAGGCTAAGGGAAACAGCCCAAAACAATCCCGGAATCTTTAAAGATTCCGGGATTGTTTTGGGCGCGGTTCTAAAGCAACCGCTCCGCTCCGCTTTAAACGACACCTGTTACGTAGAGAAACAATAAAAATTATGACAAATCTAAGCACTGGTCCAAGCACCCCCCCAGCCGAGCATGATCCGATTCTGATCAAGGGCAGTTGGGAATCGCTGCTCGCCGAGGCGCAGGAGATGGCCTCTACCCAAAACGACGAAGCCATTCCACGCTTTGAAAAGATCGTGGGGCGGCTGAGTAAGATGTCCAAAGCACAACGCATGGCCAGCGGCGAACGGCTGCAACAAGTCTTGATCGTGGGGGCGATTAGCTTTCAAGCCTATCTTACCCTGCGCAGTCGCTATGATGAAGCACTAACGGTCCTGCACACGTTGGCCGCGGTGGGCAGCGCTGAAGATCAGGCTTATGCCCAATTTCAGACGGGGCTGGTGCTCTTCATCGCCGAGCGGGATGAGGACGCCTTTGCCCTGCTCCAGCAACAGGCCAACGCACCAGACGCCGATATTTCCGACTGGGGCCATCTGGTCATCAATTACTTGCGCCGTGAGCGGATTGCTGAGGCCAAGCAGGCGGTCAAAACGGCGATTGCGTGGATTGACAGTCGCTATGCGAATGGCATAATTAACGACGAAGAGATGCCCCAGTTGCGCGGCTACATTGCTTCCCTACGCGCTGAGATCTCCGTCAAAAAGGGTGACTGGAGCACCGCCACTGCGCACTATGATGCCGCCATTGAAGCCGATCCCCTCTATAAAGAAAATGTGCACATCTTCTACACCAGCCTGATGTTGGCCGGCCAACCAGCAGTCGCGCTGCCCTATATTAAGCGCGATCAGCACCACCCGATTCGCAGCAACTTCTGGCAAGGGGTGGCGCACTTCCGTCTGCAAGAGCAGGAAAAGGCCGCCGCCTTTTGGGAACAGGTGCTTACCGTCGATCTGGAGCAGAGCGAAGAGGAAAGCTTTAGTGAGTATGTGCTCACGCATTACTATCTGGGCGATGAAGAGCGGATTGGGCTGGGCAACGTCTTGCGCGTCTTACAAGAAAATCGGCGGCACGAGTGGCAGGTCCTCTTCCTGGCCGCGCTCGGCTGGGCGATTCAGGGCAAACTGGACAATGCCGAAGCCGATCTCCAATTTGCAGTCAACCAGCGCAAAACTAGCGCCGCCGGGCTTAAGCTACCGTACCAAGTCTGGACCTATCTGCGCGATCTATTAGATGAGACGGCACAGGCCCGGTTTATCAAGTATTTTGACATGCGTTGGCCGTAGTACACTGTCAGCTAAGTTTTGCTCGTTTAGAATCGATCCCAGACCCCAGCCTTAAAAGGCTGGGCTACCTTCTGCCGCCACTCCGTGGCTAAACCATCAAAACTTATTTGACAGTGTACTAGTGTTTTGTGAAACAAATTATGATAGATAAATTCTACCCCCTCCCGACCTCCCCCAGCCTGGGGGCGGAGCCGTGACCTCACCGGCGAGGTGACGGTTCCCTCCCCAAGCTGGGGAGGGTTAGGGAGGGGTTTGATTCCTATCAAGACTTATTTCACAAAACACTAGTACACTGTCAGCTAAATTCTGCTAGATTAGGTTGCTCAGAGGGGATTTGGCAATCCCCTCTGAGCAATAAATCATCAAAACTTCGCCAACAGCCGAAGCGTAACGATCCACAAAGAAACACGAAGAGTCGCTATGTACACAAGTGATGAACTGATTCCCTTTGCCAAAACCCTCGCCGACGCCAGTGCAGCGATGATTCGCCAATATTTTCGCACTGACTATATCGTTGAAAATAAGGCCGATGATTCCCCAGTGACGATTGCCGACCGCAAGGCCGAAGAGATCATGCGGGAGCTGATTGCCAAGCGTTTTCCCGACCACGGCATTCTGGGCGAAGAACAGGGCCACCACCAACCCGATGCGGAATACCAGTGGGTGCTCGACCCGATCGATGGCACTAAAGCCTTTGTCAGTCACAGCTATCTCTTTGGCACATTGATTGCTTTGCTCAAAGCGGGCCGGCCCATCCTTGGTGTGATCAACCACCCGCTGCTCAATGATTTTCTGGTCGGCATGAATGGTCAAAGCTGGCTAAATGGTCGCCGTGTCCATGTCCGCCCCTGCCGGCGCGTAGAGGATGCGATTCTTCTCAGCAGCACGACGGCGATGGTCCATACCTATCAAAATGGCCCAGCCTTTACCGCCCTCGCCCAACGCGTGCAGCGCCACAACACCTGGGGCGATTGTCACGGCTACTACGTCGTCGCAGTCGGTGGCGCCGACATCATGGCCGACCCGATCATGAACCCCTGGGATCTAATGGCCCTCATCCCGATTATCGAGGGGGCCGGCGGCGTGATCACCGACTGGCAGGGCAACGACGCCGTCCGCGGCGAAAGCATCATTGCCACCGCCGGCACGATCCACGAGGAAGTGATCCGGCTGCTCAATCCGTGAGGGGTGGGGTAGTAGATTAGTAGATTAGTAGATTAGTAAATCGGTAAATCAGTAGATCGGTTCGTATCTACCGATTTACCGATTTACTGATTTACTGATTTACTGATTTACCGATTTACCGATTTACCAGTATACCGATCTACCAATCTCCCCCCAATTTGGACGATAAGCTATATAACTTTTCTAGAAAAGCTGCCATAATCAGACATCGCTGCGGCTTGGCCGCTGATCAGCATCGATCAGCGGCCAAAAGTTCATTGCAAGGAAGCTGCCAATGTCTGATTATTCATTCTCTGCTGTTAGCCCGGCACAATCCCCGTGGGCGCTTGCCCGTACCCTCATTATTCATCTGCGTCTTCACTTTCAACTCTTACTCGCACCGATCTTTGTTTGGGCCTTTCTGCTGGCAGGAGGTCGCCTGGATCTCCGCTTCTGGATCGCCTTTGTGGCCTTTCATCTCTGCCTCTATGGGGGCACCACGGCCTTTAATAGCTATTATGATCGCGATGAGGGACCGGTCGGCGGGCTGGAAAAACCACCGCCCGTACACGCGGCGCTTTTGCCCTTCTCCCTGCTGTTACAGGGGGTGGGCGCGCTGCTGGCCATCTTTGTCAATCTGCCCTTTCTCCTCATCTATCTTACCATCTTTGCCATGGGCGCGGCCTACTCCCATCCGGCCTTGCGCTGGAAGGCACGACCGCTAGGCGGGCTGCTCACTGTGGCGATTGGTCAGGGTCTCCTCGCTGGGCTGGGCGGTTGGGTCAGTGTCGCGGCCACGCCCACCCTGCCCACACTGCTAGGTTGGCTGGGGATTAGCGCAGCAGCGCTGATCACCACTGGTTTCTACCCGATTACACAGATCTATCAGATCGAGGAAGATCTGGCGCGCGGCGATCTGACCTTCGCGGCCTGGCGTGGACCACAGGGGGCCTTTACCTTTGCAATTGTGACATTGGCGGGTGCCGCGCTCCTGCTGATCTGGGTAATGGGACAAGCGCTTGGCCTCTGGCAAGCAGTGATCGTTGCCGGCTGCTATCTGGGGTTGCTAAGTGCAATCATCTGGTGGGCGCGCCACTTTGAGCCAACCCAAGTCATCGGTAACTTCCGCCGCGTCATGCGCATCTACACAATGACTTGCGGTGGCTTTTTGGCATTTCTCGCCCTGCACCTGCTCTGGTTCAGCGTGCGCTAGCAGCAGTAGAAAAGGGGTATCAACATCATGAATCTTCGACCACAACCCGCGATTCTGGCCTTAGGCACCGCCGTCCCACGCTATCAATTGCAACAGCGCGAATTGGCGCAGTGGATGGCCGCCGGTTTTCCGGATCAGCCAGGGCTGGCCCGTATGATCCGCGCAGTCCATATGCAATCCGGCATTGAAACACGCTACAGTTGTCTGCCCGATTATGGCGATCCAGAGAGCCCTTCGCACTTTACGCTGGGCGGTACACTGGCCGATAGCGCCACCACAGGGCAGCGCATGGCGATCTATGAACGCGAAGCAACGCCATTGGCAATGGCCGCCGCGCAGCGCGCCATTGCCGAACTGGCCGCCCGGCGCGGCTGCACCGTCGCACACCTACACAGCCAGATTACCCATGTGATTGCCGTCAGTTGTACCGGTTTTTTTGCCCCAGGCTTGGACTTTGCCCTGACCAAAGGTCTGGGCTTGAACCCAACCGTGGATCGCCGACTGATTGGCTTTATGGGCTGTGCCGCAGCCTTTAATGGGTTACGCAGTGCCCAACAGGCCGTGTTGAGCACTGCGGACGCATTGGCCCTGGTGGTTTCCGTCGAGCTGTCATCGCTACACACCTACCCTATGCAAAGCCGTGATGGCATTGTCGCCGCCTCGCTCTTTGCGGATGGAGCAGGGGCGGCCCTGGTTGGCAACCCCACCGCCGCGGATAATAATTACTTTCTGCTGGAGCAATTTCACACCTGCATCAAGCCGGAGACAGAAGGGGAAATGGCCTGGCAGATTGGCGATCATGGCTTTGTGTTACGCCTTTCGGCCCAAGTTCCCGCCCATCTGGCTGAAGTCGCGCCCGCGGCGTTGGGTGCGCTCTATGGGGAGGCACGACCAGATTTTTGGGCGATTCATCCCGGTGGGCGGGCGATTGTCGAGCGGCTGGGCGAGATCTTTGCCTTGACAGCCGACCAGCTTGCCGCGACCCAGCAGGTATTGCGTGACTATGGCAACATGTCATCAGCCACGATCCTCTTCGTGCTGCACAAGTTACAGGGCACGTTGCAGCACGAGTGGCGAACGCAACAGGGACACCAAGGGGTGGCGATGGCCTTTGGACCAGGGTTGGTGATCGAGATGGCACGCCTGCGCTTTGTTGGCACGCCGCAACGGCAGCACACAAACGGGGTACAAGCACATGCGGACACGCTGATCGCCACATGAACAGGGCAATATGGATAAGGCAAGCTGATGAGCACACCGATTAACCAGGAACAGGCTAAACAAGAATATGACGTGGCAATTGTGGGGGCCGGCATTGGGGGCAGTACGCTGGCCGCGGCCTTGGCCCAACAGGGTTGGCGCGTCATCCTGCTGGAACGCGATCAATTTCCACGCCATAAAGTCTGTGGCGAATTTCTGTCACCCGAATCTCAAACAAGCCTGGCCGCGCTGGGGCTAGCGGATGCCTTACAAGCCCACCAACCGGTGCCACTATACTGCGCGACCATCACCAGTGTCACGGGCCATCAGCTTGACCTGCCCCTGCCGGGTGCGGCATGGGGGTTGAGTCGTTTCGCCCTGGATGCAACCCTAGCCGCCCAAGCGGTGAAATATGGCGCGGAGCTGTACACTGGCGTAACCGTAAATGGCTATGCAGTGACGGCACAGGGCTATCAGATCGAATGTCGGCAAGGGCAAACACAAGTGGCGGTGCGGGCGCGGAGCGTCATTATGGCCTGTGGCCGCCATAGCACCCAGGGCTTACCGCCATATCCGGCACAGCAGACGCGCGGGCAATTGCGCAGGCGCCAGGGGGTGGGGGTCAAAGCCCATTACCAAGGCGTGGCGATGGCTGCGCAAACAGAACTCTACCTCTTCGAGGGGGGCTATGTCGGGATCAATCCGGTCGAGGGGGGGGCGGTGAATGTTTGCGCCCTGCTCGATTACGCCACCTTTGCCGCCGCCGGGAAAGCCGTGCTGCCGGCGCTGGAGACGATGCGTAGCTGGAATCGTGCGTTTGCCGCACGGCTGGCAGGCGCAGAACCATTGCCGGCGACGGCCTGTGCGGTTGCCCCGGTTGACACGCTGCGCCGAGCCCAACCCTGGGCCGGCAGCGGTGAGGGGGTGGCCTGTGTGGGGGATAGCGCCGCAATGATCCCGCCCCTCTGTGGTGACGGCATGGCCATGGCCTTGCGCAGTGCCGAGATCTGTGCCCCGCTGGCCGACGAGTTTTTGCGCGGTCAGCGCTCGCTGGCGGCGTGGGCAGATGCTTATCGCGTGCAATGGCATCGCGAATTCGACCAGCGGTTACGGCTCGGGAAAAACTTACAACGGGCCTTAGCTGCCCCCTATCTTGGCACCAGCCTGCTGTGGCTGGGACGCCTGGTGCCACCCGTTGCCGGCTATTTTGTCAACGCCACCCGTGGGGGGAATCGTTTGTGACGGCTGACACGCCCAGTGGATACCCACCACTCACTAATGACCACTGACCAGAAAGTAACCACCTTGCGAAGACGCCAACTCATCGAAATTCATGAACAACCCTGGTGTCCACTAGCCGTACGCGATGGGGCGACCGATTGTCTACGACTGATCGCCACCGTGGGCCGCCAATACCGCCATGTGCTGCCCAAGTTGCAGGCGGCGTTGGCGGCAACCGGTGCCACGCGCATCGTTGATCTCTGCGCCGGCAGTGGTGGCCCGTGGCTCACGCTCCATCGGCAATTACAACCGGTCGCCGGCGCACCCGTTGAAGTGATCTTGACCGATCTCTACCCGCGCCCGCTGGCCCTGCCGCAAGCAGGGCAACAGGGAGAAGCGGCAACGAATAGCAGCTTACACTATCTCGCGCAGCCGGTCGACGTTACGCAAACCCCGCCCACGTTAGGGGGCTTTCGCACTCTGTTCACCGCTTTTCATCATTTTGCGCCAGCCACCGCCCAGGCGATTTTACAAGATGCCGTGGATCAGAGACAAGGCATTGCGATCTTTGAGCAGACCCGGCGCACCCCCTTGGCCCTCCTTTTTATGCTGGTGCTGGCCCCTCTGGTCCTCTTGATCACCCCGTTGATCCGACCCTGGCACCCGGCCCGCTTTTTTTGGACCTATCTCGTGCCAGCCATCCCCTTGGTGCTGGCCATTGATGGGATAGTCTCTTGCTTGCGTACCTATACCCCGGACGAAATCCAACGCATGACGACGCAACTCACCGGTGAACCCTATCACTGGGAGATTGGAACCGCACCGGCCCCACTCTCACCGCTGGGGGTGATCTATGCGATTGGCTATCCTGAACCCTTGCAGAAATAAGGGAATGACAAGCAACCTTATTCTGATTTAATTTTGCCACTGGATTTGACAATCCAGTGGCAAAATTAAATCAGAATAAAAGCTAGGATGTCATCGGTGCGGCACTCCTGAGATCTCAGCGGGACGAGCTTGTTGATCAAGAATGGTACGCACCGTGCTGGTCAGTGAATAGAGAGTGTAGGGTTTGGGCAGAAAGGTGACATTGGGGCGGCTCACAAATTCATCCGGCAACTCGGCCACATAGCCGGAAACCAACAAAATTGGGACGGCAGGGCGCAGTTGCATGAAACGCTCGGCCACCTCGGCCCCATTCATGTGGGGCATAATCATATCGGTCATCAACAGATCGATCTTATAAGTGGCGTTCTTGGCTAGCTCGAGTGCATCCGGACCAGAACTACATTCCAGCACATGATAGCCCTGGCCGGAAAGTACTTCCAGGGCGACGGCGCGGACGGCAGCATCATCCTCTACCAGCAGAATCGTTTCGATCCCAGTCATCACCCGTGGGGTAGTCAGCACCACCGCGACGTCAGGCACCTTCATTGATTGAGGTAACAAGATCTGGAAAGTAGTGCCTTGGCCGACTGTGCTCTGTAACACAATTTGCCCGCCGCACTGCTGGATAATACTGTGACAGATCGAGAGGCCCAGCCCCGTACCTTTGCCTGGTGCTTTGGTTGTATAAAAGGGTTCAAAAATCTTCAGTTGTACATCATCTGCAATGCCAATCCCAGTGTCACTAATTTCAAGCATGATATAGGGGCCGGGAAGGGTATTAAAGTGCCGACGGCTGGCTTGCCCGTCCAAAAAAATATTCTGCGTGGTAATCGCCAACGTGCCACCGGTAGGCATGGCGTCGCGCGCATTGACCGCCAGATTGATCAGCAGTTGTTCAAATTGACCGGGATCGATCTCGACCTGGTTTAGTTCAGGCGCCAGCATCAACAGCAGTTGACTATCTTCGCCGAGTGTGGTGCGTAGGATCGTCTTTAGCCCGAGGATCAAGTCATTGATATTAATGACTTTGGTCTGCACCGGCTGTTTCCGCGCAAACAGTAACAGTTGATTGGTTAGACGAGCCCCTTTCTCGGTGGCAGAACGAATATGCGTAAAGGCCTTGCGCAAACGAGAGGCATTTTCAGGCAGCTGGTTTTCGGCCACACTGGTAAAGCCCTGAATCACGGTGAGCAGATTGTTAAAGTCATGTGCAATACCGCTAGCCATTCGCCCCAGGCTCTCCATCTTTTGCGAGGCGTAGAGTTGCTCCTCCAGCCGTTTACGGTCGGTTACATCGCGCACCAACACCACAACCTTGTTATTATCACCGGCTGTCACACGTGCCTCAAAGAAGTAGAGTTGCTTGTTGATCGTGGTACGATATTCAAAGCTGGCAATGCGCTGTGTGGCAAAGGCATCTTCAATCGAAAATAAGAAGAGTTGCGCCAGTTCCGGCGGCACAAGATTATGTACCGATTTACCGACAAAGTGCTTCACATTTAGCGTAGGAATCGGTTGGTGCGCCACATGACAATCGAGCACGACGCCAGCACGGCTACCGACAAACATGTAATCGGGAATCGTATTGAGCAGCGTGCGATAACTGGCCTCACGCTCGCGCAGATCCTCTTCGATCTGTTGACGTGTACACAAATGCCCAAGCAATAACGCATAGAGGGCCAATAGCTCGCCATCATGCTCGGCATAAGGCTTTTGCTGCAATAAATTATCGCTAAAGAGATAGCCGATAATTTTTTCACCATTCCACAGGGCGGCGGTCGCCTTCCAGCCAAAGTTTAGCGGTTGGCCATCAAGCGTAGGAATAAGGATCCCCGTCTGAAATGCATAGCGTTCTTTGCCTTTGAGCGCTTGCGCTAGGGGAAAATCATCTTCCAGACTCATCACACGGCCCCATTCGTTGCGCAGATTGCCCTGCTCATCGGTGCCATAGGTGCCACACAACCGATCACTCTCATCATCGGAGAACCACAACCCAAGCCGATCAAAACCAAGTTCGGTGCGGCCCAGGATGATCGCATTGCGGCAAAGTTCATCTAGTGTGGTACTACGCGTCAACTGGGCCGTCACACTACTCAGGGCCGCCATTTTGCTCAGGAAGACATTGGCGGCGCGCCGGCGGCGCGCCAAAGTGTTCTCAATCCGCAGGTGGGTACAGAGATGACCCAGCGTCGCAGCGTAGAGGGAGAGCAATTCGCCCTCTTGTTCGGTATACGGTCGGTGGCGTAGCAGATTATCAGCAAAAAGATAACCCACAATCGATTCGCCATCCCAGAGACCAGTGACGACATGCCACCCTTCGCCAACCGGCTGGCGATTGACATCGCGAATTTGCGAGCCAAGGAAATAAGCATGGCGTTGATCCGGCTGCTGAATAAAGCGGAGCAGCAGATCATTTTCGACGATATTGATATGGTAATTACGCTCATCGCGCAGGTGTCCTTGCTCATCCGTGCCATAAGTGCCACGGATCATGCCCGGCTCGTCGCTGAGCAACCAAAGCCCAAGACGCTCAAACCCGAGGTCGCGGATTCCCAAGTCAATCGCATTCCGACACAATTCATCCAAGGTGGCCGACCGCGCTAACACCAAAATGAGGCGATTCATACACGCCAACCGTTCGCTAAATTCCAGTTGGACCGAATGGCTGGCCCGCAAGGCATCTTCCACCACTTTGCGTTGGGTAATATCCTCAAAGGTGATGGCAAGGTAGCCTAGTGGCTGATCCGGCAGTGTCACCAGCCAGCTGCGTAGATGCAACCAGTGGATTTGTCCTTGCCGCCCCAGCAAGCGCACTTCAGTATCCAGCGACGGTTCGGGTATAACCGCGTTGGCCGCCATGCGCGCCTGATCTTCAGGCGCAAGGCCGTATCGCCAAGTGTGCGGCGCGGTATAGAGTTCCGCCAGCGTACAGCCACACAGTTGGGCATAACATTGATTGGCATAGAGGATCTGGCCATCAACCGCAGCAGCAATTAAAAAAGCAAAGGGCGCATTTTCGCCGATTGCGCGCCACGCGGTGAGGGCTGTTGGCAGTCGATCAGTCAATTCGGATGCAATCGTCGGGGCCATAGACATAATTAAATTATCTTTGTTGATCTAACCACCATGCCATAAAGATTAAGAGCAACTTATGGACCCAGGTGCAAGTGTGGTATGCTAAACAAACCAAAGCTGGCCGCAGCCAATGCACAGCGGTAATGGACTGGTGAGGTATCAGCTGTCCACTCAGGTAAAAAGTGCTAGAAAGCGGCACTTTAGCGCCATGTGGCAGCCGCAGTCTGGTATCGACGCTTGTCCGGCAAAATTGTGCTAAACAGTGACTGTCACCGGCCGCAACACGATTGTTCTTACCTTGATTTCATGTTAAGTTGTCGGGCATGCCAAGTTTTATCATAACGATAAACTAAGCAAAATTTCCATCTGTTTATTATAACACAGTTCGTTTCGTAAGAAATTCATTAATTCCAAGGATTCATTTAATCTAGCACAGGTTTCAACTGACAAGATTGATAAAACACGAACCTTGGCAGAAAGGAAAGGCAATTGTCACAGCTATTTGATCCCTTTACCTTGCGCGGTGTCACTTTGCGCAACCGCATCGGCGTCTCGCCCATGTGTCAATATAGTGCCAACGATGGTTTTGCCAACGATTGGCATCTGGTCCACCTGGGCAGCCGAGCCAGCGGTGGGGCCGGTCTGGTGATTGTCGAGGCGACGGCCGTCGAGGCGCGTGGCCGCATCAGCCCCCAAGATCTAGGTCTCTGGCAGGATGAACAGATCGAGATGTTGGCGCGCATCAACCGTTTTGTCAAGAGCCAAGGTGCCGTGCCAGCCATTCAACTTGCCCACGCCGGTCGCAAAGCCTCGACCGCACAACCCTGGCAGGGTGGCGGACCGGTTGCGCCGGACGCGGGCGGTTGGCAACCGGTTGGGGCCAGCGCTATCCCGTTTGATAATCCCTACCCGACCCCCCACGAACTTAGCCAGGTCGAGATCAGCGCGATCGTGGCTGCTTTTCGCGCGGCAGCCTTGCGCAGTGAGGCCGCTGGCTTTGATTGGATCGAAATCCATGGTGCACACGGCTATCTGCTGCATAGCTTTCTCTCGCCCCTTTCCAACCAGCGCACCGACCACTATGGTGGCAACTTCGAAAACCGCATCCGCTTGATTCTGGAAACGGCTCAGGCCATCCGAGGCGTCTGGCCGGCGGCCAAACCATTAACCGTTCGCCTTTCTTGTACCGATTGGCTGGATGGCGGCTGGACGATTGACGAATCGGTAGAACTGGCGCGGCGCTTGAAAGATGAAGGGGTTGATCTGATTGATTGCAGCTCCGGTGGGGCAGCCCCAGGCGCACAGATCGCGGTTGGCGCAGGCTATCAGGTGCCCTTTGCCGAGCGGATTCGACGTGAAGCAAATTTGCCCACGGCCGCGGTTGGGATGATCACTACCGCCGCCCACGCCGACGAAATCGTGCGCAATGGGCGCGCCGATCTTGTCTTGTTGGCGCGTGAGCTGCTGCGTGATCCCTACTGGCCATTACACGCGGCCAAAACGCTGCAACAACCATTGCCAGTGCCACCGCAATACGCACGCGCCTTTTAAAGGGGTGTTGGTCGGGGTAGGTAGATTTTGTAGGGACATGATGGATCATGTCCCTACAAAATCTACCTACCCTCGAAGTAGCGCACAGCGTACCAAGAAGGGAGCGAGGAATGGCACGGCTGCTGGACGCGCTTATGCATCCGGTCAGTCAGATAGTGCTACTGATCGGGATCATCGGGCTAAGTGGGTTTTTCATCTTTAAGCCCACACCGATACCGACGCGCCCAGTGACGGTGCCAATTACCCCCATCGCCGGCGGCATGCTCGTCCCTACGCCCGCCGCAACGGTGCCCCAACCAACCAGCCAACCAACCGCAGTCGTCACGGCAAGCACAGAAACACCCCAGCCGGCGCAGCCATTTGACCAAACATCGCCCACCCCAACCGCGGCCGCGCCAACCGAGTCAGCAGCACAGCGTGCCTTATCGGCCATCCCTACCCTACGCAATGGCCCAGTCTGTGCCTGTAATGGTGACACCTATAGTTGCCGCGAGCTAGGCGATCAGGCCCAGGCTTGTTTTGATTATTGTGTTGCGCGCGGCCAGGGTGATGTCCATCGCCTGGATTTTAACCAAAATGGCGTGGCGTGCGAAGAGTAACAAAGAGGCACAATAATAAAGTTACGGCCGCCGGTGATTGGCGCGCTGATTCATGTTGACGAGCCAGGCCGGCTCTTCAATCCAAGCCCTACACAGCTGGGGCCGGGCTGCACATCTGTAAACGGTTGCCAAAAGGATCATAGAAGCTGCAATAGGTGACATAACCTGGAAAGACCACAGGATCATCGCAGCGGACGCCGCGGGCGCGCAGTTCAGCGCAGGTGGCGACGCAGTCCGCTGTATTCAAGACAATCGTCGTCCCCAAGGCTGGCGCCCAGGCGGGGACAGCAGTCGTGACGGCAAGGTTACCGGCTGACGAGCCCGTGGCGAATTCGATCCAGCCGGCGGCGGGCAGATCAAAAAGGGGTGTGCCCAAGCTCAGAACTGTGCCATAAAATTCACGCGCCAGGTCCAGATCGGTCACCGTAATCGAAACGACGTTGATACCTTGAAATAGTTGCATCGTTTGCTCTTCCTTTCGTAACTTATAGGACTTACGCGCCGGGAACGCCGGGAACGCTGCCGGCTATTTGTGCTGTTCTACTGCCCCTAATGCCACCAGCGTAGCGCGTTGCGCCTCCGTAATGCCCGTTAAACCGGTGATATCCATCCGCTCATAGGGGCGATCACGCCGTAAAGTTTGGCGATGTTCACCACTCTGTAGATCCCAGAGCATGATCGCGCCATCATCGCCACAGCTGGCCAACTGTGTGCCATCTGGACTGCGGCGGAGCGCCTGCACGGTGCCTTGGTGTGCTTTATTGATCCGCACGCAGGCCCCACTTTGGATATCCCACCAGCGTAATCGGCCACTACGACCACCGGTGATCACCACATGCTCGCTTGTCCCCCAGGCCACGCCATAGACCATCCCAGGCTGCCTGGCAATGGTCTGCAGACGTGCGCCCTGCTTTGCATCCCACACGAACAGCTCCCCCCCGGCTTGGCTACTACTGCCCGACGCCAGTTGCGCGCCATTAGGGCTCCAAGCCACGCTGGTGATCGTACTCTGGTGGCCCACCAGCCGGTGCAGTAGCGTGCCGGCCGCAGTATCCCAGACATAGACACTACCATCCGCCCCCCCACCTGCCAGCAGGCTGCCGTCTGGACTCCACGCCACATGCCGAATCCAGGTTGCGACCTGTCGGTCGGGCCAGCGTTGATACCCAACTGTCAGGCCCCACACCAGCACACCCTGGCGGTAAGTGCCAACGGCCAGGGTGTGTCCATTGGGACTCCACGCCAAGCTGTCAAAAAAATTGCCACTATCGTCGGGATCTTGGATCACCTGGAGGCAGACACCTGACGCCGCATCCCATAGCCGGATCGCATTGTTCCATTCACTGCTCGCGATGTACTGACCAGTGGCACTCCAGCCGACCCCAATCACCACGCCGGTGTGTCCGCGCAGGAGGCTGGGGCTAGCGGTTCGCGTGGGGCCGCCGGGCGGCGAGGGAACCCGATCAAAGAGGGTCACCAACATATCCGAGCCACCGCTGACCAAGCTGGCGCTGTCTGGGCTCCAATCGACATCACACAGGCCAGCGGCGAAGCCCTGGATCAAGCGCACGCACTGCCGGCTCTCAATCTCCCAGACGCGCAGCGTGCCGTCTTCACTGCTACTGAGCAAGTTACGGCTGTCGGGGGTGAAGGCCAAGCCGTTTACATCGCTGGTGTGGGCTTGCAGCGCGCTACGATAATCCCCCTGCGCGCGATCCCATAACCAGATGGTTTGGTCACGACCGGCACTGGCCAGGGTGCGGCCATCAGGGCTCCAGGTTACGCTCACCACCCGTTGGGTATGCCCGGTTAGGGTCTGCCGCAATGCACCACTGGCAGCAGCTGCACTGAGCGCAGTTGAAGTGTCCCACAGTTTGACGGTGCCATCCCAGCTTGCACTGGCCAGCGTCATGCCGTCGGGCGCAAAGGCTAATCCTTCGATATAAGTTGTATGCGCGGTGAGCGTCTGCACGCAGCTGGCGGGCGCCGTCCCGTCGATCTGCCACAACCGGATGCAACCGGCGGCGTCACCACTAGCAAGCAAGTGCGCGCGAACGGCTCCCATGGCTGGGGGTGAGGGGCACCAAGTGACCGCCGACATTGGCGCAGGGTGCAGCAGCGTTTGCAACAGCGTACCATTTTGTGGGTCCCAAAGGCGGATTGCCGCATCGTTCCCGCTGCTGGCCAGCAGGCTGCCATCAGGCGCAAACGCCACAATATTGGTATAACTGGGATGCCGGCCCAGCCAGCGCAGTGTGCCGCTCGCCACATCCCACAGTTTTAGGGTACCATCCCAGCTGCCACTCGTGACCAGTGTGCGCCCGTCTGGACTGAAGGCGAGGGAGCGGACGCGGTCGGCGTGCGCCTGCCAGGCATGATGCCGGATGCGGCCGCCCGCAGTCCACACCACAACTTCCCCGCGGCGGCTGCCGGCCGCCCAATATTCTCCGTTGCTGCTGATCGCCACCGCGATCATCGCATCAAAAGTCTCTGTAAAGAGACTGTCCTGAATCAGCGCGCCGGCCAAATTGCTATCCTGCACATCTATCCCTTGCAGGTTGACTTGGCGGATCGCCAAAGCTGACAGATCGAGACCGCGCAAGTTGCCGCGCAACAAGCGCAACAGGTTGATAACGTTGCCTGGCCCATAACCCTGCGCGACCGCTGACGGCGACTGTGCCGAATGGGTACTCGCGCCGCGCCAGGCCTCTAGCAGCGTCAAGAGCCGTCGCGCCAACGTCTCTGTGTTGCCACTGACCAGCAGCAGTCGCGACAACAATGGGCTGGCAATCAACCGCTCTTGACTATGGCGCACATAATCCTTGGCCGTGGCCTGGACGAGTGGATGCTGCACCAACACTGCGAAATTGCCATCCAAAATTTCCGCGGCGGCGCGCTCAGTCAGGTGATCGGTAAGAAATTCCAACACGACGCGCTGCAACGTAAAAGTCAAATGGGCCTGGCCGAGTTCGATCAGGTTGCGCCGCCAGAGGCCATGGAGAGCGGCTAACACGGTTGTGCGCGTTATCCCTAATGGGTCACCGCCGGTTGGTGCGCCAGCCAGTGCATCCATTAGTTCATCCAGGTGGATCGGCTCGCGTGCGATGGCCAGCCAGGTGAGTAGCAACTGTTCTAACGCCGACGCACGGCTGATCTGCTCGGCTAGCAGATGGCCTACGCCATTAAAAAATAGATTTCCTTCACGCAGAAAGGCGGCAATGTCACCGCCGAATAAGGCATGGATGGGATCGGCCACCAGCCGAAGCGCCAGCGGGTTGCCCCCATAAGCGTGCGCCAGTAGCTGTGCATCGGCGGCGCTACCACTCAGATCTTGGTCAGCGATCAGCGCCCGGCAGGCATCCTCGGCTAAGCCGGCCAGCGCGATTGTGCGGACCGCGGCGCGTGGCCCTTCGAGCGCGGCCAATTCGCGCACGCGCTCACGACTGGTCAGGATCAGGCAACTCTGGTGTGCGGTTGCGCCGAGCACCTTAAACAGCTTGCCATAGCCTTCATAGCCGGCCAGGTATTGTGTCTCAGCGGTGCCAGTCTGCATGATGGTTTCCAGATTATCCAAGATCAACAGACAGCGCGCCTGGCGCAGCAGATCAACGAGCAGCGCAAACTTATCGGCGAGCTGGGGCGGGAGGACAATTTGCGGCGCAGCCACGCTGTAGATCAGTTGGTCGAGGAGTGTAGACAGAGGTGGCGCCTCGCCCAACGAGCGAAAGATGACGGTGGCAAAGTGGGGCGCAACCTGGCGGGCAAAGGCGACGGCCAAGCTAGTCTTGCCAATCCCGCCAAGCCCGACCAGGGTGATTACCCGGCACTGTTCCGTCATTACCCATTGGGTTAGTGTCACCACTTCGTGGGCACGGCCATATAAGACTGGTACATCCTGCGCCAATCCCCAATCCAGGCGCGGCTGGCTGGGCGAGGTGCTCTCAGCCGCCGACGGAACCACAGTTTCAGTGGCTGGCACCGGCGCAACGGGCAGCACAACGGCACGCATTACATCCGGCGAAAACGCGGCTGCACCGCGAATCGTACTGAGGATCGGTTCGAGTGGTAGCACGATCACCGCGGCCCAGAGCTTGGCAAAGGCCGCGGTCCCGAGCACCGAACGGGCAAGTGCCAGGGTTCGCTCGACGGCCGGCAGATCGACCGGGCGCGCAGGAGTTTTCATCCGGGTCCGCAAGCCCGACGCGGCGGCGAGAAAACGCGCCGCCGCCGTTGCGCCCTGCACGCCAGGATCAGACTGCAGCACCACCGCCCCCAGCAGTTCAAGGGCGGGCGCCATCATCAAACGTGGGCCGACAACCCAAGCGAGCTCGACAGCTTCAGTCAGCGCTGCGTGCGCGGCCGCCAACGCGCGCTGGGCCCCCAGGATCTGGCCCTGGGTAATCAACACCTCGGCGAGGCTGCCATCGGCCTGCTGCGTACGGAAGAGGGTGACACTCTCGCTGATTAGGGTTTGGGCCTGGGACAGGTCATCCACCAGATAGGCGGCCAACGCCAAGTTATTCAGCGCAAAGCCAACCGCCCATTGCGCACCAAGGGCGCGCAACCCGGCCAGGCTGGCAGTCGCATACTGCTGCAACGCGGTAACATCGCCTTGATCACGGGCGATATCACTCAAGATCAGCAGCCCAATGGCGCTGCCTTCACGGTCCCCAAGCGCGCGATGGAGATCGCGATACTCTGCACACAACTGCGTCGCCCGCGCAAAATTACCCTGTTCGCGTTGCACTAGCCCAAGCAGAAAGAGTGACAACCCCAAGCCGAAGCCGCTTAAGCTCCCGCGGTTGCCCAGGGCGCGCTGTTGGGCCAGCGCATCTTCCAACAGGGCGGTCGCCCGCTCATATTCGCCGACCGCGCGAGCCTGGATCCCGGCGTTGACGAGCAGGTTGGTCTGATCCTCCGTTTCTCCCAGGGCACGCCGCAGCCCCATACTTTGCTCAAACAGTTGCGTCGCCCGCGTATAATCATGCTGGTCCGAGGCTAACCAGGCAGCCGCCTGCATGGCACGCAGGCGGGTGGCGCTGGCGGTGGCATCAGCACTTTCGGTAGCCACCGCCAGCAGATCTTCCAGCCAGGCGCGCCCCTCACGGTGTGCGCCGCGGCGCCGCCAGAACTTGAGCAGCGCACCGGCCAGTTGGAGCCCGATCAGGGCATCACCACCATCGCGCGCCCATTGCAGCGCAGAGCACAGATTGTCGCGCTCGCGATCAAGCTGGGTGATGGCCGCATCGGCAGTCGGGCTGACCCACTGGGCCACCGCTGTCTCAGCCAGCCCCAAATAGTAAATGGCGTGGGCACGCTGAAGCAACGCGGCTTCACCCCGTATGGCCAGTTGCGCCAACGCATACTCGCGAATTGGCTCAAGCAAGACGAAGCGTGGCTCCGCCATGGCGTGTGCGCTCTGCTCACCAGGCATTGAACGGACGAGTGATTTATCGATCAGCGCCGCTAACAAGGCGGGCGAAAAGGTGACTGATAAAAAAGGCAAAGTTCGTGCAGTGGTTGGTTCTTCGCCCATTTGTCGCGCAATGTACGCGCAGATCGATTCCGCCGCGGCTTGATCCCAGCCCCCGCGAAAGATCGCAAGGCGGCTCAACACGACTTGCTCCGCGTCACTTAGCAGCGCCCAGGAATGGTCGAAGACAGCACGCAGGCTACGATGACGCGCCGGCACGTCACGCAGCGTGGTGGCAAGTACATCCAGGTTTACACGGATTTGGCGCTCGATCTCAGCAATGGGCAAGCTGCGCACGCTGGCCGCAGCTAATTCGATAGCCAACGGCATGCCGGCCACTTGCTGACAGATGCGCCCAATCGCCCTGAGCGTCGTTTCGGATTGGGGCAACCCCGGCTGAAGCTGCAGGGCGCGCTGCACAAACAGCTGGACCGCACTATAGCCGGCCAGATCCGTCACCGTTTGCGGTGCAACCGCACTGGGCAAGTCAACCGCTGGGTAAGCTAGCCCTTCCACATCAAACAACCATTCGGCCTGGAGGTTGAGCCGCGCCCGCGAGGTGATCAGAATCGTGACACTTGGGGCCTGTACTAAAATGTCAGCGACGAGATCTGCGCCCGCTAGCAGGTGCTCGAAGTCATCAAGCAACAGCAACAGTTGGCGGTCGCGCAGAGAAGCGAACAGGTGAGTGGTGGGATCGCTAGGGGTTGGAACCGGCTCGGCTGCGGTGAGATTAAGCGCATGACCAATCGCGGCAACGATCTGGTGGGGTGTGCTGACGGCAGCAAGGTGGACAAAGACCACACCATCGCGGAAAGTGTCGGCGTGAAGCCGCGCGCTCTCCAGCGCCAAGCGGGTTTTGCCGATCCCCCCTGGTCCGAACAGAGTGAGCAGACGGCAGGCCGGATCCGTTAGCAGTTTGGCAATCGCGCTTAATTCGGCCACGCGGCCGACAAAGGAGGTTGACTGGAAGGGGAGCGTAAACGCAGGCTTAGGGCTGTGCGAAACGAAGGAGTCTATCACTAGCGGCACTTCAGCCCGGCTAGCGGACGCATGATCGACCAGGGTCGGCACCGTGCCAAGCTGTGCTGCCAGCACTTGATCAAGCCAAGCAGCATCGAAGAGAGGAAACTGCTGGGGCGAACCTTGGCTGACGCGTTGCCAGAGATCGGCAGCCGCGGTGCGTTCTTCACCGGACGGAAAGCCCCCCAAGTTGATCAAAACTTCGATCAAGGGGCGTAAATTTTCGGCGGCGGGGTAGGTCTCGCCGCTTTCCCACTTCTGGATGCTGCGCCGGTGGACCCCAACCCGAGCGGCCAGTTCGGCTTGGGTAAGTTTTGTCCGGCTGCGCAAGGTCAACAAATACTCGCCAAGCGCATAATTGCGTGCGGGATAGGGCTGGTTCAAGGGCATAGAACTCCTCAGTCATGCCTAACACGGTACTAATCCCATTTGATATAGCTTGCATCGAATATGCACACGTAAGCACACCAATGCCCCACGAAAGTGCGCACCTAGACACACTGACAATCCTAGCTTACCGGTGTATTGTATAGCCAGTCGCGAACAAAGCTGTCCAACAAAGCAACGGCTAAACTTTACCACACCCCGTAGCAGAATTCAAACAAATAAATGATCCCAAAAAGGAGGTGTACGTGGCGTGAAGATGATCGAAATCAGCGCAGCACAGCAAACCCTCTATATAGAAACGGCGCAGGGGCTAAAAGGCCGCGAACGACGCATCTTCATGGCAGGCGTGGTACAAGCACTGGGACATGGTGGTCAACGGTACGTCGAAAGAACTTTCGGCTGGAACCGGCGGACGGTGCGCAAAGGGCTGGCAGAGCTGACCAGTGGCATCGGCCAGGTTGATCACTTTTCGGCCCGCGGACGCAAACGGGTCGAAGTGCAGTTACCCCACTTATTAGCGGATCTGCAGGCGATTGTCGATAGTCAAGCGCAGAGCGCCGTGTGTCCATGTCACAGCGTGATCAACTTGAGCGCCACCGCAATCCGCCGGCAGTTGATCGAGCAGAAAGGTTATACAGCAGCGATTGTCCCCTCCGTTACCACCATCCGTAAGAAGCTTAGCGAGCTGGGTTATGTTCTGCGCCCAGCTCGGAAAAGTCAGCCCCCCGCATCAACGTCAGTGTCGTAAGTAACCAAGTTACGCAGCAAAAGGAGAAAGCAGCATGTTTACTCGAACAGTGGCCAGAATCGGCTTTGCCGTCCTGGCAGCAGCAGTCGTCATCTTCTCGGCAGTGGCATCCGGTTATACCCAGTCCGGAGCGCAAGCCGATGAACCGGTTTTTCTACCCCTCATTCAGCAGGGTGAGCAGTCCGTCGTCGTGGCGGAGGATGAGCAGGTTGAGGATGAGCAGGCTGAGGCAGCCGCCAAGCAGCGACCCACCATTGTCCTCGTTCACGGGGCCTGGGCGGATGGCACTGGCTGGCAAGAAGTAATTAAGCGGTTGGATCGGGCGGGCTACTATGTGGTCGCCGTACAAAATCCCCTGACCTCGCTGGTCGATGATGTGGCAACGACCAAACGGGTGCTTGATGCGGAAGGGGCAAAAGGGCCGGTAATCGCGGTCGGCCACTCCTATGGCGGGGCCGTGATTACGGGGGCCGCCGCCGGCAACCCGAATGTGAAAGCACTCGTCTATATCGCCGCCTTTGCCCCTGCCGTCGGTGAAGCAATCGGCCAATTGTTGCCCCAATATCCAACCGAGTTGAATGCCATCCTGGTGGGCGATGCGGCCGGCTTTGCCTATCTGGATCGGAGCCGCTTCCGGGCCGTCTTCGCCGCCGATGTCGATGCCACCACCGCCAAGATCATGGCGGCGGCGCAGAAACCGGCCTTCGGGGGCATTTTTACTGAACATCTCGATGTTGCTGCCTGGGAGACCATCCCCTCGTGGTACATGGTGGCCAAGAATGACAAGGCCCTCAGCCCCGACATGGAGCGTTTCCTCGCTGATCGGATGGATGCAACGACGGTCGAGATCAAGGCAAGCCACGTCCCCTTTATCTCGCAGCCGGACGAGGTCGTTAAGCTGATTGAACGAGCGGCGCGAGCGACGGTGAAATAAGCGCGACGACCTTTGGCTGACGACCTTTGGCTTCGACAAGCTCAGCCGCCGGTCGTCAGCCAAAGGTCGTCAGAAATTAAGTCAGGTGACTGTCACTGTCCACAAAATGTTTCGTCCAGCCTGATCGTTGCGGACAGTGACAGTCAC
Source organism: Caldilineaceae bacterium (assembly GCA_022842065.1). Next base: position 186,939 of record JALHQH010000019.1, read on the forward strand.
CTGGCGCAACGTGAAACACTAGTCATCAAGGAACCGATCATGATCATCGAAGAGCGCATTGCATTAGTTGAAGAGATCTTGGGCCGCTGGCAAACCGCCATCGGTGCGGATTATGTGGGGTATCAGAACCACGTCTATCGGATGTTACATTTCTGTTTTGCTTTGCACGACTGCACGCAGGCGGAGCGCGAGAAGTTGATCATTGCCGGTTGTTTTCACGATCTGGGGATCTGGACCAGTAACACCTTTGCTTACCTGCCCCCATCGATGGCACTGGCCAAAAGCTATTTGCAACAAAACCAACGAGAAGCCTGGGGTGCTGAAATCGAGCTAATGATTGCGCTGCACCACAAAATCCGCCCTTATCAGGCTGGCCACTACCCGTTAGTTGAAGTCTTTCGCAAAGGCGACCTGGTGGATTTCTCGTTGGGCCTGGTGAAATGTGGCCTACCGGCGGCGATGATCAAAAGTGTCAAAGCGCGCTTTCCCAACGCCGGGTTTCACAAGCGCCTGGTGCAGCTAGAGCTGGGCTGGTTAACCCGCCATCCAGCCAATCCATTGCCGGTCTTTAAATGGTAATCTGTCATTCAACTTTCTAAAGGAGCACATCAATGTCAACCAAAACGATTGTTCTGATTCATGGTCTCTCGGTCAGCAAACACAGTTGGGCCGAGTGGGTCACCCGCTATGAAGCGCACGGCTACAAAGTGGTTACGCCAGCTTATCATCCAGGCTTGGACAAATCACTGGCGGAGTTACAGCGAAGCCCGAACGATCCGATCCTGCGCACGATTACCTTGCCCCAAGTGACCGACCATCTCGTCAAGACGATCCAGGCGCTGGACGAAAAGCCGATCATCATGGGCCACTCCTTTGGTGGCATGTTAATGCAGCTCATGTTGGATCGCGGGCTGGGGGTGGCGGGCGTAGCAGTGGACGGGGCACCGCCGATGGGGGTGTTACCCACCCAGTGGTCATTTTTCCGCTCCACCTGGCCGGCGGTCAACCCGCTGATTCCAGCAAGTAAACCCTGGTTTATGACCTTCAAGCAGTTCCAATATTCCTGGACCCATACCTATCCTTTGGCGGAACAGCGCAAGGCCTATGAAGCGGTGATTGTGCCCGAATCGCGTGGACTTTACCGCAGCGCGTTGACCAGTGATGCCAAAGTGGATTGGCAGCGCCAACGGGCCCCCCTGCTGTTGATCGCCGGTGAAAAGGATCACATTATCCCCGCTGGGCTGATCCGGGCCAATTACAAACAGTATGCCAAGTCACCGGCGCTCACCGCGTACAAAGAATTTCCTGGCCAGACCCACTATACGATTGTCAGCGGCAAGGGCTGGGAAACCATTGCCGACTATGCGCTCAATTGGGCACTGCAACCACACGCCATCGGTGTCACGAGTACGGCACAGCGCGTGCCGGTGACAGCTTGAAGGGTGACAGGGTGACAGGGTGATACTGTTGCACTATCTTACAACGGGATTCAAATCCCGCCCTGACAACGAGAAGCCGCCGCAGCGGCTGAGAAAACGATCCTAGCCGCTGCGGCGGCTTCTCGCTGTTAGCAAGGGGTTTTAACCCCATTTCGTAAGATAGTGCAACAGTATCACACGATGACAAGAGGACAAGAGGACAAGAGGACAAGAGGACAAGAGGACAAGAGGACAAGAGGAGGACGCCCATTCATCTGGTCATCTTGTCATCCTGTCATCACGCATCAAGAGTACTCTCTCGTGGCCCTGTCCTCGGTGGATAAAACAAATCGGCATAAACTTTAATACCATTCATTAAGGAGATTGAACCATGTTATCACGTACAGTTGCTCGTCTGGGGTTCTGCGCACTGATCGGTGCGGTTGTTATGTTTTCAGTGGCTGCTTCTGTGTTTGCCCAAAGCACAAGTCCAACGCAGAATTTGCCCACCATTGTGTTGGTGCATGGGGCCTGGGCAGATGGTTCCAGTTGGCAAAGTGTCATCCTCCGTTTGCAGCGGGCTGGTTATCCGGTGATTGCCGTCCAGAATCCGCTTACCTCGGTGGCGGACGATGTGGCCAACACCAAAATGGTGCTCGACGCGATTGAAGGGCCGGTGATTGCAGTTGGGCACTCGTTTGGCGGGGTGGCCATCACCGGTGCCGCGGCGGACAATCCAAATGTTAAGGCGCTGGTCTACATCGCCGCCTTTGCCCCAGAAGTGGGCGAGCCAGTGGGTGCCCTGTTGGGCGAATACCCGACGGAATTGGCAACCGCCCTGGTGCCGAATGCAGCGGGCATGGTCTATCTGGATCAGGCGCGCTTTCACGAACTCTTTGCGGCGGATCTCTCGGTCAGCCGGGCCAATGTGCTGGCCGTAACACAGAAGCCGGCCTCTGCCCATACGCTGGAAGAGACAGTCGCAGCGGCGGCGTGGAAGACGATTCCGGCTTGGTACATGGTAGCCACCGAAGACAAGACTCTTAACCCAGAGATGGAGCGCTTCTTGGCCGAACGGATGGGGGCAGTAATGGTCGAGGTCACGTCGAGCCATGTGCCTTTCCTGTCACAGCCGGGCGCCGTGGTTGACCTGATCATTGAGGCGGCCGAAGCCACCGCCGAATAAAGCGGAGTAGATGGAGTTGCCGCGAACGGCTGGTGACAAATTAGCGGTAGACGGCAATGCGCAGCAGGAGCTAGCTCCTGCTGCGCATTGCCGTCTACCGCTGCGACGTTTCGTTTTTGCGATCTACAGGGTCGGTGCAATGTGTGGCGACCGCTATGCACTTGCCGTTGGCGTCAGCCGGTAGACAAACTCACAGCTATCTTCCTCTTCGCAGACGCCACCAGTGCTGGCATAAAGATGTTTGGCCACGATATTTTCATTCTCCGTCCCGACCCAGATCATCTCCACATCGCTCTGCCGGCAAAGGGTTTTAAGCAACTGGATCATCCCCTTGGCAATGCCTTGTTTGCGATAGGTGACCGCCACTTCAATCTCAAAGAGATAGACCATGGAGGCATCACTCGCCAACGCGGGCATTTGGTAGGCACTGAGAAAGGCCACTGGCCGGCCACCGGCGATGGCAACGATCAGGTAATTTGTTGGGTTCGCCAGCAGGCGCTGGAGATGGGGGAGGGTTGGCTCGCGACCGTCACGCTCATCGGCCGGCATGAGATCGCGCACAACCTGGAGCGCCAGTTCCTCATCGCCTGGTTGTAGGCGGCGGATATCAACCTTCATCATTCCCCTCCAAGCTCAATTTGATCCACGAAGAGAGACGATGATACACGAAGTTGGACTACGTCGCCAGTAGAAACTAAGCTTTTGTTGGTTTGGTCAGCAGCAGGTACGTTAGTGCTCAGGGCAAACGATTGGCCGCTTGGATGCTGGCCAACTGTTCGGCAGAAAGGCTGCCTTCCTGTAGAATCGCCAGAATGAGGTCGGTTTTGCCGTCAATATAGCGGTCGATGTCGGTGGGGAAGGTCACGGCCAAACGCTTTTTAAGATCACCATAAGCCTGGCGGACTTCCGGGTGGGTGCGCAGATAGTCGCGCACGATCAGGTGATTTTGCAGCCCCAGGCTACCGGCGGGGCAGACATAGAGGTGATGTTTTGGCAGTGTGTTTTGCTGCCGAAAGGCATCGCGGCCGGCAATACCCAGATCACCCTGGTGTAGATAGCCCAGCGGTTCCAGCCGTTTGACCATTTCGCCAATCAATGTCGCGTCGGGGATGACAATGTCGATATCGATGATTGGTTTGGCGGCCAGGCCGGGGACTGAAGTGCTGCCCACATGTTCGATGGTGCTGGCGATGTCTTGGACAGCCGGCCAGAGGTAGGCGCGGATCTGCTCAAAGCTTTGTGGCCACGCTGCATCGTAATCGGTGACGATAATGGTTTTCATGGTGGTCTCCAGGCTGGAAAAGCCGCTGATTGAAATCAGCGGCTGGTAGGCGAAGTGCGTTGAAACGCACTGACCGGTTTCGAGTGAGCCATGCGTTATTCGCTACGGCTATTAATGATAGTGAAGAGTCTTTGGGTTGAGGAGTAAGTATAGCGCTCACCACAATTCGTGCATATAGCATGTAAAAAACGTACCAAGCGAAAACGCGACCGGGGATGATCCCGCATCATTTTATCAATGTGTTCGGAGTATTCCTGATCAGCTGCGACGAGTGCATCCAGCCCTAAGACATGCCCGCAGTTCGTACACCGAAAAGCCAGTGCAGCTTTGCGTTTCCGCCGCTCGTCGACTTTTGTTGCGATCAAAGCATATGGGATCAAAAGCGGTAGGGACACAATAATCCCCGCAGCAAGCAGTAGCGTTCTGAAAACCTCGAGCTTATATCTTGTCATTATATGCCCGAAAACCACACATGATCAACGACAACCTGCTCGACCTCAACTTTCTTGGTCTGCACCCCTAACGCCAGTTCCTTGAGCTTATTGATCAACTGGTCGCCGTCGATCAGATCGATAGCGGGCGCCCCGTCGCGCGTCGCTTCTTTGACCGCATCCTTGGTAAAGTTGCCAGTAGTAATCAGCAACCCTTTATCCGCGCGCCCCACCATCGCCCCGCGAAAGTCTCTGACTTGACTAGCACTTACCGCACCACTATAACGCTTGCACTGAAAGATCACATGAAAACTTAATAGACCACCAAGACGCATAATGCCTTTGCCGTCAATGCCACCATCGCCGCTCTGCCCAGTTACTTCGACCTGGATAAAGCCTGATTCGCGCAAGAGCCGCTGAATCAGCCGTTCAAAGGCTGCGGGGGCCAATTTGCGCAGTGTTGCTAAAAGCTCATCGCGCCAGGACAATTCGACTGTAGTTTCAGTTAACTCATTCGTGTCTACAGCAGTTTTGCGCTGTTTTAGTTCGTCTTGCACAAAGCGTTTAACCGCTAAGGTATCAACTCGTTCGAGTTGTCGCCCCTGCGCAGTTAATGCCCAAACACCACGAGCTGAGTTTTCAAGGATGCCATATTTCTTGAGATAGGTCCGCGACCATGCCAGCCGGTACTCAACCTCCGTTTGCCCACCGCGTTCGGGATCATGTAAAAGTTCGAGTTGGGCATTCGTCAATCCAACTAATTCGGTCACTTTGGTGTAGATCTCCTCGGTCGTTGCAGAGCCGCCTAGTTCACGCAAAGCCTGCAGCGTGGGGTTCATCAACTGATCATACGTTGGGACTTTGGTCATGGGGACAGTACCCGATTCGATTATGCATGATATGGCAGCAACAACAAGGCAGCGAGGAAAGCTAGATGGATTAAATTGTAAGGCGAAATGCAGGGGTTGTCAACTGATAAGGTAGAGCAGTTATTTCACCTTCGGCATCACCCCACCCGTCCGCGCCATATACGCTCGGTATTGCTCGCCAAAAGTCGCCAGCATCATCTTTTCTTCGGCGCGCACGCGCAGGAGGTAAAAGGGGATAAAGATGAGTAGATCGAGTGGCCCGGCCAGCCAATTGTGCAGCAATAAGCTTTGTGCGATCACCCAAACCCACTGGCTGGCGTACATGGGGTGCCGGATGTAACGATAGATGCCGTCCGTGATCAGGGTATGGCCGGCGTAGATCTCCAGTGAGGGTGACCAGTTGGCTTTCAGGTCGGTATGGGCGCGGGCAAAGAGGAAGAGGGCAGCGACCAACAGGACTACTCCCAACCAGCCCAGCCAATCCGGTAACGTGTAGTCGGCAAAAGCCAACCAGTCCATCACCGAGTAGATCAGCGGCATGATGAACATGCCCAGCAACAATAAGAAGAGTAGCACATTTTCGGTGGTTGACACGTGCTGTTCACTGCGGGCGGCTGTTTTCCGGCTTTTCTGATAGGGGGCGCGAATGATGATCTCGGCGACGATGCCAAGCCAATAGATGATGGTAAAGAGACGCATAAGTTACCTCAAAGAAAATGTCGCTTCGACAAACGCAACTACCTGCTCCAACGTCTGGGTAAAGTCGGCGGAGCTGTCAAAATAAGGAAAGTCATAGATCTGGCATTCGGTTTGCAGATATTGGCTGAACGCGATCTCACGCGCAATGATTTGCAACAACGCTGGATCGGCAACAGTCCGGGGCCACTCATTCAGCGAAACAGGATACGCACGCAGGTCAGCAAGTTTTTGGGCAGGGGTAATGGTCGCATAGCCGAGAAAACAGGCCGCGACCTGCGTCCCATACTGTTCGCGCAACCCAGCCACATTTTGGGGCAGCAGTTCGCCCTCGATCACATAGGGTAACGCCTCGCCGATTAGGTTGTGACTCATTTCGCGCACCAAAGGCCACAAGCGTGTCGCTACTACCAGCGCACCGGCATCAGGATCAATCGCAAGTTCGGGCATGCCACGCGTCAGCCCCATCTTGAGCACATCTAGGCTCAAGTAGGGCAGGCGGTGTTGGCAAAGCAAGCGGCGCGTCAGTAACCCTTTACCCGTACGGGCCGCGCCACCAAGAAACAGTAGCATCAATGATCCTTGTTGATCAACGAAGAGACACGAAAACGTCGATTTGCGTAGGCTGAGCTTGTCGAAGCCGCTTCGGCTTCGACAAGCTCAGCCTACGCGTGATTACCAGTTCGTGTGGCTCCCGTCCGGCTTGTGGAAATGGGGCATGTCGGTGAGGGAATGGGGGTGCGCGGCGACCGCGTCTTCATCGAACTCGACGCCCAGCCCTGGCCGGGTGGGCAGGGGGAAGGAGGCCCCGTTGCGTTCGAGTTGCACGGGGAAGAGATCCGGCGCACTCTCGTTAATGGTGGGGTTGATCTCGACCCAAGCGAAGTTATTGGTGGCAAAACAGAGATGAATCGTCGCCGCCGTGCAGACCGCGCCCAGTGGGTTGTGCGGCATAATGTCGATATAGTGCGCCTCGCTCCAACCGGCGACCTTGCGCGCTTCGGTCAACCCGCCGATGTTGCAGACATCCAGCCGCGTGAAATTGGTCAAGCCCTGTTCAATATAGGGGCGCGCCTGCCATTTGCTCGACCACTCTTCGCCAATGGCAAAGGGGACTCCCGTCATCTGGCGCAAGGCAGCGTATGCTTCCGGCGTCTCGTCGCGGATTGGTTCTTCGAGGAAGGCCATCGAACCGACCGGGGCCTGTTGACAGAACGCAGCGGCTTCGGCCACGCTCAGACGATGATGGTACTCCACCCCCAGCGGAATCGACTTGTGGAGTTTGGCGCGCAGTTCGGTGAGGATCTCGACGGTTTCGGCAATCGAGGCACGCGGCTCAAACATGTTCTTGGCATCGGGATCGGCGGCATGGAGCGCCTTGGCCCAACCGGGAATCGGGGTTGTCGCGCCCAGGCGCAGACAGGGCCAGCCGGCGTCGATATAATCCTGACATTTGGCCAGACAATCCGGGTCATTCATCGAGATGGTGGGGAAGCCAAAGACATGTTCGCGACAGGCACCGCCCAGCAGTTGATAGACCGGCACCCCCAGCTTTTTGCCCATAATGTCCCACAGCGCAATATCGATGGCGCTAATTGCGCCGGTGAGGACGCGGCCGCCTTCGTGATAATTGCTGCGGTAACACTTTTGCCAGATGTGCTCAATGCGCGTGGGGTCCATGCCGATTAGAAAGCGGCTAAAATGTTTGACCGCTTCGGCTTCGGCCAGTTCGCGTGAAGAACAGCCGCCTTCGCCCAACCCATAGATCCCTTCGTCGGTCTCGACTTTGACGACAAAGATGTCGCGGGCGGCTTTGAGGGGATAGGTTTTGATCTCGGTAATTTTCATTTTACGGCTCTTTCATTCCTTGATTTGTTTGTGGTGGGTGATGGGTGGATGCATACCGTTTAGTAACAAAGCATACCATCAGAAGGGGGCAGCGACAAACGTTCAAAAATGGTCACCACAGCGGGCTGATATGACGAAGAACAAACGCAATACGTACAATGCGTTACGCACTAAGCGCGTGCGCCGTGTCATGAATACCCAGGGGGTAGCCGGCCGCTAAGGTGCGGATCAGCGAGGCCGGCGTCAAGATGCGAGCCGGTAATTGGAGATTAGTCAGTTCGTGGCTGGTGTAACCAGTTGGGGACCAGTGCCATAAGCGCCCCTGCTGCGTCAGATAGGCGTGCTCTTCATCGTCGGTGATGAAGGTGCCATCGGGCAGATCGCGCAAAGCGTGGCAATAGCGGGGTGTTGCCCATTGGTCTGCCAATCGTTCGCGGTGTAAAACCGCATCGATCACAGTGGCCGCCGGCTTGGGGCTGGGGGCCAGATCAGGATTGGCCTGTGCCCACAAGGTGCGAAAGAGTGTAAAGCGGTCGTGCTGGCATTCGGCACAAGGGCGATGACCGGCGGCAAAAGCAGTCGCTTCGTCAAGGAAAAAGAGTTCGGTGTAGTGGCCAGGGGTCATGACCGTGCGCCAGCGGTGCTTAAATTGCAACAGACAGATGATCCAGCGTTGGCCTTGAAATTGGCGCTTGATCTGACCGTGATCGTCGTGCAGACAACCGCGATTGCCCATTAACGTGCCACGCGCCGGCGTAGCGATTAGCGTACTAAAAGGGGTCACGCGGTTTTGCCTTGTCATCAAATGCTAAACCTGATCTAGGCGCAGGTGCGCGACCATATCGCCATCTTCATCTAGGCCGAACTCATGAAAGCCAACTGCGCGGTAAAGCGCCTGCGCCGCCAGATTATCCGCGGCATAGCCCACCCAAATTTCCTGGCAGCCCCGCTTACGCAGCACAGGCAGCAAGGCTGCAACCGCTCCTTTGCCATAGCCTTTACCTTGTTTGTCGGCGGCAATCATCAGGCTGCTGATCCACCACGCTTCCTGTTCGTCATCATCTTCGTACATGACAAAGCCTACCATCTGCTCATCGGCGTAGATCGCAAAGGCATCCCACCCAGGGTAGAATTGCACCTCGGCGATACAGAGCAAATTGCTGCTGATAAAGTGACTTTGGGCCGGGGTGACGGCTAACTGGCTACATTCGTACCAGTTTTCTTGATTGAGTGGTGCGAGGCTGATGCTCATGTGATTTCCTTGCTACTGCTGTTTTATGAATCTCAGACATAGTTCAATTGATTATAAGTCACCCCGCCGCGTTTTCCAACAAAATAAAGGCACTGCCCGTTCTCTAGGCAAAAACAATTATCCGGCACACCACCTTGCAGCGTAACGAAATTTGCCTATGGCGCAAAATATTGGCGATGATTCAACAGCAAATATATCTTGGCATCACCTCGCATTTGATTGGGAGGGCCTGGCAGCCGCTGTTAAAAGGAATTTCACTATGGCAACTGTGGAATTTGGATTTGCCCTTAGCGGCCTGGCAAGAAGAGATCATAACGTGGCTCTATCGTGGTTCGTCAATTGCTGCTCCTGGGCAAGCGAACGCGCGGCCGGAACACTATGCCGCGCGCGGCATGGCCTACCAACTTTGGCTGTCTGCGCCGCTGCAACTGGACATTCCCTTGTTATGTGCCGAGCAGGATTGGAACGGCTGGTTTACCGCAAGGGCAGGTTCACGAGAGACACTTTTACACTTGAACCAGATCACCCAGTCACTGTCAACGAATGAGACTATCAGTCCAGCGAGCTTTCATTATATTGCGCATCCCGGTCAAACGGTTGCGTTGGCGACGCTGATCGACTATGCCGTGGTCACCTATGGGCGGGAGCGCTTGCCCGCGTTGGTGGCGAGTTTAGGACAACATGAACACTTGGAGACGCTTGTAGCAGCTGTCTACGGCGTATCAGCCGCTGAATTTGAGGCGAGTTGGCGGGCCCATTTGGCGGCGCATTATGGCGTCGCAACCCAACCTTGAGGCAAGGGCTGGTCTGGTGGCAAGATTGTTGTGAACGCTTCGGCCAGCACCATCCCCTGCCCGGCGGCGAAGGCTTCGGCAAAAGCCGCCGGTTCTAGCGCCGCCTGCACGGTTGCCAGCACATCGTCCGCCAGGGCGCGCATCGGCCCGCCGATCACATGGTGGATCTGGCTGTGCGCTTGCTCGGTCGTGTTCTTTGGCATGGCGCTTGCGGATTGCTATTCCGTGAAATCCAACGCCAACCACCGTTCCGCCGCCTCAGCTGCTTGCGCCGGCGTCCAGGCGTGGCCTTGTTGCAACGCAACTTGAAAAGCTTGTGGCGATATAAGCTGTTGCGCGCAGGCGCTCCGTTCGGCAATTAACCGTTGGTGAAAAGGGGAAAGGGTATCGCCGCTCCGTTCGCCCAATCCGGCGATGGCACCGCAGAGGGTGGCGGCGGTCTGGGCATTTTCGGTGGACGTTGTCGGCAACGGGATCAGCAAGAGGCCGGCGAGCGCGACGAGCAAACAACGCAAACGCCGCATGGTCAGGCGCGCATAGGGTAATGCCTGCTGCAGTTCGTGACGCACCGCCGCGATTTGATCCTGCCGTAGGGCAAGCTCAGCCAAATCGGTGTGCGCCGTTGCGACAAAAAGGCCGACATAGACTGTTTTCTCCGCTCCGGCCAGCGCGGTGAGGGCTTCTGTCAAGTAGGCTGTGGCGCGTTGCCAATCGCCACACGCCAGCGCCACTGCGCCTAACAAGGCGAGCGGACAACCGGGGTTGAAACGTGGCGCAATGGGCCGGCTACGCTGCAGACATTCCTGTAACACCGCTTCGGCGCGGCCATAATCGCCTTGTTCGAGAAAGATACGCCCGATCAAGTTGAGGGTACGCACCAGCGCTTCCGGTTGATCGTGTGTCAACGCCAACGCCTTGGCTTGCTCGGCAAAGGCCAGGGCAGCGTCAAATTGATGTCCTTGCCAGGCCAGGGCGGAGAGCCGCTCCAGCGCCGCCAAACGTAGACGCATGTCCTGTGCAGACGGCATCGCTAACACAGCCTGCGTCAACTGCGCACCATTATGGAGATAACCCCGTGTTTCCCAAAAACCACCCAGCTTGCTGCAGAGCGTCAAGGCCGCGTGACCATCCTGGGCCGCAATGGCGCGCGTCAACGCCGCACAAAAATTGTCATAATCAGGCGCGCTGGGCGCTGCCTGTAAATAATCAGGCACGCTGAGTGCAGGCGATAGGGTTGACTGGGCAGTCAGGGGCAGTACGGCCTGATTGACAAAATAGGCCGTGTGTCGTTGTTGCACTTGGCGGCGTTCATCTCCTTGTTCAGTATGGCTCAGTTCGCTCAGCGCAAATTCGCGTACCATCTCCAGCATCTGCCAGCGTTCGGCGCGATAGGTCAACAGATTGTGTTCGGTTAACTGCGCCAATGCGGCCGGCTCAGCGGCACAGACAGCCTGCGCTGCCTGCGCGCTAAAACCGCCGACAAAGACAGCCAACTGGCGAAAGCTCTGTTGCAGGGTAGCATCCAACAGGCTATAGCTCCAGGCAATGGCTTGATAGAGCGTGCGCTGGCGCGGCGGCAGATCGCGGGCCGGCGAATGAAGTTGATGCAGCCACATGTTTTCTCTTTGGAGCAGATCCGCCAGTTGATCAACGTCCATGCGGCGCAATGCCGCGGCGGCCAGTTCCAGTGCCAATGGAATACCTTCGAGACGCCGACAGAGGGCAAGGATCGACGTGGCGTTGGCAGCTGTGACCATAAACTCATGCTGATGTTGCTGTACACGCGCCACAAACAACTGCACCGCTTCATAGTTCATTAAAGTTGCCGATGCCGACGCTGTCACTAACTCCGCTGGCGGCAACGAAAGGGCCGGCACATGATACTCATATTCAGCACTCAACCGCAGTGGCGTCCGACTGGTAGCCAGCACCTTTACCCCTTTACAACGCCGCAAGAGCAGCGCGATCTCGGTGGCCGCCGCGCTAACCTGTTCGCAATTGTCCAGGAGTAGGAGTAGTTGTTGATCTGCCAACATTGCGCACAGACGATCCAGCAGGGGTGCCGCCCCAGCTTCGGTCACGGTCAAGGTGTAGGCGATGGCCGGCAGCACTTGGGCCGCGTCGGTGAGCGGGGCGAGATCCACAAACCAAACGCCGTCCCGAAAGTGGCTGGCCACCACTTCGGCGCTGTGGAGGGCCAGACGGGTTTTGCCGATGCCAGGCGGTCCTAGCAGCGTGAGCAGGCGCACATCGGGCCGCGTCAGTAAGCGGCCCACCGTAGCCGTATCATGGATACGATCCACCAACGAAGTCATCGGTGCGGGCAAGTGTTGGGTAGGCTGTTGGCGTGATGATTGGGGTGGCAATTGAGCTGACAGTGTAACCATTGGGGTGATCGTCAGGGATGACGCTACCAGGGGAACCTGGGTCAAGTGGCTGAGCGCCTGTACCTGACGCGCCGCGTGCAAAAAGGTCATCCGCTGTTCATCCGGCACGGCCAGCGCGGTGGCGAGCAGTTCGGCCAGTTGCCACGATGGTTTGCGCTCATCGGCTTCGAGCTTGCGAATCGTTGCGGCCGTGCAGCCGGCACGGTGCGCCACTTCGGCTTGGGTCAACGCCAGCGCCTTGCGCCGCTGCCGTAACCAGTCGCCAAAGGAAGGCTCGACTGATGCGTCTGTTGGTTGGTCCATAAGCCCTTGCCATGTGGCTGAGTAACCGGTGACCGTGACAATTTGTCACGCAATTCGTCACGCCTATTGTAGCGCTGACCGTGACCAAATGCAATTGAATTTGTGTTATGCTGCGGACATCTCAAACCGTTATCCGCCAAAATGAATCACCGCAAGGAGCAAGGGTATGAATTTCGCCGTAGAGCCGGAGCGCATGGCGCTCATCAATGTCGATATGCAAAATTGTTTTGTCCACGGTTCGCCGATTGCAGCCCCGGATGGGCTTGCGCTTTTGGTGCGCGTCAACCAGCTTGCCGCGGTCTGTCGCGCCGCCGGCATTCCGGTAATCCATACCAGCCATGTTTTGCGACCCGATGGCTCGAATATGGGTGTGCTGGCGGAGATCGGGCCGGTGAAGGATGGTATCATTAACAAAGGTTCGGCATCGGCAGCGCTCCACAAGGATCTCGTTGTCGATCCACAGGATATTCTGCTGGAAAAGCCCCGGTTTGGTGCCTTTTATGGCACCGACCTCGATATGATCCTGCGCACGCGTGGCATTGATACAGTCATCATTGCCGGTATCGCCACCAATGTCTGCTGCGAGACCACGGCACGCGAGGCTATGGTGCGCGATTTCCGGGTCTTCTTTCTCAGCGACGGCACGACCACGTTCGGCATGGGCGACGCTTCCGGTGCCGAGTTGCAAAAAGCCACCCTGGCTACGCTGGGTATGGTCTTCGCCCACATACTCACATTGGCTGAGATGATCAAGAAGATTCAAAACGCCGCATAAGCGTCAGGGGCGGAAGTCACGGCCAATCGCGTGGCAAACGCCTCTTCCTGCGTCATCCCCTGCCCGGCGGCGAACGCTTCGGCAAAGATTGTCGGTTCTAGCGCCTCCTGTACCGTCACCAGTGCCGCTTCATTCAATGGCCGCACCGGCCCAGCCGGCACATAGCCAATCCCACTGCCCACCTGCTCCGCCACGCCAAAGAGCGTAGCGGCGCGTTGATATTGCTGCTGCGCCGTCGTCAACCGCGCTGCGATCCAGAGACAATCGACCAATTCGGTGCGGATCCAGCGCGGGTTCGCATGGTGAGCCAGTGCTTACGCCAGCCAGTGGGCCGCTTGGTCGAGGTCGCCCAGCCAGAGTGCGGTTTCGGCGAGATAGGTGAAATTCTACGCCAGGTACATTTACAGGGGTATGATCCAACGCTGGAGAGGAATGATTTGCTAGAGTGTGATCACATATTCCGCATCAGTACCTGGAATCCAGCTTGCACAAAATGACGATCAAAAGTGAGAACTTGCGTTACACCCATACGGCGCATGACGGCAAACGAAATGCAATCAACCAATCTCCATTCCTTATCAGGATAGGACCGATAAAGTGTAAAGGCTTCCTCAAATAATGCTGGCGTCACATGAACAACCTCAACTTCATCCGAGGTTAAGAAGTGTTCAACAAGCTCGGCGGCTTCTTGTTTGAAGCCCCTTGCCAATGCGTTACCAATTTCCAACAGAACAGCGCTGGTAACGAGGAGTGGCCGGCCGTCAAATTGCTCTGCCAGGATAGCAGCTTGTGCATGATATTGATCGCGTCGATTGATCAATGCGACCACAAATAGGGTGTCAATAAAAATTCGTTCAGCCATGTGATTCGGGAAGGATGTATTTGTCCAGATTTGCAGCAAGATCCGACGGTCCATCAATCTGGATGGAGCGCAATTTACTCATCAGCGTTTGTTTTTTGCTGGTTTGTCGCATTTCCGCAAACTGTTGAATGAGTTCGTACAATTCCTCTAAGTAGGCATCATCAATCTTGTCAAGTTCCGCCTCGATCACTTCACGTGTCGTCATAAACACCTCCATCTATCCACCGCAAACAAATCGCTACACACTGCAAGAATAATAACAAACTAGGGCAATTGTATCACGTCGCAAAGAAATTGGGGAGCCGTATGCCTGGGAATTCGCGCCCATCCGCAGAAAGTTCCTGGGCCAACTGAATCTCAATACTTATCTTACCTCCATCTTTTACCCAAAAAGCTCGAACTCATTTACAGGGTATATACCCCAACTTGGGTGTTGACAATGTTGTATGTTTGACTCACCTGTCCATTGGCGCGCTGACGCTAGGTTCTTGAAGAATGGTGGCGCACGCACTGTCTAATGTCATCGCCTGCCCGGCGGCGAAGGCTGCGGCAAAAGCCGCCGGTTCCAGCGCCTGACGCACCGTCACCAGTGCCGCCTCATTCAACGGCTGCACCGGCCCAGCCGGCACATACCCAATCCGGCGGCCCACCTGCTCCGCCAGACCAAAGAGCGTGGCGGCGCGCGGATATTGCTGCTGCGCGGTCGCCAACCGCGCTGCGATCCAGAGACAATCGACCAATTCAGTCCTGATCCAGCGCGGGTTGGCGTGGTGAGCCACTGCTTGCGCCAGCCAGTGGGCCGCCTGGTCGAGATCGCCTTGCCAGAGCGCGGTTTCGGCGAGATAGGTGAAGTTCCACGCCAGGTACATGGGGCTATTAATTGTGCGGCTGAGGTGCAAACTTTCGTGCAAGAGCCGTTGCGCCCCAGCCGCATCACCACCATAGAGAGTGACCACGCCCAGGCGGGGCAGCAAATCGATCAGCCCCAGCACATTGCCGATGCTGCGGGCAATGACAACGGCCTCTTGCAGCAGCAGGCGCGCCTGCGCCAGATCGCCGCGCAACAACGCCAGCCGCCCCAGGTTGCCCAATGGTGCGACAATGTAATCGCGATTGTCCCGGCGGCGGAAGAGGGCCAAACTCTCAGTCGAGAGCCGTTCGGCCGCGCCATAATCGCCCACATCAATCAGCCGAATCGCATAACGGAAGAGCGCAAAAGCCAGTTGGTAGAGACTGTCGCTATAGGCGCCGTAGGTATGATCGATGGGGGATGCGTCGCCGGCTGCACGCAACAGCCCAGTACACTGCTTCCAGCAATTCACCGCCTGCACAAAGTCGGCAGTGGCGACGGCCATATAACGCCAGGCAACCGCCGGCAAGCATGGGTTGAGAGAAGTCCGTTGCAGTTCCCGCAGCTCCGCCATATAGCGATCAATTGCCTCAAAATTGTCGTTCCCGCGCCAAACGTGATAGAGCGTGAGCAGGATCGCCAGCCGCAGATCCGGGGGCAAATGTTGGCGGTGAGGCAACAGTTGCGCCAGCCAGAAGGTTGCCTCTTGGAACTGTAGCCGCACACTCCAGAAATGACCGAGCGCCACGCCCAACCATGCGGCATCGACAAATTGCTCTGTAGCCAGCGCCCATTCCCAGGCGGCGCGGATGTTGTCCAGTTCGGCGTCGAGCCGTGTATACCACTGGGCCGCCGCCGCCCCACGCAACTGCTGATCCGCCGTGCGCACCAGCTGCAAGTAGGTGGTGAAATGGCGCTGGCGCAGGAGCTCGCCTTCCCCATCGGCAGCCAGTTGTTCCGCCGCATATTGATGGAGCAACTCGTGCATGTCAAAGCGCCCCTGTGGATCGGTGCGTACCAGCGATTTATCCACCAAGCCGGCCAGGAGCGGCAGGGTAGCCTCGGCGGCAACGACGGCTTCGGCCAGTGTCCAACCCCCGCGGAAGAGACTGACCCGGCGTAGGAGCGCCTGTTCGGCCGGGGAAAGCAGACGCCAGGATTGCGCAAAGAGGGCGCGCAGGTCGCGGTGACGTTCCGGCAGGTTGCGCAAGCTGGTCGTCAAAAAGTCGAGACTGGTGGCTAGCTGGTGGGCAATGGCCGCACAGGGCATGATGCGCACCCAGCTTGCCGCCAATTCCAACGCCAAGGGCATCCCTTCCACCTGACGACAAATCGTGACGATGCTCTCTTCCTGCCCGTCAGCCGCAAAGGCAGGCTGAACCCGCTGCGCGCTACGCAGGAAGAGCTGCCCGGCCTCATCGAGCCAGCCACCCTTGCTGGAGAGGCCGCCGATGGGCAAAAGCCATTCTTCCAACAAGGCCAGCCGCTGGCGGGAGGTGACGATGATTTTGAGCCGTGGCGCGCCGTGGAGCAGGTGAGTAAGCGTCTCGGCGCCATCGATGATCTGTTCAAAGTTGTCTAAGATCAGCAGGAGCGCGCGCGGTTGCAAGTAGGCGGTGATCTGCGTCAACAGATCACCGCTGCTCTGCTGTAAACCCAAAGTGCGCGCCAGCGCGACCGTCACCAGTTCGCGCTCTTCCAGTGGAGCCAATGGGACAAAATAGACGCCATCACTGAAGTTGCCGACGAAACGGGTGGCGCATTCCACCGCTAAGCGCGTCTTGCCAATCCCGCCAACCCCCAACAGCGTCAAGAGCCGACAGTCGGGGTTGGCTAATAAGTGCGCAATCTGGGCCAGTTCTGTTGCCCGACCGATTAAGAGGGTGGATTGGGGCGGTAGGTTATGCAGGGGTGACAAGGTAAGGAGGTGAGGGGGTGAAAGGGGAAGAGAAAGGTCTGCTCCAGCCATCACCTTGTCACCTTGCCACCCTGCTTGCGGTGAGTTCAATCGAACCGTCACCTTGTCTAATTCGCCGGTGCGAATCTGCTCTGCCAACATCGTCGTCGCTTCATCCGGTGGCACATCCAACTCGACGACCAGCAGGTGGCGGCAGCTTTCATATTGCGCGAGGGCGGCGCTGCGTTGACCGGTCTGCGCCAACAGCCGCATCAGTTGGCGGTGGGTCGGTTCGTGCAATGGATCGAGTTGGAGCAGGCGTTGTGCAGCGTCAATTGCCCCCTGCAAGTGGCCGTTGGTGGTGCGCTGCTCAATCTGCTGCTGCCAGGCGGCCAGGGCCAGGGTGCGTAAGCGTTCGCGTTCGAGCAATGCCCATTGTTCAAAGGCGGGGCTCTCATCCAGATAGAAGTCAATGAGAAAGTCACCGCGGTAGAGCGTGGTTGCCTGCGCAACGTGGCCGTTGGTCAGGCGCGCTTCAAAGTGCGCAGCATCCAGATCGATGGCGGCGTTGGGGTTGAGGCCAATGGTCTGGCGGGTGATGAGCAGGAAGGGATCGAGTTGCCGGCGCAGACGGTGCAGGGCGAGGCGCAGGTTGACGCGTGCCTGTTGCTGGCTCCGTTCAGGCCACAGCAGTTCCGCCAGCAGATCACGGCTCACGGGGCGGCCCTGGCAGGCCAAATAGATGAGCAGCGCCTCAATGGTATGCGTCTCAACTTTGACCAGCTGATCTTCAGGCGTGGCTCGCGACGTATCAATCGGTGGCGCAAGGCGCAGCGCAATCGCCGTGCCCCCCAGGGTGCGGATCGTTAAGGTGTGGCGCGCGAACGTTTCAAACTCAGGTTGGTTTGGAACGACCATGAAATGATTTTCCGCGTAGTGTGCCGGCTTTTGGAACGCATTTGAAACGATTGCAAGCTATCATAGACGACAGCAGGCTATTTCGCCAAGGATGAAATCCTCTACTATACTGGCGAGCGTAATTAAGTAACATTTTTGAAGGTCTGAAAGTTGAGAGCGAATAAGGTTTGTAAGGGTTGTTTGTAAGTCGTCTGGGACTGGTCGAGACAGGCTTGAATGGC
>JALHQH010000020.1 GCA_022842065.1 Caldilineaceae bacterium
GTTCCGGCGCACGCGCGTCAAGCCCGAAGACCACTTCGGCGCGGTTCTCACTAAAGTGCTCGGTGGCCTGGGTATGCAAGACGGCGCGTACTACCGCCGTCTCAAACGGCAACGCACCGCCAACTAGTTGGACCGCAATCGTTTGTGAAAAGATCGCCGTTTTTTCTAATTCGGGCAAACGCCATTGCAACTCGACCGCACCTTTGGCGGGCTTGAGTTCCGGGGGCAATTCCAGCGTGAGCAGTGCGCCATCCAACTTGTCCGCGGTGGCGCGCCAGGCGTTGACGATCAACGTGGCTTTTTCACCGGGATGCAGCAGCGTGCGGTCACTCGTCAAATTGACAAAGAGCGCCACCGGCAACACCGTTTGGGGGGCCGGGCGATCATCAAGCGGTGGTGCCACCGCGACATCGGCAAACGTCTCATCAACCGGGTTTGTTTGGGTTGGCGGGGTCGTCACAGGTTTGGCGATTGGGCTAGGGGGTGGCGCAAGCGGGGGTGCCGCCAAGAGGGTACTGGGTAAGACACTTTGAACGAGGATCAGAGTGACAATGAGTCCATGCAATGCGCGTAGAACAAACGGTCTAGGGGGGGTACGTGGACATAATGATTTCTCCTATTGGTGGTGACGGTGGGTTAACAATCGGGCAGCGATGAGAGCAGCGATGGCGAAAGCGGATTAGATTGGATAATGCGATCAGCCAGGTGCGGTAAATGACGCACACGGCTACCATTATCTTATTCACTTTTACCTTACGTGTCAATCAGCAATAAAGTCCTAAATTCACAGAAAACTTACAAAAAAAATGCGTCCAACGCCTGTTTTTCCCAAAACGTCTTGCCCCACCGCCTCATGCTTGATAGCCCACCACCACTTTTTGACCCAGCGCGAAGCCCTGCATTACAATAGAGCGATGGACACATCAATCACGCTGACGCCAACCTGGCCAGGATCAATTCAACCAACCCAACCAACGCCCGCCGACCAGCGCGTCGCCGTACTCGATCTCACTTTTGCCGAGTTAACCGACTTTGTTGTCGGGCTCGGGCAGCCGGCGTTCCGGGCGCGCCAACTTTGGGATTGGCTCTATAAACGTTATGCCGCCGACTTTGCGCAGATGAGCAATCTGTCCAAGGGGTTGCGCGACCAGTTGATCGCGCAGGCGCTCATCGACCCGCTGACACCAGTGGCGGAAATTGTCTCCCAGGCGGGCGACACCTTGAAGGTGCTCTTCCAGTTGCATGACGGCCAGACAATTGAAACGGTGCTGATGCTTTATGACAAGCGGCGCACCCTCTGTATCAGCAGCCAGGCCGGCTGTGCAATGGGCTGCACCTTTTGCGCCACGGCCCAAGGCGGACTGGCGCGCAACCTGACGCCAGGCGAAATTGTGGCCCAGGTGCTCTACTTTGCTCGCTATCTGGCCGATCCCGCCGCCTTGCCCGCAACCGATGTTGAACGTCCCAGCCATGTCACGAACATCGTGTTGATGGGCATGGGCGAGCCGCTGCACAACTACAAAAATGTGTGGACCGCACTGCGCCGTCTCACCGATGCCGATACCTTTGGACTGGGCGCGCGCCATATCACCCTCAGCACGGTGGGGCTGGTGCCGATGATCGAGCGCATGGCCGACGAGGAGTTGCAGATCAACCTGGCGGTGAGTCTGCACGCGCCGAATGATGAACTGCGCACAAGTTTGGTGCCGATCAACCGGGGCTATGGCGTGGATGAATTGCTGACCGCAGTACGCAACTATGTGGCCAAGACTAATCGGCGGGTCACCTTTGAATATGCGCTGATGGCGGGGATCAATGACACCCCAGCGCTGGCGACCGAGTTGGGGGAGAAATTGCAAGGGCTGCTCTGCCACGTCAATGTGATCCCGCTCAACCCGATTCCCGACAGCCCTTACCAACCGACCAGTGATGCGGATACCTTGCGCTTTGTGGAAATTCTGCGGGAACATGGAGTGCCGGCCACCGTGCGCTTGCGCCGCGGGATCGAGATCAACGCCGGCTGTGGTCAATTGCGCCGGGCAGTGACGGGTAAAATAGGGGCGGACGAGGACAAACAACGGTAAAAATAGAACGCGGATTTTCCGGATTTAGCTGTTCAGGCGGATAAACCCTATAACAATCAGCGGAAATCTGCTAAATCCGGAAAATCCGCGTTCTATCTGCAGTTACGACTGGCAAACAAAAAATGACCCGGCTGTTGATCGCCGGGTCATGAGTGCAACACTCTAATGCAGTGAGGGTTACACAGTTTTGGAAATGGTGCGAATGCATGAGGTGCAGAGCCGTTTGCCGACTGAATTGCCATTCTCCATCACGTTGACTTTTTGCACATTCACATTCCAGCGCCGCCGAGTGGCCTTGCGCGACCAGGGGCGGTTGTTACCGAACTGGGGACCCCGCCCACATAGTTGACATTTTGCCATTGAAGCATCCTCCCTAAATTCAAAGCTTGTCCAAATCAATTCAATCAACGCCAGTACTTAGTGTTTTATGCTTAGTATTTTATATTTAGCGTTTTATACTTTAGTTTAAACTTTATTGATCACATGCAACAGGTAATTCGCAATCAATAATACGCTACACGCAATAAGCAATCCGCATAGAGCAATTTTTGCAATTATCCCGCAACCTTTTTATGCTAACATATTGCCGATAACACTGTCAAACTGTGCGGGGACTGCGGTCTATTTGAATGCGGCGAAAAGCAACAACGAATTGAACAATGCAATGAACCTGGTCGGGTGGCGATCACTTGCTGCCGTTCTTAATTGACTGTCGCGGCCCTAGCGCCTCTGCACACAAAGCTGGAAAAGAAATTTGTCATGGGAAAAGTACGAATTGTCACGGATAGTAATGCCTTTATACCACCGGCACTAAAAGAAAAATATGCGATTGAGATCATTCCCCATCGCATCAAAATTGGGGGCGCTTTTTATGAAGAAGGGCCCGATTTCACGGCCGATGATCTCTTTGAAAAGCTGAGTGAAGCACAGGCCAGTGGCTTCAACCGTTTGCCGGAGATTGTCCCCCCCGATGTCAATCTGATTCTCGATACCTACACCGGGATGGGCCCTGATGCCGAACAGATCGTCTCGATCCACACCAGTGGCGAGTTAAGCCCCATGTGGAAACAGGCCCGCCGCGCCGCCGAAATGCTCAAGGGCCGTTACACCATTCGCGTCTTCGATAGCATGAGTGCTTCGTATGGGCTGGGGCTGTTGGTGGAACAGGCGGCGATGGATGCTGAGCGCAACTTAAATGTTCATGAAATTGCTCGTGCCGTCAATGGGGCCGCACCGCATCTCTACGTGGCCATCTTTGCCGAGAGCCTGCACTATCTTGAGCGCAGCACGCAACTCAGCCCCTCGCAGAGCATTCTCGGCTCGATGTTGGGCATCAAGGCGATGTTGATGATGGAAGAGGGCAAGTTGCTGCCACTGGAGAAGGTGCAGACGCGTGAAGAGGTGGTCGATAAGCTTCACGAATTTGTCGTCGAATTTGCTACGGTCGAACGCATTGGGGTGATGCACCACGCCTATGACCAGCATAGCCTCATGCTGATTGAACGGCTGCAGGAGACCTTGCCCCATGTGCCTATCGTCAAGCTCGACTACCCGCCGAGTCTCGCCATTCATGTCGGCCCCAACATGATCGGCGTTGTGGTCTACGAAGGGCTGATGTAGCTGGCCGGCCCCACCGGCACAAACTGTTACATCGATCATGTGATCCCAATCGTCTCTATGCCAGTGGCCGGCACAGAGCATGCAGCGCAGCACACAGAGCAGAAGGAACCAACCCGTGTCGAGTTCAGCAGTGATACGTCTCCAACGTGTCTTAGATTTAGAAGAAAAACAGAGCTGGCGCAACCGCGCCGTCATCGGTGGCTTGCAGGCAATGGGGGAACGTTGGTCAGTTGATGCACGCGCCGAAGGCATGCCGGAAGAGCAGATGGTCGCCGTACTGGCGCTGATGGCGCAATACGAAACCGTGGCTGGCCGCAGTCGCCCCGGCGTCATTGAAAAGCTACGCATGGCCCTCTCTGGCAAAGTGGAAGATTATGACGAACTGCTGGATGACATCCTTGCCGAAGATGTTGATGGCAGCGCGGTCACCGGCTGGGCCGAGGCCAGCCCAGTGACGAAAGAGGCGCAAGAGCCCCCGGCCGTCGAGACGATGACGCCATCCCCCTTGGGGGCAACGCCCGTCACCGAGCGCATAACCAATGCCCCCTCATTTGTCTACGAGGAGCCTCAACCCACCTATGTGGCGCGGGCACGCGTGCGCCGCCAACAAAAAGCCATGCAGAGCAACCGCAGCCCCCACGACTTGCAGGCTGCGCCCACGCTGTTGAATGGGGTTGGACCGTCGACCGCCGAACAGTTAGCACGGTTGGACATTAATCGGGTGGTTGATCTGCTGTGGCACCTGCCCCTCCGCCACGAGGATTACAGCCAGTTGCGCACCATCAGCCAGCTCCAGCCGGGCGAACAGGTGACGATTGTCGCCAATTTGTGGGAGGTCAAAAGCCGCAAGGTGAGCATGAGTCGCGAGATGATCCAGGGCATCCTCGCCGACGGCACCGGCACATTGCACGCCACCTGGTGGAATAAATTTGTGCGCAACCAGCTTAAGCCTAATAGTACCATGCGCTTTAGTGGCAAAGTAGGCCTTTACATGGGGCAGAAAACGCTGGACAACCCGGCCTTTGAGGATGTTGATGCCGACATGGTGGCCACCGGTCGCCTGGCCCCGGTCTATGGGCTCACCGAAGGGCTTAGCCAGAAGCGCCTGCGCGAGTTGATGCGCCAAGCCCTGGACGAATTTGTCTATTTTATGACCGACCCGCTGCCCCTGGATGTGCGCGAGACCTTTGCCCTGCCAGATCTGGTGACGGCGTTGCAAAATATGCACTTCCCCGAAGATCAAGAAACCTTGCTTGCCGCCCATAAACGGCTCGCTTTTGAAGAATTTTTCTACATCCAACTGGGGGTCTTACAACGGCGCCGCGAGTTACACAAGACGAGCGCGCCGGCGATTGCCGCGACCGATGAGTTGCTGGCCAACTTTACTGCTCGGCTGCCCTTTCAACTGACTGACGCCCAAGCGCGCGTCCTCGGGGAAGTGTTGGTGGATCTCCGCCGCAGTGTGCCAATGACACGGTTGGTGCAAGGTGATGTGGGCAGTGGCAAAACCGCCGTCGCCGCCGGGGCCATGTGGATCAGCGCCGCCAATGGGTTGCAATCCGCGCTGCTGGCACCAACCCAGATTTTGGCCGAGCAACATCACCGCGGCATTAGCACACTGCTCGGTGGTATGGCTCGCCCCGATGGCAAAACGATTGAAGTCGCGCTGCTGACAGGGCGGGTGACCGGTGCCGAGCGTGAACGCATTCTCGCCGGACTGCGCGACGGGACGATTGACATTGTGGTCGGCACCACCGCCCTGATCCAAGAACAAGTTGGTTTTGATAACCTGGGCTTTGCGGTGGTTGATGAACAACATCGTTTTGGGGTTGAACAACGGGGTGCACTCCGCACCAAGAGTAACCAACAGCCTCATCTGCTTGTCATGAGCGCCACCCCGATCCCCCGCAGCCTGGCGATGACCGTCTATGGCGATCTGGATGTGAGTGCAATTGATCAGATGCCGCCGGGACGCATAGAAGTCAAAACCAAGCTTTTCCGTCCCCGTGAACGCGAACGGCTCTACAGCTTTTTACGCCGCGAGGTGGAAGCCGGGCGCCAGATCTTTATTGTCTATCCCTTGGTGGAAGAGAGCGAGAAGCTCGATGTAGGCGCGGCGGTCGATGAGCATGGCCGACTTAGCAGCGAGATCTTCCCCGATCTGCGCTTGGGGCTGCTGCATGGCCGCATGAGTGGGGCAGAAAAGGATGAGGTCATGCGCGCCTTTGTCGGTGGCGAATACCAAATTCTGGTCAGCACCAGCGTCATCGAAGTCGGGATTGATGTGCCCAACGCCTCGCTGATTATCGTGGAAGATGCGGACCGCTTTGGCCTGGCCCAACTCCATCAGTTCCGTGGCCGCGTGGGCCGTGGTCAACATCAGAGCTACTGCGCGCTGATTAGCAAAGCCGATGGTGCGGACGCCGAAGCGCGCTTACACGCCTTGGAAGCGACCAACAATGGCTTTGAGTTGGCCGAAAAGGATCTGGAATTACGTGGGCCGGGTGAATTCCTAGGTACCAAACAGAGTGGTTTGCCCGAATTGCGCGTTGCCCACCTGAGTGATGTCGCCACCTTGGCCCTGGCCCGCGAAGCTGCCCAAAAGCTCTTTGCGGTCGATCCCGACCTGCGCGACCACAGCGCCTTGCAAAAACAGGTTTGGCGCTTCTGGCGTGGGCATGGGGATGTGAATTAACCGACGAGAGACGAGAGACGACCGGCGGCTGAGCTTGTCGAAGCCAAAGGTCGTCCGTCGTCTCTCGTCCATCAGCACAAGGATAGACTATGCAATACCGCAATTTAGGCCGCACTGGTTTGAAAGTCTCCGCCCTCTGTTTGGGTACCATGCAGTGGGGGTGGAGTGCGGACGAGGCCGCCAGTTTTACGGTGATGGATGGCTTTGCCGCGGCCGGTGGTAATTTTCTCGACACGTCGGATATTTATAGCAACTGGGTCGAGGGCAATTCTGGCGGCGTGAGCGAGGAGATCATTGGGCGCTGGTTGCAGCAGCGGGGCCAACGCCACGAGCTGGTGATCGCCACCAAAGTCCGTGGGCGTATGTGGGCCGGCCCGAATGGCGAAGGGCTCAGCCGCGCGCACATTATCCGCGCCTGTGAAGAGAGCCTGCGCCGCCTGCAAACCGACTACATTGACCTCTATCAGGCCCACTGGTTTGACGCTGACACCCCAATCGAAGAGACGATGGCCGCCTTTGACACGCTGGTGCAACAAGGCAAAGTGCGCTATGTGGGCTGTAGCAACTACCCAGCCTGGCGATTAGTCGCCGCGCTTTGGGCCAGTGACAAGCACCAACTGGCGCGTTATGACAGCATCCAACCCCATTACAACCTGGCCTATCGGCAAGAATTTGAGCAGGATCTGCAGGATGTGGTCACCCAATATGGGTTGGCGGTCATTCCCTACAGTGCCCTGGCTGGGGGCTTCCTCACTGGCAAATACCAACGTGAAGGAACGACCGCCAGCGTGCGCGCAGGTGGGGTCGAGAAGCGTTATTTCAATGAAAAGGGCTGGCAACTGATTGACGGCGTACGCGAGGTGGCAGCCGCCGCAGAGAGTACGCCGACTGCCGTTGCCTTGGCCTGGTTGCTCGCCCAGCCCTTTATGACGGCGCCGATTATTGGGGCCAATTCCCTGGCCCAGTTGCAGGAAAGTTTAGCCGCAGTTACATTGACGCTCACCCCGGCGCAGGTGCGCCACCTGACGGAACTGTCTATGTGGCGAGGAGGATAAGTATGTGATCAGCACCTTGCTTCGCCATTGCCGCAGGCCATTTGGACCCTCACTATTCCTATTAGGGCCGCTGCTCATCTCGCTCATCATTGTCGTCCACGGCGAACGCATCCAACAGCATTGGTCAACCTATCACTGGGAAGATCAGCTCTTTTTTGACCACGACCACCGTTTTATCCACCGGTTGGATCATTGTTTTACGCGGCCTGCACTTTGGCCCGGACTTTACCGCCCACTTACAACCAATTGCTATTACCTCATTGGTGGCTGGCTTTTTGACCACCGCATTGAAATCTACCACGCGATCAACGTCACGCTTTACACCCTCAACGCGCTGCTCTTTTACTGGCTGGCGCGCTACCTGTTGGCCCCCGGCTATGCTCTGTTGGCGGCGGCACTCTGGGTAACGCGCAATGCCCATGCCGAGTTGATCACCAACAGTGCCGAATTTCAGGCCCTCGCGGCCACTAGCTTTGCGCTGGCGGCACTGGCAATCTTTGCCCAGGCGGTGGGGCAACAGCGCCAATGGGCAATGGCACTGGTCTATTGTTTTATTGTACTTGCCCTCTTAAGCAAAGAAGCAAGTGTGGCCATCGCTGTAATCTTACCTTGCCATCGCTGGCTCTTTGCCCATTCGCTACGCTGGCCCCATTTGGTCGGCCCCTTGGCCATTGCGGGGGGCTGGCTGGTAACCTTTCTCCTCTTCCTACGCGGTGTCAGCGATTACCAGCCAACCGGTTTTCACTATGCCATCGACCCGGCGCTAGTGCTACACAATATGGCCGCGCACTTCTGGAGCTTTTTTAACCTGCTGGTACCGCGCAATGGTGATGTTGTAATGCCCCAAGCCGTTCACGCGCTGGCTGCGAGTCCAGGCGGGCAAATGGTTTTACTCGGGTTGTTGGGGCTGACAATCCTCTTATGCGTGCGCCAGCCACGCCTTTCACACGAATTGCGCGTCCTGCTGTTGGGCAATCTCTTCTTCCTGCTGGGGGTGCTGCCCTACAGCTTTTTTACCGACCGCCTCTTTATGCGTTATGGCTATTTCAGCCACCTCGGGCTGGCGCTGGCGAGTGCCGCCTTCATCGCTTGGGGGGCCAAGCAGCTCAAAACGCTACGCGATGGGCGTAAATCGGTTCATAACGCCGTAAACCCCACGGCGTGATTGGCACAAACGCCAAAAAGATGCGCCCCGACAAAGGGTGGACCCATTTTTGCCGCCTCGCTAGCAGGGCGGGTCCTAAATTTTTGCGAACGCGCTGACTGTCACTGGGCCAGGAGCGACTTCATCAACCAACAGATACCCGCGCCCAGCGACAGTCACCTTTCTGCCCTTTTCGTAGGATGGCCCTCGTCAACAAGGGGCATTGACAACCAGAGCAGGCAATGATAAAATCCGGCGCATTCGTCTAGCCCGAGACCTCTTTCGGTGACTGTTTGACCAGATGATTGTCACCTGATACCCCTGGCTGGCGAACGCCCCAGGTTGACCTACAAACTGAAGATTGCTCACGAGGTGTAGCCTGGGCTACACCTCGTTTGTCTTAACGAAAGGGTTCAAGATAACGATGCAGCTTTTGTTACAGATGCGCGCTGCACTGCGCGTGGTGTTGGTGGCGATTGTGCTGGGCATTGGCGCGTTGAGCGTGCTGCTGCTGAGTTTGTTGCCGCTGCGGGTCGGTGGGGCAAAGATGGCGACCTGGCCCGTGGTCTGGATGGCACGCGCCTTTATATGGATCTTTGGCATTCGCTTTCATTGCCCGGCACCGGACCGGGTGCGCAACCATCAGGGGCTGATCTTTTGTAATCATTCCTCATTTATCGACACGTTAATGGTCCTGCACCTGACCCCGGCGCGTTTTCTCAGCACCAAGGGCGTGCGTAAATTGCCCTTGATCGGGCCGATCGCCGTGGCGATTGAAACGGTCTTTGTCCACCGTTATAATGATGAGGCCCGCGCCGCTGCCCGCAATGAGGTCGCCGAAAGTCTGCGTAAACGTACCTATCCGCCGCTTGTGCTCTTCCCCGAAGGTAAGATTGGACCAGGGCACACCGTCCTGCCCTTGCGCTATGGGGCTTTTGAGATCGCCAAAGCCGAGGGGGTCGCTATCCTGCCTTGTGCGCTGATCTATGAACCGCTGGCACCCGTCGCCTGGTATCAATCAACCGCTTCGCTGCCACTAATGGCCTGGCAGTTGGCTGCCCAACGGCAGCCGCTACAGGCCCAGCTGATTCCCTTAGCGGTCATTCAACCAACGACCACCAGCGATGTTGCACACCTGGCCGAGCAGACGCGCCAAGCCCTCCAAACTGTGATCACTGCCCAGTCACACAAAGCATAATCAGTGGACCGCAATAGTTTACATGATATCACCTAAAGAAATCTGCGCGAGATTGTAGCATAATCTGCATTAACTGCCTGGTGCAGCTTTAACTGAAATTTTTATATCAAAGCGGCCCGGCATCTGCCAGATGCCGGGCCGCTTTGATATAAAGTCAGTTTATTAAGGCTGTACTTAATACCCATCCCATCATTGCAGTCGCCAAACTTCGAGGCTGCTTCGTACAAAGAAAGGGTTAAGCACCTAATGCAACCGCACTTACTATCTACTGCTTTTTTAAGGCATCTGCTATTTGCAAACAGTCACCTTTTGCTACTCATTCGCCAGCGCTGCGCTGCTCGTCTAAACAACGCCACGGTTATTGACTATCTACATTGGGCCGCACTTGGGCCGCGGCTATGCTGCTGCCGACCTTGGTTGGCGCTGATCGTGGTCATTGTCGCCTTATTGTTACATGTACAGCCGGCCGCGGCGCAATCCTATGTCTATGATGATCAGCCCGCTGCCGCCATCCTGTTTGATGAAACCACTTCCGTCCTCTGTAACGAACCCTTGCGCCGCCCAATCGTTGTTCCCGATTCGTTTATTGTGACCGATCTGAATGTCGGCTTGAATGTTGATCACAGTTACCGCAGTGATATCCGCTTGGTCTTACAATCGCCGGCTGGCACACGCGTCGAGTTGATTACTGAATTTGCGCTCGATCCAGAAGATGAGCGTGACAACTATGACATTTTGCTCGATAGTGAGGTCAATGGCTCCCTTAACAGTGGCACCAATGATAATACCGCCGCGCCCTTTTTTGCGCGTAGTGCGGTGCCACTCAAACTGTTGACCACCTTTAATGGCGAACGGGCCGCAGGCATCTGGACGCTGGAGCTCTGTGATGCTGGCTTGGAAGATGGTGGTCGCTACAACCGCAGCCGCCTGCTCTTTAATGGCAATCCAATCCTACCCGGACCCACGCCTGATACCATTAGCGGATCGATCTATCGTGATTACAATGCCGACGGCGCACGTAGCCTAACCGAAGCGGGGGTTGCCGCGATTACGGTCACTGCCTATGATGACCAGGGGACAGTGGTCGCTACTACCAGCAGTGACGCACGCGGCCACTATCGATTGGCGGTTGCTAATGGCCGTGCCGTCCGGGTCGAATTTAGCGCGTTGCCGGCCTATTTACAACCCGGCGCTGCCGGCTCAACGGCTAGCACCACCGTCGCCTTTGCGACGAGCCCCGTTGACGATCTAGATCTGGCCCTGGCCAATCCTGGCCAACATTGTCAGAATCGTACGGAGACCGCGCTGGCCTTACCCTGTAACATGTACGGGGCTGCGACTGGTGCGCATGGCCAAAAGGGGGCCGTATTGCGCTATGCCGAGGCCGATGGAACTTATGCGCTCATCAAACAAGAAGCTGATACGGCCCTCTATGATGGTACCCCTACCACCCTTGCTACCCATGCCGAGGTGGGCGCACTTTGGGGAATGGTCTATGACCGGCAGCATGGGCGCTTGCTGGGCGCAGCAACCGTCAAGCGCCACGCTGACTTGGGCACTACCGGCAACCCCACGACAATCTATGCTATTGATCCGGCGACCCAAGCCGCGACACCGTGGTTTACGCTCGATCCCACCCGCCCTAACCCACACGAGGCGGTGACTGACTGGACTGCGGACTTTGCGGCCTTTGCCGCTGTTAGCAAAGAAGGCTGGGGGGATATTGATCTTGCTGATGATGGGCGCACGCTTTATGGCGTCGATCTAGGGACACGCCAGTTAGTGGTTATCCCGATTGCCGCGGACGGGCGTGCTGGGAATGTCAGCGCGGTCGATCTCATCGCAGCCCTCCCGCCTGGCTTGGTGGGCGCAGGGGTGGGGCAATGCCCGACCACAGCCGATTTACGTCCCTATGGCTTGGGTGTCAACGATGGCGTTCTCTATATCGGCTTTGTCTGTACGGCCCAATCAACCGTAGATGAAACCTTGCTGCCGATTCAGGCCCCCACCGCCACCCAATTCCGGGGTACCCCTCCTGGGCGCATCAATCAATTGTATGCCTATGTCCTGGCCTGGAACAATTCGACCACAGCACCGGCGCTGACCCGCGTCGTTGATTTTCCCCTTAATTACAGTCGTGGGTGTGCCACCAGTAATCAGCATCCGGACTGTGCTGCGCGCTATGCCGGCGAGTGGCTGCCCTGGGTTGATCAATTCCCCTATTCGTCCGATGGCACACGCGCACCTGCCGGCAGCGAATCCTTTGAAGCCTTTTATCCCCAACCGTTGCTCAGCAATATCGAGTTTCATAATGGCAACATGATCCTCTTTCTCTTTGATCGTTTTGGTCACCAGGTGGGGGCCTTTACCCAGTCGCCTTATGGCGAACAGTTGAATCATGTGGCCGCACACGGGGACATTCTCTATGCCTGTCGGCGTGATGATGGCAGTTGGCTTATGGAAAAGCTACTTTCCGGCGAGGCCGATTGTAGTACCGCTGGCCAAGCCTTTATTGAGGGCAAAGGCCGGGTTGATGAGTACTTTTTTGAAGACACCTATCGCTCGCGTTTTGCCCTGCATGGCGATGTGGGCTTGGGGGCCGGTTTGGCGATTCCTGGCCGCGATAGTGTGATTTCGGCAATCTTTGATCCCGTCTATGCGACTGATGTGCGCGGCGATACGCTCTTTGATGGCGGCTTGCACTGGTACTCCGTTGCCGATGGTCACTGGCGTAAATCGGTGCGCATTTACAACAATCTTACCGGCAACATTAGCCAGGAAGGGACCTTTGCCAAAGCGGCCGGCTTGGGTGACATTGTCGCCCTCTGTGATCCGGCCCCGGTGGAGATCGGCAATCGGGTCTGGTTGGATGAAAATCGAGATGGTCTGCAAAGCCCCAGCGAGCCGGGGCTGGCTGATGTTACGGTCGAACTCTTCTGCCCCGCTTTTGGCGCAGATGGTCTCCCTGGTACGGCTGACGATGCCCTGCCGGTGGCTAGCGCACAGACCGACAGTGCCGGCCATTACTTTTTCTCTTCCGCGACTGGCCAAAGTAGCCTCAATGCCCGCTTTGGCTTGAACCTGGTGGAAACAGCCGCGTGTACGGTCCGCATTCCCAATGTGATCGGGGGCGCACAGCAAAGTGCGCTCAGCGGTCTCCAGTTGACGGAGCAGGATGATCAGATCGCCACCACGAGCGGCAATGACCAGAATGATTCGGATGGCGCACCTGTCGGCAACGATGCGGTGGTTGATTTCACCGTTGGTGCCGCCGGCCATAACAACCATACCTATGACTTCGGCTTTATGCTTAAACCGCCTGTGCATAGCCTCGGCAATCAAGTTTGGCTGGACGCGGATAACAACACGGTGCGCGGTGGGGGCGAAGTTGCCGTCCCTGGCGTGGCGTTGAGCCTTTATAATCCCAATGGTACACCTGCTGATCGCGGCGATGATACGTTGCTGGCCCAGACCCAGACGACCGCCGAGGGCCTCTACCTCTTTGCTGCTCTGCCCGCTGGTGACTATTATGTTGGCGTGGATGAAACGAACTTCGCGCCGACCGGACCACTGGCCGGCTGTGTCACCGCAAACGAAGCGTTGGATGAGCATAATGCCAACGCCGATGTTGACAACAATGACAATGGCGGTGCATTTGCAAATCAGATCTTTTCTTCGCTCGTAACGCTGGGGGCCGATGAACCCCTGGGCGAGAAACCGGATAACGATAACCTTACCCCAGACAGCCATGAGAATCTGACGGTTGACTTTGGTTTCTACTGCGTGCACAGTCTGGGTAACCAAGTTTGGCTCGACGCCAATGACAATGCGCAGCGCGAGCCAGCCGAACTTACCCTGCCGAATGTTGCTTTAGAATTGTATACAGCAAGTGGTACCCCAGCCGATCCCCAAGACGACTTCCTGCTCGGGCGTACCCAAACCCAGGCCGATGGGCTCTATCTCTTTACGGGGTTGCCGACCGGCGACTATTACGTCAAGATCATGGATAACAATTTCGCGACCGATGCGCCGTTGTATGGTTGTCGCTCCTCCAATCTCACTGTCGATGAAGATGACCCCAACCTGGATTTTGATAACAATGACAACGGTCAACTGCTCAACAACGAAACGCTTTCGGCCTTATTACGATTAGGTAACGACGAACCACTGGGGGAAACGCCGGACAACGATGGGATCACGCCGGACGCGCAGGAAAATCTGACCCTGGATTTTGGCTTCTACTGTCCTTATGCGCTGGGCAACCAACTCTGGCTCGATCCTAACAACAATGGCTGGATCGATAATGGCGAGCCAGGGGTGCCAGGAGTGACCTTAACGCTTTATGGCCCCGGCCATGATCCTGCCGATCCAACCGACGATGTGCAACTCGGGCAAACCACTGCTGGGCCGGGCGGTCTTTATCTCTTCCCAGGCTTACCCATTGGTGACTACTACGTCGTGATCGACCCACCTAACTTTGCCCCTGCTGGGGTGTTGGCCGGCTGTCTCTCGTCAGCCACTGATGAAAGTGATCCAAATCAAGATCAAGATGGCAATGACAATGGGTTGCTGATTGGGGGTAATGTGCAGTCGGGGCTGGTGACCCTGGGTGGCGATGAACCGTTGGGGGAAGTGCCGGCCAATGCACCCAATGCCGACGCGCGTAATAACCTGACTGTCGATTTTGGTTTCTACTGCGCGCACAGCCTGGGCAATCAGGTCTGGTTTGACCGTAACAACAACGCCCAGATCGATGCCGGTGAGCCGGGCATTGTTGGGGTTGCGCTCTCGCTCTTTGCCGACGGGGGCACCCCCGCTGAGCCAGCCGATGATTATCTGTTGCTGCAAAGCACCACCACGCAAGATGGGCTCTACCTGTTCACTGGGTTGCCAGTAGGTACTTACTATGTGCAGCTTGATCAAAGTAACTACCAGGGCAACGGTGAATTGGTCGGTTGTATCAGTTCGGATGCCTGGCTCGATGAGGATGAACCCGATACGGATGGCGACAACAATGACAATGGCCTACAGGTCGGTAACCTGGTGCGTTCCGGGCTGGTGACCTTGGGCAACGACGAACCGCTGGGCGAAAATCCTGATAACGATGCTGTGACGCCGGACGCGCAGGAAAATCTTACCGTCGACTTTGGCTGTTTTGTCACCTTGAGCCTGGGCAATCGGGTCTGGATCGATGATGGCGCAGGTGGTGGGGTTGCCAACAATGGGTTGCGCGACGGCAGCGAACGCGGGGTTGCCGATGTGATCCTGGCGCTGCTGGATGGCAACAAACAGCCGGTGCTCGACACCCAAAGCCGTGCCATGACAACGACGACTGATCCTGCCGGCTACTATCTCTTTGGCGATCTGCTGCCAGGCGATTATGTGGTCCAGGTGTTGCCGGTCAATTTCCAGCTCGGTGGCCCCCTGGCCGGTTATCTGAGCAGTGAGCCCACCGAGCTCGATCCCAACCAAAATGGCGATACCAATGATAATGGCCTTGATAGCCCCACACCCACCAGTGAGGGCATCTGTAGCAACGTGATTACGCTGGACTACACCTTCGAGCCGACGGACGAAGCTGATCCCGGTGGTCCCCCCGACCGTGCGCTTGATCCTAATAGCAACATCACCGTTGATTTTGGTTTCTTTGCAGTTGGTCCTACCAATTTGGAAGATCCTATTGAACCGCGGCGCGATCATGCGATCTTCCTGCCTTTCATCGGGCGGGGTGATTAACAACAAAGCTGTATCGTGGTCGCATCAGCGTCAAGTTAACCTTACCGTAGGTCAGTGCCTCTGGTGTGACAAATTACTTGTCACGCCGGAGGCGCTGACCTATTTCATGTGTGGCAATGCCAAATCGGGGAAATGAGTAGTGCGCAGCTCCCGCAAGAACGCTCGAGTACCCGACGCGTGGACTCGCTGCGGTTCCCTGCTGCGAACGGTTGCTCACGAAGTTGGGCTGCGCATCGGGGGATGCACAGTACACGTGGACGCAAACGTGTCCTCGCTCAGGCGAAGACTTCCTCCACGGCGCGGCCTTCCCAATCGCGGTGCGCGGTGAGCCCCATAATGCGCGCCAAGGTGGGCGCGGTATCGAGCAGGGAGACATGGCCGGCAATGGTATGGCCCGGACGCACAGAGGGACCGGCAATGATCCAGGGAATCGTCATATCCTCGGCCATGTCGGTGCCGTGGCTGCGCTCATGGCCGCCATGATCCGCCTGGGTGAGCACATGAATGCTCTCGGGTAAGGCGGCCAAGAGCCGGCCAAAGTTTTGATCGACCCGCTCAACCTGGCGCAGATATTCATCACTCATCCACTCGTAGCGGTGGCCGGCGGTGTCAACCGTGCCAAAGTAGACAAAGGCAAAGTCGGTGGGGTAGCTGGTCAGGTGGGCAATGGCGGCCTCGGCGACCCAATCGTCACCGTCGGGCTGGTAGGAGGTGTCGCGGCAGTAGAAGGCATCCAGACTCAGTGGCTGGTTCAGATTGCGCAACGGTTCCCAGTTGTAGATCGCTGCACAGAGTTTGCCCGCCCCCTTGGCCACCTCCATCAACCCCGGCAGTGGCCGCGCCATCGGCTGCCAATCATTGGTGGTGATGCCGTGGCGGGTCGGTGGTACGCTGTGGAAGATCGAGGTGTGACAGGGCAAGGTAATCGACGGCATCACCGATGACGCTTCAAGTGTGGCCGCCCCGCGCCCGATCAAGCCGTGCAAGGTTGGGCAGTCACAGCGATCCAGCGCATCGGGGCGCAGCCCATCGATCATCACAAACATGGTTAAATTGGTATTGACAGTGGTTGGCATGGAAATTCCTTTGGGTTAGTAATTTTTGATGCGTAAAACGTGATACGTTCGGGCTTGCGTAGAGGGGTAGGTAAATCGGTAAATCGGTAGAGCGGTAAATCGGTAAATCGGTAAACTTTTCCCTGTATACTGATGTACTGATGTACCGATTTACCCCTCTACCCCTCTACCTACCCCTCATTCGATCACAATCTTGTCCAGACCTGCCTCGGCGGGCGGATAAGCCATTTTGAGTCCTTCGAGCGCGTTGATGATGATCTGGGAGACGACCAGGTTGCGGTACCATTTGCGGTTGGCAGGGATGATGTACCAGGGGGCCCAGTCGGTGCTCGTCTTGCTCAGCATTTCTTCGTAGGCGGCCATGTACTCCGGCCAACGCTTGCGCTCGGCGAGATCACCTGTGGCAAATTTCCAGCGCTTTTCAGGTTCATCTAGCCGTGCTTGCAAGCGCTCTTTCTGTTCATCCAAGTCAATATGCAGGTAGAACTTGAGAATGGTGGTGCCTTCCTCGGCGAGCAGCTTCTCAAAGGCGTTGATCTGCTCATAGCGTCGCCGCCAGACCGTTTCCGGCACTAGTTCGTGGACGCGCACAACCAGCACATCCTCATAGTGGCTACGGTTAAAGATCACGATCTCCCCGCGTCCTGGCGTCTGTTTATGGACGCGCCATAAATAGTCGTGCGCTAGTTCCTCCCCTGTCGGCTGCTTGAAGCTCGCGACCCGTACCCCTTGCGGATTGACCCCTTCAAAGACATACCGAATTGTGCCATCCTTGCCGCCGGTGTCCATCGCCTGTAGGACGATCAAAATCTTCTGCTTATTTTCGGCGTAGAGCAATTCTTGCAGCGACTCTAGCCGCTTGTTCAACTTGAGCAACGCCCCTTCGCCCTGCTTTTTGTCACCGTCAAAGCGGCTCTTATCTGCCGGATCCCACTTGGCTAGTTTAATCTGCTGCCCTGGCTTGACACGATAGTGCTCCATTCGATCCCCTTTGTTTGTCGCTGCGGCGTCGCGATCCTCATATTCATCTACTGTATCCTTGCGTAGCGGCACGGCATGCCGTGCCGCTACGCAAGGATACAGTAGATGATAGTATACTTTTGTGGTATAGTACTCTATGTTACCTGAAGCTTGTGCGCCATGCAAAAGAGGAGAGCGTACCATGTGTCGCTGGCCGTTGTGTCAATCCTTATTTCTCGCGTTGCTCATCATTCTAGGCGTGAGCGCCTGTGGGGGCCGATCCAACGAGCTCTTTTTCCCGATCATCATTGGGGTGGCTACCCAAGCGCCAATTGTACTGGATACCCCTACGCCGGCAGCAACTATCACGTTGACGAGTGTCGTGCCCTCTTTCGTTACGGTTACCCCAGCCACTGTCCCGGCCACTACGCCAGCCGCAGCAACGGTGGTGGCGACCCGTACCCCTGGTGGTGACCCCATTGCCCGCCCGCCGACGCGGGTTACCACCTTGGTCGCGCCAGCGGGGACGCGTACCGGACAAGGAACTCGGGTTGCGGTGGTCACAACGCCGCGGCCGACAATGGTTGCGGTCGCCACCGCAACCCCAACCAGCGCGGTGGTGCCGACGCCTACCGCCTATCTCAATTATTTGGCGCTGATCGTTTCCGGCCTGTACAACGCCATCACGCCAACCCCAACGGCCCAGCCGGCACCGCTTGTGGTGACGCCGACCCCGCGCACCACCCCCACGCCGACCATTACCCTGACCCCCAGCGTTACGCCGGTTGACAGTGTGGTCCTGCTGGCGCGCGATCCAACGCGTGACAGCAACTATGTCATGGTGGTGGCCTATGCCGTGCCAGACAGTCAGCTAGACCGGACGTGGTCATTATTTTATGACCTCCACCCCGGCAATTCCGACTATGCGCGTATTTACCTTAGTGAAGGCGTGCGTGCCTATGATCCAACGGTGGCACTGACGGCAACCGATCAATGGGTCGAAGGGGTCTGCACTGCACCGGCTTCAATGGTGGGGGTGCAATTTTGGGGTGATGAAAATGACGGCTGGGCGCGCGTCTTGGTAGATGGGGTGGAGCGCTGGCGCGGCAATACCTATGGCCAGTCGCCCGATCTCTTTGTGCGCTTCTTGTCGATCCGCAATCTAGCCCCCGCGCCCCATGTCATTCGCATCGAACCGCTGGGCGAACGGGGCAGCAGCAATCCAGGCAGCAACATCCACGTCTCGGTCTACGCCATCGTCTGCGGCCTGGCCGTGCGCACGGAGATTTTTGTGCCGTTGTTGCTTAGGTGATTGGTGATTGGTGCTCGTCATTCCTGGCTCGCCAACTGCGGCCAGCCCGCCTCATCCCACCTGATCGCCTCAATGCGCAGCTTGGGGATGCCGACCTCTTTGGCATCATAGGCGTGGTAGACGAGCCAATCGGTGCCTGCTTCATCCTGGTAGATGCCATTATGCCCCGGCCCGCGCCAGCGGTCATAGGCGCTGAGGATCAAGGTGCCGCCGCCTTGCAACAGGGGAATGCCAGCCTGGTCAACATAGGGCCCGGTGATCTTTTCTGCACGGCCCACCCGCACATTGTAGGTGCTCGCGGCCCCTTGGCAACAGGCGTCGAAGGAAACAAAGAGGTAATAGTAGCCGCCATGCTGGATAATAAAGGGCGCTTCAATCGCGGTATTACCGCCAACCCGTTGGGCCAGGCTGTACAGGGTCGTGTCATCGGCAGCTAATTTGCCCGTCGCCGGGTCGAGTTTGTGTAGTTTGATGCCGCTCCAGTAAGAGCCAAAGGCCAACCACGGTTGACCGTCCCCGTCAAGGACAAAATTGGGATCAATTGCATTCCAGTTGTCGCTGAGGCGTGAGGCGATGACCAGCCCTTCATCCTGCCACCTGTAGTCGGGGCTTTCGGGATCGAGCGTTACATTCGTCGCCAACCCAATTGCCGAGCGGTTACTGCCAAAGGTCGAGCCGGCATAGTAGAGATGCCACTTCCCGTTGAAATAGCTGATGTCCGGTGCCCAGAGATCGCCAGCCCCTAGCCCTGGTACCGCGGCGGTGAGCCAATCGGGATTTTGGTCAAAAACGCGGCCACACCATGTCCACTCGATCATGTCATCCGAACAGATCACAATCAGGCGGCTGCCGGTGGAGAAGACATAATAACGCCCGTTCTCTGCGGCCAGCACGGGGTCGTGGATGCGTTGGGTAAAGCCTTGGAGATTGAGTATACCCGCGGTGAGCGGGGTGAACGCGCTGGTCGGCTGTGGGGTCGGGATGATCGCTGCCGGTGCCGTACCCTGCACGGGGGCAAGTGGTTGACAGGCTGTGAGCAGGAGGATAAGGAAGATGATCAGCGTGGTTTGTTTCATGGTCGGCCATTCGTAACACGACAACAGATGCGGAAAACGCAAATAAACTGGTTTCGTATCATGATGGTTTACCGTTCGGATGGATGTTCAAAGGGTATCTCGCCAAGCAATCCTAATGCTAATGAATTAGGATCAGTCACGGAGTGACGGCAGACGGTAGCCGAGGGTTTTAACCCTCGGCACCAGGATAGTAGCCCTTCTGTTTTTTTTCTAACCTCACGGCAGCGGGTTCCACCAGAGCGCCAGCCCAATCGCCAAGACCGCGAGCAGCGCGCCGAAAGTCGTAAAGATAAAGCTGATCTCGGTCACTTCGTTGCGGGTGATCAGGTGGGTGGGCAGGCTTTGAAAAACATCCTGCAACTCGCTGGCGCTGGTGGCCGCATAATAGGCCCCACCGGTCATATCGGCAACCTGCTGCAAAGTCTCTTCGTCAATGCCACGGCGGAAGCCACCGCCACCGCCCCCCCCAAACTGGGGATCTGGGTTGAAGTTAAAGCCACCAAAAGCGTCGCCCCCTTCGGGATTGTCGGCGTTGCAATTCATCATACCACCGCGCTCGGTGCCAAAGCCGATGGTGTAGACGCGGATGCCACGATCAACGGCTTGTTGCGCGGCTTCTAATGGCTGCGGCCCCGAATTGCTTGCACCATCAGTCAGCAGGACAATAATGCCCGGCACGTAAGCCCCACTGGGGACGGGCGTAGGCCCACCCTCGACAGCGCCGCCGAAAGTTACCGGTGCCACCGACTCATCGATCTCGGCTAGCGTATCGATCGATTCCAAGATCGCGCTGCCAATCGCCGTGCGCCGCCCGGTAACTAGACTTTCGATGACATCGGCTAGGACTTCCTGATCGGTGGTGGGTAACTGGAGCAATTCGGCAAAGCCGGCAAAGGCGACAATCCCGATCTGGGTGCCAGGTTCTTGCCGTTCAATAAAGGCCAGCGCCGCTTCTTTAGCAGCGCGCAGCCGGTTGGGTTCAATATCGGTGGAGCACATGCTGCGCGACACATCCATTGCCAGCACGATCGAGGTCTGATTGGTCGGCACCGGCACGATGGCAACCGGCCGCGTCATCGCCATGGTCAAGGCCGCAATGGCGAGCAGCAAGAGCGCAAAGGGCAGATAGCGGCGGATCAGCGACGTGCGCGACATGGCAGTCCGCACCAGCGATAAGCTCGAATAGCGCACCGCGTAACGCCGGCGTCGCCGCAGGATCCAGATATATGCGCCGATGATCAGCGGAAGCAACCCCAGCAACCACAAAAAGCTGGGCCATAACATACTCATCCGTTCTTCTCCTTTCGGCCTCCGCCATTGTGGCCTTGAAATAAATTTCAGGCTAAAAACTGAAGTCCACTGAAGTGGACTAACGGGCAGTCGTCTTCAGACGACTTGTGCTATCAGCCTGAAATTTATTTCAAGGCTATTAATTACTACGGCACCCGCCCCAGCCACAACAGCGAAAATGTCCCAGCAAGCAACAACGCCAAAATGCCCCCGCCGGCAAAGAGCGAGGTGACTTCCATCTGCTCTGCCTTGATCACCAACGCGGGCTGCAAATTTTCATAGACCGCCCGCAACTCGGCCTCGTTGGCCGCGTTATAATAGGTGCCCTCGGTCAGGGCGGCAATCTGTTGCAGCGTTGGCTCATCAAGCCGGGTAAATACGGTAAAACCATTGACGGTTAACGTCGTTCCCGCTGGGCTACCAACCCCAATCGGGTAGATGCGCACCCCCAGATTGGCGGCGGCCATTGCGGCTTCAAAGGGATCGGGCGGGGCGGTGTTTTCGCCATCGGTCAGCATGACGATGACCGCGGCATTGTTGCTGCCAGGTGGCACCGGTTCCCGCGTCGTCGTGGCGAGTGGGGTCGGTGTTGGTTCGCGGTTGCTGTAGACTGGGGCATCGCCCTCTGCTTCGGCAAAGAGAGTGTTGAGCGCCAGCAAAATACCTTGGCCGACAGAGGTACCCCGCTCGGGCTTGAGCCGGTTGATGGCCGCAATAATCAATTCCTGTCTGTTGGTCGGCACTTGGGCCGCAAAGCCGGCATCGCTAAAGGTCACCACCCCAATTCGCACCGAAGGTGGCTGCCGTTCGACAAAGGCGAGGGCCGCAGCCTTGGCTGCCTCGATGCGGCTGGGGGCCAGGTCATCAGCCGCCATACTGCCCGACACGTCAAAGGCCAGCATAATCGTCCCCTCCAGCCGCGGCAGGCTAACCGTCGCTTGGGGTCGGGCCAGCGCTAGCAGGAGAATCGTCAACCCGACGAGGAAGATCAGTGCCGGCACATGGCGGCGGTGCCCCAGATCGCGCCCTGCTTGCGCCTGCACCAGCCCCAAGGTGCCATAACGTGCCCGCATTTGTTGGCGGCGGCGCTGCACGCGCAGGTAGAGCAAGAGCAGTAGGGGGATGACCAGCAGGAAGAGCAGCATGGGGGGCCAAATAAAGGTCATTGATTCGGTCTCCAAAACGGGGTGGCCGCAGGGGAACGTATAGAACGCAGCCAGCCCCTAACCGGGTAGCAAGCTCCGTTGTCGTCGCAAGTTGGCAAAGCGCACAATCGCGCGCACGAGATCCTCTTCCGTCGAAAGGGCCAGGGTGTCAACGCCGGCGCGGCGGAAGTTCGCTAGCAACCCATTCTCGCGTTCCTGCGCAGCCGCCTGAAAACGGCGGCGAAAGCCAGGGTCGCCCGTATCCACATAAAGCTGCTCGCCGGTCTCGGCATCTTCCATCAGGATCAAGCCCAGGTCGGGCAACTCATTTTCGCGCGGATCCCAGAGGCGGATGGCCACGACTTCATGGCGTTGGCCCAGCAGCGTTAACGGCTTTTCCCATCCCGGCGCGCTGATAAAGTCCGAGACGACAAAGATCAGTGCCCGCTGTTTGATCGAGTTGAGCCCGGCATAGAGCAGTGGCGACAGGTCGGTGAAGCCGGGGTGCTCAACCGGTGGGCGTTTGAGCAGATCGTTGATCAGGCGTAGCACCTGCAGTCGCCCGCCGCGGGCCGGAATCGTGCGTTCGATGCCCTTGCCATAGAAGATTGCCCCCACCCGATTGCCATGGCGCGTCAACAGGCGTGACACGGTCGCCACAAAGTCGATCAGCACCCCCCGCTTGAGTTGATCCAGGGCACCAAAGTCCATCGATGGGCTCAGGTCGAGCAGAAACCAGGCGGTGATCTCTCGGTCTTCCACATATTGGCGCACATAGGGCGTGTCCATGCGCG
Organism: Caldilineaceae bacterium; assembly: GCA_022842065.1. Next base: position 23,186 of record JALHQH010000020.1, read on the forward strand.
CCGTCACATTCCAGTCGATGTAACGAATATCATCGCCCGGCTGGTATTCGCGCAGGTCGGCAAAGTCGATCCCATAGCCATAGAAGAGGCTGCGGTAATCACCTTGCAACAGCCCATCCAGGCGGCGGATCACCTGCCAATCGAGGCGATGCAGCAGCCGTTCAGGCGTTGCGGCGGAAGTTGGCGTGCTCATGTAAAGGCACCTCGGGCATGGGAATGCGATTGAGAATCTTCTGTAACAACTCATCCGGCGCGACATTGTCGGAGAGCGCTTCGTAGGAGAGCACCAGGCGATGGCGGATCACATCGAAGGCCATGTCCAAGATATCCTGTGGCAGTGCATACGCGCGACCACGCAGATAGGCAAGGGCGCGACCGGCCAGAATCAAGTTGATCGATGCACGTGGGCTGGCACCAAACATGATGTAAGGCTTTAACTCTTTGAGCCCGATATTTTGTGGATCGCGTGTGGCCGTCACCATCTTGACCGCATACTCCATCAGCGCCGGATCGACATAGACCCGATCAGTCTCCTGCTGTAGTGCAATCAGGCGCTGCGTCGTCAAAATGCGTTGGACCGCCTGCAAGGTGCCGGTCATCCGCTCGACAATCACAAATTCCTCGGTGGCGCTAGGATAGCCGACCAGGACCTTGAGCATAAAGCGGTCAACCTGGGCTTCGGGCAAGGGGTAAGTACCTTCCGACTCAATCGGGTTTTGCGTAGCCAAGACGAGGAATGGATTGGGCACGGGAAAGCTCTCGCGGCCAATCGTCACCTGGCGTTCTTGCATCACTTCCAACAGCGCGCTCTGCACTTTGGCCGGGGCGCGGTTGATCTCGTCCGCCAGCAGCAGGTTGGTAAAGACTGGGCCAAACGAGGTATTAAACTCACCCGACTTCTGGTTGTAAATGCGGGTACCAATCAGGTCAGCCGGTACCAGATCGGGGGTAAATTGGATGCGTTTGAACTCGCCACCAATCGACTCGGCCAACGTCTTGATCGCCATCGTTTTGGCCAACCCTGGCACCCCTTCGACCAGGACATGACCACGCGCCAGCAACGCCACGATCAACCGTTCGAGCAGATGATCCTGCCCCACGATGACCTTCTTTACCTCATAGAGCAGCCGCTCCATCGGCAACGCACTTTCGGGATTGGTAGTTGGATTCATGGGCATCTCCTTGGGTAAGGTGGCGTAGTCGCGTAGTCGTGTGGTCGTTTCGTCCTATTGTCAATTAGTGGATAATTGGCTAATGACCGGCGACTTTACGACCAATTGACTACGCGACGAAACGACTACTCATCAGTAGGGTGGCAAACCGGCTGCGCCCCCGGCGGCATCAATGGGGACAGCAAAGCCGATGCCAATAAAAAAGTTACTTTCGGTCGGATTGACCAGCCCGGCCACAATGCCGACGACTTGGCCGTAGCGGTTGAGCAGCGGGCCACCCGAATTGCCGGGATTGACGGCGGCGTCGATCTGAATGAGTCCTTCAAGGCGTTGGTCACTATTGGTGGGGGTAAAGGTGCGGTCAAAGCCGGAGATGACCCCGGCACTCATCGAGCCGTAGAGGCCAAGCGGGTGGCCGACCACATAGGCTTCGTCACCAATATGCATTGCATTGGGATTGCCGAGGGTCGCGGGGACAAGGATTTCGGGTAATTGGGCCGGCTGGAGGACCGCAATATCCTTCTCTGGCTCAGTGGCAACCACTTGGCCCGGGGAGCGGGTACCATCCGCAAAAAGCAACTCGATCTTGGTCGCCTCCGCCACGACATGTAGGCTGGTAAGGATCAACCCATCGGCGTTGATAATCACGCCCGTGCCTAGCCCGCTGCTGCCTTTGGGCGCGTCTTCCTCTGTGGGGGGCTCGCCATCTTGCTCTGGGGGGGTAATGCCGGTAACGAGCTTCGCTTGTCCATTGTCGATAGCAGCGGCATCCCCGTTGCCATTATCGTCACTTCGCCCTGGTCGATCGACTTGGATCAACACGATCGATGGTTGAATGACTTGATAGACAAGGGCAGAGTAGGCGGGGGCAGGCGTGGCTGCCGCGAGCGTCTGTGTGACACTTTCATTGATTTCGCTCATGGTCAGGGGAGTAGGGGAGGGTAACAGCCAATTGTAAAGCAGCAGGACGACTAGCGCCGCCAACATGCCGGTCACAAAAGGTGTCGCCCGGCGTAGATATTGTCGTAGATATGGTTTCACACGCTGTAGCCACTGTAACCACAGTTGTAATCTTGAGGCAGCCCATTCCTTCATTTGCATTTCCCTACAGCGTAAGCGCCGATTCGTTGGCCCATTATATCACTCTTTCCCAGAAATAAAATTAGAGGATACTGAGAGAAAGGGGGGAAGCTTACGTGATGCGTGATGCGTAAAACGTGATGCGTGATGCGTAAAACGTGATGCGTGATGCGTAAAACGTGAAACGTGATGCGTGATGCGTAAAACGTGAAACGTGAAACGTGATGCGTAAAACGTGCTGCGTGCTGCGTGACAAGTTTTGTTTGTAGGTCAGCGCCTCCGGCGTGACAAGTTACGGTCTTAACAGAATTCGCCGTTACCGGGAAAATTCGTCACGCCGGAGGCGTTGACCTACGTGCGCTGATCAGCTTACCGCTGGTTGAGCTCTCTGATTAGTTGCAAAGTTGCATTTGTGGCGAAATAATCGGGATCTGCGATCAACTGGAGCAGAATTGCACTCAGCTCCCACAGGCGCACGACAAAGGGATCGTGCGCCGGGGCTGGGGTTGGGTCAACCAGGTGATCACACATGCGCGCCAGCAGATATTGGAAATGGGCTAAACTACCCGGCTGATGGCGACGTGGTTCGCGCATCCAGTCGCTCAGTTGAAATTCGGTGACTTCGACGGCGATGTTGGCCTGGCGCAGGGTTTGTAGGGCGTCGGGGATCAACTGGGTGCCGTGGCGCATCTGGACGCCGGCAAAGGTATCAACGTAATAGTTCGGCGCAATCCGGCCGGCGGCCGTCTCTTCATAGATGTCGGCACCAATCATTGGGATAATCGTCGGAAACTCAGCTTGCAAGGCCAGGGCATTGTTCACAACGGTGGTCAACGACGCGGGAACACCGAGTGGTGCAATCAATGCGCTGTTGAGCAACACGCGGCGCGGTTTGGTGGTGTGGTGCAGCAGAAGGGTATGGGCGCGCAACAGGTCGCCGGCAATCGCCAGTTTGTGTTTGCCATAGTGGGCATCCGACTCATTTTCGGGGTTAAAGCCATAGAAGTTGTCCAGCCCGAAGGTTCGCTTTAGATGATCCAGAAGTTTCTGCGCGTAGTCAAGCGCAATCTCACCCAGGGGGGAAGCGGCATGGATAATCGCCCCATGCACTACACCCAGCGCCGGTAGCGCCTCTTCAAGCGCCGGTGGAAAATGGGTTTCGGGTGGGAAGGGCGCTTTAATCCCGTAGGCCACCACCGTTTTGAGCCCATGTTTGAGCAGCGCTTCGATCCAGCGATCATAGGCCCCGATGCCTTGGGCGTCGTGCGTACTCCAGCGCATCCCCAACCGCACATGTTGACAGCCGAACGCTTCCTTGAGCAAGCGCACGGCCTGATCTGGATCGACCCCCGCTGCCATCAACTGGTAATCGGGACAGAGATTAGCGCCAAAGTGCAGGCGCGCAAGTTGGGGTGCGTACTGTTGAAGAAAATCACTAGTAGATCCCTCGGCGATCTGCCAGATCGACCGCTGCGACCAAAGCGCCGGGGCAATTCGTTCCGCCCCAAAGCCGGCGCTTAACAGTCCAAGACCGGCCCCACTCAGGGCGAAATAACGTAAAAAGTTGCGACGATTATAGAACATAAAAGCAGTGGTTGGATACCTCGCGGGCACTGTCTGCCAGGTGGAAAGGAATGATCGTAGAGTATAGCATTTGTACGGGTAAAGCAGGAAAGTCGTCGCGCCGTAGATAAGGGAAATGAGTAAATTCCCGGCTGGCGTGATCGTGCCGCTGTATGTTATCTTTCGCCTGGCTGGCGAATGGCGTGATCGATGTGCGGCCCCTGGTGAGCCACACCGCGCCCCTCGATCAATTCCCGGCCCTCTTCCAACAATTCGCCGCCGGCCAGACCTTGAAGGTACATTTGCAGCCGTAGGCTAGCTTTGGCACAATTACACTTTTCCACTGAGGAAAGTATGCTTGTGCCGACTACCACTATAACTACTGGTGGGCTGCCCACTCGGGCATAGATCAGTTCGTCGCCCCATTCACCATTGAAGTACTCATTGTGAATCAAATGGTCCTCGCAATACATCCCCAGCCGTTCCATTATTAATGCGCTTGGAAACTTACCGCTGGCGTGGTATGCACGACCGCGGCGGGTGTCTCTGCTGTGCCCTGCACAATCTGCTGCTGGATGAGGCGCTGCTGGGCCAGCCAACGGTTGTTCATGGTCGCTGTTGTCAATTCAATCTCCCTTTTTGCGCGTGCTGCCACGATGGCGTCTACCCCATTATACAACAAATCGGCGGCAAAAACTGTGCTGAAAAGTGTCGCGTGGTCGCGTGGTCGTGTTGGCCAGACCACGCGACGATATGACCGCTTTTCGTCGCGTTACTATTGAATATAATATTTAGCCGAGGCGTGGAGTGTAAAACTGGGAACAAGCGGTGTGAAGAGAGATTCAAAGCGATAGTTGATCGCCACCGCGATGGCAGCGCCGCTATAGCAAGGTTCACAGCTTATCTCTATGTCTACTGCTTGCAGTGGCACCCCAACGGCAACGTCGAGTACTTCTGCTTTAATGCCGTTAATGTCGGTGGGATTAAGCATGCCATAGTAGGCACCTTCGTAGGCGGCATGGGTAATTGCATTTTGGGAATAAATCATCCGTCCCACCTCAATCCCAGCGAACAGTAGGGCGAGGAGGACAGGAATCAACAACGCAAATTCGACAAGTGACTGTCCACTTTCAAAGTAGACGTACGCTGCCCGCCCAGATCGGATTCCAGCATGATTTGGCAACTTGGCCATCTCTCCTGCACAAGGGGCTTACCCTTACCCTTCATCATCGCGATAACGCTGGTGGCTGGCTGGCGTGATAGACAAACTTGCGTGGCTTACGGCTAGTATAACATAATAATCTGGCGCGCGCATCAAGAATTCCGCCCAATTTGAGTGTCATATATTGCGAATTTCGTAAGGTAATTGCTGCTTTGGCCGTAAGCACAGTTCAACTTAATCCACTGAGGTGGATGTTGTGCCGGTTGTCAGCGATTAACATGGCGTATTTTTACAATTGTCACTTGGATTTCTGTGCTACAATGCTAATCAATTGCCACACATTTCACTAGCACATTTCATAACGCAAGGATAAACTAACGATGCAAAGCCAACTCGGTCACCTTCAATTAAATATTGCCGCAGCTAATCTACCCTTCTATCAAGCGTTGATGACCTTTCTAGAATGGCGTACGATCGCTGAAATGGAAAATGTGATCGGCGTTCTCGATCCGAATGGAGTTAGCCTCTGGTTTATCGGCTATGCCAACGAGGCGCAGAATGATTATGATGGTGCCGGGCTAAATCACCTGGCGTTTAGCGTGGCGGCGCAAAGTGATGTGGACCGCGCCGCGGCTTATCTAACGGCGCAAGGGGTGACATTGCTCTTTGATACCCCGCAGCACCGCCCTGAGTTTGCCCAAGGGCCGGATCAGACCTATTACCAGGTGATGTTTGAGAGTCCCGATCGGATCTTATTGGAGGTAGTCTATACAGGGCCGAAGAGCTAAGCCAAGGACGACCCGCGCCCCTCGCACTGGTCAAGCGTTGTTCCGTCGCCCGATTGCGTACGCCCAGCGCGCCACAAATGGGTGGGAGCACGCGCCCCCTACAAAAATGGGCGCGTGCATACATCACTATTTTCGATTACAATAGGGAGGACTGCTATCAAAAATCCAGTATAAGTTGCCCAATCCGGAAGGAAAGCCCTATGCCCATTCCCACTCTGAAACCCACTGCCAATGCCATTGTGGCCCCACAACCGATTGCTGTTGAAGAAGGGGCCAAAGTGCTTATGCGCGGCGGCAATGCAATTGATGCGGCCGTTACCTGCGCCTTTGTCCAAGGCATCCTCGATCCGCAGATGTGTGGCATCGGCGGTTATGCGCTGTTAAGCTGCTACCTGGCCGATGAACAGAAATTTGTTGCCATCGATGGGCCGGCGTTGGCCGGCGCAGGGGTGAGCGAAGAGATGTGGGTTGATCAGATTATCGGGCCTAACCCTGACGGCTGGGGCTATTTCTTGCAGGGCCGGGTCAATGATGCCGGTTATACTTCTGTCTGTACCCCCGGCTGGGTCAAAACGATGGCAACGATCCTCGCCCGTTGGGGCACCATCTCTTGGGCCGAGGCCATTGCCCCTGCCGCGCAGCTGGCCGAGGAAGGCTTTATCGTCACCGACCGCATGGCCACTCGTTGGCTGCGCAAAGCCCGTTATCCCGAAGCAACCGAACTGATCGACTATATTCGTCTTAACCCGGAAGCCAGCCGGATCTATCTCAAGGCCGATGGTTCGCCTTACGACTTGGGCGAATTGTTGCGTAATCCTGACTACGCCCGCACCTTGCGTCACCTGGGCGAACAAGGCCCAGAAGATTTCTATACGGGTGACCTGGCGGCCCGCATGTGCGCTGATCTGGCCGCCAATGGGGCCTATGTCACCGCCGCTGACCTGGCCGGCTATGAATTACGCGAAGCGATGGCCGTCAGTGGTACTTACCGCGGCTATCGCATCGACAGCACGACGGCCCCCCACGGTGGTCCCACGCTGATTGCCATCCTCAACATCCTCGAAGGGTATGACCTCGCCGCCATGGGCCATAACTCGCCCGCCTATATTTACACCGTGGCGATGGCAATGAAAGCTGCCTTTGTTGACCGCAATCAGTTTATGGCTGATCCTAATTTCAACGATGTGCCGGTTGACTGGATGATCTCCAAGGAACGCGCCGCTCAGTGGCGCGATCACATCAACGCGGGCAAGCCGATCAATGCCACCGCTGCTCCCACGGGCACGCCCCATACCACTCATGTTAGTGTCGTTGACAGCCACGGCAATTGTGTCGCACTCACCCACTCACTCGGTGCCTCCTCGGGGGTGATCACGCCTGGAATGGGCTTTATGTACAACAACTCGATGATCAACTTTAATCCCATGCCAGGCCATGCCAACTCGATTGCACCGGGCAAGGGGCGTACTACCGGCATGTGTCCCACCATCGTCTACCAGGGTGACCAGCCAATCCTCGTGCTTGGCTCACCGGGCGCAACCCGGATTATTACTTCGAATCTGCTTGTGATCCTCAATGTGCTTGATTTTGGGATGGCTGCCAATGAAGCCGTCTATGCCCCACGGTTTGATTGTCAGCTCAATACCATCCGCTGCCACGCCCGGATCCCTGGTTATGTGCGTGACGAAATTGCGAAAAAGCATCCGGTGGAACTCTACCCATATAGCCATGGTGGCTTTGCGCTCGTCCATGCGTTGACCATTGATCCCGTCACGGGCACGCTGCGTGGCGGCGCGGACACCGGGTCGGATGGTATGGCATTGGTTGTTTAGTTGTGCTTGATTTTTACTAAACAATGGTCAGTACCTTTCGTGTAACTTACACGTTCTTTCTGGTCCGAATGAATTTTTGCCGTACACAGGTGTAAGAGTTTGCCTCTACACGAGGAACTGGTATACTTACAATTGTAGCAAAGCCAATTGACTTATATGGAATAGCATGGCACCGCTCGAAATAATGGGCGCGAAATAATGAATGCGAAATAATGAATAGGTGAAAACCGTGTGGCGACGTTGGGCGCTGGTTCTCCTCTGTACGCTCATCTGGTTAGCTAGCAGTCCGATAATTGTAGAGGCGCAGTTCTGGCCTTCACTTGGCGGGCGTACTGTTTCGCGCGACGGTAAATGGGTCCTCCCGGTGATTGGTGGCGTCCTCTCCTCTGATGAAGATGATCACTTGCGGCGCGGCTCGGTCTTTGCCTGGGATATTACGGTACCCTACGGCTCGATAATCTTTCCCATGGCGGCGGGCAAAGTCACTTATGCCGGTTGTAATAACGCCGGTGGTTATGGTTGTTGGGTTTTGGTTGACCACGGTGATGGCTACCTCAGTCTCTATGGCCATATGATCGATGAGGGGGGTGACCAAGTCAAAGTGCAGACAGGTGATCGTGTCCACATTTGGACCCCATTAGGTCGTGTCGGTTGGACAGGGATGACCAGCTTTGGCCCTCATGTTCATTGGGAGATCCACAATGCGGAGAAGGGGCGGGTCCGCAACGATCTCTACTTCAGCCGCTCGGCCATTGTCTATTGTAAATTTTGCGCAGCCGATGGCTCAGCCGTGCAAGAAGTAGCCAATGTCGCTTACTATGGAGGGGGAATCGTTTCCCGTGAGCTCTTTGCGGGGCTCTTAGTTTTTCTGGTGGCGTTGACGCTCTTTTTCCGACCAGATGCGGTTGCCTCCGGTTTGCAGAAGGCCAGTCACCTACTCTATACCCTCTGGGCTCAATCACAGGGCGCTTGGGGACAGGTGCGTCAACGCAGACGGCTGCATTGGGTGAGTTTATTCTTTGTGTTTCTGGCTCCGACCGTCATCTGTAGCTCCGGCACAGCACTGGCAGTTTGGATGTCTGACGAACAGATCGATCCGCGTACCATTATGGCCTATTTTCGCTATGGCCTCTATCCCTTTCCGGGGCAAGGTTATCAGGTTGGTGCCCACTATAGCGCAGTGTGGGGCATTCCCTGCCACAGTGTAGGGACGCTTGGTCGAGTCTGTACCGCGGATGAGATCGCCAACGCCACTACGGCCTGGCAGAAAGAAGTCGCACTCTTTAGCCGTGGCACGCCCATTCCGGTTGCAATTCCCCGCTTGGAAGGGAAATTCGACTTGAACGAAGCACGGCGTCTGCTCAATGCGATGCACTATGTTAACGGCTTAGTGATTATTGATGTGGGCGCAGATTTTAAGACTGCCTACCAGGTTGTCGATGAACTGAGTGGCTTTGGGCTGGATGGGATTGCGATCGATATGGAGTTTGCCGAAACGGTGCGCCAACGGGATATCTATTGGCTGGCCGAACATATGGCAAAGCGGCGCGAAGAAGCGAAATTGCCGGGCAAAGGGGTACTCTTGCTCTGGAATGTCTTTCATAATTTGGACACCAGTGCTGCATTTGTCCGTACTACGCCAACCGTAACTGTCCCCGCACCAACCGCAGCACCGGTGGCGCGTGGTGGCACCAAACCAGCGACGCGCACGCCGGTTACGGGGGCCGGCGTGCCTCTCACTGCGACGGTGAAGGCGACGGCGACGGTACAAAGTGCGCCTGCCGTAGCGCAAGCACTTGCGAATGCGCTGGTTGAGATTGTCCCAGTCTTTACCGGCTATGGGCCAGTTGATACCAAAATTGCTGGGTTGGTTAAGACGCAGGAGCTCTTCGCGGTTGATGCGCTAAGCTCTGGCATCATGGCTTTTGACCGGCGCTGGCCAGTTAACCAGCGCTGTACCACCTTTAATACAACACTCGGGTTCGATTGTCAGCGTTGGCATCAACTCTTCGCACACCCGATTGCTGCCAACGCTGGCTGGTGGGTTCAACAGTAACCGACCTGGCAACCAGCTTTGGGTTTTGCTTCACCATTGGACTTATTCACCTTCATTATCTGCCTGGGTCGTAATTGCTGGTATTTGCCATAATTGCTGCCATTTGGGGTAGATGAGCATTCGCAAGTCATCATCATAGGAGTTCTCCAATGCCGGGATATATTACTGATACACTTGGTTGGCTAGCTGGGGCGTTTTATGTGATCGTCGCCCTATCGATTGTCTACCTCTATTTCTTCCGCATCGTTCCTATGGTGATCGGCACGATCAAAGAGTGGAACATCTTTGTCGTTGTTCGGATCACCGTTGTGCTCGCCAGCCTTGCCTTTTTAATTGGCTGTGTTGCGGTGATTACCGGTGACTGGATCTTTAGCCAGGTATTGGATACCTTGCCCCGTACCCGGATGGCGCGCGAGATCGATCGGGTCTCCGGCTCGTTAGTGCGCCTTTCGGTCCCTGGTTCGCCCTATGACGGGCTCGCTGCTGATGCGCCAGCTGGTTTTGCGGCCCCTGGTGCCCAAGCGGGCTCCGGCGCAGCACCGGTGCCAACAGAAGTGCCGGTCTCCTACCCGCTGAAGACCAATGCGATTGATATTTGGGTTGCCAGCTTGCAAAACCGTTTTAACAAGACCGGCAAAATTAGTGACAACACAGTGCCGATGGCGCGCCGCGATATCCCGAACGGCATTACCTGTGATGTGGCCGCCATGGCAGGTGGTTGGTATCCCAAACAGTATGAAGAGTGGCAATTACTCTGTAGCATGGACGGTTTCCGTACAACCCGTAGCCTACGCCTCAACGGCACCGCCGTCCGTGGTTTGACGGGTGGTGGTTATTACACGACGGAAAATCCATTTTCCGTTTATGGCGATGGTCTGTGGCCGGATGATGCGTATGATATGTCGCGGCCCATCGTGCCAACCCCGGCGCCCAATTCTTCCGGAGCTGATCCGCAGGCAACGCCGGGACCTGGTACCCCAACTGCTGCCACCGCAGGGCAGACCCATACGGTCACCCAAGGGGAAAGCCTCGCCGTGATTGCCCAGCGCTACAAAGTGAATGTGAATAGTCTGGTGACAGCCAATACACAGAAATATCCGCAACTTACGCGCAATCCCAACGTAATTGTAGTTGGCTGGGTGTTGACGATTCCAGCGGGCCAGTAACAGCGTTGCCCACTGATTAAGGAATGCGGCATGAATGACGAGCAAAAACGCATCTATCAAGATGCCTTAAAGGATGTGGTTGGGGAGATCTTGGGGCAGCTTACTGCTGCAATCGGCAAAATTGCGAAGATCGCCAAGCGCAAGTTTGCCCTCTCTGATGATGCCAAGGGTGCGATTGGTGAATTGATTACGGCCCGTGGGGTCGCGGCGATTGCTGATCGCAATGCCCCGCTTGATGCGGCTGTCTGGACCCAAGCGTTCATCGCGCAGATTGTGCCTTTGATCAAGGACCATGCTAAGTTGACCGCACAACATCAAGAGGCACTGAGTAAGGTCGTCGAAGAAGGGACCGGCCGCTTGTTTGACGTTGTGCGGCTTGTGCGCCAACAGTCATTGATTGTGCCCACCGACGCTAAGGCTGAGATCAATAAGTTGCTTAGCCTGTGGGAAACTAACTGGAATATGCCTGATCAGTATGCCTTTGAGGCTGCCCAGGAGATGCCTGGTTTGCATCCGACACTGGCCTTAATTAAAGCGCATTCTTACATTCGCCGTTTACGTGGACAAAATGAGAAAGAACAGATTAAGCTGGCCAAGGCGAGAGCGTTAAGTAAAAAATTGCATGATGAGCCGATCACCAATGCTGGTACACGCACACTGGTTGACTTTGCTAAACGTTGGTTGCTCTCGCTACTCAATGCTACGCCCTTCAATAATTTTACCTGGATTGAAGTGAATCATGAAGGGTTGCAAATCTATACGCCCTTAGCCGCCGTCTCGCAACGGACGATTCGTTATCCGCAATTAGTTGATGGGCAGGTTGTGCTTTCTGTCAATCCACCAGTCTACTTGGATCAAATCCTCGGTCTACTTAAACAGTTCCGCCGCAATGTGATGACCCCTTGGGGTGAAATTATTGTTTACGAGCCAGGCAGCGGGCGCAATATTGCGCGGGCGATTGCGCTATGGCCTGATCAAAAGATCAAGGAGATGCGTGAGGCACTGGAAACACTCAGCATACTGGAAAATCCCTATCGGCGGCACAAGCGCCTCCCCCGACTGCGTGATCTGTTGATCTACTATGAAACCTTCGGTGATGATGGCTGGGATCAACTGGCCGAATTAGACGACCATGACGCGGATCCGGACAGTGGCAACGGCAATCTCATTGTCGCCTGATCTCACTCTGACCGTACGGCGGTGGCCGGCTGCATCTGTCCCATGCGCCAAGCGGGGTAGAGGCCGGCCAAGAGGGCTGCGCCGACCGCGACCAGAAATGCCTGCCCAAACTCCCCTGGCTGCATTTGCATTTCCAGCGTCCACCCGAAGGAGCGCAGGTTGATAATGTAGATCAGGATCACCGCCAATGCCAACCCCATGGGCATGGCAATCAACCCTGCACTCCCGCCGATCAACCCCGTCTCAAACATCGAAAGCCGCCAGAGTTGCCGCCGGGTCATGCCGGTGGCGCGCAGCACCCCAATCTCCCGGTTACGTTCCAGTTGTAAGCTCATTAGCGTGCTCAGGATGCCGATAAAGGCGACCAGGGTTGCCAACAGTTGCAGCGCCACCGTAATCGCAAAGGTGCGGTCGAAGACCTCGAGCGCGCTCTGACGGGTGCCGCGATTGGAACGCACTAACAGACTTTGCTCACCGCCAAATGCCGCCCGAATTTCATTAACTTTCTCCTCGACATTGATGCCCGGTGCCACGAAAAGCGCAATTGCTGAGATGGCACTGTCATCCCAAAATTGGCGGTAGACCGGATCATAGAGCGTAACCACCGGGCGCACATCAAAATCGACGGCCACCCCAACAATCGAAAAATTTTCTACGCCGCGATCAGTCTGGATCGCGACCGGATCACCTACCGTCAGGTCAAAGCGGTTGGCCATCGGTTCGTTGATGATGACCCCACCCCCCACCACTGCCTGCCAGGTTGCTTGCCAATCGCCACTGGCGCTGCGGTAGTTACGGTCTGCACCAGCCAGGTCATCGCTCAGCACCACCAGTCGGATCGGCGTCGTCGTCTCGACAATCCCGGCTGTGCCATTTGCCCCGGCCGGCTCCAGTAAGGCCACCACTTCCACGGTGCGGTTGGTGGCCAGGCTGCTAATGCCGGGGAGCGCCTGTAAACGGGCGGCCAGCGTCGGCTCCAGCGTTGCGGCCAGTTGACTGCCGGTCAGCGCGGGGGGCGAGATAAAGATATCGGCCTGCAACACATCTTCCAGCCAGGCTTCAACGGTATTGCGGAAGCTGCCGATCATCACCCCCACCCCAATAATCACACTGACTGCCACCATCAACGCTGCCACGGCCACCGCGGTGCGACTAAGCGAGCGGATCACCGTGCGCGGGGCCATGCGGGCAATGATCCCCAGCCGTTGCCCTTCCAGCCGCGCGACGCCTTGCATCATGCCCAGGGTGAGCACGGGGGTCAAGAGCGCGCCGCCCAAAATCACAGCAAAGAGGCCAATAAAAGCGATGACCAGATTCCACTCTGGAATGAGCAGTGCCAGCCCCAACAAGAGGAGCAGCCCGCCACCGGCACTTAACCAGGGCAAGGCCTGCCGGGTCCGGTCCTCAATGTCACTGCGTTTGAGCGCGCCGGCCGGCTCAACACTGGTCGCTTCATAGGCCGGCAGCGCAGCCCCCAAGAGCGCCGCAAAAACGCCGATTACGCCGCCCTTGAGTAAGGTAAAGAGTGGTAGTTCAATCTCACGCACAGCCACCACAAAAAAGAGATCGTTGACCGTCTGTGTCACCAGTTGCACTGCCCCGCGCCCCATGATCACACCCAACACTAATCCTAGTAGGGTCCCAATCAACCCCAACACAAGTGCTTCTAAGAGGATGAGCAGATAGATCTCACCGCGTGTCATGCCCAGGGCGCGCAAGGTGCCGATCACGGGTCGGCGTTGAATGACACTAAAGGTGACGGTGTTATAGATGAGGAACATGCCGACGACTAGCGCCAAGAGGCTGAGCGCGGTTAGGTTAAGGCTGAAGGCCGCAGTCATTTCGTTGACAGCCCCCGTGCGCGCGGCCGCGGTTTCGATGCGGGCGCTGGCGGGTAGCAGCGCTGCAATCGCTTGGATGGTCTGGTCGGCGTTAGCTTCAGGGATGATCAGGTCAATCCGGTCGAGCTTGCCGACGCGACCTAACACCTCTTGCGCGGTAGCAATGTCGGTGATCAGCACGCCATCCAGCGCGCGCCGGCTCAAATCGTCCGTCGGTGCCAACAGCCCCACAATCTCGAGTGCTACTTCGCCACTACCGACGCCCACAATCAGCTCGTCCCCACTTTGCAGCCCATAACGCTCCGCTACCGCTGTGCTGAGCAGAAAACTATTGGGCTGCACCATCAACCCGGCCAAGAAATCGGCCCCATTCAGCAACCCCTCCCCGGTACCCAAATAGCTCCGAAAGGGGGCATCGGCCAGCGGATCAATGCCCAATAAACGCATCGGCTGGGCATCAAGTTGGCCCGCGCTAACATAGCCTTCGACCACCGGCGCACTCAGTCGGTAGCCCAATTCTGTGCGTAGCTGCGTATAGACCTGCTCGTCCAATCCACTGGGGCCGCCAAAGATCTGGTGCGTCGCCCGGCCGGTGACCGTTTCCGTGCCCAAGGTAAAGGCACGCGCCGCCGAGCCATTGGCGAGGTCAATGGCGACGATCATCGCTACCCCAATCGCCACGCCTAAGACAAAGAAGAGACTTTGCAGTGGTCGCCGCCGCGTATGCCGCCATGCCAACCGGAAATAAGTTTTGGGGGCAAAAGCAGATTGCCGGCTAGCAATTGGTGATTGGGCATTGGGTAAAGTTTCGCGCTCGACCGTGGGGCTGTTACGCATGGGGTTGCCTCGGCATTAACAATTTTCAATTCTCCATTTTCAATTAATTATTTAACTTGCCGTGGACCAGATGCAACACCCGATCCGCCTGGTCGGCAATCTCCGGTGCATGGGTGGCCATAAAAAGGGTTTTACCTGCGCCGCGCGTTAATTCAAGCAGCAGCTGCAACACACTATCCCCGGTCTCTTCGTCAAGGTTGCCGGTTGGCTCGTCGGCCAATACCAACAGGGGATCATGGGCCAGGGCACGCGCAATGGCCACCCGCTGCTGTTCCCCGCCACTCAGCTTGTCCGGGTAGGTCGCCAGCCGGTTGCCCAATCCCACCCGAGCGAGCAGCGCTGCGGCCTGATCGCGGCCACCTTTGCTAACCCCCGCCAACTCCAGCGGTAATGTCACATTTTCGAGCACGGTCAGGGTTGGAATCAGGTTGAAAAATTGGAAGATAATCCCAATGTTGTGACGACGAAAGAGGGTCCGTTGCTGTTCGCTCAGGGCGGTCAACCGCACATCCTGATCCTGATTGCGAATGACCACATGCCCTTGGGTAGGCGCATCAATACCAGAGATGAGATTGAGCAGCGTGCTCTTGCCACTGCCTGATTTGCCCAGCAGACAGATAAATTCACCCCGGTAGAATTCTTGGTTCAGCTCATCAAGGACCAGGCGCGATTGGCCGGCTTCCATGTAACTTTTGCTGAGCCCTTCCAGGCGGATCAACAATGCGGGCGGGGTGCCCGCGGTTTTGCTGTCGTTGTACTGGGGCTGGCGATCAGGCCCCGCATTTTGATTTACAGGTGCAGTGGCAATCACTGGTATGTCCTCAATCCTTTTGCGCAATAAATCACAAGTTGACCCCTATCATATGCGCGCGCCGCGGCCTTTTCTGTTGGCGCGCCGACAATTGCCAACGATTGCTCTGGGGGGCACGCTGGGTTAGAATGTCGCAACACCATATTGTTGGATAAATCCGGCGTTAGCAGGCCCGTTCGTAGGGGCACAGCAGGCCGTGCCCCTACGAACGGGCCTGCTAACGCTGCTAGCTGAAGGAAACGATGCATGAAAGCAGATTTAGATCGGATTATGGCCGCGCGCAACTTGGACGCGCTGCTGGTGATGGGTGATGCGAGTGGCAACAAAATAATGAACTATTTAACCAGTGGTGCCCCCTTGGAGAAAGCGCTGGTGGTGAAACGGCGTGGTGGCCCGCTGATCCTGATTCATGGCTCAATGGAGCGCGATACCGCCCTGAGCACCGGGATGGAATTGGTTGATCGCGATCAGCACTACAATCGGTATAAGTTGTTGCAAAAGCACCACGGCGACCGTCTTGCCACCGAAGTTGATTATCTAAGTCAGGTGATCAGCGACCACAATCTCCACGGGCGCTTGGGCATCTACGGTACGCAAGACGCCGGTGCCGCCTTTGCCCTGCTGAGTAAATTGCAGGCGTCGATCACAGGGGTCGAATTGGTGGGTGAATTTGAAGAGTCGCTCTTTTCGGTAGCGCGCGAGACGAAGGATGACCAGGAGATCGCCGCCATGCGTGAAGCTGGCCGCCTGACTTGTGTGGTGATGGGCGAGACGCGCGACTTTATCCAGGAACATAGTGTACGCGACCAGGTCGTGATGAAGAATAGCAAAGAAGCCATGACGATTGGCGATGTGCGCCAGTTTATCCGCGCTCGGCTCAACGCCTATGGCATGGCCGAGGATCACGACACGATCTTTGCCCAGGGGCGTGATGCGGGGGTTCCCCACAACCGCGGCAATGACAAAGCCCCGCTGCGCCTGGGCGAGCCGATTGTCTTCGACTTCTTCCCCATGACCAGTCAGGGTTATTTTCACGATGTGACGCGCACTTGGTGTCTAGGCTATGCGCCGCCGGAAGTACAAGCCGTGTGGGATCAGTGTAAGGAGATTTTTGATCAGGTGATTGGCTCACTGGCAGTGGGCCAGCCCTGTCGTGCCTCCCAGGAACTGGTCTGCGATTACTTTGAGGCGAAAGGTCACCCGACAGTCCGCACACAGCCGGGCACCCATGAAGGGTTTGTCCACAGTTTAGGTCATGGACTGGGACTTGACATCCACGAGGAGCCACGCCTGAGCCACGCGGCCGGCAATGACACGGTGCTTCAACCCGGTCATGTCGTTAGCGTCGAACCAGGATTATACTACCCCGACCGCGGCTTTGGCGTCCGCATCGAAGATACCGTCGCCTTCAACGAAGCCGGCCAGCTGGTTAACCTGACCGACTTCCCGTATGATTTGGTCATTCCAATGGGGTGAGGGAGATACGAGACAAGGTGACAAGGTGAGACGAGACAAGGATAGGTCACCCGTTTTGTATCTCGTGTCACCGTGTCACCGTGTCACCTTGTTTTTACTCTGTCGTCGCGTCAACCACGCTGAGCGTATAGGCCCCTTCGCCGTTGTCGCCTTGGGTGGCGACTTCAATCACCAGGGTGAGATCGACGGGGATCTCTAGTTCGGTCAGTGCCGAATTGACGGTCTCTTCGTCGGCATCATCGTTGCCGACGAGAACGTTGTCGCCGGTGTCAAGCAGGCTGAGGATGGTGTCGAGTTCACCCGCTTCGTCGCCCAGGTAGATGTTGATGACATCGCCTTCTGCCACCTCAAGGGTGTAACGAACGCGCTCGCCCGCTGCAATTTCGCCGGTGACTTCATCGCCAATCGCAATGTCACCACCATCGGTGACCTCGATATTGGTGGCATCATCCAAGTAGGCAATCGCCGCGGCCAGGATGGGGTCGCCGTCACTAAAGAGCGTTTCTTCATCCACCGGGACTTGTACCGTTGGTGGCACGCCTTTGCCTTCAATATGGATCTCGCCATTCATGTCCACCGCACGACCAACCGTAAATTGCATCTGTTCATTTTCCGGCATGCGGAACTGTTCGACACTGCCGCCCAAACCCGCGGTTGGGTATTGACCGACAATCGCCGCCCGATCCTGTACCGACATATCGTAGCTGAAAAATTCACAGGCACTGTTACAGTTGGGGCCAATCAACACCGTTACCTTGCCATAATAGCGCAGATCTTCCGCCGGCAAGTAGAAACGGTCGGTGGTGCGCTCATCAAAGAAGAAGTCACCCGTTTCCTTATCATAACGGCCAGTGTTACCCAACTCTAGTGGCTCGTCAAAGAAGTAGGCTGCCATTTGGTCGGCCAGGAAACCGCTGCCGCCCCCATTTTGGCGCATATCGATGATCAAGCCAGGGGTTTGCGTATTGTTGAGCGTCCGAATCATCCGCTCCCACAGTTGGATACTCAGCAGATCATTGTCCGCAAAGCCATAAATTTTCACATAGCCATAGCCCTCATCGAGCAACTCGTACTCGACCGGCTGCTCAAAACCCGTGCGCCCGGCATTAAAGGAAGAGAAGGTGAAACTATCACGTTCAGGGACGGCTTCCATCGTGGCGGTCTGTTCCTCATCAGCCCCTGGGTTCTTAAAGGTCACCTCGACCTCTGTCCCTACGGGGAAGCGGGTGACATAGCGCATCTGCTGTAAGCGTCGGAAATGATCGGTGCTGAAGGGTGCTGACCAGGCGATGGTTTCACCGATGAGATCAGCAATCGGCTCGCCATTGATCGCCACGATCTCGGCGCGTTCCTCAATTCCAGCCTCCGCTGCCGGGCTTTCGGCCAGCAAGAAGTTGACCAGGACGCGGCCATCATCCAATTCGCGTATGGCAATGCCCAAGCCACCACCGGTCGCAAAACTAAAGTCATCCGCCAGGTTTGGCCCGCTAACATGCCCATCGGGGATCGACCAGGCAAAGTCGCGTAAGGCGGTTAAATACGCTTTGACATCCTCTGTCTCTTCGGCTTCGACAAAGCGGGGGCGGTACTCGGCAATCTTGGCATCCCAGTCGATCCCTTTATATTCGGTGAAGGCATACTCGGTGCGCATCTTCTCGATCATGGCATCAAAGGCTTCACTATAGCTCATGGCCGAGAAGTCATCAAGCGCGGCCCCTTCCGGCTCGATCAGATCGATGACCGGTTCGCGTGAGCGATCAAAGGTAAAGGGGTCGGTATCCATATCGACCACGGTATAGCCCTGGGGGACGGTGACAATTGGATCATCGGCGGTAAAGAGCAGCCCATCATCGCCAAAGCCGATTGGGAACCCTTGGGCATCATCCGGCGCGTAGATGAGGAACTTGCCTCCCACGATTTCGCGGCGGGTAGATACATCTTCGCTGACACGCGTTGACGCATAGGCCGTTGACCAACCACCGCCATAGAGATCGCGCTCTTCCAAGAAGGGATCACCAAAGATATTGGTCCAGTAGGCAATGGCATAGACCATGACCCCGCTCTCCTCTTCGCCATCTTGATCGACATCGCGCAGGGTCGCCTGCGGTTCAATCGGCAGCGCCACGCTATAGGAGAAGGGCGAGGTGTAAAAGTCTGAGGTGATTTGGCCGAGGGTTTGTGATTCGAGGGGCAGAATAAAGCCCTCGTTGCGATCCACAAAGCCGGCCTGATCCTCTAGAATTACCATCGGTGCGGCAACGCCGGTGGTAAAGAAGGCGTTGGTATAAGTCACTACGCCACTGACCGCGACCGCGCCACCTTCGTCATTGACAATGGGCGCCGCGGGAATGGTCTGTGCTAAGGCGACGGGTGTGGGTGTCGCCGAAAAGAGCAACGACACCGCAACGAACAAAGTACAACTTAGGCAAAAAACGAGAGGTCTTAGCTTCATTTTGTCCATATTTATCTGTCCTAAGAAATTTGTGTTTGGTTAGCGATAGGCTGTCGTCAGCCGAGTGCGCTCGAACTCGATGACATCGGTAAGAATTTGCTGTAGCCGATGTTCGGGTGCCCAGCCAACCGCTGCGTGAATTTTGGTTGTGTCGGGTACGCGCCGGCGCATATCTTCAAAACCAGGCGCGTATGCTTCGTTATAAGGAACATACTTGATCGTGGCCGTGGTGTCTGTGTGCTCTATCACCGAATTGGCTAGTTGATTGATCGTAACTTCCTCATTACTGCCGATATTGTAAACCTCACCGGCCGTCGTTTCTGGCCGATCCAACAAGGCGACCAAGGCCCGGACCGTGTCGGCCACATGGCAAAAACAACGACTCTGCTCACCGTCGCCGTAGACGGTAATTTCTTCGTTGCGCAAGGCCTGACGCACCAAGCGCGGGACCACCATACCATAGCGACCGGTCTGCCCCGGCCCCACGGTATTGAAGAAACGCATGATCGTCACCGGTAAGCCATGCTCCGCGTGTGCGGCCAACCCCAAAAATTCATCGAGCAGTTTGCTGGCAGCATAGGACCAGCGGCTGCGGCTGGAAGGGCCAAGCAGCAGATCGTCCTCTTCATTAAAGGGAATGCGCACCCCTTTGCCATAGACTTCACTAGTGCTGGCGATCAGCGTCCGACAGCGATAACGTCGCGCCGCGGCCAGCACGGCATGGGTGCCCAGCACATTGGTTTCAATCGTCTCGGTTGGCCGTTCCACCACCAATTGCACGCCAACCGCCGCGGCCAGGTGGACAATCGCATCTGCTCCACTTGCCAGCCGGTCGAGGACTAGCGTGTTGTTGAGATCATCAATTGCAAATGAATAATTGGGATTAGGGACAAAAGGCTGGATATTTTCAAAATTGCCGGTACCCAAATTGTCAAGAATCGCGACACTGTCACCGCGGTCGAGCAACTGCTTGGTCAAGTGGCTGCCGATAAAGCCGGCCCCTCCCGTAATCAGAACATTCATGGTGTGTCCAATCTGGTTAGTTGGTGAAACGTGATGCATGAAGCGTAAGATGTAAAACGTGAAACGTAAGACGTGATGTGTCGGCCGGTTGTCCATTGCCTCATGCGCGATTACGTTTTACGCCTCACGTTTTACGCATCACGCCTCACGTTTCACGTCTTACGCAAAGTGTGCTCTATTATACATGTTCTGATCACCACTGAAAACCTACCATGCCGATGTTAGCGCAAGATGAAATAAAGATGATAAAATGCAACCATGCAACTGACGGCGTCAACGACTACCTATTATAATTTTGACATAGCCATCGACCAGACGGAAGATGGCTATTTTGTGCGGGTTACCGACTCGCCGGCTGGGACCACGATTGAAGCCTTCGCGCCCCCCTTGCTGACTGACGAAGTGCAGGCAATGCGCGCGTCGGCTTTTATGGAAGTTGAAGAGACGAACGGCCACACCGCCGCGTTGCAGCTCTTGCAGGAGCTGGGGCAACGGCTCTTTCTCGCCCTCTTTCCGAAAAGTGTGCGCACGGTTTTGCAGAGCAGCTATCGCATGGCCTACGAGCAGCGCGCCCGCCTGCGCATTCGCCTACACCTGGGCGACAACCCCAAATTACAGGCGTTGCCTTGGGAATATCTCTATGATCCCCTGCGTGGTGAGTACCTGGCCCTCTCTACCCATACGCCCCTCGCGCGCTACACCAAGCTGATGCATCACATTCGCCCACTGGGCTTGACGACGCCGCTGCGCATGTTGGTGATCATTGCCAGCCCTGGCGGCTATCCCACCTTTGATGCGAGTGGCAGTTGGTTACGCTTACTAGATTCACTCGATTACCTGGCCCCCGCCGAAAAGCTCTATGTGGAACAGTTGCGCAAGCCAACCCTCTTAGATTTACAGCGCCGCCTCCGGCAGAATGATTGCCATATCATCCACTTTATGGGCTATAGCACCTTTGATGAGTATACTAACGACGGTGTGTTGATCTTTGAAGACGAAATGGGGCGCAGCCGCCCGGTGAGCGGGCAACATTTAGGTGCCCTGTTGCGTGATCACAGTACCGTCCGGTTGGCAGTTTTGCAGGCCGTTGATCGCCAGACCGATGCGCGGCTTAACCCTTACCTGGCTGCAGCCCAGAGCTTTATCCAACGCGGTTTACCGGCGGCGGTGGCGCTGCAGGCTGCTTTGGGGGAAAGGACTCTCGTCTTTGCCCAGAATTTCTATGACCGCATCGCGGCGTATAGCCCCGTGGATGAAGCCTTGACCGAAGCGCGGCGCGCCATGGAGACCTATCTGCCTGGCGCGGGTTGGGGCATCCCTGCCTTAAGTATGCGTGTCCCGGATGGGCTGCTCTTTGCCGCCGCACCACCCCCGGTGGAACGCCGTAAGCCTTCTGGTTTTCGGATTATGTAGGGAATATATGTCAATCCGCCACATGGCGAGCAATCTTGCTGAGCGGAAGAAGGCAGACAGTTTACCGCTGCCGCCTGGGTTACAATGAGTAAGATAAAATTGATAGAGCAAAAGCAATAAAGGAGAAGACCATGGCGAATGCCAATGTTGGACTGATCGGGCTGGCGGTGATGGGTCAGAATCTGGTGCTGAATATGGAACGTAACGGCTACACCGTTGCCGTCTATAACCGGACAACCGCAACCATGCAAGAGTTTATCGATGCAAATCCCGGCAAAAAACTGGTGCCGACCACGACCCTCGAAGCCTTTGTGCAGAGCTTGGAACAGCCACGTAAGATCCTCATCATGGTCAAGGCGGGCGCACCGGTTGATGCGGTGATCGATAGCCTCACCGGGCTGCTCGACGAGGGCGATCTGATCATCGACGCCGGCAACAGCTTCTACGCAGACACCGAGCGGCGCAGTGATGCATTGTCTGCCCAGGGCTTTCGTTTTGTCGGCATGGGGGTCAGCGGTGGCGAAGAAGGCGCACTCTGGGGGCCAAGCATTATGCCGGGTGGCCCACAATCAACCTGGCAAGAATTGCAGACCATGCTCGAAGCGATTGCCGCCAAAGCCCCGGAAGATGGCAAACCCTGTGTCACCCATATCGGGCCGCGTGGGGCCGGTCACTATGTCAAAATGGTGCATAACGGCATTGAATATGGCGACATGCAACTGATTGCCGAAGCCTATGACATTCTGCGCAAAGCATTGGGGCTAAGTGCCGGCGAACTGGCCGAGATTTTTAGCGAGTGGAACAAAGGCGAGCTTGACAGCTACCTGATCGAGATCACCGAAAAAATCTTCCGCCGCATTGACGAAGAGACCGGCAAACCGCTGGTCGATCTGGTGCTGGACAAGGCGCAGCAAAAGGGCACCGGCAAGTGGACCAGCCAGGATGCCTTTGACCTGGGCGCGCCGATCCCGACGATTAATAGCGCCGTGGTGGGCCGCATTGTCTCCTCGCTCAAGGATGAACGGGTCGCCGCGGCCAAGGTGCTCACTGGCCCTGCGCAAACCACTTATACCGGTGATAAAGCCGTCTTGATCGATGCGGTACGCCAGGCGCTCTATGCCAGCAAGATCAGCGCTTATGCCCAAGGCATGTCACTGTTGCGCATTGCCAGTGCGGAATACAAATATGAGCTGAAGTTGGGCGAAGTGGCAGCAATCTGGCGTGCCGGCTGTATCATCCGTGCCCGCTTCCTCAACCGCATTACTGAAGCCTTTAACCGTCAGCCCCATCTTGCCAATCTGCTGCTCGATGACGATTTGGGCAAAGCCGTCAGTGAACGGCTTCCCGCCTGGCGTCATGTGGTGCAGACCGCCGTTGGCCTGGGCATTCCGGTCCCCGCCTTCAGTGTCAGCCTAGCCTATTATGACAGCTACCGCAGCGAGCATCTCCCTGCCAACCTGATCCAGGCGCAGCGCGATTTCTTTGGCGCACACACCTACGAACGTACCGACAAGCCGGGCATCTTCCATTCGTCCTGGGAGTAAACGACCGCAATTAACAATTGATCATTGTCAATTGACAATGATCAATTGTTAATTGACAACGTAAAATTCAACGACAAGGTAGCTGTGTGACTGTAACGATCGTAAAATGGCTGCGTCTGCTGGCCTTGACCAGCGTCTGCTTGTGTAACTTCTCCCACCTGCCGCTTTTGGCCCAGCAACCTGCTCCACTGCGCTGGGCTTTCTATAACAGCGGCCTCACCCCCCACTTCCAGGTTACGGCCATTGCGGCTGATCCGGTTGATGCAACGCATCTCTTCGCCGCGCTTTATGAACCCGCCGGTCTGCTGGAAAGTTGGGATCAGGGCCGTAGCTGGCAGCCGGTGCTGTTGGCTGATCAACGGCAACTGCCCCTTGTTACCTTACTCTTTAACCCCCATCGACCGGATCAACTTTTACTGGGTGGCCCAGACGGTCTGTTTCAGCTCATGCTCGGGGCTGATCGCAAGGTACTGGCAGACCGCGTACAACCAGTTGCGGGCTGGCCCGTGGCGCTGCCCATCTTTGCCTTACATGGGGGTGTTGATGGGACGATCCATGCGGCGTCAGCCACAGCCTATGGCACGCCGCCTACCCTTTGGTCCAGCCAAGACGGCGCAAGCTGGCAAGCCTCCATGCCCTTGCCGTCACCGGCCACCACCGGCACCGCGCTCCTGAGCGTCCTGCATACTGCAAGTGGCCTGTTTGTGGGGACTGACGGCGCGGGTCTCTTTGTGCAGCGCAACGGCACAAGCCGCTGGCAACCTATCTCGGCCATCGGTGAGACTTTTGTCGCCGCCCTCTGGGCCGCCCCGTGGGATGACCGCCTCTTGCTGGCGCGTACACGGGCCGGGCTTTTTCGCAGCGTTGATGGCGGCGTGAACTGGGCCGCGAGCACCTTGCCGGTTGACGTACGCGTGGACAGTATCTCCCCCTTTGCCGGCGATACCATCTTGCTTGGCCTCAGTGATGGCACCCTCTTGCGCAGCTTTGATCAAGGGCTAAGTTGGCTACCCTGGGGCAGCAGCCTGGGCCGTGATGGTCTCTTTTATAGCCTGAGCGTCATCCCCGAAACCACTGTCAATCTGCTGGCCGGCACGCAGCATGGTCTTTATCGTTCCCTTGACAGTGGCCTGACCTGGCAGCAAGTCCAGTTGCGCCAGCCACCACTGACCTTCTTCCGCACTCAAGCGCTGGCGCAAACGGCTGACGGCGCGCTCTATCTCGGCAGTGGGGATGGGGTTTATCGTTCACAAAATCAGGGGGGCGGCTGGCAGCCGGCGAGTGTGGCACTGCCGCCTAAAGCGGTGCTTGCACTGGCTAGCAGCGGTGATACGCTCTTTGCTGGCGGTGAAACCGGCCTCTTTCGGCTAACCAGTGGCGGCAGTCATTGGCAATCCCTGGGCTGGGAGGGGCGTGTTCCGGGCCTGGCGCTTGCCCCGCAAACGCCTGACCGCCTCTATCTGCGGGCTGCCTTTGAACGCATCTATACCACCGATCAGGCGCAGGACGAGCACCCAGATGCCATCACCTGGCAACAACGGGGCCGTGGCATGCCGCTCACGAGTGAGATTCTCGCCCTTGCCATTGACCCGACGGATGATCAGGTGCTCTATGCGGGTGGCGCAACTGAGCTGTTTAAGAGTACCGATGGCGCGCAACAGTGGCGGCCGCTTGGGACAGCCCTGGCTGGACAAAGTATCTTTGCGCTCTTGGTTGATGCGCGGCAGCCGACACAACTTTACGCCGGTGCCACCAATGGCCTCTACCAAAGCCGCAATGGCGGTGTGACCTGGCAACCACTGGGCGCGGCATTGGCTAATCGCACGGTCAGCGCCCTGGCCCGTCATCCCACCAACCCTGAACTTTTGTTTGCCGGCACAAAATATCAGGGACTTTGGTACAGTTATGATAATGGGATTAGCTGGCAGCAAGTTGCGGCGTTGGCCGATGCCACCATCTACACCCTCCTAGTTTCCGCGAATGGTCAGTGGATCTTTGCCGCCACCGACCACGGTTTCTGGCGCGCCGCGGTAGGCGGGGTCGGCTCATGAAGCAACGAATGCTTTCACGCTTCCCTCTGTTATTGCTGATCGTCTCCTTGTTGCTCATGGGGGTCGGCCCAACACAGCTGCTTGCACCCATGCCGCGCTATGGTGTACACACGATCAGCGGTGATGCGTCTGAGCTCACCCTGGCCCACGCTGCCGGTTTTGACACGCTGGTACAACTGTTGCACTGGGGCGAAACTGAACCAACACGCGGGCAGTTCTTCTGGCAACGTGCTGATGAATGGGTCCAGGCGGCCCAAGCCTATGGGCTGGATCTGGTGTTGCGCCTGGACCATCCGCCCGCCTGGGCGCGGCCGGCTCAACTGGTACCTGGTGAACCACCTGTGCGTTTGGCTGAGTATGCCCGTTGGGTGGCACAGGTGGCTGCCCGTTACCGCGGCCAGGTGCGCGGTTATATCATCTGGAATGAGCCTAATTTGGCGTTGGAATGGGGCGCTTTGCCTCCCGACCCAGCGGCCTATGTGGAACTGTTGCGGGCCGCCCATGGCGCGGTTAAACAAGCTGATCCGGCGGCCCTGGTGATCAGCGCCGGTCTGGCCCCCACCAACACTCAGAATGACGACGCCCTTGACGAGCGGCTTTATCTCGATGCCATGTACGCGGCTGGTGCGGCCCCTTACTTTGACGTGCTTGGCGCGCACGCCTATGGTTTTGGCTTGCCGCCCGACGACATTGATGGCTGGCCCGGTGGGTTGGCCGGGCTCAACCTGGCGCGCTTGGGCGAAAGTCGCGTGCTCATGGTGCGGCATGGTGATGCGGACAAAGCAGTTTGGGTGACCGAACTGGGCTGGGCGGTAGCCGGGGTGGCCCACACGGGTGGTCACAGCGTCACCCCGGCCCAGCAAGCTGCTTACCTGGCACAGACGCTGGCGGCAAGCGCCCAGCGCTGGCCGTGGGTCGAGCTGATCACCGTTTGGAATCTGGGGGGCGTTGCTGCGCCGGAATGGCGCGCTTATAGTCTGCTGGATGACCAAGGCGCGCCCCGGCCAGCCTATCACGCCCTGACCGGGTTGCTGGCACCCACGAGTGCCCAACGCCGCGCCCAACCCGCACCTGACCCGACCATACAAATTCTGGCTGCCGATACGACGATTCACCTGGGGGATGCCAAGTTACCGCTGCCGTGGGTCGAGTTGCACCTGAACCGCAATCCAAGCCCAGTTTGGGAAGGCAATTTCTATCTGGCCGACGCCGCTACACCGGCTGCTGCCCCCTGGCGCTTGACTGTGCGAATGATGCAGAGCAACTACTGGTCGAATCGAATCTGGCTTAACGATGAACCTTTGCCAATGCCGCTACCGATTGGGGATTTTAGCAAA
Organism: Caldilineaceae bacterium; assembly: GCA_022842065.1. The sequence goes on from JALHQH010000020.1 coordinate 49,969, forward strand.
AGTTGGGTCGCCTACAGTTGGGAGGTGCCGGCGACGCAGTTGCGGGCCGGTCACAACACCATCCGCATTACACTCGCCCATGCGGTGGGGTTGATCCAAGATCAGCGTTTTGCCTATGATAAATTGCAGATTAAAGATATTGTGCTGGTGCAAGGCTGTAAACCAGGAAGCGAGTGAGGAACCAAATGTCGATCGATTTTACTGCGGTTGACCAGATCTTACAGGAAGCAGCCGGCCCTCGTCTGCCCGCCGCCCAACTGGTGATCTATCACCAGGGCGCAATCTGCTTTGCTGAGGCGTATGGCTGGCTTGATCCGGCCACCCGGCAGCAGCCCACCACATTACAGACGCGCTTTGATCTGGCCTCGGTCACCAAACTCTTTGTGGCCACCACTTTTATGCGTCTGGTGGAAGCGGGGCAAATCGCATTGGACCAGCCGGTGGCAACGATGCTACCCTTCTTCCGCGGCGAACGCCCGATTCAACCTTATGAGGATCCTCTCCAAAGTGGAGCACTGATTACGGTTGCTGCCGCAGGTGGTTTTGTGGATGCGGGTGCTGTTACTTTTCGCCAACTGCTCACCCATACCGCCGGTTTACCGGCATGGCGACCACTTTTCCGGCAGCCTGATGCACTGGCGGCCGCGGCGCTGGCCCGTGAAACTTTCTTTGCCTATCCCAGCGGTACGCAGATTCTCTATAGTGATATTGGCCTGATTCTGTTGGGGCTGGCCGTGGCCGAGGTAACAGAGTTGCCTTTGGCGCAGGCGGTGGCGCGTTATGTGCTGGAACCGCTGACCTTGCGCCACACCGCTTATCTACCTGTCGGCCCCGCCGTTGATCGCACCAACATTGCGCCGACGGAATGGTGCCAATGGCGAGGGCAACGGATTTGCGGGGAAGTCCACGATGAAAACGCCGCACAGTTAGGCGGTGTCTCCGGCCATGCGGGGCTATTCAGCACGGCGCACGATGTGGCCCGCTTTGGCCAGAGCTTTTTGACTGGCGAGCTGCTACCATCCCCCACCGTGGCGGCGATGCGACAGGTACACGCCGCGACAGGGAATACCCGCCGTGGTCTTGGCTTTTTGCTCTGGTCGCCTGACCCCGAGGCAAGCAGCAACCCCTTTAGCCAACAGGTCTTTGGTCATACTGGCTTTACCGGCACTTCCCTCTGGATTGATCCAGCCAGCGACTTAGTTGTTGCCCTGCTCACCAATGAAGTCTACAACGGTCGCGCCAACCGCCAGATTGCCCAGTTACGGGTTGCGGTCCATCACGCGATTTGCGCCGCCATGCCCCCAAAAATATAGGTCAGGGTTGCAGGTGTGACAACCTTCTGTCACGCCTGCGGCCCTAACCTATAACTTTTAGTGTTTCCCGGTTACCGAAACATTAACCATTAATCGTTAATTGTTTTCCATTAACCATTACCTACGATTTTTTGCCAAAGAGCCCGCCCATCAACTTTGAACCCATGCCCATCACATCGTCGATGACGCTGCCATCGCCATCCATGTCGAGCAGGCTGACGAGACCGCCGAGTTTGCCGTCGAAACTTTGCCGTTGACCACCGAGTAAGACCGCCAGATCATCGGCCCCCAGGCCATTGCTCCGTTTGGTTTGGCCCAATGCACCCATCACCAGGGGTGCTAACATGGCGAGTAATTGGGCGCTCTTCTGTGTATCAAGGCCACTGAGCTGGCTTAACCCTTGTTGCACATTGTTCTGGCGGCCACCAAAGACATGGCCCAAAATCTTCTCCCCATCCTTAACCCGATCCTGGCTGGTGACGGTGCTGATCAGATCGCTTAAGGCTGAGCCATCGTGGCGATCCAGTGCCTTGTCCAACGCCTGGGCGCCCTGCGCGGTCGAGGCATTGCGACTGATCGCCCCCAACAACATGGGTAGAGCCGCGTTGATCGCGCTTTCACTCATCTTGGGATCAATTCCCAACTGCTTGCTAATTTGGCCGGCCACCTGGCCCCCTACTTGCTGCGAAAGTGTGCCGAGTAAGTCGTTCATGGCTGCTCCTTATGGGCGAATGGCTGCGTTGTTTGGATTTTATAAACAACTGTTTACAATGTTGATTGCGCTAAGGCAGACAATTGCATAAAAAAAGGCAATTCCTGCTGCGCTATTAAAGCACAGATTACTAGGAATTGCCCAATTTGTCGCGCAGCTATTGGCTGTCAATTGTCCCAAACAGCGCAAAACGTAAAACGTGAGGCGTGATACGTCAAACAGCTACTTACGCTTTACGAATCACGTTTCACGCTTCACACCTCACTCCATCAACATCTGATCTAACTGATCCGCCACCTGGATCGCCACCGGTGACTCAGTACGATTGAGGCGGATTTGGTTGGCGACGCGGCGGACCAAGGAGGGATTGACCTCGGCCAGGCCATTGGTCATGGCGAACCAGAGCCGGCAGAGGGCGGGATCATCGTGGGTGGCCGCGCGGATCGCAATCTCGGCGGGGGTGGTGGCGTTCAGGCTGGGATTGCCCGCATTCATGCCTAATTCGCGCCAGGCGTTGACCCAGTAGTAAGAGAGCATGGGGTTAATCAGCCCACGCATGCGGCTCCACAGCGGGTCATCTTCCTGTACCAGATAAAAGAAGGCGAGATAGTAGGGGCGTGAATGCGCGTAGTCACGATGGATCTGCGAGAGTTCACCAGCTTTGACTGACGCATAAGAAGCCATATACCAGCGCAGATCTTCCAGGTTGGCCCCCGGTTCACCGGCTTCAACCGCTTCCCATTGCACGCAACAGGCATAGAGATAGCTGCGCGCCGAAGCGGCAAAATCCTGTGAGCGTTGCAACATCGCGGTCTTGGCCAGGGCCTTGGCTTTATCGACAGTGCGGGGCATATTGTCGGGCAGTTGCACATGTTCGATATCGTAACAGACCGGTTGCAGGGCCGGCTCAGTCGCAAAGGGAATCACATGATGACCGGGCATGCCATAGCGCCCATCTTGTAGCAGAATCAATCCGCGCGCTTCCAGATCTTTGAGCAGACTATCGATATAATCAGTTTGGTCGGGATCATTAAGCAAAATGGCGGCCAACTCGGATTTGTCGCTCTCTAGCCCCGCGTTGATCACGGCGTAAACAAAGCCCGATTCGGCGCGGTGGACAAAGGTCGCTTCGCTGTCAATCTCCGCGGCCAGCCAAACCGGCACATGCACCGATGCCACCTGGCCGTGGTAGTCAAAGGCCCGCTGGCGAAAGCCCATCTGCCAGATTTGGCGCAACATCGTCTTGCTGCGGATCAACCCTTGCGCTTCATAGCGGGAGCAGATCTCTTCCAGTAACTCGTCGGTGGTGCGCTCGCCGGGATGTTCGCTCAATTCGCGGTAGATGTCGCGCAACACATCACGACGTGTGCTTAGATCGACCACCGTCATCTTCAGGCGATTGAAGATCTGTTTGTACTGTAGGCGTAGCGGTGGCTTGACCGTGATCAGATCATTGTCATGGAAGGGGAAGGCCCGCTGCACATCACTGCTGACGCCATTTTCCTCCTGCCAGGGGCGCAACTCGCCGCCGTCGATCGGCAGGATAAAATCTTTGGGCGCGACATATAGCTGCATCTCGCGCATAAAAAGCTGGAGCAGATCGTTGTTATTATCGAGCCAACTTTTGAATTGTGCATGGCCGAAATTTGTTTCATTAAACGCGGGGTCGAGCATGAGCATGCTCTGTTTGAGATTGGTTGCCAGGACCGGCAACTCACCGCGTTGACCATGAACCCGGAGGGCCTTGATCAGCAGACTGCGCGCCTCTTCGCTATTGGCCCGCATGGTCTGATCAGCCAACTCATCCATCTCGTGGTAATCATTCAGTACCGCTTCGAGATAGACAAACTCATCGCAGGCGCGGCTAAGCAGCGGGTGTGTGACCGCACGCGGGCCGATGCCCAGAGTATATTTACCATATTCACGTAATTTGTTAACTAGCGGTCCAAAATCGCTGTCACCTGAAACAATCACAAACGTTTGGATTTGCGTACGGGTGATCGCAGTTTCCAGCGCATCAAGTGCCATGCGGATATCCGCACGATTTTTGCCGGCGCGCACGCTATAAATCTGGATCAGATCAATCGCGTTATTCATCAACTCTTCACGATAGCGTGAAAAGCGACTCCAATCGCCATAACACCGCTTGAGTACAACCGGCCCACGGCTCTGTAAATATTCCATTAGGGGAGTTAGTTCAAAATCTAAGAATTCTTGCTCGGCCCATAAGGCCACATTTTCAAAATCAATAAATACGGCAATTTGATTACTCATAAAAACAAAAAATTCCTCTAATGTGCGTGTTGTTTGAAAACGCTAAGTGCTTTCATTTCAATCTTTACCGTAACCTGCCATTGGCATCGTGCTGCAACCGTACGCGTTCGTCTGTTCGCCTAAAGCAGGCAAAGCGCGCGCGTTCTCAAACAACCGCAATGTAAAATCCGAATAAAATTTTTAATGTTCGTCCATCATATACAAACCGCCATCCACGAACTGCTAGAGATAAACCGCCATAGATAAACCGAATGGGAAGTTTGGTCGGTTGTAATACAGAGGTTCAAGTGGTAGCGGCTATACAAGCCTACGATTACTAGCGACTGTCTTCATTAACAGTGCCACTTTTTTGTGTAACAGCAGTATAGCACAAATGTGGTCAGGTAAAGAGATTTTACTCCTTCGCGCAAGATTTTGCTTCGGATAGTCAACACCAATAGATCGCAGTGACCTCTGGCGGGTGTTCCAACAATTGATATGTCTTTTTATCGGGTTTATTGATAGATTGCTCTTCCCATTCATTTTAATCGAATAATCAATTCTTTCAAATTCAAACATTTTGCTAATACAAACCATATGCCAAACATATGTCTGAGGACTACAATGGTTTCAGTTTGAAATTACCTGAGAGCGCTCACCGCAGCCTGTTGTGCTTCTTACAAAGAGCTGCTCCGAAAATTTGGCTACTGCGCTGACTGTGAGTAAGTCGGGACGAGCAAATTTAGGCAGCAGTACAGTAGATTCTCGTAAGTTGGCCAGCACAACGGTTGGTGTTAGCGGCAAAGCGAAATAAAAGCGCTAAATTATTTTTGGAGGAAATGGTTCAAAATGGCAAAAATTATTGGAATTGACTTGGGTACAACCAACAGTGTCGTTGCGGTGATGGAAGGTGGTAACCCCACTGTGATCGCTAACGCTGAAGGCAATCGCACCACGCCTTCTGTTGTTGCGTTTGCTAAGAATGGCGAACGTCTGGTCGGTGTCACCGCCAAACGTCAAGCTGTGGTCAACCCGGAAAATACAGTTTATTCGGTCAAGCGCCTGATGGGGCGCCGTATTGACGACAGTGAAACCCAAAAAACAACGGGCATGGTCTCCTATACGATTACCGAGGGACCGAATCATGATGCGCGCGTTTCGATCCCGGTGAAGAGCCGCTCCTACACCCCGCAGGAAGTGAGCGCGATGGTGCTGGGCAAGCTCAAGCGTGATGCCGAGGCTTATTTGGGTGAGGAAGTGAAGCAGGCGGTGATTACAGTGCCGGCCTACTTCAATGACAGCCAGCGCCAGGCCACCAAGGATGCCGGCCAGATTGCCGGTCTCGATGTCTTGCGCATTATCAACGAGCCAACTGCCGCCGCGGTCGCTTACGGTCTGGACAAGAAGACCGACGAGACGATCCTGGTCTTTGACCTTGGTGGTGGTACCTTTGATGTCTCCGTCCTCGAAGTGGGTGATGGCGTGATCGAAGTGAAATCTACCAATGGTGATACGCACCTGGGTGGCGATGACTGGGACGAGCGCATTGTCCGCTGGTTGATCGACGAATTTAAGAAGGAACAGGGCATTGACCTGAGCCAGGATCGCCAAGCGCTCCAGCGCCTGCGCGAAGCGGCGGAAAAGGCGAAGATCGAATTATCCGCCACCCCGCAGACCGAAGTGAACCTGCCCTTTATTACGGCTGATAGCTCTGGTCCTAAGCACCTGGCATTGAATCTGAGCCGCAGTAAGTTTGAACAACTGACCGCTGATCTGGTCGAGCGCTGCAAACAGCCCTTCCATAGCGCGCTGCGCGACGCCGGGTTGAGTGCCAAGGATCTGCAAGAAGTGGTGATGGTCGGTGGTTCGACTCGTATGCCGATGATTCAGGATCTGGTCCGTAGCCTGACCGGCAAAGAGCCACACAAGGGTGTGAATCCGGATGAAGTCGTCGCCGTTGGTGCCGCGATTCAGGGCGGTGTGCTTGGCGGCGAAGTGAGTGACTTGCTGTTGCTCGACGTTACGCCGTTGAGCTTGGGGCTGGAAACGTTGGGTGGTGTGATGACCGTGTTAATCCCACGCAATACCACGATCCCGACTAAGAAGACTGAGGTCTTTAGCACGGCCGCTGATACCCAAACCGCCGTTGACATTCACATCTTGCAGGGTGAACGGCAGATGGCCGGTGATAACAAGACGCTCGGTAACTTCCGCCTTGATGGCATTCCGGCTGCCCCACGCGGTGTGCCACAAATTGAAGTGACCTTTGACATTGATGCGAACGGTATTTTAAGTGTCAATGCCAAGGACAAGGCGACCAACAAAGAGCAGAGCATCAAGATCACTGCATCGACCAATCTTTCCAAGGATGAAGTGGATCGCTTGGTGAGTGAGGCCAAGAATAATGAAGGTGACGACCGCAAACGCCGTGACCTGGCTGAAGTCCGCAATAACGCCGACAATCTGATCTATGTCACCGAGAAGTCACTCAGCGAACTCGGCGACAAGGTGCCAGCCTCCGAACGGGGCCAGATCACCGAGACGATTGAAGAGCTGAAGTCGGCCAAGGATGGTGAAGATGTCGCCCGCATTCGCACCCTGACCGAGAAACTGCAACAGGCCAGCCACGCGCTGACCCAGCAAATGTACCAACAGGCCGCAAATGGCGCTGCCCCCGGTGGCCCTGACCAAGGTGCTCCCGGTGCAAAGGCTGCCGGCGAAGATGATGTGGTTGAAGGTGAATTCCGCCAGGTCTAACCGCCACATGTTGGGAGAACGATAATGTTACTGCTGCTTGATCTAGGCAGGGGTTGGCGTTTTCCAACGGTGTACTGAGCAGCGGGTAAGCAGTTGCGTAATTGAGATCGCTACGGGCGGGCGGGGCATTGGCTCCGCCCGTTTGTTAAACTTAGATCCTGCTTTGTTCGCAATTGCGTAACCTAAGTTAGCAGGTGATCTGCTATAATGTACCTAATCGTCTGATATTGCCGGCCTCCCTTGTCTGGCAGTGAAGCACAATTTAGGTCAGCAATAAGATGAGGAGTGAGTGAGGCATGGCAAATCCATACCATCCTCTAGATCCCCGGCGCAACCCGCGCCGCCCAAGCGCTTCTCCCTATGGAGGACAGCCCTATGGTGGCCAACCGATGCCGACGCTAGAGGATTACGAAAAGCTGGTGGAAGCTTACCAGGATTTGCAAGGACGCTTTGAGTTATTAACCAGGCAACTGCGCGAGCGTGAACAAGAAGTTGCGATTCGTGACGACGTGTTGCGTCGGCAGAGCGACGAAGTACGCAAGATCGAGACCGAGTTGGTCTGGACGCGTGCTGCGCAGCTGCAAGCAGAAAAAGCCGCCCAAGAAGCCGCCGAAAAGGTCGCCCAAATCCAGAGTCAGCTGCAGAACCAGGGGCAGGATCAGCAAGGCTGGCAAGAGCGTTACACGGCATTACAGAGCGAAGTCGAGAGTTTGCGGCAACGTTGGGAGCAGCGCTACACCGCGCTAGCCAATGAAGCCCGTAACCAAATCTTGCTGGATATGTTGCCCCTTGCCGATCATCTGGATCTGGCCTTGCAACATGCGGGAACGGTCAGTGATGATAGTCAGCGCAGCTTTGTTGCCAACATTGAATCGACCCGCCGCGCCTTTCTGGAAACCTTGCGTCGCTACGGGGTCGAACGGATGGATGTTCAGGGCGCGCCCTTTGACCCTAACCTACACGAAGCTGTAGGCAGTGTCGTGGATGGCGAAACCCCAGCCAATCATGTGATCCAGGTCGTACAAGCCGGTTACAAGGATGGCGAAAAGTTATTACGCCCTGCCCGTGTAGTGATTAGTGCCGGCTAAACCAAGATTTTCAGAAACTTCCCGTTGCGCGTATTCGTATCTTGTAAAGCAAGACGCTGTTAGTCCGTTCCCACTGGGCGCGGGCTGACAATGTATACTCAGTAGACCGCAGTGTAGTCTGCATCTTCAGATGCAGACACCCGTTCGCATCTGAGGATGCGAACTACACGTTGCGGTCTACTGTACTACGCCAACGGAAGTGCTAGCCGGTGCCGTAACGGCAAAGTGAGAACGCAGATGGAATATAAAGATTATTATCAGGTGTTAGGGGTGCCACGCACGGCGGATGAAAAGGAGATCAAACGCTCCTTCCGCAAGCTGGCCCAACAATACCATCCCGATAAAAACCCCGGTGATAAAGGGGCGGAACAGAAATTTAAAGAGATTAACGAAGCCTACACCGTGCTCTCCGATGCGGACAAGCGCAGCAAGTATGATCGCTTCGGCGCGCAATGGGAGCAATACACCCGTTCCGGTGGCCGGCCCGAGGATTTCAACTGGGGCAGTGGCGGCGCTGGTGGCTTTGGCGGCGCTGGTGGTGGTACGCGTACCATGTCACCAGAAGAGTTTGAACAGCTCTTTGGTAACTCTGGTTTCTCTAGCTTCTTTGAATCACTCTTTGGGGGCGAGGCGCGTGGTGGCATGGGCGGTGGCCGCCGTTACAGTACCGGTGGTGCTGGTAGTGCTGCTGGCGGTTTCAATCCTTATGGTGCCCAGCCAGCGCGCGAGCAAGAAGTGCCGATTAAAGTCACGTTAGAGGAAGCTTTTCACGGGACGACGCGTACCCTTGAGAGCGCCGATGGTACCCGCTTGCAAGCTAATATTCCACGTGGCGTGCGTACTGGTTCCAAGATCCGGATGAAGAGTGCGGTTGGGCAGGGCAATATTATTCTTAAAGTGGAAGTGGCCCCCAATGCCCAGTTTGAGCGTGATGAGGATAATCTGCGGGTTGAGCTGCCAGTTGACCTTTATAACGCGCTGCTGGGCGGCGAAGTCCAGGTGCCGACATTGGAACGGCCCGTCGTTTTGACCATTCCGCCCGGTACACAGAATGGCCGTACCTTCCGCCTGCGTGGTTTGGGGATGCCACAACTCAAACAACCGGATCAGCGGGGCGATCTGTTGGCTGTAGTGGCAGTGAAATTGCCGACCAACCTCAGCGATGAGGAAAAAGCCCTGATTGAACAGTTGCGCACCTTGCGCAGCGCAGCGAGAGGCAGTTGAGCGCTACTCGTTCCCACGCAGAGCGTGGGAATGCCGGTTTGACGCTCTGCGTCTTGACGCAGAGCGTCCAGTTTCCATTCCGCCGCTCTGCGGCGGAACGAGCAGTGGCCCGCCGCTTTGCCGTTGTTGATTTAGCTTAACCCCTGCAATATCTCCTGCAACCGCGCGCGTGCTGCGTTCGGGTCCGCTTTACCCTTGGTCGCCTTCATCACTTGCCCCATAAAGAAGCCAAAGAGCTTTTCTTCGCCCCCCTTAAACCGTTCCAGCTCGCCGGGATTCGCTGCCAGGATCGCATTGATCGCATCGTCAATCACCGAGGTGTCGCTGACCATTGCCAACCCTTCACGCTCAATAATCGCCTGGGCATCGTCGCCGCTGCTGTACATCGTCTCCAATACCCGTTTACCCGTATTAGGGTTAATCACCTTGGCGTCGACCAACTTGAGTAGTGCCGCGAGTTGCGCAGGCTGAATCTTGCAATTGGCGATCTGGCGCAGATCCTGCCCTTCGCCGTCGGCATAGAGCAGGCGGAAGAGTTCACCAGTCATCCAGTTGGCGACGCGTTGGGGCTGACCCTCACCAGTGCCATAGGCTGCCACCGCCGCTTCAAAATAAGTCGCGACCAGCCGCTCACTGGCCAGATTTTCGGCATCAATCGGGCGTAATTCCCACTGGTTGATGTAACGTTCCCGTTTGGTGCTCGGCAACTCCGGTAACGTCGCCGCAAGCGCATCAACGCGGCTCCGGCTCACTTCGACCGGGGGCAGATCCGGCTCGGGGAAGTAACGATAATCGTGGGCGCTCTCTTTGCTCCGTTGTAAGACGGTACATTGGCGCTGCTCATCCCAGCCCATGTTGACTTGCGTCACCTGGCCGCCCTGTTCGATGAGCGCAATCTGCCGTGCATGTTCGTAGGCGATGGCGTTGCGGACGGCGCGTAGACTGTTGAGATTCTTGACCTCGACTTTGGTGCCATATTCGCCGCGTGCTTTTTGGGCCAGGGTACGGACGCTAATGTTCGGTTCGCAACGCAAAGCACCCTTTTCCATATCGCCACTGTTGACCCCCAAATAGCGCAGGATCGCGCGTAACTCGGTCAGGTAGGCATAGGCCTCTTCGGCACTATGAATGTCCGCTTCGCTGACAATCTCCATCAGCGGCGCGCCGGCGCGATTGAGGTCGATCAGCGAATAGTAGCCCTCATGCACCGAGCGCCCGGTATCCTCTTCCAGGTGGACACGGCGAATGCGAATCCGCCGCTCGGTGCCATCTTCCAAGGTGACATCCAGATAACCATTTTCGCATTGCGGAAATTCGTATTGGGTGATCTGGTAGCCCTTGGGCAAGTCCGGATAGGTATAATTTTTGCGCGCAAAGACGGCCCGCTCGGCCACGCTACAGTGAAAGGCCAGCCCGGTCTTCACCGTCGCCTCCACCGCGGCTTTATTGATGACCGGCAGCACCCCCGGCATCCCCAAACAGACGGGGCAGACGCGCGTGTTGGGCGGCGCACCGGCATAATCGGTGGCACAGCGGCAGAACATCTTCGAACGGGTCAGCACTTGGGCGTGTACTTCCATACCAACGACCAGTTCATAGTTGCTGGTATCAACGGTTTCCAATGTGGGATGGGCAAGGGTTGTCATAGGCGTTTTCTGTCGCGTTTTTCTGGCAGTATTCATTATGGATCATCATCAATTTAGGCTAGATTATGTACGATATCAGAGCGTTTTGCAAATGATCAGTCCCATCCGCTGGTATTCATAGCAAGGTGGAATAGAACGCGGATTGCGCGGATTAGGCTGATTTGCACAGATTTTTACGGAACGTTATCAGCGAAGAACCGCGCAATCCGCCTAATCCGCGTTCTATCTGTGTTCGCTTTGCTTAAAGTTTGATGAGAGTGTTAGCGCCCTTGCAGAGTGGCGGCCACTGATTGGCTATGCTACCATGCATGACGACGACGACCGCATCATCAACAAAGGAGCTGACCATGCGCCGACTACACCGATCTGTGGCCCCATTGGGCTTGTTTTGCTGTTTGCTATTCCTCCTGGCTGGCTGTGCGTCTGAACCGGCGCGCATTTTGTTACAGTCGGGCCAGGCCCAACCGACACCGGCGACGAGCGCGCCCACCGACGGCACTATCGTAACGCCGCCCACCCAACTTAACCTGGCGTTGACCGAAGTGGTGGCCGACTTGGCAACCCCGGTCTTTGCTACCCATGCCGGCGATGGCAGCAACCGCCTCTTTATTGTGGAGAAGGGGGGCACGATCCGGATTCTGGCTGATGGCACGCTGGTGGAGAGCCCTTTTCTCGATATCACCGATCGCGTTAACAGCAGTGGGAATGAACAGGGCTTGTTGGGCTTAGCCTTTCCGCCCGATTACAGCACCTTGAACTTTTTCTTTGTCAACTATACTGACAGTAGCGGCGATACGGTTGTCGCTCGTTTTGCGACGCCAGCCGCTACCCCTGATCAGGCCGATGCGGCGAGTGAAGCTGTGGTACTACAGGTCGACCAGCCGGCAGGTAACCACAATGGCGGTATGATCGCCTTTGGCCCGGATGGTTATCTCTACATTGGCATGGGTGACGGCGGTGGTTCCGGTGACCGCTATGAAAATGGGCAGAATCCTGACGCGCTGCTGGGCAAAATGTTACGGCTTGATGTCACTACCGATCCTAGCCAAACCTACACAATCCCGGCCGATAATCCATGGGTGACAAACGACTGGAACGGCGTTGATGTGCGTGACGAAATTTGGGCGGTAGGGCTGCGCAACCCCTGGCGTTTCAGCTTTGACCGTACCACCGGCGACCTCTGGATTGGTGATGTCGGCCAGAACCAATATGAGGAGATCAACTTTACGCCGGCTGATAGTCCTAGCGGCTTAAACTATGGCTGGCCGATCATGGAGGCGAGTGAGTGTTACCGTGACGATGGCTGTAGCACAGACGGGTTGGTGCTGCCGGTGGCCGAGTATAGCCATAGCGGCCACTGTTCGGTGACCGGTGGTTATGTTTACCGTGGTGAAACCTTTACCGCGCTACAAGGAATTTACTTCTATGGCGACTTCTGTAGCGGTACGGTCTGGGCCCTTTGGCCCCAGGGCGACGGCGGGTGGAGTGATGCAGAGGTATTCGATGCGGGGATCTCGCTCAGCTCTTTTGCCGAAGATGAAACCGGCGAACTCTATCTAATCGACATGGGCGGCAAGCTGATGCAGTTGGGGGTGGAGTAGGGACGACGGCGACTGACGACTGACGACCGCCGGCTGAGCGCGCCCGATAGGCACCCGCCACTGGGCGCGAAGCCGGCGGTTGTCAATCGCCCCTCTTCGCATGATCACCATTCTTGTACCCACTCTTCCTGCTCGCCGACAACCTTGTATTGGCGCACGGGGCGGGTGGTCGCCCAATCCGCCTTGTACCCTTCGGGTTGGCCATAGCCAGGTAGTCCCGCATAGGGTTGCTGGGGTGTCCCAGCGGCACCAGTGACGACAATGACCGGCGGCTGGGGTGGATGGTAGTAGCCCTCGTGGCGGCTGACTCCGTATTCGCCCCCCTTGTGCGGGCCATAGCTCTGCCCATAATCACGGGTTGCCCGTTCCGGGCGGCGCCGTTCCGAGGCCAAGACCAGCAGCGCGGCGGGGATACCCGCCAGGATGCCAAAGAAGATCCCCACCGCCATGCTGATCGCATCGCTGCTCAACCCACTGCCCACACGCCAACCTGCTGCCCCGATAAAGATTAGCACGATAAGTCCCAAAAAGCGTTTCATGGTTTGCTCCTTTGCTGCGCAGGGGTTGGAAACCCTGCACTGACAACGAAAAGTGGCCTCAGCCACTAGGGTTAGTTACCCTGGACATGGTTAGCGATTTCGCTCATCTCGTCGGGGCTGAGCCAGGCGGCTTGGAAGCGGAGTGACTCGCCTTTTGCGATCAGGAGAAAATCGCCGCGCCCTTCGAGTTTTTCGGCCCCGCTGTCGGTGATGCCGGTGGCATAGCGTGCTTCATCACGGCTGGCGACCGCGCCCACCAGGCGCACCGGAAAGTTTGCCTTCATCGCGCCACCGATCAGGCTGGCAGTCGGTTTTTGCGTACAGGCGACCAGGTGAATCCCCGCCTGCCGCCCCCGTTGGGCCAGACGGGTGATCAACTGTTCGACCGCGCTGCCCCCCGTTTGTAACAGATCGGCCAACTCGTCAATGGCTAAAATCAGCGTGGGGTGACTGCTGCCGGCCCGGTCGCGCCGCTCCATTTCGGCCACCAGTTCGGTGAGCCCCTGTTGCGCGCGGCGGCTGTCGCTGACGATCTCACCCATGACATGGGGCAGGTTGGCCAACGGCGCAAAGCCGCGGCTTTTGGGATCAACGAGCAGCAGGCGCAAGTCCGCCGGTGAATTGTAGTAAGCCAGCGAGGCCAACAAGGTGCGAGCCAAAGCGGTTTTCCCGCTACCGGTGGTGCCGGCAATTAACACATGAACCACATCGGCTGCGGCCAGGCGCAAGAGCAGTGGCATGCCCGCCGCATCAACTCCCAACAACGCCGTCGTGGGGGTCACTTCGGGCAGGCTGCGACACAGTGGCAGTAAACGCACCGGTGCCGGTTTGGCGCGCGGCACTTCAATGTGAATCGCACTGTGATGGCGATAGATGCGCACCGTCCGGCACCCCAGCGCCAGCGCCACCTCTTCGGCCAGCGCGGTGACGCGACTCACCTTGACCTCTTTGGTCGCCGTAAACTGATATTGCACAAATCTCGGGGTCACCACCCCACCGGTGACATAGCCAGGTACCTTGTGGCGGGCAAGGACCAACTCCACTTGGTTGGCTTGCTTGTCGAGCATGCGGCGGTTCGGTTGTCCAGTTGCCATAAAAGGCTCGATTTCGAGTTTTAATTGAACGCGGATTGCGCTGATCTGGCGGATTTGCGCAGATTCACCTGCGATTTAGCCGCGTTTGATTTGCCAATACAAAAAGCCTGGCTTGCTATGCGCCTTCTCCCTGCGGAGTGTGGCGATCGAAGCAATACCAGGCTTTACTATCGGCTCGCTGCAACTGTTTAGGATCTCAAACGAGCCCGGTGCTCTGGGGTTTATTGTATAGAACATTTGTTCTGTTGTCAAGCACCAATATCAGGATTAGGCGGAATAGAACGCCCATTTGGCGGATTTAGCTGCTGGCGACGGATTAATTTCCGTGAAAATCCGCTTAATCCGCGTTCTATAAATTGTGCAGCCAGTTCGTCGTTGCTTGTAAATCGTGACTTTTGAAGACGAGGGAGCCAGGCGTGATCAAATCGGCACCGGCCCTGCGTAGGAGGGGCACCGTCTGTTCGCGGATACCGCCATCGGCTGAAACTTTGATTTGCGCGGCTAAGCCCTGGTGAGCAATCAGCGCTTTGGCCTCGGTAATGCGCGCGCAGGCGCGCTCATCCAACCCTACCCCTTTGATGCCCAGCAGCGTCCCCATCATCACCACCAGGTCGAGTTGGGCCAGGTGAGGCGCAATGACCGCAAGCGGCGTGTCAAGCTGCACTGCCAAACCAGCCTGTTTGCCTGCCGCCTTGATCTGGGCCAGGACGGCGGCTACAGCGCGATTTTCGGCGTGAATCGTAATCAGATCCGCCCCAGCCGCAGCAAAGTCGTCAATCAGCCGCTGGGGCTGGTCACTCATCAGGTGGATGTGAAAGGGTTTGCGGGTCAACGGGCGCAACGCCGCCACCAAGTCGGGGAAGAAGAGCAGCCCCGGCACAAAATGTGCATCCGCAACATCAAGATGATAGAGATCGGCATAGGGTTCAGTCTGCGCGATACTGGTCGCGAGATTCGCCAGATCCGCCGACCAGAGTGAGTAGTCGGCGAGCAGCCGGTGGGTGGGAAGGGTTTGCCAGAAGGTCATTTGGTATTTGCCCTGATTTTTTGCAGCGTTTTGTCCCATTGTAGAGCAGGGACGGAGGGATGTCAAGTGAAATTGGGCAAGCGGGTGCCGTCACCATTGCGCCCACTGAGCATCCACAGCCGTGGGGGAGTTTGGTTGAGAGTTTTTTTAAGGCCATAATGTTTTGCTTTCTGGGGTGAACGTTTCCCATAGTCATTGTGGCACAAGTGTTCTGTTGGGGAAAGCGGAAATAGGCGGAAATTGCACTTTGTCAGTTTCATAGACAAGCATCAAGGCGGGTTAACGCAAAAAGTCGCGCTTTTTGCTACCTTCAAATTTCGACGGTCTTATGGTACTTTTTCTGCTTAAACAATTAAAAGCAGTTGACAGATTCCTTTGCGTACCTTAAACTAACCGTAATTTTGGCGAAGGCGCACAGTGCATAAAGAAACTCCGACAACTCACCGCAAAAAGCAGCAGACTGCCGGGGTGCATTCGGCAAGGTTATCGTATAACGGCAGCAAGGCCTTACTGCTGGTCGGTTAGTCACTCAGCAGGAGAACCGATCGCAGTTGCCACTATCTGCATGGTTCATCAAAATAGGCCATTATAGAGCATATAGGTTCCCTAAGTCCGCTTTGACCTATATGCCCTATACAAAACTAACCTACCATAAACTTAATGACCAAGCGACCAAACTACCATGACCGACAACCAACTCCCGAGCTTTATCCCACCACATGGGAACTATCGCGAACTGCTTTCGTACCAAAAAGCAGAAGTGGTCTATGATCTGACCTTTCGCTTCTGCCAGCGTTTTCTGACAAGGGGTGATCGCACTATAGATCAAATGGTGCAGGCGGCTCGCTCCGGTAAACAGAATATTGCTGAGGGCAGCAAGGCTTCCGGCACCTCTAATAGACAACGTAGATTAACATGGCACAATCGTGTACTGCGCATCCCCTGATGCGCAGCCCGCTTGGTGCCAACTCTATTTGTCGTATCTATAAGGAGATGGAGATCAAATTGACCAACGTGGCACGCGCCAGTTTGGAAGAGTTGCTTGTCGATTACCAGGACTTTTTACGTGTGCGCGATCTACGCCTATGGGACAAGGATTCTACTGAGGCCAAATTTGTGCGCACCCTGGGCAACAAACCACAGACCACCTATGAAACCTATCGCGAATTTTGTGAAACCCGCCCTGCGGAAGTGGTTGCCAACATTGCCCTCTGCCTGATTCACCACACCAACTACCTGCTCGACCAGCAGATCCGTCGGCTGCAACAAGACTTTGTGAAAGACGGGGGTATCCGCGAACGCATGACCCGCGCCCGCCTCCAATATCGCAACAACGCTAACCAGCCGTCAAACTCCTCCCCTAAAAAGTCAGACACCAAGGGTGGTGTCTGATGAGCAGACAAGTTGACCAAAACAGGGGTGGGCGTCTTCGCGTGGAAGCCGAGAACTGTAGGAACATGCCGTAAAAAATCCGTCTCCATGTGAGACGGATTTTTAGTAGATAATTCAGTTTTCTGGTTTATATTTTCCCGGAGAGAAACGCCATCATCTTGTGAAACAGAGTGGATCGAACAGGATTCGAACCTGTAACCAAGGAGTTATGAGCCCCCTGCTCTGCCGTTGAGCTATCGATCCAAAATGCCCATGTCCTTGGTAATTTGTCAGTAGAAGCAGAAGAACCAGCGCTAGAAGTAAACGACCGAGGACAATTGACTAAAGACAACCCAGAGCGGGTGGTGGGAATCGAACCCACGTGATCGGCTTGGAAGGCCGATGCTTTGCCCCTAAGCTACACCCGCAAAAACAATTAACAGAGAACGGTTAACAATTAATTGTTAACCGTTTTCCATTAACCATTATCCTGGTCGGGGAGACAGGATTTGAACCTGCGACCCCAGCGTCCCAAACGCTGTGCGCTACCAACTGCGCTACTCCCCGACGTGCCTGTAGGCAAAAGCCATTGTAGCACAGGTGATCCGATATAAGCAAAATTGTGGTATGATTCGTTGCTGTTGGTTGTACAGGAGGGGAAACTGCTCAGCACGTTAATTCTTTTGTAATCATTTGCGAAGCTCGGTGTAAGCAGTGTGTGCCAGAATCAGCAAAGCCCCGTCCATTCGGCAAACACAAACAAAGGAGTGCTTGATGAAACGCTTACTTGCGATACTGCTCTGTTCACTCGGCTTGGCCCTGCCAACTGTTGCGCGCGCCCAGCCCGCCGCTGACATCGCTACCTATACCGTCACCTTTACCAGCACGTGGGCTGACGCGACCCACCCGCACGCTGCCTTCCCGACAAATGCCCACTTTTCATCGCTAATCGGCGCGACGCATAATCTGAGCGCGACCTTCTGGCTGAGCGGCACGCTGGCTTCCCCTGGGATTGAGCAGATGGCTGAAACGGGTGGGACCAGTGTCCTGCGCGCTGAGATCAGTGCTGCCGCTCCCCATGTAGGCGAAACGCTGGTCGGTCCTGGCTTGGGCCAGTCGCCGGGCCAGGTGCTCATCCCCACCTTCATGGTCAGCCGCAGCCAGCCGCTGGTCACCCTAGTGACCATGATCGCGCCCAGCCCGGATTGGTTTGTCGGCGTGCATGGGCTAGCGCTTCTGGATGAACAAAACAAATGGCATGACGAAATTACCGTGACGCTCTATCCCTATGACGCCGGCACCGATGATGGCACCGATTACACCTCAGCAGATGTCGCACCGCCGATCCCGCAGCCGATTAGATCAGCCAGTGGTGTGGCGCCCTTCTCACTGGCGCCCATGGGGACTTTCACTTTTACGCGCGTCAACCGGCTCTATCTCCCGTTGATCAGCCAACCGGCCCTCAGCACTGAAACCCAAGGTCGGCTGCACCTGCCCTGATCTGTGGCGCACACCCAAACCAAGCCGCCAAACTGCTGATTGACAGCCTGTCTGCTCTGCCGTAGAATGCTGGTAGCTGGTAATTGCCGGCTGATCAAGCATCCAAGGAGCAGCGTACATATGATATACCGCATGGCTAGACAGTTAAGTGGTATCTTGATCGGCGCCCTGTTGATGTGGGCTGTGATCTGGTTTGTGCCTGGTGTGCGCGCCTTCCCTGCTGCGGTTTCACCTGCTGCCCCGTCCATAAGCGTTGTTGCCGAGACACAGGCGGTGCTGCAAGTGATTCACTACCAGGGCCGCTTGCTCGACACGGTCAGTGGTCAACCCAAGCCGGATGGGGCCTATGCTTTTGCGTTTCGCATTTATGCCACGGCCACCGAGGGCGCGCCGTTGTGGGCCGAGAATAAGAGTATTGCGGTCAACAAGGGGCTCTTTAGTACCCTGCTTGGTGAGGTTACGCCGCTTGATCTGGCGCTTTTTAATGGGCAGGAACTCTATTTGGGGGTCACGGTTGGCACCGATCCGGAAGCTGCCCCCCGGCAACGGTTGGCCCATGTGGCTTATGCCTTGCATGCCGAAACGGCCGCCGTTGCCGCCACCGCCAATCAGGCTGCCAATGCCACGCTACTTGGTGGCCAGGCTGCTGGGGCTTTTGCACCGGCTAGTCACACCCACAGTGGTGAGCAGATCACCACCGGCATCATTAGTGAGCCGTTGATCGACCGCGCCTTGACCCGCGATAGTGAGGTCCTGCCGCTGGTGCTCGCTGGGGATGGCTCCGGTTCGGGCGTCGATGCCGATACCCTTGATGGGCTGGATCAGAGCAGTTTCTATAAAGGCTCTACCGGTGTGCAGGTCAACCAAACCGCGGCGTTGGCTGCGGGTGGGCAAGAATACTGGTTTACCTTTGGCTATTCTGCCGATCAACTGGTGGTCTGGCGGGTCAAACCAACAGTGGTTGGGGCAAAGCTGCGCGTGGAAGTTGAAACCGAGCTGAGCACGGGTAATACTGTGACCTACTGGCTACGTGTCTACAATACCGGCACGGTCGCCTCTGGTTATCAATTGATCCGCCATCATTTCTCTCAGTAGTTTGGCGGTTGCTGCGCACATAGCGCACAAGAGAGGAAATGTCGATGGCCGTCCGTTTTGATCACTTGCTTGTCGCTGCCCACAACAAACAGGCCTCCGCCCAGTTTTTCGCCGATATCTTCGGCTTGCCGGCACCAGAAGCCGCCGGCTTCTTTGTCTCGGTTCAACTTGCCGATGGCGTGGTTTTTAGCTTTGCTGAGCCGGGGGGTCGATTTTCCAGGGCAGCACTACGCGTTTCTGGTGGATGACGAGACCTTCGCTGCGATTTTGGCGCGCGTCCAGGCGCGTGGCATTTCCTATTGGGCGGACCCGCGTGGCCAACTGATCGGCCAGATCAACACTAATCACGGTGGACGGGGTGTCTACTTTGATGATCCAGCTGGGCACCATTTGAAAGCGTTGACTCGGCGCTATGGCAGCGAAAGCGTCTAACAGACAAATCAATCTGTTGATGCGTTGGTAGAGGAGCCAAATCACCTTTGCAAATCATCAAAACTGCTACCCTCACGCTGGAACCGCAGGTCGCGGCGCACGCCGATGAGCTGTTTATCCTGCTCAGTGACCCAGCGATCTATGAATATGAGGATGAGCCGCCAGTATCGGTCGAATGGTTACGCGAGCGCTTCCGCAAGCTCGAAACGCGCCAGTCGGCGGATGGTACGGAACAGTGGTTGAATTGGGTGATCAGGCTGCCAACCGCTGTCGCCATTGGTTATGTGCAAGCGACCATTGCCGCCGACGGTACCGCAACCATCGGTTATGTGTTGGCGAAAGCTTACTGGGGGCGCGGCCTGGCCACGCAAGCAGTCGCCGCGATGCTTGATGAACTGATGGGGTATTATCAGGTGCTTTGTTTCTTTGCTTCACTCAAGCGCGCAAATTATCGATCTTTGCGCCTGCTGGAACGTTTGGGTTTTACGCCTGCCCCAGCTGATCTATACCGTGAACATCAAGTCGAGCCCGATGAGCTATTGCTGCAACGCGTGGTTGCGGCGCCATAAGATCCACCGCCATTACCCTCTGCCAAGCGTTGGCCTTACCCCGGCGCTTCAATGTGTTGACCACTTTCAATCCCCGCGTGCCTAAAGCGTCTCATCCAGTTCGCGACGATAGCCGGCGGTTGCGGGCCGCACCAGTGGCACGTTTGCTTGAAGACCAAATCATTGGGGGAAAGTCATTGCCTGCGGCTATTGCGCGTCGTTGGCCCATTGCGGTAGAGTAACTGCTCATTGCCGCCAACCCTTGTGGCAACCTTTTGGGCCCACCCGCGCTTCGCATATCGTTTGGCCAACTGCTTGTGCGAACTCCAAAGAAAAGGTTGTTCACCAGCAAACCTGCGCACGTCGTTCGTGTAATATTTGCCCATGTGATTCACAACAATATACATCGCGGTGTCCTTTTGCGCATTGATGGGAATGATAAAGAGCACAACTGGACGGGGGTGGATGGCCGCGCTGGGGACGAATTGCGACCGTGTGGACTTGACCTACTAGATAATATTGTTTTCTATCATATGGCGCTTGTGTTCGTAAATCTATACGTAATTATGCTTAGTTTTTTGTGTAAACACTGGATGTTTTAGGGATACTAGTACAGTGTCAAGGAAGTTCTGCTAGCTCAACAGCGTAGCCCATCGTGCGGATCGAGTCACGGAGTGACGGCAGACGGTAGCCGCAGGTTTCAACCTGCGGGTCAGTCTGGACCTGGACCCCAGCCTTAAAAGGCTGGGCTACCATCTGCCGCCACTCCGTGGCTAAACCAACAAAGCTTAGCTGACAGTGTACTAGTGCTTCACACATTTCAATAGTTACCTTGCGCGCGTATCTAGCTCTATTTCTGTGCTGCACACCCCAACGCGCAAATAGAAAAGGCAGCAATCCTAGAGACGGATCACTGCCTTGTTGCCTAAACCATCACTTGAGGTAGGTGAATCAATTCAGCGCTGCTTTACGGCACCCACTGCAAATTCTGTTCCGTCCAACTGCGAAAATCGCCGTTGATGGGGCTGATGAGCACTGAGGTGCCACCATTTAGCGAGAGGGCCCACAGCTGCCAACTGCCGCTGCGGGTGCTGGCATAGGCCACCCAACGCCCATCGGGGCTGACGGTGGGGAGGGTGTCGATGGCTGGGTCAGTGGTTAGTGGTACCACCTGGCCGCTGTTTACATCGACGCGATAGAGGTCAAAGTTGCCATTGCGTCCATCACTGGTAAAAACCACATAACGCCCATCAGGTGACCAGGTGGGGCGATTGTCACTGGGCACATCGGTCAGCGGGGCGCGATCACCGCCTCGGCTGTTCACCTGCCAGAGGCCACAACGGTTGCCGGTATCATCACAGCCACGAAAGGCCAGGCGATCTTCGGTGGGGTGCCACTGCGGGGCCTCACCAATGGTGAGGCTGGTTACTTCGGCTCCTTCTTCGGCCCAGGTCAGGTAAACGCGCCAGATGCGATCGCCTTCGCGATTGCTGGCAAAGGCGATCCGGTTGCCGGCTGGATTCCAACTGGGTAGACTATCTTCGGCATATTGTGTAAAGCGTAAGAAGAGGCTCGTGGCTGGGTCCCAGGCGCTCAACCCGGCCATATCGTTACGCGTGTTGCGATAGATCAGCCTTTGGCCGTCGTTGCGCAAGGCCCCCTGGGCGGCGTCATCGCGGAAGAGGGTGGCCGGGCTACCATCCACACGTTGCGCCAAAATCCGACTGCGCCCACTGTTGGGGTCGGCCGCCGAGTAGAGGATCGTCCCACTGCCAAGCGCACCGGTTGACGGCGCCGCGGCGGGTGCTTCGGCCACGGTTTCGGGCGTAAGGGTGATCTCTGCGGTCGGTATCCCGTCACCGGCAACAATTTCTTCGCTCTGCTCGCAACGGCTCTGGTACTCATCGCGCCTGGCGATAATGCCAGGGGTCACGGCCAGGTCGATGGCAGCGGTCAGCAATTGGGCGGCATCACACCATGCTTCGGCGGCAACGGCGATCTCGCTTTCCTTACTGAGCGCCTCCTGCAGGCGGGTTTGCACATCGCGATAAGTGGGTTCGACCGTATAGATTTCTTGCAACACGGCTCGGGTCCGTGCCCAATCGGCCCCGGTATAGGTCAGGGCATCAATATAGTTGGCAACCAGCGCGCGCTCGATTTGGGTTGCCGTATCGGTGGGGCGCAACACCAGGGCTTGATCAAAGAGGCCAAGGGCTTCTTCGAGTTTGTTCTGATTATCCCGTTCGGTAGCCAGATTGACATAGGCTTCAAAGAGTAATTCATCAACTTGGGCGGCGGCATAGTTAACATCAGCCGCCTGTAGACGCTTTAACCCATCGATTGCTTCGGTCCAGCGGCCAGCATTAAAGGCGACTTCGGCTTGGGCCAAAAGCGCCTGTGTATTGCTAGACGCCGCGGCAACCGTGGGGACAACGGCCGCGGTCACCCCGGTTTGGGCGACGGGCGTGGGTAGGTTGTTCGAGTCTGGAGCCGTGAGCACAGTGGTGTTCGTGAGCGCTGTACTCGCTGCCGGTTCCGGGATGGCGGTCGGGGCCAAGCCCTGGATGCCCATCGCTTCCATCTGGCGAATATGATTTAGCCCTTCCACCGCGGCCCCGTTGTCTGGATCGATCACCAACACTTCTTCATAGGCTAGGCGCGCCGCCCCCATGTTGCCACTGTTGTGATATTCCAGCGCCTGTTGCAGCGCCCCACTCACCTGTTGTCGCTGTTTGATTGCCAACTGTTGCTGCCCGGCGCGTACCCCAAGTACGATAGCCAGCACGAGCAGAGAGAGTGCAAAAAAAGTGATCGCGCCCATCAGCCAGAGCGCCCAAAGAGGAAGCCGTTGTCGCAAATTCCGCATTACATTCAAACCTATCTATCATAAAGCCTTGCCCAACCAAGGCTTAGCGGGATCGTGCCGCTGCGGTTTGGTTGGGCAAGGCGCTAGGGTATCGCGATCATTCACTTTGCTACTGGATAACGAAATAGCACGTGGCCGCCGCTATCATGCAATTCTACCGTGTAGGCCCCTTTTGGAGCAAAGGGTAAACTGCCCTGAAATGGTAGGTCGGGGCGCACTTGTACCGCCACTTGGGCCTCCACCGCACCATCGACCAGCACAACCAGCGTGCCAGTTACAGGCTCGGGTGTATAGAGGCTGACCTCTAACGCCGTCGCATTTGCCGTGAGCGCCAGCGCGGCTGTCTCGCTCGCATAGGTAAGATCGCCGATCCCTTGTACAGGGTACCAGCGCTCGCGCCAGGTAACGTTGGCACCGGCCGCCAAACGATAGGCGTCATCAAACGTAGGGGCCAACCCGCCGTGTAATTCAACGTAGACGGAATCATCATCGGTATAGTTGCTGCTGGCCAGGGCATCTTGCCAGCCGAGGGCAAAGACCTTGCTCCCACGTACGATATCCGCGGGGAAAGTGCGCACTAAGCCGGCATCATAGCGTGGATCATAAACGCCAACAAAGGGCCCATGTGCCGCCGGTGCTTCAAAAAAGCCCAGATATTGGGTGAAATTACCCAGCCGGCTCAGATCGCGCCCTTGGTAAACCGGCCAGGTAAAGGTCGTGGCGGGCGCTGGCATGGTGCTGTCGCCCGTGCTGTGAAGGGTCATCGTCGCGCTGGGTAAGACAAAGTGGAGCTGCTCGCTCGGGCGCTTACCGGAACCAGGCGCCAACATTGCATCGTGCCAGAAGCTAAAGGCTAAGGGCTGCGCGGCCAGGTTGGTCACGGTCGGTTCGATGTCAAAGCTGGCCGCACCAGCACGCAACGTCAGCTTGATGCTAGCGCTGAGTAACCGCCCATCGTCGGGGGTGGAGAGGGTGACGGTCGCCAACGCCTCACTTATTTGTTCGACGCGCGCAACCCACGGTGTACCCCAATCGTAACCATGCTCAATCACCGGCAGGCTCCACTCCAAGCCCCCCAAGGCCAGCCAACCCAACTGATCGGCAATACCCCAATGCGTTGGCTTGACCACTGTATTCTGATAAAAGAGCGGCGCACCACTCGGCTTGTGGATCACTTGCCAGAGGCGTCCGCCCAGTTCGGGCAGGATCAGCAGCTTTAGGTAAGCGTTCTCAAGGACCAGTAACTGGTAGTTGCGTAACATCGGTGCCGGTGCTTCGGCGCGAAAACGTTCCACATCAAAGCGCTTGTAGGGCCAGTTGTAGGCCGGATCAATGGCATCGATCTGATAGCGATCAAAGGGGTAAGTGGGGATGGTGATTTGCTCTTCATAGACAACCACCGTGGCGACAGGAAGTAACGTGGGGGCAACTACGGCTGTCGTCGGTGCCACCGTCACGGCGACTGTTCGGGTCAGCGTCGCTATGAGCATGGCCGCCGTGGCGTTAATCGGTGCCGCGGGCGTTGGTGTGGCACCGATTAATGCTATTCCCGTTTCTGCTGTGGGGAGCGAGGTAACTGCAACAGGGATGGTGGCGGTTATCAACTCTTGGCGCGGCAGTTGGCGACAACCGAGAACCAACCACCCACAAAAAAGGGCGCAGATCAGTGCGCCAATGGAAACTTTAGACATGCGCGTTATTATACCGCTAACTAGCCAAAGGCACAATGATCAGAGGCTGGCTCGATCTCCCTGGAATGGTGGAAAAAGGTGACCGATACGGTGCGGGAGATGTTTTGGGTAAACGAATTGTGCCCTGCGTCGTGAGGTCACTTGGTTGTATAAATTTTGCCTATTGACAATGCTGTGTAATGTACAGTATAATTTTCCGCATGATAACAGATGATAAATTGCAAGCCGATGCCTACGACAAAATTTCACAAGAGCTGCGCCGTGGTGTACTCATCCTCGCGGCGCTGAGCCAATTGCAAGTGGAAACCCACGGCTATGCGCTGATCAGCACATTGGCCGAACATGGCCTTGCCATCGATCAGGGCACGCTCTATCCATTGTTGCGTCGCTTGGAAAGCCAGGGTTTGTTACAAAGTCAGTGGAATACGGAGGGGGCGCGACCCCGTCGCTACTATGTGATCACCTCCGCTGGGGCTGCCGTCTTACAAACCCTGCAACAAGATTGGCAGAGTCTCACGGTGGTCATGCAGCGGCTTTTTTCAAATCAGGAGGAACCAAATCATGGAGTTGATTGAACGGTATTTACAAGCGATTGGGCGCGCCTTGCCCCCGACCCAGCGCGGAGATATTTTATCAGAGTTGCGTTCTTCGCTCTACGATGCCCTGGAAGGCGCTGATCAGGGGACAGGGGTTGACGCGCAGGCGGTCGCGCTGATTAAACAGATGGGGCCGCCGCAACAGGTGGCTGCTGCCTACTATCCGGCGGGCCAATATCTGATCGGCCCAGCCCTCTACCCGATCTTTCGGATGGTGATCGGCATTGTGTTTACGGTGGTAATCGCCTTGCAATTGCTGGGAGTTTCGATGGCTTTGCTCTTCGATAGTTCGACGGCGGCGATGGTCGATTCAACCTATGATGTGATTACCAGCCTGACCATGGCCCTTGGTATGGTAGTCTTGATCTTTTGGGCTTTACAACGCTTGGAGGTACAGCCGGAACGGGCGACGACCTTTAACCCGTACGATCTACCCGCGCTCGAAGCCGATGGCGAGGCTGTGAACCGGGGCAATCACATCTTTAGCATTCTAGTGAATGTGGTGCTCTTTGTGTTTCTGGCCCGTTTTGCTCAACAGGGCGGCTTTACCTGGATTGATGGTAGTGGCTTCTTTGAGAATGTGGTAATCAGCCGTTATCTACCGCTGATTGTGCTGGTTTCTCTGGCCGAGATTGTGCTTGACATCGTCTTGATGTGGCAGGGGCACTGGCGCTTGGCGACCCGTTTTGCCAATGTGCTGGTGAATCTCGGTAGCGTTGCCTTGGTTATCTTCCTGCTCTGGCAGCATGACCTCTGGTTGGCGACCCAGGGTATTGGCGGCATCTTAACCGGTTTCGGTGACATCTTCACTCTGTTGAGCGAGCGTAGTCCCTTGGTCGGCATGGTCATCATCCGGGCAATCCTCGTCTTTTCCCTACCGGTTGTTGCCATTGAAGCGATCACGGCGCTTTATCATTATTGGCGCCTAGTCCGTGGACGATAGATGACAGGGCACCGCCGATGCATTTCGTATCTATTGTATAGTTTGCTTCATCAGCGAAATAGTTTGTTCGCCACCGCCCCATCAACTGGACATGGTGTTGCTTACTTTGAATGCTTTGCGTCAGTTGTGTTATACTGCCGAATAAAGGAGTAATTATGCCAACGCAAACTGTAAATCTTGATAAAGTTGAAAAACAATTAGCCGAATTATTGGCCATTGTCGAACATGGCAACGAAATTGTCATTGCACAAAATGGCAAACCGGTAGCGCGCCTTGCACCGATTGCGCCTAAAAAAAAGCGACGGATTGCAGGCTTAAATCGTGGCACGATTTGGACGAGTGCAGATTTCGACGAACCGTTACCGGATGAATTTTGGCTCGGCAAAGAATGAGCATGGATTTGCTTTTTGACACTCATAGTTTCATTTGGTGGGCAGATGAACCGACGAAACTTTCGCGGGCGGCATTAGCGGCTCTGGAAGAGGAAGACAACCGCTTGTTTGTGAGCGATGTTAGCATTTGGGAAATTCAAATCAAAGTTCAGCTTGGCAAGATACAGCTAAAGCTGTCGTTGCAAGATTTAATTGAAAGTCAACAACGAGACAACGGCGTTGAAATTTTGCCAATCACAACTGAACATATTTTGGCGTTAAATAACCTACCTTTTCATCACAAAGATCCATTTGACCGCTTGTTGATAGCGCAAAGTATTGTCGAAGAGTTTACAATCGTCACCGTTGACTCAGCGTTTTCTGCTTATCCAGCAAAACTTCTATGGTAATCAAAAACAGTGGTAGCAAATGCAAGGCATTTGCTACCACTGTTTTTGATTACTCCCTCATCTTGCGTAACCAGCAGGTGAATCGGCAACCCTCTGGGTGCACCTGCTGCCTGCTGACTATAGCCCCGCTGCGGCGCGCAACGCGGCGGCGCGATCCGTATTTTCCCAGGGCAAGGAAATATCATCGCGGCCAAAGTGGCCGTAGGCGGCCGTCTGGCGGTAGATCGGGCGGCGCAGATCCAGGTCGCGGATGATCGCACCAGGGCGCAGGTCAAAGTGCTCGTCGATCAACTGGGCGATCTTGGCGTCATCAATGTGGCCAGTGCCAAAGGTCTCGACGTTGATGCTCAGCGGGCGCGCCACACCGATGGCATAGGCCACCTGCACTTCACAGCGGCTGGCAATCCCGGCGGCGACCACATTCTTGGCAACCCAACGTGCGGCATAGGCGGCGCTGCGGTCAACTTTGGTGCAATCTTTGCCGCTAAAGGCCCCACCACCGTGGCGACCCATACCACCATAGGTGTCAACAATAATCTTGCGGCCAGTCACACCGGCATCACCCATGGGGCCACCGACCACGAAACGGCCAGTGGGGTTGGTGTAGACCTTGAGTTTGTCGTCAACCATCGCGCCCGGTAATGTGTGCATAATCACGTTTTCCATCAGCTCTTCGCGGATCTCATTCTGGTCGATCTCCGGCGCGTGTTGGGTGCTGATCAAGACCGTCTGAATGCGCTTGGGCTTGCCAAATTCATATTCGACGGTGACCTGGGTTTTGCCGTCGGGGCGCAGCCAGGGCAGTTGTCCATTTTTGCGCACTTCGGCTAAGCGCCGCGCCAACTTGTGCGAGTAGTAGATCGGGGCAGGCATCAAGGTGGGGGTTTCATCACAGGCATACCCAAACATCATGCCCTGGTCACCGGCACCCACGCGCTCGATCTCATCGCCGGCCGCGCCGCGCACTTCCAAGGCCGAATCAACGCCCTGGGCAATATCCGGACTTTGGGCCGCAACTGCAACCTGCACACCACAGGTATTGCCATCAAAGCCTTTGTCGCTGTGATCAAAGCCTATATCCTTGACGACGCTGCGCACCAAGTCATCAAAATTGACAAAGGCATGGGTGGTAATTTCACCCAAAAGCAGCACAAAGCCGGTCTTGATGGCGGTTTCACAGGCAACGCGCGACATCGGGTCCTGCTCAAACATGGCATCAACCACTGCATCGCTGATCTGGTCACACATCTTATCCGGGTGGCCCTCGGTGACCGATTCACTCGTAAAGAGCAGACTCGGTGAAGTCATAAAGGTTGACATTGTTTTTTAGCTCCTGTTTATTTAGGGGAGAAAGTAAATCAGTAAATCGGTAGAACAGTAAATCGGTAAATTAGTAAATCGGTAGAACAGTAAAAAATATACAGACTACATGTGTACTGATTTACCGATTTACTAATTTACCGATCTACCAAACTAGTGCCCCGTCCCCATGCTCCACTCGTTGAGGTAAGCGGATTGGGCGTCGGTCAGTACGTCGATCTCCACACCCATCGCCTTGAGCTTGAGTGCGGCAATCTCGTTGTCAATTTCTTTGGGTACGTTGTAGACATTCCCAGTCAGCGCGCTGCCCTGCTTGAGCATATACTCAGCGGCCAATGCCTGGTTGGCAAAGCTCATATCCATGACGGCGCTGGGGTGCCCTTCGGCGGCGGCCAGGTTGACCAAGCGCCCTTCGCCGACAACGTAGATGCGGCGGCCATCTGGCAGCGTATATTCGTCCAGGAATTCGCGCACGCGGGTGACCTTGGTCGCCATCTCATTCAGCCCCTTCATGTTGACTTCCACATCGAAGTGGCCGCTGTTGGAGAGAATCGCGCCGTCTCGCATGGCCAACATGTGGTGGGTGTCGATCACATGCATGTCACCGGTGGCGCTGCAGAAGATCTGGCCGATCGCGGCGGCTTCGGCCATGGGCATGACGCGGTAGCCATCCATTACCGCTTCGAGCGCGCGCAGCGGGTCGATCTCGGTGACGATGACGTTGGAACCCATGCCGCGGGCGCGCATGGCAATGCCCTTGCTGCACCAGCCGTAGCCGCCGACCACAAAGTTCTTGCCGGCCAGCAACACATTCGTGCCGCGGATAATGCCGTCGATGGTGCTCTGGCCAGTGCCATAGCGGTTGTCAAAGAAGTGTTTGGTTTCGGCGTCGTTGACCGCCATCACCGGGAACTTGAGCATCCCCTGGGCGGCCATCGCGCGCAGGCGGATGACACCGGTGGTGGTCTCTTCCGTGCCGCCGATCACATTGGGCAGCAGGCTGCTGCGGGTGGTGTGCAACATGGCGACCAGATCCATGCCGTCATCCATGGTGATGTGGGGTTCAATATCAAGCGCACTGTTCATGTGGCTGTGATATTGTTCATTGCTCTCACCCTTGATCGCGTAGACCGGCATCTCGTAGTAGGTGACGAGTGCGGCGGCGATGTCATCCTGCGTGCTCAGCGGGTTGCTGGCGCAGAGGGCCACTTCGGCGCCACCAGCAATCAGGATGCGCATGAGGTTGGCGGTTTCGCTGGTCACATGCATGGCCGCGGCCATGCGGATGCCTTTGAAGGGTTGCTCTTTCTTAAAGCGCTCTTCGATCAGGTCGAGCACCGGCATCTCTTTGGCGGCCCAACGCATGCGGAAGCGTCCTTTTTCGGCCAGCTTGATGTCGGCAATATCGTAAGTCATTTCTTTTGTCGTCATGTTTCTTTTGCTCCATTTGTATATTTTAGGTAACTACCAAGCTACCCCACCCTAACCCTCCCCTGCGAAGGGAGGGAACCCGGTAGATCCCCTCCCTTCGCAGGGGAGGGTTAGGGCGGGGTTCATAGTTGCTATATTTTTTTGAAAACGCCCGACGGCGCATCGCGGAGATGGCCGCAAGAATACCGTTTTCAACTGCTCACAATGTTCATTTGTAATGGCTCACCCCCTCCTAACCTCCCCCTGTTAAGGGGAGGAACGCCCAGCGCGTCGTGACAGTTCCTCCCCCAGGCTGGGGGAGGTTAGGAGGGGGTGGGTGAGTCGTTATGTTCGTTTAATGCCAACACCTTCTAGAAAAGGACAATGAATCGCAAAACCATATTGCTCATAGAGGCGGCGGGCCGTCTGGTTTTCCTGATTCACATTCAACACAATGTTAGTGACACCCCGTGCTTGTAAGGTCGCAACAATTGCCCCCAGCACTGCCCGTGCATGCCCTTGCCCCCGGTGGGCCGGATGGGTATACATGTTGCCAATCGCCGCGATCCCCCCCTGCCAGTCGACAATATGGGTGCCGCCGACCGCAACCAACGTGTTCTCCGCCCCATTGATGCCAAAGAAGATCCCATCCTCGAGTTGGTAGGGATCAAACGCATCTGGCGTATAGGGGCCACCAAAGGCATAGAGCGCCTGAATGCGTGCTGCATCCGCCGGCCCCAGGCGGATTGCCTGCGCGCTCGCCGCAAAGTGATCCGGCTGCTGCCACGCCATGCGGTACATCGCGTTGACCACCGTGCCGGCCAGGGGTTCACTAAAACTATAATGCTCCGCCAACTGGCCAAAGTGCTCTTTTCGTGTGCTGATATAAACCTTGGGTGGCAATGACAGTTTGGCCAGTGCTGCCCCCACCGCTGCTCCTGCCCCAATCGTGAGCAGCAGCGGCAAATCGAGTGCAGTGAAGAGTAATACCACCCCTTCCCCGTCCGTGCTAGCGCCGGTTGCCCAGTGACAATAGGGCGCGAAGTTCGGTTGCAAGTCCGCAAGTGCATAGGCCGCCCAGACCGGATCCTGCTCCAGGATGCGGCGAATCTCAGCTAAATCAGGTGACGATGCCATTAGCTGATCCATTTCAACTGGCGCGGTTTAACTGGTCAAGCCGCGGTTCCGCGCCAAAGTTCTCTTCGTAGCGCGCGATAAATTCAGCCAGGGTGAACTGATGATCAATCGGCCCGGCATGTTCAATCGCATAGACGGCTGACAAGGCCCCGACCCGTCCACAAATGTCAAGGGGAAGATCCGCATGGCGCGCCGCAAAGAAGCCACCACGGTACGCATCGCCCGCACCCGTGGGGTTGATGACCTGCGTGGGGGCCGCCACCCCAATCTCAATGGTGGGACCGCGACCCTTGTCGGTGTAGATCATGCTGCCCTTGTCGCTGTGGGTGACGACGAGGATGCCCACTTTATGCTTGAGGTCATCGAGCGACCAACCGGTTTTGCTCTGAATCACCGCGGCTTCATAATCATTACAAAAGAGATAGGCTGCATCGGGGAAAGCGCCGATCATCTCTTCTCCGCTAAAACGGGCGACTTGCCAGCTCGGATCAAGGGCGAAGGGAATGCCCAACGTTTTGCATTCAGCCGCCTGATTCAACATGGCAGTGGGATCACCGGCCCCAATCAGGACCAGGCTGGCACCGGTCAACCCCTGGCCGGCCAGGGTATAGTCACTGGCCCGCAACATTGCGCCGGAGTAAAAGCTGGAAATCTGTTTGCCGTCGCGGTCGGTATTACAAAAGAAAGAGGCCGTAAATTCTGTGCTGATCTCGACCAGGTGAGTTGTGTCAATGCCCAGGGTTTCCAGCCAGCGGCGATAGTCGCCAAAGTCTTGGCCAACCGTGGAGAACAGGGTGGGATTGCCATGCAACAATTTGTAGGTGTAGGCTATATTGGTCGCCACCCCACCGCGTTGGCGCTGCATCGAATCGACCAGGAAACTCAACGTGATATTATCAAGCTGGTCGGGCAAGATATGGTCACGAAAACGGCCGGGATAGCTCATGAGATAGTCATAGGCGACCGAGCCGGTAATTACAAAAGACATAGACAAACCCTTTCTTGAAGCGAGCTATATATACTTGGCTCTGCCATCATTGACCATTTTCGACACGCGTTGAACATGGTCAATGATGACAACCGCGCTTACCTGCGCAAATTTTCCCAACTGACCAGCCCGGGGGCCGGCGTGTAGGCTACCAACTGTTCGATCAACTGCGCTGGATGGGCGGCCATTGCCAGCAAGGAACGGTGTTGTGGGCGGACAAACCCCATCGCCAACGCGTTCTCCACCCATTGCAGCAATGGGGTGAAGTATTCTTCCACGTTGAGCAGCCCAATCGGTTTTTGGTGAATCCCCAATTGGCCCCAGGTCACGATTTCAAAGAGTTCATCCAGGGTGCCGTAACCGCCAGGCAACGCAATAAAAGCGTCGGCTAGATTCGCCATCTTGGCTTTGCGTTCGTGCATGGTTTCCACTTCGATCAGCTCACCGTAGACGGTGCCGACGATCTCTTTCGTCTTGAGGGCACCGGGAATAATACCGACCACGTTGCCACCGCCCTCGGCGACGGTGCGGGCAATTTCGCCCATCAACCCCACACTACCGCCGCCGTAGACCAGGCCAATGCCGCGATCAAGTAACGTTTGCCCCAACTGCTGAGCTGCCAGCTGGAAACTTGGCCGGTTGCCCATGCTCGAACCGCAAAAAACGCAGATCCGGCTAAAGGTTTTAGGTTGCAGGTTGCTCATTGATTTATGCCGCCTGCTGCCCGCGCTGTTGCCGTTGCGCGGTGACTCGCGCGTCGGCCGCTGCTTTGGCCCGGCGCAAACTTTCGGTAAAGGGTGGATAGCAGATCCCCTCTTCGGTGATGATCCCCGTCAAATACTTGTGGGGCGTCACATCAAAGGCCGGATTGTAGACCGGGACATTCTCTGGTGCAATGCGTGTTTCCCCCACCATGGTGACCTCTTCGGCTTCGCGCTCTTCAATCGGGATCAGGTCGCCGGTCGCCAGATTCAAATCGATGGTGCTGGTTGGCACCACGGCATAGACCGGAATGCCATTTTCGCGAGCACAGACCGAGATCTTATAGGTGCCGATCTTATTGGCGACATCGCCATTCGCTGCCACTCGATCCGCTCCATAGATCACCACATCAACTTTGCCCGTGCGCATCAGATGACCAGCAGCATTATCGGCAATCAGGTGCATGGGGATTTCAGCGCGCATCAGTTCCCAGGCCGTCAGCCGCGCCCCTTGCAGACGTGGTCGCGTCTCATCCACCCAGACATGGATGGTTTTGCCCTGTTCCTGGCAGGCATAAATGACGCCTAATGCGGTGCCAAAGTCAACGGTCGCTAGCGTGCCAGTGTTGCAATGGTGGAGCAGATTGGCGCCTTCAGGCACCACTGCTGCGCCATGAAAGCCCATGCGCCGGTTGATCTCGACATCTTCATCGGCCAGTGCTTCGGCCTCGGCCAGGAGCAGGCTACGCAGATCGTCAACATTCGGCAACACCGACTGTTCGGCCAGTGTTAAAAGGCGGGTCGTTGCCCAACTCAGGTTGACGGCGGTCGGTCGTGATGCATCAAGGATTGCCTTTGCTGCCCGCAGGTCATTGAGCAGACTATCACGATCCGTCGCCGGGCTAATTTGTGCTGCCAATGCCATGCCATAAGCCCCGGTTGCCCCAATCGCCGGTGCGCCACGCACATACATCTCCTTGATGCTGCGCGCAACGCCGGCAACATCCACAAATTCGGCAATCACAAATTCGGTCGGCAGCAGCCGCTGGTCGATCATTTTGACGCGGTTCGCTTCCCAGTAGACGGTGCGCATGGTGGCCCTCCTGTTGCAACGGCGATGGCTCAATGGTGGCAGGCAATAAAAAACGCCTGCATGGTAATTACCAGCAGACGCTCTCTTTGTCCGCTGGGCCAACGATTGACGGTGGTTCATGTAATGTTACTGTGGGCACCGAGCCGGGCAGACGATCAATTCGTCACACCTACTCTTGTGCCTAACACACATGCCACAACCGAAAACCGGGGCTCCAGCGGGTTGTAGTCGATAATTTTTATAAGTGCCGTCACTCCGATCGGCCTAAACATAATCGTGACGGCGCTAAGCTCTGGCAAACGAATCGCCAGATCCAAACCTTAATAGCTTAACATAGCGTAGGTACTCTGTCAAAATCGGCGAAGGACTTTTGCGCTTCCGCCCTACTCAAAATGACCTATCTGCGAACCATTCACCATTAACAATTGTCAATTGTCAATTGTTAATAGCGCGTACTGCAACCCGCTACCGCGTAATCAACGGCAGGAAAAAGGTGCTACGTACCGGTTCCTGCTCATCACCAAGATTGGTTGGCTGGAAGATGCCTGCATCCCACTGCAAGTCGGTACGGAAGGCAGGGACGTTGAATATCGCGGTGCGGCGTGTGGCCGGATCGACATCGCTGTCCAACTCTTCATCGCTGCCTGCGCCCTGGGGACTGATGCGGAAGCTGTCGGGCAAGACGAATTCGATGAAGTAGTCACCGGGGTCGATGCCCTCAAAGTTATAGATCCCGGTCCCAGCAGTGGTAGTCTCTGCCACGAGGACGCCACTGCTGGTGAAGAGACGAACGCCAATGTTGGGTACGCCGGCTTCGCCGCGCTCCTGAATGCCGTTGCGGTTGCTGTCATTCCAGACAAAATTGCCAACCGCAGCGGAACCGGCTCCCGAGAGATCGATTAGGCCGGCATCCCAGGTAAGGTCAATTTGGCCTTCGCTGAGGGTAAAGGTTGCGGTCTGCCGGGCGTCACCACGCCCATCGATCACCTCGGTGACAGCATCGCTATCGAGGGCTGGGTTGCCACCCTGTTTGGCCGCGGTCCAGACCCTAACGTCCAGCCCATTGACAAAGCGGATGTAGTAATCACCCGGTTGTAGGTTAGTAAAGAGGTACTCGCCGTTGGCATCCGTCAGGGTTCCGGCTACCAGTTCATTCGCACTGGTGTAGAGTTCAACGATGATTCCACTGATTCCCTGTTCATGTGGATCATTCTCCTGGATGCCATTGCCGGCCGCGATCGCAGCCGCTGTACTCCCGCTGGGATTAATATCCGCCCAAACACGGTTGCCGACGGTGGCCGTACGCAAGGGGTTGCAGTAGTGGCTAAGATCGCCGGCGCTGAGCTCATTCGTGGTGACCGTCACCCCATTTGCATAAGTGTTGCGGCTGATGCCCCCCGTTGCCCCACTGGCACAGCCGTTGACGATGAAGTTGCCCGTTTCGTTCTGCAAGGTGCGCGCCAGGCCAGTCAACTGGTAGATCCAGGTTTCGCCGGGTTCGAGCAGATTATCGCCATCATCGCCGCCGATCCGGTTGGTGACCGGCCCTTCGACGGAATCAACGACTCTCACTTCGGCCTGCGGGAAGGTGGTTTGGCCCGTGTTGGTCACTAGATAGCTCCAGGTGACCGCTGCACCGGGGGCGATCAGCGGCACATCGGCATCATTGGGCCGCTGCGCATCATGTCCATTGGTTAGCTTGCGTACCGCAATTCCTGGGATCAAGGGGTTGCAATAGTGGCTGGTATCCGTTGCCGTCAGCGCGCCACCCGTGGTCGTCGCTATGATGGTGACACTGTTGGCATAGGTGTTGCGACTGCTGCTCCCTGTGGTGCCGTTGGCACAGCCGTTGACAATAAAACTGCTTGTTTCGTTCTGTAACGTGCGCGCGCTGCCCGTCAACTGATAAACCCAGGTCTCGCCCGGTTCGAGCTGATCATCGCCATCGTCGCCAGTGACCAGATTGGTGACCGGCCCTTCAACCGAATCGATCACACGTACCTGGGCACGTGGAAAAGCGATCTGGCCTGTGTTGGTGACCAGATAGGTCCAGGTGACGGGCGCACCAGGGGCGATTTGTGGTACATCCGCATCATTGGGCTGTTGCGCATCGTTACCGTTGGTCAGCTTGCGTACGGCAATGCCAGGGGGCAGCGAGAGTCGGGTGCTCAATTCGACCCAGACGCCACTGCTGCCACCCGGTCTGGGCGGCCCATCAATCGATTCGATCTGGAAGCAGGCATAGGTGGCCCCGGCGGGCACGGTGATGCTGTTGGTGTAATTATCCCATTCGCCATTGCTATCACCTGCACTGCCGCTGAGGGGGAAGGGCGGCGCAATGCTGGGTGGGATCGGCCCGGCAAGCAGGTTAGCGGGATCGGCTGCAACCACAAAATCAGTTGGTTTGGGGCCGCTGCCGGTGCCATACCAGATCCGATCGCCCCGATTGGCATTTTCTACGCCGCCAACAAACATCTGCAGTTCCAGCGTGCGCATGACCTCCGCGGCTGGGAAATCAACACAGGTAACTCGTGTATCGGGACCGGTATCCTGCTCAAACCCCCAGTAAAAGCCATCCAATCCAAAGTTGACTTGAATGCGACTTGGGCCACAATCCGCGCCTTGAAAGATGACAATTAGCCCGGCTCCATGTGCTTCTGGGTTGGTGAGATTGTTGACGGTGACGAGAAAGTTGCTGGTCGTGGGAAGCAATCCGACAATATTTGCGGAGCGATAGGTATAATAGTAGACATCTTCGCCGTTACGGTCAAAACCTGCATCGGCAGTTTCACTGGCCGCAGCGGTAATGGGCACAAAGCTTCCCCCATCAAAGGCCAGCCGAACCTGGTCGTCCCCATTCGCCGCGCCATCATAACGGGCCGACCAGTAAAGATAGGCTGCCACAGGTGTGCCTGGTACGGTCATGGGAAAACTTTTCGGCCCGCCGGCGCGCAGGCCAACACTGCCATGTGTCAGACAATAATTGCCTTCAAAGACAGTTTGTACTGGTAAGATGCCATCGGCTGCCTGGACAATTTGTGCCAAGAGCAGGATTAGAAAGGCCAACGAGATTGTCAACCCCAGCCTGCGTAAATAAAGACCCATTCATGCCTCCTCAGAACCATTGATTTTGCGCTTGACGTGCCAACCGCATGTGACATGACAAATGATCCACGAGCGGATCGTCTGTTGTAGTGGCGCGTACGTGCAATGAATGGGTGCAATGTGGCATTTGTCGTATCTACCATATTGATTGTATCAGCAATTTGTTGTATCTGTTGATGACAAATTACTTGCAATTTTCACCGGTCGTCAGCATTGGCAATGGTGTGGAGATTAAGCACTGGGGCGCGTCATGCATTAGGTGGTAGTGAATGTTGGTTGAATTGCTGGTTGGTTGGCTAGTTGGTTAGTTCGCGTCTATCGCACCAACTGATACGACTATGTTAAATTAGCGGATGACGTAGGTGTATAGACGCGGATGCCGGCGACCCTATCCGCGCTGCCTAAATCCGCATCTATCATACCGGCTGCCAACTTAATTTAATGTGGTCGTACTAATCAACTGCCTCACTAATCAATTACCCCCGCCGACAATTAGTACACGACGGCGCAAATAGGCCAATAGTTCACCAGTGGCTAGCCGGTCACGGACCGGCTAGCCACTATACAACTGTGGGTTTATTTAGGCTGCGCTGTATTACTGGCTGATCAAGGGCAGGAAGTAGCGCGTGCGTAGTGGCTCCTGTTCGTCACCTAGATTGGTGGGCTGGTAGAGGCCGGCATCCCAGCGCAAGTCGGTGCGGAAGGCCGGCACACTGAAGATGACGGTGCGCCGAGTCGTCGGATCGATATCACTGTCCAGCTCTTCATTGTCACCGGCCCCTTGTGGGCTAAGGATGAAGTTATTCGGCAGGATGAACTCAATGAAGTAGTCACCGGGGTCGACGCCGCCAAAGTTGTAGATCCCCACATCATTCGTGGTGGTCTCCGCCACCAATGTCCCACTGCTTGTGAAGAGGCGGACGCCCACGTTGGGAATGCCAGCTTCACCACTTTCTTGAATGCCGTTCTGATTGAGGTCGTTCCAGACAAAGTTGCCAACGGCTGCGGAGCCCGCGCCAGAAAGATTGATCAGGCCGGCATCCCAGGTGAGATCAACTTCGCCCTCACTCAGGGTAAAGATTTCCGTGCGCCGCGCCTCGCGCCCAGGGACATCGGTGGCGGCATCACTGTCCACCGCCGGGTTGCCCCCCTGATTGGCATTCGTCCAGACCCCTTCCCCTAGCTCGTTGACAAAGACGAGGTAGTAATCGCCTGGGGGCAGATCGGTGAAACGATACTCGCCATTTGCATCGGTGAACGTGCTGTCGACCAGCAGATTGTCAGCGGTGTAGAGTTCAACCAGAATGCCGCTGATCCCCTGCTCGCGCTGGTCATTTTCTTGGATCCCGTTGCCGGCGGCAATGTCAGCCGGCGTGCTGCCGTTTGGATCGATGTCACCCCAGACGCGATCACCGACCGTGGCTGTGAGCAAGGGGTTGCAGTAGTGGCTGATGTCGCCGGCGGTGAGGTTGCCGGCCGTCGCGGTGACGCTGTTGGCATAGGTGTTACGGCTGACGCCGCCGGTTGCGCCATTCCCACAGCCGTTGACGATGAAGCTGTCCGTTGCGCTAGCCAGGGTACGCGCAACACCGACTAACTGATAGATCCAGGTTTCGCCCGGCGCAAAGAGATTGTCGCCATCATCGCCGCCCACCAGATTGGTGACCGCGCCTTCGACCGAATCAACGACGGTCACCTGATCACGCGCGAAGGTCGTCTGACCGGTGTTGGTGACCAAATAGGTCCAGGTGACGGCGGCACCAGGGGCAATTACTGGCACATCAGCGTCATTGGGCTGCTGGGCATCGTTGCCGTTGGTCAGCTTGCGTACTGCTAGCCCAGGCAGCAGCGCATTGCAGTAGTGACTGGTGTCGCTAGCCGTGAGTGTGCCGGCTGTCGCGGTGACGCTATTCGCATAAGTGTTGCGGCTCACGCCGCCGGTCGCACTATTCCCACAGCCGTTGACGATGAAGCTATCCGTTGCACTCGCCAAGGTGCGAGCGACCCCAACTAACTGGTAGATCCAAGTTTCGCCCGGTTCAAAGAGATTGTCGCCATCATCGCCGCCCACCAAATTGGTGATGGCACCTTCCACCGAATCAACGACGGTCACCTGCGCACGGGGGAAGACCGTCTGGCCCGTATTGGTGACCAGATAGGTCCACGTCACTGGTGCCCCGGGCGCGATCTGGGGGACATCGGCATCATTGGGCTGCTGGGCATCGTTGCCGTTGGTCAGCTTGCGTACTTCTAGCCCCGGGGTAAAGTAAATCTGGGTTAACAGTTCTAGCCAGACGCCACTGGTCCCACCTGGCCGGGCGGTGCCATCAATCGATTCGATCTGGAAACAAGCATAGGTGGTGCCCGCCGCCAGCGTGATCGTGTTCACATAATTATCCCACTCTCCGTTGCCCCCATTGAGTGGATCGGGATCTGTGGGGTTGAGAGGGGTTGGCCCGGCCAGCACATTCGAAAAATCGCTTGCGCTAACAATGTTCCCCGGTTTGGCCCCACTGCCGGTGGCAAACCAGATGCGATCACCCCGTTGTCGATCATGCTCTACCCCGCCAACAAACATTTGGAGCGCCATCGTGCGATCCGCCCCAGCCGCTGGGAAATCGACACAGGTGACTTCTGTATCGGCGCCGGCCGGTGGTGTAAAATCCCAGTAAAAGCCATCTAGCCCAAAGTTGAGCTGGATGCGGCTCGTTGGACACGTATCCCCTTCGGAAATGACCACCAACCCGGCGCCGTGTGCCTCTGGGGTCGTGAGATCGGAGACGGTAACCGTAAAGGTACTATCGCTCGGCAGCTGGGCGGCCAGATTAGCCGAGTGGTTGGTGTAATAGTAAGCATTCGCAAAGCCGGCATAGGCGGACTCTGTTGCCGTTGCCGTCACGGGGAAGGACGTACCCCCATTTAATGCAATGCTTACAGCGGCATCACCGGTAACAGCGGACCGATAGCGACTGGACCAATAGAGATACGCATGGACTGGCGTGCCTGTGACCGTCACGGTAAAACTATTTGGTCCCTCGACCAGGCCAATGCCACCATGTGCAACACAGTAGTTTCCTTCTAACGTCAGTTGGGCCGGCAAGGTGCCATCGGCCGCCTGGGCCGGTTTTACCGATAGGACAAGTCCGACCAGTATCACCGTAATGGCTCCCCAAATAACTGAAAATTGGCGTAAGCGCCCTCGCATAGTTAACTCCTAATAGTATGTGGTTAATGTAATTGATTGATGGGTATAGGACTTATGTCGCACAAAACGGGAATTACGATAAAGCAATTGTACCATTAAGGCAACATGATGTGCTTGACAATTTACTTACGTTTACTCTTCTTTATTATTTGGGCAGCAAGGGAGATGCGCAAAGAACAAACGTGGTAAGGGGAATTTACGCTGGAATGTTGTTTAGCGAGGCGGGAAGTGGCGCGGTCATAGGACGAAAAGCTTACAGTATTGCGATAATTATAGCGTTGCAATCACTTGGTGAAATAAATGTTTCTTGAATAGATTGCGAATTGCCAATTTGACAATACTTAGATTCGTTACGCGCTATTTGCGTTTGGGTTTAGAAACACTCACCGCGACCTGTAACTTACGCGGCTTGGCTGTTTTGTTTGTTTGGTCATTGACCGCGCTGCTGTTCGTGGCTGTGGCGCGCACATTAGGATCTTGTTGTGGGGGAACTGCGTGCGCGTTGGTCGTCGCTACATCCTGACCGTCAAGTGGAAACAACTCAAGCGTACGTGGCTGTTCTAGTGTACGGGCTGTACGGCCCGTTGGGATAGTCGCTTTGGTCGTTGCCTTCTGGGCTGGGCTGGGTGTGGCGTTGGCCGCAAGTGTACTGTCTTGCGCGGTCGCTGCCGGTTGCTGACCAGCCAGCGCGGCCGCAACTTTGCTTTTTGCTGGTTGCTGCCGTTCTTGCGCGGTTGGTGGCACCGTATTCGCCCGGCGGGCTGCCGCTGACTGTGGTTTCGCCACTGGCTCCGGCATAACCAGGGGACTTTGGGCCGTTGTGGCCTCGTAGGTCTGTTTGCGCGTACGCACTGTGACTTTTTCTGTAGCTGGCTTCGCAGCTGGTGTTTTTGTTGCCGGCGGCGTTGTTTGCGTTCTGTCTGCTACTGGCGACGCGATCGGGGGCACTTTGTTCGTTGCTTTGTTCGATACTTTACTCGCTGCTTTAGGCGGTATTGCCGTTGGCGTCGTGGTCACGGTTTTATCGGTTGCCTTGGGGGGTGTGGGCGTTGCCGCAGGTGTCTTGATTGCCGGCGCTTTTTGTGCTTGGGGCGCACGAGTGGGCTGCCTTTCTGCTGTCGCCACGTCCGCTTTGGTTGCACCCTTTGCTGTTACAGCCTTTACCCCTGCGGTTTGGTCGGCGACCTTTGGCTTGATCATCGTTTGCGGCCTTGGGGCTGTCGGCTGGCGTGATACTTGCATGCCGGCTGGCGCGCTGGCGGTTGCGTCGGCCACGGCATTGGTTTGCGCCTGCGCGGCGGTCGGTGTGGGTGCCGCGTTTGCTGCCACTTCGCGACTTTGTCTTGCTGGCTTGGTTGTTGCCGCCGTTGTTTTGGCGCGTTTGTCTGCTGGCTGCGCATCGGCTATTTTTGCCGCGGCTGGTGTACTAGGGGCGGGTGGTACTGATTTTGTCTCTACGCCAGTGGCCACAATCGTGCGCCCAGCGGTTGCGTTTGCCGTCACTTTGTTATTTGGCGTTGTCGCCTTTGTCGCCACCGCACCTTTTTCCAGGCGTGCCGACTGCGTGGCCGCTGTTTTCATTGTTACCGGCGCACTGGCTAGGCGCTGCCCCGGCTTTGCCGCCTCCCCGTTCGTCGCTACTGGGCGGCCCGTGGTCGTCTTTGCTGTCACTTTGTGATTGGGCGTCGGTGTAGTGGCCGTGGCCTG
This sequence comes from Caldilineaceae bacterium, assembly GCA_022842065.1. The sequence goes on from JALHQH010000020.1 coordinate 91,712, forward strand.
GGTCGCTGCTGGCGTTGATGGTCGGAGCTGACCCTTTGTGGCGGTAACCCGTGGGGCGCTAGCCGGGCTAGTGACCCGTTCCCCGCTGCTGCCATTGCCGGCCGGTGGGGTCGCGGGCGTGCTTGCTTTGTTTTCCAAGCTCGGTGGATCCAGCTCTTCCTGTACACGTAACAAGCGCGCGACTTGATCATTGCCCAGGTCGTCCAGCACTGCTTTGCCTTGCACATTACGCCCCATAAAAGGAATCGCGGCCAGGGTGAGTGTCTTTACCGCCTGTTTCACCGTTACCGCTACCAGGATTTCCTCGTCCTTGATCAGAGGGGGCAACATCAACGCGGTCGCCACATCACCGGTCCGGCTTGTTGGTTTATGGGTAACAATGCCACTGCCATTGCGCCCTTGGCTGCTATAATCGCTCAGCAGGGTGCGCTTGGCAAAGCCCTGCGTCGTCACTGTTACCAGTGAGCCTTCCGACTCAACGGCCGCCGCATAAACAACCAGATCTTTCTTTTGCAGCTTAATCCCGCCCACGCCACCGGCGGCTAACCCCATACTGCGCGCATCCTCTTCGCTAAAGCGGATCGACTGGCCCGCGGCGGTGACCAACATGATCTCTTGTTGCCCGTTGGTGGGGAAGACCCAATCGAGCCGATCTTTCTCTTCCACCCCCATTGCCACAAATTCGCCGCCAACTGGGGTCAGGAAATCGTTCATCGTTACGCGTTTGACCATGCCCTGCGCGGTGACAAAACAGAGGTAGCCCGGCGCGGTGTTGCCTTCCTGGCGCGGCAAGGTGATCGCCGCGGTAATCGTATCGCGGCGGGTAAATTCGGTCAGATCAACGACATGTTTGGGCGTGCCATCCTGTGGGATCTCATGAATGGCGACCCGGGCACAGCGGCCATCACGGCTGAAAAGATAGAGCCAATCGCGCGTGTTGGCGTTGACGATGGCCGTCTGGCCGGCCTTGCCGAGTTTGCGCAGAGTCGCTTCGTTGAGCCGGCTCAGATCCTGGCGGCGCAGATCCCCGGTGGCACTCACCGTCACCCAAACATCCTGTTGCGGCAGCAGATCGGTGGTGGTGAGGGTGCCCTTGGCGCGATCCACGATCTGGGTACGGCGTGGATCACCATACTTCTCTTTCTGGGCCAACAGATCTTCGCGAATGACGGCCAGAATCTTCTCGGGGTGGGCCAGCAGATCTTCGAGATAGGCAATGCGGGCGAGCAACTCGTCATACTCGTCCTTCAGCTTTTTGCGTTCAAGCGCCGCCAACCGACGCAACTGCATGTCAAGGATCGCCTGCGCCTGGATCTGCGAGAACTGGAAGTTTTTTATCAGATTGTTGCGCGCCGTCTCAACATTTTGGCTGCGGCGAATCGTGTCGATCACCTCATCCAGAATATCAAGCGCCCGTAGCAGCCCTTCAACAATGTGCGCGCGATCACGGGCGCGTTGCAGGTCAAATTCCGAGCGGCGGCGGATGATCTCCTGGCGGTGTTGAATAAAAGCCGCCAGCACCCGCTTCAGGCTAAGCATGCGTGGCTGGTTATCGACCAACGCCAACATCTGCAAGCCAAAGGTCTGTTGCAGCGGGGTATATTTAAAGAGATCCTTGAGGGTCGCCTTGGGGTCGGTGTTGCGGTTGAGTTCGATCACAATCCGCATCCCCGTGCGATCACTTTCATCACGCAGGTCAGTGAGCCCTTCCAACTTGCCATCGCGCGTTAATGACGCGATCCGTTCGATCAGCGCCGTTTTGTTGGTCTGGTAGGGCAGCTCGGTGACCACAATGCGCATGCGCCCGCGGCTCATCTCTTCAAAGTGGGCCTTGGCCTGTAAGATCAGCCGTGAGCGTCCCACCGAATAGCCCTGGGCAATCGCATCGATCGCCTCTTCGACTTTGCCATCCTCGCGATACCGATAGAGAATGCCGCCGGTGGGAAAGTCTGGCCCTTTGATAAATTGCATGAGATCTTCAACGGTGATCTCTTCCAACCTCACATAGTTGTCAATGACATAGAGTAGCGCATCGACCACCTCGCCCAGGTTGTGGGGCGGAATGTTGGTCGCCATGCCCACCGCAATGCCACTCGCGCCGTTGATCAGCAGATTGGGCAGCGCCGCGGGCAGAATATCCGGCTCTTGCAGCGAGTTATCAAAGTTGTCATGCCAATCGACCGTATCTTTGTCAAGGTCGGCGAGCATCAGGGTGCTGATTTCGGCCAGGCGCGCCTCGGTATAACGCATGGCCGCGGCGCCGTCGCCATCAATCGAGCCAAAGTTACCCTGGCCGTCGATCAGGGGGTAGCGCAGACTAAAATCCTGCGCCATGCGCACCATGGCATCATAGACTGCTACATCGCCGTGAGGGTGATATTTACCGAGCACTTCACCGACGATACGCGCGCTCTTGCGGTGCGGCTTGTCATGGGTAAGATAAAGATCATGGGCCATCGCATAGAGGATGCGCCGGTGGACTGGCTTCAGCCCATCACGCACATCGGGCAGCGCGCGAGAGACGATCACACTCATGGCATAGTCAAGATAGGCCGTCTGCATCTCATCGACAATATTGGCCGGACGCACACTGCCGATATTGGGATCGGGGGCGAGTGCACTCAACGCGACGTCACTGTCGCTTGTACCGTTCGTGTTGATTTGGCTATCGGGCGTTGGATTCGTCATGCAATTCTCGCAACTCTTATAGGATATAATGGTTTAACGCTGGACCCAGCGCACTCGGTTATTTCAGCTTTAGTCTGATAAGAACATAAGTTCTGCCTAGCTAGTATACCGTGAAGTTGGCAATTTGTCCAGTGTAAAAGGGGATTAAATAGGAAAGGCGGGGTTTGCTTTCCGCCTATGCTCACCATGCAATCGTGTAGTGAGTAGGCTTGCTGCGCACAGCTGTGCCATCGAGAAGGGGATAGACAGCGGTTAACAATTGGCACGCGATTTTGACCAAAGCTGCTAAGGAAAGAGGATTGAATAAGAGCCCAACGTTTCCTGTTGCATCTCAATCACAAGTGATGGGTTTAGCACCTACCCCTCCCTAGCCCTCCCCTGCTAAGGGAGGGAATGGTTGACGAGGTGACCCTTCCTCCCCTTACCAGCACCCAACGGGTACCCGGGTTAGGAGGAGGTTACTTGTTGGTTTAATATAATCCTCATTCCTAAACATGGCCAATTGCCTGCCCTGGTTGCCGTAGCGCGCGAAGATTATCCGCAGCATGCCGCATTAGCGCGCGTGCAAAGCGCGCTAGGCGCGCCGCCGGCTGCTGCATCCGGCAGTGGTGCGGCTGCTGCGCACAGCAACCCAGGCGCAACGACCACGATCAATACTGGTGGTGGCTCTTATATCGCCGGCAATGTGAACACCGGTGGTGGTAATTTTGTGGGGCGGAATAAGCGGGGATAGCTGTGTTCTACTAAAAAGACGCACACGCCCACCAGGTATGGGGGCGTGTGCGTCAACTGACTACGCCTTAAACTTCGCCATCTCTTCCACGCCGCGCAACTCCATCAACTGGTCACGCAAAAGGGCAGCCTTCTCGAACTCCATCGCCTTGGCCGCGTCCTTCATCTCTTTTTCGATCTGCTTGATCAGGCGGGCCAGTTCGTCACGGGGCAGGGTCGCCGGGTCGAGCATCGTCTCTTTGGTGCCGCCGTCGGCGTTGTACTCGGGTTTGCTCTCGGCGAGGATTTTGACGCGGTCGGTGAGATCGCGGATGCTCTTGATGATGCTCTGCGGCTCGATGTTGTTCTCCAGGTTGTAGCGCATCTGGATCTCACGGCGCCGGTTGGTCTCGCTGATCGCCGCCTTCATGCTGTCGGTCATCTTGTCAGCGTAGAGGATCGCGACCCCTTCCACGTGACGGGCCGCGCGGCCCATCGTCTGGATCAGCGCGCGCTCGCTGCGCAGAAAACCTTCTTTGTCCGCATCAAGCACGGCAACGAGGGTGACTTCGGGCAGGTCCAACCCTTCGCGCAACAGGTTGATGCCGACAATCACATCGAAGATGCCCATGCGCAGATCACGCAGGATCTCGACACGCTCGATGGTGTGAATGTCGCTATGCAGATATTGCACCTTGATGTTCAACTCGGCCAGATATTCGGTTAAGTCTTCGGCCATGCGTTTGGTCAGGGTGGTGACTAGGACGCGTTGCCCCCTGGCGACACGAATTTTGATCTCGCGCAACAGGTCGTCGATCTGCCCTTCGGTCGGGCGCACCTCGACAATCGGATCAACCAACCCGGTGGGGCGAATCACCTGCTCGACTGTCTGCTCGGCATGTTCGTTCTCATACGGGCCAGGGGTGGCGCTCACATAAACGACGGTGTTGAGATGGGTCTCAAACTCTTCGTAGCGCAGGGGCCGGTTATCGAGCGCGCTGGGCAGGCGGAAGCCATAGTCAACCAGCACTTCTTTGCGCGCTTTGTCACCGTTGTACATGCCGCGGATCTGCGGCACGGTCATGTGGCTCTCGTCAATAAAGAGCAACCAGTCGGGCGGGAAGTAGTCGAGCAGGGTCCACGGCGTGCTGCCGGCAGGGCGACGGGCAAGGGGGCGGCTGTAGTTCTCGACGCCGTTACAATACCCTACCTCGCGCAACATCTCCAGATCATACATGGTGCGCTGTTTGATGCGTTGGGCTTCGAGCAGTTTGCCCTGCGACTCAAAGAGCGAAACTTGGGCAAGCATCTCCTGTTCAATCTCTTCCATCGCCTCGGTCAGCTTTTCTTGCGGCGTGATAAAGTGCTTGGCCGGGTAGACATCGACCTGCTGATGATCGGCCAGGATTTCGCCGGTCAGCACATCGATCTCGCTGATCCGCTCGATTTCATCGCCCCAGAGGCTGATCCGATAGGCGAACTCACGCTCCGCGGGCTGCACTTCGAGAATGTCCCCCCGCACCCGGAATTTGCCACGTTGCAGGGTCTGATCGTTGCGGTCATAATAGATATCGACGAGCTGTTTCAACAGTTGTCCGCGTCGGATCATGTCGCCGACGCGCATGTGCAGCGCCGCTTGGCCATAATCCTGGGGACTGCCAAGACCATAAATACAGGAGACCGACGCCACAATTACCACATCGCGGCGGCTAAAGAGCGAACTCGTCGTCGCCAGCCGCAGCCGGTCGATCTCTTCGTTGATCTGGGCATCTTTTTCAATGTAGGTATCCGAGCGCGCAATATACGCTTCCGGCTGGTAGTAATCGTAGTAGGAGACAAAATATTCGACCGCGTTGTTGGGGAAGAACTCGCGAAACTCGCTGTAGAGCTGGGCGGCGAGTGTCTTGTTATGCGCCATGATCAGCGTTGGTTTTTGGACAGCTTCGATGATTTTGGCCATGGAAAAGGTGTTGTGGACAAAAAATCCACCGGTGCCGGCGAGAAAGGTCTCTGCGCCTGGTACCGAAAAATCATAGACATAGGGCAAGGTGTAGTCAATTTTTTCAACTGCCGCAATTGCGGTCCACCGCAAGTTACATAATGCATTTAACTTTTCCCACTGTTGCCACCAAGCCGCCGGTAACTCTTTCGCGTTGGCGACCGTTCGCAGTGCATCCAAAATTGACCACAAGCTTGTGCGCTGTGGTCGCCGCTGATTGCCTTCGATCAGATGAATGGCCGGTCGGGAAAGCTGTGCGAGCGTGCCAAGTGCCTTTGCACTAAGCCCGAGTTGCAGGCGCAACATTTGTAACTGCTGCCCGTTGATTGGCACAACATCGACGTTCGAGTTGGCCGGACGTTGTAATTGTGCAGACAGGCGCTGTTGTTTATAGTCAATGGAGAAACCGATCGTTGTGGCAAAGCGCTGTAGCTGTTCCTGCCCAGAAATCGATACATAATAGTACCAATCACCAGCATGGGTTGAATTCGTTGCCCGTTTCCAACGCTTTTGTCGCCGTGCCCAGATGCCCATGCGCAACAAAGCATAGAGCAAGTCAGAGGCAAGGCGCTCACTAGCTGTCGCAGCGACGATGCTACCCGTGCGTTCTACTGTCCCATCACCGTCAAAGTAGGCGCGTAAAAGCATGCCCAGCATTTCATCCGGCAGATCTGGCCAGAAATCAGGCAGGTGTTTATGGCGTGCATCCTTGCCACACTGTTCGCTGACCAACGTTGTAAAGACTGTGGATGAGATTTGATAATCACTATTCTCGCGTATGCCAAATGACAAGCCAAGCCCCGCAATAATTTGTTCAAGATCCTGGCGTACCGTTGGATTGTGGTTTGACAAAATGACATAGCCGCGCTGTGAATTACCTTCAGCGATGTAATAGCCAAACAAACGCATTAATGCTGGTGTCAGGGGTAAAGTGGCAGGCAAGCTATTCAGTGGCTCGCGGCACCCAATCACTGCTTCGCTCGGTTGCCAGTAACCACCAAGATCATTGGTCGCCCGCAACACGCTTTGAAAAGTCGCGGCTTGGATCCCCTGACCTTTAATTTTTCCCTCTATGGCATATAGTTTATTGTACGCGCCTACCCCGTCAGCCTCAAGGATCTCGGTCATCACGGCGTTGCCATGTGCTGCCACATAAGATGAGATGGCCGCGCTTGCCTGGACATAGAGCTTGCGCGGTGAGGTATGCAACAGGTCGAGCAAATCAAGGGCCGCCAGCGGGCCGGCATGGAGCAATTTGGTTGGCACCGGCAAGTAGTCATCCACTTGCGCATCGGCTGTCTCGATCAAAGTCAATTCACCCTTGCGCAACACCCACAAATTGTGATCACTGGTAAAGGTGGCATGCCGTCCACAGCGTGTCCGCACTTGATACATCTCCGCGGTTGGCTGATGCCGCGAAAACGCGCTGATCTGCCGCAAGGCGACCTCACCCGTTGCGGGATCAAAACTTTGCGTAAAATAAAGCAACCCTTGCTCAGGCAAATCAACAAGTTCTGTCTCACCATCAAGTTGCACTGCCTGGGTCGCCATGACTTGATCAACCAGCGGTCCGATTTCTGTGACGCGTGTAACCGGGACTGGACCATTCTGATCCACAATAAAAACCGGATCATGATACCCTAAGCTCTTGCCCGAGCCGGTCACACCAAGCAACACCTGGTGCTTCAACCCCTCTTCAATCCCACGCGTCAACCCGGCAATCGCCTGCGGCTGATCCCCCATCGGCGCAAAATCACTTACAACTTTCAGTGGTGGCATAGGTCTCGATCCCCCAGTTTTTGTCCATCCAACCCACATATCGAACATCAGTTCTTAAGGGGTAAGTATACCGCGAGTGGGGTGATTTGTCCAGTCATTTGGCCACCATTTACTCCTGTTTTTTGCGCGATCCGCGCAAAGTTCATCCAAAGTGCGGACGCTTTTCGGACGCCGATTCGATACAATAGGAATCAGCTAATCCAATTGCACAAGGAGCACACATGAACAGCTATTTTGCGAATTTACCAACCTATTTACCGTTGTTGATCACCTATGGCGTGGGGCTGCACCTGGCCCTGGGCCGGCGTCACCTACAACCCGGTGCTGGCCTGGCTGCCTGGGCATTCGTCCTGTTGCTGGCCGAACTGATCGTCGGTAATCTGTTGACCACTTGGTTGATCGCCTCCCTTAATGCCCAGGCGCTCAATGGGGGCCAAGCTGATAGCACCCAACAACTGGCGCTGCTCAATGGCATCGGGCTGGTGCGCACGTTGGTGCATACACTGGGGATGGCGCTGCTGATTCGTGCCCTCTTCCCCGCGCTGCCCGATTATGTCGCGCCAAGCTGGGTGCGCTGGGTGGTCGGCATTGGGATCGGCCTTGTCGTCGGTGGTCTGGCCGGCCTGCTGCTGGGCGACCCGATTAGCCTGGCGCTGGGGATCTCGGACTTTGAAGGGGAACGTGGTTACTTTATTGGCTTTCTGCTCATCCCTGGCTTTGCGTTGCTGGGCGCAATCGTGGCGGCACTGGTGGTTGGCCTGCGAGGTCGGAAATAGAATACGAGGCATCCACAATTTTTCGAGTAGGGACATGATGTATCATGTCCCTACTCGAAAAATTGTGGATGCCTTAAAAATATAGGTTCGCCGTGCGCGTACCCTAACGGCTCTGCATGAAAACAGGTCCAAAGTAGAAATCCTCTGCTCCCCGATCAACAGGTTGCGCCATTTTGCCAAAGGTCGTATGCTGTGGGCAAATACCATTCACCAATGCAGCCAAAGGAGCCAACTCATGACCACAGCCGACCTTTGCTTCACCCCCGCGACCGATCTCGCCGCCGCCATCCGTAACCGTGAACTTTCGCCCGTCGAACTCACCGACGCGGTGTTGGCACGCATTGACGCCCTCAATCCCAAACTCAACGCCTTTCTCACGATCGATGCCGACGGTGCCCGCGCTGCCGCCAAGGAAGCCGAAGCAGCCGTCATGCGCGGGGGTCAGCTCGGGCTGCTCCACGGCCTCCCCGTCTCGATCAAGGATCTCGAAGTAACCGCGGGGCTGCGCTGCACCTATGGTGCCAAGTTCTACGAAAACAACATCGCCATAACCGACGGCGTGATCACCGAGCGCATCAGGCGGGCGGGCGGCGTCATCACCGGCAAGACGAATACCCCCTTCTACGGCCACAAGGATATGACCGACAACCTGCTCGGTGAACCTTGTCGCAACCCGTGGAAACTTGACCGCACCCCCGGTGGCTCCAGTGGTGGCGCCGCCGCGGCGGTGGCCGCGGGCATGGGACCACTCGCCCACGGCAGCGACGGCGCCGGCTCGATTCGCATTCCCGCCGCGCTCTCCGGCGTCTTTGGCATGAAAGCCTCCTTTGGCCGCGTCCCAAACTTTCCCAACCCTGACATCTGGACCGGCCGCACCCACCAGGGGCCGTTGACGCGCACGGTGGCTGATGGCGCGCTCTTTTTGCAGGCGCTGGCCGGGCCGGACATTCGGGATCCCCTCTCGATTGACAATCAGCCCGATGATTATATGGCTGCGGTGGCGCAACCGTTTGAAGCGCTGCGTGGTTTACGAATCGCGTGGAGTGAAGACTTTGGTTATGCCGCGGTCGATCCCGAAGTCCGCCGGTTGACCCGCGCCGCGGCCCAACGCTTTGCCGACTTTGGCTGCCATGTCGAGGCCGTTGACCCTGGGTGGGCTGATCCGCGTGATATTGGTGGGTTGGCCTGGTGTGTCTCCTTTGCGGCCCGGCTGGGGGCGCAATATCGGCAGCAGCCCGAGTGGTTTGAACCCTCGCTGGCCGAAATGATCGAGTGGGGCTTGCTCGCTACGGGGGTTGATTATGTCAATGTTTCCTTGCAGCGCACCGCGTTTCAACAATATGCCCAGCGCTTCTTTACCGATTACGATTTACTCCTTACCCCGCAAATGCCAGTCGGTGCCTGGCCGGTCGATCAACCACCGGCCACCATCGAAGGCAAACCAACGCCGAGCATGTTTGATCGCCTCGCCTTCACCTTCCCCTTTAACATGACGGGGCAGCCGGCTGCAAGTGTACCATGTGGGTTTACGAGTGAGGGGTTACCGGTGGCGTTGCAGATTGTGGGGCGGTGGCACGCAGATACGTTGGTCTTACAGGCTGCGGCGGCCTTTGAACAGGCGCAGCCGTGGGCGGGGGTGTGGCCGGAGGTGGCTGCTTAATTGGTACTTTAATCCCACAACGCTTCATTTGTTGCAAAAGATGGCCGGCGCTGCAGGCGCTGGTCATCTATACTACGTCATGTCGGCTTGTTTATTACCGAAGTGACTGCACATAAACAATGGCGAGATTGATCACAGCCGCAAACTCGTGCTGGCCGTCGGGATGGCTGACATCGACAGTACTACTGCCGCAAGTGCTGACCCATTCATTCTTGTCGGGCGCGTTCTGCACAGTACAGCCATCGGTCTTTTGCAGGAAGTCGTTGGGCAACTTGTTGATGGTGTCGGTCTAGTCCCGGTTGCCGATCCCCGACTGGACTTTATCAATCGCTAAGGCAAACCAACCCCAGCCGCCTTATGCTGGTCAGGGCGCCAGCGGCAGGGATTGGTTTGCCATCAAGGGACGATTACGTGGCCTGGCCTACCGCGCGATCACCGGCAGGAAGACACGGTTGGTCTGGCTGGCCTGCTCTACGGCATCGGCCTGGCTGGTCAGGCTGCCACTATCCATGCTGGCGGCAGCAACGCTACTGACTGAACGGGTGACTGTGTAGACCGGCCCGTCGTCGACCGCCTGGCTTTTGCCCTGGCTCTTGGGCACCTGTACCTTGAAGGTCGCCGTGGTTGTGTTGCCGCCGCGGTCGCTAACCTGCACCTGAATGGTATGGACCCGCCCGTTGCCGCCGCCCTGGCGTTCGGCGCGCAGATCAACTGCTTTGCCGTCGGCGGCGATGACCATGTCGTTGAGCGTATTGCCGTCGCCCTCATCGGCCGCGTCTTCAACCTCGTCGCTGGTGACCTTGGTGATCACGACGCGGTTGCGCGAGACTTGGCTGTCGGTCGCGTCCGTGGCACTGAGGACCAGGTTGGCGATGGGGATGGTCACGTACTGGTGGTTGGGGGGCCAGAGCGTGATCGAACCAGCCGCTAGGGTGATCACCGGCGGGATGGTATCGCGCGTGGTCGGGAATGGATCCTGCGCGTCAGGCACACCGTCGTTGTCGTCGTCCGCGTCCGCATTGTTGCCAATGCCATCGCCATCGGTGTCGAGCGACTCAGCCGGGTTGAGCGGGAAGGCATCGACGTTGTCGTTCACTCCGTCGTTGTCATCGTCCGGGTCGGCGTTGTTGCCAATGCCGTCATGGTCGGTATCCACGGACTCAGCCGGGTTGAGTGGGAAGGCGTCGACCGTGTCGTTCACCCCGTCGTTGTCGTCGTCCGGGTCACCGTTGTTGCCGATGCTATCATGGTCACTGTCAACGGATTCGCTGGCGTTGAGGGGGAAGGCATCGTTGGCATCGGCCACGCTGTCGTTGTCGTCATCGGGGTCGGCGTTGTTGCCAATCCCGTCGCCGTCGGTATCCACGGACTCAGTCGCGTTGAGCGGGAAGGCATCGTTAATATCGGCCACGCCGTCGTTATCGTCATCCGTATCGGCGTTGTTGCCAGTGCCGTCGCCGTCGGTGTCCACGGATTCGGCAGCGTTGAGCGGGAAGGCATCGTTGGCATCGGCCACGCTGTCGTTGTCGTCGTCGGGGTCGGCGTTGTTGCCAATCCCGTCGCCGTCGGTGTCCACGGACTCAGTCGCGTTGACCGGGAAGGCATCGTTAATATCGGCCACGCTGTCGTTGTCGTCGTCGGGGTCGGCGTTGTTGCCAATCCCGTCGCTGTCGGTGTCCACGGACTCAGCCGCATCGAGCGGGAAGGCGTCGTTGGCATCGGCCACGCCATCGTTGTCATCGTCGGGGTCGGCGTTGTTGCCAATGCCGTCGCCGTCGGTATCGACTGATTCGTTGGCATCGAGCGGGAAGGCGTCGTTGGCATCGGCCACGCCATCGTTGTCATCGTCGGGGTCGGCATTGTTGCCGATGCCGTCACCGTCGGTATCGACTGATTCGTTGACATCGAGCGGGAAGGCGTCGTTGACATCCGCCACGCCATCATTGTCATCGTCGGTGTCGCAAGCGTTGCCCTGGGCGTCGTTATCGCTATTGCGTTGATCGGCATTGGCGACGGTAGGACAATTGTCGCTGGCATCCGCAATGCCGTCGTTATCGGCATCGAGGGATGGCTGGTCCCCAGTCCCCTGAATGGCAAAGGTGTAGGGGTTTTCGTTGCTATCGTTGTTGCCAATCGAGACGGTCGCTGTGCGCATGCCCGCGGCGGACGGGTCGAAGGTGATTTGGAAGGTGGTGGAACCGTTGGTAGCGACACTGCTGGCCGGTAGGCTAGTGACCGAGAAGTCGCCAGCATTGGCACCACTGAGGGTTGGCGTGCTGACACTCAGTGCGGCATTGCCCGTGTTTTGGATCGTGAAGGTGCGCACGACCGTGCCGCTGTTCACGTTGGCATTGCCAAAGTCAGTGTGATCGCTGGCGCTGGGCGTGTTGCCGCCGCTGACAATCGACACGCTGTTGCCTCGCACATCGATTTCGGGAGCTGGTGTTGTATTGTGATAAACCACAATGCCGCCGCCAGTACCTGCTGCGATTTCCGGTGCACCGTTGCCATCCAGATCACCGACCGCGATGCCCGATAGCCCGTTGACCTGGCTTGCATTGAAGTTTGCGTAAGTAAACGAGGTAGTATCGATCCCAGGCGCGGTCGTATTATTGACATAGACCTGAACCGCGATGGTTCGCTGAATCACGAGCTCTGGTCTACTATCTTTATTCAGGTCGCTCAGTGCGAACCATTGGGTGCCGCCCCCAATACCTAAAATCACAATAGGGGCGAAGGCAATGTTCCCGGGCCCGCTGCTTGTGTTGCGGTAGAGATAGAAACGTCCACCACTGAAAGGTTTGCTTGATACAAAGTCAAGCTTGCCATCCAAGTCCAGATCAGCAATTTTGACGTAAAATGGACCGCTAGGCGCCGAGACGGTTACAGGGGCGGCAAAGGTGATGTTCCCGATTGTACTTGTCGTGTTGCGGAAGATCGCGTTAACAGTACTAGGACCTTGGCCGCCATAGTTAGCGGTGACAATGTCCAGTTTATTATCCCCATCCATGTCGCCCAAGTCCACACCGCTTGGTTGAGCGACGGCGGCGCCATATTGTGTGAACGAACCAATCGTCACCTTGGCGGCAAAAGCAATATTTCCCGCGCCTGTACTTGTATTGCGTAAGATAATGACAGTATTGCTGCCAATATTGACCACGACAAGGTCTTGTTTGCCATCCCCATCCAAATCGCCAACCGCCACACCGGACGGATTGAGGTCGGTGAGAAAATCTACCCTGGCCGCCAAGGCAATGTTCCCACTTGTACTGGTGTTACGAAAGATTGAGACGGTGTTATCATTATAGTTGGCTGTGACGATCTCCTGCTTGCCATCGCCATCCAGGTCACCAAGCGTTAAACGTTGGGGGCTGTTGCCGGTAGTGAAGAGCAGCGGGGTGCCAAAGGATGAGGTGCTGATCGTGTTAGTTGTATTCGTATTGCGCAAGATCGCGATGATGTTGGCATATTGATCGGACGCAACAAGATCGGCCTTGCCATCGCCATCAAGATCGGCAATTGCAACATCGGTCGGGCTGCCGGATGCAGGGAAAAAGGTGCCAGTGTTGAAGGTAGGCGTCAAGGGCGCCGCCTTTACGGGTATTGTCGATAGCAAGAGGATGGTGCAAAGCGCTACAAAGCAGGCGACGCGCCAGCGTGAAATGATTCTGCATTGGAAATGTGTAGAAAAATGAGTCATCTTACCTTCCTTTAAGTATGCGGTGCGTAGGGTATAATCAGTTAACGAATGGATCGGTTGTACAAGCTTACTTTTCCAAAAATTGCGTATTGCTTCCTTTCTCTAGGCAATGAACAGCAGACATAGAACGTCATCGCAAGCATGGCCTGTTGAAAAGCGCGCAGGGGCATCCGGCGTAACGCCGAGGCGCTGCGTGTTCGTAAACAAAGCTGTGGCTAGGCAACAACCTCAGTTGTGCTGGATGTGACCTGTGCTTGACTGCTTGGGCAGGTTATATATTCTTGAAGCAGAGTGTTCTAGGCGCGCGGCTGCAACGACTTTGGCTGGGTTGTGCGCATTTAGATGTGATGGCGTGACGGTGTGCGATGATGGCGGCGTGGACGTCTGTTTTTGTATTCAGCCTAGTAATTAACGGTGAGATTAATGCGCTATAGCATATACCAACACCGCCTGATTTGATCTCATTCTTTTCTCATTTATTGCTCATGCGTTGCTCATAACCAATGCTCAGTTGTTATATGCAGACTGGATTGTTCATTTTGCCTGAACTAGCTGCGCTGTTTGTCCGGCTCACGCCCTGCTTTGCGCCAGTGCATCGCCAGGGCAGTCAGGCAGGACGGCATTGAACCTGTCTACTTGTGTTTATGTAAGGTTGATCTAATACATTTGTAAGGCGGCTATGATCCTTATTTTTGAATTTTCATCCCCCGCATGTTAGAACTAGATTTTATACTTACGAAATTGATAGGTTGTAGTCTAGCACAAAATGGCTGACTTTGATCTCATTATTTTTTCATCCGTTTCTCATGCGTGGCATTTTTTTATTTTGCACGACTTACGCACTGAAAATGGCTTATTAGTGAGCCGTAGTGTCTAATCTGGTGCACATGCTCAGGTAGCTGCGTAAGTCCTATTTTGGAAGATGCGACAATAACACTAGCGATTCGCAGCGTTGATTTTCACAAAATAAAACAATCGCTTACAATATAGTAACCCCGCTGCAAAAAGGTCAATTTCTGAATTGATAGCAAAACTCGTAAAATTTCGCCTCACAGTACGGGTTATAAATGCCGAATTTAGGTTAATAGTGCCAAAATTCGGCATTTTTCGTGGTCTATTGTCCCACAATCCTGTTTCGCAATCTGCCGATTTTCGATATTTACCCTTTTCGTAGCGGAGTCATATAGTTGTCCCCTCATCTGTTTACTCATCCAGCGTTTCCCAAACCGGATCTTGTCTACATCATACTGACAGTTTGGGTCTATCTACGCCTGCTTATGCTGTGAGGAATGCCAGAAATGCTAGAAGTGGAATCGCTTGGGGTGGAGCCATTTGCTCCACCCCAAGCTTTATCGGATTTTCGTAAAGTCATCCATCAGGCACTGAAAAGCTTGCAAAAGGAAACCCCCATCAGCCCATTGGCCGCTATGCATCTCTTTAAGGTGGCGCGGCGGGCGCAACAGCGTAATGCCCAGGCGGCTACGCGTCAGGTCATTCAACAGGGCCTCCAGCACTTGGCTGAAAAATTTTCGCTTGAGGCCAAGATTTTGCAGCAACACTTTTTGGACGGCGAGCAGATCCCCACCATTGCCGAGCGCCTCAACATGGCCGAAGGCAGCGTCTACAACAAGCAAAGCGAAGCGATTACGCGCTTGGCGGAAACGCTCGCCACCTTAGACCAGCAAGCGGTGACGAACTATCACTGTGCATTGGAGGCGCGGCTCAATCCCCCTGCCAACACGCAGTTGGTCGGTATTGAGACCCCCCTCACCCAGCTGGTGGATCTGCTTTGCACCCCCGGCGCGCCCTGGATCATTGCGTTGGCCGGTCTAGGCGGGATTGGCAAGACTACTTTGGCCGACGCCGTTGCCCGTGGCGCCATTCAGCGGGCGGTCTTTGACGATGTGGGCTGGGTGACGGCGCAGCAGCAAACGTTTAGCGCACTGAGCGGCGTACGCATGGTGGCGCAACCGGCCCTCAGTGCCGATGCGTTGTTGCGCAATTTGATCGCTCAGTTGTTGCCCGAAGCGCACCTGACCGCGGCGGTGACGACGAAGGAACTCCAGCGCCTCCTCAGTACGCGGCTCAATGAGCGGCCCCATCTGATCGTCATCGACAATCTAGAAACCGTGGCCGATGTGGAGACCCTGCTCCATACGCTGCGCGATCTCGCCAACCCGACCAAGTTTCTCCTCACCTCACGCACCAGCCTCTTTGGCGCAGCCGACCTCTATCACTTTGCTGTCCCCGAATTGACGCGCCCCATGACTTTGGGTCTGGTGCGTCAAGCGGCGCGGATCCGCAATTTGCCTGATCTGTTGGCGGCCAGCGACGCCGATCTCCAACCGATTGTCGCGACCGTGGGCGGCAACCCGTTGGCCATCCGCTTGGTAGTGGGGCAGAGCCATGTGCATGCGCTGGATCTCATTTTGGCGAATTTGCGTGCCGCCCGTGGGCAGACCATCGAACAGCTTTACACCTACATCTACCGGCAGGCATGGGACGCATTGGACGAAACCGCGCGACGGGTCCTGCTGGTTATGCCCTTGGTCAGCAGCATGGGTGGCACGCTCGAACACATCAGCAAGGTCAGCCAGTTGGACCTGGGCGAAGTGACCGATGCCTTAAGTCGCTTGGTGCAGCTGAACCTGGTTGATAGCCGGGGCGATTTCAAAACGCGGCGCTATACCATCCACAATTTGACCGCCACCTTTTTGCAAGAACAAGTGATCCGCTGGGGGATGAATGTATGACCGCTGCCTTCCCATCTGCTACTCCAACTGCTACGACATCTGCTAGCGATAACAACTATGCCACGATCTTCTTCACCTATATCAGCCGCAGCCTGGCCAAGTCGTTGGCGACGGTCCACGCGGTGGAAACCCGCTTGTCTGACGAAGCACGCCTTCAGGCTTGTCATGTGCTCGATTTTGGGTTACATGTGGCGGATGCCTGGCCGCACGCCAGTGACTTGATGGTGGCCTTAGCCTCGTACATGGAACGCAGTGGGCAATGGGAACTTTGGCAGCAGCTCCTCCAGCAGGCGATTGCCACCGCCCAACGGCTGGGTGACACTGCGCAGGAAATCACCCTAACCGCGTTGCTGGCCCGGCTCTATCAGCGGCGGGGGGATGCGCCGGCCATGGTGCGCCATTATCGCCGGGTAATCCGGTTGGCGCGGCGACACAACAATCGCTTTGAATTAGCGCGGGCCTGTTCTAATTTGGGCTATCATTACATCTTGGCCGGCAACTTGTGGCGCGCTGAGTTGTTAAATTATCATGCCCTAGCAATTTTTAATGAACTAGAAAGTAATCATGGCCGGGCCCACACCCATAATCATCTTGGCATTCTCTTTACTAAACAATACAAATGGCCAAAGGCCAAGGAACATCTGTTGACAGCCTGTGCCATCTGGCAAATGAGTCAAGATCGGTTTGGTCTCATGCGCGGGCATGGCAATCTTAACTTTCTGTACAATGAAATGACGAACTATACAGAGGCTATTGATCACGGGGCGAGCGCTTTAGAACTGGCCGAGGCATCGGGCGAAGAGCCGCTGATTGGCAGTTTTGCGTCCAGCCTTAGTTTTAGCCACTTGAAACTTGGCAACATCCCCAAGGCCAAAGAGTTTGCTAACTTAGCCGAAACGATCTTGAAGAAATATGCCGATCTCGCTGGTTTAGCCCGGCTTGCCCATACGAAGGCATTGATCGAAATTCATGAGGGTAATTATTACCAGGCGAGCGACCATATCAATGCAGCGCTCAATGTACTAGCAGAAAACTATTTCTTGATTCAGGTAAAATTGACTAAACTAGAGCTTGAAATCCGACTACAGAATTATATGGTTGCCAAACAAGAGCTTAGCGAACTTGAGACCTGGATCACTAAGCATCTTGCTGGCAACGCGTGGCAGTTTTACACAGATAGACTTACGAAACATCGGCTTTATTTAGAGCAAACTCTACCCAAATCGCACGATGTAGAAAGGCGCTAAACAAAGCTACCAGTTCGATCTATTTAGCAGCCGCCGCCATTGTGGCTACTACAAGCATGGGCAGTTTGCGTGACAGACAACCCGAACTGTTCACCAACAATGCCGACACCGAAGGTAAGAGCCAACGTAAACGCAACGGCCAGAACAAATTTCGTAATTTTATGACGTTTCATCTCAAATTCTCCTTGTAAATACCTTGTTGATTAGGAGGGTCGTTGAGATGAGAGATCTCTCGGTGGTTTGTCAGACCACCTACTTGCAAGTTATCTTATGACCCGGACACTTCTCAGTATAGGCAGCCTGCGTACGCTGCTCGTGGACGGCGTCGTTGACGGGCGCGTTGATTGGCACGAGTTTGCGTTGATTCGTTAGCCAATTTGCGGTAGAATGAATCAACGGATGAGATCAACTACCAAGACGCAAAGTTCACGAAGGGTTTTCTTCGTGAACTTTGTCGGGTGCCCCCTGGGTGCGTGGTTGACAAGACAACCTGCCCGAAAGATTGGCGGTTTGCCGCACCACATGTTTGGCGAACGATATGGATGAAATCATCATAACCTTGCGAAATGACAAGATCAGACGCATCTATCGGACAGCGACGCCGGAGGAATTGGCAGAAGACCAGCGTATCCGCGCTGCGATTGCGGCTGAATTGCCGGAGCTTCGCCGACTGGGCAGGGAGCTATTGGCAACGCTGAAAATCGACCCATCAAAGATTGCACACAGCACGCCGCTTCCCAGCGACAACCAGCAATCTGCGTAATCGGCGCAATCTTTGATCCATCTGAACTATTTGAGTGACCCTTGGGACTACAGTTACATCTCTTTGGCCCGCCGCGCCTGGTACGCGACGGTGTCGCCATTGCCCTAAACCATCGCAAAGCCTGGGCGCTGCTGGCCTATTTGGCCATCACCGCCCGGTCCCACAGCCGCGACAGTCTGGCCACCCTGCTCTGGCCCGACTATGGGCAAGCGCCGGCGCGCGGCCATCTGCGGCGCGAACTGGCGCGGCTGCGCGAGCTACTGGGCGAAGAAATTTTTGTCACGGATCGCGAGCAGATCGCCCTAACCGCCGTCACCGGGCAGGAATCCCTTCTGGTCGATGTTAATGTGTTTCAGCAGGCTGTCGCCGTTGCCCAGCAATGCCGCCACGCCACCGTCAGCTACTGTCCTGCCTGCCTGCCCCACCTGATCACCGCCGACAGTTGTTACACCGACCACTTTCTCGCCGGCTTCACCCTGCCCGACAGCCCCACCTTTGATGATTGGCAATTTTTCCAACGGGAACAACTAAGCGCCGCGCAAGGGTGGGTGTTGGCACGGCTAGCTTCACCCCCTCCTACCCTCCCCCCGTTGGGGGGAGGAACCGATGTCCCGTCAGCAAGACCACTGCTCCCTCCCCAAGCTGGGGAGGGCTGGGGAGGGGTTTCCGGTGCTGCCACCCGCGATGTACCCGCAGCCGGGGTTTCCCTCGATCACGCCCTCCACTATGCCCGGCGCTGGGTGGCCCATGATCCACTCCACGAGCCGGCCCATCGCGCTTTGATGACGCTCTACGCCCAGGCCGGTCAACCCGCTGCCGCCCTGCGCCAATACGAAAACTGCGTCCGCCTGCTCGACGACGAACTCGGCGCCCCACCGGAGGAGGAGACGGTCGCGCTTTATGAAGCGATCCGTGCGCGACGTAGCCCTGACAAGGTGACAGGGTGGCAAGGTGACAAGGTGACACGCGGCGAGACCGCGCTCGCCGACGCCCCAATCACCCAATCACCCCATACCCCTGTCACCCTGTCACCCCCTCACCTTGTCACCCTGTCTCCCCCTCCCATCCACACCCTCCCCACCCCCACCCACCCCTTCATCGGGCGGGCCGGGGAGCTGGCGCACTATCGGGAATTGTTGGCAACGCAAGGGGTGGCCGTGATTAGCGGGATGGCCGGGGTGGGGAAGACGGCGTTGGCGTTGGCCCTGGCGCAGGAAGTAGCGCCACGCGCTGCGATCTGCTGGCATACCTGTCAGCCGGAGGAGGGGGTGGATGGGTTGCTCTGGCGGCTGGCGGCCTTTCTGGCCGAACGTGGGCAAGCGGCGTTGTGGCAGATGTTGCAGACTGCGCCGCAAGAGGGGCGACTTGGCCGCAGTGCACCGCCGTTGAGCGCGCTCATCGACTATCTGGCGCAACTGGTGCAGGGGGGCGACTATTTACTCTGCCTGGATGACCTCCACCATCTGGAGCAGGAGACCGGCGCGGCTGCCTTGTTGGGGCGTCTGATCGAGTTGGCCCAGGCGCAACAGTTGCGGCTGCTGGTCACGACACGGCAAAAGCCGGCTTTGGGCACCTTGACGCCGGTGCGAGCGTTGAGCGGGCTTTCGCTGACCGACACGCGCGATCTCTTGCGCAAACACAAGCTGACCCTCCCCGCCGATCTCTTGCACCAACTCCACGCCGAGACCGAAGGCAACGGTCAGTTTCTCACCCTCACCATCCAGGCGTTGCAGCGCACCGACGATCCCGCCAGCTTGATTGCGCAATTGACCGCCGCCGAAGATGTCGAACGGCACCTGCTGGCGCTGGTCAACAATCTGCTCACCCCCGCCGAGTGTGCCGTGATGGCGGCCGTGGCGATATTGGATGGCTACCCCGCCAGCCGCCAGGCCATCGAGTCGATCAGCGAGGAAGAGCGTGTGCGCGATGCGCTTTTGCGCCTCTCCTCCCGCTATCTGCTCACGGCGGAGCGCAATCCGAGCGGGCCGCGTTATTCAACCCATGCATTGGTGCAGAAGTTTTTTTACAACGGGCTGCATCGCCGTGAACGGCAGACGCTCCACCGTCGCGCTGCCAGCCATTTTGCGCAGGAAGAGGCCGACCCCTTACAGGCGGCACGCCACTACCTACGCGCCGAGCAGATGAGCGACGCCGCCCACCTCATCACCACCAACCTGCAACACCTGATCGGCCAGGGGCAACTACGGGCATTGCAACGGATCTTGCTGCGCTTTCGTCAGCCGGAATTAGAACACCTGTTGTGGGCGGCGGTCTGTGTGGCCAAGGGGCAGGTCTGGGCCCTGCTGGGCGAGCGGGAGGGCGCACGCGCCGCCTATGACCAGGCTCACGCCCTGTTGACACCAGCGGTCAACGCGCCGGTCTTGCGCGCCGAACTCTTTTTCGGCCTGGCCGGCTTGACCGAGCAGGAATCCTTTGCCGAGGCGCGCGCGCTGGTGCAAGCAGGGCTGGCCGCGCTAGGCAACGCTGATCCGCTGTTGGCGGCGTCGCTTCACATCAAAGAGGCGGGGTTGCTCTCTTCGCTGGGTGATTACAGCACGGCGCGGGCGGCGGCGCAGCGCGGGCTGGCCTTGTTGCCCTCTACGCCCCATGTCCTGCTGGTGGCTGCCCATGAGAATCTAGGGGTCATCGATTTTTACACGGGCAACATGGCGGGGGCCGTTGACCACTGGACGCGCGGGCTGGCCATTGCGCGGCGTCTGCCACACCCATTTAAGATAATTGATCTGCTCAACAACCTGGGTGCCTATCATCTGGTCGCCGGCAACTGGGGTGAGGCGGGGCGACTCTTGACCGAGGGGTTAACCGAAGCGCAGAAGTTGGGGACGGCCAATCATCAGGCTCACTTTTACCTCAACCTGGGCATTCTGCGCACCTGGCAGGGCGAGGATGCCGCGGCAGAAACTCATTTGCAAACGCTGGCGCGTCACGTGGGCGAATATGCCAGCAACGCCAAATATAGCCTGGCCGATCTGCGGCTGCGCCAGGGGCGGTTTAGCGAGGCGGCTATGTTGCTGGCTGAAGCTGAACAGTTGATCGCAGAAGCAGGCGCGGCTTACCAACAACCAGAGCTTTACCGCTTGCAGGCGCAACTGGCGTTGGCGCAGGGCGAACAGCCGGCAGCCTTCACGGCTGTCCACAAATCAATCAAGCTGGCGCAGGAGATGAGCATGGCGCGCGACGAAGGGATCGCCCACGGCGTGCTGGGGCAACTGTTGGCGGCGCGAGGGGATGACGCCGCGGCCACGGCTGCTTTCCGCCATAGTCTAGCCTTGCTCAACAGCGAACCGTACGAGACGGCGCGTACACAAGCGGCCTGGGGACGGATGTTGTTGGCGGGTGGCGATGGGGCGGCGGGCGTCAAGCTGCTCGAGGCGGCGGCGCAGACCTTTGTCCAGCTTGGGGCCCAGCGTGATCTCCAGGCGCTCGCGCAGGGGTTAATTTCCGGTGAATAATGACGATTAAGTGATTGTTCCGGTAAGCCGCCCCGCCATGAATGGACGGGGCTAGCGTGCCACGCCCGGTAAACCGGGCTGCTCTTCGGCCATGACAGCCCGGTTTACCGGGCGTTGTTTCCTAGCCCTGTGCCTTTAGGCCTGGGCGAACATCCATTATTGAATCATTTTCTTAAAACGTATAATTCACCGCAAAGGAACCACCATGTACCCTCGTATTTTGTCCCCCCTACGCCGGTCCAGCGGGGCGCACTGGTGGATTTTTGTGGCGGCCAGCTGGATCCTTTTGTGGTTGGGGGCGGCGCAGCCTCTGTTGGCGGGCGGCGCGCCCTTCCCAACAGCAACACCAGCGGTCGCATTCCCCACACCCATACCGGGTGTCCCGCCCGAGAGCGCGCCCCCACTTACCAACGCCCCCGTCTATGAACTAAGCGCCACCCTGCTGAATGATGACAACACCACTGCGGTTGCCACAGGCGACCTCAACGGCGATGGCGCGCTCGATCTGGTGATGGGTAACAGCGGTAGCCCGAACGTCTTCTATTTGAATGATGGGCAGGGTGGTTTTGACGCGGGGACGCCCTTTGGCCCAGTAACGGATAACAATACTTATGGAGTTGTGCTTGCCGATATGGATGGTGATGGTGATCTGGATATTATCACCAGTGGGGCGACGAATGTTATTTATTTTAACGATGGTCAT
Organism: Caldilineaceae bacterium; assembly: GCA_022842065.1. The sequence continues at coordinate 113,964 of JALHQH010000020.1, forward strand.
GCCCACTTTACGAGCCAAAACACTTTTGGTGAATCGGATCCTGGTTCACTGGTCGTCGGCGATATGAACGGCGACCGTACTTTTGATCTCGTGACTCAGGCAACATTTACCCAAATTCAGCTCTGGCGCAATGATGGTCGCGGTCACCTCACCGCCACCGCAACCCTACCCGGTTATGCACCCCAACTGCTTGATGTCGACAACGATGGGGATCTGGACTTGATCGCAACCTACGTGGACGATATTACCGGACAAGACAGCCTGCGTTTTTTTATTAATGATGGCGCCGGTGGTTTCACAGCGCTTGACAATCAAACAATTTCGCTCCCCTATCAGGGCAATGCTGCCGCAGTCTTTGGCGATCTGGATGGCGACGGCCAACTTGACCTTGTCCTTTCCAGTAGCCCACGCGGTATGAGCGGTCCTGTTCGTGATGAGGGGCTTTTGCTCTATCGCCAGCATGGAACTGCTGGTCATCTGCTCAAAGATGCTCCACAATGGCTAGATAAGTTTGCAGGAGCAACGTCGATTCAGTTAGGTGACATTAATTCAGATGGTAGGTTGGATATCGTGGCTACGGGAAAGTTCGGCCAGCCTGACCGCGCCGATGATCTGCAAGGCTATCTTTATCTCAATCAGGGCATTGATCCGGCGACCAATGAACTGAAGTTTCGGCGTGTGCCTTGGGGGGCACCAACTGAGGACTCGGGAGGAGTGCTGCTGGCCGATGTAAATGGTGATGGGATTGATGAACTGATCGTGGCGAATGATCATTTTGACCGCATCTACACCAATCCCAGCCGACCGGAGTTTGGCGCTTGCGCCGATTTGCCTGCGTATGCGCGACCACATACTTTGATCGATCTGAGCGGCAACGGGAATTTAGATATCCTGTATACGAGGGGAGATTTATCCTCTGACGCGGCAACGCCTCTTATGGCCGCACGCAACGATGGTGCTGGTAATTTTCGCGACGGGGTTGTGACGGGGATAGTACTGGATCAAAAAGATCTGTATTTTTTCCCAGGCGCCCCATTCCTTCCAACTGGGGATCTCAATGCTGACGGGTTAGATGACTTGGTCGTGGCGCATGCCGACCAACCAGCCGAGGTCTATCTCCAAATGCCGAATGGTGCTTTCAGCCGGCGCACCACGCTGGATGACGCTTCGGTTGGCGCTGTCACGCTGGCGATAGGAGATCTAGATGGGGATGGTGATCTCGATCTGGTATTGGACCGTGGAATTACGGATTACAACCTATATGTTGGTCCGTTTCAACTCTATCTCAATCAGGGCAATGGTGACTTTGCGCCAGCGGTGCCTTTTGGGGCAGCCACCGCAGCCACCGCTAGTCTCGCCCTCGCGGACTTAGATAACGACGGCAACCTGGATATTATTGTCGGCAACGGTGCGTATATTTACTGGAATCGTGGTAACTGGACGACACCGAACGCAGAACACTTCGTGGTAACCCCTTTAAGTGCTACGCCAGGCCCAAGTTATGGTGATAAGGTAGTAGTAGGCGACTTCAATGGTGACGGTTTCATCGATATTGCTGTCGCGCAAAATCCTAGAAGTGGCAGCCTCTTTTGGAATCATGGCAAGCGTGGCTTTACTCATCAGTGGTTAGGTACAGCGGGTGCGCCAACGGATGAATTGTTCGTGCTCGACTTGGATTTGGATCGCGACCTTGACCTGCTTACGGGGAATGGTTTTGCTCTACGGAATGACGCGAATGGCAGCTTTACTTGGTATACGCCATTCGCAGTGCCCAGACAACCAACGCTAGATGCACCTGCCGGCATATTGCCAAGCTTTATAGGTGAGCTCAATGGCGATGGCCTGATTGATATGGTTGCTACCCTTCCTTCCTTCATAGCCCCTGCCACTTATTGCTTGAGCTTCCAAACCCGGCCTGACGCCCATGCGCAAACCGTGGCGCCAGCCCAGATCAAGCTCGCACCGCTGGACAAAACCGTGCTGGATGGTCCCTACGCCTCGCCGCAGATTTTTGCCGCGGGCACCATCACCTTTACCTACACGCTCTTTGACCCAACGGCCAGCCCAGCCAATGTGCGCGGCTTCTACTCGCTCGATGGTGGCGGCAAGTGGTATACCGCGACGGCCACGGCGGCGACTGCCCTGAACGGCCTGGCGACCCTGGCCGGTACCCAGCCCATTACCCATACCTACACCTGGGATGTGCTGGGCAGTGGCTTTTTCGGGCAGAGTGACCGTGTCGTCTTTCGGCTGGAAGCGCGCCCCGATCTGCACCCGCAGCGCAACGGTGTGCCGGGTCCCTATCGCCGACCCTATCAGGCGGCGCAGCGTTATCCCTTCCGCGTGCGTGGCCAACAAGCGCGTGTTGTTGACCAGGCGGGCAAGCCCCTGTCGGCTGCGTTCGTCTACCGGCTGCCAGCCAATCGCGGTGGGGTGGCGGAACCCTTGGCCGCCACGTCAGGCGGTGCACCTTTTCGCACCAACAGCCAGGGTTATCTGGGTGGACGGGCCGCGCTGGCAATGGGTGACCAGTTGGTAGCGCTGGCGCCGATCAGCGCCACCCAAGCGTATACACTGTATGCCACCAGCGCCACCCCCAACCGCACAGGAGTGACTATGACGCCGGTCACTGAGCGCGGCGTGCAGACCTTGACCGTCTCTCCTGCCAATCCGCTGTTGCTCTTCAATCTGACCGTCTCACTTGAATGGGATGCCCGGCAGGACACCCAGTTTCTCGCCCAGCTGAAGTTTGATATTGGCCGCGCCGCGCAATTGCTCTACGACTGGACCAATGGCCGCGCTGCGTTGGGGGATGTCACGATCTACCAGAATCGCGAGCACTGGCAAGATGCTAATGTGCAGATCTACGCCACCAATCGTTTGCGCCCTAACGCCGCGCAGGGTGGCATCGTGACGGCCATTGTCACCGAAACCGTAGGCCCGCCAGCTGTACCGCATCCTCAGACCATCAGCTATGCACCAGGGCAAGTCCGCATCGGCACCCTGTGGAATCGCTATGGCGAGCCGAGCAGTGGCGCCGTGGGCGAAGATTGGGCGCGTGCCTTTGCCCACGAATTGGGCCACTATCTCTTCTATTTGGATGACAACTATCTGGGCTTTCAGGGCGATCTACTGACCCCGGTCATGACCTGCACGGGTAGTGCGATGACCGATCCCTATCGTGAGGATTACACCGAATTTCTGTTGCCGGCGGCCTGGGGTAGTGGGTGCGCAGCGACCCTGGCGGCGCAGACCACCGGGCGCGCCGATTGGGCGACCCTTGCCCATTTCTATCCTGCGCTCGCCACCGATCTCATCAGCGCCACCCTCAACCCTGGGCCGAACAATCTCCCCTTGGCGGTGACACAACTGCATTTTGTCGAGCCGCTCACCCCAACGGTAACGCTGGTCGATCCCATCTTCTACCTGACCGAGCAGGGCGCGGTGGTGGAGCCAAGCGCCAGCGCAACCGGTTACCTCTACCAACTTGACCAGGCGACCGGCGAACCAACCCACGTGGTGGAACTGGGCAGCCCGCGCTTTGACCAACTGTTGGCGCGCGGGGCGCAAGTGGGCGACCGGCTCTGTCTGTATGACAATGCGCGTTTGGGCTGTGAAACCATTGCCGTAGGTGATAACCAACTCAACCTGAGTACGCTACCTACCTGGCAACCCACCATTTTGATCGAGCCGATCTCCACCACGGTGATCGGCGTGCGCGTGCCGCTGGCTGGCACGGGATTGGCCGCTTCGCCGCGGCCAGGGCAAGCATGTGACGCCGCAACGCCCTGCCTCCAAGCACGTTTCTATCCCGCGGATGCCCCAGCCACAGCGGCGATTACCTTGACGGTGGCCAATGGGGTCGCCACTGGTCAGTTTGTGCTGGCCGAAGCGGCAGTGGCGGGCTATGTGCAGGTGTGGGTGAATGAACCGGCGACGCCAACCGCACCGCGGCGTGAGCAAATGACCGCGTTTGCGCTTGGTGGCAATCCGATTGGGCTGGCGAAACACATCGGGTTAGCCAAGCATATTGGCCTTGCCAAGCATATTGGTCTCGCCAAACATGCGCCGGGCGCTTCGGTGGATGGGCGGGTGATTTTGTATAGCAAAGATCAAGTTTTGGCTGACGGGCACTTTTATGCGCTGCAAACCACCAGCCTACCCACCACCACGCTGCCGTGGGCCACGCCTATTGGCGCTGCCTATCGGCTTTTTGCGCCACAACAGACGCCAACGTTGGCGAAAATGTCGATTGCCTTCAACTATCTGGAACGCGAAGTGCCCGCTGGTGAAGAAGCGGGGATCCGTATCTACTTCTTGGATGAAACAGACCCCACCGGTGGTTGGCGGCTGCTGGAGACCACACGCAATGCCGATTTTAACCTGGCGGTGGCCCGCGTCCAAGGGCCGGGACTCTATGCATTGATGACCAGCGTTGAAATTCCGCTGCAACAAGGCTGGAACCTGATCGCCTATCCGGTGCGCACAACACGACCAGTGGCTGATGCGCTGCGCTCGATTGACGGGCACTATGTCGCGGTCTATGGCTATGACCCGACCAATCCCAATGCGCCCTATGCCATTTATTGCCGCCGTAATTGTCAGGCCACGGTCTATGCCAATTATCCACCGTTGGCATGGTTAGAATTTGGCCACGGCTACTGGATTTACGTGGACCAGCCGCTTACGCTCTACCTGCCGGGTGGGGAGTAGAGCCCTATCTTCTCAATAAATCGGGGTAATCGTCGGCACCGACGATTACCCCGATTTATTGAGAAGAGACTTAGCTCACTCCATTTGCCCCGTCTGCCGGCAAGCCGGTCATCGCGGCGCTTTCCTGCCATAAGCGCTGGGCGGTCACTTCATCATACGCCCGTGGTGCCGCCGTGATGGCCCGATTTTTGACAAAGTATTTGCCCGTCTCCCCGGCTACCTCGTCAGCGGTCGCCAGGTAGATCATGGTTTTTGCCCCCTCTGTCACGGTGAGCGCAAAGCGGTTGATCATCAACTTGATCAGCGGCCCAGCAAACCCCATGTTGTTCGCCCCAAAGTTGGTGGCGACAAAACCAGGGTGGAGCGCATTGACGGTGACCCCTGTGCCCGCTAGTCGCCGCGCCAACTCAAAAGTGAAGTGCAGATTCGCCAGTTTTGATCGACTATAAGCTTTCATGCTCCCATAGCCGCGAGTGAAGTGTAGATCACTAAAATCGATCTTGCCCCACTGGTGAGCATCGGAGGAGACGTTGATGATGCGTGCCGGCGCGCTCGCCTGTAGCCGATCCAGCAGGAGGTTAGTGAGCAGAAAGTAGCCTAGGTGATTGACGGCAAAGGTGAGTTCATGGCCGGCGGCGTTCTCCTGACGTTTGGCATAAAAGGCCCCAGCGTTGTTGATCAACACGTCGAGCCGATCATAGCGGTCCTTGAATTCCGCGGCCAACCGACGGATCGAGGCCTGGTCGGCAAAATCGGCCAGCAGATAGGAGACATTGGGATTGCCGGTCGCGGCCTTGATGGCGACGACCGTGCCGGCCGTCTTCTGCTCATTGCGCCCGACAATCACCACGGTCATCCCGTGTTGGGCTAAGGCCCGCGCCGTTTCCTGGCCGATGCCGGAGGTCGCACCGGTGATTAGACAAAGTTTTGCTGAATTCATATTGCTCTCTACTCGTTTTGTGCCATCTGAATGTGAAGCTTGTATATAGCTGTCTAGCCTAGCACAGTGCCAAGTGATTTGCCGTAATGGTGCTTGCTGGTAGAAGCTGTGTCTCAAGGCGCCTCAATGTGTGAGTCATCCGACAGTTCGCGGTTAGTGATGCTGCTGTATCATCTTGGGCAATATGGGTTGGCCTATGGCTACCGCGGGCTAGCCTATCAGTTGGCCGGTGATGGGGAACGGGCCGTGGCGGATTATACCAAGGCGTTGACGCTGTTGGAGAATGTGGGGCAGCGGCGTTGGGTGATGGAAAAGTTGGCGGCGTTAATAGCAAGGTAGCGATACTGTAGATCCACGCGAACTAATGGGATTAGGTAGCAGTAAATTGTGTTAACAGCCCCATTGCGGTTGTCCAAGGATTAGTGGTCCGGCCACGTGCTTGGGCACTGGCCACAGACGTTTGCGACAGGGTTGCAGTTGCCAATTGTACCGGCTGTATAATAACTATATTCACCCATTTCGAACATGTAAATGCGTCATAATCACTGGTAAGTGCATCCAGCTCGGTTGCCTCGATGATCGCTTTTTGGTGAATTAGATAGAAGGCCGTAACTTCCAAGGCAAGGAGCACGGATGGCAGATAACCTGAATTCTGTAAGATGTGCAGTGCATTACGCAAAGAATGGCGTGCGCGACTCAGATCATTCGAACATACGGCAATGAGACCGAGGATGCTCCAACATTCGCTAATCCTACGGTTTTGGCCACTCTCTGAAAACAGTTCGATACTCCTCATTAATTGTTTTTCTGCTTGTATGTATTCTTTTGTAAATACAGATGCCATGCCTGACATCATTAGTGCCCATCCTAGATAGAAGTAGTCACCAGATCGATTTACCAATGCTTGCGCTTTCTGGACCTGCGCTTGGCATTCATCGACCCGTCCTAAATGGAGGAGCACTTCACTCAGCAGCAGGTGTGCATTGGGCAGTGTGTGGCAATCTCCTAATTTTTCATAAATCGTCAAACTATGCATAAAGCATGAATATGCAGCTTCAATTTTGGCAGAAAACCAAGTGACAATTCCCTTGTGCGCAAGTGTGTCGGCAACTAGCAGTGGCTCTTTAATTTGGGAGACGATTCGTTCGGCTTCATCAGTGCAGGCGGTCGCTTCAGCCAGTTTGTTTTCAAAGGTCAGAGAAATGGCTAATTGATTCAAAACGTAGAGACTGCTTCTTGCATCGCCTACTATCTGAAACAGACGTAAACTCTCTCTATAGTGCATGCTTGCATTCGCAAAGTTCTCGCCTTCCAATGCCATAAAGCCTAACGCAGCTAAGGCATAGGCGCTCCCCCATGCATCATCCAACTGCTGATAGAGGGCCAGACTTTCCGTAAAATAGGCCAATGCTTGCTTACGTTGCATCCGTTCCGCAAATTTACCTAGGCGCAATTTGAGAAAAGCATCATCTGCGCGTGTATCACTTCCTGCAAGTTTTAAAGCTTCCAGTAGGTCCAGGCCAGCATAGAGTAATTGATGGGCACGTAGAGGGTCACCTTGATAGCGGACAAAGATACCTTGCCAGGTCAATAACTTTGACCGCAGTTGAATTGCGTTAGGAAGGACCGATGTAGATAAGTAAGTGATAGCTAGCTCACAAATCTCTGCACCTTCATCATAGCGACCAACCCATTCATTGTTTAGGAGCAATCCATCTAATGCCGGACCAGCCAGATCGAATCTATGATAGCGAACGGCCCATAGCCAGGCTGTATGGAGATTTTTGTTTTCGATCTCTGCCGTATGGAGTGCGCTTTCCTGTCGGCTTGTTTTACTCTCTGCCCCCAATTGTACCAGCATACCACAGAAGAAGACGCTATAACGCACATACGTGTTCTCTGCCTCAGCCTGGTTCTGCGCTAACTGTTCGGCCCCATACTGGCGCAGCAATTCGTGAATATCGTATCGTTCCTGGTTCGACTGGTAGTGGATAAAGGAATGCTGCTGTAGGCGAGCGAGCAAGGGTAATGTCGCGCCTGCCACCGCCTGGGCGGCCTCTAAGGTAAAGCCGCCGCAAAAGACCGACAACTGCTGGAACATCGTTTGTTCAGCTGGGGTGAGGAGACACCAAGAAGTATCAAAAACGGCACGCATGCTGCGCTGGCGAAGGGGCAGATCATACATTTCACTAGCCAGGAAATCAAGGTTTCTGCTAATTTCAGTGGCAATTTCTGCTGGTGATAGGATCGATGACCAGGCTGCTGCCAACTCAATAGCCAGTGGCATGCCTTGCACCAGTTGACAAATTGCCGCAATTGCTCCGGCATTCTCTTGCGTTAAATGGTAATCAGGCTGTACCCGTCCGGCGGCCTCTAGAAAAAGTTGCATGCCACTGTATTGCCCCAGATCGGCCAGGGGCAACGGCCCATGATTAGCCTGTGCAACGGGAAAATGCAGCCCCTGCAACCAGTAGAGTTGTTCGCCCTGTAAATTCAGCCGTATGCGCGCGGTAATCAGCAGCTTCACATCCGGTGCCGTCTGCAATAGCTTGGTCACGAACGCTATGCTCGCTCCCTCAACCACCTGCTCGAAGTTGTCCAACACCAAGAGTAGTTCCTTATCACGCAGATAATGGCAGATCTGATCGGCCGCGGGACTTTGCGGCTGCAGCGTGAGGGCCAGGGCTTGGGCCAGGGTTGAGATGAACTGTGGCGCGGTGTCGGTGCCGGCCAACGAGACGAAGTGGACGCCATGTAGAAAAACCCGCTGCTGCTCGGTGATCACCTGGCGCGCTACCGTCAGGGCGAGCCGCGTTTTACCGATGCCGCCGGGGCCAAGTAAGGTAATTAGCCGGCTACTTCGATTCGCCAGTAAGCGCACCAGATCCGTCAACTCTGCGGCACGGCCAATGAACGGCGTGGTCGCGACGGGTAGATTGGCGGGTGGTAGATGGGCAATCGCCTTGATACGGGTGTAGAGCCGTTCGGTAGCTGGGGCTGGTTCTACGGCTAGCTCGGTTTGTAAAATTTGGCGACACCGCTCGTATTGAGCTAGCGCCGCGCTTACTTGCCCCGTACGCGCCAGCAACAACATTGTCTGACGCTGCGCCTCTTCACGCCACGGGGCCAAGGCCAGCAATTGTTGCACATATTCCAATGCTCGCGCATAGGCGGACGATGCGGTGTGATGCTGGATGAGCTCTTCCAGTGCCTGCGTTGCAGCCTGTTGCCAATGCTCCTGCGCGCGTAAGAGCCAATTTTCCAATTCCGGCGCATCATCCACATAGATGCCCTGTAGAAAGGGCGCGCGGTAACAGTCCGCCGCTGTCGTCCAACCATCAACGTTATTCGCGGCCATTAAAGTCGTAAATGTCTGGAGATCAACGGTGGTGAGGGTGGTGGGGCTGAAATGGACTGTGCGCCGATCGATGGCCAGACAACCGGGCAACTGACTGTTCAAATCGTGTAAGGAACGGCGCAAGAGGCCGAGCGCTTGGCTCTGTGCCATCTCCGGCCAGGCCAAGCCTGCCAAGTAATCGCGCATAACAGGGCGGTTTTCACAAATCAAATAGGCCAGCAAGACCAGTGCCTTCTGCGAACGGAAGTCAGTTAGCAGTAAACCATCGCGGCGGATCTCGATCGCACCGAACAGCCGGATGTCGAAGGTGGCCATCAACTATGCTCCTTGCGGCAAATTGGTCTGCCCTTTCAGTGAAAGGACGTTACGAGGACGTTCGTATTGTACTGTATCGTTAGGTAGTGAGCAAGCATCAATTTTTGGCCAAAGAGGAGCAAACACTATGTCCGTCCAAAATAAACTTATCCTCCGCCGCTTTTTCGAAGAACTTTTCAACCAGGGCAATCTGGCCGCCGCGGATGAAATCGTAAGCGAAACCTATATCAATCACAACGCGGCCCCCGGTGAAGCCCCAGGGCGCGCTGGCTTGACCAACTTTGTCGCCGCGCTGCACGCCGCCTTTCGCGACCTGAATTTCGCGATTGCGGACCAAATTGCCGAAGGGGACAAAGTAACCACGCGCTGGACCCTCAGCGCCATCCACACTGGCGCGTTTGCCGGCGTCCCCGCGACCGGCAAACCGGTGGCCATTACTGCGATCAATATCCACCGCGTGGTGGATGGGCAAATCCAGGAAGGCTGGCTCAACTGGGATGCGCTGGGTTTGTTGCAACAGCTTGGGGTGGTGCCAACATAGGGACTTATCGAATACCTCATAATGAATGAAATAGTACAAATAAGAGCACTATTTTCTCTTTACATTTTGTGATATACTCGTGCCACCACTTTACATGAGTTTATTGATTGCTCACAACCGCTAGTATATATCCTGCGTTGATCCATCCAAATCGTTCTATTTTGGAGTAAGAATAGATGAGCAGCCCTCAGCTAGCGCCCGCATTCCACTTACCAACACCACTCACGCCGCTGTTGGGTCGTCAACAGGAAGTCGCCACGGCGCGCCAATTGATTCGGCGGCCGGAAGTGCGCCTGATCACGCTCAGTGGCCCTGGCGGTGTGGGTAAGACCCGCCTCGGCATTCAAGTTGCTAGCGAGCTTACTGCCGAATTTGCCGACGGGGTGGCTTTTGTCTCGCTGGCACCGATTCGTGATCCGGAGCTGGTGTTGCTAACGATTGCCCAAGCGCTGGGCATGCAAGATGCCGGCAATCAAAAGCCCCTAGCACGGCTGCAAGCCTATCTACATGACAAGGAATTACTTCTTTTTCTGGATAATGTCGAACAGGTTGCGGCGGCGGCCCCCCAGGTGGCAGAATTGTTGGTGACCTGTTCGCGGCTGACTGTGCTTGCGGCTAGCCGCGCGATTTTGCATATCTCCGGCGAACACGAATACCCGGTCACGCCGCTGGCCTTGCCCAACCTGCGGCAACTGCCTGATGTGGCGACGCTTGCCCAGATTCCAGCCGTGGCGCTCTTCGTGGCACGTGCCCAGGCTGTTATGTCTGCTTTCCAACTTGACGCCGAAAATGCAGCAGCCGTGGCGGCGATCTGTGTCCACCTGGATGGGCTGCCCCTGGCGATTGAACTGGCCGCGGCGCGCAGTAAATTGTTGCCACCGCAGGCGATCCTCGCACGGCTGACTGCGGCACCAGGCTCGCGGCTGCAACTGCTGCGCGGCGGTCCGCTTGATCTGCCGGCACGCCAGCAAACGCTGCGCGATACGATTGCCTGGAGCTACAGCCTGCTCACGACGCCAGAGCAAGTGCTCTTTCGACGGCTCGCTGTTTTTGTCGGTGGCTTTACATTTGAAGCGGCGGAAAGTTTGTTGGCCACGATTGTCGAGGATGCCGCAGCGGCGACAAGTCTATCTGCTTTTGCGCCACCCTCTACCCGCTACCCGCCACTCACCACGCTCGATGGGCTGGCACAGTTGCTCGATCAGAGCCTGCTCATTCCCATGACCGCGCCGGCAGACCAGACTACCGGACAACCGCGCTACACCCTGTTGGAGACGATCCGCGAATATGGGCTGGAGCAACTTACGCTGAGTGGTGAGTTGGCTGCCATCCAGCAGGCCCATGCCGCCTACTATCTGGCACTGGCCACCGCCGCCGAACCCCATCTGGCCGGGCCTGACCAGGGGATCTGGTTGGCGCGGTTGGAAGCTGAGCACGACAATCTGCGTGCGGCCCTTGCGTGGGCGCTGGCGCGCGGCGATGGGGCATGGGCATTGCATCTGAGCAGCGTACTCTGGTGGTTCTGGTATCGGCGCAGCCATTGGCATGAGGGTCGGCAGTGGTTACAGCAGGCGCTTGCGCTATCGCCTACGGAAGGCATAGCCGGCAACCCAGGCGAAAGTCCAGACGCACACGATCCACTGCGGTGGCGGGCCAAAGCGCTCAATGGTGCCAGTCTAATGGCCTACTATCAAGGTGATTACAGTCAGGCCACCACGTTGTCCAGCGCCAGCGTGGCGCTCTTCCGGCAGTTGGGGGACAAACGCGGCATTGCCGGCGCTTTACATGGGCTGGCGCTGGTTGCGCGCGCAGGAGACAATTACGCTGCGGTCCGTGCCATTTATCGCGAAAGTCTGGCGCTCTACCGGGAGGTGGGTGATCGCTCGCACACGGCCTACACCCTCTTCTACTTTGGTATTGCCCACTGGCTGGAGGGCGACTATGATGGTGCTGAACCACTCTTCCAAGAATCGCTGACCATCGCCCAGGAATTAAATGACCGCAAAGCCATTGCCTTTGGTCTTTTTGGGATCGGGCAGGTAGCCCTTGGTCGAAATGACTATGCGGTCGCACAAACTTATCTGGCAGAAAGTCTACCTGACCACATTATTTTGGGCGATCAGCGATCTACTTCTCGTGTACGTTATGGACTGGGTGATGCGGCCGCGGGGGCAGGCGATTATGCAGCGGCCTATGTCCACTACCGTCACTGTCTTACATTAGGGCAAGCCTTAGGGGATCGCTATTTTATGATCTGGTGTTTAGAGGGCGTGGCGCGTGTGGCAACCGCCTACGGACAACCGCTGCGGGCCGTGCAGTTGTTAGCCGCCGGCGCGGCGTTACGCGATACATTGGGCATCAGCCAACCACCCTTTCGCCGCGCCACCTATGCCCAGCTCCAGGCCACGCTCCGCTCGCAACTAGATGATGCTACATTTGCCACCGCATGGGCGGCAGGTCAGGCGTTAAATCTGGAACAAGCGGTGCAGTATGCGTTGGATGAGCTGTCTCCTGCTGCCGCAACTGCTTCTGCCCAAGTGTTGGCAACCCCGTCACCATCACCCATACGCCGTAGCGATTCAGCGGCACTGGACAGCCTTACCAGCCGCGAGTTGGAGGTCTTGCGTCTGGTCGCCACCGGTATGACCGATGCCCAGGTCGCGGCCACGCTGATCCTCAGCCCGCGCACAATCAACGCCCACCTGCGTTCGATTTACAGCAAACTTGGTATTACTTCGCGCAGCGCCGCAACACGCTATGCCGTTGACCAGGGCTTGGCTTAACGTACCAACAAAGGCGCGTTCCCAAGTTGTATCGACTCGGCAATTTTGCCTAGGCAATCACCTTCTACAAATTGGAGTATAGAATTAGGTTGTTTTGCCGTAGCGCTTTCCCTTCATTACGTTCTATGATTGAGCTACGCTGTCTCAATCACTTGAAACGGCGTAGCTCAATCCACAACTCAACCGTACAAACCTATTGGAGATGATCATGTCGGACCAAGCGCAGAAAATGGCACTGTTTCAACTGGTCGCATACGAGCAAAAATGGGTAGAAAGTCTGAATCGCGGCGACGTTTCGGCTGCTGACGAAGTTTTTACCACTGATTGCCTAATCCACATCACGGGTAGCAAGGAACCCAATCTTAGTGTGGCAGCCTTTAAAGCGATGTTGTATGGGTTGCTGGCAGCCTTTCCCGATCTACATTTTTCCATTGCAGATCAGCTCATTGCTGGTGACAAAGTCGCCATGCGCTGGGTAGCACAAGGCACCCACACCGCACCCCTCGGTGACATTCCGGCGACAGGCAAACCCGTCTTGGTCAACGGCCTTATTCTTGACCGCGTTGCCAATGGTCAGGTCGTCGAGCGTTGGGAACAGTGGGATCAGACTGGCCTGTTGCAACAACTTGGCTTGATGTAAACGATTATACCGCCAAAACATTCAACCACTTGCAGGCACGCTAGAGAAGGAGCAGCATAAATGTCCTCGCCACCGCTTGTCGAGCCAGAAACGGCCACAACACCGATTCCCCTGCCCGCTGATTTCCCGGTGACCTGGGCGCAGCCCGAAGATGCCCAATACCTCTGGCTGCGGCAACGGATGCACTTCCCCGAACCGATGAAGCCGTTGGACGAATGGCTGTTGCGCACTGAGTTTGAGGGCGCCCAACGGGCCGCACAAGTCTATGATCTGCCCATTACCAGCGCGGGACGGCGCTTCAACACCTATGCCTATGCCCATATCACTCCCCTGCCGTTGTCTCCTGCGGCCTGGGCGGCCCAAGGTGCAAGCGCACAGGAGAAATTGGGCGCAGCCATGGCCCGGCTGCGCGAACAGTGGGAAGGGGAGTTCCTGCCCGAGATCCAACAGATCCTGGCTGGTTGGGCGGCCTTTGAGCTGGCGACGGCCCCCATGCCCGCCCTGGTGAAGCATTTGGATGCCGTCATTGTCGCCCGCGAACGGCTATGGGATATCCACTTTCTCGTCTGGTTCCCCGCCTACACTGCAATCAGTCTCTTTGAAGAACTTTATCGGGATCTCTTCGCCGCCGAAGAGATTGCTTCGCCAAGCTCAGTGCAAGCACAGTCGTTTGACGCCTATCGGCTGCTCCAGGGTTTTGACAACAAGACGATCGAAACCACCCATGCGCTTTGGGCATTGAGCCGCCGGGCGTTGACCCTGCCAACCGTCTGCCAGGCGCTGCAAGCCAAGAGCGCAGTTGCTATCCTGGCGGCCCTGGAAGAGAACGCAGAGGGGCGCACCTTCTTGGCTGATCTGCGTGCGTACCTGGACGAATATGGCCAACGCGGTGACAAGTGGGTGATCAGTGTGCCCAGTTGGATCGAAGATCCCACTTCGGTGCTCAAGAATCTAAAGGACTATCTTACTCAGCCTGACCGCGACCTGCAGGCCGAGATGGCGCAGTTGGCAGCGGCGCGCGAGCAACGGTTGCGCGACCTCCGCCAGCGTCTCCAAGACTATCCACAACCGGTGGTGGCGCACTTTGAATTTCTGCTGAAAGCGGCCCAGGAAGGCTGCGTGCTCACCGAAGATCATGGCTTCTGGATCGACTTTCGCGGCTGGTATCCCATTCGCCGCCTCTTTCTGGCATTGGGTGAGCGCTTTACCACGGCCAAGGTGTTGGAGAAGCCGGCAGATCTCTTCTATCTCACCCTGGAAGAGGTGCGCACCATTGCCGCCGCCCTGGCAAACGGGTCACCACCTGGTTCGCGCCACCTCCTGGTTGCCGGACGGCAGGCCGAGACCGAATATTACCTGGGCCTTCAGCCACCGGCGGCGATTGGCGCACTGCCGGTCAATCCGCCCCCGGTCGATCCGGTCAGCCAGGCGATCAACAAGTTTTTTGGGGCACCACCGCCCCCTCAACGTGAACCAAACCTCCTGCGTGGCGCGGGCGGTTCGCCCGGGGTTGTGCGCGGCCCGGCTTGTGTGATCCGGACTCTGGCCGAGGCAAGCAAACTTCAGCCGGGGGACATCCTGGTGGCAGAAACCACCGCCCCACCGTGGACCCCGCTCTTTGCCACCGCCGCGGCCGTCGTTACCGACACTGGCGGCATCCTGAGCCACTGTGCCGTTGTGGCGCGCGAGTATGCGATCCCGGCGGTGGTGGGCGTGGGGATCGCCACTGACAAGATCGTTGACGGCCAGTTGTTGGAGGTGGATGGCACGGCCGGCATTGTCCGTATGTTGGCCGCAGATTGATAGGATAGCTAGTACACAGCGGCGTAAATAAGCCAATCGCCCGCTTGTGCCAAGCCGGTCCGTGACCGGTGCCGGTCATGGACCGGCTTGGCACAGCACAACTATGGGTTTATTTAGGCCGCACTGTACTAGGGAGATCAGCTGGTGGAGATCGTCTGGCTTGGGCACGGTAACTGTCACGATTGCACGTTAGTGGGCGGCAAGGGGGCCAATCTCTGTCACCTGGCCGCCACCGAGCAGATTCCGCCTGCTTTCTGTCTGACCGCGGCAGCCTTGCGCGATTGGCTGCCTGGCGCTGGGGCGACCTATGCTGCCCTGCCGCCTGCGCTTTACCGGCAACTGGCCGCTGCCTATGAGCAACTTTCTGCGCGCTGTGGCCGCACGGATCTCCCGGTTGCGGTCCGTTCTTCTGCCTTGGATGAAGATGGCCACGTCTTTTCCTTTGCCGGCCAGCACAGCACTTATCTAAACGTTACGGGGCTTGCGAATGTGGCACAAGCCATCCAGCAGTGCTGGGCCTCTGCCGCCTCGGCTCACCTCTTGGCCTATCGCCAACGCCATGGCCTGACAACGTCGGGCATCCGGATGGCCGTGCTGGTGCAACAGTTGATCGCCGCTGATCTGTCGGCGGTTGTCTTTAGCGCCCACCCCGTGACTGGTCAGCAAGATGTGGTTGTGATCAACGCGAGTTGGGGGTTGGGGGAGAGTATTGTGAGTGGCGCAGTGACACCAGATATTGTGCTCGTGCGCAAGCATGATCTGGTTGTGTTGGACTACCAGTTAGCCGATAAACGGACGATGATTGTGCCGGTCGCCTCTGGTACGCGAACCCTGCCAACCCCGCGTTGGTTGCGCACCCAGCCCGCGCTAACACCGGCGCAGATCAAGGAAGTGACCCAGTTGGCGCTGCGCCTGGAAGCGCACATGGGCTGGCCCGTCGATATCGAATGTAGCTATCGCGCTGGTCTGCTCTATCTACTGCAGTGTCGGCCGATCACGCGCCGTGGGGTAACCGCCACGGGTGATTGACTGGCCGTCCCATCCCGAATGGCAACGGCAAGGACGTTCAAAGGACATTTGTCCTGTATCCTCTATCCACTTCTGCGCGTTCTGTTTTTCGCGACCTGAATTTCGCGATTGCGGATCAAATTGCCGAAGGTGACAAAGTAACCACGCGCTGGACCCTCAGCGCCATCCACACTGGCGTGTTTGCCGGCATCCCTGCGACCGGCAAACCAGTGGCAATCACCGCGATCAATATCCATTGCGTGGTGGATGGCCAAATCCAAGAAGGCTGGCTCAACTGGGATGCGCTGGGTTTGCTGCAACAGCTTGGCGCACTGCCTACGTAACCACCGCATACCCTGTCCCGTAGGGATACCTGACTTTAGAGCGAAAGGAAACCCAATGACGCCCACCCCTGCCCCCGGTTTATCTTCATTTGCAGCGGTTGATCCCTATGCGCTGGGCCCAACCGCTGTTCCCTTGCACGCACCACCGCCACGACTGCCGGAGGGTGTTGTGGTCTGTGGGGGGCGCCTTGAGACGACACAACATCGTTCCTTTGCCATGCCGACCTTTGTGGAAGATATACTGACGCTCCACCTGCGGCCTTTAAAACGACTATCCGTAAAGCTGGAGCGCTGGTTTTATGTCAACAATCTCCCTGGCGATTTGACCCTGATCCCGCGTGGTACACCTACTATCTGGTGTGGTGAGGGCGCGGCGGAATCATTACTTTTAAGCCTACCGCCGACATTGATCAGAAAGAGTGCGTTGCAAGATACCGACTATGATCCCCCGTGCCTGGAACTGATACCGCGCGTTGGTCACGCCGATCCGCTGGTTCACGCCATTGGTCAGGCCATTTTGGGCGAATTGCAGACCGGTGGGTTACTGGGTGCGCTCTACCTGGAAAGCCTCTTTCGCACGCTGGCGATCCACCTGTTGCGCGATCATGCCGTCTTTGCCAAAACGCCAACACCCATCAATGGCAAACTGCCGCCGGAAGCGTTGTGTCGCGTGCGCGACTATGTTCATGCCCATCTGCGTGAAGAAATCACGCTCGAAGCGCTGGCCGCGCTGGTCCATCTCAGTCCGTATCATTTCGCCCACAAGTTCAAAGCCGCGACCGGGCTGCCGCCCTACCAATATGTGCTGCACTGCCGGGTGGAGCGGGCAAAAACGCTGCTCATAAGCGGCAAATACACCATCAGCGCCGTCGCCCATGCGGTCGGCTTTGCCAGCCAAAGTCACCTGACGCGCCATGTGAAGAAGCTGTTCGGCGTGACGCCGGGGGCGCTCCTGCCAAAACCGCAAGAATGGACAAAAGCCGCGCAAGAATAGGGAAGACGATACCCTGATAGTCTGCTACAGTGGGCACTTGACTAAAAAATACTCTATTCTTACTCGCGGAGATAAACATGTCAGCCTAAACGCCAAAAGCAGTAACGTTTCAACTGGTCGCTTATGAGTAAAGGAGATGCTGCGTAGCATTCTGGCGGCCTTTCCGGATCTGCATTTCTCGATTGAAGATCAACTAATCGATGGTGACAAAGTCGCCCTGCGTTGGGTGGCAACCGGCACCCACACCGCCCCCCGCGGTGACATTCCCGCAACCGGCAAATATGCCTTGATTAATGGCCTCGTGCTTGATCACATCTCCAATGGCCAGGTTAGTGAACGCTGGGAGCGCTGGGATCAAAGTAGCTTACTGCACCAGCTTGGCCTGTTATAGCGCACTAACCGCCAAGCCGGCCTCTCGTTCCCATTTTGTGCAAAGGAGAAAACGAATGATCCTCGTTGTCGGTGCCACTGGAAAACTCGGTGGGATGATTACTCGTCAACTGTTAGCGCAAGGCCACACCGTGCGCAGCTTGGTCCGCCCGCACTCGCCGTGGGCGGCGTTGGCAGAGATGGGGGGTGCCACCTCAGTTGCCACCTCAGTTGCCGCCTTGGTGGCCGCCGTTGCCCAGCCCATTGCCGGTGATCTAAAGGATCCTGCGTCACTCGCCGCCGCGTGTGCAGACATTGACACTGTTATCACGACCGCCAACGCCGCCATGCGTGGGGGCGAGGATAACTTCGAGAGTGTTGATCTACATGGCACCAAAAACCTGATCGACGCCGCCCAGGTTGCCGGTGTGCGCCACTTTATCTATACCTCGGCTGCCGGCAGCGCGCCCGATCATCCCAATCCTTTGTTCGCGGCCAAAGGGCAATGTGAGGCCTATCTCCAGGCGAGTGGCATGACCTACACCATCCTCAAGCCAGGCCCCTTTATGGAAGTCTGGATCGGCAGCATCATCGGCGGGCCGTTGGCCACTGGTCAACCGGTTACCCTAGTAGGTGAGGGCGCACGCAAACAAGCCTTTGTGGCGATGGCCGATGTGGTCGCCTATGCGGTGGCCGCGGTTGAAAATCCCCGCGTTTACAACCAGGAAATCCTCATCGCCGGTGCCCCGCCTGCTTCCTGGCGTGGCGCCGTGGCCGCCGTCGAACGGGTGCTCGGCCGGTCAATTCCCGTCCGCTCTGTGCAACCGGGCGAACCGATCCCGTTGGTGCCGCCGGGGATGGGGGCATTGCTGGCCGCGTTGGAACTGGCCGATTCGGTGATTGATATGGCGGAGACTGCAGCCGTTTATGGGATCGAACCGACTTCGGTGGATGGCTTTGCGCGGCAGTTTTTTGGCAAGCGGTGAGGGTGTGATCCTCTACATCCATAAGACTACACGCTGCGCGTTGACCTATGCTGGGCTCACCTGCGGCTAAAAAGCGATAAAGGAACGTAAGCGATGTCTATCCTCCACATCCATCTGTTCGGTGGCTTTCAGCTGATCGATGGCGACGCGCTGATCACTACAGTCAATAGTCCACGCATGCAATCACTGTTGGCCTATCTGCTGCTTCATGCTGGTGTGCCCCAATCACGCCAACAAATCGCCTTTCTGCTTTGGCCCGATAGCAATGACGCACGTGGACGCAACAGCCTTCGTAACCTGCTTCATCAATTGCGCCATGCCCTGCCTGCGTTTGAAGACTTTATCCAAACTGATGACGAGATGATTGTTTGGCGTAGCGGAGCAAGCTATACCCTCGATGTGGCTGCGTTTGACCACGCGATCACCAGTGCAAGATCCGCCGATCAGCCATTGGCACGGCTGGCATTAGAAAATGCCATTGCACTCTACCAGGGCGATCTCTTGCCCGGGGTTTATGAAGATTGGCTAGCACCGTTGCGGGCACAGTTGCGCTTGTCCTACGCCACTGCGCTTGAACAGTTGATCGCCTTCTATACGGTGGACAAAGAAATTACGCTGGCGTTGCGGGCTGCCGAACGGTTGCGCCAGTTTGACCCGTTGCACGAAACGGCTTATCTGCACCTGATCCAGCTTTCGGTGGCGCGTGGTGATTTTGCCCGGGCGGTCAGTATCTACCAGGGCGCGGTCGAACTTCTACAGCGTGAGTTAGGGGTTGCACCAGGGCCAGAACTACATCGTGCCATTGCCCTAGTGAAAGCACAGCAACAAGCCGCTTCACCTGCTGCTGACCAGGTGACCCCGCCGTATGATCAAGACGCACTTGTCGGCCGTGCGCGTGAAATGGCTTATCTGCAACAGATCTGGCGCACGCTAAAACCGGGGCAACCACAGGTTGTGTTGTTAAGTGGCGAACCCGGGATTGGCAAGAGTCATTTGGCCAAAACGCTGTTGGATTGGGTCGCGCAACAGCAGTATCCGACCATTCGTGCCCATTGTTATGCGGGCGAAGGCGCTTTGGCCTATGCGCCGGTCGTTGAATGGCTGCGTACACCTGTCGTCACAAAGGCAATTGGAAAACTGGATCGACTCTGGCAGCGCGAGTTGCTGCGTCTGCTGCCGGAATTGCGCAAAATAGATTCACAGTTGGTGCCGCCTAGCCCCGTAACGGAAGCCTGGCAACGGCGTCAGTTCTTCGAAGCAGTGGCACACGCTTTGCTGGCGTTGCCACAACCACTGTTGCTTTTTCTCGATGATTGGCAGTGGAGTGATTGGGAGACATTAGAATGGTTAAATTTTCTGTTGCGTTTCGCTACGCACCATTCGCTGCTGGTGGTCGGTACCATCCGCCGCTCAGAATTGGCCCAGGATCATCGTCTGCACAATTTACTCTTGACTTGGCAACGGGTAGATCGCCTGACGGAAATTGCGTTAACCCCGTTGGACGAGGCTGAAACCATCGCCCTGGCTAATCAAGTCGCTGGTTATGCATTGCCTCCCGCTCTGGCCAAGGTGTTGGCGGGCGAAACCGAGGGCAACCCCTTATTTGTAGTGGAGAGTATCCGCGCCCAACCCACGCGCTTTAATCCAGCACAAGCGGTCACCGGCGCGCTGCCCTCCTTGACCACTGCGGCTGGCGTGCCAGGTGCCCTCCCGGCCAAGGTCAAGGCTGTCATCGAGTATCGCCTGGCACAACTGTCACCACTGACCTTAGCTTTTGCCGGCACCGCTGCGGTGATCGGCCGGCGCTTTACTTATGAACTGTTAATTGGTGCCACTGGTCAGCCTGAAGACGAGCTGATACAAGGTTTGGATGAACTCTGCCAGCGCCGGATTGTGCAAGAAGTTGTCGGCGGCATCTATGATTTTAGTCACGATAAAGTGCGTGAGGTCGCCTACCAGCAATTAAGTCTGACCCGCCGCCAACTTCTTCACCGCAAAGTGGGGCAGGCGCTCACCCAACAAGCTACGGCTGATCCGGCTGCTGTTAGCATTCAGTGTGCTTTTCACTTTGAGCAAGCCAATTTGCTCGATCAAGCCATACGCTATTATATCCAGGCTGCTGCTGCTGCCGCCGAGCTCCATGCCTATCATCGCGCTGCCCAACTCTATGCCCGTGCAATTGAAATTGCCGGTAAACTCAATCTGCCCACTGCAACCTTGATCAAAATTTACAGCGAGCGCGGGCGTCTGCTTGAACATGCCGGTGAATATGGGGCGGCCATGCAGCTCTATCTCAGCTTAGAGCGGTTGGCACGTCAGCGCGGCGACAAAACAATGGAGGCAACCGCGGTCACGCAACTTGCTAGCGTCTACAGCGAGCCAACCACAACCCATGATGTGTTGCAGGCGCAAACGATGCTGGCACGCGGACTACAGTTGGCACGCGAGCTAGGTGATGGCGACCTGGAAGCACGGCTCTTTTGGAGCCAGATGGTGGTGGCATCACACTATGGCGAGGACGACGCCGCACAGACCGCTGGTGCAGCCAGCCTTGCGCTTTGTCGCCGCCTGCAATTGCAGGCGCGACTGCCCTTTGTTCTCAATGATCTGTCGATTAACCTCCGTTTGAGTGGCCGACAAACGGAAGGGCAACGCCATGCCGAGGAAGCGCGCACACTCTTTCATGCCCAAGCCAATCTGCCGATGCTGGCTGACAATCTCGCACAACAGGCCTGGAGTGACTATCATCAACTGCGTTTCGCCGATAGTATGCATTGGGCGCAGGAGAGCGCAATCCTGTGTCACAAAATCGAGAACGGCTGGAACCTTTCTTTGGTGATGGCAACGCGCGGTCTCGTGAACACCTTGCTAGGGGAATGGGGCAATGCCCTGGCCGATCTGGAAGAGAGTATTAAGCGGGGGAAAGCCGCTGGTTTTGCCATTGCGGCGACGCTCTTCCCAACCCGGTTAGGCGCGCTGTTACGCACACTGGGGGCAAGCGAACAGGCGCGACTGCTCCATCAGGAAGCACACGCCGCCGCCCATCAACAAGCACCGTTTATGCTCGCCGCGATTGAGGCGCAATTAGCACAAGATAACTTTGCGCTCGGCGAGCCGGAGCAAGGTCTGTATTGGTTACACGCAGCATTGCGCCATCAGCCGCAAGGGGCCATCAGCCGCGCCTGGATTACCCTGGCGGATCTGCCGTTAGCAACCGTTGCGGCTGCTGAGGTAACGGGTGACTGGGCCCAGGCAACGTACCTTGTTGAACAGACGGTGGCCGAAGTTCAACAACGTCAACTGCCGGTCTATTTGCCAGCTTTACAGATCGCACAGGCGCGCTGCTACCAGGCAAGTGGGCAGATCGATGAGGCCGCAAAGCAATTACACGCGGCGATCGCGCTGGCCCAACCGGGGCCTTTGGTGCCGGTGCTATGGCAAGCCCAGCGTATGTTGACGGCGCTTTATCACCAACAGCAACGCCAGCCAGAGGCACAGGTGCATCAACAACAGGCTGTTGTGCATGTGCGAACATTGGCCGCAGCTTTGCCGGATAGCCACCTGCGCCATGCCTTTCTCTCGACCCCGGCTGTGCTGGCTACGCTTTCCGCACACTATTAGCTGTGCGGCTAGGCCACTAATCGCTGGCTGCCCATGGTCGTCGTCAATTAATCGCTCGACCAAAGAAAAAAGCGTTAATTTATGTGGCACCTACCTATATCGCAAAATTGCCCCACTTAACACCCGTTTTAACGCTTGACTTTAACGCTTGCCTAACAGGCCCCATGCTATCTTGTGTGTGTTACATCGTTCAACTTTATTCGTGCCATATAACACAGGAGTACACGCCATGTCTACTACGATTGCAACCGGCTCGGTTCATCATTTCACGTTGACCGTGATGAACGTGCCACGGTCGGTTGCGTTTTACACGACTTTACTTGGTTTTCAGCCGGTGATGGAATTAGGCCCACGCCACCTGCTCAGCAATGGCAGCGTGATTCTTGCGCTCGCCTCATCACCCGATCCAGCGCAGCAGATCGAGGACGACTGCTTCAGTGAAAACCGGGTGGGGCTAGATCATATTAGCTTCAATGTAGCGCGTTATGCCGATTTGGAAAGAGCCCTGCTGCTCTTTGCGGCGCAAAATGTCCCACACGGCGAAATTAAAGATCTAGGCCCTGGCTTGGGGCTCTATGTGCTTGCTTTGCGCGATCCCGACAACATTCAGCTTGAGCTCACCGCACCCTATGCATAAGTCCAGCTTTGTTTATCTGTGAATTACGCCTGCACAAATCAGTCGCATCCTTGTTTTAATCCAGTTCAACCCATCCAAAAGGAGAAAAGGTCCATGTTGTTTTACAAGAAATCACTATTTGTATTCGCACTGTTATTCCTGTTTGGTAGCAATGGTCACGCATTTGTGCGTGCCCAGGACGATGCCGCCGGCACTACCAAGGTTTTTCTGCCGTTTGTGTTAAGCGCACAAGATCAAAGTGTCGTGACACAGGCTGAACTCGCTAGCGAAGATGAATTGATGGACGAAGATGAAATCGTGAAGGAAGAGGAAACCGTACTGGCTAGCGCCGCAAACCCGATTTTTGGTAACTCCGTTGCTTGGACGACTAATCCCTATTTTGGTACCCGTGGCACTTTCTTTGCCGATGTGACGGGTGACGGCAAAGCAGATGCGATTGCGGTCAACGATGCTGGAATTACAGTGCGCCGTTCGAATGGCATTAGCTTTGGGCCGAATGAAGCTTGGACCACAAATGCCTTCTTTGGTGATCGGGGTATCTTCTTTGCCGATGTTACCGCTGATGGCAAGGCGGATGCGATTGTCGTCAACAATAGTAATATCACGGTGCGCCGTTCCAATGGCACTAGCTTTGGGGCAAATGAAGCCTGGACGACTAATCCCTATTTCGGCACACGTGGCACCTTCTTTGTTGATGTCACCAAGGATCAGCGGGCGGATGCAATCGTCGTCAACGATGCGGGAATTACGGTGCGCCGTTCAAATGGCACCAGCTTCGGACCGAATGAAGCCTGGACCACGAATCCCTTCTTTGGTACACGTGGCACCTTCTTCGCTGATGTCAACAAAGATGGCCGTGTTGATGCGATTGCCGTGAATAATGACAAGATCACGGTCCGCCGTTCGATTGTCACCAGCTTCGGGGCGAATGAACTCTGGACGACTAATCCCTATTTTGGCACACGCGGCACCTTCTTTGCCGATATCAATAAGGATAAGGCGGCGGATGCGATTGTTGTCAACGAAGCTGGGATTACAGTGCGCCGTTCAAACAGCAGTAGCTTCCGACCCAATGAAGTCGGCACTGCCCAAGCCTTCTTTGGTACACGTGGCACCTTCTTCGCTGATGTAAATGGTGATCGACGTGCGGATGCCATTGTGGTCAACAACACCGGCATTACAGTGCGCCTTGCCCGATAATCGCTGAAATTTAGGCACTGGGCTGCCCCAATTGAACATTGCCGAGTTCTCTAATGTTAACCATTAGAGAACTCGGCGCGATCTCGCTGGCGTGAACGCCTGCATTCGGCGCTTAAGCCATGCAAAGCGCGTTGCGTAGCTATATTACCAAGAGACAAACCAATGTCAACGCAACAAAACAAAGCCATCGTCCATCGCCTATGGGAAGAAGTCTGGAACCAGAACAACCTGGCCGTTTGCGATGAGATTTTTGACGAGGCGTACGCCGCGCATGAAAAAGGCTTCCGCGCTTACTTGCAGACCGTCTTGCCCGACTCGCACCATACGATTGCAGATCTGATCGCCGAAGGGGATAAGGTTGTCACCCGCTTCTGTGTCACCGGCACCCACCGTGGTGAATTTATGGGTGTCCCTGCGACCGGTAAACTGATTCGCGTGACCGGCATGTGGATTCATCGGCTGGAAGGTGGTCGGATTGTCGAGGGCCGACAGTGGGGACAGTGGGATGCGCTGGGCTTTTTGCAGCAGGTGGGCGCCTTGTCGATGGCAAAGATCTAGTAGCAAAAACCGTTTGGAAAGGGGAAAGCATCATGAAAATTGCTGTCGTTGGTGTGGGTGGGCTGGGTGGTTATATCGGTGGCCGTTTGGCGCAGAGTGGGCAGGATGTGATCTTCCTCGCCCGTGGACAGCGCTTGGCTGCGCTGCGCGAAAATGGCCTCCAAGTGCGCAGCCCGGATGGGGACTTTGTCATTCAGCCGGTGCAGGCGACCGCTGAGCCGGCAGAAATCGGACCGGTCGATCTGATCCTCTTTTGTGTCAAGACCTATGATGTGGAAACCGCGGCGGCAGGGTTGCATCCGCTGCTTGGGCCAGCAACCGCGTTGTTGCCGGTGCAGAATGGCATTGCCCACCTGGAGCAACTACGTTCGATCTTGGGTAACGAAGTCGTACTCGGTGGCATGACGCTGATCAACGCGCATAGCCTTGCTCCCGGCGTCATTGAACGGCCGGGCGGTTCGCATCGCCTTGAATTTGGGGAAATGGGTCAGGAAAGTTCCGCCCGGTGTACCGCCATTGCCCAAGCGATCAAGGCCGCTGGCATGGAAGCGATTGTCGCGCCGAAAATTGCCGAGCGCATGTGGTGGAAACTGGTAGGTGTCTGCGGGGCCAGTATCTTTTGTCTGATGCGGGCCAACAAAGGCCAGGTCTGGGACTTTGCCGAGACACCTGCGCTGATGCATCAAGTGCTCACTGAAGGCGTTGCGGTTGCCCGTGCGCACGGCAACGCCCTCGCCGCCACCCTGCCTGCTGACATGGTGAAGATCGCCAACACCTTTCCGCCCCAATACAAACCTTCCCTGTTGGTTGATCTGGAGCATGGCCGCCGGCTGGAGATCGAGGCGTGGAATGGCGCGTTGGTGCGTTATGGCAAGGCCGCCGGTGTGCCGACGCCGATGAATGAGGTGATTTACGCTTGTCTGAAACCATATGCGAATGGGAGACCATAACGAATGCCGCCAATTCACAACCAAAGGCTGACCGCCGAAATGGATGGGGACTTTGTTGTCTTCCTGATTGGCATGCGCATTAACAAGCCCTGGAAGATTCACAAGTGGCTACCCGTTTTTCTGGTCATGTTGCGCATGATTCGCGAGTTATATGCCCACCCCGAACTTGGATTTCTAAGCCACACGCTGGCCCTTGGTTTCGTTGTGCAGTATTGGCGTTCTTTTGAGCATTTGGAAGCCTATGCCCGCCATAAAGATCATCGACACCTCCCTGCCTGGTCTGCCTTTCAGCGGCAGCTTAGCCGCAGTGGTGATGTGGGCATCTGGCATGAAACTTATTGTATCACACCAGGGCATTATGAAACGTTCTACAGCAATATGCCCCCCTTTGGTCTGGGCAAAGTGGGGCGGCTTGTGCCCGCCACCGGGCAACGCTCCAGTGCTCGCGCCCGCCGCGATCAGCTGTCGTCCTCTGTGTAATCGGTTTATCTGCTCCTGCTGCAGGAGAAAAGGAGAATCATGCGTATGTTACACCCCTTTCGGTTTGGTACTGGTGCTTTTCCACGCACTCGCCCAGAGTTAATTGCCACTGCGCGCCAGGTAGAAGATCTGGGCTATGCGACCATCCTGGTGCCCGATCACTTTGATCCGGCCATGATGAGCACCTTCCTTTCGTTGCTCGCCATGGCCGAGGCGACAACACGGTTACGCATCGGCACCTATGTGATGGACAATGACTTTCGGCACCCGGCGTTATTGGCCAAAGAGGCGACCACGCTCGATCTGCTCTCGGGCGGGCGGCTGGAGTTGGGCATGGGGGCCGGCTGGAAGATCGAAGATTACGCCACCACCGGCATTCCGTTCGACGCGCCCGGCGTGCGCGTCAGCCGCCTGATCGAGTCGGTGCAGATCGTTAAGCGGCTGTTGCAGGGTGAGACGGTCACTTTTAGGGGTGAATACTACACAATCGAGGCATTGGTGGGCGAACCAAAGCCGATCCAGCAGCCCCATCCGCCCCTTTTCATCGGCGGTGGCAGCAAACGGCTGCTATCGTTGGCCGGGCGCGAGGCGAATATTGTGGGCCTCGTGCCCAAAGCGGCCGGCGGCACCCTGGACTTTACTGACATTCTGCACACGGCGACCGCGCAAAAGCTGGCGTGGGTGCAGCAAGCGGCAGGGGAGCGCTTTGCCGCACTGGAGATCAACACTTTGGTCTTTGATGTCGTGGTCACCGAAAACCAGCAAGCGGCTGCCGAGCAATTGGCACAGCAGTGGGGTGTGCCGGCGGACGCCATCCTCGACTCGCTCCACTTTCTGGTGGGGACGGTGACCCAAATCGCCGAAACGGTGCAACAATGGCGCGAGCGCTTTGGGATCTCCTACGTGACGGTCTTCCCCAAAGATTTGGAGATCTTTGCGCCGGTGGTGGCACAGTTGGCGGGGCGTTGAGTGGTTGGGAATAAAGGACGTTGTGAGGACGTTCGCATTGTACTGTAAAGCCAGGAGTTGGCAAACATCAATTTTTAGTCGGGTGCATTTCCGTTTTAGGGGAGTTTCGCACTCTCAGCTTACCCTAAAATTTTAGTCCAAAAAGGAGGTAAACGGTATGTCCATCCAAAATAAACTGGTCTTACGACGCTTTTTCGAGGAACTCTTCAACCAAGGCAATCCGGCCGCGTCCGACGAAATTGTCAACTACTTTGGGTCTGTCTCAGCAGTGTAAGAGTTGAAGCAGACTGGCATTAACTTAATCAATGGCAAGTTCAAGACTCTCTGCAAAAGGAGAATTTCGCATGGCAAAGGTATTCAGCATTTTTCACTTTGAACTCCACCCCGGCGTAGACGGGGCAGCTTTCGAACAGTTTGTCAATGAGGAAGTCTATCCAGCCACCGTACGTTCGGATCTGAGTATGTATGTGCTCAAAGGGGACAGAGGCGAACGTAACGGGAAATATCTGGCCATGTTCGAATTTGAGAGTGTGGAAGCGCGCAACCGGTACTGGCCGGAGGATGGTCTACCCTCAGAGGCCGGGCAAGCCTTTGTCGCCCCCTGGATCACGAAATGTAGCACGCTGGCGCAAACGACAGAGACAGGGGCCACTGTCACCGAGTATGTGGTGGTGGGAAAGTGAATACTACTCTTCCCGGAAGGTGTCAAAAGTAGACTGGTCCACGGACAGTCTGCGACCCTTCCGGGAAGAGTAGAGATGCCGGTTTCCAAGTTGACCTGCGTATAGCAGAAAGATCATGCTTCTTGCACAATGATCTCGGCGATAAGCTGTGGCGGCGTTTTCTGCTGACCGCGGGCCTGGGCCACCGCGGCAAGTGCTGTCGGCAACTGCATTTCTATTTTGGCAACAAGTTGGGCGGCGCGTGCTTTATAAAAGGGCGAGACTTGGGGTTGCGCCATCAGGCTGGCAACGATTTCGCACGCAAGAGTTTGCTTTTGTATTACTATCGTCGGTTGATCCACGATTTCTGGCCGGTCGCATTCCTTACAAAGCAAATCTGCCCACAAACATAGAGCCAGCTGGCAATTGATCAAAAGGCGTGTTTGGCTTTTTAGCGTTGCTGTCAGTGCTTCTAGAAGATGTAAGCGGGCGAGCGAAAATTTGCCAAGCCCCAGTTCCGCCTGGCCCAATCCTGCTAGACAAGTTGCTAAAAAATGTGAGGGCATCTGTCGCGAACGCTCAACCAGTTCCTGCAACTCACCCTCCGCTACCTCATAATCTTCGTTCCAAAGAGAGATTTCGGCATGGATCCCAACACCAACAAAAAGCGCCTCATTACTGCCGAGTTCGCGCGCACGTGTCACCGCTTCGCTTACTACCATCATAATCGTCTCACGCGGGAACTCGCCCACTATATACATGGCCTTCCCCAGTTCGGCAAGCACGAGGATGATGTGGTAGCGATCGTCTACCTGTCGGAAGGCCGCCAATGCTTCCTGAAAGTGGCCAACAGCCTCTTTATATTCACCAAGGCTGCGTGCAATCGAACCGAGTCTGTGGAAAGCTGATGCAATGCGATGAGGATGGGCAAGTTGACGGCTAAGCACTAAACTCTGTTCCGCAAACACTCTGGCTCTTTGCTTTTCTGAGACAGTATCAAAGACAGAGGCTAGTGTATGCAGTGTGGTTGCAATTGCGACCTGATCGTCAAACTCCCGACTGAAAGCAAGACTCTCTTCCAAGAAGCTGACCGCAGCCAAGTCTCCTTTTTGCCAAATGGTTCTACCGAGAAATTCAAGACAAAAAGCTATCTCTTTTTTATCCTGAAGCTTACGTGCGATAGCCAAACTTGCTTGTAACAAGGGGTGTGCTTGTTCATAATGCGCCAAGCCCCAACAAAGCGCGCCGTGACGCGCTTGCAAACGATTGCGCAGGTGTTGGGTGCTGGTATCTGCCGTGTGCTGCGCTAGCAGGTGGATTGCTTGTGTGAAAATCTCGATGCCTGCGGGATGCTGACTACGTGTCTGATAGTAATCGTAAAGACCCTCCAGCGCGCCATTGATCAACGTGAAGTTGCCTTGCCTGGCCGCCCATAACCAGCCATGCCGAATATTGGCCAGCTCTTGCTCAATTTCGTTGAGTAGTGCAGGCTGTTGGGCGCCCTGCAAGCCAGGCGTACGTTGCGTCAAAAAGGTGAGGTAATAGCGGCTGTGCTGCTCCTGTGCTGCGGTGTAATTGGTTAACGTCTCGGCTAATTTCTCTTCGGTAAATTGACGCAATAGTTCGTGGATCTGATAGCGGTCGGTTGGTACGCGCTGCAGAAAAGACTTATGGATCAACCCAATCAAGTTCGGTAAGGTTGCCCCCGTGACGGCTTGCGCCGCCTCACGGGTAAAGCCGCCGCGAAAGACCGATAGCTGTTGGAACACTGCCTGTTCTGTCTCCGTTAACAAGCGCCACGAAGTATCAAACACCGCCCGCATACTGCGTTGGCGCAACGGCAGATCATGCGCTTCACTGGCTAGAAAATCAAGATCGCGCGTTAGTTCGGCTGCGATCTCACTGGGCGTGAGGATCGTGATCCAACCGGCGGCCAGCTCAAGTGCCAGTGGCATGCCCTGTACCAGTTGACAGATCGTCATGACGGCCGGTGCATCGCCGCTTGTCATGGCATAATGAGGTTGGTTGCGTTGCACTGCTGCCAAAAATAATTGCACACTGCTATAGGTTGCCAGTTCAGCCACATCCGGTTGCGCGGTCGGGGCGGTTGTCATCGGCACAGCCAGCCCCTGCATCCAGTAGAGCTGTTCGCCCTGTAGGTGTAGCCGGACGCGCGAGGTGATCAGCAACTTAAGCTCGGATGCCTCATCGAGCAGTTGGCGCACAAAAGCGGCGGTCGACGCGTTGACCAGTTGCTCAAAGTTGTCGAGCACCAACAGTAGCTCTTTGTCCTGCAAGTATTGAAACAACTGCGTTTCGGGGCGTGCCTGGGGCTGAAAGGTGAAGGCCAATGCCTGGCCCACGGCAGCGACCAACTGCGCTAGCGTCTCCGCCCCGACTAGCCCCACAAAGACCACGCCATGCAAGAAGCGCCGCTGCTGCTCCCCGTCTACACCGCGGGCGGTCTCCAGGGCAAGGCGCGTCTTGCCCATGCCACCTGGCCCCACCAGGGTAATCAGCCGACAGGTCGGGTTCGTCAACAACGCGGTCAGGTCGGTCAATTCGTCGGCCCGGCCGATAAAGGGCGTTGTGGCCGCGGGGAGGGGTTGGGTGGTTAGCTGCGCAATGGCGGCCAGCTTTGCGCGTAGCCTTTGGGTGGCGCGCGCCGGCGCAACCCCTAACTCCTCCTGCAAAGCACGCCGGCAGCTTTCATAGTGGGCCAGAGCCGCAGCGGGCTGTCCGGTACGCGCCAACAGGAGCATGACTTGGCGATGGGCCGCCTCGTGCCAGGGGGCCAGCGCAACCGCGCGGTGGGCATAGGACAAAGCCTGGGAATAAGCCCCTTGGGCGGTGTGCTGGTCAATGAGGCGGTCGAGGAGCTGCAGCACCTGCTGTTGCCACTGTTCCTGTTCGCGCCGCAGCCAGCTTTCCAGTTCAGGGGCGTTGTCAAGATAGACGCCGTCCAGAAATGGTGCCCGATAGAGGTTAACCCCTTGAGTCCAGGTGGTGAGATCATGCTGCGCCACCAGGTCAATAAAGTTGTGCACATCGATCGTCACCGGCGTGGTGGGTTGAAAGTGAACGGTGTGCCGATCAACCACCAGGAGGTCGGGGAGTTTACTGGTTAGGTCATGCAGGGTGCGGCGTAGTAGCCCCAGCGCTTGGCTCTCGCCGACATCGGGCCAGGCCAAACCGGCCAGTTGCGCGCGCGTAACGGGCCGGTCGTTGCAAATCAGATAGGCCAGGAGGGCGAGCGCCTTCTGCGACCGAAAGTCAGTGAGACGTACGCCGTCGCGGCGAATTTCCATCGCCCCAAAGAGGCGAATGTCGAGGGTGCTCATCGACGATTTTCCTTTGTCGCTTAGATCGTAACGCTTAGCAGAACGGAACTGACTGATATCGCGACAACACAAAGCGTATGCTCAGCCGCCGGATGGGTAGGGAGGACGGCGCTAGGATCTGCCTCCCAATCACTCTACGTAGAGGACGTTGAGAGGACGATTATATTGTAGCGTATACCTGAAGAATCACCAAACACTAGATAATATTCAGAATAATTTGGGGCCACGACCTGTAGTAGTTAGTGTCAATTCTGGACTACTGGATATTGTGTAATTTTCTTACTCTGAATATTATCTACTGTTTGATGGAATGTAAGGACAGTCGCTGCGATTTGTTATTAAGCGTCTTGCCTGGTAGGGGTACCTGACTTTATCCTTTGGCGTGACACCAACCGCCTTTCTGCCGGTGCGCAAGAATCGACAAAAGGAGCGCAAGAATGTAGAAGACGCAACCCTACTGATTCGTTAGACTAGGGACCCAAGCCAAAACAATCGGTGGTGCTTGACTTGAGGAATTTTGTAGAAGAAAGGAAATCAACACCATGTTCACCCAAACCGTTCGCCACCCCCTATATCGCTGCTTGCTGGCATTCACCCTCATTAGCCTTTGTGTGATGGGAAGTGTCACCCTCTCTGCCACTCCAGTCGATGCCGGCGACTTCGTGCCCTTGAAAGGGCGCTTTGCCGGCGCCGGTGCTGACTTCGCCGGCAACTTTACCCACCTCGGCAAGTTTCAAGGCGTGGCCGATCTGGTTGCCTCGACCGCCGTCTGGACCGCTGCCAATGGCGATACCATCACCAACCAGACCACTTCCTTTGTGTTGGTCGAGGAAGTCACCCCCGGCACTTTCCGTTATGAACAGAGCCTGGTCATCACCGGCGGCACTGGCCGTTTCGCTAACACCACCGGTAGCGCCACCGCGACAGGGCTGATCAACGTGGTCACGGGGGCGTATGATGGGAAGTTGACGGGGACGATTTCACGGCCTAATCGCAAGTAAGGAGACTCACCCATGTTACCCTACGAACTCAAACACCTCTTTTCCTACAGCGCCCAGTTACACGCACCCGAAATTATCGGTCCCGTGGCCGAGGGGATGCGGGCCAACTTTTATGTGGCCAGTGGCGAAGTCAGCGGTCCACGGGTACAGGGCATTCTGCGTCCCGTTGGCGGCGATTGGATTACCGTGCGCAGCGATGGTGTAGGCATTCTCGACGTGCGCGCCACGGTCGAAACTCATGACAATGCGCTGATCTACCTCTGCTATTCAGGCGTGGCTGACTTGGGTCCAGATGGCTACCAAAACTTTGGCCGCGGCGAGTTGCCGCCCAAGATTTCGATCCAGGCGGTCATGCGGACGCAGACGGCCCATCCAGCCTACCAATGGCTCAACCGCCTGCAATGTCTGAACATTGGTGAAGTCGACTCGGCGCGTCTTGTGGTTAGCTATGATGTATACGCTGTCCGTTGACAACGATTGGAGAAGACTTCCTATGACCACCGATCAACTATCACAACCCACGCCAACCCCGTCGGCACAGCCGGAAATCTACGCGCCCGGCTACGATTCGGCCTTTACCCATCAATTACATGCGCGGCGCACCGCCCAGCAACAGGGCCAGTGGTTTCTGCCCTATCTCCAGCCGGGCATGACGTTGCTCGATTGCGGCTGTGCTACCGGATCGATTACGGTGGGCTTGGCCGCGGCGGTGGCACCGGGTCAGGTGATCGGCGTTGATCGTGCCGTTGCCGAGATCGAACGGGCACGGGTCAGGGCTGCCGCGGTGGGTCTACCCAATCTACGCTTTGATGTTGGTGACATTTACCAACTCGCATTCCCGGACAACCACTTTGATGCAGTCTTTTGTCACAATGTCTTGGAGCATCTGGGCGACCCCGTGCGCGCTTTGCGCGAGATGCGCCGCGTCTTAAAGGTCGGCGGGGTGATTGGCGTCCGCGATTTAGACATGGGCGGCATCCTGGTCGCCGCGCTGGATGAACGACTAGAGCGCTTCTTCGCCATCTTTGAAGCTGATTATGCCGGGGTTGGCAGTCATCCCCGCTTGGGGCGCGCGCTACGCGGGCTGGTAACGGCGGCGGGCTTTGCTGTGATCGAAGCTTCCGCCTCTTATGATTACTTCAGCACGCAGGAGCAGTTGCAACTGGTAAGCCACATCGGGTCAAGCCGGGTGAAGGATGCCGAATTTGTCGAACGCGTGCTGGCGCGTGGCCTGACGACGACGGCCGCGTTGGCCGCGATGCATGAAGCCTGGTTAGCCTGGCCCACCCGCCCGGATGCCTTCCTTGCTAATTCACATGGTGAAGTGGTTGGGCGAAAAGCGTAATAGAGGCGAGAAGATGATAAAGCCCTTTGTGCTTGTCCATGGCGCGTGGGTCGGCGGTTGGTATCTGCGTGATATCGCCAGGGTGCTGCGCGCCGCCGGTTATGAAGTATTTACCCCGACCCTCACCGGGCTGGGTGAACGGGCGCATTTAGCGCATCGGGCGGTCGGCCTGGATACGCATGTGCAAGATATTGTCAACGTGTTGTTCCATGAAGATTTGTGGGCGGTGACTTTGGTTGGTCACAGTTATGGCGGCATGGTGATCACGGGGGTGGCCGAAGCGATGCCTGAACGGATCGGTCAACTGATCTACCTCGATGCGCTGGTGCCAAAGCACGGTCAATCTGCCGGCGATTTAGCCCCGGCCTTTATGCCCTACTTTGAAGCAGCGGCCCGGCAGGCCGGCGACGGCTGGCAGGTGCCACACGATCCGCCCCATCCGCGCAAGCTGCCGCATCCCCTCAAAAGTCTGCAAGATCAACTGGTCCTCACCCATCCGCTCGCCGCTCAGTTGCTGCGTACCTATGTACTGTTTACCGCGAGTTCATTTGCCTTTGCGTCTGTCTTTGCCGAGATTGCGCACAATGTACGAGCCGAAGGCTGGCGTTACCGCGAACTGGCAGTTGAGCACATTGCCCCCGAAACTGATCCGCAGGCAGTGGCCGAGTTGTTGCTTGAACTTGCGTAAGATCCATCAATAGCAGGAGTAGATCTGCTGCAACGCGCGATGAACGGGCACGGCATCCCAAAACGATTGGCGCAAGGTGGCGTCGGCGATCTGGTCGGCATAGCGCTGTAACTGTGCATAGCCGGCGGTCAAAACCGCACCGGCCCGCTGATCCCCGACCGCATGCAGCACGCGGTAGGCAGCCAGGATGGTAAAAAATGGTTCATTGAGCCCAACCGTGCCATTGTGCTGCAGCAGGGGCAAGATCGCTTCAATTTGCGCAAAGGCTAGCTGCGTCTTACCATCAGCCAGCGCAACGAGGGCCAACCCCGCCCTCGCCTCGGCACCGATCACCAGATTACCCAACTGTTGATAGATCGTATTGGCCTGTGTATAAGCTACTGCGGCTGCGTCCCACGCTTGTAAGGCGGCGTGGGCATGGCCCAACAAGAGCAGCCCGTTGGCCTGCAAGAGTGGCGTGCCCAAGCGCTCACTCAGTTGCCGCGCGGCGGTCGTATCAGCCACGACCGCCGCATAGTCACCGGTTTGATCGGCCAGCGTGGCGCTCGTCAAACGCGCTACGAGCATCAGCCAGGCAGACTCCTGTAAAAGCGGGCTTTGAAAGACGCGCGCCAACCACTGTCGCGCCGTGGGATAAGCGCCCAGAAAACAGTAGAAACGGGCGCGCAGCAGCGTGCAATGGAGCTCTTCCACGCTATAGCCAAACCGGGCCAGTTGACCTGCGGCCCGACAGAAGTACTCATCGGCCAGCGTATACTCACCCAGCATGGCCAAGGTGTCGCCCAGCTCGGCCAATGTTTCGCCCTCGCCCCAGTGATAGCCCAGGTCGTGGGTGACCTGGAGACACTCCTCATAAAGGGGGCGGGCGGCGATATAGTCGCTCATCCGGCGTAATAAATTGGCCAGGTTGATGCGCCATTGCACTTCGGCCAGCCGATTATTGAGGCGGCGACAGATGATGATGCACTGATCAAAAGCCGCTTTAGCCGCCACAAAATTGCCCGTTTCCGCTTCTGTGGCACCCAGCCAACCGTGTGCCATATACTCGACATCATCGAGCAAACTGAGCGTGGCTTTGTCGGGCTGATACGTATCAAGCAGGCGCAGCACTTGGCTAAACTGTTCCCGCGCTTCGCGATAGCGCCCTTTCCGATAGTAGCCCTGGCCAAGGATTAGCCACCCATATGCCTCGCCTTCCATGCTATCATGTGCTTTGCCCAATTCGATCGCCTGTTGCGCCAGCGTCATGCCTTCATCAAATTTGCCTTGCTTCATCAGCGCACTTGCCAGAAAAGCCAATAACTTACTGCGGAGCGGTTGCGGCGCGGGTGACATAGCCCCCTCGCTAGCAAAGGGGACAGTCTCCAGTACGGCGGCCGCGCGCCGGAACGCATGGATCCGCTCATCAAGCAACCCCGTCAACTCATAGTAGCGCATTAACGCATTGACGCCGTTCGCCAGGAGGGTAATATTGGCGGTGGTCACCGCGTGCGCCCACGCGCTGCGAATGTTGTCCAGCTCTTGCTGAATCTCGGCGGACGCCTGGCGTGGTTCATGCCGCGCCAGTTGCCATTCCCGCTCGGCAAGCCAGGTGAGGTAGTACGCGCTGTGGCGCGCTTCGACTTCGGCACGCTCTGCGCGGCGGGCATCTAACTGTTCAGCACCAAACTGGCGTAACAGTTCGTGGACTTGATAGCGGGCAGCGGCGGTCTGGGTGTAACTGACATAGAGCAGTGATTTGTTGACGAGATTGATCAGGCTGCGCAGCCCTGTGCCCATAATGGCCGCGGCGGCTTCACGCATAAAACCACCACGAAAGATCGACAGCCGGGAAAACGTTTGCTGATCTTGTTCATCCAGTAGCTCCCAAGACCAGGTAAAGACCGCGCGCATGCTGCGTTGGCGCACCGGCACATCGGCCCAGTCCGTGGCGAGAAAGTCACTGTGGGCCTCAATTTCGCGCGCGATTTCGGCCGGCGCGAGCCATTCACATTGGGCGGCGGCCATCTCCAACCCCAACGGCATCCCCTCCACCAATTGACAGATGTGTAGCACCGCCGGCAATGTCGCCCCGTCAATGTGGAAGGCCGGGTTGACTCGCCGCGCACATTGGCTGAACAGGCGCACCGCATCGTTCGCCAGCCCAGTTTCGAGGGCTTGCGTGCGCTGAAAGGGCAGCGGTTGGACATGATAGAGCTGTTCGCCCTGGAGGTTGAGGCGCGCCCGCGACGTTGCCATGATCTGCACCCCCGGCGCGCTTGCGAGCAGATTAACCACCATGCTGACGGTAGCGGGGAGATGTTCCACATTATCGAGGATGAGGAGCAGCTCTTTTGAACGCAGAAAATGCAGGAGTGATTGCTCGACATTGGCGCCAGGTAAATTGAGATCCAAGGCGCTGACAATGGCCGGTGCGAGCACCGCCGTGCTGGCGAGCGGGGCCAGCGAGACAAAAAAAACGCCATCGGCATAGCGGTCGCTGATCGTGCGCGCGACTTCGAGCGCCAAGCGTGTCTTGCCCATCCCCCCTGGCCCAATCAGCGTCAGCAGCCGGCACTCAGGTTGCTGTAACTGTGCCACGATCTCGGCGACTTCCCGGACGCGGCCGACAAAGGGGGTAAGCTGCGTTGGCAGATTATGCCGGCGTTGACCGCGATCGGCACGCGTCGGTTCCGTAATGGTCGGGGCATCAGCAACGGCGGGCACCGCATCTACCTGCCCGACCTGGGGCAGCACAACTGCTGCTGCCGGTGAAGGCTGCACCGTCAACGGGGTGCTGTGCTCGGGCAGCAGTCCATCGCGGATCTGCTTATAGAGGAGGGTGGTGGCGTTGCTCGGTTCGACCCCCAATTCGGTCTGCAACACCTGCCGACAGCTATGGTATTGGGCGACAGCCGCAGCCCGTTGCCCCTGGCGCACCAGCACGCGCATGAGCTGGCGGTGCGCTTCCTCGCGCCAGGGTTCTAAGACTAATTGCTGCCGGGCATAGTGTTGTGCCTGCGCCCAAGCGCCGGCCGCTTCGTCGACAGTCGCCAGGAGCGTGAGGGCATCGAGGGCTTGGAGGTGGAAAAGTTCTTGTTTGCTGCGCCGCCACTCCTCAAAGGGTGCGCTGTCCGCAATCGCAAAGCCGGCGAGGAATTCGCCCTGGTAGAGCGCAACCGCCTGCCGCAACTGTGCTAAACAGGCTGAACAGTGCGCAAGCTGCGGATGGGCATGGCTACCGCACTGCTGTAAGTGGCGGATAAACGCTGTGACATCACACTGATAGGGCGCAGCTGGGTTGAATTGGAGGGTTTGGCGGGTAATCAGCAAGAAGGAGGGCGCGTTCACTTCATCGCCAATCGCTTGGCGCAATTGATAGAGGGCTTGGCGCAGACTTCCGCGCGCGCTGGTTTCGGTGTAATCAGGCCACAAAAGCGCGGTTAACGCGCTGCGTGGATGTGCGTGCGCCGCTTCTACCGCTAAATAGGTTAACAGCGCGCGCCCCTTGTCACTTTCAAAGTTGGTAATCGTGTGCGCCGCACGGGTTACTTGAAAGTGCCCGAAAAAGCGTAAGTTCAGCACAGCCATGTGGCTGATCTCCATCTCCCCTTGTGTAAAAACGTTTTCCTGATGATCGCGGCCTGATTTCCTGACGATAGCCACCACACGCCATGACGTTTCCCTGATGATAATTCGCTATCCTGGAAATGTCCACAGCACAATGACAACAGCACAACGCTAGCGTATCCCAAAGCCGAGCGGTTCAGAATTATAAAATGCTTTCAAATAATCATTGCTGCTTAGCACATCAGTATACACAATAGAGCAGCCGATCAACAAATACCCAACTATTTTATTAATCCGCCAGCGCCATATCAACGATGTTCGACCAACAATCAACACCCAAACTTAATCAGCTCTATCAATCCTATCTGGTGCGGCTCTGGCAGGAGGATCAACAGGCGCCGTGGCGGATTCTGGTGCAATCAATCCAAAGTGGTGAAACCCTCCATTTTGCCGATCTGGAAAGTTTCCTTGCCTTTATCGCGACGCAGACCGCAAGTAAGCAGCCTGCGGTTGATCATGGTCAGGCGGAGAGTGGGGAGGTAGGACAGTGAGACAGTGAGTCAGTAGATTGACGCGCATTAGGCCATTTTATTACAAAGGAGAAAACCATATGTTATCTGCACTACGCACCCGCAAATTTACCGCCCTTTTCGCCTGTTTCGACTTTGACAAGAATGGCGTCCTCGAACAGCGCGACTATGAGCAATTCGCCCAGAACCTTAGCCAGGCGTACAACCTGGCCCCCGGCACCGCCGCCTATGGGGCCATGCACGCCGAAACGATGGCGCTCTGGGACTTTGTCCACCATGTCGCCGACCAGGATGGCGACCACTGTATCACGCCCGCCGAATTTATCACCGCCTATGCTGCGTTAACCGACAACGACGAAACCTTCCACCAGTTGCTGGGCAGCTATGCCGAATTTGTGATCCGCACCGGCGATCAGAATGGCGATGGCCAGCTGAATGAAGATGAATATGCCACCATTCTCTGGTGCTACGGCATTGCGGACGCTGACGCCCGCGCCGCCTTTCGCCACCTGATCACCGACGGCAGCGGCTATCTCACCAACGCGGCGATGGCACAGGTCTTCGCCGCGT
The DNA here is from genome assembly GCA_022842065.1 of Caldilineaceae bacterium. Next base: position 152,859 of record JALHQH010000020.1, read on the forward strand.
TTTTCCGCAGCGACGATCCGGCGGCCCCCGGCAATTGGATGATCGGGCCGCTGTAATTCTTATCAACAACCATTAATGAGGAGGAACAAACATGGATCACCCAAGCCGTCAACAACGCTGGATCAGCTATAGCCTCGCGCTGCTGCTGGTCATTGCCCTGAGCTGGGGGCTGACGCAACCGGCCCTGGCCGCCCCTGTACCGACACAAACCATCGTCGGTACGCTGTCGCCCAGCAATCTAAATCCCAATACGCCGCTCCTTGTCGGTTTTGCTGTAGCGAGTGGGGGAGTGAGTGCCCCTATCACCGGTAGTGTATCCGTAAACACATCTTGGGGGGGAAGTTGCAGTCAAACCCTAGACGTCAACGACAACCGTTTGGGCAGCAGCGGCTATGTGGCAAGCTCCTCGTGCGTGCTCTCACCGCTCGTCGTCGGTGTACACACTATAACCGCGCGCTATAATGGCGACAGCAACAACTTGTCCAGCACGTCATCTAGTAGAGAGATAACCGTCAAGTATTTAGTCGATGTCGCCATCACTGCCCATACGCCCGATCCTGCGGGGGTAGACCAAGCGGTGCTGGTTCAGTATAGTATCACGCCCTTAAGCGCAGATTCTGGCATCCCCGCGCCTACAGGCACGGTCTTCGTCACTGATGGGGTTAATAGCTGCCTCTCCACCCCGGCCACGGGTCAATGCAGCCTGCTCTTAGAGACCGCTGGGATTAGAACCCTCACCGCCAGCTACTCGGGAGACAGCAATTTCTACGCGGACAGTGGAGCGGTTAACCACACTGTCATCGGTTACGCCAGCACCACGCGCATCAAGGCTAACACCCCCGACCCCTCCATCCAAGGCCAAGCCGTTAGTGTCAGCTACAGTGTCGTCGCCAATGACCCCAGCAAAGGCATACCTAGCGGCGTCGTCACCGTGAGCGACGGGGTGGATAGCTGCACCGGCACCGTCGCCGCCGGCAGTTGTTCACTCACCCTTAGCACGCCCGGCGCACGCACCCTCAGCGCCACCTATGCCGGTAATACCAAGTTTGCCGGCAGTATCTCTGCGGCTGAACCCCACACCGTGAATGTACTCGACACGACTCCACCGGTGATCACCGTCAGCGGCACGAAGGCGGATGGCAGCCCCTACACCACGGGCACCTGGACCAACCAGAATGTGCTGGTCCACTTCACCTGTAGCGATAGGGGATCGGGCATTGCCGTTTGTCCCGGTGATCAGGTGATCAGCCCCAACGGTACCTTTACCGCCGAAGGCACGGCCACGGATAATGCCGGCAACACTGCCAGCGCCAGCTTCGGGCCAATCCAGATCGACAAAACTGCACCAACGGTCACCGTCAGTGGCACGAAAGCCGACGGCAGCCTCTACACGGTCGGCACCTGGACCAACCAGAATGTGCTGGTCCACTTCACCTGTAGTGATATAGGATCGGGGATTGCGGTTTGTCCCGGTGATCAGGTGATCAGCCCTGACGGCACCTTTACGGCTGCAGGTACAGCCAGGGACAACGCCGGCAACACTGCCAGCGCCAGCTTCGGACCGATGCAGATCGACAAAACCGCGCCGAGTGTGGCTGTAACCGGTGTGAGCAACGGTGGTGGTTATCTGCTCGGCGCGGTCCCCACGGCCGGCTGCACCACCACGGACGCGCTTTCCGGTGTGGCGATCCAAGCCACGCTGAGCTTTAGTGGCGGTAATGGCGATGGGACAGGCGATTTCACCGCCACCTGTAGCGGTGGCCGCGACAACGCCGGCAACCAAGCGGCGGCGAGTGTCAACTTCACTGTCAATGCGCCACCAACAGCCACCAACACGCCGCTGCCGACAGCCACCAACACACCGCTGCCGACAGCCACCAACACACCGCTGCCGACAGCTACCAACACACCATTGCCAACAGCGACGCCGACCAGCAGCGGTCTCCTGATCGGGAGCTGCGGGCCTTACACGGTCTATCAAGTGGGCAGCAATTACACAGCAGCGGGTTGGAACGGCACAATTAAAGTCGGCACAAGCGGCAACAACACGCTCACCGGCGGCAACGGTCCCGACCTGCTGCTCGGCCTGGGGGGCAACGACCTGTTGCAGGGCAACGGCGGTGATGATCTGCTCTGTGGTGGTGACGGGGTTGATCTGCTGCAAGGGTTGGCGGGCAACGACCTGCTTGACGGCGGTGACGGCCACGATGTCCTCAACGGCGGCAGCGGCGACTACGACGAACTGCTGGCCGGCGAGGGCAATGATGTACTGCTCGATGGTGATGGCGTGCGCAATGCCAGTGGCGGGGCGGGCAGTGATCTCTTCACCTTGGCCCTGCGTTATGGTTGGCGTGATGGAGATGGGCAAGCCCGCTTTGCTGGCCTGACGGCCGGTTATGGCAACGATGTCGTCGGGCTGGCGATTCTCAATCCGGTGCGCTTCTTTGTCGACATTAGCGGCGACGAGCGCAACACCCCTGCTAGCCCGCTGGAAGGCAACGACGATGGGCTGGCGCTGGTCGGGGTGATCGACCCGGCTTCCCCCCTCATCAAATTTGAGCATCGGGTAGTGCTCAGCGCCGACACCACGGTCGAAATTCCGGGCGAAGAGGACGGTGCCGAATATCTGACGGAACCTGTGGGTGAAGAAGGGACCACACCAGTCGCACCGGCCAACCGCCTCTTCCTGCCGTTCATCACGCGGTAGCAGGGCGAGGAGACACGAGAGACGGGTCACAAGGGTGTGCTGATTGGTACGGCCCGTGCGTGATCTCTACGCAGTGCTCGCTAGGACCAACCGCAGCGTAATGTAAGTTGCTGGCAGCACTGACACCTATCGTGGTAAACTGATGCGGCAATTTCGTGGCTGAATCGTAAATTAGGAGGCATCCAATGGATCGACGCATCACCAACCCCTGGACTTGGCAGGAACCCTTCGGCTTTGTCCACGCCCATGAAGTCAGCGCGGCGCAACATACCCTCTACTGTGCCGGCCAACTCTCGACCAACGATGAGGGCCATCCCGTCCATGCCGGTGACATCCGCGCCCAAGTCAACCAGGCCTTTGACAACGTGGAACGAGTTTTACAGGAAGCCGGCTACACCTTGGCCGATGTGACGCGGCTCAACTACTACAGCACCGATGTCGATGCGCTGTTAGCCAATTGGGATGCGATTACGAGCCGGTTGACCGCGGGTGGCTGCCGCTGTACCAGCACACTGCTGGGCGTGGCCCGGCTGGCCTACCCGGAGATGCTAATCGAGATTGAAGCAACGGCGGCAAAATAGCAGACTGGACCAATAAAAAGAGCCGTAGTGCACCTGCACTACGGCTCTTTTTATCAGCTATAACAACCTAGCGGCGCGGGGCACCACCACGGTCGCCACGGCGATCTGGGCGATCACCGCCACCACCACCGCCGCTGCGGCCACCACGGTCACCGCCGCGATCGCCGCCAGCACCACGATTACCACCACGGTCGCCACCGCGATCACCGCCGCGGCTGCCACCCCGGTCGCCACCGTTGCGGCGGTCACCACCGCCACCACCGCGGCTGCCACCACCACCACCGCTGTCGCGGCTCTGGGCTTCTTCCACCGTCCAGCCTTCGAGCACCGCTTGGCGACTCATGCGCACCTTGCCGCCGTCAACGCCGACGACCATCGCCGTCAGCTCGTCGCCGAGGTTGGCGATATCTTCGACCTTGTCAACCCGATAGTCGGCGAGCTGGCTAATGTGGACCATGCCATCAATGCCGGGGAGGATATTGATAAAGGCACCATAGGGTTCAACACGCACGACGGTACCGGTGTAAATTCTGCCCACTTCGACATCTTCGGTCATACCCTGCACTTCGGCACGGGCCTGTTCGGCTTTGCTGCCTTCGCCGGAGATATAGATCGTGCCGTCGTCATTGATATCAATCTTGACGCCGTATTGCTCTTGCAAGCCACGCACCACTTTGCCACCTGGGCCGATAATCTTGCCAATCTTCTCGGGGTCGATATTGATCGTGAGAATGCGCGGGGCAAATTCACTCATCGTCTGGCGCGCTTCGGGCAGGACATCCATCATCTTGCCGAGGATGTGCATCCGCCCGGCTTTGGCCTGTTCCAACGCCTGGCGCAGAATCTCAAAGTCAAGCCCCTTGATCTTCAGGTCCATCTGCAAGGCGGTGATGCCATGCTCGGTGCCGGCAACCTTGAAGTCCATGTCGCCCAGGGCATCTTCCAAGCCTTGGATATCGCTCAGCACTTTGTAAGCACCGGTTTCCTGATCCTGGATCAAGCCCATCGCAATGCCAGAGACCGGCATTGTGATCGGCACACCGGCATCCATTAGCGCCAGCGTGCTGCCACAGACGGAGCCCATGCTGGTCGAGCCATTGCTGCTGACCGCTTCGCTGACCACGCGCAGGGTGTAGGGGAAATCTTCGGGAATCACGGCCAATAACGCCCGTTCGGCCAAGGCACCGTGCCCAATTTCGCGCCGTTTGGGGCCACGCATGGGGTAGGCTTCGCCGGTGCTGAAGGGGGGGAAATTGTAGTGATGCATGTAGCGCTTCTCTGTCCCCGGCTGCAAATTATCCATGCGTTGCGCATCACCTGGTGTGCCCAGCGTCGCGATACTAAGCACATGGGTTTCGCCACGCATAAAGAGGCCGGAACCATGCACACGGGGCAGACGGCCCACCTGTACACTGATCGGGCGAATCTCGGTGGTCTGGCGGCCATCGGGACGGATGCCTTCGTTGAGAATGCGTTGGCGGGTAACCGCTTTCAGCGCGGCCTCGAAGGCATCGCCGAGATGACCCTTGGCGACTTCGCCGGCCTCTACACGCGCGGTAAAGTGGCTCTTGACTTCGTCCTTGACTGCCTTTACAGCTTGCTCTAGCGCATGTTTACCGCCGGCGGCGACGAGTGCGGCACCGAGCTTTTCGCCGGCAAACTGGGCCACTTCGGCCTTGAGTTCGGCGCTCGGCAACGAAATCGTATAGTCGGTCGCCTTTTCTTTACCTACTGCGCTGCGTAGCTGCTCGATCAGGGTGATCACTGGCACGATCGCTTCGTGGGCCAGCTTGAGCGCGTCGAGCATAATATCTTCTGGGATCTCACGCGCGCCGGCTTCCACCATGAGAATGTTGTCACTGGTGCCGCCGATCGTGAGATCGAGACTGCTGTTCAACATCTGTGAGGCGAGGGGATTGACGACAAATTCGCCGTCGATAAAGCCCATGGTGGCCCCACCAATCGGGCCATTCCAGGGGATGTCGCTGATATGCAGCGCGGCCGAAGCGGCGATAATCGCCAGCGGCCCCATCAGGTTTTCACTGTCCGAGCTGAGCACCGTGATGATGATCTGCACTTCATTGACAAAGCCTTTGGGGAAGAGCGGGCGCAACGAACGGTCAACCAACCGTGAGAGCAAGATCGCATCGTCGGCGGGGCGACCTTCGCGCCGTTGGAAGCTGCCGGGAATGCGACCTGCGGCATAGAGCCGTTCTTCAAATTCAACCGTCATCGGGAAGAAGTTGATATCCGGCCGCACATCGCGACTCATGGTCGCCGTGGCCAAGAGGACAGTATCGCCATAACGGATAGTGACTGCGCCGCCGGCTTGGGCGGCGAGGATGCCCGTTTCAATTGCGAGCGTACGACCACCCATTTCGGTGGTAAACAGCTGCGCACCATCAAACATTTGCATAAGATTCTCCTTGGTAACATCGATCTGACGGTCGATCTGTTTGATCGACGAATCGATTGATAGTGGGAATTGGCGGGGCGACAAAGTGCCCGCGCTGAACACCCAATATCGATAACAAAACTTGACAACAAGATACGCAGCCCGCCAGTGCTGCCGAAATTGATGCGCTGATGCTAACGCCAACCTACCACTGTCGATAAAAGGTACAAAGTACCCTCCATCCCAATGGCAAGACGTACGTAGCCAACGACCAATGCGTCAGTGGCGAGCAGCGTTACAACAGTGTCAAGCGAACTGAGAAGGGTGGAGAATGGATGCCGAGGTGCGGAACTGGAGAGCGACCCCAAACGGGCCGCAAGATTCAGTGCTGTTTGGGGGCACTCTCCAATGCCGAACCCCGACGAGCGCGAACTGCTATAGGCTGCATTGCTTGTAAACGCCTCTATTGGTTTTTAATCAACGATTTGTACGTTTTCAAGGCAACCGCAGTAAGAAATTCAACCACCTGCTCATTGTCGTCATGACACTGATGACGAACAATCAAACTTCATATGCTACTTTGCGCCCTACCCATCAGGCTGCAAAGTAAATGCACCTTAGACAGCAAAAGGGGCGAGGGTCTTCCGGTCTAGACCTTCTCGCCCCATTGATTCCTTTGCTATCGTCGCAGACCCAACCGCTGAATCAACTCTTGATACCGCGTTGTGTCGCTTTGGCGCAGATACGCCAGGTGCCGACGGCGTTGCCCAACCAACTTGAGCAGACCGCGCCGCGACCCTTCGTCGTGCTTGTGTTTATTCAAGTGCTCGACGAGAGAATTGATCCGTGTGGTCAAAATCGCCACCTGTACTTCCGGCGACCCCGTATCGTTGGGCGTCGTCTGGTACTCACGAATCAAGTCGGCCTTTTGTTCTTTCGAAATAGACATCTGGTACTCCTGTTCTAGTAGATGCACAAACCCAGCAAAGCTGGAAAGTAAAAAGATAGAGTGCAATATGACTTCATGGTTTCGCGCTTTGCTGCTTACTCCTCCATGAAATCATCACTATAACTGATGGGTGCAATGTCAAAGGCTGCCACGATCAATTGCCTACACAATAAATCACGAAATGCCACAGACTTGCCTTGGCCGGGACACCGCTGTACCGGGCGCGTATCCTAGCACAATCGTTCGGATCGATTATATCACCATTTGCGCATAACAACAAATTTTCATCCCCATCTTACAAGATATGTTGCCTACCGCGTGCTTAGATCAGGAAATTGTAGGCGCGAAATGATAGACAAGGTGACAGGGTGACAAGAGACAAGGAGTCATACTCTCGTATCTTGCGGGTGCCACCCTGTCACCCTGTCACCTTGCCACCCTGTCACCTTGCCACGCCTCTCGTCTCTAAAACTTGCCCACCGGCCCCCAATCTGCTACGCTTGCGGCTATGGATCTTTTACGCGGGGTGGTAGAACGGATCACCTATCACAATGAAGAAACGGGCTATACAGTTGCCAAGGTGACGCCGGAAAAACGCGGGCCCGCCGCCTTTGGCCGCGACTATCAAGTGCCCGTGGTTGGCAATATGCTGGGTGTCAATGTCGGCGAATCGGTGGAGTTGACGGGGCGCTGGACGATTCACGCGGAGTATGGCAAACAGTTTGTTGTCGAAAGTATGCGGACCGTGTTGCCGGCGACGGTGGCCGGGATTGAAAAGTATCTGGGCAGTGGGTTGATTCGGGGGGTTGGGCCGGTGACGGCCAAGCGCATTGTCAAACATTTTGGCGTCGAGACATTGACAATGATTGAAGAGCAACCCCATCGGCTCAACGAGGTGCCCGGCGTTGGCCGTGTGCGCACGCAGATGATCACCGCGGCGTGGGAAGAGCAGAAGGCGATCAAGGAAGTGATGCTCTTCCTGCAAAGCCATGGGGTGAGCACCAGCTTGGCCACCAAGATCTATAAATTTTATGGCGACAACGCGATTGGTGTGGTGCGGCAAGATCCCTACCGCCTCGCCCGCGACATCTTTGGCATTGGTTTTCTCACTGCCGACCGCATCGCCCAATCCATGGGCCTTGCCCCTGATGCTCCCGAACGGGTCGCCGCCGGGATCGCCTATGCGCTCAGCCAGGCGACCGATGATGGTCATGTCTTTTTGCCGACGTCCGAACTGGTGCGCCAATCGGTGGAACTGTTGGATGTGACGCCGCAGCAGATCGGTTTGGGCTTGGTGCGGCTGTGGGGCGAAGAGCAGGTGAAAGTCACCGCCACGCCCGGCGCAGAAGAGATGATCTTGCCGATTGCGCCCCGCCCCGTTGACGCGATTCCCCAACTCATTGCCGAGCAGGGGCAGATCTATGCCGCCGCCACGCCGGCCCAAGCCGAAAAGCTGTTGCAGGCCGAAAACGCCATCTATCTCACCAGTCTCTATTATAGTGAAGTGGGGGTCGCTGGGCGGATCAAACGGCTGCTGCGCGACGGCGAAAGTCGTTTTGATCACTTCCGTATGACGCGCTTTGATTGGACCGCGGCCTTTACCGCCGCCGAGCGCCACCACGGCCTGAAACTCGCCCCACAGCAACATGGGGCGATTCGTGCCGCGCTGACTCATCGTTTTACCGTGTTGACTGGTGGCCCAGGCACCGGCAAAACCACCTCAATTCGCGTGCTGTTGCAACTGTGCGAGGCGTATAATCATCAGGTCGTGCTCACCGCACCGACTGGCCGCGCGGCGAAGCGTTTGGCCGAAACAACCGGGCGCGAGGCGAAAACGATCCATCGCCTGCTCGAATTTAAGCCGGCGGAAGGGATGGCCTTTCAGCGCAACGAAGAGAACCCGTTGGAAGGCGATCTACTGATCGTTGACGAAGCCTCCATGCTTGATCTCGTGCTGACCAATCACTTGCTCAAAGCGATTCCGCCGGGGATGCATCTGCTGCTCGTCGGCGATGTCGATCAGCTGCCTAGTGTGGGCGCGGGGAATGTCTTGAAAGATCTGATCGCTGCAGTGGAAGGAGCCGACGTCGGTCGTCCGTCATTACTTGCGGGTGCCTTTTGGGCGCGTCAATCTGCTGTCGTCCGCCTGCAAACGATCTTCCGCCAAGAGGCTGGCAGTTACATCATTACCAACGCCCATCGCATCAACGCCGGTGAGAGCCCGACCGTTGACAACGATCATGCCACCGATTTTTTTCTCTTTCGCACCGAAGAGCCGGAGCGGGCGGCCCAAATCTGTGTGGAATTGGTGCAGAGCCGGATTCCCAAACGGTTTGCCATTCCGACGCAGGATATTCAGGTGCTCAGCCCCATGCACCGCGGGGTCGTCGGAGTCGGTGCCCTTAATGAGGCGCTGCAAGCTGCGATCAACCCTGCCTCGCCCCAACGACCGGAGCGACGCATTGGCAATCGCGCCTACCGCGTGGGCGACCGGGTGATGCAGATTCGTAACAACTACGATAAAGAAGTTTATAATGGCGACATGGGCATCATCCAAGCGATGGACATGGAGCTGCAAAAAGTTACGGTCACCGTGGATGGGCGACCGGTAGTCTACGATTTTCTAGAGCTGGATGAACTGGTGCATGCATACGCGATCAGTATTCATAAAAGCCAAGGCAGCGAATTTCCGGCGGTGGTCATCCCTGTTTTGACCAGCCACTATATGTTGCTGCAGCGTAATTTGCTTTATACTGCGGTTACCCGGGCCCGCCGGCTGGTCGTGCTGGTCGGCCAACCCAAGGCGATTGCGATGGCGGTCCGCAATAACAAAGTCTCCGAACGGTTCACCGGACTCAGTGAACGTTTGACGGGCGTTGCGGTAAGCGAGATAATAGGTGACAGTTAAATTAGTCGTTTAGTCGTGTGGTCAAGTAGTCGCGTGGTTGTTTGGTCATTGGATGGTTGTTACTGATCTTGCCTGATTAATTATCGGGAGAACCGCTGGGCTATATGACCAAACGACGACGCGACTAATCGACCAAGCGACCAAAATCCTGAAAGGATCAACAAATGCTTCCCATTGCTGTGCAACTTTATAGTTTGCGCAATCTACAGATGCCCTTCCCCGCATTGCTGGCCGAAGTCGCCGCGATTGGCTACACCGGTGTCGAGACGATTGGTACGCACAATCTGTCTGCCGACGAGATGAAGCGGCTGCTGCGCCAAAATGGCCTGCGCGCCTGTTCCAGCCACGTCGCGCTCAAAGTGTTGCAAAGTGATCTCGATGGCGTGATTGCCTTTAACCAGGCGATCGGCAACCAGGTGATCGTCCTCCCCTTTTTGGCCCCTGAAGATCGGGGCGCGACCGGCAGCGCGTGGACCCAACTGGGTGAGCAACTTAACCTGATTGGCCAACGTTGCAGCGCCGAAGGGATGCAACTGCTCTATCACAACCACGCCTTTGAGATGGAAAAAATCGAAGGCAAACTCGCGATTGACTGGATGATGGAGGCCGCCTCTGCCGTCAACGTCGGTTTTGAGATGGATCTGGCCTGGGTAGCGCGTGGTGGCGTCGATGGCGTTGAATTGCTCGGTCGTTATCAAGGCCGTTGCCCCCGCGTCCACTGCAAGGATCTCGCCCCCGCAGGCGAGAACGAAGATCAGATGGGCTTTGCCGACGTCGGCCACGGCACCCTCGATTGGTCAAAACTGCTGCCGGCCGCCAAAAAAGCCGGTGCCGAGTGGTACATTGTGGAACACGATCTGCCCAAGGAACCGCTGGTCAGCGTCCGCCGCAGCTTTGAATTCCTCAAGGGTCAATTGAGCTGAATGTAATGCGTGAAACGTGATGCGTGAAACGTGATTTTTCGTTAAGCACTTAACATGCGCCTACGGCCTATCACGCAGCATGCAGCACGTTTCACGTTTCACGTTTTAATTAGAGCAGCGCTAAAAGGAGTTGGCACGCGTGAGCAAGAGCACTTATACCCCCCACCGGGCGATGGCGATTGTGGCCCATCCGGATGATATTGAATTTGGCTCGGTTGGTACAATTGCCCGCTGGGTACAGGAAGGCTGTGCTGTCGCCTATGTCTTGGTGACCAGTGGTGATGTGGGCATTGCCGAGCCGGGGATGACTAAGGCCCGGGCGGCTGAAATTCGCGAAGTAGAAACCCTGGCCGCTGCGAAAATTGTCGGCGTCAGTGATGTAACTTTCCTGCGCGTGCCCGATGGCATGGTCGAAAACACGATGGAACTGCGCAAGCGGCTGGTCCGCGAAATTCGCCGCTTCAAACCCGAAGTGATTATCGCCATGGACCCGACGATGATGTTCACCCCGATGGGCGGCATCAACCATCCCGATCACCGCGCCGTGGGCGAAGCGACGATGGATGCGATCTTCCCAGCCTGTGGACAGCCCAACCTTTTTCAAGAGCTGGAAGAGGAAGGCATCTATGCCCACAAGGTGCGCAAGGTTTACGTTGCCTCGCGCGGCCAGGGTGATACCTTTATCGACATCAGCAACACGATTGATCTGAAGATCGAGGCTCTTAAAGCACACGTGAGCCAGGTGGGTGCGATGGAAGGGTTGGAGGAGCGCATCCGCGGCTTCTCTGCCACGACTGGTAAAGGCAAAGAGATGGATTTTGCCGAAGCCTTTCGGGTGCTCACGATTGAGAGCGACGAAACCTGGGCGCGGCTGCTTGAGCAGCAAAAGGCGATCCGCGCCGCCTAATCGTTGTTAAGATTTTTCTAAAACACGGGTTGCAGCAAAGCCGGATCAACGGTCGATTCGCTTTGCCTGCCGCCCGTGTTTTCGTGTCCAGTGACGACCGACGGTCGACCGACGACCGGCGGCTGAGCTCGTCGAAGCCATAGGTCGCCAGTCGCCAGTCGTTATAGAAACTAAGCTACCCATGTTCGAATTACGTCTACATCAACAGGCTGCGATCCAAGCGGCGCTGAATAAACCAATCGGCGGCGTTTTAACCGCAGTCATCCCCCCTGGCGGTGGCAAGACCATTCTCGCCTTGTCGGTGCTTGATGCGCTGCACAAAACGCGGCGCATCGACGCAGCCATCGTCCTTACCCCCCGTTTGGGGCTCTGTTCCCAGTTCGAGCTGGACTGGAAGTCGGTGCGCGCCCACTTTCAGCCCAGCGCGATGGGTGCGATTGTCCACCGCGAGAATGCCGCGCTCAACAGCTTGCGCGGCTTTGGGTATGTGAGCAGTTATCAATCGCTCTGTGCCGACCCTGCCGCGCATCGCCTCTTCGCTCGTCGCCACAAAGGGCGGCTTGCGCTTGTCTGTGACGAGGCGCACTACCTGGGCGAAAAGCTCTATGGCAGTGGTGATACCACGCAGGCTGCCAAAATTTTAGGCGAGCTCGACGAATTTGCCGCCTTCAAGCTGGTGATGACCGGCACCCCCTACCGCGCCGATGACAACCCGATCATCTTTGCGGACTACAGCGACGAGGGGCGCATCCGTGCGGATGTCGAGCTAACCTATGGCGATGGCGTGGCCCAAGGTTTTCTCCGTCCGCTCGATGCTACCCTCTTTGACGGCAAGCTCTACCAGACGCGTCGTCGCCAACACCAAGGCAAAACGCGCTACGCCACCGAAGAGGTCGAACTGCGCTACACCAGCCAGCAGTTGACCAAAGTCGCCACCGATCCGCAATTTTGGGAAGTCGCGGCCCGTCATGCCTTGGAGAAGGTCAAAGAGTTACAGGAGATTTGGCCGCGCTACTGTGGCATTGTCGGCTGTGCGAACCAAGCCCATGCGCGCGAAGTCCTGGCCTTTTTGCAAGGGTTGGGTGCGCGCTGTCTGCTGGCCGTCTCTGATGACAACAACGCTCATGACAATCTGCGCCTCTTTAAAAATGGTGGCTGGGATATGTTGGTCACCGTCGGCATGGCCCACGTTGGTTATGATTACAAACCGATTGCCGTTGCCGCCGTACTCAACGGCATTCGCGAGTTCAATTGGCTTGATCAATTCACGATGCGTGCCGGGCGCATGGCCCCCGAACGTCCTAATGAAGAGCAGACCGCCTGGATCTTCGGCATCAACGACCGCGCCATGCGTAAATATGTGACCACCAAACGGGTCGAAGCACAACGGGCGATCCGGCTGTTGGAGGAAAGCTGTGGGGCCAAGACGGCCTCTGATGTCAGCCCCGGCAGTGGTGAAGGGCCGCGCCTGGTTTATCATGGCATTTCGTTGGAGGGGATTGCCGGCATTGGTTTTGGCCATAATGGCTATTCGGCTGAGCTGGAAGAAGAAGAGGCCGCCAACGATGCCACACCCGTTGCGGATGATGGCGAACTCTTCACGGAAAAGGAAAAACGCGAACAACTACGCCGCCGTCGCCACGGCTTGGTCAACCAATATGCGGGTAAACTGCATGGCCAGGTCAACGGAGATACGATCCGCCAGGTCAACGCCCTGCTGTTGCAACGTTTCGGCAAACCGGTCAACTTGTGTAGCCCGGAGGAGTTGCTGCGCCAGATTGCCTGGTTGGAAAGCACCCTTGGTCTGGCCGTTGAAGCGGAAAAGCCGGCCGAGAAGCCACCTGCCTCACTGGACGATGAGAAAGTGGAGTATATCCAGGCTGGATTATTTTAGTGTAAACCGGCGTATTACGCAGGGAAGCGTCGATATGCCATAGATTTGACTTAGTACTCTATGTAGTACTACAATGACTGAGCATAGATTTTAATTGACTCAAATTCTTTTCTGCTATGTAAAATAAATAAAATCAATCAAGTCTGGCCCTGTGGCTAAACCATAAGTTGACGTTTTCAATGACAAAACGTGAGAAGCAACTCAGCCAGTTGCGTAATAATCCGAAAAATGTGCGCTTTGACGAACTTGACACAATATTACTGGGGTTAGGATTTGAAAAGCGTCAACGTGGTACAAGCCATGCGGTTTATACACGGGAAAAACATCGCATCACGATACCATTTCGTAAGCCATTCATCAAGCCGATTTATGTTAAGCTAGTACTAGCATTGCTAGATGAGTTGGGAGGATAGTCAAGATGACACAGCAGAAAAAACTCACACGAACAGTAGAAGAATACTTGGCCTTACCTTACACCGTCGAAGTTCACCGCGACACAACGGATGGTGATGTTGCCTATATAGCACGGGTGGTTGAACTGCCCGGCTGCTTTACCCAGGCCGATACGTTTGAAGAATTGGAAGTGATGGTACAGGATGCCATGCACGCTTGGATCGAAAGTGCTTTGGAAGATGGCGTTGCGATTCCAGAACCGCGCGCTACTGAGCAATACAGTGGTAAATTTGTCGTGCGGATTCCACGCACCTTGCATCGGCAGTTGGCCGTCGTTGCGGAACGCGAAGGGGTGAGCCTCAACGCGTTCGTCAGTAGTACCTTAGCCCAAGCTGTCGGTCCAGCCAACACTCCTCTCGCTCAATAAAACCTGCTACGTCTCCGACCTAACGATCCTCTTAATTTCCCGCCAGCGCGACACCTATCAGTACAACATATGCCTGATGGAACGGCCTGCGGTTGCCCTTATACTGGGGACAGCAAAACTATCCGCGGCTTGCCGGCGTGCTGCCATCGCTCACCAGATCAGTTGCTGTGCCACCACAAACTGTCGATAGGATCTGATTGCAATTCGGTCAACCAGGGCAATGATGCTGATTGCCCGACAGCATGTGAGCACTCATTAACTATATGGCAAGCTTTCCCAGTCAACAAAAGTGGTCGTGGCTCTGCAAATCAGTCGCGCAGATCGTCACCGGTTTTACCTTCCCGCACCTGCATTGGGAAGAGACCCATCACGACCAAACCTTACGTTTCTTACGCCATATTCTCCGTCTGTTGCTGATCATCGTGCCGGCGATTGGCCTCATCCTCTTAGTGACCAAACCGGATGGCTGGCAGAATGGGATGATCGGTGTGACTGTTGCCAGCATCCTTTATCTACTCAACTTATGGTGGTTATCACGCTTCCCGTCCACCCGTTGGGGTACAATCAATTTGGTCTTTAGCGCGATTATCGCCATCTGGTTAACGATTCTCTCCTACCAGGAATACTCAGTGCCATCACTCTTGTGGTTGGCTATCCTCTCTTGGTTTACGATCATGGTCGCCGGCTACAAGAGTGGTCTCTTGATCACGCTCCTTACGGTGTTAATGTTCCTCCTTTATCATTTCAACGCCACACCACTTTTTCGGCAAGTTGATGCTTCTGCTACCCGCTATATTATTGTGCCGGCGGGCAGCTTCATGTTCTCTTTCGTCATCTTTTTGGGTTGTTCCAGCCTGATCCTTGCCCTGCTTGATTTTAGCCGGCGGCGCTCGGCGCGAGAACTGATGGCCTCCGAGCAAAAGCGTCGGCTTTACATCCAGCAGACGAGCATGGCTGTCATTGACTGCGATGTGAATGGCCTGATTACGGGGTGGAACCGCGCCGCACACCGGACCTTTGGTTATACCACCGCTGAAGCGCTCGGCCAGCATGCCATCGAACTCTTGACGGCACCCGACGCGCGTCCGGCGGTTCACACATTGGTCACCGAGATCAAACAGCAGATTTTGACCGAAGTGCGCAATATTAATACAAACTATACCAAAGATGGGCGCATCATTACTTGTGAATGGACGAATACGGGGATCTGGACGGAGACTGGCCAGTTCATGGGCTTCATTTACAGTGCGGTCGATATTACGGCGCGGATTGAAAGTGAGCGTGAACTCAAACTAGCCAAAGAACAGGCCGAGGCCGCGACGCATGCCAAAAGTTCTTTTTTGGCGAACATGAGCCATGAGATTCGCACACCCATGAATGGGGTGATCGGCATGACCAATCTGTTGCTGGCGACAGCGCTGAGCGCAGAACAGGCCGAATATGTGGAGACAATTCACAAGAGTGGCAATGCCCTGCTGGATATCATCAACGAGATTCTTGATTTCTCGAAGATTGAATCGGGTAAATTGACCTTGGATCTCCAGGCGTTTGATCTGCATCGCACCTTGGAAGATACGATCAATCTGCTTGTTAATCATGAGCGCTGCCACACGGTTGCGCTGACGTTGCAGATTGGTGCCACCGTGCCCCACTGGCTGGTGGGGGATGCTGGGCGCCTGCGCCAGATTCTGATTAATCTGCTGGGTAATGCGCTAAAATTTACGGAACGGGGCACCGTTACGCTTGCTGTCGATGTGCAACAACTGAGCGGGGATTGGGCAGAACTTTGCTTTGCTGTCCATGATACTGGGATTGGCATCGCGCCGACCCGGATCAATGGGCTTTTTGAACGTTTTGTCCAGGCCGATGTATCGGCCACACGCAAGTATAGTGGGACTGGGTTGGGCTTATCGATTTGTAAGTTGCTGGTCGATAAGATGGATGGCCGGATCTGGGCAGAAAGTGAATTGGATAAAGGCTCGGCCTTTTATGTGACATTGCGTTTCCCGCTCGCCGAACATCGGGCACCGCCACTGCGCAAACAACTAAACCCCGCAACGCTGCCGAAGCCTGCTTTGCATGATGCGCTGACCATTCTCCTGGTGGAAGATAATCCAATCAATCAGAAGGTGGCACTGCGCATCCTCGCCCACATTGGCTACCAGGCCACCCTGGCCCACAATGGCAAAGCTGCCGTCGAGGCGGTGCAACAACATGCCTATGATCTGGTGCTCATGGATCTACAAATGCCGGAAATGGATGGCTTTGAAGCCACCCGGCAGATCCGACGTACCGTTCCCCGCCAACGACAACCGCATATTATCGCCATGACCGCGGCCGCTTTGGCCGAAGATCACCGCCAGGCACTCGCGGCCGGCATGGATGACTTTATTGCCAAGCCCATTCGACCCGATGCCCTGGCCCAAAAACTAACTTCCGTCCCTCGGTTGCAATCGCAAGTGCGGCAACCGATTATGTTGTATAAGGCTCGTCCTGCTTACTCAAGCGGGCTTAACCAGCGCGTAGCACCATCGCCGGCTGCTGCCCACCCTTCGACGCCACCATTGTCCGAGCGCACCTGATACCAGGTAAAGCCACCAGCCTGCTGTGGTCCATTAATCACGGTCATCTGTTCGCCGGCATTGACGCGCGCCACGAGGGTGGCATTGGTCCCTGGGGAAACGCGGACACTAAGCTGGCCATTGTCAGGCATGGTTACGGCGACCCGGTCGCCCACTCGTGGTGCGCGATCGACCGGCTGTACCTCCCCTACCTGTGGACTTAGCCAGACCGTCTCAGCATCACCATCGGCAACCCAACCTACATTACCCTGCCCATCATCCACGCGCCACCAGGTAAAATTGTCTGCTGTCGTCGGTCCCTCAACAACTGTTACCCGAATACCAGTAGCCAACTGTAAGATCAGCCCGGCACTGGACGCCGGGTTCGTGCGCATATTCAGCCCTGCGGGCGCGGTCACGCGGGCGGGCTGGCCTGCTTGCAACCCCGTACCTGTTGGGGCGGCACTGGTTGGCGCTAGGGTCGGTTCGGGGGCTGCGGTGTTGGTTGCAATGAGTGGTAATGGGGTGATCTGGGCGACAGCGAGGGTTGGGGCGATGGCTGGGTTTGTGGGTGTTGAAAAATTATCGACAGGTGACATGGTGGTCGGGGTAGGCGTTGGGCGTGGGGCAAAACTGCCACAGGCCAGCAAAGGCAGCAACCAAAGCAGCGAGGCCACAATCAACAGGCGTAACGGCGCGCTGACCAGCGTCTTGTCGGTCGTCTCGTCGGTGCTACTACGCCCACTGGCCCGGTAACGCGCATGCCACCAACCATGCGCTGAGGTTGCTTGGCTATAGCCATTATTAGGTGTACTACATGAACGAATGTTTCTCATAACCTACATTATAGCAAAGATCTACGGATTGGTTCTACTGTGAACAGCGTAAGATGTATATTCTTCGGGTACTAAAAGATCGGGGGGTATTGGTTAAGTTAGCTGGTTGAGCTTGTTGAAACTAACCAACCAACTAACCAACTAACTAACCTAACGAAATCGTGCGCAGCCAATTAATGTGTTCCCATGCTTCCAGCGCATCGGCCAACGCGGTTGGCATTGGTTCATCGAGCCCCAAAACCATGATTGCATCGGTCCGCGGGGCATGGCGCCCCACATGCATAAAGCTGATATTAACGTCCGCTTCACCCAACAGCGTACCCGCGCGTCCGACGATGCCTGGCCGGTCGCGGTGTGAGGTCAACAACATGTGCCCTTGCGCGGGGAAATCAACCCATTGCTCATTAATCGCTACGATATAAGGTTCACCGCGCACGATCCCACCACTGACTGCCCACTTTGGCCCGGATTGGGCACTGACGGTCAACATCGTCTCGTACGGCGCGTCATGCTGATGCTGCTTGATCTCGATCAGGTTGATGCCGCGGCGCTGGGCAATCAGCGTCGCATTGACCAGGTTGATGCGCACCTGGGTAACATCAGCCAACAGGCCTTTGATCACCGCGGCGTTGATATAGGCCAAGTCAAAATTAGCGAGGTTGCCAAAGGCGGTGACGGTCAGATCGCCGGTGCCCTGTACGCCCATCTGGCGCAGAAAACTGCCCAGTCGTTCCCCAAGGTCAATATAGGGAATCAGGAAATCGAGGTCGCGCGGCGGAATGAGCGGCGCGTTGACCGCATAGCGCGCCGGCAGATCGTTGAGCACATCAAGCACCTGCAACGCCACATCCTCGGCGACCTGCTCCTGTGCTTCCACGGTGCTGGCACCCAGGTGCGGGGTCAGGATGATCTGGTCCGACTTGCGCAGGGGACTTTCCTGGGGCAACGGCTCTTCATCAAAGACATCGAGCGCGGCACCGGAAATATGACCACTCTGCACCGCTTCGTACAGCGCCACCTCATCAATGACCCCGCCACGCGCAACATTGAGGATGCGCGCACCGGTCTTCATGTGCGCTAATTGCTCGCGGCTAATTAGGTTTCGGGTCTGCGGCGTCAAGGGCGTGTGTAAGGTTAAAAAATCTGCCTCGGCCAGCACGCGATCAAGTTCATACAGTGTCACCCCTTGGTGGGCAGCATAATCGGGGGTAACATAAGGATCGTAGGCAACCACACGCATCCCCAATCCTTGCGCACGGCGACAGACTTCCTGGGCCACGCGCCCAAAGCCGACGGTACCTAGCACCTTATTGCGCACTTCAACGCCGACAAATTTGTTGCGCTTCCAGTCGCCTTTGCGCACACTGGCATCGGCCTGTGGGATCATACGCGCCATCGCCATCAGCATGGCCACTGTATGTTCGGCGGCCGCAACGGTGTTACCGGTCGGCGCATTGACGACGATGACGCCGGCTTGGGTCGCCGCGTCGACATCAATGTTGTCGACGCCAACGCCGGCCCGGCCAACCACCCGCAGCCGCTTGCCGGCCTGGATTACCTCGGCGGTGACACGGGTGCTGCTGCGCACCAACAAGGCATCAAATTCAGGGATCACTGCAAGTAACTGCTCGGGGGTCAGGCTGGTTTGAATCGAGACTTCGACATTCTCCGCTTCACGCAGCGGTTTCAAACCAACATCGGCCAACGCATCGCTGACCAGAATTTTATATTTTGGGGTCATTGTCTTACTTTCTCATTGTTTGTTACTACTTTTTATTTAGCGCCGACAAGAAAATATAAAATCTTCTTGCGGTTATTCACGACCAATTTCGGGCACAGATAAACCACGACAAATCTTGCGGGCTATTCGTCTGATAAGCTATGCAAACCATCAGCAAACCGATCTTCTAGAATCAGGGCAATCGCGTCCGCTAGACTCTGTAATGCTTCTTGCTGCGTATGTCCTTGTCCGTTTGCCCCTGGTACTTCTGGTGAATAAGCAATGTACCATTCCTCGTCTCTTTCAAGCACTGCGGTAAATTCATTGCGCATCTTGATTCTTTCTTTGCAAGGAAACAAGACATTAACCATTAACCGTTAATTGTTCTCCATTAATTATTAATTCGCTACGCCGGTTCCAGATCGTACCAATTCGGCCCGACTTCTACATCAACCTTGAGCGGCACGTCAAAGGTGTAGGCGGACTCCATAATGTCACAGACTAACTTGACGACCGCCTCTTTTTCGGCGACCGGCGCTTCGAGCACTAACTCGTCATGCACTTGCATCAACATGCGCGCTTGTAACCCCTGGGTCTGTAACTGCGCATGCAGCCTGATCATCGCGATCTTCATCACATCGGCGGCGGTGCCTTGGATGGGGGCGTTGATCGCGGCGCGCTCGACGGCCATGCGTTGGTTGAAGGGCAAGCGCCCATTCTTCAACTCGGCAAAAAAGCGCTTGCGCCCGAGCAAGGTTTCCACATACCCTTCCCGGTTGAGCATTTCGGTGGTGCGCTCGATATATTCACGAATGCGTGGGTAGGTCACAAAGTATTGATCTAGAAAACGTTGGGCCTCTTTGGGATCCATGTCAGTGCGATTGCTGATACCAAAGGCGGACGAGCCATAGATCGTGGCAAAGTTAATCGTCTTGGCCAGCCCGCGCTGTGCACTTGTCACCTCGTTGATCGGTATGCCGAACAGTTTGGAGGCGGTGGTGGCGTGAATATCCTGATTGTTGCGGAAGGCATCGATCAGGATCTCTTCTTTGGCGACGTGCGCCATTACGCGTAACTCAACCTGGCTGTAGTCGGCGGCAATCAGCAGCCAACCTTCCGGCGCGACAAAGGCGCGGCGGATTTCACGGCCCAACTCGGTGCGGATCGGGATGTTCTGCAAGTTGGGATTGCTGCTGCTCATGCGCCCGGTGACCGCGCCGGTCTGGCTAAAGCTGGTGTGAACACGCCCCGTCTCTGGGTTGACCAGCAACGGCAGTGCGTCGACATAAGTGCCGCGTAGCTTTTCCAACTGGCGCTGTTCCATAATAATTGCAATCACGCGCTGCTGTTGTTCGCTCAATTGGCTGCGCATGGACGCCAACTTTTCCAACTCGGCCACGGCCGTACTGATCTGCCCGCCTTTGGTGCGACTCAACCCTTTAACCGGGAAGGCGAGTTCATCAAAGAGCACCTGGCTTAATTGCTGCGTGCTGCGCAGGTTAAACTCATGGCCAACCAGGCCGAACAGTTCCTTTTCCAGCGCCGCCAGCCGTTCGGTCAACTGGCCGGACATCTTGGCCAGATAGGCGAGATCGAGCTTGACGCCGGCCATCTCCATGTCGGTGAGCACCGGCAATAGCGGCAGTTCGGTGTTCTCGTACAGTTCCCACATGCCCGCTTCCTGCAGGCGTGGTACCAACTTTTCGTAGAGCTGAATCGTGACATCAACATCGGCCCCACAGTACGCGCCCACCGCGGCAATCGGCACCTGGTCAATCGTGATCTGCTTGCGTCCGGTACCGATAAGATCGGTGATCTCGGTCATCTGCCAGGACAACTCGGTGGCCGCTTGCCCTTTCAACCCCAGGTTGTGGCTGGCGGGATCGAGCAACCAGGCCATCGTCATCGTATCGTGGATTGGTCCGGCAATGGTCAACCCATTGCGCAGACAGACGGTCAGATCATACTTGCCGTTGTGCGCGACCTTGGGCAACTGCGGATCAGCGAAGAAGGGTTGCATGGCCTCACAGACCTGTGCCCATGGCAGTTGATCGCCCGTAGTGTGGCCAACCGGAATATAGGCCGCCTCACCCGCTGCCCAGGCCACGCCCAGGCCAACCAGGGTTGCTTGGACAGCGTCAGTGCTGGTTGTTTCTACATCAAAGCTGAGGATCTTGGCCGTTTTGAGCGTTGCCACCAGCTCCTGTAAGCCCGCTTCATCTTGAATACAACCATAGGGTACGTTGGCCGGGATGGGGATGGTTGGTTCGCCTGTGTCAGGCGCATCAAAGAGGCCCAACTGCCCATTATCCCCGGTCGGCATGGGCTGCATCAGTTGGCTGGTTTGGGGCAACTCTTTGAGCAGACTGCGGAATTCCAGCGCGTGGAAAAGGGTGACCACCGCGTCCTGGTCATAGCTGCTAAGTTGGCACGCCGCGGGGTCATAGACCAGATCCAGATCACGCACGATGGTGACGAGCCGCTTGTTGCGCTCGACCTGGGGGCGGCCATCGATCAGGCTCTGGCGTGTCTTTGGCCCAGAGATTTCGTCGATGTGGGCGTAGAGATTGTCGAGCGAGCCATATTGGGTGAGCAATTTGGCCGCCGTCTTTTCACCGACGCCGGCCACCCCCGGGATATTATCCGAACTGTCACCGGTGAGGGCTTTGAGATCGATAAATTGGGCTGGCGAGAGGGTATAACGTTCCGCCAACTCGGGTAGCCCATAAACACTAGTTACCGGATTGGGGCCACCGGAGGTGTAGAGAATCTTCACCCGCTCATCGATCAGCTGGAACATATCGCGGTCACCGGTGAGGATCAGCACATCATTGCCTGCCTGTCCGGCTTGCAACGAAAGCGTGCCCAACACATCATCTGCTTCATAGTTGGGGTAGGTGACGATGGGAATGTTAAACGCCTGCAACAGCTCGGTGATGCGCTCCATCTGCGTGCGCATCTCGTCTGGCATGGCATCGCGCGTCGCTTTGTAGTCGCTAAATTCACTGTGCCGCCAGGTGTCGCCCAGGTCAAAGGCGACCGCGACCTCGTCTGGCTTATATTCCTTGATCACGCTGAGCAGCTTGCGCGCAAAACCATAGACCGCGCCGGTCAGCTCGCCCGTGCGCGTCGAAAGCGGCGTCTTCATGCCAAAATAGGCCCGATACGCCTGCGAATGGCCGTCGATGAGTAGTAATGTTGACATGTGCTTACCTTGCGTGGATGGTGTGCGCCAGCCACAAATTAGACCAATGCAAAAAGCTTAAATAATCCACTAAAACATTACTACAACGTTACCGAAATTTTGCTGGGTTTTTCGTCCCAGCGGGACGCTTGACCGTAGGACCAAGAAAATCATGATACTTCCCTAAGGTCAAGCGTCCCGCTGGGACGAACTGCTTTTAATCCAACATAACTTGCGTAACTGTACTAGTCTCTGTGTGCCTTCGTGGATTACTGTGAACTGTGCTTAGCTTTCAATGACCAAGCTGCCCTGTTCGAGCAGCTCGTTGACTTCGTGGATCTTCAGGATCGAGCGCAGGGTGCGCATCTTGCGCCCCGCATCGAGCCGATAGCGCCCCGCCGGCAGATCGAGAATATAGTTCTTGCCCGAGCGGTTGGCCAGGACAATAATATCGTCCGTATTTTCCTGCCAGGTGTTTTCGTTTACATTGCTTGCCATTGCTGGTTGCGTCCCTTTTTGGTGTAGAGCGGTAAATCGGTAAATCGGTAAATCGGTAAATCGGTACATCGGTAGACCAAAAAACATGTGAGCGATCTACTGATTTACCGATGTACCGATTTACTCTTCCTACCCCTTATTGTACCGCTTACACGACGAAATTGCCAATAATTCTGCAAGGTTAGCCGCTTGTCAGGGGGCGGCGGGCCTTTGTGCGCTGCCGTGGGGGGCATTGCTATTGGGCGCGCTGCTGGGCGTGGTCGGGCTCTGCTGAACGAGCTGCTGTGGCCTGGCCTGCCAGAGGCTGACCCCAATCAGCAGCCCAAAACCGCCGACATAGAGTAGCAGATAAGCGCTGAGCATCCACTGTTCCTGTTGCGCCGCCAGCCAGGTGGTGAGCGCAGCATAGACGAGTAGTGCCAGCTCACCAACCGCGGTGCGGTCCAGCGGCAGTTGATAGCTGCTGCCGCGCCAACCGTCACCGCGCGTTTCGACATGAAACTTGGGGGTGCGCAAAAAAGAGCCGCCCTGGTTGAACCAACCCTGCCAGACCGCGATGGTGTTACTAAAACAGAGCCCCGTGCCCAGCAGCGTTAATAAGGGTAGATAACGCCAATGACGCCACCAACCGCGGCCATGCAGCACGATCTGGCCGACTACATAGAGTAGAGGTGGCCCCAGCGACGCCAAACTGAGCAGCGCAATGTGGCGACCGGGGTTAATGCCCAACAGCAGCAACGGCAGCGTGGTTAACAAGAGCAGTAAGAGCAGCGGGTGGATCAGATAGCCACCCATATGCGCTAACCCAGCAAGACGCTTAGTCAGCGGCCACTTACTTTGCCAGACCGCCGCGCCTAGTTTGCGCAGCGTTTGAATGCTGCCCTTGGCCCAGCGGAATTGTTGCCGTTTGAAGGCGATGAGTTGTGGTGGCACTTCGGCGGGGGCTTCTAGCTCATTCGTGTAGTGGTAGTGCCAGCCGGCCAACTGGGCACGGTAGCTCAGATCAAGATCTTCGCAGAGCGTGTCTGCCTGCCAGCCACCGACCGCCTGATCGTCAATCGCCGCGCGTCGCCAGACCCCGCCCGAGCCGTTAAAGCCAATCGCATAGCCGGCAGCTTGGCGTCCCCCTTGTTCCACCACAAAGTGGCCATCCAAGGCCAGCGCCTGGCAGTGGGTGAGGGGCGAGTAATCAGCATTGAGGTGACCCCAGCGCGCCTGGACAAAGGCAATGTGTTCACCCTGTGGCTCCAAAAAGGTGGGGATCACCCGGCGCAAGAAATCGGCCGGCGGGGCAAAGTCGGCGTCAAAGATCGTAATAAAGTCGCCGGTTGCATAGGGCAGGGCATGGGCCAATGCCCCCGCTTTGTAGCCGCTGCGATCGGCGCGTTGCACTAGCTCGATGTTGTGACCCTGTTGTCGCCAAAACTCAGCGCGCCGTAGGGCAATCGCCGTCGTCTGATCAGTTGAATCATCCAGGATCTGGATTTGCAGTAGTGCTTTGGGATAATCAAGGTTGGCGCAGGCATCGATCAGCCGTTCGACAACATGGCGTTCGTTGTAGATGGGGAGTTGAACAGTGACGGGGGGCCAGTTGGTTAGGTGGTTGGTTGGTTGGTTAGGTGGTTGGCGTTTGGTGATGAGATATCGGGTGGTAAGCCACATGGCCTGAGCACCGTAGATGGCTAGACCGACGACACTGACGACATAAAAAAATTGTAACCCTCCGCTCATTACCCAATGCAGCACTGACTGCAACGTGGTTGGCATCGACATCATCTGCATTGCGTTGACCGGCATGAAGGCATCCCATTCTAGCGTAACAATCGCTCCAAACAAAGCAGCCGACGTCAATCGCGTCGGCTTACCCTGTCCCATTATAGCCAAATGGCCGGTGGGGGCAAAATCAGTGGTCGAGTTGACTACAACGAAAACATGCTACTTCCGTCTATGTCACTTATACGCAAACAAACCGCAAACGTTTTGCTAGCGTTATATCTTCATCACTAGTGTCATAATAAGGGATATTACTATTACTTTGTTGCTAAAAACGATGGGCCACCCCGATGGCCCATTTTTGCTATGAAAGAAAATGCAAATAATCAAAAGCTCTCTATTGGCAGGCACGGCAAACTGGCTGCTGCTCTCCTGGTGGGCAATTGTTGAAAAGTTAAGTTAGGTGCTTATGACGCGTGAGAAAAATGCTTTGGTTGAGATGCCGGCGGTGGTGTTGCACAATGCCATCCTTGGCCCGCATATGGCTGCCCCCCTGGAAATTGAAGATAGCGCTACGCAAGCCGCAGTCCGTGCCGCAGCTGGCGATGGGCGCTTGTTGTTACTTTTTGCCCTGTCGGCCAACCAGGGTGTGCCGCTCTTAACACAACGTGATCCTGAGACTGGTGAAGAGCAGGTTGGCATTGATATGGTTACACTGGATGAAATGCAAACCAGTGAAGAACCTGAGGTATCACCCGCAGATCGCGCAGATGAAACCGCCGCGATTATTGTTGACGACGAGGTTGAGGTTGAACTTGAGCCCGAAGCCCAACTGGTTACCCTTGCCTACCCTGAGCGGCTCCACCAGGTGGGCGTGATTGTTCAACTGCAATCGATGCAGCGTCCCGGTGGTAATGTGTTGGTGATGCAAGGGATCATGCGCGCCGAGATTGTTGGGCTTGTGCAGCAGGAACCCTATATCCGCGCCACCTGTCGCCCCCGCCCGGATCCAGAGACCTGGGATGAAGAGACCGAGAAGCTCAGCCTGGAAGTACGCGGGCTGATCGAAGCCTTTGTCGAGCTGACACCGGGCATGCCCGACGGCATCCTCAACTTTGTGCGCTCGATTCGTTCTCCTGGTCACTTGGCGGATAACAGCGCGTACGCGCCGGAATATACCACCGAGCAGCGGTTGACCCTCTTGGATACCTTTGATGTGGCCGAACGGCTGCGCATTGTGCGCGATTTCTTCCGCCAACGGGTCGCCTATGCCCAGGTGCAGGCGCAAATTCGCGAACAGGCCAAGTCCGGCCTGGAAGAGTCGCAGCGCGAATATATTCTGCGCGAACAGCTCAAGGCGATCCGCAGCGAGTTGGGCGAGAGCGATGAAACCGAAGCCGAACTCGAAGATTACCGCCAAAAGATCGCCGCCGCGGGCATGAGTGCCGAAGCCAAAAAAGAGGCGCTGCGCGAACTCAGCCGCATGGAAAAGATGCCGCCGCAGGCTGCCGAATATTCGGTGATCAAGACCTACCTGGATTGGCTCTGTGAATTGCCGTGGCAAAAGCGCAGCGAAGATAATCTCGACATTCGCAATGCCCGCCAGGTGCTCGAAGAAGATCACTATGACCTCGAAGAAGTCAAGGATCGCATCATCGAGTTCCTCGCGGTGCGCAAACTGGCGCTGGAACGGCCCGACCTGGACGAAAGCGACGAAGATGCCCGCCGCGGTGCGATTCTCTGTTTTGTCGGCCCGCCAGGGGTGGGGAAAACTTCACTGGCGAAGTCAATCGCGCGGGCACTGGGACGTGAGTTTACCCGGATGGCCTTAGGTGGGATGCGCGACGAAGCCGAGATCCGCGGCCATCGCCGCACCTATATTGGTGCCATGCCCGGCCGGATTATGCAAGCCCTCCGCCGCACCGGCACGCGCAACCCGGTCTTTGTGCTCGACGAGGTTGACAAGGTGGGCGCGGATTGGCGCGGTGATCCCTCGTCGGCGCTGCTGGAGGTGTTGGACCCAGAGCAGAATGCCAACTTCCGTGATCACTACCTGGATGTGGACTTTGACCTCTCCCAGGTGATGTTTATCGCCACGGCCAACCTGCTCGACCCGATCCCGCCCGCCTTGCGCGACCGCATGGAGATCATCCGGCTGGACGGTTACATCGAGCCAGAGAAGATGCACATCGCGCGCAAGTATCTGATCCCACGCCAACTACGGGCCAACAGCCTGCGCAAAGGTGAAGTCAAGTTTACTGATGCCGCCTTGCGCAAGATCGTTGGCGACTACACCCATGAAGCGGGGGTGCGCCAACTGGAACGTGAGATTGGCCGCGCGGCCCGCAAGATTGCCACCCGGATTGCTGCGGGCGAAGTCCAAGAAAATGTGAGCATCAAGGGCACCGATGTGCCCAAATTGCTGGGCAAACAGCGCTACTTCTTTGAAGCCGCCGAACGGACCCAAACCCCCGGTGTCGTGACCGGTTTAGCCGTCACCGCGGTGGGCGGTGATATCCTCTTTATTGAGGCGAGCCGGATGGCCGGCAGTGGCCGTCTGACCTTGACTGGTCAACTGGGTGATGTGATGAAGGAGTCAGCGAACATTGCGCTCTCCTATGTGCGGGCACGCGCCGAGACACTGGGCATTGATCCCACCCTTTTCGAGAAGAGCGATATCCATCTACACGTTCCCTCCGGCGCAACCCCCAAAGATGGGCCGTCGGCAGGGGTCGCAATGGTGATGGCGCTGGTCTCGCTGCTCACCGGGGCCTCCGCCTCTGGCCAGGTGGCGATGACCGGTGAAGTGACCTTGCGTGGTCGCGTGATGCCGGTTGGCGGGATCAAACAGAAGGTGCTGGCGGCCCATCGTGCCGGCCTCGACAAGGTGATCATCCCCAAGCGCAACGAGGCGGACCTGGATGATCTGCCCGAAGATGTGCGCGCCAAACTCACCTTTGTGCTGGCGGAGACGGTGGATGATGTCTTCCCCCATGTGCTGCCGGCGTTGAATCTCGGGGCCAAGCCAGGCAAGCGCAAGGCAAAGACAAAGCCGGCGAGCGTAGTGCCTGTGTCATCACGTAACGGTCATGAAGAAGAGCCGGAAGTGGTTGGATAGTTAGTTAGTTAGTTGGTATAGTGTGACAAGCCCTCAACCGGTAGGTTGGGGGCTTGTTTTATGCCAAAATTGTGCTACAATACGTGTATTACACGTGTTGATTGCTGAGGATAACAAAATGTATAAAAAGCTAACCATTACAATCGATGAGCAAGTTTATGAGGGGCTTTATGCAACCATTGGTGCCAGGCGCATCAGTCGCTTTATTGAAGAATTAGTGCGCCCCCATGTGCTTATGCCCGATTTAGACGCCGAGTATGCGGCAATGGCGCAAGATGAAGCCAGTGAGGCGGATGCCCTGGAATGGTCGGAAGCGTTGATTGGGGATGGTTTTGTTGAGGTTGTCCATGAAACGTGGTGAAGTCTGGTGGGTGAATTTTGATCCATCAGTTGGCGGTGAGATACGCAAAGAACGGCCGGCGGTGATTATCAGCAATGATGCCGCCAATAAATATTTAAATCGTGTACAAGTGGTGCCGCTGACTTCACAAATTGGCCGGGTGTATGCGAGCGAAGCTGTCATTGAATTCGATGGCAAACAAGGCAAGGCGCTGGCCAACCAGTTAACCACGGTCAGCAAACTGCGCCTAACCCATTATGCCGGTACGATTACGGCCCAAGAATTGGCGCAAATCGAACGCGCAATTCAAGTACAACTTGGTTTACGCAACGTTGGCTGAGGAGCCCTCATTATTCAGCCACTCCCCAACCACGCACCCCATCCCGACCCCGTGTGCATGAAAGCCCATTTTTTCATAAAGCCCTTGGGCTGTATCGGTAAAAAGATAGACATGTTGGCCCGGCAGTTGCGCAAAGAGGGTTGCCAACATCTGTTTCGCCACGCCCTGCTCTCGGTAGGGGGTATAGGTCCAGACATCGACAATGTAGGCATTGCACACACCATCGGTCAACGCTCGCGCCTTGCCGATAATTTGATGGCCGGCATAGGCAATTACCGTCGCGCCACTGTTGCGAAACGAACGTTCCAACTGGGCAGGCGTGCGGCCATTGTCAAAATCGTCAGCGGCCACCTTCTCTTTGATCTCCTGCCAGTCGACGCCGTCCAGATCGGTTTTGTAGGTCAAGTTTGGATTGGTCATTGGCTGATTAGTTATTCCTCGTCGTAGGGTCATGGCATGCCATGACCCTACGACGAGGGCGTGTTACTTAGACGCCGGCATCCTCATCGGTCAATTTGTGGCCGGGCTTGACGCCGATGTATTCCCACCAGAGGCGCTCGGCGAGTTCGCTGCCATTGCAATCCACACCCTGGTTTTGGAAGTATTCACAGACACGGGTGACATCGCGCGCAAAGATCTGGTACGCATTGCGATTGCCCAGCGCCGCGGTGATCTGCGGGAAGTCGATGATCGTCACCTTGCCTTGCCAGTAGAGAATGTTAAAGGCCGAGAGATCGCCGTGAATCAGCTCCAGCTTGAGCATCAGCTCGATGTTGCGCAACACTTCGGCAAAGAGGCGTTGTGCTTCGTCTTCTTCCAGCCGCACGCTATGGAGAATCGGGGCGGCCATCGTCGCATCGCCGATATACTCCATCAGGATCGTGTTGCCGCCATTGGTAATCGGGCGGGGAATCGCCGCCCCCAGGCCATGCAAGCGCTGCAGCGTACCGTACTCGTGCAGCACCCACGAACTGTGGGTCAACTCTTCGCCGAATTCGGTCTTTTTGCGCATGGCGCGTGCTTCGCGGTTTTCGCGGCGCTTGACCACCCCCCCCTCGCTGCTTAACATCTCGCGGCCTTCGCGATACATGGAGTCGTTGCGCAGATTGCGGAATTGACGCGGCCGATAGACTTTGGCGGCAATCAGATCCATCCCCGTTGCTGGGTTCGCCTTACAGAGATAGACACTCGCTTCCTTGCCCCCCTTCACCTGGGTGAGCACATCCGCGATTAACCCCTGCTCGTAGAAGAGTTTTAGCGAGTCAAGCAGCCAGACGGCTTCAAAGCGGGCCGGTTTGTAGGTCGTCTGAAAGCCTGCTTCCAGCCCAGCGGTGCTTTCGGCCAACTCGGCGAGAATCTGCTGCTGGGATGGCTTGGCTTTGGGCGTTGTTTTGGCTTTGCGTGGCCCGGTGCGCGCCTTGCGGTCAACCAGGCCAAAGCGCTGCATCTCCCCCACATAGACATCATCCATAACATCAAAAACATTCAAATCGGTTTGATCGGTCTGTTTGATCAACTTGGTCGTCACGGTTGGTTTTTTCCCTTGAAATAAATTGGTTACCCTGCTCCCCGTGACCACCCTGGTACACGGGCTTTGCCGACGCCCGTGCAACAACAAAAACGCCACGGGCAGACCCTCTCCCGTGGCGTTGGTTCGTGACGCTTGATCCGCTGCTATATTTCGCTCTGATCGAGAACCGGATTTTCTAAACGAGCAAAATTCGGTGATCAATTCAGTGCAAAGTATCAGCAGTCGAGAGGGTCAACAGGCTTTGTAAAGGCAAGTTGACCGCAATCTGTGCCGGATCAAGGGCACAAAAAAGCCACGGGTGATACACCCGCGGCTTCTATTCATCAAATAGACTGTCAACCTGATCCGGTTACAACCAAAAACTACGCGGTGCGTCAAACGCAAGCCGAGCGCAGAGACAACGCCATAACGCATCGCATTCGTACGTTTATGTCGTGGCGTAATTTGGTTGTGAACTTCTGAGGATAGGTTACTGACAGATGTCCGCAATCGCAGCAAACTGAGTTACAATAGCAGTTGCCGTTACTCGCTCCGAAAATCTATGTGTTCGGGGTTATCACCGAATTTTCGGAAGGAACTTTAGTGCGAACAGCGCAGGCGCATCAACATATTCACTTGAGCTTGGATAGAAACTTTCACCTTGGCTACCATCCATGCGCCTCCTTTTCATCTAGCGCGTTGCGCTTGAACTAAACTGTACACATGTCCCACAAAACGATGCTCAATTGAGCTCTGTCTAAGAATATATCACAGCGGCGCAAAGAATGTAAAGTTTCATCCATTCTGTATGACATATTCGAGCGGTTCTCATCAATTAACACTTTTTACACAGTAAAGTGTTAATTGATGAGAGCGCTGATCAAAATT
Source organism: Caldilineaceae bacterium (assembly GCA_022842065.1). The sequence continues at coordinate 183,651 of JALHQH010000020.1, forward strand.
AGAACAATTGCAAAGGTAACCTTTCATGAATGAATATCCCTTCTCCCCGGTTGCTGCGGCCCCAACACTACCTACGTCTGCCCTGGGGCTGCCTTGGGGCTGGCGCGCGTTGGCCAAAGCGACGGCCACCATTGTCCTTGGCACGATTGTGGTTGCCTTTGTTGTACTGGGCCTGGCCATGTGGTTGGGCAGTGATTTGTCGGCTGCGGCCGGGATGACCGCGGCCCCGCTCTTTGCGTTGGGGATCGCGATTTATCTGGTCGTGATCTGGGCGGTTTACCTCTTTGCCGTTCGTGGCACCACCAATGGTTGGCCGGCGCTTGGTTTGCGCGGCTTTCACCAAGGGTGGCTCTTTGCGCTGCCGGTGCTGGTGGTGGTGCAGTTAATTGGCATGGGCGTCATCAACACTTTGCTGGTGATGCCTTTTCTCGGTGGCGGCGAATTTCAGAATCCACAAATCGAGGCGATTACCGGTGGCGGTGCCCTCACCCAGCGTGACCTCATCCTGCTCATGTTGCTGATTGCCGTGGTGGCCCCGATTGCCGAAGAGCTCTTTTTCCGCGGGATGCTTTATCCGGTCTTGCGTCGGCGTTGGTCCGCCCCCACAGCGATTGTGCTGAACGGGCTGCTCTTTGCGCTGATCCACGTGATCCCGGTCATCTTGCCAGGGCTCTTCTTTGTGGGGATTGTGTTGGCTTGGGTGCGCGAGCGCAGCGCTTCCCTATGGCCGTGTATCTTGTTGCATGCGCTGCAAAATGGGATTGTGCTGGCAGGGATTTATATGGTGGCGAATGGGGCCGGGGTATAGAGCAGAACGATAGCTGATCGCGCACTGATGTGCGGCCTCTATGCTTGTTTACTATCAGGGGTTGTTTACTATCAGGCGCTAGTTTTCCTGTTGTTACTGCCCGTTAACCGGTCCTCAGGATAGCAGGATTTACCCTTTTATGGTAGAGTAGTCGGCTATGAATCAGACAACAATTGAAATAACTAAATCTTCTGTGACAGGAAAGCCCGTGGACGCCGAACAAAATTTTGGGGCAATGGCCACCAATGACGAGTATCAACTACTGGATTCTGGAAATGAAATGAAGCTAGAGCGCGTCGGCGAATACATCATTGTGCGCCCTTCGCCCCAGGCGATCTGGCGTCCACAACTGGCGCAGAGCGAGTGGAAACGCGCCGATGCCACCTTTAACCGCACCGCGGAAGGCGATGGTTATTGGGAGTGGCAACGCAAAGTAAAACGTGAATTTGACATTCTCTATAACAATATTATTTTTAATATACACTTGACCAATTTTGGTCACCTGGGACTGTTCCCAGAGCAGGCCGAGAATTGGAACTGGCTGCGCAAGATCACGCGCAAGCGGTTGGTGCAGACCGGTTACCGCAATTTGCATGTGCTCAACCTCTTTGCCTATACCGGTGGCAGTTCTCTTGCGTGTAGTCAAGCGGGAGCCCACGTGGTTCATCTGGATGCTGCTAAGAATGTGGTGGACTGGGCGCGCAAAAATGCCAAGACGTGTGATCTGGATGAACGCCCCATTCGCTGGATTGTTGATGATGCGCTGAAGTTTGTCCAACGCGAAGAGCGGCGTAACACCCGTTACCAAGGCATCATTCTTGATCCGCCCTCTTTTGGCCGGGGTCCCAAGGGCGAAGTCTTCAAGATCGAACATGATCTGGTGCCACTGCTCGAAGCCTGCAAAGCGATTCTGGCCAAGGATGCCCTTTTTGTCCTCTATAGCTGTCACACACCCGGCTTTACGCCGCTGACGCTAGAGAATCAACTGGCCGGCTTGGTGGTCGGTAACAAAGGTAGAATGGATAGCGGCGAAATGACCGTGGCCGAGCCCAGCGGACGCCGCTTGCCGAGTGGCAACTATGCACGTTGGTTAAGTGAAGATATCCGCTCGTAACCCAGCTCTTTTTCTGCTGCCTATGTTAATCTGGGGGTGACTATGGCTCAATCCGTATTTTCCACATCACCACTTATTTTTGCGCGCCTGGTCGCTTTGTCGGCAGATGCTGAGCAAAAAGAATATTGGTTGGAAACAAATCTGGCGACGATTGGGCGCTTGGCGGCGGCTTGTACAATTGTGATAAATCGCCAGCCGATTTCGCGGATTCATGCCCAGATTGAACGGCGTGGTTCTCATTATGTGCTCAGAAACCTTGGGCGCAATGGCACTTATGTTAACGGCACGCTGATCAGTGACGATCATATTTTGCAACATGGGGATAAGATCGGGTTGGCCACAGAAGAGCCGCTCTTTACCTTTTCGGACAGCGATCCAACGGTTGTGCCCCACGTCCTCTTTCGATATGATGAAGCCACGCTTACCTTTTTTCTCCACGAACAAGCACTGGAATTAACCCCTACCCTTTTTCGTTTACTGCTTCACCTCTATCGCAACCGCGGCAAAATTTGTACGCGGGAAGAATGTGCACGCGCGGTTTGGCAAAATGATTATCTGCCAGAATATGAAACGGATAACCTGGATAAGGCAATTTTTGCCTTACGCCAACGGCTGCGCAAGATCGATGCTACCGCCGATTTTATTCAGATTCGGCGCAGTTTCGGTTATCTGCTCAATATCTAACCGATGTCAGCCGGTTGGGAATGTTGCTTAATAGGTGATCGTCCAGGTCATATTACCCTGCAAAATGTTGTCATGCGTAGATTCAAGGGTAGTGTCGTCACAGTCGTTGGCTTTCAGGTCATATTCCCCAGCGGCGAGGGTAAAACTGCGGCGCTCCCCTGGCCCAATCGTCTCAAACAAGTCCAAGACATTGTTGCCCCACGGGTATTACTGCTGGGCGAGATATACAAATAGCAAATGCTTTCAAAGGTATCGTTGACTACGGTTAAAGTGGTCTGTGCTGGCACACGGTCGTTAATCGTCCACACCCGGCTGCCTGCTAGATCCTCGCCTCTTGTTTCTTGTAGCACATCGCTGTCACAATCTCGATCTACTTTCTGGATCATTGCCATTAGTCACTTTTGACAAAATGGTAGTAACCTGGAAGAATGAATAAGTATGTACCCCGCATAAACCAGGCACTTGATTGTGCACTTTGTTTGAAAACGAGCACCTCTTTCGCTCGCTTTCGGCAACAGGCAAAAACAACGCAATCGTTTTCAAAATCACCGCGGCACAACTTGTAACTTTTTCACAATTTTTATCCATCTGCTTTTTCAGCAATCAAAACGAGAGGGTGCTTTTCTATGACCATGTCCCGTGTCCATCGGCGTTGGCGTTTTCACGTCACACTGCTCGGTCTCATTGCCTTGTTGGTGGTGAGCTGCGCGCCGGCCACCACGCCCACCGCCAGCGAAGGCGCCGCTGAACCAGCTGCCGCAACTGCCAGCAGTCGCGTTCTCCTCTATGGCGGCAACCAGGATATTGACAACATCGATCCTGCCACCGGCGAGAACTATTCGATCAACGCCGCCTTGCTCAGCCTCTATGATGCGCTCTTTATCACGCGCGGCAATGAGTTGCAGCCTCATTTGGTCGAGAGCTACGAAGTGAGTGACGATGCCACGGTCTTTACTTTCAAACTCAAGGAAACGGCCACCTTCCATGATGGCAGCCCGGTCAACGCCGCCGCGGTGGCCTACAGTTTCAACCGGCTGATGACTCTCGAAGGGCCGCCCACTTATCGCTGGGCCGGGATTGCCAATCCTGATTCCGCGGTCGCGGTTGATGAGTTTACCGTCGAATTCACGCTGGATCAACCCTTTGCCCCCTTTATCGGTACCCTGACCCAGCTTTACATCGTCAACCCGGCGATTGTTGAGGCCAACAAGGGCGATGACTTTGGGCAGACTTATCTAAAAGCAACCGCCGCCGGTTCCGGTCCCTTCACCCAAGGGCGCTGGGAGATCGGCAACCTCTATGAGTTTACCGCGGTCGCCGACTACTGGGCGGGCTGGCCTAGTGAAAATCACCTGGATGGTTTCCTCTGGATCATCAAGCGTGATAGTGCCTCACAGGTCAATTCATTGCTGGCGGGTGAAACGCATATCGCCGACACCATCGACGGTCAGGATGCCGAGAAGATCCAGCAAGAAGCCGGCTTTGTGATCTATGAGAACAGTGGTTACTTCATTAACACCGTCAAAATGAATACCCAGGGCGAATATACCAGCGACCCCAATGTGCGCAAGGCGATTGCCTATGCCATGAATTACGAACAGTTGCCCGCAGTCCAAGATATTCCCGTGCAAGTCATGCCTGGGCCGACGCCGCTCAACTTCATTGGTGCGGTCGAAGGATTGGAAGTGCCGACCTATGACATTGCCAAGGCCAAGGAATTTTTGGCCCAATCACCCTGGCCCGATGGTGGTTTTAGCCTCGATTATGTCTATGTCACCGATCTGACCCGCGAAGAAGTGACGGGGTTGCTGCTCTTGGAAGGGCTGAAAGAACTTAACATCACCCTGAACATGACGCCCATGCTCTGGCCGGATATGGTCGCCAGTTGCGCCACCCCGGAGAGTGGGCCTGATCTGATCAACATCTACACCCAGCCCTCCTATCTCGATCCCGATGCGCACCTGTATAACCAATATCATTCCAGCCAGTGGGGCAGTTACAACTCTTGCAGCTTCTACCAGAACGAAACGGTTGACAAACTGCTCGATGATGCCCGCGTTCTCGGTGACGAAGCTGGCCGTCTAGATCTCTACGCCCAAGCCCAGCAGCAGATTGCCGCCGACCAACCCGCGATCTGGACTTACACCGAAAATACCCTGATCGCCGCCCACGAATGCATCAAAGGCTACGAATTCCGCCCGCTCGAAAGCCTTTCCGTGCTCTTCCAGGATCTGTCGATGGAAGGCTGCCCAGGCTAATCATGACAAGGTGACAGGGTGACCGGATGACAAGATGATCGGTAAGCGCGATCATCTTGTCACCCAGTCACCCAGTCACCCAGTCACCCAGTCACCTATGACCTTACGTACCTACCTTCTCCGCCGTTTGATCTTGATTATTCCGCTGTTGCTGGGGTTGAGTTTGCTCACCTTTATTGTGGCGCGGGTGGTGCCGGGTGATCCGGTGGGGTTGGCGGCGGGGCCACAAGCCACCGAGGAAATTAAAGAGGCTTTACGCCGTGAGTTTGGGTTGGACCAACCGCTGCCAATGCAATATTTCACCTATCTGGGTAACCTGTTGCAGGGTGATTGGGGGCAGTCGCTCTATTCACGGCGCGCGGTCTGGGATGATCTACGCACTTACTTTCCCGCCACCTTGGAGTTGACGATTGTCGCTGTGTTGCTGGCAACTCTGTTGGGGATTCCGGCCGGGGTGATCGCGGCCTTCTATCGCAATCGCCCGCCCGATCATCTCTCGCGCGTGGTGGCGCTCTTTTTTGTCAGCTTCCCCGCGTTCTGGCTGGCGATGATCTTCCAGAGTCTCTTTGGGCTGGAGTTGGGCTGGTTTCCGATTGGCAAACGCTTTGATGTGCGGATTGCCTCCCCCGAGGGCTTTACTGGCCTCTTTCTGCTCGACAGTCTGCTGCAAGGGGATCTGACGGCCTTTCGCCTAGCCTTGCGTCACATTACGATTCCGGCCTTGGTGCTCTCCTTTGGTTCACTGGCCAGTATTACCCGGATTACGCGAGCCACGGTGCTCGATGTGCTAGAACGCGATTATGTGCGCACCGCACGCGCCAAAGGCTTGACTACCTTCACCGTTTTATCGCGTCATGTCTTTCGCAACGCAGCCAACGCCATCTTGACCATGATCGCGCTCGAATTTGGCTGGTTGATGGCCGGTGCCGTCCTCGTCGAAACGATCTTTGACTGGCCAGGGTTGGGACTGTATGCCGTGGAATCTTCGCTGCGGCTCGACTTCCAGCCGATCATGGGTATCACCATTCTATATGGCATCGTCTTTAGTCTAGTCAACATTGCCACCGACGTTATTTATGGCGTCGTGGATCCACGTATTCGTTATGGATAAGCTCAACCCCACCCGCACCCTAATGGCTCGCGCTCCCCAGCTTGGGGAGGGAATATTATCAGAGACAACGGTTCCCTCCCCAAGCTGGGGAGGGTTAGGGTGGGGTTTTATGGATAACCCTAATTTATGGCTGCCAGTACCGTAGAATTGAGTCGCGCGGCGCGCCTGCCGGTCCAGGATAATTGGCGGCGGGGGCTGCGGCGTTTCCGCAGTAATGCCCTGTCCATGGTCGGGATTTCGATCCTGGTCGTCATCCTTTTGATCGCCCTCCTGGCTCCCTATATCGTGCCCTTCCCTGAGGATGCGGCCGGGACTATGCGCGCCCTGGAGCGGCTCAAGCCACCGGGCGCCCCTTACTGGTTTGGTACCGACAATGTGGGCCGTGACATTTTTAGCCGCCTGTTAATGGGCACCGGCCTGGCATTGCAAGTCGGTGCGGTGATTATCGTGCTTGCTTCGCTGATTGGTGTTACAATTGGGGCGACGGCCGGTTATGCCGGCGGCTGGGTGGATGATCTCCTGATGCGTATCACCGACATCTTTCTCACCGTGCCGGCGTTGGTGTTGGCGATTGCTGTGACCGCAGCGCTCGGCAAGGGCATGGTCAACGTGATGATCGGGATCGCCCTGGTCTGGTGGCCTGGTTTTGCGCGCTTGACGCGCAGCCTGGTGCTTGGCTTGCGCGAGGAACTCTTTGTGGAAGCGGCGCAGAGTATTGGCGTGGGCCACCGGCGGATTCTCTTTCGCCATATCCTGCCCAATACGCTCTCACCGATCATCGTGAAGATGAGCACCGACTTTGGCTTTGCCGTGTTGACTGCCGCGGCGCTCGGCTTTATTGGCTTGGGCGCGCAACCCCCCACGCCTGAATGGGGTGCGATGATCAATGACGGGCGCGATTACTTTCCCGACAAATGGTGGGTCTCCACCTTTCCGGGCATGGCGATCTTTCTCATGGTCTTCAGTTGGAATTTGCTTGGCGACGGGGTCCGCGATCTGCTTGACCCCCGCGCAAAATAAAGTGCGTATAAAATCAAAAGGAATCTAATGTTACAACGTTTACTTGCCTGGTTCTCCAGCAAAACAACAAAAAGCCCTACGTCCAAATCTGGGGGTAAAGCAGGGGCGAAAACAGCCGCCAAATCCTCAAATAAAGCCGCCGCAGCGGCGAAAGCACAGCCTAGTCGCGTCGCCTCCCCCCGCCCCAAACCCGGCACCGGTTATGCGGTGGAAGCGATCAACAACGATGAACTCTCGGAGAGTGCGAAAGCAGCTTTTGCCCGTAATGTTGCCGAGGAGAACGGTTTGCCTCTTTTCACCGGCAAGATCAATCATGCCTATGATCTCGGCGAAATCGATGATGCCAAGATCTGTCCGCGCTGTAGCGCCCCCACGCGCCAACAGTATGCGAATTGGGTTTATGCCACGAATAGCACCCCGCGCGCGTTGGTTGCACCGGCCGGCTATTTCTGCACCAAGTGCCCAACCGTTGTGATCGACCAGAAGATGTTACGGCAAGGGGTAACGCGTGGCTATCGCTATGTTCAGGTGATTGGCCTAACCAACGAGAGCGGTAAAGGCTTTCATGGCTTTACAACCTGGAATGGGGTCAAGCCGATCTATCTCTTTGACGAGGCGGGCAATCCAAATGGCTTTGCCGACCTGGATAAACTTTCCCCCGAAGAAAAACGTCGATACCTCGCCCAACAGAACAAGACCAAATCAAAACGGCTCAAGGTCAAACGCAATCGCTAATAGATAACACAACTAAACGTGGCACAATTGTGTACTGTGCATCCCCTGATGCACAGTACACAATTGTGTCAACTCTATTTGTTTTGTCTATAAGGCTATGCCAAAGCCATCGATACCACGAAGAGCACGAAGAAAAAGCTTTACTTTGGTGTCTCTTTGTGGATCGCTTAAAACGCACGGTGTGAGCATTTAAGTTTTACAGAGTACGTAAAGCACTGTACAAACGCAGGATCAAGCCATGTTAACCGCAGTGGATTTTGCTGATATTGAACCGATTGCGATTGGGGCCGGAATTCTCGGCACGGGTGGGGGTGGCGATCCCTATCTGGAGAGCCTGCATCTGCGTAACACAATCCATGAATTGGGCCCGCAACAGGTGCTTGCCCCCCAAGCCTTGGCCGATGATGCCAGTGTGGTTGTCGTTGGCTATATTGGCGCGCCCACTGCAGCCATCGAAAAGCTGCCCGAAGGGACCGAGTTATTACGTGCCGTGCGCCTCTTGGAACGCCATCTGGGCCGGCGCATGGACGCGATTGGGATCGCCGAAATTGGTGGTGGCAATTCGATTGGGCCACTGGTCGTCGGTTTACAGGCGGGCATTCCCACCGTCGATGCCGATGGCATGGGCCGCGCCTTTCCCGAAATGCAGATGAGCACCTACCTCTTTTACGACGATGTGCCGGTCGCCCCCTTTGCCATGGCCGAAGCACGTGACAATGGGGTAGTGATCGCCCATACGCTGAACGCGGTCTGGTCCGAGCGCATTGGGCGCAACCTGGCGATCAGCATGGGTGCGACCGCGGGGCTGGCCGGTTTTGTCATGACCGGCGCGCAGTTCAAAGCCTATTGCGTGCCTCATACCCTAAGCCTGGCCCATAGCCTGGGCAAACGGGTCCTGGCCGCGCGCGCCAATGATGAAGATGTCCCCCACGTGATCGCCGAAACCCTCTCCGGGCGGATTCTTTTTCGCGGCAAGATCTGTGATGTCAACCGCCGTACGACCAAGGGGTTTGCGCGCGGTACGCTGCACATCCAGGGCTATCAAGATGAACAGGACCGCGTCTATATCGAATTCCAAAACGAATTTTTGATCGCCCAGCGTGGGGACGAAGTGCTAGCCACTGTGCCCGACCTGATCTGCATCGTCACCGAAGAAGAAGGGCAGCCGGTCCCGACCGAACTGCTCCGTTATGGTATGCGCGTGGCGATCCTTGGTGTCCCCGCCGCCCCCCAACTGAAAACAGTGCGGGCACTGGAAGTCGTCGGGCCACAGGCCTTTGGCTACGATGTCGCCTTTGCGCCGCTGCCGGGCGCAAGCATCGGCGTTGCTTGATCAATCAATATCGGCAGGCTCACCGCGCACGTTAATGCGTTTTACGCATTTTGCATCTCAGCGGGTCCCCACTGGGCGCGATTTCAATCGGCGGCGGGCAAAACGTAGATCAGACCATGTTACAAAAATTACCCATTGGGATTCAGACCTTTTCCAAGATCCGCGAAGAAGATTACTTGTATGTGGATAAGACGGCGTCGATCTACCGCTTACTCACCTCGGGTGCCTACTTCTTTTTTTCGCGCCCGCGGCGCTTTGGCAAGTCATTGACCTTATCGACCATCAAGTCGATCTACCGCGGGGAACGGGAACTCTTTCGCGGGCTGTGGATTGAAAATCAGTGGGATTGGCAGAAGATCCACCCGGTCATTCACTTCTCTTTTAGCAGTATCGGCTATAAGACCCTGGGCCTGGAAGCCGCCATCGAAGCGGAATTGCGCAGTATTGGCGCGACAATGGGTGTGCAGTTCCAGGAAGTTGGCATTACCCGTTTATTTCGTGAACTGATCCAAAAAATGGCGCTCAATGGTAAAGTCGTGATCCTGATTGACGAATATGATAAACCGTTAATCGACTATTTGGAAGATAAAGCACAGGCGCAGGCCCACCAACAGCTGCTGAAAGCGTTCTACTCGGTGATCAAGGACAGCGATCCTTATATTGAATTCCTGCTGTTGACCGGCGTCTCCAAATTTAGCAAAGTCTCAATCTTTTCCGATTTGAACAACCTTAGCGATGTTACTCTTGATCGAGACTTTGCCGACTTAACCGGTTATACACAGGCCGAATTAGAGCACTATTTTTCACCCTACATGGCTGAAGCGGAAAGTGTGTTGGGGTTTAGTCATGCTGAACTGCTTTTACAATTGCGGACCTGGTACAATGGCTATAGCTGGGATGGTCAGGTTCATGTCTATAACCCTTTCTCTATTCTAAACTTTTTTCAAAAAGCCGACTTCCGTAATTTCTGGTTTGAAACCGGCACACCGACCTTCCTGCTCAAGCTAATGAAAGAGCATCGGCTCTTTGCGATTGACAATTTAGAAGTCAATGAATTAGCCTTTGCCTCGTACGATATTGAGCAGTTGCAGATCCTGCCTATCCTTTTTCAGACCGGTTATCTCACGATCAAAAGCAAAGAAGAATTTGGCCTTTACCGGCTGGGTTACCCAAACCGCGAAGTCGAAGCTTCCATGCTCATGTATCTGATTGGGGAATTAAGCCACGCAGAGCCGGCGTTGACCACCCCAACGGTTGTCCATCTCTATCGCGCGTTTCTGGCCAATGATATGGCACAGCTAATTAAACTGATCAAGAGCATCTTCAAGAATATTCCTTCACAGATCTTTATTCGTGAAGCCGAAGCCTATTATCACAGCTTACTCTACCTGGTTTTCTTTTATTTGGGGCAATACACGCAAAGTGAAGTCAATACAAATGATGGCCGCCTTGATTGTGTCGTGCAAAGCCCAACCCACATTTATATCCTCGAATTTAAACTAGACGAGCGTGCGGAGGCGGCCTTAAAACAGATCAAGGCGCGTGGCTATCATGAGAAATATATGGCCGATCCGCGTCCCAAAGTCTTACTCGGCATCAACTTTAGCAGCAAGCAGAAGACGGTCAACGACTGGACGATGGAAGTCGTCGCCTAAAGAACTTATTCCTACCAAATCGCAAACACAAGAGGAGGAACCGTGCGTATCGGCATTGATGTCGGCGGCACCAATACGGATGCTGTCATTATGGATGGCGCGCAAGTGCTCGCCAGTACAAAAACCCCCACCACCCCCGATGTCAGCGACGGCATTACCACGGCGCTGCGCACCTTGATCAACGAGTCAGGGCTGGATGTCGGGCAGATCGACGGCGTGATGATCGGCACCACCCACTTTACCAATGCCGTGGTCGAACGGCGGCGGCTGCAACCAACGGCCTGTATTCGCCTGGGCTTGCCGGCTACGGTCTGTCTGCCCCCGATGGTTGACTGGCCCGATGATCTGGCCGAAGTGGTCGGGCGCAACTACTACCTGGCGCACGGCGGTCACGAGTTTGATGGCCGCGAAATCTCGCCCTTTGACCCGGCAGAAGTGCGTGGCATTGCCGAACAGATCGCGGCCAAGGGGCTCAACGCGATTGCCATCTCCTCGGTCTTTTCGCCGGTCAACGCGGCCTTTGAAGAGCAGGCGGCAGCGATTGTGCGCGAGGTAATTCCTGATGCCAACATTACCCTCTCCAGCACGATCGGGCGGATTGGGCTGCTCGAACGCGAGAACGCGGCGATCATGAATGCCTGTCTGCGCGATCTGGCACTGCGTACGGTCACCGGCTTTAAAAAGGCACTGGCCGACATGCAGATCACCGCGCCCTTCTACATCAGCCAGAATGACGGCACCTTGATGAATGCCGACTTTGCGACCGACTACCCGGTGTTGACCTTTGCTTCCGGTCCCACCAACTCCATGCGCGGGGCGGCCTTCCTCAGCGGGCTAAAAGATGCGATTGTGATCGATGTCGGTGGGACCACCACCGACGTTGGCGTGTTGCAACATGGTTTCCCACGCGTTGCCGGGCTGGCCGTGAGTATCGGCGGCGTGCGCACGAATTTCCGTATGCCCGATACCTTGTCGATTGGGCTGGGTGGCGGCTCGCTGGTGCGGCCTGATCCCAACAAAGCGGGCGCGGTCACGGTCGGTCCGCAGAGTGTGGGCTATGAGTTGACCACCAAGGCCAAGGTCTTTGGCGGCGACACGCTGACCACCACCGATATCTGCGTCGCCGCCGGCCACGAGCAGATCGGTGATCCCAGCAAAGTGGTGGGCATCGACCCCACCTTGGTGACGACTGTGGAAGAGACCATCGCCGCGATGATTAATATCGCCGTGGACCGCATGAAAACGAGCGCAACCGCGGTGCCGGTGATCATCGTCGGCGGTGGCAGTATTTTGATTCAGCGGCCGGTCGTGGGCGCATCGGAGATTGTCAAACCCAGTCACTTTGCCGTCGCCAACGCGATTGGTGCAGCGATTGCCCAGATCGGTGGCGAAACTGACCGCATCTTCTCGCTCGCCAGCATGACCCGTGACGAAGCGCTCGCCCAGGCCAAACAGGAAGCGATTGACAAAGCGGTGGCCGCCGGGGCCGACCGCGCGACCGTTGAGATTGTCGACGTGGAAGAGGTGCCTTTGGCCTACCTGCCCGGCAACGCCACCCGCATCGCCGTCAAAGCGGTGGGTGATCTGGCTTAATCAAAAGCTAGAACGCGGATTTGGCGGATTGAGCAGATCAGCGCGGATTTACTACACTGCAACTTAAGTAAATTGGGCTTTTGTCATTCCGAGGAGCGGCGGTTTGCGACGAGAAATCTCCAACTCGCCAAGCGGAGAATCTTCAACCCGCGTTAATCCGCCAAATCCGTTCAATCCGCGTTCTATTCCAGCAGAAACCACAAAGAGGTAAGCAACATATGCGACTCTTAAACGAAGAAAATATTGAGAACCTGGCGCTCGGTGCCGCGGTGTTGGGCACCGGTGGCGGTGGTGATCCCTATGTCGGTATGCTCATGGCAAGGCAGGCGATCCGCCAATATGGACCAGTTGAGCTATATACGCTAGATGAGCTAGACGACGACGATCTGATCGTGCCCACCGCGATGATGGGCGCACCGACGGTGATGGTCGAGAAGATGCCCAACGGCGACGATCTGATCAACGCCTTTCAGACCATCGGCAAATATTTGGGCAAACCAATCCGTGCCACGATGAGCATTGAGGCCGGCGGCCTTAATTCGGTTGTGCCGATCTATGTCGCCGCGCGTTTACGGCTGCCGCTGGTTGATTGCGACGGCATGGGCCGCGCCTTCCCAGAGATCCAGATGGTTACGTTGACGATTCACGGCATTAGCGCCACCCCGATGGCCATGTCCGATGAGCGGGGCAACACGGTGATGATCGAGACAATCAACAACCGCTGGACCGAACGCTTTGCGCGCAGTGTCACGGTTGACATGGGCGCGACGGCGATGATTGCGCTCTATGCGGCCAGCGTGCGCGATCTTAAACAGTGTGCGATCAGCGGCACCATGAGTAAAGCCGAGAAGATCGGGCGCACCATCCGCGCGGCACGGATCAACGAGGTTGACCCGGTCACCACGGTGCGCCGTGAGGTTGGCGGCTTTCTGATCTTCAAGGGTAAGATCGGTGATGTGCAGCGGCGCACCGAAGCCGGCTTTGCCAAAGGTGATGCCTTTATGGATGGCATCGACGAATACAGCGGTCAACGGCTCCAACTGAGCTTCCAGAATGAACATCTCGTCGCCCGTATCGATGGTGAGATCAAAGTTTCTGTCCCCGATCTGCTCACCGTCCTCGACATCGACACCGGCGAGCCGATTACGACTGAAAACATGCGTTATGGCTACCGCGTCGCGGTCATCGGGATTCCCTGTGATGACAAGTGGCGTACCCCTGCCGGCCTGGCCCTGGTCGGGCCACGTTACTTTGGTTACGACGTGGATTTTGTGCCAGTGGAAACGCGGTATGGCGAGGGGTGAGCGGTAAATCGGTAGAGAAGCGCACTTTACTACCGATGTAACTATTAACCTCACCCTAACCCTCCCTGCGATTAAGGTAAGCGACCTCACCCCTGGGGTCCCTTTGGGAACCGCTCCAACTTGGAGCGGGGAGCAATTCTCTCCCGCTCCGGCGCGGAGAGGGGGTCAGGGGGTGAGGTAGATCGGCCCCACCTTACCTTAATGGCAGTGTCCCTAACCCTCCCCAGTTTGGAGGAGGGAATGGTTGCCCCGTGACTGTTCCTCCCCTCGTTTGGGGGAGGTTAGGAGGGGGTGGCTTGGTCGTTATCTACCGATCTACCTATCTACTTCTCCCCACCCAAAGGAGCCAAGATGGAGCATACAAACGACCTACAATTAGTGGCGAATGAAGGCTGGGATCCACGCATCCTGGTCTGTCGCAACGGTGGACTGGTGGATACCTTTATCATTGTCACCGCGCGCTATGTGGTGCTAGTCGACACGGTGATCAATCCGGCGACGGCACGGCAGATGGTGGCGTTTGCTCGACCCCACCTGGCCGGCCGGCAACTGTTGGTGGTCAACACCCATGCCGACTATGATCATGCCTGGGGCAACCAGCTTTTTGTGGGGCCAAATGCGGAATTCCCCGCGCCGATCATCGCCACGCGGCTATGTGCAGAACAGTTCCAGTTGCCTGATACAGCCGACCTTTTAAAGGAAAGGCAACAAGCGGAACCAACGATCTTTGACGAAGTGATCCTCACGCCGCCCACGATCCTCTTCGATGAAACATTGACGATTGATGGCAGCGACCTCACCCTCGAACTCTTTGCCACGCCAGGTCATACCGTCGATCACCTGGCGATCTATCTGCCCCAGATCGCAACGCTGCTGGCCGCCGACGCGGCGGAATTGCCCTTCCCGCTGGCACGCACGGTCGATGGCTTGCCGGCCATGCGCGCCTCGCTGACAAAGCTGGCCGCATGCAACGCCAAACATGTCCTCTATTGCCACGCCCCGGTGACTATCGGCCTCGCGCTGATTGACGCCAACATTGCCTATTACGACGGCCTCGAAGCGCATTGTCGGGCGGCGCTGGCCAAAGGCATCCCCGCCGATCCGCCTCCTGACGCGGATGTGGCAGCGCTGATTGAGTATCCTTTTGCCAAGGCGGTGAAGGTTGGCGCGTTCAGCCACTTCTTAGAGCCGCATCACGCGGAAAAGTGGCACCCGCATACGATTCGGCAGATGTTGACGTGGTTGAGCAGGCATTGAAATGCCTGCCTGATATGCAAAAACCCGTTAAAACGGGTTAACACGGCAACCCGTTTTAACGGGTTTTTGCGTATCAGCAGGTGAATTCATTCACCTGCTGGCTGACTCTACAACAAATCCCCCGGCATCGCCTGAAACCCTACATCATAGCCAAACGCCCCTGGCCCCACCACGGCCAGGGCGGCCGCACTCTTCAACTCCTTGGGGGCCGGCATCCCCAGCACGGCGACCCGCAGCCCATAACGCAACATCTCGGTGCCAATCGGCTCGCCGTCATCCAGGCTGAGGATGCAGATCAGGTCGGGGACGGTGCAAACGATCTCGCCGTCTTGCGCGCTGCCCTGCCAGGCGACCAGATTCTCATTTTGGAAGACAATCTCCATCGTCTCATTAGCATTGCCAAAGGCGGCTAACTTTAAGCGCCCACGCGCAAAACCCTGCACGGTGCGCCGCTCGACATCGGTGATCTTGCCGCGGAAGAGGACACGGCCATTGCCGATTGCGGCGACTGCTGCTGCTGGTTCCTCGTTGCGCCGTCTTGCCGCTAGCACCGCTTCGCCCATCCGTTGGGCCAGGCTGAGGGTGTCACGAATAATGTGTTGCTTCATCGCGCACCCTTGCATCAACGGCATGGCCAGCGCGGCACTGCCACCCATTTCAATCGTCAGGCTGCGGGCATACTGCTCGACCCGCAGGGGGCTGTCCAATTTGTCAAAGATCGCAACATTGCCGGCAAAATCGGCCAGGGCCAGCGGGGTGAGGGAGAGGCCACCAATGGCAAAGGTATCCATTTGCAACTCGGGAAAGGCGCGCCCCATGCCATCACCATCGACGACGGGTAACCCCATCTGTAAACCACAAATTAAGGGTTTGAGTGCATTTGCCCCGCCGATCTCGCCGATAATGATCGCAACGAGGGGGGCGCGGATGTGCTCTTCCAAGGCGCGCATGGCGGTGATAAACTCTTTACCATTCTGGAGCTTTTCGATGCCAACGGTCGGCGCGCCCATCGTGCCAATCGCGCAGACATAGCCGTCATCCGGCACTGTATCGGCGCTGATCACTGGGCAACTGCGGCCCCGCTGCCGCAATTCCTGTTCCAGCCAGATGCGGCCAATGTAGGTGTTGCCGCCGCCACCGGTCCCCAATATCCCGGCCCCAATCGCGACCGCCTTGGTATCAGCCAGGGTGATCTCATGCAGCATTAGAGCCTCACTTCGCTACTCGTCTTGGCACTTTCCAGCAAGGCTTCCATCATCTCTTGCACAATCAGGCCGTGGCGCAGCGGCGCCTCACAGGGCGTACCATCGAGAATCGCGGTGACAAAGTGGGCCCCAACATTGTCCCATGCCGCCTCGCCTTTCCACTCCTTGTTGCCGGGATCACGCAAATCGACCTTGACATCCTGTTGCCCGCCGTCGACGGTGCGATAGATGGTGAGCGGCTTCAGCCGGACGCCCGCTTCCGTGCCGAAAAGTTCGATCTGCAACTCTTCCGGTTGGTGCGAGGCCCAGTGGCTCTCGACCTGTAATCCTGCGCCATTTTCAAAACGGATAAAACCACCACCGTAATCATCACAGTCATAACGGGCGGCTAACTCTGCGGTGGGGGCAGCCTGGGGATAGATATGCCAGAAGCCCTGGCCGCGTGGCCCAAACTTGGCCCCGGCCACTCCTGTCACGGTGATCGGCTTGGGCATCCCCATCAGCCACCAAGCCGAATCGAGCACATGCACGCCCATATCGCGGAAAGCCCCGCCCCCTTTTTGGATAAAGCCCATGCTCCAGCCGGGGATGCCAATGCGGCGGACGCTGCGCGTGCGTCCGTAATAAAGTTCGCCAAAATCGCCGCGGTGGGCCATGTTGCCGATGTATTGGACATCGGGGGCAAAGCGGGTGGAGAGGGACATCATGTTGACCACGCCCTCGGCTTCGGCGGCCTCCACCAACTGGCGTGCCGCCGCCACTGAATCGGACAGGGGTTTGGTCACCATCACATGTTTACCGTTGCGTACTGCTTCCAGGGCGACCGGCACATGAAATTGGTTGGGCACCCCGACAAAGACGGCGTCGATTTCGGGGTCGCGGCACATCGCTTCATAGCTGGTGTATTGCTTAACATCGGTCAATCCCAGTGCCGCTGCCGTTTCGGTCATGCGCGCTTCGAGCACATCACAGAGCGCAGTGACACGGGCGCGCGGGGTGCGGATAAAACCACCGGCATTGGCGCGGCCAATGCCCATCCCAATAATCCCAATTCTGACTTCGTCCATAATGATTCCTTTGCTATTTTGTAAGAATGTGTACTGCTTTTGCGATACTCAGTAGACTACAACCGTGCGCGGCATGGTGAGTGACCTGCCGCCAGTCACGGAGTGGCTAGACACAGGGTGTTAACCGTGCGCCCCATAGTGGGTGACCTGCCGCCAGTCACGGACTGGCTTAGCACTTGGTCGTGTGGTCCCCTGTATTTCACAGAATAAATTGATCAACAAAGGTCAAATAGCCCCGCCGGCCACCCTGTTTTGTCCACCGTTGTACCGACTTGCGGATTCGTTTTAGACAAGCCACAAGTTCGTCCACACTAATCGTCCTCGGCATCGGTACGGCTAGCCCCTCTTCCGCCCGTGCGTTGGACCGCCCCAACCGCCATTCACACATCGCCTGGACGCGGTCGAAAATTGCCTGCCGATCGGCGTTGAGTGGTGGCAGCGTCACGGTGCGCTGCTGCGCTTCGGCACTGTAATGGCGAATCAGATTGTCCAATGTACTTTCGACATCATAATCGACGAGCTGCGGCACTTGGCGAGCAACGCTCACGATGGCGAATTCCAGATTTTGTAACACATCCTCAAATTCTTCTTCAACCTTTTGTGGCATGGTAAGTTCCTTTTGATCTGAGAATTGTCGTGTAGTCGTGTGGTCACGTCGTCCAGACTCTGCCACCTTGCAACCCTGCGACCTTTACACAATTTTCCACTTCATCCACGGGGCGGAATTGAAAAAACTGGCGACGACACTACCGGGGGCTACTAATTGATCAGCGGCAGCATGCAGACTTTCGGGTAAGGTCATTGTTAAGAGCGGCAGCAGATTATCCAATTGTGCCAAGGTACGCGGTCCGATCAACGACGCGGTAATTCCCGGCTGATCTTTAACCCAGAGGATGGCCGCTTGCGCCGGATCCAGGCCATGTTCACGGGCGAGCGCGGCGAACTGGTTGCCAACGCTCACGCCCGCCGGGGTGACCCGTTCGGCATAGAGACCACCACGTAGGACTGCGCGCGAATCGCTCGGCAGCACATCAGCACTGGCATAACGCCCAGCCAACATGCCCATCGCCAGCGGTGACCAGGTCAGCAGCCCCAGGTTGTGCCGTTGACACATAGGCACCAGTTCATTTTCAATCCGCCGGTCAAGCAAGTTATACGGTGACTGCTCGGCGGTAAAGGCCACATATCCCTTCAGCTCGCTGACCATCAGCGCTTCCATCACATGCCAGGCCGGTGCGGTGGAACTGCCGATGTAGCGCACTTTGCCGGCGCGCACCAGATCATCCAGCCCACGTAGGGTTTCGTCTAATCCAATCGCAAAGTCGGGGCGGTGGGTTTGGTAGAGATCGATATAGTCGGTCTGGAGGCGACGCAACGAATCGTCACAGGCTTTGATCAGGTGGCGGCGCGAGTTGCCCCGATCATTTGGCCCGTCACCCACCGCGTAATGAAACTTGGTCGCCAGGATCACGTCGTCGCGCCGGCCATTCGCCTTGAGCGCCCGCCCGATAATGCGTTCACTCTCGCCCTTGCTATAACTGTTACTCGTGTCGA